>JAXMAR010000019.1:0-119155 GCA_046350295.1 Gemmataceae bacterium
GAGGGCCGAGGTCGGTACCGGACATGAGGTAGAACGTCGGGGCGGAGCGCTCGATGATGGTCGGGCGAACCGGAGGCGCCGGGTTCTTGAAGAAGAAGCGGTGGCGCCCGGGAATGAAGACGTTGGGGGTGCTGAACTGTCGACCGCTCCCGTGAAAGTGACACGGCGGATGGATTTGCCGTCCACGGTCACGGTATCGAAGCGCTCGCTGAACAACTCGCTACGGCGCAGGTCCTCGTCGATGTCGAAGCGTGACTCGCCCATCGACGCGGAGCTCTGCATGAGCGTGCCGTCGCCGCGGAAGAGCTGGAAGTAGCGCGGATCGGGGATCTCATCGAGATAGGGATCCTCGCGCGGGTCCTCGTGGCGTGACGCGATGTAGACATCCCGCATGCGCGCGCGGTAAATGGCGCCCGCCAGCCACGGATGGTAGCCCTCGCCGACCCAGAGCGGCATGTTGAGGTGCCCCTGGGGCGAGATGACGGCCGAGAGGGCGCCGAGCGTCATGATCGGCTCGTAGGCGACGCTGCTCGAACCGGTGCGGGCGGCGAGCATGCGCGCCTGCTGCACCAGGTGCTTGTCCAGGCTGGCCCGCGCGTCCGCGCAGCGGTTCTGGTATTCCTTCATGTAGAGCTGCCGCGCGCTCTCTTCCTTGTCCTCAAGGGTCTGCGCGGTCGTGAAATAGAATAGGGCGCAGACCGCTCCCAGGCCGATGGCCAGCAGCAGGACGAAATAGACGATGAGCGAGAGGCGAATCGATCTCATGAGTCGCTCTTGCCGTTGCCCTCCTCGCCGCGGAGCATGTAGCCCTCGCCCCAGCGAGTGAGGATGAGAGGGGGATGAAAGCCCTTGTCGATCTTGGTCCGCAAATAACGTATGTAAACGTCGACGACGTTCGACGTATTCTCGTCGTATTCGTCGTAGAGGTGCTCCCAGATCATGGAGCGAGTCACGACCTTGCCGCGATGGAACGCCAGGAACTGCAACAGGGCGTATTCGCGCGGCGTCAGGTGGATGGCCTGGCCCGCGCGACGCACCGTACGTGCCGCCGTGTCGATCTCCAGGTCGTGAATCCGCAGGATCGGATCCTTCACCTGATGGCTGCGCCGGATGAGCGCCCGCAGCCGCGCCAGCAGCTCTTCCAGCTGGAATGGCTTCGTCAGGTAGTCGTCCGCCCCCAGATCGAGGCCCGTGACCTTGTCCGCCGTCGTGTCCTTGGCCGTCAGCATGAGGACATGCGTCTTGACGCCCGTGCGGCGCCATTCCTTGAGAAGCGTCAGACCGTCCATTTTGGGGAGCATCACATCCAGCACGACCACGTCATAGCTGGCCGTGCGCGCTTTGTAATCCCCCTCCTCGCCGTCCTCGGCGGTATCCACGGCGAAACCTTCTTCTTCAAGGCCGCGCTTCAACGCTTTCAGGAGGGGCTTGTGATCTTCAACCAGGAGAACCCGCATGCTCGCAATCTCCGGCAAGGGGGCGATGCTCTAAGTATCGTAGCCTCTTGCAATTAAACAATCATTAAAGCATATCCCGCACGCGCCGCCTCTGGCAATCCCTGCAATCAGCACGGACCGAACCTTACTGTTTTCCCTTGGCATTACGACTCAGTCTCCTCTAAATTGGCAGGCGTGCCAAGCTTCCTGATATCGAGCGAAACGCCGCCACCTCATGCGACCTCTCCCGCGACAGTCCATGTTCCGCGCAGTCCTATCCGAACACGGCATGCGCCGCTCATCCCGCTGCTGCTCGCGGTCGTCCTCAGCGTCCTCACCTACAGCGAGCAGCAACCCGACGGGCGACAAGCGTCGGCGGCAACTCGCGCCAGAACTGAAGGGGCGCCGCGTGCTCATCGTCGTCCGCGACACCGCGCGAGACGGCGACTACGCCGAGCGGGTGAAGGAGGCTTTCACGCAGGAGGGCGTCGAGGTCGCTGGCATCGTTCGCGGCGACCCGCCCGCGGCCCGTCAGGCCATCGCCCGTCTTGTCCGCTCCGGCGTCGCCTTCGACGCCTACGTCTGCAACCGCCCGACCTCGGTCTGGACCATCTACGACCGCCTCGCCGAAGAGTTTCCGCAGCTCAAGGGCGTTCCCGTCCGCCATCCCGCGCCCTATTCCTGGCCAACGTTTCTCACGACGAGCAATCTCCTCAACGTCGCCAACCAGATCGCCGTCATCGCCATCCTTGCCATCGGCATGACGATGGTCGTCATCGTCGGCGGCATCGACCTGTCGGTCGGCAGCCTGATCGCCCTCTCCGCGGTCGTCACCACGCTTCTCATCCGCGAAGTGGGCGGAGCCGAGGAAGCATCCGACCTCGCCCTCGTCCTGTGCAGCCTGGCCGGCATGGCCGCCTGCGGCCTCGTCGGCCTCTTCTCCGGCGTCATGGTCACCCGCTTCGCCATGCCCGCCTTCATCGCCACCCTCGGCGTCATGCTCGCCGCCAACGGCCTGGCGGATCGCCTCTCCGAGCATCAATCGATTTACCAGGTCCCCGAGTCCTTCACCTGGCTCGGCGGCCAGTCCGATCTCTTCGGCATTCCCAACGCCGTCGTCCTCATGGCCCTCCTTTATCTGGCCGCCCACTTCGTCATGAGCCGCACCGTTCTGGGCCGCTACATCTACGCCGTCGGCGGCAACGCGCAGGCGGCGCGCTACGCCGGCATCCCGGTCCGGGGGATCGTCATCACGGTCTTCGTCATCAGTGGGACGCTGGCAGGGCTCGGCGGCGTCATCCAGGCCTCGCTCTTCAAGAGCGGCTCTCCCAACTACGGCCAGACCTACGAGCTGCTCGTCATCGCCGCCGTCGTCGTCGGCGGCGCTTCCCTCTCCGGCGGCCGCGGCACGATCTTCGGCACCCTGATCGGCGCCCTCATCATCGCGGTCATCCAGAACGGCATGAACCTGATGGGACTGACGAGCGATGTGCAGAAGATCGTGCTCGGACTCGTGATTCTTGGCGCCGTGCTGCTCGACCGGTTACGACCCAAAACCGGCGAGGCGAGCCGGGCGGCGTAAGCCCCCGGAGGATGACGCCTTTGCGTCTCATTTATCCGCGGTTCACGATGAGCCCGGTATCGCGCATCCCCGTCAACGCCGGCACCCAACCGTGCCAGCCGCGGCGGAACTCCATCCATTCCATGCGCTGATCCCACCAGTTGGTCAGGTAGATGTGCCCGTCGTCGAAGCCGAAGGCGACCATCCAGTGCCCGCTCGGGATGTCGAACTTCCAGAAACGGCCCACCGAGATTTGCACCGTGATGATCACCGGCAGACCGGCGCCGAGCGCGGCGCGCAAGCGCTCCTCGCCGTGAATGGCGTGCGGCCGATAGCCGCGCGAGCGCAGAGCGCGTTCGACGCGGCGCCGGCTCGTGCCGAGCCAGCCGCCGAGGTTGTCGGGTGGGTGGTCTCTTTCGAGGCAAGCCAGTAGGTCCCGCGCGCCGAGCGGGACCTGAAGGGACGGCTTGCTTTTGGGGTCTTTTTGTCGGCGGCTTAACGTTGTCGCGCGGGCAGGTCCGGCTCGGCTCGCCGGACCTACTCGAGGAAATGCACATGTCGCGGCGGCGGCCTGGCCGCAGTTGAAGCGGGGCAGGGCGCCGTCCTCGTTCACATACTCGAAGATGCCGCCAAGTCCGCGGTAGTTGCTCGAGCCGGGCGGCGCGGCGACGTACTGCGCCATCGTTTACTTCCGCTCGCTGAGGCCTGTCACTTCCCAGCCCTTGCGATAGGCGCGGCGGACCAGCCGGCTCGCATCGTCGTTGTTGCGGAAGACCAGCTTCTCCGCGTTCCATTCGAGCGTCGCCTTCGGGAAGTGCGTCGCGACGCCGCCGAGTAGCACCGCCTCCGTCAGCGGGCCGGAGTAATCGAAACCCGCGCTGGTTCGTCCTTCACCGAGGACGGCGTTGACGAACTGGTGATAGTGGTTGTCGTCGCGGATCTCCGGCATGCGGAAGTCGCGGAAGCTCGCGACCGGCAGCAGCGTCGGGTTCGCGACGTGCGGCAACAGCATATCCCCCTTCTCGCCGATGAAGATCGAGCCCTGATCGGGGACCTTCAGGGCGCCCAGATGTTCCAAGATGGCGCGCGGCGGCCGGGCATCGCCGTCGTACCAGGTGACGCGCACCGTCTTGTCCGCCGTGTGCCGGGTACCGGGGAAGACGTAGTGGATGATAGCGTCGTTGGCCCAGTTGTGCCGGCCGGGGGCGGGGCCTTCCGAGCGGACCGAGATCGGCGCGGTCAGGGCGAGGGCGCCGAAGACCGGGTCATAGATGTGGCAACCCATGTCGCCGAAGGTGCCGGTGCCGAAGTCGAGGCGCTTGCGCCAGTTGCCGGGGTGATAGTAGTTCCCGCCGATGAAGGGACGCGTGGCGCAGACGCCGAGCCAGATGTCCCAGTTCAGCGACGCTGGGACGGGATCCTTGCGCTCCGGCCGCGGAGTGGGATCGCCCCACTTCTTGTTGCTCCAGGTGTGTACTTCGCGGACCCGGCCGATGGCGCCGTCCTGGATCAACCGCACCGCCAGCTTGTAGGCGCGGGCCGAATGGATCTGGATGCCCATCTGCGTGACGAGCTTGCGCTCGCGGGCCACCTCGGCGAGGCGGCGGCATTCGTAGATGTCATGCGCCAACGGCTTCTGCACATAGGCGTGCAGCCCGCGCTGCATGGCCGACATGGCGATAGGCGCGTGCATGTGATCCGGCGTGCTGACGTTGACGCTGTCGAGCCCCTTGCCTTCCTTGTCGAGCAGCACGCGCCAATCCTGATAGACGTGGACGCGATCGCCGAAGCGCTTGCGCAGATTGACGACCTTGGCGTTGTCGACTTCGGCGACGGCAACGAGATCGAGGCTCGCGTGGCTCGTCAGGCTGCCGATGTCCGACCCGGCCATGCCCTCCGCGCCGAAGCTGGCATGCTTGACGCGCCGGCTCGGCGGCTTGGACAGCAAGTGCGGAACGAACAGCGGAGCGGCGATGGTCGCGGCGGCGGCTTGCCTGAGGAAGGAACGGCGCGAGGCGGACTTTTTCATGATGTCCTCGGGTGGAAGGTGATACGCCGATTCTATCGCCCGGCTGTGAGCCACGCCAGCGCGTCTGTTGCAAAACAAAAAGGCGCCCAGCGCGCGCTGGACGCCCGCGCTGCCGGCAGAATCAATCGCCACTCTTGTCAAAGAACTGGGCAAGATTGGCGTGCTTGGTGGCGAGCACGATGTCATTGTGAGCCCGTTCGCTGGCCTTGAGGGCCAGCTTCAGTTCGTCGATGGCCTTGAGTTCGGTCGGGCCCTTCTCGCCGAGGACCTCGTCCACCAAGGCCGCCTTGATCCTTTTCGTCGCCGCGTCGATCGCCTTCCGTGCCGCGACGAGCTGAACCTGGGCCGCCTTGATTTCCGGGTCGATCTTGCCGAGGATCTTCTTCAGGATCTTGGGGTCGATCTTCAACTTCTTGTCCCCCGCGTCGCCGGCGCCGCCGCCGAAGAACAGCAACCCGCAGCATGCCAGCGTCGCCGCGGCAATCGTCGCCTTGAAGTACGTCATGGTCCATCTCCGTTGAAGGAACGATAGTCGGAGGTCACGCGACCTCGTCCGTGGGATCTGAAACACGAAACAGATGAAGAGTTGCCGTCCTGGCTGATACTCGCAGATAATTAAGGAATTGCAAGCAAAAATCGCCCGATCTTCTCGACGAGAAGGAAGGCCCGCTCCGTTACGGACGAGCGTGTGGCAACGTAATCCACCCTTACCAGGGGGAAGGCTCGCCTCTGTCCGTGCATCGGCTTCACGAATTCGGGCTCTTGCCGCGCTGCGCCAGCGCGCGGTAGTAGCTCGCCCGGTTCTGCACCATCGAGTCGAGGTGCTCCATCAGCCGCTCCATGACGTCGAACGGCTGGTCCTGGAAAGCGCTCAGGATCTGGAGCACCTCCGCGTTCTTGCAGATCGCCTCGACGTCCTCCGTCAGCACCAGCGGCACGTTCCCATCCTGGTCCGCCCACTGGCTCAGCACCGAGCAGGCCCGGCGATAACGCTCATTGAGCGCAAGGCCCGCTTGATGCACCGAGGCGATCGCCGCGGCCATCACCGCCCGCTCGTCCACGGGAATGGCCGCCGGGACGTCCTCAGCCGTCTCCTCCTCGACCGACGCCGAAATGCCCTCAACTTCGACGGCCGGAACAGGCATGGGAGGATCGACCGGGATCGCCTCGGGCAACGGGGTCGCCACCATCGCGACTTGTACCATCTGCACCGGCAGGGGGGCGGGCGCGTCCGACGGAACAGGCGCCGGGGCGTTCGGCTCCGGCGCCGCGGCCGGCTTGGCTACTTTCCGCCTTGCCCCACGCGATTCCGCCCCGAACAGGACCGGATCGATCGCGACCTTGATGCCCGCCGGCGCCGCCGTCTCCGCCGCCCCTAGCGCGCGAAAGTCAAGCACGCGACCGGCCGGCGTCCCCTTCTGCGGCGGCGCCCCTTCTTTCCAGACGGTATCGGTCGCTAAGAGATCGCCCCGCGCGGCGCGTTCGCGCATCTCGGCCCCCGTCATTGGGCCGAAGATCTGGCCGCCATGGGCGTAGAGCCATTTCGTCATCGCGTCCTCAACGTTCGACTCGGTATTCCCGACTATAATAGCCGCGCCTTTTCGCACACGCCACCGGAGAAACCCATGCTGCGCTTCCTCTCCTTCGCCGTCCTCCTCCTCGCCGCCCCGGCCTTTGCCGGCGACAAGGCCAAGACGCGCATCCTGCTGATCGGCAAGGACCCCGACCACCCCTTCGGATCGCACATGTACATGCACACGAGCGGCATGCTGGCCAAGTGCCTCGAGCTGACGCCCGGCGTTGAAACCGTCGTCTCCAACGGCTGGCCCAAGGACCCCGCCCTGGTCAAGAACGTCAGGGCCATCGTGATCTACACCAGCCCCGCCGCCGAGTTCCTGCTGGAATCGCCGCAGCGCGACGACGTCGACCGTCTGATGAAAAGCGGCGTCGGCCTCGTCACCATTCACTGGGCCTCCTCCATCTACGAGAAGAACCTCAAGCGCCTCGGCCCCACCTGGCTCAGCTACCTCGGCGGCACCTGGGTCAGCAATGTCGGCCTGTCCGGCGGCAAATCCACCCTCAAGCGACTCGACCCCAAGCACCCGATCTGCCGCGGCTGGTCCGAATACGAGATCGACGACGAATACTACCTGAACCCGACCATCGACAAGGCGCAGCCGCTGCTCCAGGTGACCGAGCGCAAGGGCAAGGACGTCGTCGTGGGCTGGGTCTTCGAACGCGAAGGCGGCGGCCGCTCCTTCGGCACCACGCTCGGCCATCCGTACCGCAACTTCGAGATCGAGGCCTTTCGCCGCATGATCGTCAACGGCATTCTGTGGGCGGCGCACGTCGACGTCCCGCGCGACGGCGCCCCGGTGAATGTGAGCAAGGAAGTCCTGGCGCTGCCCGAAAAGAAGTGAGTCGGGAGAAAGAACGTAGCGACACAGCAGGGCAGGCGGGGAAGCCGCAGCTCGCTTGCGGTTTGGCGTGCAGCGTTCCCTCGCCGCGACGCACGTCCTATTCCCCAAACACCATCGCCCCCGGCCGCGCGAAAGCGACCTGGATCCCGTCCACCCCGACGCGGATCTCGCCCGGCGCCGGATCAGCAGCGAAGGCGGCCTCTTCGGTGGTCAGGAGCACGCGCCACGAGTGCTCGCTCACTAGCCGCTGCACGGGCGCGATATCCATCGACCGGATAACCCCCGCGCCGCGCAGCCGCGCGATGACAAGCAGCGCCGGTTCACCACTCGAAAAGTAGCGCAACACCAACGTGTCTCGATCGGCGGCGACCGCCTGCCACTTGTCCCGGCGCACAAACGCCGGATGCTCCCGGCGCAGCCGTAGCAACGCCTGATAGAGGCGCACCGTTGCCGCGTGCTTCCCCGTCTCGCGTTCGTTCCACTTCAGCTTGCTGTGCCGAAACGTCTCGTCGGCTTGCGGGTCCGGAATCATGTGCCGGCGGACCGGATCGCTGAAGGCGCGAAAATGCTCGAACTCCCGGCGCCGCCCCTCCGTCACAAGCTTCCCCAGCTTTTCGTTGTGGTCGGTGAAGAAGAGAAACGGCGTCGATGCGTCCCACTCCTGTCCCATGAACAGAAGCGGCGTCTGCGGAGCCAGCAAGAGGAGAGCGCTCGCCGCCCGATACGCCGCCGCGTCGATCTCGTGCCCGAGCCGTTCGCCGAAGGCGCGGTTGCCGATCTGGTCATGGTTCTGGATGCAGAAGACGAACTGCCAGGGATCGAGCCCGGACGGGTCCGTGCCGCGCGGCCCATCCTTGTGTATCGAATGCTGCCCGCTGAAGAGCCAACCGCGGTTGAGGATCGTCACCAGTTCTTCGACGCTCCCTTGATAGTCGCGATAATAACCCTCATTGTCCCCGTGCAGCAAGCGCCGCGTTTCATGATGGAAGTCGTCCGCCCAGACGCCGTCCAACCCCCAGCCGCTCCGCGTCATGGGCCGGAACATCGTGTTCAGGTTCTGATTGTCCTCCGCGATGAGATGGATCTTCCGATCCGGGAACTCGACGTGAACACGCTCCGCCAGCTCGGCGAGGAAGTGCTTCGGGCTGTCGTCGATGATGCACTGGGTGGCGTCGAGCCGTAGGCCGTCGAAATGATAGAGCCGGAGCCAGTGAAGCGCGTTGGCCAGGAAAAAGTCCCGGACGGGCCGGCTGTGGGCGCCGTCGAAGTTGAGCCCGGCGCCCCATGGGGTGTGATGGCGCTTGGTGACGTAATGCGGGCTGTATACGCCGGTGTAGTTGCCGTCGGGGCCGAGGTGGTTGTAAACGACGTCCAAGAGGACGGCGAGGCCGAGCTGATGAGCCCGGTCGACGAACCGTTGGAGGTCTTCGGGGCGGCCATAGCAACGCGCGGGGGCAAAAAGCGCAACGCCGTCGTAGCCCCAATTTCGTTGGCCGGGAAAGTCAGCCAGCGGCATCAGCTCGATGGCGGTGACCCCAAGATCGCGCAGCTGGGGCAGCTTTTTCGCCGCGGCCTGAAACGTCCCCTCCGGCGTGAAGGCGCCGACGTGCAGCTCATAAATCACCAGGCGCGCGGCGTCGACGCCCACCCAATCCGAGTCGCTCCAAGGGAATCCGGTCAGATCCACCAACTCGCTTGGCCCGTGAACCCCGTGCGGCTGAGAGCGCGAGGCGACATCGGGGAAGGCGGGGCCGCTCCCGATGCGATAGCGGTAGAGTTGACCGGACGCGAGACCGCGCACGGCGCCCGTGAAGTAGCCGTCTCCCTGCTTCTCGAGGGCCTGTTCTCCGTGACGGGGTCCTTCGAGAACCACGGAGAGATGGTCCTTGTCAGGCGCCCAGACGCGAAAGGACGCCGTCGCATCCTCGAGCCGGGCGCCGATGAAGGGGGAAGCGTTACCCATGCGGACCACGAATTCCACGACGGGGCGCCTACGCCACCCGCTCGCCTGAATACAAAGACGGACTGACAAAACCCTTACTATCGTATTATCCGGACCAAGATCAATGGCGGACATCAAGGCCACCAACATCACCTGGCACGAAGGGCACGTCAGCCGCGACGCGCGCCAGGCGCTTCTCAAGCAAAAGGGCTGCACCCTCTGGTTCACCGGTCTCTCCGGCTCCGGCAAGAGCACGATCGCCTTCACCCTGGAACACGCCCTGGTCCAGCGCGGCCACCTCGCCTATGTCCTCGATGGAGACAACGTCCGCCACGGTCTCAACAAGAACCTCGGTTTTTCCGCTGCCGATCGCGAAGAGAACATTCGCCGTATCGGGGAGGTGGCGAAACTGTTCGCGGACACCGGCGTCATCACGCTCGCCAGCTTCATCAGTCCCTATCGCACGGACCGCCACATCGTCCGCACGCTGCACGAGGAAGGGAAGTTGCCCTTCGTCGAGATCCACGTCGCCACGCCGATCGAGACATGCGAGGCGCGGGATCCGAAAGGGCTGTACAAGAAGGCTCGGGCGGCCCTCGCCTCCGGTAAAGGCATGGGCTTCACCGGCGTCGACGACGCGTACGAGGCGCCCCTCAAGCCCGAGTTGACGCTCGATGCCACAAGCGTTTCTCCCCAGGAGGCCACGCTGCAGATCATCACCTACCTGGTAGAGCAGGGCCTGCTTCCGGTGGGCGCCTGACCTGCGCCCGCCGAGGCGTCCGCTGCCGCCGGCGGGCGCCCCCGGCGGTGGTCGAAGTTTCGCGCCCGTTCTGCGCAGCTGCACATCATCCACAAATGCGAACAATCGCGACCCGTTCGCTGTCGCGGGGGAGCGCCCGTCGATAGCACGCAATCGCTAAAGTTTGAACCCCCGGGCCCGGTCCACTTTTCCTGATTGCAACGGACGCCGCAATCGCGCCGGACACCTCTGTCTTGTGTACTTCCCCCAACCGGAACATCCGGCATGCGAAGAGCGAAAAACCCTGATTTTCATTCGACTTGCGCCCATGCCCGCGTTGACGCGCCGCGACGGCAAACGTAAACTTGGCGGAATCTTGAATGAAATTGCCGAGTTTTTCCCGTTGACCTCGCCTACGCTCGCGCCCCCAGGAACCGGCCGTCTCGATCGGCCTCGCCCGTGTACAAGGAACTGACATGGCCTTTACCGACCTGTCCTGGCGAACCTTTGCTCCAGCCGAAGGCTTCTATACCTCCGAGGTCGCCTCGCCGCGGCCCTGGCCCGTTCGCACCTTCCTACCCACCGGGTACGCCCCCCGTTACCCTTACCCCCTGCTCGTCTTCTTCCATGGCCAGGGAGGCAACGAGGAGCAGATCCTCAAGCTGGCGCCGCGCGTCAGCCGCCGCAACTTCATCTCCATCAGCTTGCGCGGCCCCGACTGCCTCGGACTGCGGCGCCAGGGGCACATTGGTTACGGCTGGGGTGAGGAGACCAACATGACGCTGCTCGAAGACTACGTGCTTCGCGCCGTCGAGCAAACCCGGCTCAACTACCACGTCCATTCCGAACGCATTTACCTCGCCGGCTTCGCCGAAGGCGCCGGCCTGGCCTACCGGCTTGGCCTGACGTTCCCCGAGAAGTTCGGCGGCGTCATCAGCCTCAACGGCGCCATGCCGCGGCACGATCGGCCGTTGTTCCGGCTGCCGGCTTTGCGTTCCTTGCGTGTCTTCATGGGGCATGGTATTGCCAACCCCATGGTCCCCCTGTCGATGGCCCGCGAAGACCACCGATTGCTGTTTACCGCCGGATTGAACGTGGAATTGCGCACCTATCCGACGACGCATCGCATCCACGCCGACATGCTCCGCGACGTGAACCGATGGGTCATCGAACGCTGCAACGAGGATATGTAGGGGGACTGGTGGCTGATGATGGGTGGCTGGTGGTAGGTAACAGGTGGCTGGTAACAGGTGGCTGGTGATGGGTGGCTGGTGGGTGGTCGACGAAGCGGGCCACCCCCCCCCCCACCACTCGCTTAGCACTTCCGCATCACGCCAACCAAGACGCCCAGCACCTTGCAGTCGCTGGAGCCATCGACCACGATGGGCGCCATCGTGCCGTTGGCGGGCTCGAGGCGGATCAGGTCCTTTTCCCGATAAAACCGTTTGAGTGTCACTTCGCTGTCGACCATGGCCACCACGCGGGCGCCGTTCTCCGCCGTGTCTTGCTTGCGGATGACCACAAAGTCACCGTCCTCGATGTGGTTTTCGATCATCGAGTTGCCGCGGACCTTGAGGACGAATCGATTCGGACCGCCGAAGACGTCCTCGAACTCGAAACGATCGGTTTGCTCGTCCGAGGCAATCGGCGTACCTGCGGCCACGGCGCCCAGATAAGGCAGGCCCAACGCGGGACGGCGGTGGGCGACCAGCTGGATGGCCCGCGCGGCGTGCTCCTCGCGCTTGATCAGGCCCTTCTTCTCGAGCGCCTTCAGGTGGCACATGACGCCGTTGGGGGAGCGAATGCCGAAGTTCTCGCCAATCTCGCGGACCGTGGGGCCGTAACCACGCGCCTCGATCTTTTCCCGAATGAAATCGTAGATCTCGCGTTGACGCTCGGTCAGCTGGCTGAAGTCGGGCATGGCGATCTCCTTTACAAGAAGGGTATTCCTGCCTCGGTCTTATCCCCTCGGCTGGCTTTGCAACGCAAAAGGGGACAGTCCCTTTCGACCTGGCAAAAGAGCCGGTTTTTCGCTCAAGCGAAAGGGACAGTCCCCTTTTGCGTTGCAAAGCCCCCTCGGCTTGTGTACGTCGTGGTTTGTCATTAATCGACAAGGTTCCATTGTGTAAGGAAGTATATTATACGCTCGTACAGAAATAAAGACATCTTTTGGAAAAAGCCCGCGCCGCCGTTAAAATCAGAAAGCATGAGGGATGTGGATTTCACCTGGCCGCGGATTCTGGCGAGCCTTGCCGAGCGCCGCGAATTGACGCCGCCGCAAGTCCGCTGGGCCATGGAAGAAATGGTGCAAGGTCGCGCCGGTGAGGCCGAAGCGGGGGCGTTCTTGCTCGGTTTGCGTGTCAAGGGGGAGACCGCCGGCGAGCTTGCCGCGGCGGCCCTTGTCCTGCGCGCCTTCATGACCGGCTGGCATCCCGGGCGCGACGATGTGCTGGACACCTGCGGTACCGGCGGCGATCAGGCCGGCACATTCAACATCAGCACGGCGACCGCGTTCGTCCTCGCCGGGGCCGGCGTTCCCGTTGTGAAGCACGGCAATCGGGCCGTTTCGAGCCGTTGCGGCAGTGCCGATGTGCTTTCTGCCCTCGGCCTCTCACTCGAAGAAACCGGCGCCCAGGCATTGCGCAGCCTTCAGCACGCCGGTCTCGCCTTCTGCTTCGCTCCCAACTTCCATCCGGCCCTGCGGCACGTCGCCGCCGTCCGGAAGAAGCTCGGCATTCCTTCGCTATTCAACAGCATCGGTCCCCTGGTCAATCCCGCGGGAGCGCGGCGTCAGCTGGTGGGCGTCGGCGCCATCCAATCGCTCGACCTGCTCGCCGAGACGCTTGTCCGCCTCGATACCGAGCATGCGTTCGTGGTGCACGGCAGCGACGGTCTGGACGAGGTTACCCTGGCCGGACCAACCCACGTGCGCGAGGTGCGCGGGGGCCAGATTCGCCGCTCTACGTGGACGCCGGAGGATTTCGGTCTTTCTCCCGTCTCCCTTGACCACGTCCGGGTCGGTGACCCGGCGGCAAGCGCGGAAGTCCTCCGCGGCGTGCTGCGCGGCGAGGAAGGGCCGCCCCTGCGCCTGGTCCTGGCCAACGCCGCCGCCGGCCTGCTCTTGGCGGGCAGAGCGGAATCGCTGCGCGCCGGCGTTGAGCTGGCGCGCCAGGCGGTCGTTTCCGGCCGCGCCCTGGGCGTCCTGGAGATACTAATGTCTTTGCGGAAAAAGGAAGAATGACACGCGACGTCGCCCGTGCGGCGGACGACAATGAGGAGAGGGAGTCGCACACTCCACCGAGTCCGCCATCCTGCTTCGCCTCTGGAGCGGCCCCATGAGTGAGAAGATTGTGCTCATTGCTGACCCGGGTATTGACGGCGCGTTCGCTGTCGCCCTGGCGCTCTTCGATCCCGCCCTCGAAGTGCTCGGCTTGGCGGCAACGCCAGGCAACGTCGCCGCCGAGCAGGCGACTGCCAACGTCCACATCCTGATCGAGCAGCTCGATCCGCCGCGCTGGCCGCGGCTGGGCGCCGCTCCCGCTGTCGCGTTCGACATGGACGGGCGGCGTCTCCATGGTCCCAACGGATTGGGGGGCGCCTCGTTTCCGTGCAGCACCCTCCATCATCTGCAAGCGAGCGAGAAAGTGGTCGGAGAGTTCGTGAAGCAGTACCCCGGCGAGGTGACGATCGTGTGTCTCGGCCCGTGCACCGTGCTGGCCCGGGCCATGGACATTTACCCGGAACTGGCCGGCCAGGTAAAACGCCTGGTCTGTCTCGGCGGAACCGTGAGGGAGCCGGGGAATGCGGGCCCCGTCACCGAGTTTCATTTCGCGTGCGATCCTCCGTCCGCCCGGCAGGTGATCCATTCCGGCGCCCCGCTCGTCCTCGTCCCGCTCGACCTCATGCGCCAGGTCCTCTTTTCGCCCACGGACCTGCTCGGTCTACCCGCCGACGGCTCGCGTGCCCGCGCCTTCCTCCGCCAGATCGTCCCCTTCGGCATCGCGGCCACTTCCAGCCTCTACGGCATCGAGGGCTTCCATCTGAAGGACGTCCTCGGCGTCGTCGCGGCGGCCCGGCCCAAGCTTCTCGAAACCAAGCCTGCTCATGTGGACGTGGAAACACGCGGTGAGCTCACGCGCGGCATGGCGGTCATCGACCAGCGACCCTGGGCGCAGACCAAATCCAACGTGGATCTGGCCGTGCACGTCGACGGCCAGGGCGTGCGCGACTACTTGAAGGAAGTGCTTTTCAGCTGAAGCCGCGATACGCCTGCCCCGGGGACGCCGCTTCGACGGCGCAACAAAAAACCTCCCGCGCCGAAGGATTCGACGTTGGGAGGTTTCAGATTCCGGCGGAACTCAGTCCGCGGGCTTGGCGACCACCGTGGAGGGCGCCGGCTCCGCGCCGGGTTTGCCGTGAATGGCTTCGAAGACTTCCTGGCGATGCACGGGCACTTCCTTGGGCGCAACGATGCCCAAGCGGACTTTATCGCCGCGGATTTCCACCACCGTGACGGTGATGTCGTTGTTGATGACGATACTTTCGTTTTTTTTCCTGGACAGTACTAACATCGCCGCCTATCCTTCTTGGAAAGCCCCATGTCCTAGTCTCTGGCTCCCACGCACCAAGCCGTCGGGGTGTTGCTAAGCACGCCGGTAGAAGATCCGCTTCCCCTGTGGAACCAGAAATGAGTCACGACTCGGAGACCGGTACTGCGGCTGGGAGTACGCAATGCCTCCTAGGCCGGGGCTCATCTCATTCCTAATCGTAACCGTCCTTTTTTCAAGCGTCAAGGACGCGGATATTTTTTCGGCGGGTTTTTTCCGGCGATTGGCATGACTGTTGGCGCCTTCAGAACAGCTGCAAATCCGCATTGCTAGTGAAAAGTACGAGAATTTTTCTCCGCCTCGGCGCTAAAGGGATGGCTTGCCTCCGCTCCCGAACAACACCTCGCTGCCTCCTTCTCTTGTCGCATTCTCCAACGATCCAACACTTTAGCTTCGACGTTGCAAGCCCTTTCTCCTTGCCTCCTTCAAACCTAGAGTAGCCTCCGGTATTCGCCCCGGAAGAGGTTGCGCCGTGGTCCTTCTTCTCGCCGAGTCCTCCGAGATCGGTTGGCTCGGCCGCATGATCGGCCTCGCGAGCATTCCCGCACTGGTGGCGCTCAACGCTTTTTTTGTCGCCGCCGAGTTCTCCCTCGTCGCCGTCCGGCGCACCCGTGTCGAAGAGTTGATTGCCCAGGGCGTGCGCCACGCCAAGTCCGTGCAGGCCGCCATCGACCAGATCAACCGCACCATCGCCGCGACGCAGCTCGGCATCACCCTTGCCAGTCTCGGACTCGGCTGGGTCGCGGAAGGCGCGGTCGCGGTTTCGTTGATGGGCCTGTTCGCCGATTTGCCGGCCCCGTGGAACGCGGTCGCCACCCACACCTTCTCCGGCGCCGTCGCTTTTTTCCTGGTGACCTTTCTCCACGTCGTCTTCGGCGAACTCCTGCCCAAGACCGTCGCTCTCCAGGCCCCCGACCGCATCGCCCTCTGGCTCGCCTACCCGTTAAGCGTCTTCGCCTTCTGCGCCCGCCCCTTCCTCTGGCTCCTGACGGCCAGCGGCAACCTGGTCACGCGCACCCTGGGGTTCAAGCCCTCGTCCGAAAGCCTCGTTCACTCCGTCGAAGAACTGGCCTTGCTCGTGGAGGACACCGAGGAGGCCGGCATCATCGGTCCCGAGCAGGCCGAACTGGTCGTGAACGTCTTCCGTCTCTCGGAAAAGAAGGTCGGCGACTGCATGGTCCCACGCGAACGCATGGCCGCCCTGGAGCTCAACACCCCGGAGGAAAAGATCCTCGAGGCCGTCCGCTCCGGCGCCCACACGCGCATGCCGGTATACGACGGAGATCCGGACAATGTCCTGGGTATCGTCAATACGAAGGATCTCTTCTACCTTTTCAGCCTAAAGGGGGTCGTCGTGCTCGAGGATGCCGTCTACCCGGCGCTTTTCCTCAAGCCGGACGAAGAAGTCGCCAACGCCTTGCGCCTTTTCCAGAAATCGAAACGCCACATGGCGCTGGTACGCGACGAAGACGGCAAGATCCACGGCCTGATCACCCTCGAGGATATCCTCGAAGAGATCGTCGGGGACATCGAGGACGAGCACGACGCGCCGGTTCCGAAGGTCCCGCGCTTCAAGCTCCTCAAAATGCGCCGCCGCAAGCCTGAAAAGAAGAACTGACCGACGCCCCGGCTCAGCCAATCGCCTGGTTGTCCGCTTGCGGTTGCGCGCGCCACGCTTCTTGCCGCCGACATCCCGTCTCGAACTTTTCCCTGTCCTGCCGCACTTTTCGCTTCCCTTGTTCGTCTCGGGCCTTACAATCGACTCCAAATTCGAACCCGTGGCTCGTCATGGACGCGACCTCTCCTACCCCCGTGGGGCAGGCCGCCGGGCCTGCCATGCCGGACCGCGTCCCTCTCGCGGCGGCCGCCGCCCCCGTCGCCCCCTCCGCGCTGATCGATTCCCCGCTTGCCGGCTACTCCCGCTCCACGCAGCTCGCCCTCGTCCTCCTCGTCGCCGGCGCCGTCCTTGTCCTTGGCGGCCGGGCGATCCTCAACGGCCGGGCCGCGGCGCCGGCGCCGGTCGTCGACACGCGCCTCGATATCAACCAAGCCTCGCGCGACGATCTCAATCTCCTCCCCGGCATCGGCCCCGCCCTCGCCGACCGCATCGCGACCTATCGCGAGAAGCACGGCCGCTTTCGCTCCGTCGACGAGCTGACCAAGGTGTCGGGCATCGGCAAGGTGACCCTCGCCCGCCTGCGCGAACGGGTTGCCGTCTTTGACGATGTTCCGATTGCCGCGAAGGAAGACCTGAGCCGGCCCGAAAGGAGCCCAACGAGCAAGACATCGCCTCAGTCGCTCGATCCCAACACCGCTTCGCTCGCCGAGCTCGACACGCTTCCCGGCATCGGCCCCAAGTTGGCTCAGCGCATCATCGACGAGCGCGGGAAGCGCGCCTTCGAGCGCCCGGATGATTTGCGACGCGTGAAGGGCATCGGGCCCAAAACGATGGACAAGATTCGCCCGTTCCTCAAGCTGGGACCGGCCTCGGCTCCTTAGCTTCGCCCAATCCGGTCGCCGGACCCGTCAAATCCGCACGAAGATCTTGAAGCGATACATCACGTAACACGCCAGCCAGAAGACCAGGCCGATCAGCGTGTACTGCAGCATCGGCGCATACAGCCCCGCCCAGTCCTTGAAGACATCCGCGCCGTAATAGTGCTTCAGCGGCCAGACGACCACGTCCTTGAGTACCATGCTCATTGCATAGATCGCGATCGAGTTCATCCCCACCACGACGAGGAAGAAGGTCCAGCGCCGGTAGCCGAGCACGTCGATGATGCCGTAGAAGCTCCCGAGAATGAGGCAGCAAATGCCTGTGGAGTAGAGCGCCCAGGACGGTGTCCAGATGCGTTTGACGAGTGGGCAGGCGCCGGTTTGGTCCAGCAGCACGCCCGCCGCAATCCCGCCGAGCCCGCCGAGAAACAGGACGATTAACTTGCGCCGCGACGAGGATCCCGAACGGAGCAGTTCGCCGCACATCAGGCCGAAGAGCATCGTCGCCAGCGAGGGGATGAAATTGATCGTCTGATAGCCGCCCGTGTTGACCTTGTACTCGACGACCTGCGGCAAGGCGTTGAGCCATACCAGGTCGATATCCTGGCCGGCGTTGGCGCTCTTGTGCCAGGCGGGAGCGATGCCGGTGAGATGCTCGGCCGCCCATTTTTGCGTGATCTTCAGCTCGGGCGCCCCCTTGGCGATATCGATGCCGGTCCCAGGCCACGCAACGTAGAGCAGCCAGGTCCCGACGAGAATGGCGGCGGCGGCGCCGGCCTGGACGCGGAAAGAACGGCCCCAGAGGAGGAAGAGGAACGTGTAGCCCAGGCCAATCTGGGTCAGGACGTTCATCAGGCCCCATGGCCCGTAGCGTTTCCAATCGGGGTCGAAGAAGGCGCCGAGGTTGCGCCAGTAGGCGAGGGCGATGCCCAGGAGGATGAGGATGAGCGAGCGGACGATGGCGTGCCGCAGCATCTGGCCGCGCGATTGGCCGAGGCGCTGCCGCTTGGCGTAGGAGAACGCCATGGCGACGCCGACCATGAACATGAAGGAAGGCTGGATCATGTCCCAGTAGCCGCCGCCGGTCCATTCGGCGTGCTCGCTATGGAAGTAGACATGTTGCCAGAATGTCGATGGGCCTTCCTTTTCCAGATGCGCCCGCGCCGTCGCCGCCAGGCCGAAGCCGTTGAAGGCGAGCGTGACCATGATGAGGCCGCGGTAGGTATCGAGGGACAGGAGGCGCTGGGCGACGCCGGCCGGGGCGGGCGTGGCGGCCGGGGTTTTGATACCGCGCGCGCCCGTCGGCGCGGGTTGATCCAGGACCGGTGTCTGTTTCGGCGGCTCGGCAAGGACGGATGGCGTGCTCATGGCAGGAAACGTGATCGGCGCGGGGAGGGCGAGACCGCTTGATTGTGACAGGCGGCGGACCACGCTGCAAGTGCCGAGGGCCACCCCTAACGGGGCAGGGCTCGCCTCATACAATCGCTGCATCCACCACCCGAGGCAGCCATGACCCCGCGCAAGATTCAACGTGCCCTTCTCAGCGTCAGCGATAAGACCGGGCTAATCGATTTCGCCCGCGCCCTTGTCGATTTCGGCGTCGAACTGATCTCCACCGGCGGCACGCGGAAAACGCTGGCGGACGCCGGACTGCCGCAAGGACGTCTCCGGGTCAGGCCGGCTTCCCGAGATGCTCGACGGCCGCGTCAAGACCCATCCCAAGGTCCATGGCGGCATCCTCGCCATCCGCGATAACAAGAGCACCAGGCGACCTCGCCACGCACCAAATCAAGCCCATCGATCTCGTCGTCGTCAACCTCTACCCCTTCGAGGCGACCCTCGCGAAAGGGAGCCCGCACGAGGAGATCATCGAGAACATCGACATCGGCGGGCCGTCCATGGTGCGCTCGGCCGCGAAGAACCACCACGACGTCGCCATCGTCTGCGACCCGGGTCAATACCCGGAAGTGCTTGCCGAGTTGCGCGAACACAAGGGATCGTTGACGCTGCCGACGCGGGCGAAGCTGGCGGCGGCCGCCTTCGCCCGCACCGCCGCCTACGACCAGGCCATCGCCGGCTATCTCGCGAAGCAGACCGGCGGCGAGCTATTGCCGCCACGGCTCAACCTCGGCTTCGAGCGGAAGCAATCGCTCCGCTATGGCGAGAACCCGCACCAGCAGGCGGCGTTCTATGTCGAGCCGGCGGTCCGCCACGCCTGCGTCGCCACCGCCGAGATCCTGCACGGCAAAGAACTGTCCTACAACAACATCCTCGATCTCGATAGCGCCTTGAACCTGGTGCGCGAGTTCGCCGAGCCGGCCTGCGTCGTCATCAAGCACAACAATCCGTGCGGCGCCGCGATCGGCGCCTCCCTCGTCGACGCCTTCGCCCGCGCCTATGAGGGGGACCCGTTGAGCGCCTTCGGCGGCATCCTCGGCTTCAACCGGGACATTGATGAAGCGACCGCCCAGCAGATCACCGAGCCCAATCGCTTCATCGAGTGCATCATCGCCCCCGGCTACTCGGAAGCCTCGTTCAAGCTGATCACCACGCGCCCGACCTGGAAGAAGAGCGTGCGCCTGCTCAAGGTCGGAGACCTCCGGGGGCTTACGCCGTCCGGCTCGCCTGACGCCCGCGGCCTCGATTACCGCCGCGTCGATGGCGGTTTGCTGGTGCAGAACCGGGACATCGAAGCGGACGACTTCAAGAACGCCAAGGTCGCCACCAAGCGGGCGCCGAGCGATAAGGAGATGCGCGACCTACGCTTCGCCTGGCTGGTCGCCAAGCACGTGAAAAGCAACGCGATCGTGCTGGTGAAGGACGGCATGGTGGTCGGCGTCGGCGCCGGTCAGATGAGCCGCGTCGATTCGGTCCACATGGCGGTGCGGAAGTCGGGCGAAAGGGTGAAGGGAAGCGTCCTGGCGTCCGACGCGTTCTTCCCGTTCCGCGACAACATCGACGAAGCCGCCAAGGCCGGCGTTGCCGCCATCGCCCAACCCGGCGGCTCGATGCGCGACCAGGACTCCATCGACGCCTGCAACGAGCATGGTTTGGCGATGGTGCTGACGGGGGTGCGGCACTTCCGGCACTGATTGGGAGTGCGGCAGTTCATTGACGCTCTCGAATGGCGGCGCACACCTGCATGCGTTTCGCGCCGACAGCGTGCGGCGACGGTTTCGCAAAAGCGCAATCCATTACCGCGCTCCAAATCTAATTTAGAGCGACTCATCTTTTTCCCATACCACCTCATCGTCCTCCTCGCTGAGGGCGGCGCTCGTTGCCGGACCACCGACCACGAAGTGATATCCGTCCCGCCCACGGCTTCGCTCGAGCGTGCTGATGATTTGCCGACAACGGTCCGGCGTGTCGTAAGGCCCGTTGATGAATAAAGGTTTGCCGTCTTTGCCGAACTCGAATGTTTCGTCGCATGCCGCCGGGTCGATGTCGCCGAAGATGGCTTTCGCCTTGTGATAGTCCGGGTGCGGAGCGAAGCCGAGCTTGCGCGCATACTCCACGGCGTCCTCGACCAGCTTGCGCACCTTGGCGGGCGCAGCCGTCTCCGCGTCCTTAACACGTGGCAGGAAATCGCTTTCGTAGCTGAACCGTCCGACGATGTCGGCGTGAGCGTTCTTGACGCCGAGGCAGTAACGGTCGATCAGGAAGGTGGCGAAGGCGATGGAGCCATTGGGCAGTTCACGGCTAAGATAGGCCTGGCCGATACCTTGGTTCCAGAGCGTGGAGGCGATGCCCGCGTGCAGGATCGGATGGCGCGAGGCGGCGGCGAGACGTTCAGCGAGGCCCAGGCACTTTTCCCGGATCAGGAGGTGATGCTTTTCCTTGCGCTTGGCCACCTTCTTGGCGAGCTTCTTTTGACGCTTGCGAGGGTCCGTCGCCATGGCCGCATCCTTTCGTGTAGGAGGTCCGTTTCCCACGAACGCCGGAAGGCGTCTCGTCCACGCTCGTTTGATTAAGCGGGATGAACGCGGTCGGCAAGGTCAGGGCAGGAGGCTCGTCGTGGGGAGGAAGATCGAGGAGTCGTGACCGTCGGCAGTACGGGCGTTCCGCGGCAAACGATCACGAACGGTCAGACAGGTTCCAGTTGGATCATCTTGCTCGCGGCGTTTGGCTTGGGAATGGGCTCGCCGCGCTCGCGCATGTCTTTCAAATGGAGTCGAATCGCTTCGCGGATCAGCGACTTCACCTCCCGCTTGGTGGCCCCGACAGCGACGCACCCTGGCAGGTCGGGAACGTACCCTCCGTAACTCGAAGGTCCCTTCTCGATGATGACGAGATACTTCATTTCGACGCGCCCTTGAGGCTCGTCAGATATTGAACCGCCTCCTCCACCCCCACCACGTCGGCGAACCGCGCCTGCACGTCGAACAGCGTGAATTCATGCGCGATCTCGCAGCGATCCTCCACCGCCTCCCGGATGATGATCGGCCGCAGGTGGTAGACCTTGGCGTCGGTCGCGGTGGCGCGGACGCAGGCGCTGGTCGAGCAGCCCGTGATGAGCAGCGTATCGACGCGATGGCCCATGAGGTGGTTGACGAGCGTGGTGCCGGCGAAGGCGCTGGCGTGCTCCTTCTCGAAGACGGTCTCGCCGCGCTGCGGCGTTAGACGCTCATCGATGGCGCAGGCGTGACGGTCCCAGGACTTGTAGCCGGCTACCGGCTCCGCCGCGGACTTGAACTGCGTTTCTTCGGTCCAGCGGGCGGTCGTGTAGAAGATGGGGACACCCTTGGCCCGGGCGGCGGTCAGCAGCTTCTGGATGGCGGCGACCGCCTTGTCGAGCCGGGCCGAGCCGCCGGCGTAGGCGGGGTCGGTCCAGCCGTTGGCCATGTCGATGACGACGAGGGCAGGGCTCTGGCCGAAGCCGAACCTGCCCTGAAAGATGCCGCGCTCCTTGTACCAGGCGTCGGCGGCGTCAATGGCGATGCGGAGGTGGTCGAGAGGAGTCATCGGGTGGGCCTCGGAAGGAGGATGTTCCACCCTGCTTTTTATTGAAGCGCTTCGAGGCGCGGCGCCGTTACGCGGTTTCTGATCTTGTTCAGGTCGGAGTCAGGCGGCCGCACTGCAAACTCCCGTCAGCGCCTCCCGCACTGTCCGTTCCACTTCGGGCGCCCGCAAGCCCAAGCGATCCAGCGAACGCGTACACAGCGTCGTATGCTTCGGCAGATTCTCCGGCGCGATGCCGCTGTCCACCGCCCGCTTCGGCCGGACAAGACTCGGCTTCGCTCCCACCGCGTGCGCGGCCGCGAGTCCCATCTCGGCATAGCTCATGTCCCGCTCCCCCGAGACATGGAAAAAGCCGGAGCGCCGCTCTTCCGCGACCGAAGCCAGCGAGCGAACCGCGAACGCCAGGGGGACCGGCGCCTGCACCATGTCCGAGAACGGCTCGATGACATGGCCCTGTCTCAATTCCGTCTTCCATTGCTCAAAGAGCGGAACGTGCGGCTCCAGGATCTTTGTGAAGCGGACCACGGCGACGCCGGCGCCAAGTTCGAGCAGGCGCCGCTCCAGCTCCGCTTTCTGCCGGCCGTATTCCGATTGTGGGCAGACCGGCTCATCGACGCGGCGATACGGCTTGGTTCCGTCGAAGACCTGATTCGTCGACAGAAAGACGATGAAGGCGCCGCGCGCGTGCAGTGTTCGGGCGAGATGCAGCGGCGCGTGGACGTTGACCTTGGCGCTCGCATCCGGCTGCGTGCGGCACGTCTCCAGGCGGGTCACCGCCGCGCAGAGAAACACGACGCCGACATCGTCCGGCAGTCGCCAGCGGGCCGGATCTTCAGCAAGATCGAGGCTGACATGGCTTGTTTGCTCGGAACGGCGGGACGTGGCGATAACGGGCAGACCCTCCGCGTGATAGCGACCGTGGAGGGCTTGCCCGACCTTGCTGTCGCCGCCGATGATGAGACGAGTTGGCATTGGGATGCTCAGGAGGCATGGCGCCCTCCGGGGGCTTACGCCACCCGGCTCGGCTCGCCCGTGTTCTTATTTCCGGCCCGCGCAGAGGGCGAAGAAGTAATGCGCCATGGGCGAGAAACCCGTGTGCACCACCTCGTCGTTCATCGAGAAGAGGAACACGTTGTGGAAGAACCGCTCCATCAGCTTCTTCATGCCGGCCGCGTCCTTGCAGTTGACGTGACCGATCTTGCTCTGGGGCGCGGCGTAGGCTTGCGAATGGATGGAGGGGGAGCCGATGACGGCGACGCCTTGCGGCGCCAGGCTGGCGGCGATGTTGCCGACGAAGCGGTCCTCGTCCTTGACCTCGATATGCTCGATGACGTCGAGCGAGTAGGCGGCGTCGAAGCCGCCGGGGGGAACGGGGCCGGACAGCATGTCGTGGACCTTGCACTCGAAGAACCATTCCTGGTCCATGCGCTCCTGCACGTCGGCGACGAAAACGGGATCGAAGTCGATGGCGGTGAGGTGCTCGACCTCCTGAAGGACGATGCGCGAGCCGAAAGCGTCCGCGCAGCCGACCTCGAGGACGTTCTTCTTGCCGCTCAGCATCTTGGCGGCGAACTTGTAGCGCGACAGGACGAAAACGAGACGGCGCGGGTCGTCGGTCCAGACCTGGTTGGTCATGAGCCCGAAGCGGGTCAGTCCCTTCTGCTCGCGAATGTCGAGACAGTTCTGATACTGCGGTTCCTTCGTCGCGTTCATTGACCCCTCCCCTTTTTTTGTCAATCCTAATCCTAATCCTAATCCTAATCTCAATCCTAATCTCAATCCTATCGTGATCCTAAGCGCGATCCTAACCACACCCACGGTCACGCGGCCTTCGCCGCCTCCTGTGTCTCGTGCGCCTTCTGGTTCGCCGCCGCCGTATACGCTGCGATCACTTGCTTGGGCGGCCCGTCCATCTTCAGGTGGCCGTGGTCCATCCAGAAGCAGCGCGTGCAGAAGTCTTGCAGGAAGCCGAGGTTGTGCCCGACCATCACCACGATCTTGGCCCGGTGCATGAAGTCGCGCATGCGCTGCTCCGCCTTCTGCTGGAAGGCGAGATCGCCGGTGGAGAAGACCTCGTCGATGAGCAGGATTTCCGGATCGCTCGAGGTGGCGATGGAGAAGGCCAGGCGCATCAGCATGCCGGAGGAGTAGCAGCGGATCGGCAGCTTGATGAAGTCGCCCAGTTCGGAGAAGTCGACGATCGGCTGCACCTTCTCCTTGATGTTCCGCGGCGTTTCCCCCTGGAGATACATGCGATAGAAGATGTTCTCTTCGCCCGAGGCCTCGATCTCGAAGCCGAGGCTGATATCGAAGAGGGAGCAGATGGAGCCGACCACTTCGCGACTGCCGCGCGTGGCGGGATAGACGCCGGCGATGGTGCGGAGGAGAGTGCTCTTGCCGGCGCCGTTGAAGCCGATGATGCCGATGCGTTCGCCGTCGACGACTTCGAAGGAGAGTCGCTGGAGGGCGCGAACCTCTTGCATGAGCTGGAGCTTCTCGCGCCTGAGGCGGCGCAGGAGGAACTCCTTGAGGCTGATCCCCTTCTGCTTGCGGATCGGGTAGGCGAGGTCGACGGTGTTGAAGCGGATAAAGGCCATGCGGTTCTCGTTTCGCCGGGCGGGGGCTCACAGCCAAAACACCAGGTTCTTCTCAAGCTTGTGACGCAGCCACAGCGCCAGCAGAAAGACGAAGCCGACGAAGGAGGCGAAGATCGCGTACGTTGTCGCGCTCGGGACCTGATTCTGCAGGATCGGCAAGCGAATCGCCTCCATTAGATACGTCAGCGGGTTGTAATCCACGAAGCGACCAAAGGCGCCGCGGCCGCGAACCATGTCCGGCAAGTAGATGATCGGCGTCAGATAGAAGAGGATCTGGAAGAGGATCTCCACCAGGTGCTGCGTGTCCGGGAAATGCGTGTGGATCAGGCCGAGGATCAGGGCAAAAGACCAGCAGAATACGAGGAGCAAGACGAGCGACAACAATAGCGGCGGCAACATGAGCGGACTGGGCAATCCAGTCGTGATGGTGACCAGCGCGATCACCATGAGAAACGCCAGGCCCGCATGGATGCCGCCGCCGAGGACGACGCGCAGTGGAAACAGCGCGAGGGGGACCGGTTGCTGTCGGATGTACGCCGCCGACGTGATGAAGCACAGGCAGCCACCGTTCACCGACTCCATGATCAGGCCCCAGACCGTGAAGCCCGACAGGAAAAACGGCGCGAAGGTCCGCACCGGCTGGTTGAAAAGCGGGCAGAAGACGAGGCAGCAGACGGCCGTCATCGCCATCGGCCGGATCAGCGACCAGCCGACGCCGAGGACGGAGCGCTTGTAACGGTTGCGCAGGTCCATGCCGACGAGCGACAGGAGGAAGTAGCGCAGGCGCCACATCCGGCTCAAATAGCTCAACGGCGCGAAGGTCGCGCTGGACGCATCCATGCCATGCTCCCTTGGGTCGCCTACAAATCGCCGACGGCGCGCATTCGGTCAAGGCCAGCCGCCTTCCGCCGGGTAGTGGGTTATCGGCAGCGCCGGCCAGCGGCGGCCGCGCCGCGTGACGCCGGCTTCGGCTTGCGTCTTTCCCGGCTCCCGTGTACGATCGCCCCCCTCCGCCCACGGCACGGATGCTGAAATTCATGCGCGCGAATCCGCGAGTTATCGGCGTCGATTTCGACAACACGATCGCGTGTTACGACGACCTTCTCTGCCAGCTGGCCCTGGAACGCGGCCTGGTCCGCGCGGACGCCGCGCGGGGAAAGAAGGCGATCCGCGATCACATCCGCACGCTGCCCGACGGCGAGAATGAATGGCAGCGCCTGCAAGCCATCATGTATGGCCCGGCGATCGAGGGCGCTCGGCCCTTCGAGGGCGTGCTCGATTTTCTGCGCTCCTGTCGCGCGCGCGGGATGGTCGTTCAGATCGTGAGTCACAAGACATCCCATTCGAACCTGTTGCGCGGCGGGGCCGACTTTCGGGAAGCGGCCACGCGCTGGATGGCCGGTCGCGGCTTCTTCGACGCCTCGGGCATCGGGCTGACGCCGGCGCAGGTTCACTACGAGTCGACCCGCGAAGAAAAGGTGGCACGCCTCCAGTCGCTGCGGTGCGGTTACTTCATCGACGACCTGGAGGAGACCTTCGGCGAGAAAACGTTTCCCGTCGACGTCAAGAAGGTGCTGTTCAATCCTCATGGCGAACCGGTGCGCGTGGCGGGGGTTCACGCGTGCTCGAGCTGGAGACAGATAAAGGAGCTGGTCGTTGATGGGGGCGCCAGGCGCAGTTGAAAAGTCCTCCGTGGACGCCGCCGCCGATATTGCCGCGGGCCTCCTTGGAGAGCCGGTCGCGGAGATTACGCGCATTGGCGGCGGGCGGAACAGCCAAGTGTATCGCGTCGAGGCCGCCGCCGGCGGGCGCGTGGTGCTGAAGCGCTATTTTCAAGACGGGCGGGACGCTCGGGATCGGCGCTTGACGGAATCGGTGGCGCTGCGATTCCTGCGCGAAAACGACGTCCCCTGTGTGCCGCGCCTGCTTTGCACTGACGCGGAAAAGCAGGCCAGTCTGCTCGAGTTTGTGGAGGGGGGGCCGGTCGCGGCCGACACGGCGACGCCGACGGATATCGCCGCCCTCGCCGCCTTCCTGGTTTCCTTGCATCGCTTGACGGGAAAGCCGGGAGCGGCCCTCTTGCCCCGCGCTTCCGAGGCGGTCTTCACCCTGGCCGAGCTGCTCGACTCGATCGAGAAGCGGCTGGGGCGGCTGCGTCAGGTGGAGCGGCGGACGGCGCGGCAGAAGGAATTGGCGGGGTTTCTGGAAACGGAGTTCACGCCGGCGCTCGCCGGCGCCGGCGACTGGGCGCGCGACAGACTGCGCGGCTGCGGCCGGGCGGTCGATGAACCGCTGCCGCTCGAGGCGTGCACGCTGAGCCCGTCGGATTTCGGGCTGCACAACACGCTGCGTCAGGCGGACGGACGGCTCGTCTTCCTGGATTTCGAGTATTTCGGCCGAGATGACCCGGCGAAAACGGTCGCCGACTTCCTGCTTCATCCCGGCATGGCCCTGTCGCTCGAACAGCGCGGCGGCTTCTTGCGGGACCTGCTGGGCAGCTTGCCGCGCGGACATGCGCTGGAGGAGCGGGTTCGCGTCGCCTACGTGGTGTATGGGCTCAAGTGGGTGATGATCCTGCTCAACGAATTCGTGCCCGAGCACCTGGCGCGGCGGTTGTTCGCCAATCCGGCCCTGCGCGCCGAAGAAGTGCAAGGCGCCCAGATGACGAAGGCGCGAAGGATGTTGGAGCAATCTATCGAAGCGCAGAGCTTGTTTCCTTACGAGGAATGGTTGAAGAATTCGCGGTGAGTTGACATCTCCATGCCCACGCAAAGCCGTGGGCATGGCACGCTTGGCCGAAACGCCGGGCGATAGTCCCCTTTCAAGGAAGGAAAACAATCATGGGTCGCATGCTCGACATCGTCAGTTCTCTGCACAAGAGGACCCAGCGCGACTACATCGGTCGCATGGTGGACGACAAGGTCCATTGCATGAAGATGGCGCGGCAGTACGAGGCCGACTACTGGGACGGCGACCGCCGCTTCGGCTACGGCGGCTACAAGTACGACGGGCGCTGGTCCATCGTCGCCCAGAAGCTCGTCGAGACCTACAAGCTGCCGGAGAACGCCCGCATCCTCGACATCGGCTGCGGCAAGGCGTTCCTGCTCTACGAGCTGTCGCGCCTCCTGCCCAAGGCCGAGATCGCCGGCTTCGACATCTCCAACCACGGCCTGGCGAACGCGAAGCCCGAAGTCCGCCCGTTCCTTTTCAAGCACCGGGCGCAGGATCCGTATCCATTCGGCGACAAGCACTTCGATCTCGCCATCTCGCTGACGACGTTCCACAACCTGAAGATCTACGAGCTGCAAACGGCCCTAAAGGAGATGGAGCGCGTCGCCAAGAACAAGTATTTGATGGTCGAGAGCTACCGCGACGAGCAGGAGCTGTTCAACGTCCAGTGCTGGGCCCTGACCTGCGAGGCGTTCTTCTCCACCGACCAGTGGATCTGGCTCTACGACCACTTCGGCTACACCGGCGACTACGAGTTCATCTACTTCGAAGGAGCCGGCGCCGCCAAGCCGGCGCAGAACAACGACCTGCGCAAGAGCGCGTGAGGATCCAACTACCACGGAAAGCACGGAAAACACGGAAAAAAGACAAAGAGAGCCAACGTCGTGTCTGAGCTAGCTGCGAGTTCGGCTGCAGGGTCGGGAGGGCGAGGCCTCCGCCGAGCCGATTCCGTCCCCGGCGGCGTCCGGCTCGGCAGGAGCCTCGCCCTCCCGGGGCGGCTACGAATTGATCGTTGAAATGATCCACACTGCACGGGAAGGAAGAAACACAAGAAGAGGAAGCAGTCCTTCTTTTTTCCGTGTCTTCCGTGTTTTCCGTGGTAGTTAACTCCAAAAAAGGATTCCCATGAAAGCCGCCGTTTTGGTTGAGACGAATCATCCGCTCGAGATTCTCGACATCGAGCTGCCGAAGCTCGACGTGGGCCAGGTGCTGGTGCAGATGGAATGGAGCGGCATCTGCGGCAAGCAGATCGACGAGATCCTCGCTCGCCGCGGCCCCGATCCGTACCTGCCGCACCTGCTCGGGCATGAGGGGACGGGCATCGTGCGCGACGTGGGCCCGGGCGTGCGCAAGGTCAAGCCGGGGGACAAGGTCGTCCTGCACTGGATGAAGGGGAGCGGCATCGACGCCGCGCCCGCCAAGGTGCGCAGCCGCGACGGCCGGGTCATCAACGCCGGCTGCGTCACCACCTTCGGCACCCATACCGTCGTCGTCGAGAACCGCATCACGAAGATCGGCCCGGACACGCCCGGCGACGTGGCGGCCCTCCTGGGCTGCGCCGTCACCACCGGCCTGGGCATCGTCTTCAACAACGCCCACTTGAAGCCGGGCGAGTCGATCGCCGTCTTCGGCGTCGGCGGCGTCGGCCTCAACGTCATCCAGGGCGCCGCCCTGGTCAACGCCCACCCGATCGTCGGCATCGACCTGATCGATTCGAAGCTCGACTGGGCCCGTTCGTTCGGCGCCACGCACACGGTCAACTCCGGCAAGCAGGACGCCGCCGCCACGCTCAAGGAGATGACCGGCGGCAAGGGCTTCGACGTGACGGTCGACACCACCGGCAATCGCCAGGTCCGCGAGCTGGCCTACGACGTGGCGTCCCCCAAGGGTCGCATCATCTACGCCGGCGTCCCCGGCGTTCACGACAAGATCACGATCGATTCGTTCCCGATCCACTTCGGCCGGCAGCTCATCGGCTCCCACGGCGGCGAAACGGCGCCGGACCAGGACATCCCGCGTTACCTCGGTCTTTACCAGCGGAAGCAGCTCAGCCTCGACAACCTGATCACGCACCGCTTCCCGCTGGAGAAGATCAACGAGGCGATCGACGCGGTGCGCACGGGGACCGCGGGGCGGTGCCTGGTGAAGCTGGCGGCGTGATGGCTGCGCTGACGTGACGAGAAGAAGGGGACGCGGCGCGAGGCCGCGTCCCCTTCTTTGTCCGCCGTTTAACCCGTTTTGTCCGCCGTTTAACCCGTTTGCGCCGCGCTTCATGCGGCCGCGGCGCAGGCGGGCACGGACCCATCTCGATTCTCCCATGGACGGGGCGGCGATGTCGGTTCACTTCTTTTTGCCGCCCCGAGCGCGGGTTCGGGGGGCTGCCATCGGGGAGTACGGCGGCGGGTTCGCAGTCGCTTGATCCGCGCGCCGCGCCGCGTAAACTGGCACCATGCTCACCGATCCCGCCCTGCGCTCCAAAGTCGATTCGCTCTGGGACAAGCTATGGTCCGGGGGGCTTTCCAATCCGCTCGACGCGATCGAGCAGCTTTCCTTTCTTATCTTCCTCAAGCGGCTGGATGAGCGGGAGCAGGACGCGGAGCGGGCGGCGCGGCTGCGCGGGAAGAAGCAGCAGGCGCTGTTTCCCGACGCCGCGTTTCGCTGGTCGCACTGGAAGCAGCTGCCGGCCGAGCAGGCGCTCAAGCACGTCAAGGAGAAGGTGTTTCCGTTCATCAAGACGCTGGGCGGGGCGGGCGGGTCGTTCGCGCGGCACATGGAGAACGCGGAGTTCAAGATCAACAAGCCGAGCCTGCTGGTCGAGGCCGCGAAGGCCATCGACGACATGGAGATATCGAGCCAGAACCAGGACGTGCAGGGGGACCTTTACGAATACCTTCTCTCGAAGCTGAACACGGCGGGGCAGAACGGGCAGTTCCGCACGCCGCGGCACATCATCCGCATGATGGTGAAGCTGGTCGATCCGCGGCCGGGGGAACGCGTGTGCGATCCGGCGGCGGGGACGTGCGGCTTTCTGGTCGGCGCCTACCAGCACCTTCTCGAGACGCACACGCGGGCCGATAACCTGACCTATGACGAGGACGGCTATCCGCATCATTTGATCGGCGATCAGCTCACGACGGAGCAGCACCGCTTTCTCCAGGGCAAGGCGCTCACCGGCTATGACAACGATTCGGGCATGACGATGCTGCGCATCGGCTGCATGAACCTGATGCTGCACGGGATCGACTCGCCGAGCTTCGGCTACGCGGACACGCTGTCCAAGGGGTTCGACGAGGAGCGGCTCTACGACGTGATCCTGGCCAATCCGCCGTTCAAGGGGGCGATCGACGCGGGGGACGTGAACCCGTCGCTGCCGGCCAAGTGCAAGAAGACGGAGATCCTGTTCCTGCACCTGTTCCTGCGGCAGTTGGAGAACGGCGGGCGCGGGGCGGTGATCGTGCCGGACGGGGTGCTGTTCGGCTCGTCGCGGGCGCACGTCGAGGCGCGGAAGAAGCTGATCGAGGAAAACCGGCTGGACGCGGTGGTGTCGATGCCGTCGGGCGTGTTCCGGCCATATGCCGGGGTGTCGACGGCGGTGCTGGTGTTCACGAAGGGGGCGGCGACGGAGCGGATCTGGTTCTACGACATGGAGCACGACGGCTTCTCGCTGGACGACAAGCGGCAGCGGGTGGCGGACAACGACATCCCGGACCTCCTGGAATGCTGGAAGAAGCGGAAGGACGTGAAGTTCCAGCAGAAGCGGGCGCAGCGGCTGGCGGACCTGGAGAAGGAGATCGCGCCCTTGAAGGCCGACCGGCTGGGGCATCACGCGACGATCCACCGGCTACGGTTCGAGGAGGTGATCGCGGACCACGATCCCCCCTCTCCCTCGGGGAGAGGGGCCGGGGGTGAGGGGGCCGTGGACGCGGCGCGGACGGCGCGGGAGAAGGCGGAGGCGGAGTTGGCGGAGCTACAGGCGAGGATCGCGCCCCTGGAGCGGGAGATCAACCAGCTGGGGCGGCAGTTCTGGGTGAGCAAGGATCAAGTGAAGGCGAACAACTACGACGTGTCGGCGAGCCGGTATCGGCAGGTGGAGCAGGAGGAGGTGTTCTATGAGGCGCCGGAGGTGACGCTGGGGCGGTTGCGGGAGTTGGAACGAGCCGCCGAAATGGAAATCACGGCGCTTGAGCAACTGGTTTCAGCCAAATGAACGAGGCACGACTCGGCGAATGCGTGGAGATCATTAACGGGTTCGCCTTCAAATCTGAGCTCTTCTCGACCGAGCGAAGTGGACTCCCAGTCGCGAGAATTCGCGACGTTGTACGGGGCTACTCGGAGACATTCTACTCGGGCGAGTTTCCCGATAACGTCGTCCTTCGCAACGGCGACTTGCTGGTTGGGATGGACGGAGAGTTTAACGTCGGGCGATGGGCCGGGGGTCGCGCGCTCCTGAACCAGCGGGTGTGTAAGGTCAATGCAAAGGAGACGCTGCTTGATCGGAACTACCTCAAGCATCTACTTCCCAGGATTCTGCAGCGGATTGAGGATGCGACCCCCTTCGTCACCGTCAAGCACCTTTCGTCCGAGGACCTGAAGGAACAGGCGATTAGACTTCCGTCGCTGGACGAGCAGAAGCGCATCGCGGCGATCTTGGAGCGGGCGGACCGGTTGCGGCGGCTGCGGCGGTTTGGGCTTGAGACTGGAGAGACGGTCCTCGACGCGGCGTTTCGCGAGCGATTCGCGCCTCGGTTCAAAAGCGCGTCGTGCGTTTCCCTGGGTGAATTGGTTAGGATCACGGGCGGGGGCACACCGTCGCGCGATTGCCCCGAGTACTTTCAAGGGCGCATCCCTTGGCTGACATCCAAGGACATGCGCGGAGAATACATCACGGACACCGAGGAGCACATCACAGAGCGGGCGATCGAGGACAGCTGCACAAATCTGGTCCCTGCCGGTTCGATCTTGGTTGTGGTGAAGAGCAAGGTGTTGATGCACCGGCTACCGCTCGCCATCTCGAAAGTTGCGCTTTGTCATGGCCAGGACATCAAGTCGATCCAATGCTCGCCCGAACTCGAGCCCGAGTTCGCGCGATTCGTGTTGAAGCACCATGAACCAAGGTTGTTGCAGATTGCGAGAGGTGCAAACACGGAGGGCTTAACGCTTCCGATGCTGCGGGAGCTATTAGTGCCAAAGGTCAGCATGAAGGAACAGCAGGCATTCGCACACCTGGCACAGCGGGTGGAGCGATTGCGATCCTTTCACCGAGAATCGTTGCGCCAAGCCGAGCATTTGTTCCAAGCATTGCTGCAGCGGGCGTTCGCCGCGGAGTAACCGAGGAAGCGGGTGACCTATTTGCCGATCTTTACCCCGAGCGCTCCAGCGGAGTCCGCAATGGCATTCATCGGAGTACCGTGCAGATGGTGCTTTTCATAAATGCGACCGGGCGGATTCGTGATTACGGCAAGAACCTCGGTACATAGGCGCGATAGTGCCGACTCAGGCGCGGCCTTGCCCTCAAGTTCGCTCATCTCACGCCGGAAACCCTCGAATGAGCGCGAGACCGTCTCCTTGAAACCGTAGTCTTCCTCGATACGTTGCGCGAGTGCTGCCCGGTGTGCCGCATGGAACGCGAGCCAGACGAGCGGCAGCGCCAAAGGTAGACGGTTCAAGAGAGAAAGGCTCACGTGTTCCCAGGTGAGTGCCGTTTCGCCTCTCGCGTAGCCTCCGAAGTCGAACAGGGTCAAGAAAAGCAAGCCTGCGATGCTGCCCAGAAATATGCCCTGCCAGATTCTTCCAGGGAGTTTGAACTGCTCGCGGCGCGCATTGAATGCTGACGCCAGACCCGCGCTCGTGGCGCCGGGTAGCAAACTCTCTATCGTCTTCACGCGGTCGGCGGCGGCTTGGTCGAGCTCGGTTAATCGCTTCTCGTACGCGGCGACCCTCTCCTCCGTGGTCAGGGCAAGGTCTGCGAGTCTCTTCGTCGTTGTCGCGTGGTCCTCACACTGCCTACGCAGGGACGCGACGGCATCGGCATTTCCGTCGGCGACCGCTTTCGCGCCTTGAAGATTGGCAAAAAGGCTGTTCATGCTGTCAGCCACTCCTCGGCTCGCCTGGTGCTGTCCCTCGGCGCTCGTGGCAGATTGCTGTGCGGCTGTCAAGATCGTGTCGATCTCCGCGCGCTTTTGATCGACATACCTACGGCCGTCCTCGATATGCTCTGATCGCTGAGCTGCGACCTGAGCCGCTTGCTCGACCTGAGTCTTCAGCGCTTCGATGCGAGCGACTGTTTCAGTGGCCGTGTTGCTCAGCGTGCGGAGCGATTCGAGGGCGCCTGCGGCCTGAGCGCTGGTCTCCTTCGTTTGCGTGCTTGCAGTCTGAATATCTGCCACGGCGGCACGCGCGGCGTCGGCTTGTTGGTTCACGACCGCGACTGCATCGCGCATCCCATTGGTCTTGGCGTCGGCATCGGTCTTGGCCGTCTCCGCGTCGACCTTGGCCCTGTCGCGAATCCTGGCCATCTCCTCGGTGAGTTGGGCCGTGGAATCCACGCGTTGCTTGATCTCGGCGACGAGCGACTCACACTGCTTGCGCATCTCGTGAATCGCTTGGGCGTGAAGCTGAGCGGCGGTGTCGGCGACATCGCCCTGTTGGAGCGATTCGGCGGGCTGACTATCCATAGGCGGCCTCCAGGCGGAAACGTACTGGGACAGGCAGGAACACATGTACATTATAGCGGAGACTCATAAAAATACGGCACGGGCTTGGTTTTTCATTGCCGGAATGTTTGCGGGGAGAAGCCGATGAAGCCTGAGGAAAAATGGCTCGAACGGATGGGCTTAATCGCGGCGCTAGTGGAGAAGGCGCCGGGGCAGACGCTGGGTCGAACGGCGATCATGAAGCTGGCCTACTTCCTCCAAGTGCTGAAGAAGGCGCCGCTGGGGTATCGGTTCGGTCTGGAGATTTATGGGCCGTTCGATTCCGACGTGTTGGACGATCTTCGCTACGCGCGGTTTTTCGGCGCCGTCAAGGAGAGGACGGTGACTCAGGCGCAAGGCTATCGTTTCGAGATCAAGCCGGGGAAGCGGTGCGCCGAGGTGCAGAAGGCGGCCAAGGCCTGGCTGGACCAAAACCAGGATGCCCTCGATTGGGTCGTTCAAGAATTCGGGGCGCTGAAAGCGCCAGACCTCGAGCTTTGGTCCACGATCATCTTCGTGGACCGGGACAATCACCAGCAAGGAAAGAGCGTCTCCCTTGACGAGCTTGCCAAGCAGGTGCGCGGCATCAAGCCGCGGTTCTCGCAGCAGTACATCGTGGGCAAATGCCGCGAAGCGCGCGATAAGGGGTATCTGCAAGCCGTCTCCATGTCGGAGGAATAGCCTGAGCGTGAGGGACGATAGCCATGTCGGGCAAAGAAACTGCCGCGCAGATCCGAGCGCTAACGGACTTGGTAAGGGCCGTTAGGGACCAGAAGAACCTGGAAGCGGCGGCTCTGGCAACCGCGTGCGGCGCTCGCGCGCAAATCCGGCGGGTCGGCGAGTTCACGCCAAGGGAGGGGGTGGCTGCCCGAAAGCGACGTTTGCGGATCGAGCTACGGTGATGTAACCCCTTCAGGGTAAGAAGGGCTGATGTGGCGCCTCTCCCCAGCGTGCGCGAAGCGCGACGCTGGGCTTTGAGAAGTAACCCCTTCGGGGTAGAGCGAGCGCACTTCACGGGAGGCAAGGCGACAACTCAAGCGCCGCAGCCGATCAGGGATTCCCGCTCGGTAGCCGTCTGAATGCCGATACCTGGTCAACGCGGTTCGTGCGCGGGGCCCGGATGAGGATGCCACGAAAGTAGACGGGCTCATTGTGCAGGTGGGCGTCCCCCGCCATCTGGTATTCGGTCGGGGCGAGGTCGGCCCGGGCGCGGATCAATTCGCCGCTGTCGAGGACGATGGAAAAGACCACTTCTCCAGCCATCTTTCCTTGCGGGTCGGGTTGGCCGCGGAGCACGTCGACGAATCCAACGAAGGTTTCCTCTTTCGCCTGGGGCGCCGTCCTGAGCTTGGGGACGAGATACTCGGCGACGTCGAAATACTCCTGGCGCAGCTCGAGGGAGGCGCGGGGGGCGGGGATCGGCGCCGGGATCGCCTTTGACCAATCGACGGTGACGCTGAGACGAGAACGCTCGCCTTCGGGCCGGAGCATCAGCAGGGCTTCACACAGGTTAGCACTCATGTAGGGATAGGCCGAGGCGTCGGTGAGCTGGTCCACCTGGTGGGCGTCCGCCGCCTTCGCGATGGCGGTCAACTGCTCGAACAGGCCATGGGTAACACGCCGGGCGAACGGCTCATCCTTGAAGAGCGTGCCGGGCACGAAGTCGAGAGGGCAAGCCACAGTCAACGTGAAGCTGCCGCGCTCGGTTTGCCCCAGGCGACAGTTGCGAATGAACTCTTCCGCTTCACCCCGGCTGAGGCGTGGATGATACTGCTGCGGATGCAATACGCTGTGGGCAACCACGAGCAACATGCGGCGGGCGCCTTCCAGCACGCTCACGGCCTGATTCAGGTGCAGATTGCCCGTTTCCGTGTCCGGACTGCTCTCGCGAAATCGAAATATGTCGGCCGGCGGCAGAAGAAGATGATTCAGGATCTCTATCGGCGGCCGTTTTTCGAACGCGGACAGTCTCTCCACGACGCTCGCAACGCTCTCCGCATAGTCGTCGTAGCTTTCCTCCAGGGGCACGATCACTTGCTGGAGATCGGAGCCGGGCGCGTGGTAGACGGCGATAGCGCCATTGATCCCTAGCACGGCCTGCCAGCCCAAGGCCGAGGCGTAGTTTTTCATGGCATTGGGGGCGACCAGCTTTGTCAATTCGAGCGGGAGTTGCTCACTGAGCATAATTGATCTCCTCTCGCCGAGAGAATCTGGTCATCAGGTCGGTCAAGCTTGCGACGGACAGGACTTGTGCGCGGGGGATGTAGACGGTTTGATGCTTTGGGTTCTGGCTATCCGGCGCATTGCGGAGGCTGGCCCAGTACAAGCATCGCTTGGCGATTAGGGCGTCTTCGGTATGGCGCAGCCACTCGTCGGCGTTCTCGGGCAGATAGAGGACAGCGAGGATGCGCGGGGAGTTCACGCGCGGATTGCGGAGCTTATCGTAGCGCCTGACCGTGAGGCTATAGGAAAAACGGCCGTCGATCTCTGCCGGTTGCTGAAACGTGGCCTTGAGCTGCACGTGGAGTTCGAAAGAGGTTAGGACCGAATCTGGCGCCAGCCGTCTATTGTCCTCGCGTACGACCGCGTCGACGCCTGCGTCGTCAAGGTGACGAAAAGCGCCCTCACAGGCGAACCCGCCACGCGAGGCAACGGCGTGCAGATAGGCGTAGCTCAACTCGGCTTCGACGTTCTGGGGGCTCAGCATGGGGCGTTCTCTGTCCGAATGTTCGGCCATCTTAGACCGGATCGGCAAAGGCATCAACCTCTCGTCGCTGGTCGCTACGCCGCCAACGTGTGCAGCAACTCCAGCAATTCCTTGATCTCCTGCGGCGTGAAGAAGCGATCCACGGCATTCCTGCCGAATACCGTCAGCGGCGGCTCGTACAGATCCGCCTCTTCGAGCTTGCGCTTCTTCAGGAAGACCTCCTGCACCGAGCGCAGGAAGCGGATCTGATCGGCGTTGTAGTGATGGGCGGCGATGAAGCGTTCGAAGGCGCGCTGGACGACCTGGCCGTAGTCGGGGAGGGTTTCGACGGCGAGGACGTGGCGGAGGAAGGCGAGGAAGTTGTCGACCTTGAGGCCGTAGGCTTTGCGGATGGAGTCGGGGGAGACGGGGAGGTCGCCGGCGGCGAGGTCGCGGTGGAGGATGCGCTCGAGGTCGATGAGCTGCTCGTCGCTGACTTCCTGGCCCTGGCGGATGGCTTCGAGGGCGGGGTGGTTGGCGATCAGCTCCATGATGCGGCTCTCGACGCGCTGGCGGTATTCCTCGACGAGGATGCGCTTGCCGCCTTCGCCGACGGAGACGACGCCGCGCGCTTCGATGAAATCGGGCAGGTCGATCTTGAGGAAGGCGCTGGGGCGGTTGCGGCGGTTTTTCATCTCGGGGGCGAGGTCAAGCGCCAGCTTCGTCAGCTGCGCCGGCGTGGCTTCGGCTAGGGATTGGGACAGGGCAAGCTCGATGCTCGCTTTCTTGGCCGGGTCTTCGAGGACGTTGGGGGGAAGCAGGCTCACGTCCTCGGCGATCGACTGCAACAATTCGGGCCGGGCCTGGGACTTGAGCTTCTGGAGCTTGAGGCGCTCGCACTTGTGGGTGAAGGTCTCCGCGGCGACGTCGACCTCGGCGGCGAAGCGCAGGAGTGGCGCCACTTTGAGTGTCAAGAACTCCGCCTTCTTCGCCGTCAGCAGGTTCCAGAACTCGTCGGTCCAGGCCGATTCCACTTCGTGCAGCACTTTCTTGACGGGGAACGACTCGCGCGGGATGCGCTCGATCTGCCGGCGCAGATCGGCGACGGCCTGCGGAAAGACCTCGCCGCGCGGCTGGTCCTTGGTGGCCTCGGCCAGCTTCAGGCGCGTGTTGAAAAGGGAGACGAGGACAGGCAGGTCGACGGGGACCTTGTCGTCGGCCTCTTTTTCGAAGTTGTTTTTCCAGAAGTCGATGATCTTGAACTCGGTCTTGCGGCCGTCGGGGAGGCGGTCGTAGAACTTGCAGGCGGCGTGGTTGCGGGTACCGCGGCCGATCATCTGCCAGAGCTTGATGCGGGACTGGACGGGCTTCATGAAGACAAGGTTGACGACCTCGGGGACGTCGACGCCGGTATCGAGCATGTCGACGGAGACGGCGATGCGCGGGAGGCTTTCCTTCTTGAACTTGGTGATGAGGCCGTCGCCATAGGAGCCGTCGCGGACGCGCTCGGTGCTGGAGGTGATGACCTGGGCGAGGCCGACGTGCTGCGGGTACATTTCCTCGAAGACTTCGCGGATGCGCTCGGCGTGGTCCTTGGTGATGGCGAAGACGATGGTCTTGCCGGGAAGCTGTCCCGACTGGTCCTTGAGGCAGACGTCCATCACCTCTTCCCACTGCTTGCGCAGGGTATCGCGGTTGCTGACTTCCTTTTCGAGGTCGGTCCCCGAATAGTCGATCGTATCCGGATCGATGCCCTGCTCGATCAGGGCATTCTTGTCCTCCTCGCTGAGATCGACGCCACGGATGCCCTTGCGCTGAAAGCCGGTGTGCGCCTGGTAGAGGGTGAAGTCGACCAGGAACTTGTCGTTGATGGCCTGCTTGTAGTCGTAAAGGAACGTGGGGACCGGGCCATCGCAGCCGAAGACGCGGAAGGTGTCGCGGTCGATGAACTTGGCCGGCGTCGCGGTGAGGCCGATCATGCGGGCGTCGAAGTACTCGATGACCTCGGTGAAGCGCTTGAAGATGGAGCGGTGGGCCTCGTCGAGGATGATGAGGTCGAAGAAGCCGGGGCTGAACTGGGTGTAGCAGAGGCTCAAGGTCTGCTCGGTGGCGACGAAGAGGCGCTTGGTCTTGTCGACCTTGTAGGTGTAGATGCGATCGCGCGGCTCCTCGCGCAGATGTTTCTTGAAGCCGTCCGTGAGGGCCTGATCGACGAGGGCGTCGCGGTCGGCGAGGAAGAGGACTTTCTGCGCCTGGCGGGCGCGGAGGAAGAGGTCGATCAGGGCCATGGTGGTGCGGGTCTTGCCCGTTCCGGTCGCCATGACGAGGAGGGCGCGGCGCTTGTTGGCGGCGAAGGCTTCGGCGACGCGGCGGATGGCTTCGTGTTGATAGGGGCGATCGACGATCGAGGTGTCGATGGGGGTGGAGGCGAGGGGCTGGCCGTTCTGGCGGATGAAGAGGAGGCGGTCGAGGTCGTCGGGGGTGAAGAAGCCGGCGATGAGGCGGGGATTGGCGAGGCCGACTTCCCAGAAGTGGGTGGCGTGGCCGTTGGTCATGAAGCCGAAGGGGGCGAAGGACTGGCGCTTGGCGATCTCGGTGACGTAGTGGCGGAGCTGCTCGTCGGCGTCGCGCGCGTGGCGGCTGGTGCGCTTGGCTTCGACAACGGCGAGGACCTGGCCGCCGGGCTCGTAGAGGCAATAGTCGGTGACGCCGTTCCAGGGCTCGGCGTCGTAGCCGTCGACGGGGATCTCGAAGCGGACTTGCGTCTTGTCGTCCAGGCGCCAGTCGGCCTTGCGGAGGCTGGGGTCGATGAGGCGAATGCGGGTGAGGGCTTCGTTCATGGGAATCCAGTGTAAGGGAAAGTCACTGGCTTTGCAGCTGGAGAGAGATCCGCTGGGATTTTCAATGTCCGTTGCGGAGGGGTGTGTGGTGGGATTTTGGCGTGGAGGATTCTGGGCGATCGTAAGGCAAGGCGCTGGCGTGGGTTTCGGCCTTCATCACCGCGCCAAGGTGGATGGCGTGGAGGTTGGCGCGGAGGGGCGGACGGAGGGGTGGAGTGATGGCGGAAAGGGAAGGGGTGGCCTTCGCGTGTCGGCGGCCGCAAGTCGAGGAGTTGTGACAGTGTTATGTCACAATCGCGTTGTCAATGTCGGTTGCGTTGCAGTAACCAGGGCCTGACGAAATGAAAGAAAAGCAAAATAGGCGGCGCGATTGGTTTTGGTTTGAGGGGGGCGCCGTGACCCCGCAGGCTCGAAGACTCGCCTGCGGGCTTGGGGTCTGCCTTTTGCCTTCACTCACCCCCACCCCGGCCCTCCCCCATCGAGGGGGAGGGGGCTCATCCGGCCCTCCCCGTCGAGGGGAAGGGAGGAATGGGTCAGGCCGCTATTGTGCGGACGAAGAGGCGGCTGGCGATGGTCTCGGCCATTTGCTGGGCGGTGATGCCGAAGTGGTGGCGGGCGTGGTGTTGCTCGCCGGATTCGTGGAGGAAGGTGTCGTCGGAGCCGAACCGCAGCAGGGCGGCGCGCTGGAGGGGTTGGTCGCTGAGCCATTCGGCGACGGCGCTGCCGAAGCCGCCGATGCGGCTGTGCTCTTCGATGGTGGCGACCAGGGCGAAGTTGCGGAAGGCGCTCTTGAGGTAGTCGAGGTCGAGCGGCTTGACGGTGTGGAAGCTCGCCACCTGAACGCTGCGGCCGGTCTTGGCGATCAGGTCGGCGGTGGCGAGGGCTTCGGGGAGCATGTTGCCGGTGGAGAGGAGGCAGACGTCGCGGCCGGGGCGCATGGTGATGGCCTTGCCGATCTCGAAGGTGGGGACACAGGAGTGGACGACCGCTTCCCCCTTCTTGCCGAGGCGGATGTAGGTGGGGCTCTGGCGGGTGGCGATGGAGGCCTGGAGGGCGAGGCGGACCTCGACGGGGTCGCCGGGGCAGACGACGGCCATGTTGGGCAGGGCGCGGAGCAGGGCGATGTCTTCGCAGGAGTGGTGGGTGGGGCCGAGGGAGGCGTAGGCGAGGCCGGCGCCGGTGCCGACGACGGTGACGGGGACGTCGTGGTAGCAGCAGTCGACGCGGATCTGCTCGAGGCAGCGCGTGGTGATGAAGGGTGTGATGGTATAGGCGACCGGCTTGAGGCCGTTCATGGCGAGGCCGGCGGCGACGCTGATCATGTTGGCCTCGGCGACGCCGCAGTTGAAGAAGCGGCCGGGGCAGCGATCGCGGTATTTATCGAAGAGCCGGTTGCCGATGTCGCCCGAGAGGAGGACCACCCGGGGATCGGCGATGGCGAGTTCGGCGATTTCGGCGGCGAATGCGTTTCTCATACGGCTTGAAGCTCCAGAGCGGCCTTGTGGACTTCCTCGGCGGTCGGGATGCGGTAGTGCCAGTTATTGTCGTCTTCCATGAAGGAGACGCCGCGGCCCTTGACCGTGTGGGCGACGACGGCGAGCGGCTTGCCGGACGGGTGAGGCAGGGTCGAGAGGGCGCCGAGGATCTCGCTCATGTCGTGGCCGTTGATCTCGACGGCGTGCCAGCCGAAGGCTTCCCACTTGGCGCGGAGTGGGGCGAGGGCGAGGGTCTCGTTCGAGCGGGCGGTGGCTTGCCACTTGTTGTAATCGACGACGACGGCGAGGTTATCGAGCTTGAGGGCGGGAGCCATCATGGCGGCTTCCCAGACGGAGCCCTCGTTGCACTCGCCGTCGGAGAGGAGGGCGAAGACGCGATAGGACTGGTTCTGGATGCGGCCGGCGAGGGCCATGCCGATGCCGAGCGAGAGGCCGTGGCCCAGGGAACCGGTGGCGGCCTCGACGCCCGGGACACAGTGGGGGCCGGGGTGCTCGGCGAGGCGGCCGCCCTCGGTGTTGTACTCGTCGGCGAGGATCTCGGGGGGATAGAAGCCGCGCTCGCAGAGGGCGACATAGAGGGCGAGGGCGGCGTGCCCCTTGCTGAGGATGAAGCGGTCGCGCAGCGGGTCGTCGGGATGGTGGGGGTTGATCTTGAGGATCGACCAGTACATCGCGGTGACGATGTCGAGGCACGAGAGCGAGGAGCCCAGGTGCGGCGTCTCCGCCTTGTGCGACATTTCAATGACGCGCTGGCGAAGGCGGCTGGCGGTTCTTTTCAGATCGTCGAGCATGATGGACGTCCCTGTCGAAGTCGAGCCGGGCGGCGTGAGCCCCCGGAGGGAACGGGCGGAAACCGTTGTCTGTGCCGGCTTGCAGTCCCCGGCGGAGCCTGGGAACGAGCCGTTGCGTCACGCGGCGCGGCGCAGCCGGGTTGTCAGGTGGTGCATGGTCTTGATGTTGTAATAGCGCTCGTCGTTCATCGAGTTCGGGACGAGGCCGGCCTTGAACGCGTTCACAAGCTCGCGGACGGCGTCCTCAACCGTGTACTTCGGGGCCCAGCCCAGCTCGCGCTGGATCTTTTCGGAGTTCACATGGTAGGAGCGCAGGTCGTTGGTCGGCTGCGTGACGATGGCGACGTCCGGGCCGACGATCTTCTTCACCATCTCGGCGATTTCCATCATCTTGAGGTTCTGCCAGCCGGCGTTGAAGATCTTGCCGTCGATCATGTGATCGGGGTACTGAAGGGTCTGCACGTAGAGGTCGGTCATGTCCTGGATGTGCAGGTTGGGCCGCTTCTGCGAGCCGCCGAAGACGATGATCTTGCGGTTGGTGACGGCGTGGTTGGTGAGGATGTTGACGGAGAGGTCGAGGCGCAGGCGCGGCGAGTAGCCGCAGACGGTGGCGGGCCGCAGCGTCAGCGTCGTGAAACCCGGCGCGCGTCGGGAGGCGAGCACGTCTTCGCACAGCGCCTTGTATTTCGAATAGTCGGTCAGCGGTTCGAGGGGCAGATCCTCGGTGACGTTGTCGACGTCCTTGATGCCGTAGACGCTCGACGACGAAGCGTAGATGAACCGTTTCACGCCGTGCTTCTTGGAGAGGTCGACGAGGGGGAAGAAGCAGTCGTAGTTGATCGACTTGCCCAGGCCCGGATCGAGCTCGAAGCTCGGGTCGTTGGAGATGCAGGCGAGGTGGATGACGGCGTCGCAGCCCTTGAGGTGCTTGTCGAGGACGGCCTCGTCGCGCATGTCGGCCTTGATCTCTTCGAGGCGCGGATTGGGCTTGGCGTCCTTGAGGACATCGTCGCCGAAGGCGTACAGGTCGAGCGCCTTGACATGGTGTCCTTCCTTGAGCAGCTTCGGCACGAGCACGGCGCCGACATAGCCGGCTGCGCCCGTCACCAGCACTTTGCAGGTCTTCTTCATGGTCTCGTCCTTGAGAGTTCAGGTTTCTCGTGTGTGGGACGCGGGCCGCCCCGGTTCTGCGGCCCCCTCACCCCTGCCCTCTCCCCCGCGGCGGGGGAGAGGGGGATTAGTCACGCGGCGAGGCGGATCTTCTTGTCTTCCTTTTCGGCGTGGTGGCTCTTGAGCAAGCACTCGATGTGGCGGATCAGCGGGATCTTCTCGATCGAGCGCTGGTTGCCCATGATCTGCACGGCCTCGGCGCCGACGACGTTGGCGAGGAAGGCCACCGCCTCGGGCGGCGCCCCTTGAGCCACCGCCAGGCTCGTCACGCACAGCACGGCGTCTCCGGCCCCGACGCGATCGACGACGTGCGTCGCGAACGCCGGCGCCTGGGCGAAGCCTTGCCGTTCGCAGTAGGAGAGGCAGCCGTATTTTCCCTGCGTCAGCACCAGTCGCCGCGCCTTGATGCGCTCGGCGACGCTGAGGACCATATCCTCCGGCTTCATCTGCCGGTCGCGCGTCTCCAGGGCGTATTCGCGGGCGGCGAGGCAGACATAGTCGGCACGCGGGTACTTGGAGATCGTGTTGAAGCCGTTGTTCCCCGCGTTCGACTGCGTGTTGACCGCGAGGAACTTCGAGCGCGTGCACAACAGCTCGATGGCGCGGCGGGTGATGACGCCGTGGCCGTAGTCGGCGACGATGACCACGTCGTATTGGGGTAGCACGTCCGCCAGGTAGCCGGAAAACTCAAAGTCTTCCGCGGTGGTGAGCGGATCGTCGTTCATGTGATAGACCTCGAACAGCTTTTGCCCGAGGTACTTTTCCACGAAGCGCTGCTTGAGAATGGTAGGCGACTTGCTTTTGTAGAAGAACCTGGCGTTGACGTTCGACTTCAGGTTCGAGCGGACGAAGTTCTCCTGATCGCCCCCTTCGCCGAGGAACGTCGCCAGGTCGACCTGCTCGACGAAGCTGGCCAGGTGATTGGCGCACGCCAGGACGCCGCCGCCGAAGCGATCGGTGTTGAAGTAGCGCGTCGCCAGCACCGGCTCCTTGCCCGACTTGCCCATCACCTCGCAGAAGGAGTATTCATCGATGATCGTCTCGCCGAGGACGAGGACCTTGAGCCCGCGCGCTTCCTTGAGGTAATCGACGATCGTTTGCGACGGGTGACGCTTGCCGAAGCCGTGCAGCCATTCGCGCACTTCCTCGGAAAAGGTCGACAGGAACGAATTGATGAGGGCGGAGCTGGAGAAGGTGATGTCGGTGGTGAAGGCGACTTTGCCCCCCACGAGGCGGATCGCCTCCTCCTCCTGGCTGATGTGCCCGATGGTATCGGTCCCGGCTTTGAACTCATCCCCCTTGGCGAAGATATCCGGCTGGAGCAGCTTGATGGTCTCCACCGCGCTCGGCCAATGATTGACCGCCACGAAGTCGACGCAATCCAGGGACGCGATTACTTCCGCGCGCAGGTTCTCAGGAAACGCGGGCCGACCGACTCCCTTGTTGACGAAGCGATCGGGCGTCAGCGTGACCACGAGAACGTCGCCGAGCTTCTTGGCTTGCTCAAAGTGGCGAATGTGGCCGATATGGAGAAGGTCGAAAACGCCATGGCATTGAACGATCCGCAAGCCCCGTTGTCGCACCTTCTTAACGTGATCGATAAGGTCGTGGAGAGGCCAAACCTTGGCATCCTTGCTCATGTTTGGATCCTAGTGGGGCGGGCCAGTGAATATCCGTATCCGGCGCTGGAGGGCGGATGGTAAGGCAGGAGGCCTTTCTAGTCAATCGCGAGTTCTGCGCCGGGATTGACCGTTGACAGGAACGGCGCTATGCCGCTTGCAGGCTACCTTCGGAGCGGAGTGCGATTCCCTCCTCAGCGCCGCCGCGTTATAAAGGGCATACGTCAAGGAAGAGAAGCATGGCCCCATCCGTCTTCATCGCCCCTGAAACCCGGACTTACGACATCGCCGTCGTCGGCGCCGGGATTGTCGGCCTCGCCACCGCCCGCGCTCTCCTGGAGCGATACCCCGTCTCGCTCGTCATGCTCGAGGCGGAGAAGGAGGTGGCCCAGCATCAGACCGGGCACAACAGCGGCGTCATCCATTCCGGGCTCTACTACAAGCCGGGCTCCGAGAAAGCGCGCAACTGCGCCGTCGGCCGCGAGGCCATGTACCGCTTCTGCAAGGACCATGGCGTCGCCCATGAGGCCTGCGGCAAGGTCGTGGTCGCCACAGATGAGAGTGAGATTCCGGCGCTGAAGGAGTTGGAGCGGCGCGGCCTGGCGAACGGCCTCAAAGGCGTCCGCTGGCTGAACGGAGAAGAGATCCACGAGCACGAACCGCACGTGCGCGGCGTCGCCGGTCTGCTGGTGCGCGAGACGGGCATCGCGGACTACAAGGGCGTCTGCCGCGTCCTCGCGAGCATGATCGAAGAGCGTGGCGGCTGGATCCGCACCGAGGCGCGCTTCCAGCAAGCGAAGGCGAGCGGCTCCGAGCTAGTTCTCGAGACGAGCGCCGGCGAGATGAAGGCCCGGCATCTGATCAACTGCGCCGGGCTCCAATCGGATCGCGTCGCCCGCGCCTGCGGCGTCGAGCCGGGGCTGCAAATCATCCCCTTCCGCGGGGAATACTATGAGGTCGTCGGCCCGCGTCGTTCTTGCGTCAAGAACCTGATTTACCCGGTCCCCGATCCGCGCTTCCCCTTCCTGGGCGTCCACTTCACGCGCACCGTCGAGGGCATGATCGAAGCCGGCCCGAACGCCGTCCTCGCCCTCAAGCGCGAAGGCTACACCTGGGGCGACTTCTCCGCGGGCGATGTCCTGCAAATGGCTCGCTTCCGCGGCTTCTGGAAGATGGCGCTCAGATACTGGAGGACCGGCATCGGCGAAGTTCTCCGCTCTCTCCGCAAGAAAGCCTTCCTGCACGCCCTGCAAAAGCTGATTCCCGAGCTACAGATGGACGACATCCATCCCGCCGGCAGCGGTGTCCGCGCCCAGGCCGTCGAGCCGACGGGCGCTCTGGTCGACGACTTCCGGATCCTCGGGCAGGAACGGATGGTACACGTGCTGAACGCGCCATCGCCGGCTGCGACGGCGTCGTTGAGCATCGGGCAGACGATCACCGAACTGGCGGCGCGGCACTTCACGCTGCCGACGCGGACGGGGGCGCATTCGGCGTGAGTGAGAGACATGGTTCCGGTCAGGTTTCCTCCGGGGGCTTACGCCGCCCGGCTCGCCCTTGCTCTTACTTCGACGGCCACCATACTTGTCCCGGCGTCGTTGTTCGGATGCTGTAAAGCACGCCGCCGCCGGTGATGTAGAGGGTCCGCAAGTCCTCGCCGCCGAAGGCGCAGTTCGTCACCTCGTCCGTCGGCACGGCCAGGAAATCGAGCAGCTTCCCCTCCGGCGTCATCACATAGATGCCACCCTTCTTGTCCTCTGCCGGCTCGAACGGCGGGTTCGGCTTGTTCAATCCCCCCGCCACATAGAGGCGTCCCTTCTGATCGTGCTTGAGGCCATCGGGTCCGCGTCCCGTCCCCCAGTCGTAGATCAGATGCTGGCTCTTCGGATCGACCGTCCCGTCTTCCTTCAGATCGAAGCGCCACAGCTTGCGAGCGCCCCCCTTCGTGTCGTTGTTGTTGTCGGCCACGAACAGAAAGCGGTCATCCGCCGAGACGAGCACGCCGTTGGCCCGCTCCACCTCCCGCCCAATGACGCGCGACACCTTGCCGTCCGGGTCGATGCGGTAGACCCCCTCGATGGTGCGCCCCTTCTCGTCGCGGATCTGCATATCGGCCCGGCTGCCGTAGCGCGGATCGGAGAAGTAGATGCGGCCGTTGGAATCGCGGGTCAGGTCGTTGGGCTGGTTGTAGCGTTTGCCGTCGAACTTGTCGGTGAGGACGGTAAGCTTCCCATCGCGGTCGATGCGGACGACGCGCCGCCCCCCGGCGTCGCAAGCGAACAGCCGGCCCTTTGGATCGAAGAGGAGGCCGTTTGTTCCGGCGTTCTTGCGATGGATGCTCGACTTGCCATCGCGCGCGTGCCGCATGACGTGGCCATCGCCGCTGGAGAGGACGCCCAATTCCGGGTCCCACGCCGGCCCCTCGCCGCCGCCTTTCTTGGCGACGACCTGGAGCTTGGCGCCGGGCTCGAAGATCTTCTCTTCGCCGGCGCGGACAGAGGCTACGAGAACCAAGAGGGTCAGGATCGACCAGCGCATGCATGAACTCCTATGTCGGTTGGGGGGGGTGTCCGTTACCGCCGTTGGGCCTGGGACGCCGCAACGCCTCGATCTCCCGCCGCAGCCGTTCGTTCTCCTCCGCGAGACGGCGCTGCGCGGTTTGCGCGGAGTCGGCGCGCGCCCGCTCCGACCGAACCGCCTCTTCAGCCTTTTCGGCTCGCTCCAGCGGATTGAGCAAATACTTCCCTGCCTCGGGGTCGAAAAAGCGCAGCCGGATGCCATCAACATGCAACTCCAGCCCTAACGTCTTGCAGAACAACGTGCCATTGACAACCGCGATAGGCTTCCACTGCCCGCGCACGCGCCGGAATCCGCGCAGCCGGTCTTTGAGGTAATCGCCGGTCGGATCGAACAGGAAATATTCCTTCGCCTTGAAGATCGTGCGGTAGATCTCCTTCTTGGTCTGGAGGTCCTCGCGCTTGGTCGTCTTCGAGGTGATCTCGATGAGCACGTCAGGAAACTTCCCCTCTTCCCAGGCGAGGTAGTAAAGCCGCTTCCGTTTGGGGACGCCGAAGACGACGAAGGTATCCGGAGCCACATGTTTGCGCTTGTTGCCGCGCTCGTAGTAGATCAAGAGGTTGCCCGAAACGTACACGTCATCCCGATCCGCATAACGATCCTCGAGCGTCCGGATCGAGTCGAACATCTCATCGCGATGAAGATCGGTCTCGGCCATGGGCTTGCCGTCCGAGGTGGGATAGTCGACCGTCGTTCTGGTGGGAGCGGACATGGCGGTTCCTCGGGCCAAGAAGCATCTTACCCGGCGGCGAGCGGCGTCACAACGGTTTGAGGCGGGATCGGGGCGCGGTGGCTGTTCGATGGAGGAAGGTTGGGCGCCGGCGAGGGGCGGTGGGCGCGAAACCGCAAGCGAGGCGACGGGATCGGGGGGCGGGATTGGGGTGGTTGGGAGCGACAACCGACATATCGGTCGGGGGGTGGGGCGTGGTACGGTGGAGTGTGGGAGAACTCTTCCCTGGCGGCGGGCGGTCGCGCGGCTCGTCGTTTTTTCACTTCCTGCGCGGTTCTTTTTGGAGACAGGTCATGGCCACTTCGCGTTTTTCTACGAATGGGTTTGCGGGGAATGGGACGGGGCATGCGGAGCCGTGGGAGGGGTTGCGGGTGGTGGGGAAGGGTGCTGAGGAGACGGCTGAACCCCGCAGGCTCGAAGACTCGCCTGCGGGCCTGGATTCGCGCGCGCGGGGGGAGGGCGCGGAGGGAAAGAAGAAGGAAGGAGAGCAGCGAGATGAGGCGGGGAGGTTTTTGAAGGGATGCAAGGCGGGGCCGGGGAATCCTTATAACCGGCGGGTGGCGCTTTACAAGCGGCTGCTTTTGGAGGCCGTCACGGAGGACGACATTGTCGTTATCGGGAAGAAGCTGGCGGCGCTGGCGCGAGAGGGGAACGTGGCGGCGGCGCGGGTGTTGTTTACTTATGTGATGCCGAAGAACGTGGAACCGGATCGGGTGGATGTGGACGAGTGGAAGGGGTACAAGGCGGAGCAGCCGATGATGGACGAGATGATGCCGATCTTGAAGGGGATGGAGCCGTCGTTGCCGCTGGCGATCGTGCGCGAGATGCGGCCGGAGCTGACGGCCGGGAAGGGGCGATTGATGGGTCACGTCGTGAAGACGGGGTCGATGGATTTCCTGCGGTCGCCGGAGGAGATCCGGGCGGTGGCGTCGGGGCAGCCGCTGGGCGGGAAGAAAGGGAAGAAGCGCGGCAAAGCGTTTAAACGGTGAGTAAGCGCGGCGGCGCGTTTTTGGGGCGCCGCCGAGGGATTTCCGGGTACGCGGCGCTATCCCAGGGAGCGGGGATGGGCGAGAAGGGGTTGCGAAAGAGGTTGCGGCCGTCTGCGGAGAGGCCGGGACGTACAGGGTACGCGCGGCGGAACACAAGAAGAAAAGCGCGCGGAAATCCGGCGGCCGGCAACTATCTAATGAAGCTATCGCCATCCAAGAAGGCGACCGATGGCCAAACCGGCTCTCAACGGCGTTCTGGATCGTCTGCGACTGCTCGCCGGCATTCCCAAGTGCCGCGATCTCGCGGACGAGGCGTTGCTGCACAGCTTCGCCCAGACGCGCGATGAGGCCGCCTTCACCGTTCTCCTCGAGCGGCACGGTCCGATGGTGCTCGGCGTTTGCCGCCGCGCTCTGGTCCGGCGTGAGGATGCGGAAGACGCTTGCCAGGCGACCTTCCTTGTCCTGGCTCGGAAAGCCGGCTCGGTGCGCCGCGTCGCCTCGCTCCATAGCTGGCTGCACGGCGTCGCCCGCCGCGTCTCGGCCCAATTCAAGCGCGAGCAGGCGCGGCGCGCGCGGCGCGAGCGCTCGGCCCCTCAACCCGCCGCGCAGGACACCGCCACGGACATCAGCTGGCAAGAAGTGCAGGCCGCCCTCGACGATGAGCTTCAGCAGGTCCCCGAACGCTACCGGGCGCCGTTGATCCTCTGCTACCTCCAGGGCAAGACGCGCGACGAGGCCGCCAAGGAGCTCGGCGTCTCGAGCGGCGCCCTGCACGGCCGGCTCGAGCGCGGCCGCGAGCTGCTCCGCGGCCGCCTCACGCGCCGCGGCATCGCGCTCTCGGCCGCCCTGTTCGGGACCGTTCTCGGCGAAGGCGCCCAGGCGGCGCTCCCCCCGACGTTCGTTGTCGCCTCCGCCAAGGCGGCTTCCCTCTTCGCCGCCGGTACGACGCTGGCCGAAGGCGCCATTCCCGCGCAAGTCCTCACTCTCACGCAAGGAGTCCTCAAAACCATGTTCCTGACCAAAGCAAAACTCGGAACCGGCCTGATCCTGGTCGCCGCCATCACGGCCCTCATCGGCGGCGCCTTCTCCTCCGTCGGCAGCGCCCAGGACGCTCCGAAGGGCAAAGACCCGAAGGCCGCAATCATCCGGTTCACGCTGAAGAAAGACGTGAGCGACGAGGACTTCATCCGCCGCTTGAGCAAGGACCTGCGCGGCAAAGACCCGAGCCCGGCGGAGGTTCACTTCTTCGTCACCAGCAAGGAACCCGCCAAGCGAGAGAAGCTCGTCGACCTTTTCATCAAGGAGCGTGAGGAAACGAAGAAACGCACGGAGGCGGCCATCGAACTGACAATTGAGGGCGCCCTGCGCGAGCAGGACACGCGCGGCCGCGTGGAGCGATTCCGGGCAGTGATGGATCTTGTGGAAGGGTCGGCGGTTGAGCGCTTCGGCGGACTACAGAGGGACTTTTTCAAGGAGTTGAACAACGCCAAAGGCAAGGAAGACGTCGCCCGCGTCACTTCGGCCTACCTCGACCGGCTCGTGAAACACATCAACTCGAATCCGAAAGGCCCCGACGCCCGCGAGGTCATCCGGCAAGTCATCACCATCTACGAGTCCCAGGGCAAGACCGTCGAAGCCGAGGCATGGCGCGATCGCCTCGAAAAAACCAAATAGACCTGAGCCCACACGCGCTTCCCTCTCCCAAGACCCGGCCTCGCGTCGGGTCTTCCCATTCACCGCCGCCGGCGCCGTTCTCGGTTCTCCGTTCTCCGTTCTCGGTTCTTCATTCCTCATCCCACGAAGTCCACGTCGCATCAACCCCGCATTGCTTCAACCCCCCGCATCCCTTATTGTTATTGTGGACTCGCTAGTTTCCTTCGCTCCGCAAGTTCCATGGCGACCGGCTCCGGCCCTTTCCTTGTCCAGCACTCCGCGACGACGGCTACGGCGTGTCTTTCCCCTCCAGGAAGGACAACGCATCACGCTTAGCCGAGCCAACACCAGCCAGGTCGTCCTCAAGGACGGAATTGTGTAGCCGGGGAGCATGCCGAGGTCTACCGCGCCGGCCGCTGGCTCCTCCGCGATCTCAAGAGCCTCAACGGCACCTTCATCAGCGGCAGAGCAACTCCAGAAGACCGACTGGAAACCGCACTCGGCGATGAGTTCCACGTCGGCGGCAGCCACTTCGTGTTTATCGACCAGCTCGAGGACCTGCCGGATCTCCTCCGGCGCCGCAGGAGCAGGACGGCATCTCGATCAAGCGGCTCGGCCGAACTGGCTCCTCACGCCTGTTCCCGGAGGAACCGGGTGAGGCCGCGACCCGACGACCGAAGCCGGTCCGGCCCGCCCGCAGCCTCAGCCGCGACCTGTCGCTCCTCTACCGTCTCGCCCTCGACATGGGCTCGGCCAGCAGCTACGAGGAGCTGGCGCCGATGGTGGTCAACGCCCTGCTGGAGTCGACCTCCGCGAGTCGGCATCCTCACCGTCAAGGAAGGCCGCAATCTGGGGAGGTGACGTACCAGCGTCACCGCGATCAGGTCATGCACTCCTGCCGGTTTCGGAGTTCGTGTCCAACGAGGTGATGGCGAGCCGTGAGGCGATCAGCCGAGGACGTGGCGACCGCTACGCTCGCGCAGCATTCACGGGCTGAAGCCACCAGCCTCATCGCCCGGCCATCCACCAGGAGGTCCTCGCCCTCATCCATCTCTACTGCGCCGACCCGCACAAGGCCCTCTCCAGTGAGGACCTGGAGTTCACGGTGGCCGTCGCCAAGCAACGGCGACCGCGGTTGTGCAGGCGCAACGGAATCCGCTCACCGCCGCCAACCAGACCCTGGGCCAGCTTGCGTGTCGAAGGCGAGCTGGTCGGCGACTCGGCGCCCTGCGCGCATTCACGAGCAGGTCGGCCGCGTCGCCGACACCAACGCGACGGTGCTGATCCGCGGCGAAGGCGGCGTCGGCAAGAAGCCGGTCGCCCGCATATCCACTACTCGAGCCCACGCCCGAGGGCCCTTCGTCTACTCAACTGCAGCGCCATCACCGAGACCCTGCTGGAAAGCGAGCTATTCGGCCACGAGAAGGGCGCGTTCACCGGCCACCGAGAAGAAGATCGGCAAGTTCGAGGCGGCCCACCAGGAGACCATCTTCGCCAGTAGATCGGCGAAATGTCGGTTGGCACGCAGAGCCAAGCTGCTGCGCATCTATGGAGGGCATCGTTCGAGAAACGCCGTCGGCGGCGGCATCGATCCGCGTCGACGTCCGCGTCGTCGCCGCCACCAACCAACCTCGAGAAGGCGATCCAGGAGGGCCGCGCGCGACTCTTCTACCGCCTCCAGGTTGTCGAGATCAAGGTCGCCCCGCTGCGCGACCGCTCCGGCGACGTCCCCCTCCTCGCCGACCACTTCCTCAAACGCTTTGTCCGCAGGGCCTACGGCCAAGATCAAGGAAGGCTTCACCGAACCCGCTCTGCGCAGATGCAAGCCTTCTCCTGGCCCAGCAACGTCCGCGAGCTACGCAACGTCGTCGAACGCGTCGCCCTCGGCCGCAGCCCCACGCTCTGGGCGTCGGTGACATCTGGTTGTCATCCTCGACACACCGGAAGGCGGCCCCCGACGCGAGACGGCGACCAATACTTCGCCGTCTCGCTGGAAGAAAAATCGAAAAACGCCACATCGCGCGCACCTTTGGCTTACACCGAGTGGAACCCAAGAGCTAGGCCGCGGCGATCCTCGGCATCGGCAGCCGACGCTCGACCGGAAGATACGCGCTTGCAACATCGCCAAAGACTGACCCTTCGGCGTTGCGTTGAAGTGACAGTGAAACTGGCGATCGATCGCGACAGGCCTGCCGCCGGTCAAAGATCCTCTCGATGTGTCCGGTCGGATCCCCCGCCGAGGGGATTCCGCGCAAAAATCCATTCTTCGACCGGTCGTCCCTCATGCAGGTGCTCGTCGACGAAACGTGTGATCTTGTCGGCCGTCATCCCGTGATACCAGGTCCCTTCGGGATAGACGACCATCGTCGGCCCCTCGGTGCAGATGCGCAGGCAGCCCACCTTCGTGCGATAGCAGGCGCCCGGCCCCGAGAGGAGGCCCTTCTCCTTAAGTTCCTTCTTCAGCGTTTCCCAGGCTTCGAGGCCGGTTTCCGGGGTACAGCAGTTGGGGCCGGTGCAGAGGAAGACGTGGCGCTTGTAGTGCCCGATGCCGACCTTCGCGGCGACGGTTTGCAGCTCTTGCTTGATGTTGGATTGGCTTTCGGACATGACAGGGATTCCGAACGAGCGGCGTTACGCCCGCCCGGTTCTGCGAACCGGGGCTAAACGAAAAACCGATGCGCCATCACTCACCACTCACCACTCACCACACCTACACCTCCATGATCTCCTTGCTTTTCTTGTCCGCGAAGTCGTCGATCTTGCTCTCGAAGCTCTTGAGGAGATCTTGCACCTTCTCCTTGCCCTGATCGCGCTCGTCCTCGGTCATCTCCTTGTCCTTTTCGGCGACGTCGAACGCCTTGTTGGCGTCGCGGCGGAAGTTGCGGCAGGAAACCTTCGTCTCCTCGCTCTTCTTCTTCACCTGCGCCACCATCTTCTGCCGTTGCTCGCCGCTCATCGCGGGCACCGTCAGCCGGATCACCTTGCCGTCGCTGTTGGGCGCCATGCCCAGGTCGCTCGAACGGATCGCCTTCTCGATGTCCTTGAGCGTGCTCTGATCGAATGGCCGGATCACGATCGATTGCGGGTCCGGCGTGCCGATCTGCGCCAGCTGCTTGAGCGGCATCATCGAGCCGTAAGCCTCGACGCGCAGGCCGTCGACCAGCGCCGGCGTCGCCCGCCCGGTGCGCAGGCCGCGCAGCTCGTCGCGAAAGACCCCCAGGGCTTTTTCCATGCGTTCTTCGGCGTCAAATAGGATCTCGTCGGTGCTCATCGTTTTGATCTCGCTTACCAGCGTCGACGCGCAAGCGTCGAGCGTTTACCCATTCGCCGTCACCAGTGTGCCGATCGCCTGGCCCGCGATGGCCCGTTCGATGGCGCCTTCCTTCTTGAAGTTGAAGACCAGGATCGGCAGCTTCGCCGTGCGGCACAGGTCGATGGCCGAGGCGTCCATCACGCGTAAATTGTCGCGAATCACCTGGGCGTGCGTCAAGCGTTCGAAGCGGTGGGCGTGCGGGTTGATCTCCGGGTCCTCGGAGTAGACGCCGTCCACCTTGGTCGCCTTCATCAGGATGTCCACGCCCAGCTCGCGCGCCCGCAGCGCCGCCGCCGTGTCCGTCGTCACGAACGGGCTGCCCGTGCCGCCCGCCAGGATCACCACGCGTCCCTTCTCCAGGTGCCGGATGGCGCGGCGGCGGATGAACGGCTCGGCGATGCTCTCCATGCGGATTGCCGTCAACAGTCGAGTCTCGCAGCCGATGCTCTCCAGGGCGTCCTGAAGCGCCAGGCCGTTGAGGACGGTGGCGAGCATGCCCATGTAGTGAGCGGTCGCTTCCTTGATGACGTCGCCGCCGGCGCTGAACTGGGCCCCGCGCAGGATGTTCCCGGCCCCGATGACGATGGCGAGCTGCACGCCCCGGTCGTGCACGGCCTTGGCCTGGCGGGCAATGCCGACAGTCTCGTCGATGCTGATCCCGCTCTTGCCCGGTGAATTGAACACCTCGCCGGAGAGCTTGAGGATGACTCGCTGTATTTGGGCTTGAGAGGATCGGCTGAATCGTGCATGCGTTGGTTCCCGGAACGCCGTTTCCGGACATTATATGGCGCAGCGATCTCACAAGTCAGCGCTGAAGCCGAAGCCGTAGGCATGACCCTTCTCGCGCTGGGCCAGCTCGTCCAGTTGCGGCGCCAGCGCTTGCTTCTTGCGCGGGGCGGTATCCAGGGCCTGGCCGAGGTGGGATTGCATGCGCTGGATCAGATTGGCGACATCCCCGAGGTGGGCGCGCAGCTCCGCGCCGGGGGTGGCGCCGACGCGGCGCCACTGCTCGCGCGTCCCCGCCGTTTCCGCTTCGATGACACCGACTCGCGCCAGCAGGTCGGCGATCTCGTTCAGGAGAGGGTTGCCGTCCGCGCCTGCGCCTACCTGTTCGGAAGCCTGCTCCGCCAGGTCGAGGGCGCGCGCGTAGAGGCGGGCCTCCTCGGCATAGCCGGCGCACAGTTCCTGCTCCAGATGCTTGATATTCGTCATGGCGCTTTCTCCAGCGCCTTGCGGCGCTCGCGGACCTGTTGCAGTTGGGTGCGCATCTCCTTGTGCCAGCGCAGCGTGGCGATCTGCCATTGCGCGCAGGCGGCGAGGCGCTCGTCTCCCGGCGTGTTGGCCACCTCGCGAAAAAGCGGCGTCGCCTCGTCGTACTTGCCTTCCTTGCTCAGGCAGCTGGCCATCAGGTACTGGATCGGCGCGCGTTCTCCCGGCTTGAGCGTCGACAACGGGATCATGCGGAACGCCACCAGGGCGTCCCGATAGTTTCCCGCCCGGAACAACGCGGTCCCCAGCGCGAAGGGATCGGGAACGTGGCCAAGGCGAAGCGCGTCGCGCGTCTTCGACTCGTCTTTCTTACGGTCGTCCTTCTTCTTCTCGTCTTTCTTCGGCGGGGCGTCCGCCTCGGCAGCGGCGGGGCGGACGGATGTCTCGCCCAGGCCGCTGATTTTCGGCAACGGGGGCGGCGGCGGAAGAGCGGATTTGTCCGCCATGCGCGTGAGGAGCCCGCTGAGCCGGTAGCGCAGCTTCAGCAACTCCCCCTCGCCGCCGGCGTCCCCCTCCAGCAAGCGCTCCGTCTTCTTCCGATCGGATTGCAGAAGGTCGCGCTCCTCCCGGAGCTGTTTCATCTTCGCCCGAAACTCGGCGAGCGGCGTGTGGGCCGGGTTGTCGTCCTCATCCGGCGCCCAGCGCTCGCGGCCGGGAAAGGGCAGGGGAGCGGGCCCCGTCTCCGGCTCGGGCCACGCCGTCTGCGCCCCGGCCATCGTGCCGAGCGCAAGCAGCAGGAGCAGCGGCAAGGAGCGCAGCATATCCGTCATAATCGGCACAATCGTCAAGGCGGTTGATGAAATCAGCGCCGGGGCACGATTGGCGATTTTGACGACCAGCAAAACGTGTTATTCTGGAAGCCTCTCCGCGATCTTGCCGATCTTACCGTCATGGACAATCGCCGCGACGACTACCGCTTCGCGTTTCCCGCCCACGAGCGGCTTGCCGTCGAATGCCAGACCCCGCCGACGGAGAGTTGCGGCGCGGAGATCGTCGATCTCTCCGTCACCGGAATGCGTGTTCAGTTGCACGACGCTCACCCCACGCTTGCGCCGGGGCAGCGTCTGCTGTTGAAGTTCGCTCTGGGCCATGCGGAAGCGATGACCATGCCGGCGGTTGTGGTCCACCGTGGCGTCGAACGGCGCGGCGAGTTGGGGGTCCGCTTCCTTCCCGTCGCCGATGTCGAGACGCAGGAGGCGCGCGAAAAGGCGCTCTGGGTCTTCCTGCTCGAGGAACAACGCAAGAGCCGCCGCCGCCAGTTGGCCTGACGCCCAGCCCATCTTCCCCTTCTCGCCATCTTCCGCCATTCTTCGCCATTGCGAAACCGCAATCTTCCTTGCCTTCCTCTCGTCCGGATGAGAGAATCATCAGCGCTCGCTCATGACTTTTCCGGGGGCGGCAGATGGGTTACCTGATCCTGGGTCTTGAGATCCTGATGGCGATCACAGGCCTGATCGCCATTATCACCAATCGCTTTCCCTATCGGCCGGGTCGACCCGTCACCGGCCTCGGCGCGTACGTCGGCGGCGCCATCATGATCCTGCCGCTGGCTGTCGCCCTGCCGGTGGGCATGGCCATTGGCCGCAATGAACCGTTGGCCGACGCCATCGGCAAGATCTTGGTTTTGCACATCGGCGCCATCCTTTTTTGCTTCATAGGCTCTTATGTCATCGCGGCGCTCCTGGCTGATGTGTCCGGCGGCAGCCGTGTTCGACGCGAGGTCAAGCCGCGCCGTCGCCGGGAGCGTCGCCGCGATGACGACGACGATGACGACGACGATCGGCCGCGGCGCCGTCGGCGTCGGGCCGAGGGCGGTGGACCGCCTCCTCTGCCGCGCCGACGCGATGACGATGACGATGACGACGAGGAGAGTCCCGCGCGCCGTCGGCCGGAAGATGGCGCGTATTCCCGTTCCCGGGACGATGAGCCGCGTAGTCGGCGGGATGATGACGGAAGCTTCAGGCGGCGTTGAGGCCGGCGTCGGAATCTCAAGAACCGGCAAGCTTTGCGGCGCGCGGAACTTTTTGTTCGCGGAGGTGTCTAAAGGTGGGACGCCTCCTTCTTTCTTAATGTGGCGAGCATCATGCGTGCGACACTTGTCCTTTCCGGCCTTGTCCTCGTTTGCCTCCTCTATTCCGGCGCCGACGTCGACGCGCAGAAGAAGGACAAGAAGGGCAAGATGGACGTGCCCACGGCCACGCCCGAGGACTACAAGGCGCTGGCGAGCGTCAAGGAACTCACCGGGAAGCTCATGGTCGCGAACACCGGCTCAGCGGGCGCGGGCTCGATCACCTTCCGCCTGGAGATCCAACACCTCGAGCCGAACCCGGCCTACAAGGGACCCAAAGGACCCACCGGCAGCGCCGCCTACGAGCTGAACCGGCGCTACGACCAGGTGATGCGCGACTACGCGGAAGTGGCTCGGGCCCGGACCCCACTCGAACAACAGCGCCGCCTCATGAACCTCCAGCGCGACATGGCCCGCCTCCAGCAGGACATGGCCCGGATGATGGCCAAGAGCTCCACCCCTCCGAAGGCCGGCAAGAACGATCCCAGCAACCCCTTCCGCGTCGCCACCACCAGCAAGGACTACGAGTTCGACCTTTCCGACAAGCTCGTCGTCCGCTGGAACCAGCCACCCTTCCAGTACGACGACAAGGGAGAGGTGAAGACCTACACCAAGGAAGAACTCGCGGAGATGCGCGGCAAGGATCCGAAGATCCCCGGCTACAAGGCGAAAATCGAAGAGCTCCTCGCCGGCCAGACGGTCAAGATCTTCCTCAACCCACCCCCCAAGAAGACCAAGCCAAAGGACGACAAGGCGAAAGACGATAAGGTTGCCAAGGCGGACGACGCGAAGGCCGATGAGGTGAAAAAGGACGACGGCAAGAAAGACGACGTGAAGAAAGGGGATGCCAAGAAAACGGGCAAGAATTTGCTCGACGATCTGGACATCCCTGCCGGCGACCGCCCGACCGTCCGTATGGTTCTCATTCTGGAGGACGCCGTCGGCCTTTCCTTCGGCGGCCCTGAGAAGAAGAAAAAGAAGTAACCTTCCAGACAACCTTTACCAAATGACGAGAGGCCGGCGCTTTGCCGGCCTCTTCGTTTGAGCCTCTTCGTACCCCTTGCTCAAACTACGTCGCGTGGTCGCCCGCCGATCACCCCGACAAGTAGCGCCGCGAGGAACAGGACGAGGAACACAACGAACAGGATCTGCGCCACGCCGGAAGCGGCGGCCGCAATGCCTGTGAAGCCGAAGAGGGCCGCCAGCAACGCGACCACAAAGAACAACAGAGCTAGACGCAACATGGCTTTGTCTCCTTGGGTTGACCTTCCCCGAAAACCCGTAAGTCGGGGGCGCCGAACAATGGAGCATACGGCGTGCCAGTATTCAGCTCTTCGCCGCGTCACCCCCTTTCCCAAGGGACTTCCGCGCCACGGCGTTTTTCGAAGGCCTGGCGCCGGCCCCGCGCTCCTGCTACCATCTCTGCATGTCCCGCCCTCCCTTCGCGCCGCAACCGTCCCGACCGCCGCAGCAATCGGCCCCGCCCAGCGTCCGGCCTCGTTTCGTGCCTCTCAGCCGGCCTTCGATGCTCGACTATTTGCTCATCGTCGTCGGCTTCTCCGCTTCCATCTACCTAGCCGCCTTGAGCGGGCTGCAAGCGTTGCCGCCGTCCCTGGAGGGCGGTCTGTTCTTTCTTGCCTTCGCCCATGTCCTGCCCCCGCTCATGTTCCTGCCCCTGGGCGTCCTTCTTCTTTGGCCCATTTTTTTCCTCATCGGCAAGATCGCCGGCCGCTCCCAAGGCCTATCGCTGGGCGAGTGGCTCTGGGGCCTCGCCTGGCTCGTTTCCCTGTTCGTCACCGCCTGGATTCTCTGGAAGGCGAGCGGCCCGGCGCCCGAAGGGCTATTCGGTGAGGATTTCAAGAAGGCCTTCTTCGTCGGCTACACGATCTACCTCCTCGCGATGGGCGCGGTCGCCTTCTTCGTCTGGATCTATTGCCTGTTCACCTCGACTCTGCGTCCCTGGACGCACACCTTCGGGCTGACTCTCTTGTTCTGGCCGGTGATCCCGCTCGGCGTCGCCCTTCTCCTCAAGTGGCAGATCGTCTTCTCATGAGCGTTCTCGGCCTCGACATCGGCGGCGCCAACCTCAAGGCGGCGCATTCTTCCGGAGTGTGCCGCGTCGTCCCTTTCCTCCTTTGGCGCGAGCCACACGCTTTGATGGCGCGGCTGCGCGAGACGCTCGCCTCTTTCCCGCCTTTTGAGCGCTGTGCCGTCACAATGACGGGCGAACTGTGCGACTGCTTCGCCAGCCAGGCGGAAGGCGTGCACACGATTCTGACGAGCGTTCGTGACGTGGCTGGGACCACAGGCGTCCTCGTCTGGTCGCTTGACGGCGTCTTTCTCTCCTTCGAAGAGGCGTGGCGACGGACCGGCGATGTCGCCGCCGCCAACTGGCTGGCCCAGGCCACCCTCGCCGGCCGACTTGCGCCCGAGGGCGCCGCTCTCTTGATCGATATCGGCTCGACCACGACCGACATCGTCCCCCTCTTGAACAGCACACCGGTTCCAACCGGGCGGACCGATCCGGAGCGCATGGCCGCCGCGGAGTTGCTCTACACGGGCGCGGTCCGGACACCGGTCTGCGCCGTACTGGGCCCCGAAGTCGCGGCCGAATTCTTTGCGACGATGGCCGACGTCTACCATGTCCTTGGCGACCGCACGCCAGCCGCGGGCCAACCCACCGCCGACGGCAAGCCGGCGACGCTGGAGAACGCGCACGCCCGCCTGGCCCGGATGCGCTGCGCCGATCCTGCGACCTATCCGACAAAGGAAACCCTGAAGCTGGCGTTGCGGGCCCGGGAGCGGCAGGAGGCGATGCTGATCAACGCCATTGACGTTGTCCGGGCCCATTTGCCCCAGCCGCCACGAAGCATCCTGGTCTCCGGCTCCGGCGCCTTCGTGCTCGAGCGCCTGCGTCCCCGCCTCCGACCGCACGCCTGGCTTTCCCTGGCCCAAGCGTGGGGCGAGCCACAGTCAGCCTGCGCCTGCGCCTGGGCCGTCGCGCGGTTGGCCGCCGAGTAATTCATCTTGCCGCTTGCCCTCGGAGAGTATTGCGGTCACCATGGAGCGAACTCACGAGGCCATGCCATGCGCACGCTCCTCTCCACGCTCCTAACCCTGATCGCCGCCGCGCCTGCTTTCGCGCAGGACAAGGAAAAAGACAAGGACAAGAAGGTCGCCGCCAAGATCAAGGAGGTGGCCGGCTCCGCGGAGTTTCTCCGCTCCGTCCCCAAGCATTTCGCCACCCTGCAAGCGGTCGATCCCGTCAAACGCCAGGTCACCATCCTCGCCGAAGGGGACAAGGAGCCGAAGACCTGGCCGCTCGTTCCCGACGCCGAGATCAAGGTCCTCGGCTGGTGGGGCCGCCTCGACGACTTGCCCAAGGACGGCCGTGTCTGGGTCTGGCTCAAGCTCGACCGCAAGAAGCAGCCGGTCGCCGTTTCGATGATCGCGGACGAGATCAGCCAGCAGCAGATCAACGGGCCTGGCGTGAAGTTCCAGAAGCTCGAAGACGGCAGGGTGACGTTTCTCGACGTCAAGGGCAAGACACGCACGCTCGACTGCGCCGTCAAGGTCGACCTCAAGAAAGGCGCCACGATTTACGTGCAGAGCGAAGGCGACCGCGTCCGGACGCTCCTGGATCAGGACGGCTTCGAACACCGCCACAAAAACCAGAAGGAGAAGTTGCGCGAGCGTTGGGTGAAGGAGGGCTTGCCGGGAACGGTCGCCTTCGTCCACGTCTTCAGCGGCGAGATGGACCTGATCCTCGACCACGAGACGATGCGCTGGGCGCGCTCTCTGAAAAAGGGGGACGGCGTTACCCTCCTCGCCGATCCGGCCATCAAGGCGGTCGTCAAGACGGTCGAGCCCTGGCGCGAGCGCACCTTGCTGCGCCTCGTGGTCCGCAGCATCGACCTGGCCGACCTCAAGTCGGGCGAGCGGCTGAATCTGCTGAGAACGCCTCCCGCTCCGGAGGTCGATAGCGCCGCGCTGCCGCCCGACATCGACCGCCCACGCAAGGACAAGCAGGAGCGGCTCGACTGGTTCCTCGCCAGCATCTACTGCGCCTGCAAAGTGGCGGGCGACGGCTGCACCGGCCATTTCTACACCCTGTCGAGCTGCAACCCCAACGCCTGCGCCATGCCCCTCTACATGCGCAAGGTCATCGCGGATGAAATCGACGCCGGCAAGTCCGACCGGCAAATCTTCGAGCACCTGCTGGAGAAATACGGGCCAACACTGACAAGGCCGCACCTGGTTCCGTAGGGTGGGCCGCGTCTACCGGCCCACGCGTGACATCGCTCGTGCAAGTTCCTGTGGCGGCCAACTCAAGAAGGGCGGGACCGAGCGCCCTACCTGGTCCGCCCAGCGCCAATGAATACGAATTGCGTAACGACGTGTCCGACGGACACTAACGAGGAAGTTCCAATGGCTGACAGGAAAAACAACTCCCGTGTCCTGCGCCAACTCGCCGCAGGGTTATCTCACGGGCTTGCCGCCGAGGGCATCGTCCTGGAAGCGGAGCGTGATGACTTTGTAACGTCGATAGTCCGCCAGTGGATCACCAACGACGGCATCGCCGCCTGGTTCGTTGCGGAGGATCAACTTTACTTCACTCACCGGCACACCCCGCTCGGCAAGCCCCTCCTCACCACGGAGCGAGTTCAGCCCGGATGGTTCGCCGCGTTGCGGCGCGACTGGCACATCGACTCCGAAGAGCTCTCCGACATCATCGGCCAACTGAATCGGGGGCAGAGCGCCGAAGCGACGAACATGGAAGGCGTCCCTTTGCGACTCTGGGTGAATCCCAAGGAACGGACCGTTGGCGTCGAGAAGCTGGTTACGGAGCCGACCCTGCCGGGAACAAAGAGGGACTACCGCATCATTGCCCTCGAGGCGCTTCCGCCGCTCCTGGGTATGGCGGTTGAAAAGGAGGAGCTGGAAGCGCTGGCCCGTTCGGTCGCCAAGCAGTGGCAGGAGTACCACGGCCATGCCTGCATCTTCCTGGACCGGGGAGAACAACTGGTCCTCACACTCCACGAACGAGGGGACGGCAGTTGTCAGGTCGTGACCGCCAAGCGGGATGTCGACCTGACGCCGTTGCTGAGCTCGCTCGGGTTCCCGCCCGCCGCACTCCCGGACGTGATGGCGCACATCAACCTCGGACAGGTGATCGAGTTTCGAGACAAGGAGGGCGTCCCGTCGATCCTCTGGCATGACCCCAAGGAAAGAAGAGTTCGGGTTCGTCCGAGGGACCACGGCTTCGCCAAGGGCAAGTTCAAGTTGGGGACGATTGAGATCGAGCCACGGGCTTCGATGGTTCTGGCCCGGTCTGGACAAGACGCCCATTGTTTCTTGCAGCGCCATCTGGCCGGGGATTGGGGAGAGGGCAGCGACAAGATGAAAGAGGAGTACGACCGCCGCCTGAAAAAGGGGGAGGCCGTCACCAGTTGCTTCGTCACGACCCTGGGGGAAAGGATACTAGTTTCCACGACCGCCGACAGGCAGAGAACGGTCGTCTCGGCGCCGGACCCCGAAATCGTCAGGGACATGCTTCGCATAGCTTCGGGGTCGTAAGCCGTCAACAGGATCATGTCGCTGGAGCCCGTCCGGGCGTTTTCCCTTGGCTGACTCACGTGTCGAGGTCAAGGTCATGCACAAGGCCGACTGCGACCGCAATCTTCTTTTCGGCATCCTTGCGCTGCAAATGGACTTCATCAGCCGCGACCAGTTGGTCGCTGCCATGAACACCTGGGTGCTCGATAAGGAAAAGCCGCTGGGAGCGATCCTCGAAGAACAGAAGGCGCTTGATGGGGACGCCCTTCGCCTCCTCGATGCCCTCGTGCAAAAGCACGTCGCGCTCCACGGCGGCGCTGCGGAGAAGAGTTTGGCCACCCTGTCCTCGGCCGACTCCCTACAGCGTGATCTAAAGCAGATCGCCGACGCTGACGTGCAGGAGAGTCTCGCCCAGGTCGGGCGGGCGCGGCAGGAGGAGGACCCGCTCGCCACCTGGAGCCAGTCGGCGGGCGTGCCGACTTCTGCTGGCACGCGCTTCCGCATTCTGCGACCGCATGCGCGCGGCGGGCTGGGTCAAGTCTTTGTCGCCCTCGATCAGGAACTCAACCGTGAAGTCGCGCTCAAGGAGATTCAAGAGCGGCACGCCGATCGGACCGAGAGCCGGGCCCGCTTCCTCCTCGAAGCCGAGATCACCGGCGGTCTGGAGCATCCCGGCATCGTGCCCGTTTACGGCCTGGGCAGCTATGGCGATGGCCGGCCCTTCTACGCCATGCGTTTCATCCGGGGCGACAGCCTGCGCGAGGCGATCAACCGCTTCCATCAAGACCGCGGGCCGTGGCGCGGCGAGCGGCTGGTCGAGTTTCGCAAGCTGCTCGGCCGGCTCGTCGACGTGTGCGAGGCGGTCTCCTACGCGCATAGCCGAGGCGTCTTGCACCGCGACCTCAAGCCGGGCAACATCATGGTCGGCAAATACGGCGAGACGCTGGTGGTCGACTGGGGCCTCGCCAAGGCGGTCGGCAAAGTGGAGCCGACCGCGAGCGACGAACGAGCTCTTCAACCTGCCTCCGCCGGCAGCAGCGAAACGCTGCCTGGAACCACTCTGGGGACCCCGGCCTTCATGAGTCCCGAGCAGGCCGGCGGCCGGCTCGATCAGCTTGGACCGGCGAGCGACGTCTACAGCCTGGGCGCCACTCTCTACTATCTGCTCACCGGCCAACCGCCGTTTACGGACAAGGTGGCGGCGGACGTCCTCAACAAGGTGCAGCGCGGCGACTATCCGCCGCCGCGCAAGCTGAAGGCACAGGCGCCCAAGTCGCTCGAGGCGATCTGCCGCAAGGCCATGGCGCTCAAGCCGCAAGATCGCTATGCGACGCCGCGTGCCCTGGCGGATGAGTTGGAGCGTTGGCTCGCCGATGAGCCGGTGTCCGCATACCGGGAACCGGCGCGGGCGCGCCTCGCGCGGTGGGCGCGCCGGCACAAGTCATGGGTGGCGGCGGCCGGGGCGCTGGTCCTTGCGGCCATCGTCGCGTTGAGCGTGGGACTTGTCCTTCTCGGTCAGAAGCAGGAGGAGGTCGTCAAGGAGCGCAACGATGCGCAGGAGGCGCGGGCCACCGCGGAGGCGATCAACCGCTTCCTGCTCGATCTGCTCGCGGTCGCGCGTCCGGATGAACTGGGCAAGGATGTCAGCGTGAAGAAAGCGCTGGATGCGGCGGCGCAGAAGATCGACAAATCGTTCGCCGACCAGCCGTTGCTGGAGGCGGCGGTGCGCCTGACCCTCGGCGACACCTACCGGGAGCTTGGTCTCTACGCGGAAGCGGAGCCGCACCTCCGCCGCGCGCTCGACCTGCGACGGTCGCTGCTAGGCGCGGAGCATCCGGACACAATGACGGCGATCCAGAGTTGGGGCCGCTTGCTCGCCCACCAGGGAAAGCTGAGCGATGCGGAGAAGCTCCTGCGGCAAAACCTGGAAGATCGCCAGCGCATCCTGGGCGCCGAACATCCCGATACTCTTGCCGCGGAAGCCTGGCTGGGCAGTGTCCTCTGGGAAGCAGGCAAAGTGGAAGAGGCGGAACCTCTCCTCAGGCAAAACCTGGAGAAGCGGCGGCGCATTCTTGGCGCAGAGCATAACGATACGCTCATCACGATGAATGATCTGGCCATTGTCCTGCAGGATAGGGCGAAATGGAGCGAAGCCGAGAAGCTGCTGCGAGAGGCGTGGGAAATCCGTAAGAGGCTGTCCGGGCCGGAGCATCCCGAGACGCTGACCCTCATGAACAACATCGCCATCGGCTTGGGGAACCAGGATAAGTATGCCGAAGCCGAAAAGCTCGACCGCGAGGTTTTCGAGATTCGCAAACGTGTCCTGGGTATCGAGCATCAAAACACTCTTATCAGCATGGGCAACCTGGGCATGGATCTGCTCAGCCAGAGGAAACTGCCCGAGGCCGAGGCCCACCTGCGCAAGACGCTCGAAATCGATCAGCGCATCTTGGGCAAGGAGCACAGAGACACTTTGCTTGTGATGAGCAATCTGGCGGCCGCGCTTCGCGACCAGGGCAAGTTGCCGCAAGCCGAAGAAACATATCACCATCTCTGGGTGACCACCGAGCGTGTCTCCGGTCCAGAACACGTCGACACCGCGAACGCGATCCACAATCTCGCGTGGGTGCTGCTTCTTCAGGAAAAGGACCTCGAGGAAGTCGAGCGGCTCAGCCGCAAGGTCCTGGCCCTACGCCAACGGGTCCAAGGACCGGAGCATCCGGACACGCTTCTGTCCCTGGAGAACCTTGCCGAAACGTTGCTGGCGGAAAGGAAACTGGAAGAGGCCGACCTGCTTTTCCACAAGACATTCGACCTGCGCAGCCGGGTCCTTGGACCGGAGCATCGCCAAACTCTCGTCACGATGGCCCTTAAAGCCTACTTGCTTCGGCTCCAGGGAAAACCCGCAGAAGGAGGAAAGCTCACCCGGGAAATCCTGGCGATCCGCACGCGCGTGTTTGGACCTGATGATCGCGATACGATCTGGTCCATGGGCAGCGTGGCCAGAACGCTGCGCTTGGAGGGAAAGTTCGACGAAGCAGAGAAGCTCGCGCGCAAGGTCGTGGACATGCGAACGCGACTCAGCGGCCCCGACGATGTCGATACGCTCGACGCCCTCGTTGATCTCTCGTTCCTTTTATACGACCAGGGCAAACTGAGCGCGGCTGAAACGATTGACAAGGATGTTTTGGATATTCGCAAGCGCGTCCAGGGCTCCGAGCATCCGAATACGCTGCGCGCCATGCGTGTCCTGGCTGAAGGCCTCGCCGATCAAGGCAAATTGGCCGAAGCCGAGAAGCGTTATCGCGAACAGATGGCGCTGGCCCGCAAGGTTGTGGACGCCGACCCGCGCGATATCGCCTACCCCCTCGTCGGTCTCGCCGAGGTCCTGACGCGGACCGATCGCGCCAAGGAGGCGGAACCCCTGGCGCGAGAGGCGATGATGCTGCGCCGGAAGGGCCTACGCAACGGCCACCCCGCCACCGCGCGCGCCGGAAGCGTCCTGGGCGGCTGCCTAGCTGCGCTCGGCCGTTACGCTGAAGCGGAGCCGCTCCTTCTCTCAGGCTACGAGATCCTCGTCGCCGATCAGGACACGCCGCGGCCCTACGCCTGGCGGGCGCTGGATCGTGTTCTGTCGCTCTACGAATCTTGGGGCCAGACCGAGAAGGCGGCTCGATGGCGCGAGAAAAAGGAGAAGGAGACAAGGCCGGCGGAGTTCCGATGAGCCTTGACCTCGATTTCGCATCCCCCGCTACCGCTTGCTACGATGTTACCGGCACGCCGCCGCGCCTGCTTTCGCGCAGGACAAGGAAAAAGACAAGGACAAGAAGGTCGCCGCCAAGATCAAGGAGGTGGCCGGCTCCGCGGAGTTTCCGCGCTGCCGCCCGACATCGACCGCCCGCGCAAGGACAAGCAGGAGCGGCTCGACTGGTTCCTCGCCAGCATCTACTGCGCATGCAAAGTGGCGGGCGATGGCTGCACCGGCCATTTCTACACCCTGTCGAGCTGCAACCCCAACGCCTGCGCCATGCCGCTCTACATGCGGAAGGTCATCGCCGACGAGATCGACGCCGGCAAGACCGACCGGCAAATCTTCGACAGCTTGCTGGACAGGTATGGTCCGACGCTGACGCGGCCGCACCTCGTTCCCTGAGGCGTTTTGTCGTCATTTGGTCGTTGACAAGCGCAGCTTGCATCCGAAAATGGCGCTGGTTTTCCATCACCCAAGGACTAGCGCCATGAAACGTCTCCTCTTCACGTTCTGCCTCCTGCCCCTCGCCGCGCCCGCCCAGGCCGGCGACAAGGGACGACCCACCCTCGGCACGATCGAGCGCCACGATCCGCGCTTCGACAAGCTCGTCCCCAAGGGCGCCAAGCTCGAAATCCTCGCCAAGGGCTTCAAGTGGACCGAAGGGCCGTGCTGGATCAAGAGCGGCGGCTTCCTCGTCTTTTCCGACATCCCCAACAACGCCATCAACAAGTGGAAGGAAGGCGAGGGCCTCACCAAGAACTTCATCTTCCCCGCCGGCTACACCGGTAAAAAAGAGCGCGGCGGCGAGCCGGGAACCAACGGCCTCATGCTCGACGCCGACGGCAATCTCGTCGTCTGCGAGCATGGCGACCGACGTGTCAGCAAAATCGACCTCAAGACCATGAAGCGCACCACCCTTGCCGACAAGTACAAGGGCAAACGCTTCAACAGCCCGAACGACCTCTGCTTCCACTCCAACGGCGACCTTTACTTCACCGACCCGCCCTACGGCCTCGAGAAGAACTGGGATGACGAGGCGCGCGAGCTCGACTTCTGCGGCGTCTACCTCCTGAAGAAGGACGGCAAGCTGATTCTCCTCACCAAGGAAATGACTCGCCCCAACGGCATCGTCCTCTCCCCCGATGAGAAGACGCTCTATGTCGCCAACTCCGATCCCAAGATCGCCATCTGGAACGCCTTCCCCGTCAAGTCCGACGGCACGCTCGGCGCGGCCAAGCTCTTCTTCGATTCCACCAAGTGGGTCGGCAAGGAGAAGCCGGGCCTGCCGGACGGAATGAAGGTCGATGCCGCCGGCAACCTCTTCGCCACCGGCCCCGGCGGCGTCCACGTCTTCGCCCCCGACGGCACGCTCCTCGGCACGCTCGCCACCGGCGTCCCCACCGCCAACTGCTGCTTCGGCGAAGACGGCATGACCCTCTTCGTCGCCGCCAACGATCAGATTTGCCGCATCCGCTTGACGACGAAGGGGAAAGGATTCTGAGCGACGTCGGCTTCTGCAAAGGCGGGCGCAAGAGGCGCTCGCCTTTTTTGCGCGCGCGGGCAGGCGGCGGCGCGACGTTTGCTCTTCATCCAGTCGCCCATGCATGAACCGTGGAGGAGCATCATGGCAGCGGAGCGAATCGACCCCAGGCAGGCCCACGAGCGCGTCGCGTCGGGAAACGCGCTGCTCGTCTGCGCTTATGACGAGCCCGACAAATGTGCCAAGTATCGCCTCGAGGGAGCGATCACCCTCGACGAACTGCGGCGTCGCGCTGTCGGCAAGGATCAGGAGATCATCTTCTACTGTGCTTGACCGCACGAGGCGACGTCCGCCCGTCGGGCGGAGGAATATCAGGCGCAAGGTTTTCGCAACAGCAATGCCCTCAAGGACGGCGTCGAGGGTTGGAAGGACGCGCTGCAGACGAGCCGCGCTTAGATCGGGCGATTGTATTGGAGGTGGACATGAACCATCCCGACCGGCCGATCACCCCAGCCCGACGCCGGTCCAGCGCTCCAGCCACGGGTGGCGGGCCGAAAGCCTGGCTCCGGTCAATGCTCCTGTCGCACCGGGTCGCTCTTGAAGACGCGGAGCGCGTTGATGGACTTGAGCACTTCGTGGAACGTCTGCGGTCTTTCCTCGCGCTTCTTGGCCAGGCAGCGCAGGAGCAGGGCGGCAAACTCATCGCTGATGTCGCTGTTGTATATCTGCGGTGAGCTGGCCTTCTCCGCGATCTGCTTGACGAGGATGTCGTTCGGGTTGCTGGCGCGGAACGGCGGCCGGCCGGTGGCGATTTCATAGGCGGCGGCGCCGAAACTGTAGATGTCGGCGCGGCCGTCGAGCGGCTCGCCGCGAATCTGCTCCGGCGACATGTAACTGCGCGTGCCCTGGACTTTTCCTTTGCGGCGGAACAGCTTGCTGAAAAAGCTGGGCTTCTCGATGCGCTGCGCCAGGGCGAAGTCGATGATGCGCAGCTCGCCGGCGGCGTTGACGAGCATGTTGTCCGGCTTGACGTCACGGTGAACCCAGCCGGAGGCGTTGATGTAGGCCATGCCGGTGGCGGCCTGCTTGAAGATGCTGTGGGCCCGCTCCTTGATGAAGTCGAACTGCTTGCGCATCAGCCGCATCTTGAGGCTGCCCGCCGGAAAGAACTCCATCACGAAATAATGGTTCTTGGGGTCGCTGCCGACCGCCACGATCTTGATGACGTTGGGGTGGGCCAGCTTCTGGCCGACGCGCGCCTCGTGATAAAGCAGGCGCCGGGCCTCGGAGTCGGACGCCTTCTCGGGGAGAAGGAGCTTCATGCCGAAGTGACGGTGGCTTGTCACTTCGACGACCTCCCACACCTGGCTACTCTGGCCGGTGACGATGCAGTTGAGCAGCTTGTAGCCGCCGATTACCTCTTCCGCCATGGTTCCCGGGGGTCAGGAGTGATCGGGTCGGTCGACACGGCCGGATACGCCGGCGCCGCGTCCGCTTGCGGCGTTGGTTGTCCGACAACACGGTTCGATTATACCAGCGTGCCAAAGGCCGACGAAGTGCAACCCGGAGCCTGCCTCACTCCCGCGCCACGATCGTGATCCCGTACCGGTCCGCGAGCCGGATCGTCTCTTCCTCGTCGAGCAGAATCGTTTTGCCCGCCTCGATCGCCAGCACGCGGCCGCCGGCTTTCTTCATGGTCTCGATCGTGGCGACGCCGACGGTGGGCACATCGAAGCGCATGTCCTGCTGTGGCTTGGCGAGCTTGACGACGGTGAAGCCGCCGCGGGCACACAACTCGCCCGCGCGGGCGATGGCCCGGTCGGTCCCTTCGATTGCCTCCACGGCCAGCACCGATTGTTCGCGTATTGCGACGCTCTGGCCGACGTCGAGCCGGCCCATCTCCCGGGCCAGCCGCCAGCCGAAATCGATGTCGGCTTGTTCCGAGGAAGTGGGACCGCGTCGAGTGAGGGCGCCGCTGCGCACGAGCAACTCCGGGCAAAGGTCGAGGGCGGAAAAGAACTGGATACCGTCGGACGCGAATTCGTCGATGAGACCGAGCAGGAGCGAGTCGTCCTTGTTGTCGCCGCGGCGCCGGTTGAACCAGAAGCGCAGGGTGCGCCAGTCGGGCCAGAGCCGTAGCCAGCGCCACGGCGAGTGCATGCGCGTCTTCTGGATCTTGCCGGCCATCACCGCCTGCGTCACGCCGCTCGTCTTGAAGCAGCGGATCATCCTGCCCATGCGCGCCACGCCGGACCAGTAAAAGCGCTCGACGAGTGGAATCAACTCCGCCGAGGCCTCGTGGCGGATGCCGACGCAAACGACCGGCAGCCCCAGGCTCCGCGCCTTGCGGGCGAACACGATCGGAAAACGCCCGCTTCCCGCGAGCAGCCCGACGGGCGTACGTACCGCAAACGGGGCCGGCAGGGTTGTTTGGCTCATCGTTGTGCCGATGATTCACACAGAAGCTTGGCGGCCCCGGGAACTCGGCGGCCGAACCGAACACACGGCTCGCGTGCGGCGTCGCGGCCGGCCTCACGCCGCCTCGCTCTCCGCCTCGTTCATGCCCAGATGCTGCTTGATCTTGCGGATGTCCTTGCGCATTTCGGGCAGTTTCTCGAGCGACATGAGGATCTTCTTCTGCTCGCGCTCCGGAGTCGCGGGCGCGCCGAGCATGCGTTGCCCCGCGGGTACCTCCTTGGTTACGCCCGCCTTGGCGCCGATCATCGCTCCGGCGCCGATGTGGACATGATCGCAGATGCCGACTTGCCCCGCGACGACGACGTAATCCCCGGTCGAGCTGGAGCCGGCGATTCCCATCTGGCTGACCAGCAGGTTGTGCTTGCCGATCTGGCAGTTGTGGGCGACTTGCACGAGATTGTCGATCTTGCTCCCCTCGCCGATGCGCGTTGCCGTGAACGCCCCGCGGTCGATCGTCGTGCAGGCGCCGATCTCGACGTCCGAGCCGACCTCCACATGTCCCAGCTGAGGCACCTTGACGTGCCGTCCACCTTGAAAACGATAGCCGAAACCGTCGGCCCCGAGCACCGCATTGCCGTGAACGATCACGCGATCTCCGAGAACCGTGTCGTCGTAGAGCACCGCGTTCGGATGAAGGACCACATCGTCCCCCAGTGTGCAGTTCGCCCCGACGACCGCGCCGCTATGAATCCGGCAGCGAGCGCCAATGACTGTCCCGGCGCCGACGACCGCCAGTGGATGAATACTCGGCTCGGCTCCAATTCGTGCCGTCGCGTGGACGCAGGCGAGTGCGTCGATGCCGCTCGGTTTCGCTTCATCCTTTTTCTGCAAATGACGGAAGATCACGGCGAAGGCCATGATCGGGTCGGCTACCTGGATGACACTCTTGCCCGCCGCGGTGAAGTTCACCGGCACAACCGCGGCGGCCGCGGCACTGGCCTGCAACTGGTTCGCATACTTCTCATGCTCCAGAAAGGTGATGTCCCCCGCCCGGGCCTCGCCGAGTGGCCGCGCTCCGGCAGGGACAAGGTCCGGGTCGCCGTGCAAGGTCCCCTGAACCAGTTCAGCCAACTGTAGCAAGGTGATGGACACGGAAGAATCCTTTCTTCCTGAAAAGGCTTTGCAAGTGGAATGCGATGGTAGCGAAGCCGGTGAAAGCGGGCAAGTCCTTCCAGTGTCGACGCATCGACGCATCGACGCATCGACGCATCGAGGTCGGTTTATCGGTTCCCTGTCCGTTAGTCCGCGAACCTGCGGCGTAACGGCCGCGTCCTTCGGTAACAACGCTACGCGCGCAGAGCCGAGCGGTCCGGGGCAGGCCATTCACCCTTGCTCCCGCGCGGCGATGTCTTTATAAAGAAGAACGCCGAGCTTTCTTTCCCCGATAGCTCAATGGTAGAGCAACCGGCTGTTAACCGGTTTGTTGTAGGTTCGAGTCCTACTCGGGGAGCTTGCCTAATCGCCGCGAACAATCGCGTCAGACAGGTTACCAGCAGACGCCGAGAGTCACCGCTCGGCGTTTTGCGTTTTCCGCCTTTCCTGCGAGGCACTTGCGCCAATCCAGTCCTCCACGCCGCGTTCTCTAGATGGCCATTTTACAAGTCTCTGAGCAGTGGCGATACGGGCGGGGTGGGTAGAGGAATCGCTCGAAACGTTGGGGACGGGGGCCGAACCATGCCCGACCGCGACGTTGCTGTCGGCGTGTTTGGCTGAAGGGCGTGGCGCGAACCAATGGCTGCCCCGTGTAGGTCCAGCGGTAGGGGTGGGCGCGGTGGACGTTATGGTCGTCCAGGTACGCGCTCAGGCGGATGACAAATTCCTCGGCCGAGGCGAAGTCGCCGCGTTTCAAGAAGCGCCGGGCCAAGGTGCCGAACCACAGTTCGACCTGATTGAGCCAGGAGCCGTGCTTGGGCGTGAAGTGAAAGACGTGCTTGTGCTCGGGATTGGTCAGGAAAGCACGCCGTTGGCCGCCGACACGCAGGTCTTTCTTGTGGAAGGGCAGGCCGTTCAATCGGGCCATGAGTCGGCAAACGTCGAGACTCCAATGAGTGTTCAAGTTGTCGAGCACCCAATGGTAACGTTGCTGGTCAGGGAACTGCGCGGCGACATGGCCCAAGTGGGCGGCGAAATCGCCGCTAGTGCGTGTCACGCCCAGATCCCACACGACGTTGCCGGTGGGCACGATGAACGAGGCGATCAAGCAGCGTGCGCCGTGGCGGACGTACTCGTGTTCGCGTTTTTCGGGTTTGCCCGGTTGCATCGGAATCGTGGGATACTTGCGCTGGAGGATTTGCATGCCCGTCTTTTCATCCGTGCAGATGACCAACTCGCCGTGCTGATGCAGCGCGGGAGCTTGGACATACAACCGGCAAATGTCTTGCGCTTTGCTGTCGAAGTCGGGATCGTGGCTGTTGAGCCAGTAGACGCTGCGATGCGGCTTGAGGTCGGCCTCGTTCAAGATGCGCCAGATGGTGGAGCGCCGCATGGCTTCGTCGGTATGCCGATTGACCAAGACGGCGGCGAGGTCGTCGAGGCTCCATTGACTGGCCACGCAGTCATGCTCGTTGGTTTTGCTCGTGGCCAGCGTGATGACTTCCAGTTGCTCGTCGGGGGGAAAAGCTCCGTGGGCGACCGGAACGCGGAGCATCTTGAAGACCAGCTAGAGCGTGCTGAAGATAACGCCCGCGCCAAAGAACGACGGTGTTACGACAGCAACCAAACTCGTTGGCAACCTGCAAATTGGACGGCCGATCCGGAGCCGCCAACCGCAAGATCAGCCGGCACCGGAAGGCCAGAGCCTGCGGCGTGGAATGGGCGCGGGTCAAAGCCCGCAAGCGCGCTTGCGCCTCAAGGTCCAGAACAATCGCCGGAGCGTATGGATTTGGCATGCGACGTCCCTGCCGCAAGAGTGGGGCGGTTTGCCAGCTTGACGCAAACGCCCCATCCTGTCCAGGCCAATTGCAGCTGCTCAGCGAGTTGAGAAACGGTCATCTAGTTCGACAGAGACCAATCGGGCTTCGAGAGGAACCTTGAAAATCCCTCTCGGACGCCGAAATCTCGGTCCAAAACTCTCTGAATCTCTCGTTACCCCCCCTCTCTGAGTTACCGGCCCGGTCCCTCTCGGACCCCATCCAGTGCGTTTCGCCGTCCTGCGCGATGAAGACCGTCACCAGGGTCGCGATCACGACCGCGATCAGCTCCATCGCCGAAAAGTGCAGGTCGAGCGTGTGCGGGAAGGCAAGGCTGGCGAACACCAGCACCGGCGCCACGAACAACGCCACCTGGATGCTGCTGCCGATCGCGATCGTGATCGCCAGGTCCATCTTGTTCTTCACCGCCATCATGACGGCGGTCGAATGTTCGGCCGCGTTGCCGATGACGGCCACGACGATGACGCCGATGAAGACGTCGTTCATGCCGAGCGAATGCGCCGCCGCCTCGACGCTGTGGACGAGAAGCTCGCTCATGTAGGCCACACCGGCGGTCGCGGCGAGCAGGACGATGAAGGCAGTCCGTTTGCTCCAGCCTTTGCCTGAGTCCGGCTCGTCACATTCCGGCCCGGCGAAAAGGTGCTGATGCGTCCGCAGGGTGAAGATCAGGCTGAGAACATAAACAACGGCAAGGATGACCGCGATCTCCTCGCTCAACATCTCCAGCTCGCCCGAGCGCAGCGGGTTGATGCCCTGCGCCCGAGCGAAGAAGTAATGAACCGACGGAAAAATCAGGCCGATGGACGCGAGAAAGAGAAGCGTGGCGCCGAGCCCCGCCGCCGTGCGGTTGAACGTCTGCTTCTGGTAGCGAAATCCGCCGGCCACGACGGCGGCCCCGAGGACAAGGAGGACATTGCCGATGATCGAGCCGGTGATTGAGGCCTTGACCAGCTCGGTCTTGCCGGCCCCGAGCGCGATGAGGGCGATGATCAATTCGGCCGCGTTGCCGAAGGTGGCGTTGAGCAGCCCGCCGATGGCCGGCCCAAGGCTGTCGGCCAGGTCTTCGGTCGCCCGCCCCATGAGCCCGGCCAGGGGGATGATGGCAAGGCAGGAAGCGACGAAAACCCAGACGCCGGGAACGCCGAGGAAGTTGAGCGTCACCGCCACGGGAAGGGCGGCCAGAAGCCAAGAGAGGGGGCTCATGGCGAAGCCGTCGCCTTTTTTGTTGTCCATGGTGTTTTCCGCCGGGGCATCGTTGCTCTGGCCAAGAGGCTGTTTCAAAACTGGGACGCGACTCTTTGTCTTTTTGGGGTTTTAGGAGTCGCGTCCCAGTTTTGAAACAGCCTCTAATCTAATTCTCCTTTTGATAAAGACCCTGTAAGGAAATGCCAAGCGCCTTTGCGGCGTGGCGCGGCGGAATAGAACAGTTCAATCCCGAATGAAAACGGTCAACCCTCCGAGGCGTCCATGCGAGCGCGGCAAGCTGCAATCGTCGAGCCATTCAAGGTCGAAGTTCGCGAGGTCGACCTGCCCGATCCGGCGCCGGACCAGGTCCTCGTCAAGACGGAGGTAAGCGCCGTCAGTCCGGGTACTGAACTCGCGGTCTACACCGGCACGCATCAGTGGCTCAAGGACCCCAAGCTGCCGGACTGGAAGTTCCCCTTCCGCTCCGGCTATAGCGCCGCGGGGACGGTCGTCGCGGTCGGCGCCCGCGTGAGCGGCTGTGCGCCGGGGGACCGCGTCAGCTTTCCGGGCAACCACGCCTCGGCGGAACTGCTGACGATCGGCCACGAGCGTGGCCGACTGTGGAAACTGCCCCACAATCTTGATTTCGAGAAGGCGGCGCTGGCGTGCGTCTTGCGTTACGGCTTGGGCGTCTCCATCCGCGCCGGTATCACGCTGGGCCGATCGGCGGCGGTGCTCGGGTTAGGGATGATCGGCCAATCGGCGCTGCGTTGCCTGATCGCGGCCGGCGCCCATCCGGTCGTCGGCATCGATTCGGTGGAAATGCGGCGTAAGGCGGCGCTGCGGGCAGGGGCAAGCGCCGTCATCGATCCGGGCGCGGGCGACGTCAAGACGGCGCTGCACGAGGCGCTGGGCGCGAAGGGCGCCGAGATCGTCGGTGACGCGACCGGCGTTCCCGACGCCATACCGGTCGCGATGTCTCTTGCCTGCGATGGCGGCCAGGTCGTCGTCGTCGGCAGCCCGCGCGGCAAAGCCAAGGAGGTCAACTTCTACGACGACCTGCACCGCCGCTACATCGAGGTCACCGGCGCCCACGGCAACATGCTGTTCGAGCCGGCCCACACGCGCCTCGCCGGCGCCTGGGACATCAACAAGGCGCAGCACTGGTTGCTCGCCACCCTCGCCTCCGGTCGCCTCAATCTCGAGGGCCTCGTCACCCACCGCATCCGACCGGAAGAACTGGGCACGGCCTATGAAGGGTTGCTTAAGAAAAAGGAAGAATACCTGGCGGCCGTCGTGCGCTGGACGTAACGAAATCGCCTTCTCTTTTTTTTGAGGGTTTTCTTTTTTGACTTGGCATGGAATAATTGATTACGATCCCCTCATGGATAGTCGGTGAAGAAGGCGCCCGACCCTTTCTTCGCCACCCGGCTTCACCAGACGCTCGCAGGGCTTCTCGAATCGCGTCGTCCCAGCGTTCCTGGCATCGAAAGCGGCAGGGGTCTTATGACACAACCCGCGCGTGTACACGCCCCCCAGTCCTCTCCCTCGGAACCTTCACGCGAGCGGCACTTTCACCGCGTGACCGACATCAATCCCGTCATCGGCGAAATCATCGCTCTCATGAGCGCCGCCGACTACTCCGAGAAAGACCAGTTTGCCGTCCGCCTCTCGCTCGAGGAGGCGATGGTCAACGCCGTCAAGCACGGCAACGGCGAGGACCCGCGAAAGAAAGTCGTCATCTCCTTCCAGGTCAGCCCCGACCTCTGCACCATCCGCATCGAGGACGAGGGCCCCGGCTTCCGTCCGGAAGGCATTCCCGATCCGCTGGCGCCCGAGAACCTCGAACGCCCCGGCGGCCGCGGCGTTTTCCTCATGCGCCATTACATGACGACCGTGCACTTCAACGAGCGCGGCAACTGCGTGATGCTTGCGAAGAAGAAGAGCAAGTAGTTCGAAAATGCGGAAGTCAGAAGTCAGAAATGTTGGAAGGCGAGCCGGGTGGCGTAAGCCCCCGGAGGTCGGGCGCGATTACGGCGCCAGTTTCCGCGCCGCATCCCAGAGGGCGCCGCTCTCGCGCAAGCCCAGTCTTCCGGCCCGAACACGCGCCACGTCTTCCGGCTGCTCTTCCGCGATGCGGTAATAGAGATACCAGAGCGCTCCCGCCGTCGAGCCGTCCCGATCGTAGACGAACAGCGGCTGGTTTCCCTCGTCCTTTACGAGGCGGATGAACTCGTCGACCGTTTCCTTGCTCAGCGTGGTCGCGTTCACATCGAGCGCCACGTAACGCAGGCCGCGCTTCTCCACCTGCTTGCGGTCAGCGCTGTCGGTCTCCTCGGTGTCGCGGACGTGGATGACCGCGCGGTAGCCGTTGGCGGCCAGCCAGTCGAGGCCTTCATCGAGCGACGGCCGCAGCCCGCTCGACGCCTTGTCGGTCGCCGCGGCGAAGCGTGCGATGCCGACCGGCAGCCCGCCCGTTTTCCTCGTGTCGGGCTTGTCGTCCGCCTTGGGCTCGGCGCGCGGCGTTTCGTCCACTTCGGGTGGGAAGAGCAGCACACGGCTCACCGGACCCTTGGGAGGTTCGCGCGTCTCCGCCGGCGTCCAGCGATACTCGACGCGCTCGGGCCCTGGAGGCGCGAGGGAGGCGCCGGGGCCGGGAACCGCCGGCACGGGGGCCGGCGGCAAGCTCGGGATGGTCGTAGCGCCGGGCGGCGGCGCCGGCGGCGGCATAACGCTCGCTCCCGGCGCGGGCGTCACGACGGCGCCCGGTGGCGGCGTCAACACGGCGCCGGGCGGCAGCGAGAAGGCGCCGCTTGGCGGTGGCGCCACGCGCGACGGCGGCGGCGGCACGACGGGAACAGCGGGGGGGCCGGGCGGACAAGGCGGCGGACACGGAGCGGGCCGGCGCTGACAGGGATGGCAGCCGGTGGCCAGGATCAGCAGGCCGATCGGCAGCCAGGTTCTCATGTTGCTCAGCATGGCAAGCCCTCCAGTAGGGAGGTAGCGCGTACGACAATGAGCGTGCGCGTCCCTCCGCCTGTTTCGATTCTAAGGGCGGATTGCAATGCAAGCCCAGACGCCAACGGCCCGGATTGCCGAAATACCACGTCAAAATAGGCTCGGTTTGCGGGTCGCACGAGATATGCAGGCGCTGGGCCGGCCGGCGGCCGTGGCGAGAGGGGGATTTTGCTGAAGCCGGCGAAGGGCCACGCGCTTTCCGGCGAACCGCGGGCCCCGCTACAATGTCTCCCAACCGGAGGGGTGGCAGAGCGGCCGATTGCACCGGTCTTGAAAACCGGAGACGGCGCAAGTCGTCCGAGGGTTCGAATCCCTCCCCCTCCGCCTCTTTCAGTCTTCAAGGACAGCAGCGCACGGTTCGGCCCTGGCGGACCACTGGCTGCGGGAAATCCGGCACGTGAGGGATTACAGCGCCACTGCAATATGCCGCCGCATCTGTGTCGCTGCTTTTCTCAAATCGTGGACGCGACTTTGTGTCGTGTCGCCGATTTGAAACAGCCTCTCAGCCGCCTTGGGTGGCCGGCTTGCCTAGCGGCTCAAATCCACCGTATGCGGCCGTAGCTCGCGGTTGCCGGCTTCCCGCATCGGCCTCGATCACGAGCCTAATGGACAGGATCGGGGAAAGCAATCGCGGGCAAATTGGGGGGGCAGACGTCTCTCGTCTCCTGGTACCATTAGCCAGGAATGGGCCAGTCCTTCGGCGGCGAGGCAGGAGCCGGGTGTGAAGATTATACCGGGCGATGATTCTCGACGCCGACGGATTGCCGCAACTCGGCCGGTCAGCCCGACAGCTTGGGGTTCGCACCCTTGATTGCTTGCCGCATAATGATGTCAAGGCGGCGACCCTGGACGACACGGTGAATCCCGGCGAGGGGATGTCTGCGGCGCCGAATGACCCGGCCTACCTGGGGAAGAACCGCCGGCCGCCCCAGCTTAACGGCGGTACGGGGAAGGACCCGGTTTGGGAGATCGACACGGACTTGCTCGGGGCCAAACTCGAATATGTTCAAGACAAGCCGACACATGGCGTTGTCGGCCCCAGCGAGCCGATGACCCTGGCCGAGTTCGAGCAAGCCCTCGCGGGGACGCGGGCGCTGTGGGTGCGCGTGATCGGCTGACCTCGCGGAGGATAATTGTAATGGCGACACCTTTTCAGCGAGTTCAAGACGCCTGGGCGACCGGGGATCCTCTTGCACTGCATCACGAAGTCGAACAACTAGCGGCCGAAGGGCATCCACGGCAGACCCTCGAAGATGCCCTGGAGGCTTTGTTGCTCGCGGTTCGTGCGGCGGGCGCTAGCGACGACACCGAAGAGATCATCAACGGCGTTTGGGACCGCCTCACGGGCTGGTGCCACGCGGATCGGCAAATAGAGACGCGTCCGAGCGAGAAGAACGGAGCGGGGCTCGGCGCTCCCGTTGATGGCAAAGTTCCCGATACCTTGCCCACTTCCGGCACGCAACAACTCGCGCCATGACAACAGTGACACAATACCGCGAGATTATCGAGCAAACGCTGCGCTCCGCTGCGGACACCCCGCCTTCGACAGGGAACGTCGAATACCAGCTCGTCTTCGACCGGGACCGGGAGCACTACCTTCTGATTTCGGTCGGCTGGGGAAATCAATGTCGGCTCTACGGGACGATCGCGCACGTCGACATCATCGGCGAGGAGGTTTGGATTCAGCAAGACGGGACCGAGGAGGGCCTCGCGTTCACGCTGCGCGAGAACGGCATCTGCGGACCACATCGTTCTCGGTTACCGCATCCTGGAGGTACGGAAGCATACGGGGTATGCGGTGGCTTGATGCCACCCTTATAGGGGCGCTGCCCGAGCGTTAGGCCTAATCAGGGTCGTCAACTCTCCCGCCGCTCGCAGTTTCGCGGCGTTCTCCACGCTGGTGACGTATCCGACTCCGTCCACCAGAACGTACTCAACCCGCGCCATGTCCGCGAGCAGGCCAAAGGCGGTAGATTTCCTGACGGGGTTGATAAACGTCGCCGTTATCTTCGTCTTCAAGCGAGTCTTCACCCTCGCGTCGAGAACAACATCCCCCATCTTGAGGTCGTCAAGAATCTGGCCGAGTTCCTTCTCCCGGAAGGTCTTGCCTTCGACGGTTCCCTCGCCGCGTCGTTCGTCTCCACGCGGGCCCGTTGGCGCCCTCTTCAGTCGCCCTGCATTCTTAGGAGTCGTAACGTAAAGGACATTGCCGAATGTAAGCACTTTTAGATCCGCCTGGTCCGCGAGCAGCAGCGCGGCCGTGCGCGGCCGGACCCAATGCAGATCGGCGCTTACACGAGCGCGCCGCTTGTCTCCCGTACGCGGGTCAAGAAGGATCGTAACACCGCTCGACTCGGCAAGCTCGTCGAGTGCTTCCGCAAGCGGCCGTCTATTCACGTTGATGGTCGCGATCGGCTCATCGAGGATGCTTAGAACACGTTTACAGGTGGTGAGAAGGATTTGTCCGCGCCGGACCCAGTACGTGGCGTTTCTCGTGGGAACATTGTCGAGGGCCATGCGCAGAGCCGTGGCAAGAGCCATGCGTCGCGGAAAGGCAGGGAAGCGAACGGACACGTCCTTGATGGGCGGCGCCTCCGGGTCTTCCTCCGAAAAAGCTCCCTGATCGACGACCCACTCGACAACCAGCTTTCGGTCGAGGAGGAACTTCTGGAAATGCGTCAACACTGTTCCCAAGGGTTGTTCGTCCGCCATGTCCGGCAACACGATAGCTTCGCACATGGCTCTGTTAATCTCGACCGCTCGCGCCCCCTTACTGCCTCCGATTCGTCCGCCGATTCTTTCCTCGCGGACTTCAGCGGTCTGCGCATGAAGAGTCGGCGCGATCACGAACATGGCGATCCACGTGAGCAGAAGGTCCCTCATGGGAATGCTCCTCGATGGCGCCGTTTGAAAATCGGCGCCACGCCAGTCAGGGTCTCAACCCCACCGCATGCGGCCGCAACTCGCGGTTGCCCGCTTCATCCTCCGCGAACGCTTCCACCACCGCGGCCACCGGGATCTCCGCCTCCCATTGCTCGTAGTTCGCCTCGATCGGCCGGGCGGCGACACCGTTGACCGTCACGCGCCGCACCTTGCCATTGTCGGCTGTCGTGCCGCGAATCACCATCGACGTTCCCTTGAAGGCGATGTGCGTGATGACGGTTGTCGGCGGCAAATCGTCGACCGGATCGAGCAGTTTCGGGAACTCGACATCGCTCACTTCCGCCAAGCGAGACTCGTCGCCCGTCACCAGCGGCTCGGAACGGTATTTGAGGCCGTCCGTCTTGAACTCGCTCGAGCGGGTGCTGACGATGCGGGCGTGTTTGCCGGGGCCGAACCAGTCGTGGAAGTAGATGGGGACGCCCTTCTCCGTCTTCGGCGTGGGGCGCGGGCCGCCGCCGAGATTGACGAGGGCGCGCTTCTTGTCTCCTGTCCAGTTCTCCGTCTTCACGTTTCGGAAGTGCGACACCGCCGTGCCCGTCGGGTTGTCATCGCTGATCTGGATGAGGGGCATGTAGCCACCGGAACGTAGATTCGCGAAGGTAAGGCCGTCGACGGCGAGCGGGCCGTATTGCACGCTCAAATCGTCGTGGCCGCGGTTGAACGGTTCGGTGTTCGAGTAGCTGATCTTGAGGTTCTTGAACACGTAGTGATCGTAGTTGGGATGGTAGACGCCGTAGTCGGCCTTGTGCAGCGTCATGTTCTCGATGAGGACGAACGGCGACTGCGGGCGGAAGCCGTAGTGGACGTTCCAGATCTTCATGTTACGGATGATGAACGGATGCCGGGCGTCCGGGCCGACGCGGTTGACGCCTTCGCCGAGGTTGAAGCCGTAGCGGCCGTCGCAGTGGCACTCGTTGTCGTCGAAGCGGACGAAGGGGAGGGTGCGGATGTCGACGACTTTCTTGGAGCCGTCCGGCTGGCGGACGGGCAGCGTCATCTTCATGGCGCTCGATTGCGTCGCCTCGAAGCGGAAGCCGTAGCGGTCGTTCTCCACGGCGACGTTGCGCGTGAAGGTGTTCAGGCTGTTGGCCCACCAGAAGCCGGCGCCTTCGTTGGCGTCAAAGGGGAGCGCTTGCTTCGGCAGGCGCTTGCCTTCGAACGCCTGGACGGCGAGGTTGCGGTCGAAGACGTTGAAGACCTCGGTGCCATCTTCGAGGTAGTAACCGTGGCCGACGCTCTGGTAGCCGACGCAATCGCGGACGACGAGATAGTCCGTGCCGTGGACGGTGAGCCAGCGGTTGTGGCTGTCCCAGATCGAGGCGCCGACGACGTAGCTGCCGCGCATCGTGTCGCCGCACAGGTGGAAATGCAGGGCGTAGCGGCCCAGAACGTTCTCCTTGCCGAGATGGCGGAACTCGGCGTAGCTGATGGACCCCTTCGAGTTGCGGTGATACATCGTATGGCCGCGTTTGCCGTTGGCCTTGTCGGCGGATTCGACGACGACGTTGCGGCTCAGATTGGCGACCTCGGCGCGGAAATCCCCTTCGCCGAGGTGCTCGTTGACGAGGGCCTTGGCGAGCGTGATCGTCTTGCCGTCGATCGCCTTGATGGTCGCCTCCTCGGTGTAGACGTCCTGATCGCCGCCGGGCCGACGCGTGCCGCCGGTGTCGTGCGTGCCGGTGCTGGCGGTGACGATGATGTGGTCGCCGGCCTTCCAGCCCGTGACCGGCTCGGCAAGCGTGATCGTGGTCGCGCCGGGCTTGGCGGTGGCGCCGAGGCGCAGCCAGGTCCGGCTCATGGGGGCGCCGTGGAAGTCCATGCGGCCGCCACAGCAGACGATCGCCGGGCAGGATTCCTTGTTCATGCCGTCAACGAGATGCAGACGGACGAGCGCGGTCTTGTCCGCCTGGATCGGCCGCTCCGGCGTGCCGACGAGAAGAGCCGGGCGCTTCATGCCGGCGGGCATGTCTTCCAGGTGGCCGTCGCACTCGAAGCCCTCCTCGCTGTATTCCTTGCCCGGCTGAATACGGATCAGACCGACGTTGAGACGGGTGTTCTTGTCCGTCGCGAAGGTCAGCGTGCCCGCGACGCTGATGCCGCGGATCACCTCGTCGGAGGCGACATCGTAGGTGACGGTATGGCCGGGGCGGATGTCGACCCTGGCGCCGGCGCCGGGGACCTTGCCGCTTTCCCAGGTCTTGGCGTCGGACCAGGGGCCGGAGCGGGCCGAGCGGATGACGGCGTCGCCGGCGAAGGCGGACGAGGCGGCGGCGACGAGAACGCCGAGCGACAAGGCGAGAGTGCGGATCATGAAAACCCCCCGAAAAGGAAGGAGGCGGCCAGAAGACCGCAAGGCAGGCGTCGATGGATGGCAGGGATTAGTATCGCATCTGCGCCGGGGACTGGGAAGCGGGAAGTGCGGATTTGCGTCATTTTCTCCTGGTGGCCACGGGCCAGGCGGTTCGGTACCTTCTCCTTCACGTCACGCCACCATGCTCCGGAGTCCTCACCATGCGATTCGCCGTTCTCGCCGCCTCTTTTCTGGTCGTCCCCGCGTTCGTCGGCGCCGACCCCGTTTCTCTCAAAAAGGGCGAGCGCATCGTCTTCCTCGGCGACTCGATCACCCAGGCCGGCGCCGGCAAGAACGGCTACGTCACGCTGATCCGCCAGGCGCTGACCGAGAAGCACAAGGACCTCGGCATCGAAGTGATCGGCGCCGGCATCAGCGGCAACAAGGTCCCCGATCTGCAAAAGCGGCTGGAGCGCGACGTGCTCAAGAAGAAGCCGACGCTCGTCGTCATCTACATCGGCATCAACGACGTCTGGCACGGCGAGAAGGACCCGAGCCGCGGCACACTGCCGGAGAAGTTCGAAGCCGGACTCAAGGACATCATCGGCAAGATCAACGATGCCGGCGCCCGCGTCGTCCTCTGCACCCCGAGCGTGATCGGCGAGAAGACCGACGGGTCCAACAGCCTCGACAAGAAGCTCGACGAGTATTCGGATATCAGCCGCCGCGTGGCGAAGGAGACCAAGAGCGAGATGTGCGACCTGCGCAAGGCGTTCGTCGAGCGGCTGAAGAAGATCAACAGCGAGAACAAGGCGAGCGGTGTCTTGACGAGCGACCGCGTGCACCTGAACGAGGCGGGGAATCGCTTCGTGGCCGAGGTGATGCTGAAGTGCCTGGGGGAATAGTCGCCGACCACGCGACCTTGTCAAGTCAGTCGCTGACGCTTCATTCGCGCGCCATCGAGACGCAGACGATCTCCTGGGCGAAGCCAGCGATGAAGAGGCCGGCGCTGAGGATGATGAAGAACCAGGCTTGGGTGCGGAGGTGGCGGGGGTTCATGGCGCCTTAAGGCATTGAGCTGCCGGCGTGTGAAGCTGCTGAAAACTCAGGACTGTGTCTTCTGGGTCTTTTCCTTCATCTCCCGGATCCAGGCGTCAATTGTTGGGTTACCGGTTGGCAGAACCACCCCAAGGTCGTACCTGTTGGCGCCGGAGCGTAGGTCAGCCAAGTCGCCCTCTACCTCAAACCTTTGGACAGTCCAGAACTCATCAAAGTCATCGAGCGAGAGCCTCGATCCAGGAGGAAGGTGAGCCAGAACGTCGTATGACCGAAGGAGCCAGAGGAAGTACAAGACCTTGAACTTGGCGAGCCGTTCATGCGGGAGGTCATCCATCGAGGATGAACTCTCCTTCGCCGTCCACGCGAAAGGCCCCCGGAGGCACTCCAATAGGTCCGGGTCCGAGTCCTTCAACCACTGGACCAACCGGTTCTTCGCCTCGACGATGTAGACCGTCGTAGTATGAACCATACGCTGTCTCCTCGTTGCTCCAGCCCGCACCGTTGGTGGCACGGGCGCAGCCGTTGATTACTGACGGGGGAAAAGGGGGACATTCTGGATTTCGAGAGTGACAGTCTAACGCGCGACAATTCAGAATGTCCCCTTTTTCTCCTCTCATCGCTTTCAGCTGGTTTAGGTCCAGGTATCTGGCATCAACAACTGGGCCGATGTCGAGGCCGGTGTTTTCGACGTAGGCCGAAGCCTTTTTTGATCGCTTCCTCTCTTGTCATGGCACGTTCCGTTACGGGAAGCGGGACGAACCTTTAGCCTTGCGGGAAAAATGACATCGCACGCAGCGCGTTCTCCCGCAGAAGCTGGTTCTCCGAGCGCGACAATTCCTCCACGAACAAGAGAAGTGGCTTCGCCGGTGGATCCTTCAGGCTGTTGACGTCCTTTTCCTCTGCGCGAACCTTCATTTTGCGGAAGAATACGGGTAGCAGGGCGACTGCCTTCGCCTGTAAGGTAGGCGGGACACCGCGCAAGAAGTCGACGACTCTAAGAACATCGTGCTTTGAGCCGATTACTAGATAGGCGCCAAGCAGGCCGCTCAAGCCCGGGAACTCATCAACTTCGTATGACATGTCGCCCGAACCGGGAAGCGACCTCCTCTTCGGCGGCTCCAAGCTCGCTGGAGACACGACCTTGGTCAGCACCCTCTCAATGTGTGGCAATGCCGCAACGGACTGTCCCTGAAGCTCTTGTGCTGCGAGGTTTGTCTGTAGACATGTCCGGTCGGGGTGCAAACGACGAAAGTACAGCGCATCGAAAACAAGCTCTTCCAGGTCGTCTGAAATCATGGCACTTCCTTTCACGGTCGTCGTGGGTCGAAGATGCGGAATCCGGACCGCCGCATCCGACGCACGACCTGCAACTCGATCAGCGCCTCCTCGGTATCGGTGAGGGCGCGCCCAATCCACCCTCGTGATTGCAACTGATGGAAATGTTGAAGTTCCTCCATCAACAAGCCTTCAGCCCAGTGGGGATAGTTGATCAAAAGATCGTTACTCAACCGAATATCGCCCGTTACCGTGTCGAGGAACCCGTTTCGGCCTCCAGGCACGTTATCAACCCATCGAATCGTTGCGCCAGGCGGGGCATACTGATTATAGTATGCTTCCAAAGCTCGCCTCACACGAGCGGCCTGCGCTGCATTCGCGACTTCATACTCGTTGTGCCCGAATAGCCTTGTCGGGGCAAGGCCAGCGGCGTTGGCGGCTCGTTCAATCTGATCGTGTATCGCGGCCAGGTCGCCGGTAACGCTGCGGACGGCGGCCCTTGTGGCTCGTGCCTGCCCGAGGAGCCGAGCACGTGCTGACGACGCCAAACCGGCGGCGTTGAGCCTGGCTTCGGCAGACGCCAAGTCGCGTCCCGCGGTGGCGAGTCGGGTTTCGGCGGCGATCAGCTGCGCCTCAAGCTCGGGTCCGCCGATGGCGCGGAGTTCCATGACCGCTTGCATCGCCTGATCGCGCTGCGCGACAAGCGCTGCACGCATGGTTGGGTCGCCTGCGAACTCATCCAGCGTCTTCTCCAGGGCTTCCCAACGCTGGGTCGCGGCGACGAGCCGGTACTGGAAGGACGGCAGATAGCGATTGGCGGCGTAGCCGCCTGCCACGCCGAAGCTCAACCCCGCGATCAAGCGGAGCGTGCCTTTGATTTCGTCTGGAAGGGGCATCATGTCCACCGCCGTCATGGCGACCGCAGCGGGCAACATTCCGCCCACCACGGTCACGAAGGCGGCGCGTGCCCCGCTGATCACCTGCCGGCCCATCGACGGCAGCAGGACGGCCCTTGGGCCCGCGCCGGCAAACGGGTAGACGGTCAAGGCCGTAAAGGCGCCGTCGATGAGGATGTTCCCCAAGTCATAGCTGATGTTGCTCGGGTTGAGCTGCCTGCGTGTGAAGCCGTTGGAAATCACATCCTGGATCGCGGCCAGGTTGGACAGTTCGTCGACGCGAGTGAAATCGCCTGTGAAGGCGCCCTGGACCAAGCCCTTGACGCGCTGGAAGCTCCGGTAGGCGGGGCCGGCGAACTCGCCGAGAGTGAGAATCGTGCGGTCGAGCCAAGTCCACCAATAAACGGGCTGATATTGTCCCACCCTTTTGTAATTCTCGATGAAGAACCTCTGGAAGGCGGGGAGCATCTCGCGATCCAGAAGGTTTCTGAGCGGGTCAGGCAAGCGATAATATTGGGCCGACTTCGCTTCCCCGGGATAGAGCCGGATCCACCCCGCCGCCAGGCCGTAATCCACCCTGTGCTCCGCCATCTGCGCGGTGAGGCGGCCGCGGATGTAAGCAGCCATGTCGCGGGCGGTCTGCGACAGTTCGAGGTTGCCGGCGTTGGCGAGGTCGTGGCCCGCATTCGATAGGGAGACGAGCAGCGCGTCGCGGTCGTCGGGGCTGAGATAATCCGCGAATTCCGCCTTGTAGACGTCGCACAGGTCCGCCCACCCTTGCAGATAAGGGTAGGCCATGTTCACCTGATTGTAGCGGTCCGCCCAATAGTATTCGTCCCCGGTCCTGCCGGTGGCGCCGCGCAGATAGTCTTGGTACAAGAACTCGACGATGCGCGAGTTGAGGAAGGGCTTATCGGCTGCAGTGCGGCGCGGGCGGAAGTCGGCAAGAACGCTGTCTTGCCACATTTCAGCGCTCGTGATTCGGGTGCGGAGATCGCCCCCGCCCTCCACGCACTGCTGGGCCGTCTCCAGGAGAAGATGCCGGGCGGCGTAGTACTCCTCGACCGTCGGCAGCGCGTCGATCTCGGCATTGCGTTGCCGCGCGTAGCTCTCAACGGTCTCTCCGTCCGGCGGGGCGCCCGCGTACTTGGCGCCGATGGCGTTCAACTCGCGGGCGCGGAACGTTTGGTAATCGGTGTCGGCAAGGAAGGCGATGCGCTGCGCAAGGCTACCCTGGTTGACTTCGCTAAGCGAGGTCTGGTAGTTGGCCAGGTTGTCTTGCCGCGTGCTAAGGAATGAGTCAATGCCGGCGAGCGCCTGCTCCAAGCCAAAGGCGTTGTCGGCGTTCAGGCCGTAATCCGAGCTGGCGCCGTGATAGATCTCGGAGTAGAGTTGTTGCGAGAGCAGCATCTTCGCCATCGCGTCGGCCTGGCTTTGCGGCGGCGCGGGAGATGATGAGAGCTGGTAGGTCAGCTTTGCCATCTCGCCGATCAGGCCGATTTTGAGCGTGAGCAGCCTGCGCTGTGTCCACGTCATCGTGTCGGGGTTAAAGCCGGGCGTAGCCGTCCTCAAGTTTCCGATCCACCAGCCCATGTAATCGGGCGCCGCGTACACCAGCTTCGGCAGGACGGCGGCTTTCCATTAACGACACGAACTGCGTGATGTCGCCGGCTGATAGAAAGCGGTCCCATAGTTTTGCCCGTTCCCTCGTATACGTCCAGGGGAGCGATCGGATTGCCCACCCCGTAATACGTCGACCACCGATAGGGGGGCTCGAAAGGGATCCCCTCCCGCCTGAGCGCGTCCAGCCTGTCGTACATCTGCCGCGTGTAGAGCTCCTGCCACCCGGTCTCCGGCTCCACCCAATCGAAGCCAGGAACCTGGCTCCAGCGGGCGGCCACTTCGTCGCCCACGGCGCCCCAATGCTGGTAGCCCTCCTGGTAGTAGGCGTCGCGCCAATCGGCATCGAGGGAGGCGAGCAGGGCGGGATCGAGTGCGTTGGCGCCGGCGGTGCGCTGCTGCACGAACGCCTCGTAGGTCGCGTAGCCGAAGAAGTCGCCCCAAGGCGTGGCGGCATCGACGCCGAACTCGGCCGCGACGGTGTCGCCGACTGGGGTGGTCGCGGTCGCCGTGGCGCAGACCGTTATCCAGGCCCGATACTTCGCCTCATCGAGCGTCTGCGCGAAATAGGGGCTCGACGGCAACACCCAGCCCAGGCCATCCACCGTTACGGCGGGATCGCCGAGGTCGACCTCTTCCGGCTCGGGGTCTTCCATGCCGGGGTCTTCGGTATCGACGAAAACGAAACTCTGCTGCTGCGCGGCGTGGACCGTCACGACCGCCTGCGCCGTGTAGCTGTGGCCGAGCACGTCAGTCAAGGTGAAGGAGAAGCCGTCATTTCCCTCGAAGTCATGAGGGGCAAAGTAGACGAGTTTGTCATCGGAGAAGTCGGACGGCGTGCCGTTGTTGTCGATCGAGGCGCCTCCGTGGGCGGGGTCGCTCACGCTCAGGCTCACGAAGGCGATGCCGTTGGCCGGGGTCGCGGAAACGGGGATGGCGACCGAATCCCCCTGATTGACCTCGGCGCTCACGTCGTTGACCTGCGCGGCGCCGGTCGGCGGGGCGACGGGGGTGGGGCTGATGAGTTGAAGGGCGTCGATCTCCTCCCAGTCGTCGGGCGCGTGGTTGGTGTCGACGTAGATGACGGCGCCGGCGACGAGATAATCGGTTTGCGGGAAGGAGACGATGAAGTTGGCGGGGCTTCCGGGCTGGCTCGGATCGAAGCCGGTCCAGACGGTGTGAACGCCGCCATCGCTGTCGATCAGGTCGACCTGAGTGACGAAGCCGTTGCCGTTGGTCTCGTGGATTAGGATGGCGGCGGCGTTTTCGGGGACGGCAAAGGAGACGGCGAGAGTGGCAACGCCCATGTCGGCCTGGGCGGCGGACCAGGCCGTGCCGAAATCGCCATAGGAGTCGGTGTTCGGCGCGCCGAGCGCCTGGGCGGCGGACCAATCGTAGCCGCCGCCGGCCACGTACTCCGAAGAGGGCGGGCCGGAAGCTGCGGAAGGCAAGAGGCCGGTCGCCCACTGCCCGATCGTGACGGTGAAGGAGGCGTAGTGAATTGTCTGAGCAGCTCCATCGTCGACGGTGTACCAAAAACCCTCTTGATAGAAAGGTTGGGTTTGCGATGGATCCGGGGCGTAGGAGAAGACGCCGTCCTGGGAAACGACGAGCTGCCCACCGGAGGGGAGAAGGACGGGATCGGCGGTGAGGGGCATGCCATTGAGGGCGACGACGGTGGCGCCGACGGCGAGCGCAAGGTTGCCGGTGAACGACTGGTCGCTCGCGACGATGAAAGACTGAGTTTGCGGCAGCGCGAGAGGGGTCACGGGCGGCATGACGTTGAGCGTGACGGCGCCGGTGGCGGGGGCGATGCCATCGCTGACGGTATAGGAGAAGCTGTCGGAGCCCGTGAAGCCGGCGGCGGGCTCATAACGGAAGGCGCCGGCCTCATTGACAGTCAGCGTGGCGCCGGATGGGAGCGCGATCGGGGCGCCGGGCGTGAACGGGTTGCCGTTGATCGCCGTGATCGTCAAGTCATCGCCGTCGGGATCGGGAGCCTGATAGAGAAGGCCGTTGGCGCCGTTGTCGCCCTGGCCGGCCGGCACATCGAGCGGGGTGTCCCGCGTGACGCTGTAGCTCAGCGATGGAGCGACAGGCGGTTGGTTGGTGATGGTGAAATGGGCGATGGCGGTCGCGGTAGTGACGCCGTCACTGACCTCAAAGGTGAGGGAATCGGGTTCGAGTGATCCAGCGACGGGGCGATAGGCGAAACTGCCATCCGCGTTGGGGATGACGGTGGCGCCGGAAGGGAGCGTTATCTCATCGCCGGAAGAGAAGGACGCGCCGTTGATGCGGACGACGCTGAGATGGTCGCCATCCATGTCGGAGGCGTTCTGCAGGAGGCCATTGTCGTTGTCGTTGTAGGCGCCCGAGGCGACGAGGAGGGAGTCGTGAGTCAACGTGTAGAAGACGTCGCTGACCAACGGCGCCTGGTTGGCATCGTCATCGAGGATGTTCACGATGGCGCCGGCGTGGGCGGGATCGATGTCCAGGCCCGGGCTGGGCTGCTCCAGGCTGAGCGTGAAGTGGCGGTCGGATTGGACGCTCAGGTTGTCGAGCAGTGCGATGGCGAGGGAAGTTGTGAACTGACCGTCGGCGAGTTGCACGAGGGTCGGGTTCGGCGAGAAGAAGTCGCCAGGCGTGGAAGTCCCATCGGATAGCCGGACACTCACGCTCGCGGGGCCGGTGGCGTCGTCGCGCTGGATGGGGATGGTGATGAGGCCGGCGTTCTCCTGGAAGGAAAGGCTCGTGCTGGCAAAGCCGACGCTCATGAGCGTGCGGTCTTCGAGGAGTTCCAAACGCAGGCGGGCACGGGGAGCGGCGAGGTGGCTGGCGCATCGGGAGACCCTTTCCTTGGCGCGGGATCAAGATGTGGGTTGTTCCATCGCTAACGGGTGACATTAGAGAAGCGCGAGGTTCGCGATGTCAATCGAGAAGCCAGAAGAAATTCGAAAAAAAACTGGAGATTGAGGCTCCGCCTCAGTTTTCCTTCTATCGCAACAAAACGATTCCTCGGCGGGGCGCCGCGCCCTCAGGGGCGTGTCGCTCGTCCCTTCATTGTGGGCGCGGCGGCGTGGTTTTTTCGATGTCGGTTGTGAGGGGTGGGGTATGGCGCGGTGGCGCGGACGATAGGAAAGGCGCGCAAGGTCGGTCGCCGCCTCGACTTGTTTCAGGCGGCTCCGCGCCAAGGCGGTTGGCGCGGACCTGGCGCGGCGCCGCGGCCTCTCTTGTGGCCGTGGGCTTTCGCGGTCGTCGCTCCGCTTCCGGCTCTGATTACTCCTGCGCCATCGAGACGCAGACGATCTCCCGGTCGTTGCGCGCGAAGACACACTTGCCCGCGAACGCCGGGTGCGACCAGATGACACGCCGGCCCGGAGGCGGGGCGTTGGTGTTGGTCGGCTCGAGGATGTGGGCGCGGCTGATCTCGTCGTAGCCCTTGGGCGTCAGGCGGGCGATGATCAGGTCGCCGCCCTCGTTGAAGAGGATGAAGCGGTCCCCTTGCTCCACCATGAACGCGTTGCCCCAGCGCACCGATTTGCCGGTCGTCGCCGCGTGCGTCTCCCAGATCCGCTCGCCGGTCTCCTCCTTCAGGCAGCGCAGTTCGCCGTAGCTGCACACGCCGTAGATGTGGCCGTCCTTGATCGTCGGCGTGACCATGATGGCGTGCAGGCCGTCGGTCTTCTCCGGCGTCTCGCCCGTCCCCTTGCCGCGCCACACGACCGTCGGCTTCTCCTTGCCTTTCAGGCGGAGCATGAGCGGGCCGTCGTAGAAGGCGGTGAAGAAGAGGTTATGGCCGTCGAGCCGCGGCGTCGGGATCGAGAGCGCCGCCTTCAGCGTTTTTCCGGGCTTGGCGAAGAACGGGTGCGACCAGTAGACCGCGCCGGTTTCCGGGTTGAGCGAGTTGATCCCGGCCGGGTCCCAGATGATGAGCTGGCGAAGGCCGTCGACCTCGTAGATCATCGGCGGGCAGTAGCCGGGCTCGTTCGCGGAGAGCTTCTTCCAGAGCTCCTTGCCGGTCATCTTGTCGAAGGCGACGACGACGCTCCCCTTGCCCCCGACCAGGCTGATGAGACGGTCACCGTCGACGAGGGGATGGGCGGAGAAGCCCCAGAGCGGCGGGTCGAAGCCGTAGTCCTCGAGCAGCTTGCGATGCCAGACCTTCTCCCCGTCCTTGACGCGGAGGCAGACCAGGTCTCCCATGGCGCCGAGCGCGTAGACGCGGTCGCCGTCCACCGCCGGCGTCGTCCGCGGTCCGGCGGCATAGGAGATGTTGTACTTCGTGCGGTATTCGTACTTCCAGAGAATCTCGCCCGTTTTCTGATCGAGGCAGAGCACGCGCTCGACCCCGCTCGCCTTGCTCTTGGTGAAGCCGCTCTCCGGATCCTTGGCGCCCTTGTCGTGGATGCTATCGGTGATGTAGACGCGGCCGGCCGCGACCGCCGGGCCGGAGTAGCCGGCGCCGATGGGTGTCCGCCACACCTCCTTGGCTCCCTTCGGCCCGAACTTGTCGATGATCCCCGTCTCGCGCCAGACGCCGTCGCGCTTGGGGCCCAGCCATTGCGGCCAATCGTCGGCCGCAAGCGCCGGCCCGACGATGAAGACAACCACGGAGGCGAGCAGGAAACGGCGCGACGACATAGATCCTCTCCACGTTGGATGAGCGACATTCCAGATGAGTGTATAGACGTACCGGACGACCGGGTATTTGAACGGGCTGACTTGCCCGAGGATCGAAGTGGAGTTCTCGGCTGGCCGAACGCGGGACGCCGAAGCCGCTGCTCCTGTGACCAAAGGGGACCGACCCGGGCCGTGTTACCCTTCTCCATCCCGCTTCTTGAACGGCTCCAGCGAGCGGCCGGTGTAGACCACCATGAAGTAGAACTGCGGGGCCGCGGCGTTGGGGTGGGGAAGCATCTCGATGGTGTGCGGACTGATCGGCTCGCCGGCGAGTTGTTCCAGTTGTCGATAGCGTCGGCGAAGCCACGTAGACATGGGCGACCGCCCGCGCTTCACGGTTTCCTTCGCCGGGCGCGACATGAAGAGCAGGTGCGCACCTTTCGTCCTTGCGAGTCGAATGTCGGCCGATTCCAGAAAGGCGTCGCGTGCCGACCGGGCCGTAACGGAACTGGGGCGGGGCGACCGGCGAACGCCGCGGCTCCGCGAACCATTCCTCCACCTCCGCGGGACTGGCGGCGGTGATACGCTCCGTCGACAGCGATGGCGCGCAGGAATCGATGCTCGCCGGACGCAAGAGCCAAGACTTGACCGCCACCGAGCGCCCGCAGGAGCAAACAGGCGGCGGCCGCCAGCCACGGCAGAACAGCCACGGCGCCTGGCATGTCGAGCCGGGCCAAGATGCGGCCGGCAGGCGCCCGGCACGGCGGAACCGCGGCCATGGCCAGCCGATCGTCTGATCGAAAAGCTCGTCCTCTTTGGCCTGGGCGGCGCGGTCGGGCATTCGCGCGGAACTGATCGAGCAAGCGGCGATCGGCGGCGGTCAGCTCCTGGCACTGCCTCCCGGCGACGGTCAGATACAGGCGACCTTGTTGCAGTCCATCAGCCAACCTCCTTCCAGCCACGTAGAGCGCTTCCTCCGGACCGAGCAGGCGCGCCCGGGAACGCCTTGGCCCGCGCCCAGCCGCAGCATCACCGTTCCGATGGGCAGGTCCATCTGCTTTCGATGTCCCGATAGGAGAAGTTCTCGAAGTAGTACAGGATGATCAGGGTACGGAACATTTTCAGGCAACGCGTTCAGGACTTCTTGGAGCCGCTGCGGCTCGATCTCGGGTAGCGCGGGAACCGCTCGTTCGGGCAGCTCCGCCATCCCCTCCAGCGAGAGGGCGGTCTCCTTCCTGGCGGCGCGCAATCGATGGAGGTAGAGGTTGCGCAGGATCGAAAAGAGCCAGTTGCGGGCCCGATCCCACTCGCGCAGCTGCGCGATCTTAACCTGGGCCTGCACGAACGCCTCTTGCGTCAGGTCCTCCGCCTCCGCCCCCTTGCCCGAGAGCCGGAAGGCGTAGCGGTAGAGCGAGGCGTAGTGGGCTTCGACCAGATCCTCGATCCTTTTCTTCCCGGCCATGCGGGACTCTCCCATTCATACATGAGCCGGCCTCCTGCCGTTTATTCCCGAGCCGACCGCGATCTAGTCCTTTTTTCGCGTCTGCACGCCGGCCTGGGCGTCCTCGAGGGCTCGTCCCAGGCTACCGCCCCAGGCTACCCTCCTTCCCGAGTCGACACAATTTCATCTTGAACAATTGCCGCGCCGGCTTCCAGTCTCGTTCGCGCGACTTTCTTTTTTGCGTTTGGGCGTCTTCGTTGAGCAAGTCGTGAGCGAACGAAGAGGACTCGGTGAAAACGCCCCGGCGGCGGGAATAAGCGGCGGGGCCTCGCATCAAGCCTCTGTTCCACGGAAAAAATAGCCGCGCCGGGACGTTCCTGGCGCTGGGCGCCCTTGCTTACTCGCTTGTGGAGGACGGTTCACCATGCGCTTGGAAATGCGAAAGCTGCTCGGTCTGCTTCTCTGCCTCGGGCTCTCTTCCCTGCTGACGCTCGGCGGCGCCGGCTGCGGCAAAAAAAAGGAGAAGGAAAAGACGGACAAGGCGACCGACAAGGCGACCGACAAGGTAAGCGACAAGGCCACCGACAAGGCGACAGACAAGATCACCGACAAGAAAACAGACAAAGCCACGGACAAGGTGGCCGACAAGACTACCGACAAGGCCACGGACAAAGCGACGGACAAGACCACCGGCAAAGTCACCGACAAGGCGACGGACAAGGTTACCGACAAGGCGACCGACAAAAAGACGGACAAGGCGACCGACAAAGCCACCGACAAAGCGACGGACAAGACCACCGATAAGGCTACCGACAAAGCCACGGATAAGGCGGACAAGAAAACGGACAAAGCCACTGACAAAGCGTCCGACAAGAAGACGGACAAGGCCGACGACAAGACCGACAAGTCCAGCGATCTCCGCTCCGCCGTCGATCGGCCCGTCTACGAACTCTGTCTCTTCAGCGTGCGCCTCGAATCGCTCGGGGCCTGATCTCTTTTCTGTTACCTCCGGTATTCTTGCGAAAGGAAACGGACATGAAGAAACTGCTCGGATTGTTCCTCACGTTCGCCATGGTGGCCGTGCTCGGCCTGGGAACCACGGGCTGCGGCAAAGACAAAGATAAGGACAAGACGCCGACGGTGAGCCCGACCGACAAGGACAAGGAGAAAGACAAGGAGAAGGAAAAGAAGCCGACGTAAGACGTCGCGTCAGCTACCGCGCCGTCTGGAGCCGGTCCCTTGCGGACCGGCTTTTTTGCGCGCAGCTGAAGAGGAATCGATGGCCGCTGCTTCGGCGCGGTGAAGAAAATGAGGAAAAAGTTGTGGTCGAAGGAAGAAAGCGGGAATATTTTACGAGCACCGGTATCTTACGATGTATCCGAATGGAATTTGCGCCGCCCCGGGAGCGTTCCCGGTGCGCAAGGAGCTTGGTTTACTCGCTTGGGGAGGATTTCTGCACCATGAAAAAGCTTCTCGGGTTCTTGACCTGCCTCGGCTTGGCCGGCCTGCTCACCGTCGGCACGACCGGCTGCGGCAAGAAGGAAAAGTCGCCGACGCCGACCGTCTCGCCGTCCAAGTCACCGACCGCCACGCCGACGGGCTCGCCGACCGTTTCGCCGACCAAGTCGCCGACCGTTTCGCCGACTGCGTCCCCGACCGCCTCGCCGACCGCGTCCCCGACCGCTTCCCCGACGCCGTCTCCGACCGCGAGCCCTTCGCCGTCGCCGAAGGTGACGCCAAGCCCGACTCCCACCGCCAGCCCCTCCCCGTCCCCGACGGCGACCCCGTCGCCCTCTCCGAAGGTTTCCCCCAGCCCGAAGGCGACGAGTTCTCCCTCCCCGACGCCTTCGCCGACGAAATCCAGCTCCCTCTCCGTCGCGCCGGACGCGACCATCGGCCTCGCCGCTCGCCTCGTCGTCGTCCCTGGCGTGCGCGTGTAACTGTTGTTCGACTGTGGTTTCCCGGGCCGGATCACGCCTAGTGGATCATGGTTTTCCGGCCTGTCCTTACCTTCAATGTTTCGAAAGGATGGTTTGACGTGAAGAAGTTGATCGGTTCGCTGCTTACCCTTGCCCTCGTCATCGGCTTGAGCGCTGGCACCACCGGCTGCGGCAAGGACAAGACGAAGAGCCCGTCTCCCACCGGAACCGGAAGCCCGACGGTTTCCCCGACCGGTTCCCCGACCGCGAGCCCGACCGCCTCGCCGACGAAGTGATAGCGGCCCATTCCGCAGGCCGGTCCGCTGGGCCGGCCTGCGTCATTTTCGCCCCTGCCTGGTTTTGAGCGATGCACGCCACACTTCCGGCCGCTCCCTCGGCCTTCGAGCGCTCCGCTCCCATCGATTTTCCTCCAGCAGACCCGTGCCGCGGCCGGCGCCGGCGCCTTTTCTGGTTCCTCGTCTTTTCCGTTGTCTATATCGTCTTCCAACTCATCGTTCGCCAGGTCGGCCAGTATCCCCTTCTGGAAAGCGACCTCTGGTGGTCTCTCAATGATTCCAACGCTGCCTTCGGCCTGATCGAGCTTTTCACCGCTTTGCCGTTTCTTGCCGGCGCCACCCTGATTTTTCTGGTGCTCGCGCCAGTCTCAGCGTTTGCGCATCGGCGCTGCGCCCTGCCGCTCGTATTGGCCGGGCTGATCGTCCTCGAAGCGAACTTTTTCTTCTTCTCCGAGGCCTCGCCCCAGACATTGAGCGACTGGGTTCCCTTCGCGCTGCTCATTCCCATGCACTTCGTCTGTCTCGTGGTCTGCGCCGCGCTCGCGGGGCCGGAGGCCAAGCCGTTCGTGTACGGCTTTCTGGGCGGACCGTTCCGCAAGACGCTCCTGGGTCGGCCCGCCTACTTGGCCGCCGACCAGGCTTTCGACTTCGAAGCGATCGCTCGAGAAAAACCGGCGTGGCAGACCTGGGAGGCGCAACGGCGCCGCACGCTGCTGTTCCTGGTTTTTTCGGCGATCTACATCGCCACCCAGGTGGTGTTTCGCTGGGTCGAATACCCGCTCTTCCGGGCCGACGCCTGGTACTACTTCGCGCGTGAAGGCCCCTTCTGGTTCGAGACCTTTTACCGCGGTTTCCTCACCGGTTTGCCGATCGTCGCCTGGGGCGCCGCCGTGTTCTTCCTGCTGACCCGCGCCCGCGCCTTGACGCATCGCCGCTACGCCTTCTTCCTGCTCTTCGCCGGCATGATGTTCTTCGAAGCGGACATGAAATGGTTCCACATGTCGCAGAAGCACGTCTCTCTCACCGAGATCAAGGTCTTCCTCGGCGAGGACCATAGCGGCGCGCTGGCGCTGCGCGACGTCGATTACACCGAGGTGCGCGATCTCGCGTTGACCCACCTGGCCTGCTTCAGCCTCTGCTTCTTCCTCACCGGCCCGGAATGGCTCGCCATGTTCGCGGCGATTTTCTCCGGACCGTTGCGATCCAGCCTTGTCGGTCGGGCCGCTCTCTGGGTGAGCGAGGGCTTTGCCATGTTGGGGCGCCTTTGTTTGCGGCCCCTGCGCTGGCTCGATAGTAAGCCCGCCTTCGCTGTCATCACGCTCCTGGTCCTCGTCGATCCCGTCATCATCTGGGCGCTCGACCAGCAGGAGAAGGACCAGGAGGAGCAGCGCTCGGTCATCCGCGAACTTGCCGAGACCAATCCGCTCCGGCTGCATTCGCTCGACGGCGCCTGGGACGCCATCGTTTATCAGTTCTCCGAGCGACGTCAGGATCTCGATGCCGCCAACGTCGCGCTGCAGGCGATCGACCTCGACTCCGTGACGCCCACCGAACGAAGCGATCTGTTCCTGCCGCGCCCCAAAACTCCCGACAAGCCCTACGACGTGCTCCTCATCCAGGTCGAGAGCCTCAACAACGACATCTTCTACAACAGCGATCTCCCGTTCTGCAAGGAGTTCGCCAAGAAGTGTCTGCGCCTCACCCGCCATCACTCCGTCGCCAACTGCACCCACTACGGCGTCCTCGGCCTCGTACGCGGCAATCCGGTTACCTACTACAAAGGCCGGCTGCCCGACGGTGAAAAGGTCCCGTGCGAGTACCTGCAAGCGTTCAAGAAGAACGGCTACTCGACGCGCCTCTTGTCCATGGCCATCATGAACCACCACGGCCTGGGCGCCTACATCGACGACTGGACCGAGCCGGTCTTCGTCGCCAGCAACGATTGGTCCTGCGTCTATGAGGCGCACCGCGAGCTGGCCAAGCCCGGTCCCCATTACCTCTACACCTTCTACAACTGCACCCACTACCCCTACTACCACGAGGACAAGTACTCGGTCCACCTGCCCGAGGTTTCCTACGAGTTCAACTACAACCGCTCCGATCTCGTTCTCTTCAAGGACCAGATCCTCAATCGCTACAAGAACGCCCTGCTGGAATTCGACGACTGGCTCAAGACGCTGCTCCAAGGCGTCGATCTGAGCCGCACCATCGTCGCCATCACGGGCGACCATGGCGAGGAGATTTTTCAGAACGGCCACCTCGGCCATTGCTCCTCGATGAACTTGGCGCAGACCATGCCCCCGTGCCTTGTTTACATCCCGGGCATGCCACCGGGTGAAGTGCACTTCACGACCTCGCACGCCGACATCCTGCCGACCGTCGCCGATGTCCTGGGCTGGAAGGAGAAACCGGACGTCCTGGGCCGATCGCTTTTCGAGCCCGTGCCGTTCCGCTATGCCATCGTCTCCAATTTCGAGTATAAAAAGGCGCTGCGTTGGGCGGTCGTGACCGAGGACCGCAAATCGATCCTCGAGCGCGACTCCGACAACAAGCTGACGATCGTGAACCTGGTCGACTGGCACGGCCGCAAACTCGATTACCGCCCCCATGAGGACCTCTGGCGCAACAACCTCCGCATCGCCCGCACGCTGCAAGCGGAGTTGAAGCGTTACGGACACTGACCATGATGAAGCGAACCCTCGCCGGCAGCCTCACGTTGTTCCTGACTCTGTGTTGCCTGGGCTGCGGCGGGATGAAGGAGAAGGGCGCCAACAAGGAAAAGGAAAAGCCGGTCCCCGCCGAGAAGAAATGACCGACCTCACTTCTTCTTCCCGTCCTCCTCGTGCCGTTGATAAATCGGCAAGAAGCGGTACTCGACCGTCAAAGCCAAGACCGCCATCGCCGTGCTGTAGGCGGGGCTGAAGACGCCTTCATTGCTCATCCAAGAGCCGTTCTCCTGCTGGCGGTCGAGAAGCATCTTGTAGAGATGGGGGCGGAAGGCGTCCCAGTAGTTCTGGCCAAGCTGGAACATGCCCTGGGCGCAGTAATAGGTGGCATAGAGGCAGTTCTCGCCGCCCCAGGTCGGCGGGTGCCGCAGGACATAGGAGCCGGCTTTCACCGCCTCGGGACTCTTGTGCTTGAGGCCGCCGGTCAACTCCAGGGCGAGAAGCCCGGTGCCGGTGCAGGCGAGCGTGGTGCGGCCGCCCGGTTGATAGCAGAAGGCGCCGGTCGGCGCTTCGCGGCAGCGGAGGACGAAGTCTACGGCAAGGTCGATGCGCTCGCCCGGCACGTCGCAGCCGACGTTGCGCGCCGCCCGCAGCGCCATGAGCTGCCAGCCCGTGACGCTGAGGTCCGCGTCGTCGCCGGTGATCATGTAGCGCCAGCCGCCGCGATAGATCGAGGGACCGAGACGCTGCGCCTTGAGGAGGATATGTACGGCCTTGACGAGCTTGGGCCGGATCTCCTTCGCGAGCTTGGCGTCGGTCATGCCGACGACCTCGGCGAGCATCAGGGTGCAGATGCCCTGGTTGTAGAGATCGGAGCCGTAGTCGCGGGCGAACATGCCCTCGGGGTTCTGGGACGACAGGACCCAGCGGACGCCTTTCTCCACCGTGTCGCCGTAGGGCCCTTCTCCCGGCACGTGTCCGGCGGAGAGAAACGCCAGGATGGCGAGACTGGTGATCGCGGGATGCCCGGGGCCGGCGACACCCGCCATGCGCCAGGAGCCGTCCTTTTCCTGCATGTTCTGGAGGAAGGCAAGAGCGCGATCGACGGACTTGGCGGTTCGCTTGGAATAGTCGTCCTGGGCCGAGGCGCCTGTGCAGACGACAAGAAGGAACGTCACGGCAAGCACAAATGGCGCCGCGAGACGAGCAGCGCCCGTCGCGACGCGTCTGCGAAACCGCAAGCGAATGGCTCTACCCCCGGTCCAAGGCGCCGCCATGTGATCGTCTCTCCTCACCACTCACCACTCACCACTCACCACCAATCACTCCTCGATCCCCATCTGATTGAGCATGAAGGCGTAGATGAACGCTTGCTCGCGCAGGTAATCATAGCGACCCGAGGCGCCGCCGTGGCCCGCGGCTAGGGATGTCTTGAAGAGCAGAGGGTTGTCGTCGGTCTTCAGGCTTCGCAATTTGGCGGTGTACTTGGCGGGCTCGAAGTACATCACCTGGCTGTCGTTGAATGCCGTCGTCAACAACATCGACGGATACGCCTGCGCTTTGAGGTTCGTGTAGGGGCAATAGCTCTTCATGTAGCGGTACTGCTCTTCCTTGCGCGGATTGCCCCATTCCAGGAACTCCTGGATCACCAGCGGCATGTCGAGGTCGAGCATCGAGTTGACGGCGTCCACGAAGGGCACCTCGAGAAGCGCCGCCTTGGCGACGTCGGGCCGGAGCGTGAGGACGCCGCCGATCAAGAGGCCGCCGGCGCTGCGGCCCTGGATGACGAGGCGGTCGCGCCGCGTGATTTTCTCCTTCACGAGGTGATCGGCGCAGGCGATGAAGTCGGTGAAGGAGTTGCGCTTGGTCAGCATCTTGCCGCCGTCGTGCCACAAAGGGCCATACTCGCCGCCGCCGCGCACGTGGGCGATGGCGAAGACGACGCCGCGGTCGAGCAGGCTCAGGCGATTGGCGTTGAATCCCGCCGGTTGCGGCAGACCATAGGCCCCGTAGCCATAAAGCAGAGTCGGATTGGCGCCGTCGCGCTTGACCGTCTTCGCGTAGAGGAGCGAGATAGGAATGCGGGCCCCGTCTGACGTCGGGGCGAAGACGCGCTCGCTGACATACGCGTCCGGGTCGTAGCCGCTCGGCAATTCCTGCTTCTTGAGCAGCTTTTTCGCGCCGGTGGCCAGATCGAGCTCGTAGATCCGCTTCGGCGTCGTCAGCGATTGATAGCTGAAGCGGAATAGAGTCGTGTGGAACTCCGGGTTCTCCTCGGGCGCGACTTCGTAAACCGGCTCGGGAAACGTGACTCGCTCCGCCTTGCCGGTCTTGAGATCGAGGACGCGGAAAGACGGCAAGCCGTCGACGCGGTCGCTCAGCACCAGATGGTTCTCGAACAGATGGATGCTCGACACGGGCGCCTTGGCGTCGTGCGTTACGAGGTCGGTCCATTTGTCCGGGGCGTCGTCCGGCGCGGTCACGACGCGAAAGTTCTTCGCCTTCTTGTTGCTCAGGAAATAGAAGCGGTCGGCGCGGTGGTCGACGTAATATTCATGCCCCTCGTGGCGCGGCGCCAGGAGGCGCGGCGCCTCCTCGGGCTTGCGGCAGGAGACGACGCGCACCTCTGTCGTCGTCGAGCTTTCCGAGCAGATGAGGACGTATTCCCTGTCGGGCGTCCGCGTCAGCCGGAGCGGATAGAGAGCGTCCTTCTCCTCGTAGATGAGGTCGTGCTCGCTCGTGCCCAGGCGATGGCGGTACACGCGATAGGGCCGCTTGGCGTGGTCCTCGATGACGTAGAAGATCGTCTTGTTGTCGGCCGCCCACTCCAGGCCGGCGACCTTCTTCACGACGCTTGCCGGCGCTTTGAGGCCGCGCAGGTCCTTGATGCTGAGCGTGTATTCGCGGAAGCCGGTGTCGTCGATCGTGTAGGCGAGGAGGGTGCCGTCGTCACTGACGGCGAAGGCGCCGACGCCGAGGAACGGCTTGCCGCGCGCCAGCTCGTTGACGTCGAGCAATACCTGCTCCTTGCCGTCCAGGCTGCCCGGCTTGCGGCAATAGATGGGATACTGCTTGCCTTCCTCGGTGCGCGTGTAATACCAGTAGGCGCCGCGGCGATAGGGGACGCTCAGGTCGGTCTGCTTGATGCGGCCCAGCATTTCCTGATAGAGCTTCTCTTGCAGCTTACGCGTCGGTTTCATCACCGCGTCGGCATAGGCGTTCTCCGCCTCCAGGTACGCCATCACCTCGGGGCTTTTCTTGTCGCGCAGCCAGAAGTAATTGTCGAGCAGCTTGTCGCCGTGCAGCGCTTCGAAGTGGGGCGCCTTCTTGGCGACCGGCGGCGTGGCGGCTCGAGGCGAGATCGGCTCGGCGTGGACCAGGGTCGGCAGGAGAACAAGACAAACGAGAAAGCGCATGGAAACTCCGGAGACCTCGAGCCGCGCACGAAGGGTGGGCGAAACAACCTCTTGACGAGAATAGCAGGAACGTCGCCGGAAGAAAAGCTGGCTGCCCCAGGACGCGGACGCCGTAGGCCGTCTCGCTCGGGACCGCCGCCTGATCCGCCGCCTGGAGAAGACACCGGTTAACCCGCGAAGAAATGATAGATGGAAAAAAGGACTTCGATCACGATCAGCAAGATGACGATCCATTCGAGCCGATGGCTGGTGCGCGTTTGCAACAGGTTCATCAGCGTCAGGTTCAAGTCGGAGAGGAAGGCGATTTTTTTCTCGAGGGTGGACAGGCGTTTCTTGATGTCGAAATGCTCGTAGAGCAAAGCGTGCAACCGGGCCAGCCGCTCGCTGCGCCAGGCCTCGGCGGGATCGTCGAACAGGCTGAGCCTGGCCAGGATGGCTTCGCGCACCGACAGCGTGAAGCCCACCGTCTTGACGATGGTCGTGGCCGCGGGAACGAGCGCCCCGCGCGTTTCCAGCGCCTGGACGATCGGCGCGGTGCTCTTGAGCGCCTGCGCCACGGAGAGCTCACTATGCTTGAGGGCGACCGATTGGCCGAGCGTGCCCGAGATCACCTTCATGTGCTCCAGACTCAAGGCGCCCAGCCGGATCTCGCGAAAACCGACGCGTTCCTCCGGCTGGTCCAGGAGGATCAGCGCCTCGTCGCGAACCTCGCTCGGCGCCGTCCCGTGCAGGAGCGTCCGGATCTCCTCCCGGAGCGTCGCCGCCAACGCGGCGTCGCATTCCCAGAAAACGACGGCGCCAAAGCCGAGGACAACGGCATGGGCGTTCCCCGCGAGCTTGATGACGAGAGGGTCGGCGCAGAGAACGCTGCGCTCGCGGTAACTCGCCTGAAGGGGCGCCAGCGGGATGGGGGAGGGGAAGTACTCCGCCTGAAGATGCAAGCGTGCCGCGTCCACGCTGACCGGAGTGGTCACCGTTCGCAGCGCATCCAACTCCGGCGTCTGGGTCGTGCCTGGGACGTTGCTCGCCTCCATGGCTCTCGATTTTAGCCGGGCGCGCTTCGTCGGCCAAGCGCCGAACCTTCCCGCGCACGCCGCGCCGATCATGTGCTATTTGCCGCGCGTGACTTTGGACCGGATCCCCTTCAAGCCCTCCCTCTTCTCGACGGCCACCACGACACGAAAGCCGACGAAGTCGGCGTCGCTCAGCCACCAGATGCTTTGCGGCCGCTCCGGGTCGCGGCGATTGAAGCCGGGGTCCGACGCGCCCCGCGCGGCGCTGCGGCATCGGCTCGGGTGATCGGCCCAGGAGCCGCCGCGCAGGACGTGCGGATAGGACGCGGCGGTCGGCAGCGTGACCGGATTGAGCGCGGCCTTTGCGCCGGCGAACGCGGGATAGGCCTTCCGGTCGTATTGATCGAGACACCACTCGGCGACGTTGCCGTAGATGTCGCACAATCCCCAGGGATTCGGCTTCTTCTTGCCGACCGGATGGGGCGCCTCTTCGGAATTGGCGCCGAACCACGCGAACTCGCCAAGGCGGGCTGGGTCGTCGCCGAAGAAGAACGCTGTCGTTGTCCCTGCCCGGGCGGCGTATTCCCATTCCGCTTCCGTGGGGAGACGATAGGCCTTGCCTGTCTGGGCCGAGAGCCAGCGGCAGAACTCCATGGCAGCATGGTGCGAGACGCCGATGACCGGGAAGCCCTTGTGGCCATAGCCCCACGTCGGGTCGACATACGGCGGACTCGGCCGGCTGACAATGTCGGGCTTGAGGCCGAGTTTGCGCTTGGCGTCGTCGCGTGTCAAAAGGAAGAGATCGTAAAGGTCCCAGGGGACCTCCGTCCTGCTCATCCAGAAGGGTTCGATGCGAACCGGATGCGGCGGGAGTTCGTCGTCGCGATGGCCTTTTTCGCGCTGCGTGCTGCCCCGGGCATAGACGCCCCCGGGGATCGGCAGCATCTCCAAGACAAAGTCGGTCCCCGGCAGGCGCTCGGCAAACGCTCGGATCGGCTTCTCCAGCGAGCCGGTTTCTTGCGCCATGACGGGCGTGCTGAGGATGAACAGGAGCCAGGCGGCGTGTCGCATTGCGGTGTCTCGCATGTTTCTCGTCTAACCCAGCAAGTCCCGGGCGGCTCGATGTTCTCCTACCAAACCGCCCCCGCCTGGCCGGCCCCAATGACGCACGCCGCCCGATTCAGAAGTGGATGCGCTGGACAAGCCGGCCTCCTTGAAGTCGGTACTCACGACGCCGCGCCGAGTTTGAGGCCGAGCGCCGTCGCGAGCTTGTCCGCGGTCGCCATGCGAATGTCGCGTTCGCCGGAGACGAATCGAGATATGACGATCTGCGAAACACCGGCGTCCTGAGCGATCTGATACATCGATTTGTCGCTCGTGCGAATAGCGTCTTTCAACGCTTCGCTGAGCGCCCCCGCGGTTTCCCTGCGAACCGCGGGCGGAAACTCCTTCTTGACTTTCCGGCGGACGCCGTCGTCCCGTGCCACCTCTTCCGGCGTAAGCCTTCGTTCGCGAAACACGCGTTCGAGCTTCTTCGTCATAGGATCACCCCGGCTCAGGAACCTCGTAGGCCGTTACGACCCGGACAGTGTCCTGATCAACTTGATCGTAGACGACGATGATGTAGATGTCTTCCGCCGCATAACCCCACACGCAGGGCAGGCCACTCGACTTGCTCATCCCTTCGCTCGTCGGGTTAGACAACACTTCCTCAACGTCGTCCATTGTCAAACCATGTTGCGCGATGTGCTGTACGTTTCCATCCGGATCGTCTTCGTCATCCCAGAAGATGCGGAAGATACTCATGATTCTACACGGGGGAGCCGGGCAATAATAGTCAGATGACTATCCCTCAGCCCAGCAACTCCGCCGCCGCCCGCTGCTCCCCGACTAGGTATTGCGGCCGCCCCGACAGGTCGATGAATTGCGTCCGTGCCACGTCGATCCCCATCCGCTGGTACAGCGTCGCGAACACTTCACGGAAATGCATCGGCCGGCTGTTCGGCTCCTCCCCCCAGCGCGTCGTCGATCCGATCACCTGTCCCGCCCGCATCCCGCCCCCCGCCACCAGCGCGCTGCACACCCGTGGCCAGTGATCGCGCCCGCCGTTCGCGTTGATCCGCGGCGTCCGGCCGAACTCTCCCCACACAACCACCGCGACCTCGCTCAACAGGTCCCGATCGTGCAGATCCTGAATGAGCGCCGCCAAGCCGAGGTCCAAAAGCGGCAGCGTCGTCCGCGCCAGCGGGAAACAGTCCTTGTGCCAGTCCCAGTTGTAGTCGCCGCTCAGCATCCGCCCAAACGGCCAGCGGCAGAACGCCAGCGTCACGCACCGCGCCCCCGCCTCGATCACCCGCCGCGCCAGCAGGAACTGATCGAGATAGGTCTTCCCCTCGCGCTGTTCGGGATACTCGCGATCGAGGCCATAGCGGGCGCGGACGTGCGGGTCTTCCCGGCTCAAATCGAGGGCATTCGCCAGCCGCGCCGAGGTGAGCACCTCGATCGCTTGCCGCTGAAACGCGTCCACCCCTTCGACGCTCCGCGCCTCCACTTCGCGCCGGTAGCCGTCGAAGCTCGCCAGCATCGCCCGCCGATCGCGTAGCCGGGCCAGGTCGACTCCGCCCAGGGTCAGGTTCCTGCGGTCCACCGCGTTCGCGACGAACGCCGCATGCGCCACGCCGAGATACCCCGGCTGCCCCGGCGGTGTCCGCATGATGAAGCGCGCGTCCGCGTCGATCGGCGTCAAGTCGACCGTCGTCGGCACGCCCGGCGTCCGCGGCCCCAGCGCCCGCGACAGCACCGACCCGAACGACGGCCAATCCCCGGCCGGAAATCCCGGTACCAAAGGGGACGCGTCCATCGCCGGATGCGACTCCCAACCCGTCGAGCACCAGTGCAGATTGTGATCGTCCCGAAAACCGACGAGAGAACGGATGATCGTCAGCTTGTCCGCCAGGCGCGCCAGCCGCGGCAACAACTCGCAGATGGAGACGCCCGGCACGTTCGTCGCGATTGGCCGGAACTCCCCGCGGATCTCCGCCGGCGCATCGGGCTTGAGGTCGAAGGTGTCGAGATGCGTCGGCCCCCCGGGCAAGAGCACCATGATGACGCCCTTGATCCCCCGGCTCGCGCTCGCCGCCGGACCGCTTTCTGCCTGCGCCCGCAGAATCTCCGGCAACGCCAACCCACCCAGCGCCAGACCGCCGATCTTCAGCCAGGAGCGCCGCGATATGCGGCCCGGTCCGGGAATGGTGAGCATGCGGGAACCTCAGGCGGGGAAGGGGGCAGGAGGTTTAGTGTAACACGGGGGACGGGAAAAATGCCAAAGGAAATCGGCGTGTCGCCACCTTGCGAGACTGAAGTGGCCTTGTTACCCTTCCCTCGTCTGAGCACAATGAGGATGGACACCTGGCCCCGGAGTCTCGTGGATGGCCGCCGCCGCCGTGACCCCGCGCGTTCGCACGATTGTTATCTGCGACGACGTCTTCGCCAGCGACACGGAGGAGGGCGTCTTCAACCTGGAGGGCGTGCGGCAACATCTTTACGCGGAGACGTTGCCACTGCGGGCGGATTTGAATGTGTTCCTGTTGCTGTCGAGTCCGCGAAACGGACATTTCCCAGGACGACTGCTCGTGGTGAACGAGCGAAACGACAAGACGATCCGCTACGTCAAGTTTGGAGTCGACTTCGAAGAAGAAAACGACCTGGTCCCACTCCGTGTTGAGATGTCGGCTTGCGTTTTTCCTGAAGCGGGGCAGTACCATTTTCAAGTTTTCTTCTCCGGGTCCGACGGGAACGAAACCTTGAAGGGGGAACTTCCTTTCCGCGTCCTTTCGGAGGAGCCGTAAGTGTCCAAGCGAATTGATATGCCGCGGCGAATCGCGCCGCTTCAGCACGTTGTTGCGGAGGACATCACCGACCCAGCCGAGCAGGCCCGTCTGGACGCGATCCGCAGGCGCAAAAAACAAAAGACTGGAGCACGCGCCGAACGAGACGAGGAGATCCCGCAACGGATCGCGCCGCTTCAGCACGTTGTCGCGGAGGACATCACCGACCCAGCCGAGCAGGCCCGTCTCGACAAGCTCCGGCGACGCCTCAAGGCAAAGGGACGGACTCGCGCGACGCGTAAGCGTGGCTGAGCGGCCCAGGCCCAGCTACGAAGGCCTCGCCCGACCAGGAGCGGCAAAAGAGAAGCGGAGGGGATGCGACAGGTAATGGAACGTGACACCGGACGCCGCCTTCGATCTCGCACCAGCGCGATCAACCTGGCCAAACCGCCCTTAGCGCATCCAGCAGCAACTCGTCAAACGAGTCAAACGAGGACCGAGAGGCCAACGCGCAGGATAACCTCGAATCTGCCGTTCACCAGGTTTTTGACATATAGAGCCGTTCCATCGTCCGCGAACACAAGAACGCTCTCAAACGCCTCCAAATCTCTCCAAAGGCAGTTGGCATCGATCACTCCTTCCGCGCCTCCACCATCCCTCCCCCCACGCCCAACCACCTCCCCACCGCCATCACCAGAATCGTCCCCACCGACGCCATCACGAACAGCGTCAGCCCCAGGTTCAGCACGCCCGCCAGCGCCTCCCCCTCCTTGCCGTTCTGAATCTTGTCCACGAACCCCTGCGACAGCTGCACCCCCGCCGTCATCGTCGTCGTTGTCACGAACGCCATCGGCATGATCGTCAGGATCGCGTACTTGCCTCGCCCCGAGTTGAACAGGAGCGTGCTCACCAGGCACAGCGCCAGGACCGCCAGCAGCTGGTTCGCGATGCCGAACATGGGCCAGATCGTCCCGATCGACCCCGTCGACACCAGCAGGCCCCAGCCCAGGGTGACCGTGAGCGTCGCCAGCAGCGCGCCGGGCAGCCAGTCGGTCTTCTCGAACTGCGGGATCGCCTTGCCGAGTGTTTCCTGCATGAGGAAGCGGGCGATGCGCGTGCCCGTGTCGATCGTCGTCAGGATGAACAGCGCCTCGAACATGATGGCGAAGTGGTACCAGTACTTCATCACGTCCTCGAACGCCAGGTCGAGCCGCTCCATCGCCGTCGTCAGGATCCCCGCCATGCCGACCGCCAGCGTCACCGCGCCCCCCGTCCGCCCCCGCAAGTACTCGCCGCCGACCCGCTCGCCGATCTCGTTCAGGTCCGCCGTGTCGATGTCAAAGCGTTTCTTGCTCAGATCGAGGTGCGGCAGATCGCGCGCCCCGACCAGCGGCGGCAGCGCATACCGCTTATACATCTCCTCCATCTTCTGTTGCAGCTTGACGTCCGCCGCCTTGTCCGCGTCGACGTTGATGTCCATGTAGTGCCGGATCGGCAGCGACGCCGCGGCGATCAGCGCCACCACGCCGACCAGCCCTTCCATCAACATCGCACCGTAGCCGATGGGCCGAATATGGCTCTCCTTGTCGATCATCTTGGGCGTTGTCCCGGAGGAGACGAGCGCATGGAAGCCGGAGATGGCCCCGCACATGACGCAGATGAACACGAAGGGGAAGATGCTCCCCGCGAAGATCGGCCCGCCCCCCGCGAACGACTCGTTGATCGGCGGATTGCGCAGCGTCGGGTTGGCGAGGATGACGCCGATCACCAGGATGGCGATGGTGCCGATCTTGAGGAAGCTGGAGATGTAATCGCGCGGGCACAGGAGAAGCCAGACCGGCAGCACGGAAGCGATGAAGCCGTAGGCGCACAGGGCGAAGATGGTCTGGGTCCGGTCGAGGGAGAAGTAGGGCTCGAGCGCCGAGCCGGGAATGAGCCCGCCGAGGATCGTCGCCCCGATGACGCCCGCCGCGCCGATCAGCGACGCCTCCGTCACCCGGCCCGGCCGGATGCGGTACATCCACAGGCTCACCAGCAGCGCGATCGGTATCGTGCAGGCGATGGTGAACGTGCCCCAGGCGCTGCCCGGGATGATCTGCTGCGTCTTCTCCGGCAGCGTGACGGTCCCGTTGTCGACGCGCAGCGGACCGGATGTCATGGCCACGCGCACACTGAACGCCTCCGGCCGGCTGATGTCGCGATACGCCCCGGGAAAATGCAACTTGGTGCTCTGCGGGAAGTCGTAGTAGCGGTGCTGCTCCGTCTCCTTCGCCAGCGCGATGTCGGTCGACTTCGGCAGCGTCACCACCGTCCCCGGCGCCAGGTTCACTTCTTCGCCCCCCAGCGCCTTGACGACGACGAAGCCAAGTCCCGCGAGCGCAATCACGACGATCACGAGGATCGCCAGGCACACGATCAGTGACGCCCCGCGTCCCAATTCGGTGAACGCGATCTGCGCCAGCGATTTGCCGCCGCGCCGCACCGAAGCCGCCAAGACGAGCATGTCCTGCACCGCCCCCGCCAGGCAGACGCCGATCACCAGCCAGAGCAGCCCCGGCATGTACCCGTATTGAATGGCGAGCACCGGCCCGATCAGCGGCCCCGCGCCGGAGATCGCCGCGAAGTGATGACCGAAGAGGACCCACTTGTTCGTAGGATGATAATTCTGACCATCGTTGAACTGGTGGGCGGGGGTCACGCGGGCATCGTCCAGCTGCGCCACCTTGCGTGCGAGGAAGAGGCTGTAGTAGCGATAGGCGATCACGAAGACGCACAACACGCCCAGGATGATCGGCATCGCCCGCAAGAGAACGTGGTCCCCCGCTTCCTGACAAAAGAGATCCATGCCCGCCCCCGGATCCGTGATACCGTGCTCGAATGCGGCCATTCTATGAACGGCTGCGCTGCCAACGCACTTCATCACTCGCGTGGCAAGGGTACAGCGGACTTACAAGGATGAGCGCCGACCAGCAAAGAAAAACCCCGCTGAACTCCGTGAGGGGAACAGCGGGGCCGGAACAGAGAAGAGGCCGCAGTACAACTCCCGACTTTACGGCCTGGCAGGGCCCTGTCAAGGAAAAAACCGGAATTCTCCACTTCGCCTTCTTGCCGGCTTGCTCGTCCGCTCCCCAAAGAGGCCCTGCGTGAACGCTCGCCTCTCTCTGCTCATGTTCCTGCTCTATGCGGTCATGGGGGCCTGGGTCCCCCTCTTCACGCTTCTCTTGCGCCAGCGCGGCCTCAGCGCCGATGAAACCGGCTGGTGCTGCGCCACCTCGGCACTCGGCGCCCTGCTCGCTCCCTTCGTCTGGGGACAGATCGCCGACCGCTGGCTGGCCGCCCAGAAGTGCATCAGTCTCTGCGCCCTGCTCTGTGGCCTGGCCCTCCTCGCTCTGGCCGAACTCGGTGCGGCGTGGGCCATTTTCCTCGTCAGCCTCATCCACTGGTTTTTCATGTATCCGGCCTCCAACCTGACCACCGCCCTCACGTTCCGCCATCTCGAGGATCCGCAAAAGGAGTTTGGCGCCGTCCGCCTCTGGGGTACCGTCGGCTGGGTAGCGGCGGGCTGGCTGGTCGGATTCTGGCTCCGAGCGCACTACTGGTTCGCCGAAACCCCGATGGCCGACGACGCCGAGCCGGACTGGTCTCCTTCGTTGCGACTCGGGGCCGGCGTCGCCTTTCTCCTGGCGCTTTACGCCCTCACCCTGCCTGACACGCCCCCCAGCCCAAGCCGCGCTTCCGCCGAGGCGGGCCCGCTGCGGCGCCTGTTCGAGGCGCCGCTCCTTGCCTTGCGGCTCCTCCGCCAGCCTTCGCTCGCCCTCCTGTGCTTCTGCCTCTTCGGCCTTTACATTACCATCCCTTTCTACTCCCAACTCACGCCCCTGCTCCTGCACCATCTCGGCGTCCCCGACCGCTGGCTCCCCGTGACGCTCACTCTCGCCCAGAGCCTGGAGATCGTCACGCTCGGCATGCTGCCCATCCTCCTGCTGCGCCTCGAAGAGAAGGGGACGCTCTTCACCGGCATGTCCGCCTGGTCGTTCGGCATGCTCGCCTGGTCGTTTGCCGCTCCGCTCTGGCTCGTCGTCGCCGCGCTCGGCGCCAACGGTATCTTCATCTGCTGCTTCATCGTCACGGCCCAGATGGTCATCAATCGCCGTTGCCCCCACGACATCCGCGCCAGCGCCCAGGGAATGATTCAGTTCATCAACGGCCTCGGCCTGCTCATCGGTCACGTCCTGGTTGGCCGTCTCCGTTATCTCTTCAACGAGGATTTCACGCCGATCTTTTCGGTCGCAGCGATTCTGGCGGGAATGCTGACCGTACTGTTTGTGGCTTTCTTTCGGACGCCGGCCGGGTCCGCCCCCGCCGCGCCGCCCCAGAGCCGCTTGTGAAGCCCAACGCCTTTGCCTAGACTGGGGAGACTTTGCCGCCGATCCTGTGCGCGCCGCCTCCAGGGTTCCTATCTCGGAGCCGCGTCCGCGCGATCGCGGTACGGAGTTCTTCTTCATGCCGGCCGACCTTCCCGCGCAGCATGCTCCCTTGCCCAAGCGGGTGGGCATTCTGCTCGGCGTCGGCCTGGTCGCCTTTCATCTGGCCCACCTGCTCGCCGGCCCGGAGGAAGGCCTCTGGCTTCCCGCCCTCGGCATCGGTTTCGTCCTCACCGCCTGGCTGGATCTGCGCGTCGTTCCCTTGCTCGCCATCGACGCCATCCTCGCCCGCCTGATGATCCGCGAGAATCACTCGATCCTCCAGGTCTGCTGCGACGGCCTTCTCTTCGGCGCCCAGGTCGGCGTCTCCTGGTGGGCCTACGACCGCGTCGCCAAGGGCGCCCGCCGCCTCGAGGATCCGCGCTCGGCCACAGTCTTCCTTATCGTCGTCCCCGGCCTCGTCGCCGCTCTTTTCGCCCTTGCCCAGGCGCTCGAGTGGCGCCTCGCCGATGTCAGCCGCGACGATTTCGGCAGCCTCATCGGCGCGCTGTGGATCAGCCGTATCCTCGGTCTTCTCACCCTAGCGCCCTTCCTGCTCGTCGGCGTGACTCCGATCGTGGTCCGTCTGCGCATGACGCGGCCTGAGCCGAAGCAAAGCTTGCCCGGGGGCGCAGCGCCGGACGACTGGACCATCGGCGAAGCTCTGGAGACCGCCGGCCTGTGCCTCGGCTCCGGCATTCTCACGACCGTTCTCGTGGCGATGAAGGCAGAAGGCGGCTCCGCCTGGACTCTGTGGGGGCTCTCCCTGCTGCTCGTGGTCTGGGCCAGCCTCAGGCAAGGGCTGCGCGGCGGCGCCCTCGTCGCCCTGGTCGGCGGCGTCGCCGCCCTCGCGCTGGCGACGCACCTCGGCCTGCGCGCCGCCACCTTCAGCCCGCTCCAGGGCAACATCCTCGCCCAGTGCAGCACCGCCCTGCTCGTCGGCGCCTCCGCCGGCTGGATCCGCGCCAGCGAGGCGCGCTATCGCCAGGTGGTGGGCCAGATCCCCGTGGTTCTTTACAGCGTCCGCTTGCCGCGCGGCCACTTTCCGCACACGGAACAGCCCACTCGCGCGAAAATGATGCCGCTTGACCAGGCCGAGGTCACGCTGGTGAGCAGCGCGGCCCGCCGTGTGTTCCGTTGCGACCCGGAGGAGTTGATGGGGGCCTACGCCGGCTGGCTCGAGCGCGTCTTGCCCGAGGACCGCGAGATCCTGGTGGCTGCCCTGGCCCAGCTTCTCATGCGCAACGAGACGATCGCCTGCGAGTATCGCCTGATCGATGCGCCCGCGCACGAAGCGAAGGGGGCTGGCGCCCAGGAGGCCGGCCGCCTCTCCAACTGGGGCCTGCGCCCGCAGCGCTGGGTCCGCGACACCCTCGCGCCCAACTATCGTTCCGACGGAGCGTTCGAAGGGTGGGAAGGCGTAGTCGAGGACATCAGCGAGCAGCGTGCCCTGTCGCTCAGCCTGCGCCGCACCTCCAACATGTTTCAGGCCCTCGTCTCCAATTTGCCCACGGGCGTCTTCTTCGTGCAAGGCCCCAGCGGCCAGCCGATTCTCGTCAACGCCCGCGCCCGCCAGCTTCTCGGTCAGCGCGAGGAGAACGCCGCCGGCTGGGAGCATCTATCCAAGGTCTACCGGCTTTATCGCCCCGATGGCTCCGAATATCCCGCCAACGAACTCCCGGTCGCCCGCGCCCTGAACGAAGGCGCCACCTGCGGCGCCAACGATATCGTCGTCCACCGGCCCGACGGCCGCCGCATCCCACTCATCACCTGGGCTGCTCCGGTCAACCTCGGCGGCGGCGCGGCGCCCGACGCCGCCGTCTGGGTCCTCGAGGACCTGACCGCTCTCCAGCACGCCGAGCAGGCACGGAAAGAAAGCGAGGCGCGGCTGCGGGCCGTCTTCGATACGATGGCCGACGGCGTCGTCGTGCAGAACCAGCAGGGGACGATTCTCGAGTGCAACCCGGCCGCCTGCGCCATCCTCGGCGCGTCGCGCGGCGAGTTGCTCGAGCGCTCCTCGCTCGGCGCCGGCGCCGACGTCCTCCGCGAGGACGGAGCCCCGCTCCCTCTCGAGGAGCAACCGGACCAGCGCGCCCTCCGCCTGGGAGCGCCCGTTCGCGCCGTCGTCATGGGCTTGCGTCAGAAGGACTCAGCCACCATCCGCTGGCTCTACGTCCACGCCATGCCCCTCGCGGCCGGCGCCGCTCTTTCCCCCCACAGCCGGGGCGCGCGTCTGGTCACAACCTTCGCCGATCTGTCCGCCCTCCGCCGCGCCCAGGAGGAGCTGCGCCGGGCCCAGCGTCTCGAACTGGTCGGCCGGCTCGCCAGTGGCGCTCTACACGACTTCAACAATCTGCTCACGGTCATGCTCGGCCTCACCGCCATGGCCCGCAGCGCCTTGCCCGAGGGACACGCCGCCCGTCACGACCTGGATCGCATCGAAGAGGTCGCCGAGCAGGCCGGACATCTCGCCGGACAACTCCTCGCCTTCAGCAAGCAGAAGCACCGTCCGCCCGAGCCCGTCGACCTCAACACCGTCGTTGTCCATGCCCTCAAGATCCTTCAAAGCGCCATCCCCGCCTCGATCCGGCTCGAGAGGCAGGTCAGCGGTGAGCTATTCGTGCTCGGCGACGAAACGCAGCTCAAGCAGGTCCTCATGAACCTGTGCCTGAATGCGCGCGAGGCCATCGCCGACAAGGGCGTCATCACCATCGGCACTGCTGCCGAAGCCCCCGAGGACAACGGCGCTCCCGAAAAGCAAGGCTGGGTGCGCCTCACCGTCGCGGATACCGGCAGCGGCATGTCCGATGAGGTGCGGGCCCGGCTGTTCGAGCCCTTCTTCTCCACCAAGGAGCGCGGCGTCGGCCTCGGCCTTGCCGTCGTTCAGCAGATCGTCGAGGAACTCGGCGGCCGCGTCGCCGTACAGACCGAGCCGGGCAAGGGAACGCGTATCGACATCTGGCTCCGCGCCGCCCGTGCCCGTTGAGCGCGATTCACTTCTTCCTTCCAGCTCCTTCACCAACTCCGCGATCAACGTGGGTTTGCCCTGCCTCATCAGGTGCTCGATCACGCGCAGGCAGCTTCAAACGCCGCATCCTTTCTCCACCGCTGCCACACCCGTTCTTGCTTTTTCCTCGGCGAAAAACAATTCGCCGACCAGCTCCGCCAGGCAGCACGGCTGAATCGTGTCGCTGTTGTCCATAATAACGCTGGATAATCTTCTTCTGATAATTCGTGTAGTTGCGGCTTCTGCTCGCTCATGATGCGTTCTCAGCTTTGACGCGAATTGTAGCCGCGGCGCCGAGCCCGGAAATAGGGGGAGGATAACCGATGCGGGCCGTTGTTCAACGCGTGACGCGCGCCGAGTCGCATGATCGGGGACGGGGCCGTCGGCGCCATCGGCCCCGAACTCCTCGTCCTGCTCATCCACCCACGCCGACACCATCGACAAGGCCGCTGGCTCGCCGAGAAGATCGTCGGCCTGCGCATCTTTCCCGGACGAGGCGGGCAAGATGAACCGTGACGTCGGTGACGTCAACGGCATCATGCTGGTCATCAGCCGGAGGTTCACCCTCTACGGCGATTGTCGAGGCCGCCGCCCCAACTTCATCGACGCCTCCGGTCCCGAACACGCCACCCCCTCTACGAGGATTTCATCAACAAGGTGAAGGCCCTCGGCATCCCCGTCGCCACCCCGGCCGGCTTCGGCGCCATGATGCAAGTGGAGCTGGTCAACGATGGCCGGCTCGCTCTCATCATTGATAGCCGGTGACGCCGACGCTCCAGAAAATAGTCCGGTTATGCCGTCTGTAGGGGCTCTTCCCCCGCGGCCCGCTCGGTTTTTCCTTAGCACTGTTGAAGACTCGCATTAACCGCAATTTACAGCGCGAAGGCGTCGATAAGCTAGACTGGTAAGAGCTCAGCAAGAATGGGCTATCTGGGCAACCTATTTCCCCCTCGATATCCGATGCCGCTCGCGCCCGGCGAGGATCTTGAACTCGATCTCCTCCTCTCCGGGGGATGATGTTCTCCGAGCGGCTATCGCATCCTGCGCATCCTCCAGCGCGGGAACAGCATTGCGGGCTTCCTGCTGGCCCTCGGCAGGGCCCAGACCAGCGCGTCATCATCAAGACCGCTTCCACCGGCGGCCTTTCAGTCGGCGCACGAATGCCGCTCGAGCACGAAGCGGCGGTGCTGCGCCAGATCCAGAGTCCGTACATCGCGCGCTCGTCGAGTTCGGTCGCCGCGACGACATGCTCTTCCTCGTGATGCCGTTCCTCCCGGGCCTCACACCACGCTGCAAGATCGGATCAAACGCGAAGCCCTCGGCGTCGCCGACACGCTGACCATCGTACCTGCCTCAGCAGAAGGCGGCTCGAGGACGTCCACGAGCATGGCGTCCTGCACCGGGACCTGAAGCCGGGCAACATCATCGTCGACGATCCGCTCAGCCGGGCCACGGTCATCGACTTCGGGCTCGCCCGCGACGCCCCGCCTCGGCCTCGATCCGCGATCAGCCAGTCGGCACGGCCCGCTACATGGCGCCCGAGCAGGCGGGCCTTCTCGATCAAGAAGCGGACGAGCGGCTCCGCGACCTCTATTCCGCCGGCGTCGTCCTTTTCGAATGCCTCGCCGAGCGCGCTCCATGCAGAGCGTCGGCGAAGTGCCACGGCAGCACATGACGCTCAAGCCGCCCGAGCTGCGGCGCCGCTCGGGCATCCGGCGCCGCCTTCCTCGACGAAGTGATTCAGCGCTCCTGCGCAGGACCCGCTGATCCGCTACCAGGCGCTCAAGCGGTCCGCGCGGCCTCGACCAGATCGCCGCCGCGCATCGAAGGGGATCGCCGATCCGCCCCTCGTCGTCGGCCTGGGCGCGCGGCGCGGTCTTACCGAGCCCGCCTTCGTCGGCCGCGACGCCGACGCCACCGCTCGACGTGCAGCTCGATCTCGCCCGCCTCGGCGAAGGCGGCCTGATCTTCCTCGAAGCCGAATCCGGCGGCGGCAAGGCCTTCTCCACCGAGCTGGCCCAGCGCGCCCGCGGCCGCTGCCGTGTTTTCGCGGCCAGGCCCTCGATCAAGCGGCGCAGCGCGGCCGTTCAGGTCTGGTCGGTGGCCGCCGCCGAGTTGATGCAAGCCGGCGGTTTCGAGCATGCCTTCAGCCACCGATCCAGAGCCGCCTCGGCGAGCAGCGAAGCCGTCTGCTGCCCGCCCTGCCCGAGGATGGTCGCGACCTGGGCGTTGCCTCGACAGGCGTGCTCGGCCGGAAACCTTCGGCGGTGCGCAGCCTCAGGCCCTAGCGGCCCTGCTCCGCGTCGTCTCCAGCCCCCGAGCGACCGGCTTGCTCATCCTGCTCGACGACTGCCGAGTGGGCCGAGCGGGGTGCAGCTCAAGCTCCTGGCCGCGCAGCGGCCGCGTAGCGATCCCAGGCCACGTCCAGCCGCTTGCGCTGGTGGTGGTCGCTTTCCGCTCCGAGGATTCCGCGGGCCATCGCCTGCGCGGCCTGAGCCCCTCATGGGCATTTGCGTCTGCCCCCCTTCCAGCCACGCGACATTCGTCGCCTCGCCGAGTCGATGGCGGGCCCGCTCCCGGATACCGCCGTCGCCGTCGTCGAGGAGCTGGCGCAGGGCAGCCCGTTCATGGCGGCCGCCGTGTTGCAGGGGTTCGTGGAATCGGGCGCCCTGGTGGCCGAGGCGAGCGGCTGGCGCGTCGAGCCTCTGGCCTTGGCGGGCGTGCAGTCGTCGCGGCATGCGGCGGCCTTTCTCGTGCGTCGCATGGGCTCTTGCCGCCGGCCGTGCTGAGTTTTCTCTCGGCCGGCGCCGTCCTGGGCAAGGATTTCGACCTGGTTGCCGCCACGCTGGCCCAGCAGACCCCGGTCCAGGCCGTCGCCGCCCTCGACGAGGCGCGGCGCCGCCATATCATCTGGGCCAAGACCGGCGAGACACGCTGCTCCTTCATCCGCGACAAGCTGCGTCGGGTGCTCGAGCGCTCGCTCCCGAGGTCCGCGAGGACTTCCATCGCCAGGCCGCGGCACCTGGAAAGCCAGGCGGCCGATCGCGTCTTCGATCTGGCCTACCACTTCGACGCTGCCGGTCTCCATCCAAGGCGCTTACGCCTTGGCCGCCGCCGAGCAGGCCCGAGCCCGCCATGCCCTCGAAGTCGCCGAGCAGCAGTATCGCATCGCCGAGCGCGGGGCCACGGCCGAGGACCAGACCACTCGCTTCCGCATCGCCGAAGGCCTGGGGGACGTCTTCATGCTGCGCGGCCGCTACGATCAGGCGGCGGCGCAATTCGAGGTGGCCCTGGGTCTGGCCGAAGGCGAGCTGGCCCAGGCGGAGATCGAAGGCAAGCTGGGCGAGCTCGCCTTCAAGCGCGGCGATATCGGCGTCGCCACGGCGCGCATCGAGCAAGCCGTCCGGCAGCTCGGCCGGCGCGTGCCGCGCTGGTCCTTCACGTTCGTCGTGATGGTCCTCTGGGAGGCGATCGTCCAGTTTTTCCACTGCCTCTGTCCGCGGTTCTTCCTTGGCCGCAAGAAGCTCGAGGGCTTCGCCAAGGAACGGTTGGCGTTGCGTCTTTACAGCCGTCTGGCTCACCTTTACTGGTTCCATCGCGGCGCCGCCGCGGCGCTCTGGGCCCACTTGCGCGAGCTGAACCGGGCGGAGCGCTATCCGCCCACGCCCGAGCTGGCCCAGGCCTATTCGGAGCACGCCCCGGGCATGACGCTGCTCGCCTGGTTTGGCCGGGGCATCGCCTACGCCGAAAAATCGCTGGCCATGCGCAAGCAGTTCGGCGATCTGTGGGGGCAGGGCCAATCGCTCCATTTTTACGGCATCGTGCTCTATGCCGCCTCGCGCTTCGACGACGCCATCGCCCGTTGCCGGGAAGCGGTGCGCCTCCTGGAGCGGACCGGCGATTTCTGGGAAGTGAACATCGCCCGCTTCCAGATCGCCGCCAGCCTGTATCATCGCGGCGATTTCGCCGGCGCACTCGCCGAAGCGCGGCGCATGCACCAGTCCGGTCAGGAACTGGGCGACGCGCAGGCCTCGGGCATCAGCCTCGACGTCTGGGCCCGCGCCGCTCTCGGCCGCATCCCCGCCCAGATCATTCAAGCGGAGATGGAGCGCAGCACCGGCGACGTCCAGCGCAACGCCCAGGTGCTCCTTGCCGAGGGGGTACGCCTCTTCTATGCGAAGCAGGCCGACAAGGCGAGCGAAGTGCTCGAGCGCGCCCGCGACCAGATCGCCGCCGCCGGCATCCGCAACGCCTGGGTCGCCCCCATCCTCCCGTGGCTCGCCACCGCGCTGCGCACCCAGGCCCAGGAAACCTCGGCCCTCACCCCCGGCAAGCGCGCTGAGTTGTTGCGCCGCGCCTGGCGCGCCGCCCGCCAGGGACTGCGCATCACCCGCAAGTTCCGCAACAACTACCCCCACGCCCTGCGCGAATGCGGTCTTTTGCTCGCGATCATGGGCAAGCCCGCCCGCGCCTATCGTTATTTCGAGCGCAGTGTCGCCGTCGCCCAGGAGCAGGGCGCCGTTTACGAGCGGGCCCAGACCCTGCTGGCACGGGCCCAGGTCGGCGTCGAGCTCGGCCGGGAGGGCGCCGCCGCCGA
>JAXMAR010000020.1:0-118752 GCA_046350295.1 Gemmataceae bacterium
AGGTCGCTCATGTATCGATTGGGCGGCGTGACCGGGGGGCCTATGCCGTCCGGGCTCGCCTCTTTGGTCAGGTCTTTTCTTCCGCGCCCGGATGTACCCATTCCGTGGCGCCATCGGACCAATTCTCTTTTTTCCAGATGGGGACAAGCTCCTTGAGGCGGTCGATGGCGTGGCGGCAGGCCTCGAAGGCCTGGGCCCGGTGCGGGCAGCTCACGGCGACGGCGACACTGATCTCCCCGACTTCCAGATAGCCAAGCCGATGCTCCAGCATGATGTCGCCAACCGGCCAGCGTGCCCGCGTATCGGCCTCGATCTCGGCCATTTTTTTTTCGGCCATCCCCGGATACGCCTCGTAGTCGAGGGCGATCGTGCGGCGGTCGCCGGTGAGGTCACGCACCGTGCCGAGGAAGGTGACAACGGCGCCGCAATCGCCGCGGCGCACCTTCTCGGTCAGGGCGTGGTAGTCGATCGGCTCTCGCGTGAGTCGCACCATTCCTGTATTCTACCCGCCGCTCACGGGAGGCAGCAGGGCGATCTCCTGATTCGGACCCAGCATCGCCTCGTCGGCGGCAAACTCGTTGTCGACGGCCAAAAGACACCGAGGCGCCAGGCCGGCCAGCGTCGGACATTGGACGACAACCGCCCGGCGCAGATCCGCCACCGTCTGCCCTTCGGCAAGCTCGATATCGAGATAATCGCTCCGCGCCAGGTCGCGGGCCCGGGCGAAAAGCTTCACACGCACGGTCATCCCAGCACCTTCCCCTTGATCGGCTGCTTCAGGCGCGCCGCCAGCTCGGGCGTGAGCCCGTAGGCCAGCGCCAGGTACTGCACCGGATGCAGCGTCCGCTTGCCGGCGCCGTTCTCCATCTGGAGGCGGCAACTGGAGCATTCCGACGCGCCGACCTCCAGCGCGGCGGTACGCAACTCTTCGAGCATCGGCCTCCCAGCGGCCAGCGACGCGGTGACATTCCTGGCCTTGAGTCCGTACGTGCCTGCCATGCCCGAGCAGCTCACATCCAGCGTATCGACCGTCAGGCCGGGGATCGAACGCAGCAGATCCGACGCCTCCGTACCGCCGCCCAGCGCCTTGATGTGGCATGGAACGTGGTGGCCGACGCGCAGGCTGAGTGCTTGGAAATCGAGCCGGAGCCGGTCTTCGCGGCGCAAGGCGCCTAGGAACGCCATCAACTCGATCACCTGCTTGGAGACGAGCTGCGCGTCGAGGTCGTTCCCCAGGTCGGGATAATCTTGGCGGAGCATGAGAGCCGCGGTGGGCTCGGAGCAGACGATCGGCAAGCCCTCGCGTGCCAGGTCGGCGAGCACGCGCAGGTTGGTCCGCGCCCGCTCGCGTGCCGTCTCCACGTCTCCGGCCACGAGAGCCTCCGCGCCGCTGGAGCGCAGGCCCGGCGGCACGTAGACGTCGAAGCCGTTGTGCTCGAGCACGCGGCAGGCGGCCACGCCCAGCTCCGGCTCGACATAGGCGACGTAAAGTTCCGGGAAATAGACGACGCTGGGCCGGCCGCGGTCCTTGCGCTGACGCCAGCCGTTGCGTTTCGCGACTCGCCAGAAGCTACGACGTGCGATGCGTGGCAAGCGCCGCGCCGCGGCCAGGCCGAACATTTTCTCCAGGAGCCAGCGGAACAGGCTGCTACGGAGCATGAAGTTGGCGAGAAAGGCGAGGATGCTACCCCAGCGCAGCACACGCTCGAGGTTGGCGAAGAGCCAATCGCCCCGCTCCAGACCGTGCTGGGCGACGTAGGCGGCCTTGGTCTCGAGCATGAGCTTGGGAATATTCACACGCGCCGGGCACTCGTGGGCGCACATCTTGCAATTGACGCACAGGTCAGCGAGCTGTCGTGTCTCGCTCGCCGCAAGCCGGGTCGCGTTTTCCGGCGTCGCCAGCAGATGCCGTAGCAGGTTGGCCTTGGCGCGCGGCGCCGCCTCCTCGCGCGGGTCAGCGCGAAGGATCGGGCACATGCGCTGCTCCGGGGCCTCGGTGCGGCACGCGCCGCAGCCGTTGCAGTGGTTGATCTCCGCCGACGCCTCACCTTCACGCCAATCGAGCCGCCAGGCCGTGCCGGCGTCGGAGGTCGCCGCACGCAGCGGCCAGGCGCCAAGCTGAGGGTCGGGGTCGACAATCTTGCCCGGATTGAGGATGCCGCGCGGATCGAAGATGGCCTTGATCTGGCGCAAAACCGGATAAAGCGTCGGGTATTGTCGTGCTACCCAGGCGGTCCGGGCCAACCCGGCGCCATGCTGCGTGCTCACGGTTCCGCCCAGGCTGAGGGCCAGCGCGTGCGCTTTCTCGGCGATGTCGATCAAACGCGAAGCGTGCTCCGGGTTCGTCAGATCGAGAAACGGCCGGGCGTGGACCTGACCGCTGGTCGCATGGATCAGGAACGTCGCGGAAATCTCGTGCTCCTTGAGGACCTCTTGGAGCCGGAAGACATACTCGGCCATTCGATCCAGCGGTACCCCCACATCCTCGATCAACGGCGCCGGCTGGGCGCCTCCTTTCACTGCGTACAGGCTTGGCATGATCGCGTCGCGCAGTTGCCGCACGTCGAGCAACTCGGCGCTCTCTTCGCCGCGGAGAAGAAGGGGCGCCAAACCGACCGCTTCCAACCGCCCCAGGCCATGGGTTAGGCGGGACTGCGCCTCCGCCGCCGAGTCCGCCTCGAACTCGACCAGCAGGACCGCCTCGGCCACGGGCGGGAAGAACAAAGCCGCGCTCGAGCCTTCCTTGCCGCGCGCCAGGGCGAATAGCCGGCGGTCGAGCAGGTCGCAGCTGGCGGGCCGGAGAGGGGCGAGCGCCTGGGCGGCCAGCAAGGCCTGCTCGAGGCGGGCGAAGGCGAGCAGGGCGGACGTGGCGGCGCCCGGCAACGGGACGGTGCGCAGAGTCGCCTCGGTGAAGATGCCAAGCGTCCCTTCGGAGCCAATGAGGAGCTTGGGCAGGTCAACGGCCGCGGCGCCGTAGACATCCGTCAACAGATATCCCAGACGATTGAAGCGCGTGGCCGGCTGGGCCGAACGGATCAACGTCTGGTTCGCCTCCAGGAGCGGCACGAGGGCTTCCAGAATCCCGTTGAGGTGGGCGCAGCCGGTCGGAGCGGGCAATGGCAGCGGGATGCGGCCAGCGCTCGCAGCCTCGCCGTTGTCGAGGACGATACGGAGCGATTCAACGTGATCGCGGGTATAACCGTGCGTGAGCGCGTTGGCGCCCGAAGCGTTGGTGGCGAGCATGCCGCCGATCGTGCAGGCGTAGCCGCTGGCCGGGTCGGGAGCGAAGCGTCGCCCCAGCGCCTTGAGACGCGCCTGGAGCGTGTGGAGGACGACGCCCGGCTGCACGCGGACCGTATCGGGGCCGACCTCGAGAATGCCGCGAAAATGCCGACTGAGATCGACAATGAGACCGCGACCGAGACTTTCGCCCGCCAGGCCGGTGCCGGCGCCGCGCGCGACAAGAGGAACTCCCTGCCGCTGCGCGTACTGGACCAAGGCGCACAGATCCTCCTCATCCCGGGGCAGCGCCACTCCGGCAGGCATGACCTGGAAAATGCTGGCGTCGGTGCTGTAAAGGGAGCGCGGCAGGTCGTCGAAGAGAAGATCGCCTCGGAAGAATCCTTTCAGATCGTCCCGGATGCGGCCGCGCTGTTGTTCGTCCACGGTTGACTCAGGTGCGGAGGCGAGCGCAAGGATCAGTGTCTTGCGAAGCGCCTGGAGTGTGTCGGCGTCACGACCCCAGCTTCATCTGCTCGCGGCGGATGCGTTCCTGCCGGTAGCGTTCACCGATCGTCAGCTCGTAGGGCGGGTGGGCCGCCGTCGTCGCCGCGCCGCGGTAGTGCGCATTGCAGCGATAGCAGACGACGACATCGCCGACACAGAGATAGAGGATGCCGTCGAAAACGGCGGCGCCGATCAGGATCGCCCAGGTGAGCCACTTCTCGTAGAGCCCGTAGGCGATGACCGAGGCGACGCAGGCGAGCACCAGGAGAGACATGCCGAGCCAGTGCGGAAAGTTCTTCTTCTTGTAGAGCTCGTGGTTGCCGCACACGGGGCATGCGCTGAGCGCCGGATCGGCCTGCTCGATACGCTGGCGCTGGTCGCACGCCGCGCACTGCCAATCGTGCCCGATGGATAGATCGAGAGCACAAGGCTGATCGCAGTTAGGGCAGGGGAAACGAACTTTCACGATGCGGGACTTTTCAGAGGAAGTAACCCGTGCGACTGACCAGTAGCTGGCTCGTCAGCTCGCCGAGGAAGCAAACGATAGTAACAACGTAAAGGATGCCGGTCGCCGATTGCGTGGAGCGAATTCGCGCTGTCTCCCAGGCCATCCAACCCAGAAAAAAGGGGGCGAGCACCCCGAGGATCCAGCGGGCCGGCAGCCAGAGAAGCATCTCTCCTTCCAGATTAGCCGTGCCGGACCCCCGTGTCCACAACCAGAGGCCAACAGCGGCGAGGGCGGCACGCATGGTCAGGGAGACGCCCAGCGCCGCGAGCAAGCGGAAGAGAGGCGTCAGCGACATCGCCGGCGCGATCAGGTAGGAGTGCCCCATCAGCATGGCGGTGGTGGCGCTGCCGAGGACGGCGCCGGCGGCGAAATCATCCGCGATCGCCCATGCTTCCGCGCCGTGCGTGCTCGGCGGCCCCGCCGCCGGTCGGACGTCTTCGCGAGCGGCGGCGCCCCCGAAAACCAGCGCGGCGCTGAGGGCGGCGCCGCTCAAGAAACCGAGACTGCGTCCCCCAGGCGCCCCGTCGAGGTGCCAGATCACGGACCCGGCGAAAGCGAGCGCCGCCGCGCCCCCCAGGCTGAGCCATACGGCCCAGTCCCCTTGCTCGCGCAGAAAGAACGCGGCGACCGCGAGGAGGCCCAGGGTCGCCAGGTACTGCACGCGAAAAAAGCGGGGAGGAACGACCGCGGCGGGCAGGAACAGCGTGCAGGCGATCAATCCCCAGGCCAGCCGCAGACAAAACGAGACGAGCATATCCTCACTTTCCGAGCCGAACGGGTGTCACGTTCAGCTCGAAGACTCACGAAGTACGCTACTTGCCGGTATTGATCAGCGCCATCAGCTCGGCCCGGGTCGACAGGTTACTGCGGAATGTGCCGCGCATGGCGCTGGTCGTACACACGCTGCCGGATTTCCGGATGCCGCGGATTGACATGCACGTGTGAGACGCTTCGAGCACCACTCCGACGCCACGCGCGTCCAGCTCGTTCATGACCAGGTCGGCGAGTTCCTCGGTCATCCGCTCCTGGACCTGCGGCCGCCGGGACAGGATCTCGACCACGCGGGCCAGCTTCGAGAGGCCCACGATCTTGCCGTTGGGCAGGTAGGCGACATGCGCCTTGCCGAAGAAGGGGAGCAGGTGATGTTCGCAAACGCTGTCGAAGGTGATGTCCTTGACGAGCACCATCTCGTCGTATTTCTCGACGAACGTCTTGCTCAAGACGCTGGCCGCCTCCTGCCGTAACCCCGAGAACATCTCCTCGTACATGCGAGCGACGCGTTCGGGCGTCTCGCGCAGTCCCTCGCGATCCGGGTCCTCCCCCACCGCCAGCAGGATCTCGCGCACCGCCGCCTCGATTCGGCCGCGATCCACCGGCCGATGGAGAGGATGGTCTTTTTCGCGGGGGATGCGCGACATACTCGTGACGCCGTCTTTCATGGGTGCTGATCTCGAAGGGCGCCGGGCCTGGGCGCCTCTGTATTCTAGCCCTGACCCGGCGAAAATTCGAGCCGCACGGAGCCGCACGGCACGTGCGTCGTCCCGCGGAGCTTGCGGTCGAAACGGCGTCACGTTAACATGGAGTCTCTTCTAACCTCTTGGGCGAGTCGACTCGTGTCCGAAATCCTTATCTGTCCGCAATGTCAGGCGCAGTTGCGCTACACGCCGCCGCCGCAGCCCAAGAAGAGCCTCTGTCCCAAGTGCCGGCATGAGCTGCTGATCCCGGCCATGAAGCCGATGATGGAGCAATCGATCGTGACGCCGAGCGCGGCGCCGCGCCCGGCGTTCGCTGCGCCGCCCCAACAAGCCGCGCAGGCGGCGCAGCCTTACCCGGAAGACTCTCTCGACGTCCCCACGGCGCTTCCCGCGCACGCCTACGACGAACCGCCGCGCGGTCGCGAGGAGGACGACTATGATCGCCGTCCGCGCCGTCGCGCCCCCGACTCCCGCGCCACCCGCTCCCGCGACGCCGACCCCCGGGACGCGGCCCGCGATTGGGACGATGACTTCGACCCGCCGCGCCGGCGCAGGACCGGCTCCCGGCGCGGCCTTGTTTTGGGCCTGTCGATCGGCGGCGGCCTGCTGCTGATTGGCGGTGTCGTTGTCCTTCTGGTCGTGCTTCTCGGCGGCGGCAATCCTCTCGTCGGCCGCTGGAAGATGGCCGACGTCCCCGGCGGCTTTCCCGGTTTCGACGTCACCATGGAGTTCACGCGCGGCGGCGAGGTCATCGTCAACGCGGGCCCCATGTCCACGCGCATGCGGTACAAGACAATCGACGCCAACTCCATCGAGATCACGTTGCCCGCGGGCGGTTTCGGCGGCATGCCCCTCGGACCCGGCGGCGGCCGTCAATTCTATCGCATCGAAGGCGACACCCTCATCCTCAGCGATCGGCCCGGCGGCTTCGGCCTACGCCTGCGCCGCGCCTGACGCCACAGCCCACGCCGCCAGCACCAGCGCCGCCGTCTCGACGCGCAGGATGCGCGGCCCCAGCGAGACACGTCGCCAACCCGCCTCCAGCGCAAGCCGCGTCTCCTCATCCGTGAAGCCTCCCTCGGGACCAATCGCGATGCGGCAAACGCTTCCCGGCGCGAGCACAGGAAGCGCGGCCACGCTTTCCCCGGGATGGGCCAGCAACATCACCTCTCCTGATGCACGCCGCCCGAGGAAGTTCGCCCACACCGTCGGCTCTTCGACCTGCATCAACACGTTTCGCCCGCATTGCTTGCTCGCCTCGACGACGTACCTCTCCAGCTTCTCCATCTTCCCTTCTCCCGGCTGCACGACGCTCCGGTGGCAAACGAGCGGCGTGAGGCTCGCCGCCCCGATCTCGGTAAGTTTCTCCACCAGAAACTGCGCCCTGTCTCCCTTGGGAAGCGCCGAAGCGACGTGAAGCGTAAACGGCAGCTCTCGCTGCGGCTCGATCGTCTGGTCAAGCTGGATAAGAACGGTACGCCGCTCGATCGCTTCGACCCGGCCGGCGTACTCCTTTCCGTCCCCGTTGAAGAGCGTTACCGCGTCTCCCGGGCGAAAGCGGCGAACCTGGGCGAGATGGCGCGCCTCCGGGCCGCTCAACTCTACCAGGCCGAGAGCAAGCGGCTGGTCGAGGAAAAATCGCTCCGCCATGGCTGGTTTTTTCCGCGGGTTAACTATAGCTCGCTGGTCTGGAAGGACTGCGACGAAGAGGTGTCTGTCCCCTCGGTCCATTCAATTGCCGCCTTTTTTCCAGCGCGCCATGCGTTTGAAGGCCTCGGACACACCTTTCGGCGCCCGCCCTACCTTAAGAGGTGGACCATGACAGGCAAAAGTCGAATCGTCCTCGCTGCAAAGCACGAAGCGCTTGCTCGATGAGCTGGACGAGCTCATGGAGAAGATGCTCGCCTTGCCCGTGAGCGACACCGATGACGCGCCCGGCCTGGAGGCAGCCAAGGCGCGCCTTCCCAAGGTATCGGCGACCCTCACCGTCCTCGAAGGGCCCGAGGCCGGCCCTGCCGCCTTCGAAGCGTCCTCCATCGAGACGCCCAGCGAAACGACCGCCGTCGACACGCCACGCCTCGACCTTCCGGTTTCCATCCAGCCGCCGCACGCCGAATTTCAGCTGACCGCGCCGACGCCCACTCTCACCACCTTCAGGGGCGCCGACGACCTGCCGCTCGACGCCATTCCACCCTCTCTGCTCGAGGTCAAGGTCCCGGAAGTTCGCCTCCTCCCTATGGCCGGCCGCACGCTCGGGACCATCCTGCTCCAGCCCCTCATCGCCTTCAACATCCTCTTCGATCTTGCCACTCGTTTCCTCGGCCCGTTCGGTCGCTGGCTCCGCACCGCGGCGGGTCGCAACGCGCTGGGCGCCGCGGGCCTCGGCCTCATCCTTCTCGGCATCGGCTGGCTCGTCCGCGACTGGTTGAGTTGGACCCGCTGACACACCTCTCGTACAATCCCTTCTGGTCTGGCGCGAACGAAAGCGGCAAATACCCGCCGCCGACACGCGAATAGCTTCCCAGACCGAAACGCCGCACGCCCCCCCGGAGCGCTTCATGAGCCAGCCGGATACGAGTCCTGCCGACCCGGTCCCCACTTTGTCGCCGGTGGCCGGTTTCCTGAGCTTCCTGATCCCCGGCCTCGGTCAGATCGTGCAGGGCCGCATCGCCAAGGGCCTCTTCTTCATGATCGTGCTGCTCGGCATGTTTCACGCCGGCCAGGCCATGGCGGGCTGGAAGAGCGTCTATCTGCCGATCCCCGTCGAGCAGGGCGCCAACGGGGAGCCGATCCGCCGCAGCTACAATCCGGTTCTCAGCGTCGTCAACTATCGCTGGCACTACGCCGGTCAGTTCTTCATCGGCGTCGCCGCCTGGCCCGCCATCTGGCAATTCTATGAACTGCCTACCCCCGCCGCGGAAAGCAACCCCTTCCTGCACAACTACCAGCGCGAGCCGATGTATCGCGAGAAGCAGTACCTCCTCGCCCGCCTCCAGAACCTCCCCGAACCTCTCCCGGCCTCCGTCAGCCCGGAAGGCGCCCTCAATCGTGAGATCGTCGCCGGTGACAAGACGCTGGACATCGGTTGGATCTATACCGTGATTGCCGGCGTCCTCAACATCCTCGTTATCTACGACGCCGTCGCCGGTCCGGCCTTCGGCGCCCGACGCCTCCCCAAGAAACCCGCTGACAAGCACCTGCCCGAGAAGCCCCTGGTGGAGCCGGCCAAATCATGAACCTCGCTGTCTACTACCACCTGCCGCTACTCATCGTCCTCATCAGCCTCGTCTACAGCGCCACGCGCTACGAGGAGTGGCCCAGCATCTGCCACGAAGCTCTGCGCTGGGGGCTGCGCATGGCCCTCTTCCTCGTCTCCATCGGCGCCGTCATCTGGGTCGTCGACGCCATCCTCTGGCCCCGCGGCTAGTGCGTTGTCACAGCTTGATTTTTGGGTTGGGCGCCATGGCCGGACCCCAGACCGCGTGGGGCAGGCCGCCTGGCCTGCCGGGTCCGCCGGGCGAGGCCGCCCAAGTCCGGCAGGCGAGGCCGCCTGCCCCACCGTCTTCCTCGCCGCCAAGATTCACCGCCGCTCCGTCGCCTTTCGTAACTTCGGCTGCGGCCGCTCGCGCCACGCCTGCACATCCGCCTCCAGAAGCTCGATCGCCTTGGTGAGCTGCGCGTCACGGCCCTGCGGTAGTTCGCCGGCGGCCGGCCAGAGCACATGGTGGGGGACGGCGCCATGTTTTTCCATGTCTTCGCCGTCGTTGATCGTGAACCAGCCACGGGTGGGGAGGCGGAGGGTCCCGACGTCCATGACCTGGGCGACCCCGGTGCTCACCACAGCGCCGGCAGTGGGCACGCCGACGACCTGGCCGCGCTTCAGCGTCTTGATGGCGTGGCTGAAAATCTCGGCGTTGCTGCCGCTGTTCTGATTGCACAGCACGATGATCGGCTTGTGCCACGAGACGTAGACCTTGCGGTCGAGCGGGTAGCCCCGCTCGCCGCCGCGCGGGACGGTGATGGCGTGGTCGGGCTGGGTGAGGGCGGTGAGCAGGTGGTCGGTAATGGAGCCACCCGGGTTCTCGCGGACATCGATGATGAGGCCGTCCTTGCCGCTGCCCTGGGAGACGAGTTCCTCCTCGAACTTGCGGAAGTTGGGCATCGCCATGGCGCTGATGTGCAGATAGCCGAGGCGGTCCTTCGACGCCTCGGCCACCAGCTTGCGATTGTGCCGCACCCAGTGCTCGTAGAGCAGGATTTGCGCGGCGGCGTAGGAGAGGGGGCGGAGCACGACGTCGCGCGTCTTGCCGTCCGGACCTTGTACGAGCAGGCTGACCTCGCGGTCGGCGGGGCCGTTGAGGAGGGTGGTGAGGTCGGTATCGCGGTTGACGGCGACGCCATCGATCTTCTGGACGATGTCGCCGGGGGCGAGGCGGCTGCGCTTTTTGTCGGCTGGTCCGCCGGGGAGGACATCGCGCACCTTGAGGCCCGGGCCGGCGAAGGAAAAGTCGAAGCGGGCGCCGAGGTGTCCGGTAGCGTCGCGCGGCTCGGCCACCTTCTTGTCCGCGACTGTCAACGTGAAGCCGAGGTGGGAGCCGTTCAGCTCGCCGAGCATCATCTGGACCAGGGTAGTGACGGTTTCCCCGTCGGGCGCAAGGGCGGCCATGGGGCGATACTTGGCGCGGACCTTGTCCCAGTCGCTGTTGCCGAGATTGCCGTCGTACCAGTGGTCGCGCATGATGCGCCAGCAGGTATCGAAGATGGCGGCATTGCGGCTTGCGAGGTCGAGCTGTTGCCGCACGGAGAACGTGTAGCCGCCCCCCGGCGTGACGGTCGGCGTGGCGCCGCCGCCTGCTCTGCCGAAGCCCTTCTTCGGAAACGGCGTCGGGGTCGTCGGGGCGGGCGTGGTCGCTGCCGCCGCTGGAGGGGCGGCGACTCCGGAGGTGCTGGTCGGCACGCCATTCACAAGCCAGACGATCTGGTTGCCGGTCTTGAGCCAGACAGGATCGGCGCCGAGGGTGGTCGTGAGTGGCTTGGGGGTGAGCGAGTCGCCGATGTCGATGGTGAACGTGCCGGCCTTGCCCTCGAAGTTCCCGGTGAAGGCGAGCTTCTTCGAATCGGGCGCCCAGAAGAGCGTGGTGGCGACGCCGTCGCCGAGGTCGATGCGCTTGACCCGTTCGTGCAGCCGCTCGAAGTCGATGTCGACTTCCGGCGCTCCGGCCTTCTTCACTTCCTTCGGCTCGTCTTTGGCGCCCTTGAAGCCGGGGGTGCGGGCTTTCATCTTGTCGAGCGCCTTGTCGAGCATGCGGTCGCGGGCGGTGCGCTCGTCGTCGTCGGGATTGAGGAAAACGAGGCAGAGGTGCGAGCCCCGGTCGCCGCTGGCGCGTTTTCCGGCGAAGGCGACCATCTTGCCGTCGGGGGACCAGACCGGTCCGTACTCAGCATAGGGGTGGCGCGAGACGTTGTAGGGTTTGCCGGCGCCGTCGCTGGGGACGATCCAGATGTCGCGGTTGAACTCGGAGTCGAGCTGGCCGTAGACGAACCATTTGCCGTCGGGCGACCAGTCGAAATCGGGAGCGTTCCAGCCGGCGAAGACGCGGCGCGGCTTGCGGGTTTCCAGGTCGAGCAGCCACAGGTCGCCCCGGCCGAGCACGTACGCCAGGCGCTTGCCGTCCGGGCTGAGCTTGAGCTGCGCCGGCGCCTCCGGCATCGTGAGCAGGTCGTTCGTGATGAAGTTCCTGTTCTGCCACCAGAACTTCCCCGGCTCGCCGCGCTCGGCGCGGGAGATGGCGAAGCGGTCGCCGGTTGTGCTGACGTACAGGATGCCCTGGCCATCGAGCGTGAAGAGCGGGTTCGATTCGTCGTACGGCGTGCGCGTGATCTGGCGCGGCTCGCGCAGCTCGGTGTCCATGACCCAGAGGTCGCCGCCGGCGACGAACGCGATTTCGAGACCGTCGCGCGAGAAAGCGGCGGCGCTCGCCGTCGTGAGCGTCCGGTATTCGGACCGCTTCACCGCACGGTCGGCATTGTGGTGCAGGTCGAGCTTCTTGATTGCCCCGCTTGCCGGTTCCAGACAGAAGAGGTCGAAGAGATGGCGGAACACGATCTTCGAGCCGTCGCGGGCGATGGCGGGGAAGACGACGGATTCCTCGGCGAAGCTGGTGAGTTGCTTGGCGCTCTTGGTGGCGAAGTCGTAGAGGAACAGGTTCGCGCCCTTGGCGTGTTCGCCGACGTAGTAGAAGCCCTGGCCGTCCGGCTTCCAGAGCGGCCAGCGGCAGCCGAAGTCCTGGTGCAGGACCTTGGTGAACGTCCGCGCCTCCCGGTCATACAGCCATACCTGCGCCACGCGCGAGCCAATGTAGCCCTTGCGCCACCATCCCTCCCCTTCGCGCGTGAACAGTACCTTCTTGCCGTCGGGCGAGAAGGTGGCGTCGGCGCCGTAGTCGTCGAACAGCAAGCGCTCGGCGGAGCGCTCGGCGGGATTGATCGTGAAGAAGCGCTCGCCATGCCGCCAGAAGTGATCGCGCGTCGCCTTGATGAGGATCGCCTTGCCGTCGGGCGCCCAATCCTCGACGACGGCGCCGGCGGTGTGGAAGGTCAGTTGCCGGGGGACGCCGCCGCTGACGGGCAACGTGAACACCTGCGGGCTCCCCTCACGATCACTGACGAACGCGATCTCCTTGCCATCCGGCGCGAACCTGGGCTGACTGTCGCGGCCGGGATGCGACGTGAGCTGCCTGGCCTCGCCACCGCTGCTCGAAGCGATCCACAGGTCGCCGTTCCAGTCGAAGGCGACGAAACGCCCGTCCGGCGACAGGGCCGGGCGGTTGGCCAGGCGGATGGACTCGCCGGCAAATCCCGGCGACGCAGAAACGAGAAGGCAGCAGAGAAAGACCCAGCGTCTCATGGCGACCTCGAACTCGGGGGTGCTTCGTGAGGGCTTCACGATACCACAAGCCGGCCGCGGGACAACAAAAACCCGCGAGGCCGCCGAGCCGCTTTGAACGGTCGGCACGCGGACGCTGAGGCCAATCTTTCGTGGCGCCCTGGGATGCGGTAGAATGCCCTCCATTCCCAGCCCCAACGTCACCCGCGCCATGCGCCCAGACGAAGCTCCCGCCGACCTTGATTTCCGCTGGCAGGCCTGGTTCCAGCGCAGCGATGAGGCCGTTTTCCTCCTCAGCGCCCGCCGCCGACCGCGCCGCGTCCTCGCGGAGAAGACCGAGTTGATCCTCGGCGCCCTCGCCCCGCCTCCCGAGGTTTGGAAGGGACGATCCCGCGAAAGCCGGCGGCTCTTGCCCGCGATCGGCCGGGAGGCGTCGGCCGTCATCGTCGTCTACTTGCCCCTCGGCGGCCGGGTGGCATGCCTGATAGGGGGCGCCATGGGTGCCATGCTTTCGCGGACCGCTCGCGGTGTCGGCATACTGTCAGTGACACCGCGAAAGCATGTGGAGCGCCCAACAACGAGGTTCCTTTTCAGTGCCACAGGCAGAGTAAATCGAACGCGAGTGAGCCGCAAGAGGACGATCGCTCGCATGCTTGCGCGGTGGCTCCATCAGATCGGGAGGCGTAGGGGTTGTTGACGCTGCACATGCTTTCGCGGTGTCACTGACAGCACGCTGACACCGTGAGGGGCCCGCGAAAGCATGGCACCCTCCCTATGAAGCATGCCACCCCGCCGCGGTGGCTCCATCAGATCGGGAGGCGTAGGGGTTGTTGACGCTGCACATGCTTTCGCGGTGTCACTGACAGCACGCTGACACCGCGAGGGGCCCGCGAAAGCATGGCGCCCTCCCTATGAAGCATGCCACCCCGCCCGCCCGCCTGTGAAGCATGCCACCCCGCCGAGCAGATCCGCCTCGCCGCGGCCCGGCCCGGATTGCCGCTGCTGGGAGAAAAAAGGGGACGCAGCTCGTTTTAATCATCCCCCCTTTCCTCGCCCCTTCTTTGGGCGCCCCGGTGGAGGCAGGGTCGATTGGCCCGAGGCGAGAAAGAAAAGGTGACGGGACCCTTTGTTTCTGGCGAAGTCCTGACCCCCGGCTCCGCCCTCCCTTTCACGTCTTCGAGAAGAGGCCTACGCGCTCGATGAGCACCGCCCGCGGCGGGGACGACGCCGGGGTCGCGCAGTAGACCGCGCGAGGCGGTGGGATCGGGCGACCGCGAGCAGCAGGAGGTCTACATCAAGGTGCTCACCGCGGCGGCCCTGCCATGTCGTTGTGAGTAGCGGTGAGGTCTCGCTCTGGGGGACGGTCGGTCTTTGACATCTTGGGAAGCGGCAAGGGCGAGCGTGGAGAGGGCTTTGCAACGAAACGGGGACAGTCCCTAGAGATCTTGCAAGAAGGACCAAGGTTTTTGCGAGGCGGGAGAGGGACAGTCCCCGTTTCGTTGCAAAGCCCGTGGAGAGGCGCGCGCCGTGGCTTCTCCACCACCCTGCCGGATCAAGCGGGGCCGCGGAATCAAGCTTGGTTGCGGGAGAGTTGTGGTGGCGCTTTTGGCGGTGGTGTCATCGCGTGTCGTCGCGCGGGTGGGGAGAAGGGAGTGTGGGCGGATTGTTGAGGAGGCGGCGGAAGACGGTGTGGCGACGTTGGTTGTGAGTGGCGTCGGATGCTCGTGGTCGATACGGAGCAGATCGGACGTTAACGTGTACGTTGCTCTATGTGTTGCGGCGCAATCGTGATTGTCAATGTGGTTGTGCATGTGTCGTGCATCTCAGTAACTGGGCCCTGTCGAAATGAATGAAACGAGGCGGCGCCGGCAAGGCCCTGGGGTGGGGTGTGGCGCGGTGGCGTGGACCCCATGTCGTCGGCGCAACCTATAACGTGGCATGACGTTGGGTTGGTGGCCTCCGCGCCAAACGAGTTGGCGCGGAGATGGCGCGGAGAAGACGTTCACGCATGGTTCGCACAACGCAAGAGGGCGACTTCTTGTTCAGCCTGATTCGCCTTTGCCGTCGGCCGGACACGCTGGCTGCCGCTGTCGCTCAACTCCGTGTAAGAAGCACGGGCCGGAAAAGGGGAGGCAGCGGACGCAGCGGACGCAGCTCGTTTCCCGACCGTCGACTTTGACATAACTTTCTTTGGCAGGCGCCGAACCGGTCTCGCTCGGCCCCCGTCCTTTCAGCCCCCGTCCTGTCGTGACGCCCAGGGATGCGGTAGAATGCTTCCATTCCGAACCCCATAACGTCTCCTGCGCCATGCCCCCCGAGGACGTCGCCTCCGATCTTGATTTCCGCTGGCAAGCCTGGTTCCAGCGCAGCGATGAGGCCGTTTTTCTCCTCAGCGCCCGCCGCCGCCTCGTCTTCGTCAACCGCGCCTGGGAAAAGGCGACCGGCCTTCTGCTCAAGGAGGTGCGCGGCATGTCGTGCCGCCGCCGGCCGCGCCGCGTCCTCGCGGAAAAGACCGAGCTGATCCTCGGCGCCCTCGCCCCGCCTCCCGAGGTCTGGAAGGGACGATCCTGTGAGAGCCGGCGGCTCTTGCCCGCGATCGGCCGGGAGGCGTCGGCCGTCATCGTCGCCTACTTGCCCTTGGGCGCCGGCGACAAGCTGCTCGGCGTGGTCGGCGTCGTCAAGCCGGTCGGGGACGACGCGGGATCCCGCGCCGGTCCATTCGAAGGCCCTTTGCCCGAGAAATGCCTCGCCTATCGGGAGCGGCGCCGCTGGACGCTGGAGGACTGGGAAGGAGACGCTCCCGCGCTCCAGCGCCTGCGCGAGCAGATCCGCCTCGCCGCGGCCCGGCCCGGATTGCCGCTGCTGATCGTCGGGGAGCGCGGCAGCGGCAAGGAGAGCCTGGCGCGGACGATTCACCAGCTCAGCCCCTGGCGGGAGCGCTTCTTCGCCCGCCTCGACTGCGAACGCTTGCCGCCTCATGCCGTGGCCGATCTGCTAACCTCCGTGTCGAGGCGCGCGACCGAAGGCCGCGCGAAGGACGACCGCCCGTCGCCGCTCGGCGTGATTCTCCTCCAGCAGCCTTCCGCCCTGCCGCGCGAACTGCAAGCGCAGATCGCCGAATGGCTTGACAGCGAAGACCTGGGCGTCTGACTCATGGCCGGCCTGCGCGGCGACCCGGCCGCCGAGCTGAGCGAAGGCCGCCTGCTCGACACCCTCTACTATCGCTTGAGCCCCCTCACGCTGACCGTTCCGCCGCTGCGAGAGCGCCTGAGCGAGCTGCCCCGCCTCATCGACGTCCTCGCCCGCCGCCTGACGCAAGCCGGTCTCCCCTGGCACGGCGTCAGCGACGCGGCCCTCGCCATCCTCCGCCTGCACGCCTGGCCCGGCGCCTTCCATGAGCTGAGCCGCGTCCTGATCCCGACGCTGCGCCAGAGCGGCCCCGCCGCCATCGAGCCGGACCACCTGCCCCTTTACCTCCGCTCTGCCGCTTCCCCGCCCGAGCAGAAACTGCCGCTCGATCAGGCACTGGAAACCGTCGAACGCCGCATGATCGAGACCGCCCTCCGCCTCGCGGGCGGGAACAAGAAGAAGGCCAGCGACCTCCTCGGCATCTGGCGCCCCCGCCTCCTCCGCCGCATCGAGGCCCTCGGCATCCAGGCGCCCAAAGATGAGGACGCGCCGTGACGCCTTGATCCCTGACGCCCGCTCACCATCCAACCCAAGACAATCCGATGCGCCACGCCCAACTCCTGGCCTACAACCTGGCCCCCCCGCTCCTCGACAGCCTCCGCCTCCTCGCCCAGGCCGGATCGATCTGGCTGCGGGAAGTCCGCGACCCCAAAGCGTGCCTCAACCTCCTCCTCGAAGCCGGCGCCGGCGTCCTCGTCCTCCACCTCGGCCGCGACCTCGAAGACGACTGCAACCTCCTCGAACAGACGACGCGGCTTCTGCCCGAGATCCCCGCTGTTGTCGTGCTCGACGCGCCCCACCCCAACCTCGCCGCTCTCGCCTGGGACCTTGGCGCAGCCTATGTCGTCCCGCCGCAAACGCCGGAGCGCGTCCTCGAAATCGTGCAGGCTTTGCTGCAACCCGCGAAATGAAGCGGCGTCAAGAAGGCCGATCGACGACCGTCAGAGCGAACGTCCCGACCCGGCGAAGATGCGATAGGCGCCGGTCGTGGGCGGCGTGACAGTCATGGAGCTGACGCCGCGACGCGTCTGCCCGCTGGATCTTGCAGGCAGAGAAAGGGGGATCGTAGCGGCCATGTCGAAGTCGTAACGTACACCCGCGTTCTCTCGACGTCCGGAACGCTTTTCCCTTGCTCACGCCACGGCCTCCCCGGTAAAGTGAGGCAATCACACCCGCCGGAGCAAAAACTCGCATGGCTCCTCACGCGCATTCGCATGCCTTCCGTTCCTTCAACGCCCGCACGCGCGAGGGGTTGACGCTGCTGTCGCGCCGCAACATGCTCAAGGCGAGCATTGCGGGACTCGCCGGCCTGACGCTCCCCGGCCTCCTCCAGGCCCAGGAACGCGGCGCCCCGAGCGGCAAGAGCGTCCTCCTCCTCTGGATGGCGGGCGGCCCCAGCCACATCGACACCTGGGACCCCAAGCCGGACCGCCCCTATCAGAATCGCGGCCCGTTTGCGACCATCCCGACGCGCCAGACCGGCGTGCGCGTCTGCGAATACCTGCCGCGCATGGCCGGCATGCTCGACCGCTTCACCCTCCTCCGCTCCGTCGACGCCAGCCACAGCAATCATGAACCGAACATGGTCTTCCAGACCGGCGCCCGTCAAGCGGCGCCGCGCATCAACCCGCAGGGCCGCATGTATCCCGCCCTCGGCTCCGTCGTCGCCAAGCATCACGGTCCCAATCACCCCGGCATGCCGCCCTACGTCGCCTTCATGAAGTCGCGCAGCCATCTCGCCTGGGGCGGTTACCTCGGCCGGCAATATGACCCGTTCATCGCCAACCAGGCATGCCGCTTGCCGATCTACGACCTGGTCGGCGTCGACACCGGCGCCGTCACGCAAGCCGACCTCTTCTCGATGCCGCTGGGGATCACGCAGGAGCGCATCCACGAACGCCGCGGATTGCTCCGCTCCTTCGACACGCTACGGGCTGACATCGACAACACCGGCCTGCTGACCTCGATGGATCGCTATGGGCAGCAAGCCGTCGAGATCCTCCTCGGCGCCCGCGCCCGCGACGCCTTCGACATCAACCGCGAACCCGCCGCCGTCCGCGCCCGGTATGGCGACCATCTCTGGTGTCAGCAGGCGCTGATCGCCCGCCGCCTCATCGAAGCCGGCGTCTCCTTCCTCACCATCGACCTCAGCTACCACACCGCCTCCGGCACCTGGGACACCCACGGCGACAACATCCCCCCCTACGGCGGCATCTGGAACGGCCTCCGCCCCCTCCTGCCCCTGTTCGATCACCTCATCACCACCCTCGTCGCCGACCTGGAGCAGCGCGGCCTGCTCGAAAACACCCTTGTCCTTGCCATGGGGGAGTTCGGCCGCACCCCCCTCATGGGGACGCAGGACAGCACCGACGGCCGCAACCACTGGCCGGTCGTCATGTCGATGGCCGTGGCAGGTGGCGGCATGCGCCACGGGCAGACGATCGGCGCCACGGAAGCCGACGGCGGGGCGATCAAGGAGCGGCCGGTCACGCCTGCCGATCTGGCTGCGACCATCCTCCATCACTTCGGCCTGTCGCAAGACCTGACCTACAACGACGCCACGGGTCGCCCGCGCTACGTGATCGAGGGCGGGCGGCCGATCGCGGAGTTGGTCTGATAGATCGTGCCATCATGTTCGAATTCTTTTCGCGGCTTTTCGACACCTCCAGTTTCTCCCCGCGCTGGTACTGCGGCAACTGGACCGACGCCCACGGCTGGCTCCACATCCTGTCCGACCTCGGCGTCTGGTCGGCTTACATCGCCATTCCTTGCGTGCTGGCCGCCTTTGTCGTGCGGCGCCGCGACATCCCGTTTCGGGGTGTTTTCGTCCTTTTCGTCTTGTTCATCTTCGCCTGCGGCACGACGCACCTGATGGAGGCGCTCATCTTCTGGTGGCCGGCGTATCGTCTCGCCGGGCTCATCAAGTTCCTGACCGCGGTCGTCTCCTGGGCGACGGTCATTGCCCTGATCCCTGTCGTTCCCAAGGCGCTCGCCATGCGCAGCCCGGAGGAACTGGAGCGCGAAATCGCCGCACGCGCCGAGGCGGAAGCGAACCTGCGCCGCGCCCACGCCGAGCTCGAGACACAGGTGCGCAACCTCAAGGCGAGTGAAGAGCGTTTCCGCATCGTGGTCGACGGGGTCAAGGACCACGCTCTCATCTTGCTCGACACGGAGGGGCGCGTCGTCTCCTGGAACAGCGGGGCCGAGCGCATCAAGCAATACGCCGCGGACGAGATTGTCGGCCGGCATTTTTCCCGGTTCTATCCGGAAGAGGACGTGGCGGCGGGTCTGCCCGCCCGGCAGCTTCATCTGGCTCAAGCCGAGAGCAAGTGCGAGGTGGAGGGCTGGGCGCGGTGCGCAAGGATGGCTCGCGTTTCTGGGCCAACGTCATCATCACGGCCCTGCACGACGAGAGCGGCAAGCCGCGCGGCTTCTCCAAGGTCACGCGCGACATCACCGAACGCACCAACGCCGAGGAGAAGGCGCGCCGCCTCTTGCAAGAGGAAGCGGCGCGCCGCGCCGCCGAGGAGTACACCGAGACCATTCGCCTCCAGGGCGATCAGCTGCGCGAGAGCGATCGTCGCAAGACCACGTTCCTCGCCATCCTTTCCCATGAGCTGCGCAACCCTCTCGCCCCCATCCGCAACGCCCTGCACCTGCTCCAGCAGGCGGGCGACCGGCCCGAGATCCGTGCGCAGGCGCTCGGTCTCATGGATCGGCAGGTGCGGCACATGGTTCGCCTGGTCGATGACCTTCTGGATATCTCCCGCATCTCGAGCGATCGCCTGCAGCTGCGAAAAGACCGCCTCGATATCGCCGAGGCGATCGATCTTGCCGTGGAAACCAGCTCGCCCGTTATCGAGACGGCGGGACATCGTCTCACCGTGACGCGCGCGGACGGCCCCGTCTGGGTGGACGGCGACGGCGCCCGGCTCGCGCAAGTTTTCTCGAACCTGCTCAACAACGCCGCGAGGTACACCCCGCGCGGAGGCAGCATCCGCATCGGCCTGGAGCGACACGACGACGCGGCCGTTGTCACCGTGAGCGACAATGGCCTCGGCATTCCCCCCGACATGCTCGGCCGCGTCTTCGACATGTTCAGCAACGTGAGCACTGCCCTGGAACGGACGCAGGGCGGGCTGGGGATCGGCCTATCCCTGGTGCGGCGCCTGGTCGAGATGCACGGCGGCAGCGTCGAGGCCCGCAGCGCCGGATTGGGGCGGGGCGCGGAGTTCGTCGTCCGACTTCCGGTCACGCCGGCTCCGCAGGCTCGACCCGGCTCTCCCCCGGCTCCGTTGCGCCAACCCCCGCCGGCCCAGCCTATGGGACGACGCATTCTGGTCGTCGACGACAATCACGATGCGGCACAAACGCTCGCCCTTCTACTCAAGAGCGTCGGCGCCGAAGTGCGGATGGCCTACGACGGCATGGAAGCCCTCGCCGCGGCGGCCGCGTTTCAGCCCGAGGTCGTTCTCCTGGACATCGGCCTGCCCAAGCTGAATGGGTATGAGGTGGCTCGCCAGTTGCGCGCGCAACCCTGGGCCGGCGACACCGTGATCATCGCGACAACGGGTTGGGGCCAGGAAGACGACCGGCGCAAGGCGCTGGAGGCGGGCTTCGATAGCCATCTGGTCAAGCCGGTCAACTTCAAGGTGATCGAGGAGATCGTGGTCGATCCACGCCGGGTCCGTCCTGCCGTCCGTGCATGACGCCCGGCAGAGCGGGTGGACAGCTTGGCGCCTCTGCTCGATAATTGACGCATGCCCCGCCACGGTTTCCTACGCGCCGCCGCCGCCGTCCCCCGTCTTCGGGTCGCCGATTGTCGTTTCAACGCCGAGCAGACCATCGCGTCGCTCGAAGGGGCGGCCGACGCGGACGTCGACTTCATCGTCTTCCCGGAACTCGGTCTATCCGGGTACACCTGCGGCGACCTTTTTCACCAGGTCGCCCTGCAGCAAGATGCCATCGCCGCGCTCGCCGCGATCCTCAAGGCGAGCGAACGCTTCCCGGGCCTGGCGGTCGTCGGTCTGCCGTTCGTCGTCGATCAACGCCTCTTCAACGTGGCGGCCGCGGTTCAGAGCGGCAAGCTGCTGGCGCTCGTGCCCAAGAGTTACCTGCCCAATTACAAGGAGTTCTACGAGGATCGCTGGTTCGCCCCAGGGACAGAAGCGCGCAGCCAGATCGTCTCGCTCCTCGGTCAGGAGGTCCCCTTCGGCACGGACATCCTGCTCGACGCCAACGTCTCTTTTCCTGGCTTAGCCGTCGGCATCGAGATCTGCGAGGACCTTTGGGTCCCCATCCCGCCGTCGACGCGCCAGGCGCTTGCCGGCGCCACGCTCCTGTGTAACCTCTCGGCGAGCAACGAGATCATCGGCAAAGCGTCTTATCGGCGGCAGATGATCGGCGACATCTCGGGCCGCTGCATCGCCGGCTATGTCTACACGTCCTCCGGCGTCGACGAATCGACGACCGACCTCGTCTTCGGCGGCCACGCCATGATCGCTGAGAACGGCAGCGTTGTCGCGGAGACGCAGTTGTTCCAGCGCGACGGCCAGATGATCGTGGCCGACCTCGACATCGAGCGCCTTGTCAACGACCGGCAAAAGATCACCAGCTTCTTCCGCCCCGGAGCGACGGATGCCTGGCGCCGCATTCCATTTTCCGTTCCGGAACCGCCCGCCCCGCGCATCTTGCGGCGCCGCGTCGAGGCGCACCCGTTCGTGCCGAGCGGACAGACTCAACTCGCCGAGCGCTGCCAGGACATCTTCCACACCCAGGTCGCCGGCCTGGCCAAGCGGCTGGAGCACATCGGCAGGCCTACTGTCACGCTCGGCGTCTCCGGCGGTCTCGATTCCACGCTCGCCCTGCTCGTCACCTGCAAGACGCTCGACCTGCTTTCCTTGCCGCGCAGTCATCTCACCGCCCTCACCATGCCCGGCTTCGGCACGACCGACCGCACCCGCGGCAACGCCCTGGCGTTGATGCGACTCCTCCAGGTCAATAGCCGCGAAATCGACATCCGCTCCCTCTGTCTGGAGGAGATGCGCGCCCTCGGGCATCGACCGTTCGGCATCGACCTCGAAGGGTTGGACGCCGAGGCGCTGGCGCAGCGCCTCGGCCATGTTCCGGCCGAACGGCGCCAGGACCTCGTTTTCGAGAACGTCCAGGCCCGAATGCGGACCAGCCTGCTCATGAACCGCGGTTTCGTCATCGGTACCGGCGACATCTCCGAGTTGGCGCTCGGCTGGTGCACGTACAACGGCGACCACATGAGCATGTACAATCCGAACGTCAGCATTCCCAAGACGCTCGTCAAGTTCCTGGTGCGCTGGGCGGCGGAGAACGAGTTCGACGGCGAGGTGCGGCGCACGCTGCTCGACATCGTCGAGACGCGCATCTCCCCCGAATTGCTCCCCATCGGCGTCGACGGCAAGATGATGCAAGAAACCGAGGGCGTGATCGGGCCCTACGAACTGCTCGACTTCTTCCTATTCCACTTCCTGCGCTACGGGGCCCCGCCGGAGAAGATCCTCTATCTCGCCGGACACGCGACGTTCGACCAGTCCTATTCCAGCGAGCAAATCGCCGGCTGGCTCCGCGTCTTCCTGAAACGGTTCTTCGCCAACCAGTTCAAGCGCTCCTGCTTGCCGGACGGCCCCAAAGTGGGCTCCATCAGTCTTTCGCCGCGCGGCGATTGGCGCATGCCGTCGGATGCGGCGGCGCGAGCGTGGCTGGAGAGAGTTACAGGCGCCCCGGCGCAGGTCGATGGGGATATCGGTCGGGAAGTCGGCGCGCGGCCGCCAAGCGAGAAGAAAGGGCCGGCACGGGGAAAAACGCGAAGAATGCCATCGTCGGAGTAGGCGGCGTCGGAATCACATCTCCCCCAGCGCCTCGGTCAGGACGTCCTCCGCCACGTAGATCGGCACATGCGCCGTCACCGCGACGGCGATGGCGTCGCTCGGACGGCAGTCGATGTCGATCAGCTCACCTTCCTTGCGGATGCGCAGCTTCGCGAAGTAGGTGTGCTCGCGCAGGTCGCTGATGTAGATGTCCTGCAACTCGCCACCGAGTTGCTCGATGATGTTGGTGATCAGGTCGTGGGTGAGCGGCCGGGGAGACTGGATGCCCTTGACGCGGCGGTCGATGCTGGTGGCCTCGAAGATGCCGATGACGATGGGGAAGCTGCGTTCGCCGTCGACCTCGCGGAGCATGATCACCTGCTGTTCATGCACCTCGTTGATCACGATGCGCTTCAGCTCCATTTGCACGGGCACGAGCAGCCTCTCTTTCCGCGGTCCGATTGTGCCGTCTTTGCCGGTTGCGCCGCCGCGCCCTCGCGGGTCGCTGAGCCGGCGCCTCCCCGATTGAGATTATAATTTCTCGCCGGAAAGTTGGGAAGGACGCCCGTTTGCGCCACGCTTTTTCCAGCGCGTGCCGTGATTCGCAGACGCGCCTTGCGACTCCTACATTTTCCACCCGGACGTTTGCCTAGGCTCCCGCGGCGCCCTATAGTTGCGTGCTCGTTTTGTCCGGCGGCGCCGCGCCCTCTTGTCCCCACGGGGCCGCGGCGGAAACGTCTTCCCCCCGGGGCCAAACGAATTGCAGCAACACTTCCCTTTGCTATATGATGAAGGCGAACCATGTCCCAACTCGTGATGAGTCGGTCCCACGCGCGTGAGGGCGCCGCCATGGCCTTGTCCCTGAACATCGGCAAGCACACCGACCTCGGCAACTACCGGGAGAACAACGAGGACTCCATCGACGTCAAGGTTCTCCCCGACATGACCGCGTGCATCGTCGCCGACGGCATGGGGGGCCAGGCCGCGGGCGAGATCGCCAGCAAACGCGCCGTCGAAGTTGTGCCGCGCGAATTGCGCAAGAACTTGACCGCGGCGGCCGGCTCCGAGCAGGCGAGCGCCATCATTCGCAAGGCGGTCGTGCAGGCCAATGAAGAGATCCTGGCGATGGGCGCCCTCGACCGGGACTACAAGAACATGGGCACCACCATCGTCATGGCCCTGTGGCGCAAGGGCAACGAGCTCTATCTTTCCAACCTCGGAGACAGCCGGGCCTACCTGATCCGCGGCGGCGCCATCGAGCAACTGACGGTCGACCACTCGCTGGCCCAGGCCCTCGTGGAAAACAAGACCATCTCCCCGGCCGAGGCCAAGGAACATCGCTTCCGCAACGTGCTCTGGAAATACCTCGGCAGCAAGGAGGTCGGTGAAGGCCCGGACGTCAAGATCATCGCGCTGGAGCCCGGCGATCGCTTCCTCCTCTGCACCGACGGCCTGACTGGGCCCGTGCCCGATCATCAGCTCCTCGAGTTTGTCGAGCAGACCGCGGACGTGCAGCAGTGCGCCGAAGGCCTGGTCAAGCTCGCCCTCGACCAGGGCTCGCGCGACAACGTCTCCTGCATCGTCATCGAAGTCGTCGGTTAGCCGGCGCCTCAGAGCCAAAAACGCGAGCGACGGTCCGGATCGGGACCGTCGCTCGCGTTTTTGGCTTTGAGTCGTGGACTCAAAGATCTAACTCGATCAGATCGCCGATCGTATCCACCTCGATGTCGGCCTTGGGGTATTGCCGCCGGACCGTCGGGTCGGTTGCGTAGTGCCCTTGCTTCGGCCAAACCGTCGTCAGCCGGTCCCCCCACGCCTTTTTCATCGCCGTTAGGATGCGCAGCTTGTCGTCGATCATCACATAGCGCTTTGCCGGATAGCGGGCCGCAACGTCGTCGAGCTCCTGCTCCTTGTGAATGTAGACGAGCACCTGCCCCGCGAACGCCTCGTAGAGCCCGGAGCGGTGAATCTTGCGCGGCTGGAAAACGACGTCGCCGTCGGAGAGGATGACGTTGCGCCCGCGCCCGGCGAAATGTCGGACGACGTCGAGCGATCGCGGATAGAGACGGTCGCGGAAGGGGTAATCGATCAAATAGCCGGAGACTTCGAGCAAATGAGGATCGCGCGGGTTCTCGACGCGATAGCGCTGCAACGCTCCGAGGTAATCCGCGTAACCGAGCTGGGCGCGCAGCTCCTCGAACAGCACCCAGTAGCGCTCCTGCCGCTCGGCGCCGAACGCCTCCGTGAGATGCTGGCGTAGGTCGACGGCGACGCGGTCGTTGTCGAGCAGCGTATTGTCGACGTCGAAGAGGAAGACGGTATCGGCGGTTTGCATAGGTCACAGCATCCCGCGCCGCAGCGCGCTGTAGCGATAGCCGAAGGCGAAATAGATCAGCAGGCCGACCAGCAGCCAGATGAGGAGGCGGGCCCAGGTCAGGATAGGCAGAAAGAGCATCAAGATGAGATTGACGAGGATACCGGCGGGGGCGACGAAATGGATGAAGGGGCAGCGGAAGGGACGCGGGGCGTCGGGCCGCTTGAAACGCAGCATCCAGACGGCGGAGCAGACGACGATGAAGGCGAAAAGGGTGCCGATGTTGACCATGCCGAGTAGTTCCTCCTCGGGCACGAATGCGGCGATGACGGCGGTGACCGCGCCGGTGACAATGGTCGACATGTGGGGCGTGCGGAAACGCTCGTGGACGACGCCGAAGATCGAGTGAGGCAAGAGGCCGTCGCGCGCCATGGCGAGGAAGATGCGGGCCTGGCTCAGGTAGGTGATGAGCAGAACGCTGGTCATGCCGGCGAGCGCGCCGACGGCGATGAGGCCGGAGCAGAGATTCAGCGCCCAACTCTGCGTACGATCCGCTTCCTGACTGAAGGCGACGGCGATGGCCGCCTCCGAGTCGATGTCGGGATAGGGGACCATGCCGGTGATGACCGCGGCGACGCCCATGTAAAGGACCGAACAGATGACCAGGGAGGCGATGATGCCGAACGGCACGTCGCGCTGCGGACGAATGGCTTCTTCGGAGTGTGTCGAAATCGAATCGAAGCCGAGGAAGGCAAAGAACACGATGGAGGCGCCCAGCATGACGCCGGAGAGGCCGTACGGGAAGAACGGGCTGCGGACATCGGCGTCGATCTGACGCAGTTTGTCGGTGACGCCCATGTAGGCGAAAAGGCCCCAGTTCTTGACATCTTGTTCGCCCAGGCCATCATGGGCTTTCTTCAAGACCGCGCGTGCCTGCTTTTCTTCCGCAGGCGTCGTCGGCAGGTCGGCGCCGTATTTCTCCCGGTAGCGTGCCAGGTCGTTCTCCGTGCCGTATTCCTTCGCCTTTTCGATCTTGAAGAGAGCGAGCGCTTCCTGCTTCAGGGTCTTGATGCGTTCGTTTTCTCCCTTTGCCGGCAGGTCGCCGCGCTTCACTTCGTCCGCCGCGACCTCCACCGCCGCCTCCTGGAGCAAGTGTTCCTCGGGCCATTTGCGTTCCCAGGGCTCGATGGTTGTCCAGAGGAAGGGGCGGACGAGGCCGGCGCCAAGACCGATGACGAAGAGGACGGCGCCGAGCTTGACGAGAACGAGGAGCGTGTTGGAGTAAGCGCTCTCGCGGATGCCGAGGACGAGGATCGTGGTGATGAGGGCGAGAATCAGCATCGCCGGCAGATTGAGCCAGGCGCCCGGCTTCGAGAACGGATCGGACGACAGGAACTCGGGAATCTGAAAGCCGAAAAACTTGTCGAGCGCGGTATTGAAGTAACCGGTCCACTCCGACGCGACGGTCGAGCCGCTCACGGCGTATTCGAGAACGAGGTCCCAGCCGATGATCCAGGCGAACAACTCGCCGAGGGTCGCGTACGCGTAGGTGTAAGCGCTACCCGCGACCGGCGCGAGTGAGGCGAACTCGGCATAGCAGAAGGCGGCGAAGGCGCAGGCGATGCCGGCGATCAGGAAGGAGACGAGGACGGCCGGTCCGGCAGTGTTGGCGGCGACCGAGCCGGTGACCACAAAAATGCCCGCCCCGATGATAGCGCCGATCCCCAGGGACGTCAGGCTGATCGGCCCCAGGATGCGGCGCAGGCGGTTTTCCCCCTCCGCCTCCGACTTGAGCAATTCGAGCGACTTGGTGGCGAAGAGGCTCTTCCAGATCATGAGGGCTTCCTTCGCGGCAGATTGACGTCCGTTTCGTTGCCCTCATCCTAGGGGGCGTGCGGAATTCGGCAGCAGGTTCGCCGAACCGGCGCGTCCACGGATCAACCGAGGTCCTCGACCGCCTGGCCGTCGCTCAGACGGTTGCGCACCCGTTGGAATTCATCCTCATATTCGAGCCGATAATCGATACCGAGGTGGTGTAAGATGGTGGCGGAAAGATCGGCCGGTGTCACCGGATTGTCGCGGACGTAGCCGCCGTTGCTGGTGGTGGCGCCGTACACCTGCCCGCCGCGCACGCCGCCCCCGGCGAGGAGAGCGGTGAAGGCGTGGGGCCAATGATCGCGACCCGTCCGCCGCGTATTGTTGCTTTGCGTGAATTCGCCGAGGCGCGGCGTTCGGCCAAACTCCCCGACAGCGACGACCAGCGTGGATTCGAGAAGACCGCGCTGATGCAGATCGCCCACGAACGCGGGAAAGGCCCGGTCGAAGATCGGACAGAGCAGGTTTCGCAGCTTCGGGAAATTGTCCTGATGGGTGTCCCAGCAGGTGTTGACGCCATCGATCTTTGTCTCATCCTGCCAGTTCACGGTCACCAGACTCACGCCCGCCTCGACCAGCCGCCGCGCCAGCAACAAGCTGGCGCCGACCGGCGTGCGGCCGTAGCTATCGCGCATCGCCTCCGTCTCGCGGCGTAGATCGAGGACGTCGCCGGTCTGATTGCCGAGCAAGTCGAAGGCTCGCTCGTTGTTCCGGTCGAACGCTTCAACCGCCGGGTTGACCGCGGTTCGCGTCTCTAGCCGTTCGACCAGGCGTTGTCGCCGGCGCAAGCGTCCGATATCGAGATCGTCGGCGCAGCGCAATCCTTCCAGCTCGAACTCCGCGGCGGAAGGGTCTCCCTGGAGCAGCAGAGAGTTGTAGCGCTCATTCATGCGGCCCCCGGTTTGGCCGGCGATTCGTCGCGGTTGGCCGGGAAACTGCACGTACCACGGCAGCACGACCGATGAAGGCAGACCACGCTGCGCTTCGCCGAAGCGCGTCACCAGCGAGCCAAGGGATGGCCAATCTTCACGGCTGGCCTGGTCCGTGGTCGGCGGCCGGAAATACGGGCGACCGCTGAACATTTCGCTGCACGCCGGGCCGTGAACATTCATCCGATGCGTCATCGAACGCAGCAGGCATACCTTGTCCATGACCTGACCCAGGCGTGGTAAGTGCTCACATACCTGGATGCCGGGGACGCGCGTTGCGCTCGGCCGGAACTCGCCGCGAACCTCCGCGGGAGCGTCCGGCTTCATGTCCCACAGATCGATGTGGCTTGGTCCGCCGAAGAGGAAGATGAAGACGCAGCGATTGGCCCGGCGCCTCTCGAGCGCCGGCGCCGAGGCGGGGCGGGCGCGGAGACGTCGCAAGCCCGCCAGGGACAACCCCAGGGCGCCGAGACCGGTCGATACCAGGAATCGGCGCCGGTCTGGAAGACCATGCACCATGATGGTGTCTCGTGGGACGGGTAGCGACAGCGAGCTACTTCACCAGTCGCCAGCCCGAAGCGTCGGCGCTCAGGGCGGTATGACCCCTGGCGCCATCATACACCCGGTTCATCTCCTCCATCGAATCGAAATAACCGACAATATGTGCCGCGCTGAATGAATCGCCCGCCTTCACCGGCCGGCCGTGGATCTCCTCGATCATGACGATGATGTTGCCCGGCCGCTGGCTGCACCAGGCCTCGTAGACGACGCTCGGCTCGAGCGTCAGGCCCGCGAGCCACGGGCCCTCCTTGCCGGTCTTCTTGTCGCGCAGGTGGTAGGCGCGAATGAAGCGCTCCGGCGTCTTGTTCATGTCGCGGCGGTAGCCGAACTTGAGGTCGGGCGGGAAGGGCTCGAAGAACTCTCTCGCCGGGATGCGGACCCCTTTGGGACCGCCCAGATAGCTGAGGTACATCTCGCTGAACGTGTCCCCCTTGTCGTGGCGAACGCAGCCGGGCGTGTCGTTGCGCAGAAACATTTCCTTCGACTCGTTGACGCTGTCGATCCTGTCCATCAGGAGGAAATAGCGCTCGCCTTTGGGAAATACGATGAGCTGCGTCCATTGCGAGCCGGGCTTGCGGCCGGGGGCGGCGTACTCGAACTTGTACGTGGTCTTCACCGCGACGAAATCTTTGCCGCGGATGATCTCCGGCCGCACCGGCTTCATGCGGTGGCACAGCTGCGGCCCCTCGACCATGCGTTTGCGCTGGCTGCTGCCATGGGCCATGAGGGCGTAGGAGCGGCGTGCCGGGTCGGTCTCGTTCTCGTACCAGGTGTAGCGGCCGACGCCGTGGCCATCCTTGCCGAAGACCTCCTTGTCCCAATCGGCGTCGCTGCCGGGCTCCATGAGCCAGTCGACCACCATCAAACCGTCGCCGACCTCGCGAAAACCCGTGGTCTTGTCGAGAAACGATCCTTTCTCGATGCCGGTCATCCAATGCTTGGGGCTCTTCTTGGGGATGACGGCTTCGAGCTTGTCGGTCTCGATCGTGATGGCGCGCTCGTCCTCGATGACGCGCAGGCCGTCAACGTCCTTCACGGTCTGGGCCGGGAGCGTAACTGTCCCGGATAGTGCGACGAGCAACGACAAGAAGCAGGCCAGGGATTCGAAGCGTCTCATGCGTGTTCTCCGAGTGCTCACTTGATTTTGGTGTTCGGCGGCCTTACAGTCTAATGATCCCGTCCCGCCATGCCAGGCAGACTCGCCTCGCTTCCTCGCATGGCCCGTCCCGTCCCTGGCGACTTCCCCTCCGTCGATCCCGCTCGTGTGGGTTCGTGACGGCGTTGCGCCGATCCGTCCCGCTCGGGCTCGACTTCCTCCGGATCGCTCGCTGAGCGACGCCGCCCCGCCGCGCCCGCGGAACTACTGTCGAAGACGAATGGTTTCGCCCTTTCTTAAGGAGTTTCCGTTCGATGAACCGCTTTTTCGACGCTATCGCGCGCTTCCTTCGCCCTGTGCCTGTGCGCCAGGCCAAACCGGCCCGAGGCTCCTTCCGGCCTCGCCTCGAATGCCTCGAGGATCGGACCGTGCCCACAACTTTCCCCGCCGGTTTCCAGGAATCGCTTGTCGCCGGCAGCCTCGGCAGCCCAACGGCCATGACCTCCGCTCCCGACGGCCGCATCTTCATCGCCACGCAGACCGGCGACCTCCGCGTCGTCAAGAACGGCGCCCTCCTGGCCACGCCGTTCCTGCACCTCAGCGTCGATTCCAGCGGTGAGCGCGGCTTGCTCGGCGTGGCGTTCGACCCCAATTTCGCCAGCAACCACTTTATCTATGTCTATTACACCGTGCCGGGCGCCGGTGTCCACAATCGTGTCAGCCGCTTCACCGCCGACTCGGCCAACCCGGACGTGGCCGCGGCCGGCAGTGAACAGGACATCCTGGACCTCAACGCCCTGAGCAGCGCGACCAACCACAACGGCGGCGCGATGCACTTTGGCGCCGACGGCAAGCTTTATGTCGCCGTCGGCGAGAACGCGAACGCCGCCAATTCGCAGACGCTGGGCAACCTGCTGGGCAAGGTGCTGCGTCTCGACGTCGCGGCGGTCACGACATCGGACCCCGCCAACAGCGCCAAGCTGATTCCCAACGACAATCCGTTCGTCGGCCAGGCGAGCGGCATCAACCAGGTCATCTTTGCTCTCGGCTTCCGCAACCCGTTCACGTTCGGCGTGCAACCGGGCAGCGGCGCCATCTTCATCAACGATGTCGGCGAGAGTACGTGGGAGGAGATCGACAAGCTGTCGGCCGGCGGCAACTATGGCTGGAACAAGAGCGAGGGCTTCGCCGCCACGGTCCCGCCCGCCGGTCTTGGGCCGGGAAACTATCAGGATCCGCAGCTGGCTTACAACCACTCGGGCGGTCCGGCAGGCGGCGGCATCGCCATCGTCGGCGGCGCCTTCTACAACCCACCCGCCGGGGCCCCGAACGCGTTTCCTTCCACCTACGTCGGCAAGTATTTCTACGCCGATCTCGGGGGAAACTGGATTCGCGTCTTCGATCCCGCCCATCCCGGCAATCTCGGCAATCCGGATACCTCCGCCGGCTTTGCCACCGGGACCCTCGGCAATCCGGTCGATCTCATGGTCGCCGCCGACGGCAGCCTGTATTACCTGGCGCGCGGCGGCGGCGGTGAACTCTTGAGAATCGCCTTCGTTCATCACGCCGGCGACTTCGACGCCGATGGCCGCGCCGATCTCGCCACCTGGAACCCCGACAGCGCGACCTGGCAGGTCCTGCTCTCCTCCACGAACAACGCCACCACGCTGACCAAGGCACAGGGGACTTCCGGCGACACGCCGCTCCGCGCCGATTTCGATGGCGATGGCAAGGCCGATTTCGCCGTCTTTCATCCGAGCAACGGGCTCTGGAACATCCTCACCTCCAGCAGCAACTACGCGTCCGCCATCACGCGTTTCTGGGGCCAACAGGGGGACGTGCCCATCGCCGGGGATTTCGACGGCGACCTCAAGGCCGATCTCGCCGTCTTCCGCCCTGCCACAGGCCAGTGGCTCATCGCCACGTCGACGTCGAATTACACCGGCTCTCTCTCCTTGCAGTGGGGTTCCCCCGGCGATGTGCCGCTCGGCGGCGACGTCGACGGCGACGGCAAGTTCGACCTGATCGTCTGGCGGCCGTCCGATACGCGCTGGTATGTCGCCAAGTCCAGCGGGAATTACACGACCACCTTCTCGTTCCCGTTCGGCCAGGCCGGTGATGTCCCGCTCGCCGGGGACTTCGACGGCGACGGCAAGATGGACTTCACCGTCTGGCGGCCGAGCACGGGACAGTTCATCGCCGGACTGTCGAGCACGAACTTCGCCGCCAACTCTTACCTCACCATCACGCTCGGGGCCCAGGGGGACATTCCGGTAGTCAACGACTACGACGGCGACAACAAGGCCGATGTCGGCATCTACCGACCGGTCACGGCGACGTTCACCGTGCTGCTCTCGAGCGCGAACTACACGAACCCGACCAGCGCCAACCTGGGCGTCCCGACCGATGTCCCGCTGGTCGGCGATTTCGATGGCGACGCCAAGCCGGACCTTACCGTCTTCCGGCCGACCACGGGCCAATGGCTGATCAACCAATCGAGCGGAAACTTCGCCTCGTTCCAGTGGGGCCAGGCCGGGGACGTTCCGCTGGTGGCCGACTTCGACGGTGACGGCAAGACCGACCTGACCGTGTTCCGTCCCGGCAGCGGCCAATGGCTCATCCGCCGCTCGAGCAATGGCACGTTCCTTACCATCGCCATCGGCCAGAACGGCGACGTGCCTCTGGCGGCAAAGCTGGACACGGACAATCTCGCCGACGTCGTTCTGTTCCGGCCGTCGACCAACCAGTGGCTCCTGAAGATGTCGAGCGACAGTTACGTGGCGACACGCACGATCGCGTTCGGCTCGGCGGGGGACGTGCCGCTGGTCGGCGACGTCGATGGCGACGGCAAGAGCGACCTCGTCCTTTTCCGCCCCGGCGCCGGACAATTCCTCATCGAGACGTCGACGCAGAACTATCAGGGTTCGCAAACGATCAGTTTCGGCGCCCGCGGCGACATCCCGCTCGTCGGCCGTTTCGACGGGGATGCCCTGGCGGACCTGGTCGTCTTCCGGCCAAGCACGGGCCAGTGGCTCATCGACCAATCGAGCACGAACTTCACGTCGGTCAGCACGCAAACCTGGGGCGCGCCGAACGACGTGCCTCTGGCCGGCGACTATGACGGCGACGGCAAGTCCGATCTGGTCAGCTACCGGCCCAGCCTGGGGACCTGGTTCATCAAGAACTCGAGCACGAGCTTCACCACGTCCTTGATCGTCCGCTGGGGGCAACAGATCGACGTGCCGCTGTGATCCGGAAACCAGAGCCGGAAGCGTGAGCGACGGCGGCCGCCACCGTCGCTTGCGTTCCGGCTTGTCGCGTTCCGGACCCTGATAAACGACCGCCCCGGATTTGCCGATTTTCTCATGGCGGCAAAGGCGCCGCGCGGCTATCCTAGAAGCAAGGGCCTTCTCTCCATGGCCATGCCCCGCCTGCAATCCCGCCGTTTCTTTCCCACCTGGATGGATCGCTGCCATGCTCAATCTCCTCGCCGGTAAAGAACGCTTCTGCGATGGCGTCACACGCCGCTCCTTCCTCAAGATCGGCGGCCTCGCCCTGGGCGGCCTGACCTTGCCGCAACTCTTGAAGGCGGAAAATGCTTCGGGAACAAGGTCAGCCAAGTCGGTGATCATGGTCTACCTGTCGGGTGGCCTGTCGCACCACGACAGCTTCGACATGAAGCCGGACGCCCCGGCGGAGATCGCGGGAGAGTTTCGGCCGATCGCGACGAATGTGCCGGGTGTGCGCGTGTGCGAGCATTTGCCGCGGCTGGCGCGGATCATGGACAAGCTGACGGTCGTGCGCTCGCTGGTCGGTCAGCGCGATGAGCATGCCAGCTTCCAGGGGCTGACGGGCTTCTTGATGCCGGTCGCTCAGCGTGAAGGCAAGCCGAACGTCTGCTCCGTGATCAGCCGCGTGCTCGGCGCCAAGTCCTCGCTTCTGCCCGGCTATGTCGATCTGTTCCCGACCATGCAGCACCGGCCTTACAACATCCCGGGGCCGGGCTTCGCGGGACCGTCCTACGCCGGCGCCAAGGTGGAGAGCGAGAATCTTGCCCTGCTGCGGCTGCGCGATCTGAAGCCCGAAGAGTTCCAGGACCGGCGTGCGTTGCTTGGCACGATGGACGGACTGCGGCGCAGCGTCGATGGCTTGCCGATGGAACGCATGGACCACTCCTATCGCCAGGCGTTCGAGGTGCTGACCTCCAGCAAGCTCGTCGAGGCCATGGACCTCGACCGCGAGCCGCGCCACGTTCGCGATCGCTACGGCTATGGGTCGACGCGGCATCAGGGGGACGGCGCCCCGCTCTGGAACGAGCAGTTCCTGATGGCCCGCCGCCTCATCGAGGCGGGCGTTCGCTGTGTCACCGTCGCCTACGGTTTCTGGGACACCCACGGCGGCAACTTCCGCCATCTGCGCCAGAACCTGCCGATGTACGACCGGGGCATCTCCGCCCTCGTCGAAGATCTGCACCAGCGCGGCATGGCGGGCGACGTCAGCGTCATCGTCCAGGGCGAGTTCGGCCGCACCCCACGCATCAACAAGGATGCGGGCCGCGATCACTGGGCCCCCGTCAACCACGTCCTCATGGCCGGCGGCGGTATGCCGACGGGCCAGGTGATCGGCGGCACCGACTCGAGCGGCGCCTTTGTCACGCAGCGGCCCATCCCGTACCGGGACATCCTCGCGACGCTCTACCATAACGTGGGCATCGACCCGCACCAGATGATCCACGACCAGCTGGACCGCCCGAACGCGATCATGCCGGCGGACGCGCGGCCGGTGGCGGAGTTGATGGCGCGGGCATGATGGGCTTGTTTCTCGCAAAGGCGCGAAGAACGCAAAGAGAAACTTTTCGGTTCTACTCAGAGCCGGAAGCGTAAGCGACGGACGAGAACTCCGTCGCTTACGCTTCCGGCTCTGATCGCGATTGGTTTCGGTCGCTTCCTTACACTTTGGGGGACGCCTCCGGCGTTGATTTCGGCTCGCCGGGAGCCGTGCGTCGTCGCCTCCACACGATCCATGCCGGAACGCCGACCGCCACCAATGCCGGCGTCCAGGGCGAGAACGCCACGAAGAAGAGCGCCAGTCCCTGGCCGAGCGTGACGAGTCCGCTCCACGAGTCTTGAAAAGTGTGCCCGGCGCGCCGGCCGAAGCTCGCGGCCTCGGTCCGGTCGGGCGCGCGGTCCGGATCGTATTTCTGCTTCTCGCGGAATTCAACGCTGATCGTCGCCAGCTCCGTCAGGTTGTCGAGCAGCTTGAGGCGGCCTTCCTGCCGGTTGATGTAGTCGCGCACCTCGTCGAGCTTGGCCTTCACCTTCAGGAACGTCTCGATGCCGTCCTTCTCCGCGGCCTTCTCCAGCAGCTTGCGCAGGGCTTCTTCCTCGGCCAGCTTGTTCTTGATGTGGTTCTTGAGGTCGTGATACTCCTCGGTGACGTCCTCCGATTCGGTCGTGTTCTTCTCCGCCTCGCCAAGCTTGAGCAGGCCGTCGCGAAACGCCGCGGCTTTGTCGACCGGCACGCGGATGCGCCAGCTGGCGCGGCGCACGCTGCCGGCGGCGAGGTTCTCGTCGGACTGGGCGACATAGCCGTTGTTTTCCTTCACCAGATCGTGCAGGAGCGCAACCGATTTCGGCAGATCGGTGACGATGAGGCGAATGTCGGCGCTGATGCGGATCTTGCGGCGTTCTTTCCTGGCCTCGGCTTTGCCGTCGGCCTTGGCTCCGTCCCCGGGTGGGGTTTCGCCGCGCTCGCCGTCGGCGGTCACGGGCGCGAGCGCCTCCTTCGCTTGCTTGCCGCAACCGACCGGGCCTACGATGCAAGAGATCGCGAACAGAGGCACGATGAAAAGATGGCGCATGACAGCCTCCTGACCTGAACTCTTGGGGGGCTGATGGCAAGATGCGCCGAACCGAGTTTTATTTCCGTAATCGAACACGTACGACGAGAATTGAGTTGTTTCTGCTCTCACTCAAAGGTATCAAAGGTATGGGGAAGAGAACATGAACACACCCGTTCCGATCTGTAAAGCCTTCCTTTGCTGCCGTCGCGTTGCAGCCGATCAGCAGTTCAAGGATACCTGCATCATCGGCCTTTGTTCGCAGTACGAACATCACCGGTTTCCGGCGTCGGTCCCCGTTGGAATCTTTGCCCGCCTCGCCTCTGCTCACGGGCAATACCGGGTCGAGATTCAGCTCCAGACGATGGAAGGCGAGGTGGTCTGGCGCGAAGGTCCCGCCGAGTCGTGGAACCTGGACAATCCCTTGTTCAACTACGACCTCAAGTTCAACATCAGTCTCGTTTTTCCGGCGCCGGGACGGTATGAATTGGTACTCATGGCGAATGGCGCCGAGGTGGCCCGCGAACGCTTCACGGCCAAACTCAAACAACGTGCTGGAAACGAATCGTGACCAGAGCCTTCAAGGTCGATTTCACCTTTACGGCCTTGGTCGACTGATTCCCGGGCGACCCCGGACAGAAGTACGATGGAGAAATGACCAAAAGCGAGATAACGGTCTGCTTCGACGATGCAGCCCATCTGATCCCGGGGCCGGGGCCGAAAATGCACGGCTTCACGGCGGCGATCGGGTTTGCGAGCCGCTCTACGAGGACCTTTGCGGTTACGGCGACGAAACGGCGTGATGGCGGAGATCGGGTGGCCGGGGCTGGCGTACGTTCAGTGGCAGCGTCGCGTCAGAATCCAAGCCCCGGCTCAAGCGCCACGACGCTTGGCGTTTCCGGCCGCCGGGGCTTCGGCGCCTGAAGCGCCGTGTTTTCCGAAGTTCGCCAGCCCCGGCCACCCTCCGTCATGGGACGAAAAGAAAAAGGCCGAACCCGCCTGAGGTCCGGCCTTCGCAAATCCAACGCGGTGTCGGGCCACCGCACTCCAGAGATTTAAAACAGCGCTTCGATGGCCCGCCCGCCGCCGCCGGCGATGGCGAAGGGGCGGCCGATGGGGTCGCGGACCTGGGTGGTCGGGTCGATGCCGAGGGCGCGGTAGACGCTGGCGAAGACGTCGCCGACGCGGGTCGGGTTGGTGGCGACCGCCATGCCGTCGGCGTCGGTCGTGCCGTAGGCCTGGCCGCCGCGGAGGGCGCCGCCGCCGATGACGATCGACCAGCAGCGCGGCCAGTGGTCGCGGCCGACGTTCTGGTTGATGCGCGGGGTGCGGCCGAACTCACCCATCCACACGAGGACGGTATTCTGCCACATGCCGCGGTCGACGAGGTCCTTGACCAGGGTACCCATCGCCTTGTCGAGGGTCGGCTGGAGGCGGGTACTGTGGGCCTGGAAGGTCTGGTTGTGCGTGTCCCAGCCGCCGAGGCTGATCTCGACTGCGGAGACGCCCGATTCGACGAGGCGGCGGGCCAGGAGGGCGGAGCGGCCGAAGTTGTTGGCTCCCATGCCGGCGGCGCCGTAGTCTTCCATCAGCTTGGGGGCCTCGCCGCGGAATTCGAAGACGCGGCCTTCCTTGGAGGCGACCAGGCTGAAGCCCTTTTCGTAGATCTCTTCGTGAGCCTTGGAGGCGTCGGCGAAGCGGGCCCGATCCTTGCTGTCGAGGTGCGGGGCGCGGCCGGCCATGAAGGGGTCTTCGAAGGCGTAGAAGAGGCGCTGCCGGCGCCGGATGCGGTCTTCGGTCTCGAGGTCGGTGCCGCCCAGGGACGGCGGGCGGATGTTCTGCGGCGGGGCGCCGGGGTTCTGGACGGTGAACGCGGAGTAGTTCATGCCGAGGAAGCCGGGGCCGTTGGCGTTGGCGCCGCCGACCGAGATATAGTTCGGCAGGGAGATATCGCGATAGCCGGCGAGCTTGGGAATCTCATGGGCGGCGACGGAGCCGATCGACGGGAAGGCGATCGCCGGGTTGGGCGTGTAGCTGGTATGCATCAGCTGGCTGCCGCGATTGTGGTCGCCTTCGTTGGTGGTCAGCGAGCGGATGGCGATCAGGTTGCGGAAGACCTCGGCCGTCTTCGGCATGTGCTCGGAGATCTGCACGCCGGGGGCGGAGGTATTGATCGGGCGGAACTCACCGCCGGTGGGACGGCCGGGCTTGAGGTCCCAGATGTCGATGGTCGCGGGGCCGCCTCCCATCCACATGACGATGAGGTGCTTGTTGTTGCGGCGCATCTCCTGGGCGTTCGCCGTGATGTTGCGGACGAACTCGATGCCTGGAAGCGCCAGGGCCGAGTAAGCGGCCACGTGCTTGAGGAAATGCCGGCGGTTCATTCCCGATTCCATGATCCACCCTCGCTTCGGATGTCCCCCCAGGACCTTAAGGTCCGGGAATGGTCATAACTCTTGTTGTCGCAGCTATTTGGACGCGTGTCAAGAGCTTAGCTTACGTTTCGGGCGAAGGCCGGGCAAACTCTTCGGAAGCCGCGCTCTTGCTAAAGAACGGCCTTTGGACGAGGAAAAAAACAACAAAGTTCCGGGAATGGTGGAATTTCCCAGGGATCGAGCACCCCAATCCTTTCGAATCCTTCCAGATGGCGCCGTGACGGGTTGGTCGCACAAGGTGGTCGCCGGTGGCGGAACCGGGCGTGCCTCTCTGCCATCCTACCGAGCGTCACCGCCTGACGAAAGTCGCACCGATTCGGGACCTGAGGTCCGTACTCTGCGGCGGAACTTTCGCCCGCTTCGCCGCGTCCATTCCTGGAGCCCCCGCCATCGCTCCCGCCTTGGATTTCCCCACCGAAAGGATAGATTGGTATGGTTGCCGCCCCCGTGCTTCCCGCGCGCCGACCCATCACACCGTCCATGCAGCCTACCGTCGAAAACCTCTGCAACCAGCTGGCCAAGCACCGCCTGCTCGAAGTCGACATCATCAAGAACCTGCGCACGCGCTGGCGCACCGAGGCCGGTCCCAAGGGGGACAGCGTTCCCGAGTTTCGCAAGTGGCTCGTCCGGAACAGCAGCCTCACGGATTTTCAGCTCGACATGCTCGACCGCGGCTTCGCCGACTTCCTCCACTTCGGCGAATACAATTTGATCGAGCGCCTCGCCAACGGTCGCATGGCGGGCATCTATAAGGCGCTCCACCCGCTGGGCCAGGTTGTGGCCATCAAGGTGCTGCCGCCGGCCAAGGCGAAGCAGGGACAGCTCCTCGCCCGCTTTCAGCGCGAGGCGCGTCTGGCGGTCCAGCTCGATCACGACAACTGCGTCCGCACTTTCGAGCCGGGCCAGACCAAAGAGGGCGTGCACTACCTTGTCATGGAGTTCCTCGATGGCGAGACCCTCGAAGAAGTCCTCAAGCGGCGCGGCAAGCTCCCGTTCCAGGAGGTCGTGCCGATCCTGACACAGGCGCTGCAAGGGCTCGATCACCTGTATCAGCTCGATATGATCCATCGCGACCTCAAGCCGGCGAACCTGATGCTGGTACCAGCCGAAGGCGCCGACCTGGACAAGAGCACGCTCAAGACGACGGTGAAGATCCTCGACATCGGCCTGGGCAAAGCCCTCTTCGACGAGGGGGCGCCCGGCGAGGAAGGGGGCGAACTGACGACCGTCGGCACGATCCTCGGCGACCTCAATTACATGGCGCCCGAACAGGCCCGCGACGCCGCCAAGGCCGACATCCGCTCCGACCTTTACAGCGTCGGCTGCATCGCGTACGAGCTGCTCACCGGCAAGCCCCCTTTTCCCGATAGCAACTTCGTCAACCAGATGCGGCGCCACGCCGAGGAGCCGCCCAAGCCGATCAGCGCACAAACCCCCGGCATTCCCGCGCCGCTCGAATCCTTCGTGCTTCGACTTCTGACCAAGGACCCGGCCCTGCGCTACGCCACTCCGAGTCAGGCCGTCAAGGAATTGAAGGGACTTAGCCTCCCGGCCACGCCGCCTCCGCCGCCCCCCGCCCCGAAACCTCTCAAGTCGTACCTCACCTGGCTAGAAGCGCAGCGTCAGAGCGTGCCCAGTGACGGCAAGGCGGCGCCAACGATGGCGATGCAGGTCGCGCCGCCGACACGGGCCCTCGCACCGGCGCCGCCGCCCGCCGCCGCGCCGCCAAGACCGCGCGCCGTTCCGACCCCGGTGTTGGCGACCCCCATGCCGAGCCCGCCCCTCCCGACAGCCGCCCCAGCGGCGCCGCCGACCAAGACGAACTCCGCCTCCTTCGCCAACTTCATGCAAAGCGCGCGCGACTGGGCCGCCTTTGGCGTCGGCGGCGCCTTCGTTCTCCTCATCGTCCTCATCTACGCGCTGATCCGCCTCGCTACGGGATAAGAACGAAGGCCGTGGCGAAGCGACTGCCATTAACGGGGAGGTGGCGGCAAGACGCCCTTGCATATCGCGTCTTCCTCTTCCTGGATAAAGATGCGCGGCTGGGCCAGGAGTAGCCAGACGCGTTCGGGGGCGTGCGGCGGATGATACGGGACATGAACGAGAATCGACGCCCCGTCCGGAATGCGAACGCCGCTCGATAGCGTCATCTTCTTTAAGGGCGGTTGCTCAGCCTCTTCGAAGCCAAACTCGGGATCGCCGAAACGCACGCGTCGCGGTCCGCCGATCTCGGTGATCTTTTGCCGGATCTCCAACTCGATGAAACGCCGGTCGGGCGACACGTTCGTCACGGCGTCGACGACGACGCCGACGATGAGCGTCTCCGGCTCCTCCTTCCCCGGCGCCGGATCATCGCCGGGCCGGCTCTTGAACGTCTTGACCGCTTGGCGGACCGATACCACCAGGCCGGCCCGGCCCCCCTTGAGCATGTCGTCGACGCTCCGCGCGATCGGCTTGAGCTTGCTCAGCCTCTCGAGGAGCGGCCCGTCCCCAATCAAAGCGATCGAACGCTCCGACTTCGCCTTCTCATCGATGAAGAGCGGGGCCGCGTGCTGCACGAAGAAGGTGCGCTCGACCTCGAACAGCCGCGCGTCCATGACGACGGCGACATCGGCGATGCGGCGCAGCGACTCGATCAGCTCGCGCATGTCGCGCTGCTTCACCGGCGTGGCGTGCGCCAGCAAGGACTTGCCGTTGAATATCTGCAGCGACTCGAAAGCACGCGGCTCGGTAAGCGTGGTCAGCAAACGGAGCAGCCGGTCCTCGGCGCTGCCTTTGCCCACTCCCTCCTTCAGGCCCGAGTTGCGTGCGAGGCGGTCCGTTTCAGGAACGAGGTCCGCGATTTCGTGGCTCACTTCGTACGCCGCCAGCCTGGGTGTCGTGATCAGAAGGCGATCCGGCCGAATGCCAAGGTCGACGTCGACGTTCAGGGTCTTGCGCACCTGGCCCAGGAGATTGTCGAGGAGTTCAAGGGCGGGCACACTCTTGCGCTTCTTGTCGAATTGCACCAGCGTCTTGGCGATGCGTTGCTCGTCGGCGCCGAAGGCTTCCCCGTCGAGGCGCGTCGGTCTTTTCGCGCTGAGGGCGGTGTCGATGCGTTTGAGGGCGTCCGAGAGCGGCAGGGCGAGCCGGAACGGAGCCGGATCCACCTGCGTCGTCTCGAGCAAACGCTGGGTGGCGGCGATCGGGTCCTTGGCCGGGATACCCTCTTTCTTCTGTGCCTGCACGGCGGACGAAAGAAGGAATGGCGCCAGTGCGACGACGCCGAAATCAAGATGCATGCGCATGAGACCGCCTTTCTCAGGCCCTTCCCCACGCGACATCCTATACCGTTGACGGTCGGCTTGGGAGGAGAATCTCTTCGCGACCGCCTCGCGGCCCCTACTTCTTCTTGCCGTATATGACCAGAATGGTGGTATCGCCGCCGTCACGCGTGATCGAAATGTTGAGTCTGCTCCCTCCTTTTTCACCGCTCAAGACGACGGCGTCTTCGCTTTCCACCCGCTCGGTTTCCTTCCAGCCCTGCTCCTTCATCGCCCGCGTGTAGAAAGCGTTCACCTTTTCGACGCTGGCGCCCGTCGTCAACTTCAGACCGCTGTTCTCGGCCGCCTTGAACGCCGTCTCGAGCTTGGCGCCGACGTAGATCGGAACGTCCTTGGGCAGGTCCTTGGGCAGATCGCCGCCGACCACGAGCGGCGCCTTGGTCGGCTCTTCCTTTTCCGGCGGCCGCTCGGTCTTTTTCTCCGTCCTGTCGGACTTGCCGACAACGACGGAGAGCTGCGTCATCGGGCCGGCGATGAGCGCCGTCACGTTGCACACCATGTCCCCTTTCTGGGCCGTGACGCTGCTCGCGCGGCCCGCGGAGGATTCATGTACGACGGTCCAACCCTTCTCGGTAAGGCCGCTCTTGTAGAAGGCGATCACCTTGTCGGCCGGTTCGGGGACCTGGAAGTTGAAGACGCGCCCTTCCCCGCCGCCTGGTCCCTTGGCGCCGATGGCCAGCGACGCCTTGGCGCCGGGATAGAGAGGAACGTCGTCCGGGTAGTCGGCCGGCGTGACGGCCACGGGCAGCGTGGGCAGCGGCCGAGGCGTTGGCATCTTGTCTCCGGCGCGTGGCGCAGGTGTCGGCGTGGGGGTTTCGGACTTCTTGTCCGACCCGCCGCAGCCGGCGAAGAGAAACGCGAAAAACAACGCCAGTCGCTTCATGGGTTCCTCGGGTAGGAGTTCATTTCCTGGCAAGAAGCTGCCGCAAGACATAGTGCAGAATGCCGCCGTGCTGATAGTACTGCACCTCCTGGGGCGTGTCGATGCGCACCGTCGCCAGAAAAGTCTTGACGGCCCCGTCGGCCCCACGCGCCTTCACGCTGATCTTCTTACCGAACGCGAAGTCCTTGAGCGCCGCCGGCAGTCCTTCGAGATCGAAAACCTCTTCGCCGATCAGGCCGAGGCTCTCCGCCGATTCGCCCGGCTGGAACTGAAGCGGCAGGATGCCCATGCCGACCAGGTTGCTGCGATGGATGCGCTCAAAGCTCTCGGCGATCACCGCCTTGATGCCTAGCAGATACGGCCCCTTGGCCGCCCAGTCGCGCGATGACCCGGAGCCGTATTCTTTCCCGGCCAGGATAATCAGCGGCACGCCCCCGGCCTGGTACTTCAGCGACGCGTCGAAGATCGACATCTGGGTCCCGTCCGGCAGATGCCGCGTCACGCCGCCTTCGATCCCCGGAACCAGCTTATTCTTGAGGCGCACGTTGGCGAACGTGCCCCGGACCATGACCTCGTGGTTGCCGCGGCGGGCGCCGTACGAGTTGAAATCGGCCGGCTGCACGCCGTGGGCGATCAGGTACTGTCCGGCCGGGCCGTCCTTCTTGATGGAACCAGCGGGCGAGATATGGTCCGTCGTGATGCTGTCGCCGAAGGAGGCCAGCACGCGGGCGTTCTTGATGTCGTGGATCGGCTCTGGTTGGGCCGGCATGTTCTCGAAATAGGGCGGGTGCTTGACGTAGGTGCTGTCGGCTTGCCAGGCGAAGAGGTCGCCCGTCGGCACGGCCAGCGAGCGCCAGTTGTCGTCGCCGCGGAAGACGTCCTGGTAGCTCTTGCTGAACATCTCCGGCCGCACCGCCTGGGCAACCGCGGTCGACAGCTTCCTTCTGCGTCGGCCAGATGTCCTTCAAGAAGACCGGCTTCCCTTTCGTCCAGGCCGAGGGCTCCTTGTCGAAATCGATGTCCATGGTCCCGGCGAGCGCGTAGGCGACGACGAGCGGCGGCGAGGCGAGATAGTTGGCCCGCACCTCCGGATGCACCCGTCCCTCGAAGTTGCGGTTGCCGGAGAGAACGCTGGCAACGACGAGCTCGTGGTCCGCGATTGTCCTGGAAACTTCCGGCGGCAACGGGCCACTGTTGCCGATGCACGTCGTGCAGCCGTAGCCGACCAGGAAAAAGCGAAGCTGCTCGAGCGAGCGCAGCACGCCCGCTGCCGCGAGATAATCCGTGACCGCCTTCGAGCCCGGCGCCAGCGAGGTCTTCACCCACGGCTTTGTCGACAACCCGCGATCAGCGGCCTTCTTCGCCAGGATGCCGGCCGCGAGCATGACCGACGGGTTCGATGTGTTGGTGCAGGACGTGATGGCGGCGATGACGACCTGTCCATGCTTGGCCGGCAGCGCCGTCGGCGCTCCGCCCGGCGCCGACTGCCCAGCCTGCGCCAGCTCGACTTTCGCCGGCTTGCTGTCCTTCTTCTTTACTTGAAGATTCGGCAATGCGTCGAAGAACGATTTCTTGGCCGCGGACAGCGCCACGCGATCCTGCGGCCGCGACGGCCCCGCCAGCGACGGCTCGACGGTCGCCAGATCCAGGGCGAGGGTATCGCTGAAGACGGGATCGGGCGAGGAAGCCGTGCGGAACATGCCCTGCTCCTTGCAATACGCCTCGACGCGCTTCACCTGCGCCTCGCTTCGTCCGGTCAGCCGCAGGTAGGTGATGGTCTCCGCGTCGACGGGGAAGATGCCGCAGGTCGCGCCGTACTCCGGGGCCATGTTGGCGATGGTGGCCCGGTCGGCGAGCGGCAACTGCTCCAGGCCGGGGCCGTAGAACTCGACGAACTTGCCGACGACGCCGCGCTTCCGCAGCATCTGCGTCACGGTGAGGACCAGGTCGGTCGCCGTCGCGCCTTCCTTCAGCTTGCCGGATAGCTTGAAGCCCACGACTTGCGGAATCAACATCGACACCGGCTGGCCGAGCATCGCCGCCTCGGCCTCGATGCCGCCCACGCCCCAGCCGAGAACGCCGAGTCCGTTGACCATCGTCGTGTGCGAATCGGTGCCGACGAGCGTGTCGGGATAAAGGGTGGCGAGCCGGGCGGCGTCAGCCCCCGGAGTCTCATCGCAGAAGACGACGCGCGCCAGGTACTCGAGGTTGACCTGGTGGACGATGCCGGTCTCGGGCGGCACGACCTTGAAGTTGCGTAGCGCATTCTGGCCCCAGCGCAGGAAGAGATAGCGCTCGCGGTTGCGCTGGAACTCCAGGTCGGAATTGTGCTGGAAAGCCTGGGCCGTGCCGAAGGCGTCGACCTGCACCGAGTGATCGATGACCAGCTCGGCCGGCTGGAGCGGATTGATCTTCTTCGGATCGCCCCCCATCTTCGCCATGGCGGCGCGCATGGCGGCGAGGTCAACCACCGCCGGGACGCCCGTGAAGTCTTGCAGCAGCACGCGGGCGGGGGTGAAGGCGATCTCCTTGCTCGGCTCGGCCCTGGCGTCCCACTGGGCCAGCGCGGCGATGTCGTCGGCCCGCACGTTGACGCCGTCCTCGGTTCGCAGCAGGCATTCGAGCAGGATCTTGAGCGAGAAGGGGAGCTTGTCGATGTGCGGAAAGGACGTCTTGAGGGCCGAGAGGCGGTAGATGGTGTAATCGGCGCCGTCGACGCGCAGGACGCCTTTGCTCTGGTAGCTGTCAGCCATGATGTCTCTCCCCATTGGTTTTTCCTCATTTTCGGAGGATGGGGAAACGTTGGCAATGCGGCGGCGCCCGCGCCCAACGCGCAAAGATTAGATCGCCATGAAAATCGCCATGCGCCCACGCAAGCGTGCTTTGCTTGGCGTATACTTATGCGCGCGATGATCCCCGCATTTCGAGCCCTTGTCGATCGCAGCGCCGCTTCCATGCTCGTCCGAGCCGCGGTGTTCGGCCTGGCCTACTTTGCCGGCGCCGAAATCGGCTACCTCCTGTCCCACGACGGCCAGGAGCCCATTTTCTGGCCTCCCGCCGGACTCTTCCTTGCGAGCCTGGTATTGAGCGAACGCCGCGCCTGGCCGGCCATGCTCGCGGCGGCGCTTGTCGCCAGCCTGGTCTCCAATGCGCTCTTTCACGACAAATCTCTGCCGCTCAGCCTCGGTCTGTACACCGCCAACTGCGCCGCCGCGTGCGCTGGCGCCTGGCTTCTGGGCCGCTTTCTCCGCCCCCCGATCGCGTTGGCCACGATCAGGGACGTTCTCGGCCTCAGTTTGTTGGCGGCGCTGAGCTGTGCGGTCGGCGCGACCATCGGCGCCGCGGTCCTGAGCACGACATTCGGCCAAGGCTATGGCCCGGCCTGGCCGGCCTGGTGGCTCTCCGACGCCCTGGGCGTGCTCGTCGTCGCGCCCGTGGTCCTTACCGCGGCGCGCTGCGGATCCTTCCCCCAGGCGTGGCGCAGGCGCCTCGCCGAGGGCGCTTTCCTTTTCCTCGGCCTGGTCGTCACGAGTCAGGCCGTTTATGGCGAGTGGCTGGCGCCTCCGTTCAATGTGCCGATCCTCATCCTCCCCTTCCTTCTCTGGGCAGCGGTGCGCTTCGGCCCGCCCGGCGCCGCGGCCGCCCTTCTGATGGTGGCCCTGATCGGCGTCTGGAACGTCTCGCAGGGGCGCGGGCCCTTCATGGCCCTCACCGCCGCGCCGAGCCAGCATCTTCTGCGCGTCCAGGGCTCGCTCGGACTCATCACGCTCTGCGTCTTGATCCTCGCCGCCGCGGTGGCAGAGCGGGCCCAGACCGAGCGGGAAAAAATCAAGCTCATCAGTGAACTCGAGCAAGCGCTCGCCGAGATCAAGACGCTGCGCGGCCTGATCCCACTCTGTGCCTGGTGCAAGAAAATGCGCGACGACGCGGGGTCCTGGCAAGGGCTCGAAGACTACCTGAGCACGCATACGGATGCCCAGGTGACCCATGGCGTTTGCCCGGAGTGCATGGAAAAGCAGCTTACCGGCATGACGAGCCGCGGCCCGGCGGGAAACGACACCCTCACCGGAAAGGACATCGAAAAAACGCTGGAATAGATGTGCGGCGCTCCGCTAACATGGAGTCTTCCAAGAGGAGCGCCATGCGACCCTGCCCGGGCCCCATCGATCGCCGCGACTTTCTCCGCATCGGCGCCCTCGCCTTCGGCGGCCTCTCGCTCGCCGAGGTCCTCGCCGCCCGAGTCGCCCCCCACTCTGACACCTCCGTCATCCTCATCTACTGCCTCGGCGGCCCCAGCCACCTGGAGACCTACGACCTCAAGGACGGCCCCGAGAACATGCGCAGCGTGTTTCGCCGCATCGCCACCCGCGTCCCCGGAATGGCGATTTGCGAGTTGCTGCCGCGCCACGCCCAGGTCGCCGACAAATTCTCCCTGATCCGCTCGATGCAGCATCGCATCAACATCCACAACGACGGCTCCATCGCCGTCCTCACGGGCAAGGAACCGAGCGTCCCCGACCCGACCTCGACCGCCAAGAGCGAGCACCCCGACTTCGGCATGATCGCGAGCCGCGTGCGCGGCTCGCATCCCGACGCCCTGCCACAGTACGTCAGCATCCCCAGCGGCTTCGGCTTCACCCGGCCGACCTATCTCGGCTCCGGCTATGCGCCTTTCGCGACCGGCGACGTCTCCCAGCCCGGCTACGTTCCCCCCCAGCTCACCCTGCGCGGCATGAACGCGCATCGCCTCGAAGACCGGCGGCGCCTCGTCGAGGAGTTTGACCGCTTCCGCCGGGACGCCGACACCGTCAACCTCGATCCCTTCCGCGCCCAGGCCTACAACGTGCTCACCAGCCCCGCCGTGGCCCGCGCCTTCAACCTCGAGCAAGAGCCACCCGCACTGCGCGATCGCTATGGCCGCCATCTCTGGGGCCAGGGCTGCCTCCTCGCCCGCCGCCTCGCCGAGGCCGGCGTCGCCGTCACCTCCGTGCTCATGAACGTGCCGCGCTCAGGCCCCGAGTTCACCAACTGGGACGACCACCCCGGCAACGCCATGCGCCCCGGTCACTTCGCCTCCTACATGAGGACGCGCCTTCCCTACTTCGACCAGTCCGTCGCCGCCCTCATCGACGATATCTTCGCGCGCGGCCTCGACCGGAGGATCATGGTCGTCGTCATGGGAGAGTTCGGCCGGACGCCGCGCCTGCGCACCGGCCCGCCGGACAACGCCATCGGCCGCGATCACTGGCCCGACGCCTACAGTGCCCTGGTCTCGGGCGGCGGCCTGCGCATGGGCCTGGTCCACGGCGCCACCAACGCCCGCGGCGAATACGTCACCCAGGACCCGGTGACGCCGCAGGATGTCCTTGCCACGATTTACCGTCATCTCGGCGTTGACACGCGCCGCACTTTCGTCGACATAACGGGCCGCCCGATCCCGATTTTGCATCACGGCGAGCCGATCCGCGGGCTGATCTGACATTTCTTACCAGGACTTCCGATGAACGACGTCTTGCCCCGCTCCGTCAGTCGTCCCATCCACACGCCGGACGGCGAGGCCCTCGGCCTCTCCAACCGCTGGCAGGGGGGCCAGTACTGCGCGATCCTCACCAAGGCCGGCCTGGTCGGCTGCGGCATCTACGACCTCGGCGTCGCCGACGAGTTCCGCATGGCCTTCGCACTCGCCAAGGGGACGCCCGAGAAACCGCTGGTCGAGCCGGAGGACCTGTTGCCCGCGCGCATCGTCAAGGTCTCCGCCCGCGCCCGAAACCTGGGGATCCAGGAGGGCATGAGCGGCGCCGAGGCGCTTCGTATTCTGCTGGCCGAATCAAGCCGGCTCTAATCCGGTAGCGTGGACTTCAGTCCACGCGCGTCTTGCCATCGGCTCGAGTCCACGCCACAACGTCCCGAGGACCACTCCCATGCCGGACCCGCAGCTTGTCGATCCCCACGACCCCGTGATGACCGGGGAGAACTCCTTCCTCCGCCTGTCCTCGGACAGCGGCAAGACCTTCGTGCACCGCACAAGCCACTGGCGCGTCCTCTGGTCACCCGCCGGACAGGGGCACGCCCTCTTCATCGAAAGCCCCCTCACCGGTAAGACGCCGCGCATCTACGCCGACAACGCCGCCGTGGCCCGCTTCCTCCAGCGCACGATCGAGGTGATGCTGCACAAGCCGTTCGCGGACGAATCGTTGCCCATCATCGACGCGAAGTTCGAGCGTGCCGGCCACTCGCTGAGCACGGCCGAAGAGCGGATCGTCTCCGCCCGCGACACGATCATCCTCTCCTGGTGGAACCTGATGGAGCCGTTCGTGCTGACGCTGCCGCCCGGAGCGTTGAACCGCCCGCTGGGCGTCTACTCCACGTTCCTGCCCGCGCGCGAGGCGCAGTTGTCCGTGAACGGCGAAGCGGGCGCCGGCGCCGTGATCCTGCAAGATCGCTTCGGCAGAGCGGCGTCCAGTTGCTGTCTCGCGTGGTCGGAGACGTGGACCAAGCCGAAGGGGTGACCGGGCTCGCCCGCGAGTAGGAGATTTCCATGAGACGACGCGACTTCCTCATCGCCGGAGTAGGCGGTCTAATGGCGAGCGGCGTCTCCGCCAAGGAGACGCCCAAGCTCGAGATCATCGATACCCACACCCACTTCTACGACCCCACGCGGCCCGAAGGCGTCCCCTGGCCAGGCCGCGCCGACAAGCGGCTCTATCGCCGAGTCTTGCCCGAGGAATACAAGAGACTCGCCCGCCCGCATGGCGTCGTGGGGACGGTCGTCGTCGAGGCCAGCCCGTGGGTCAACGACAACCAGTGGCTCCTCGACCTGGCCGCGAAGGAGCCGTTCCTGGTCGGCGTCGTCGGCAATCTCAATCCCGCGGCCGACTCTTTCGAGAAGAACCTGCGCCGTTTCGCGCGCGATCGCCTGTTCCGTGGCATCCGCATCTCCCATGACAACCTGAGGGCCGGGCTGAAAGGCAACCTCGTCGCCCGCTGCCGGCTGCTGCTCGACCACAACCTGGAGTTGGACGTGAACGGCGGCCCCGACATGCCGGCCGATGCCGCGCGTCTCGCCGCCGAATTGCCGAAGCTGCGCCTCGTCCTCAACCACTGCGCCAACCTGCGAATCGACGGCCGCGATCCGCCGCGCGCCTGGCGCGAAGGCATGCAAGCGGCGGCGCGACATCCCAACGTTTTCTGCAAGGTGTCCGCCCTCGTCGAGCAGACCGCGCGGACCCCGGCGCCGCGCGACGTCGACTACTATCGACCGGTCCTCGATGCGCTCTGGACGCTCTTCGGCGAGGACCGCCTCATCTTCGGCAGCAACTGGCCGGTCTCGGAGAATGGAGCGCCGTTCGCGACCGTCGTTGACGTCGTTCGGGCGTACTTCAGCGGCCAAGGGGAGAGAGCGACTGGCAAGTTCTTCCTGGCCAATTCGCAGGCGGCGTATGGATGGCGGAAGCGGTAACGCGTCGCTACCGCAGAAATGACGCCAGCGCGAGCAAGACCGCGGCCACCGATAAGCCGAGGGCCAATGTCGTCTGCACGGAGGCGGGAAAGCGCGGCCCCGGCGCCGCGGCCCTGCCTCGCCCGCTGCCGAGGGGACTGGAGGCGCGTTTCGTCTTTACCGGCTTGGTCTTCGCCGGCCCGAGCTTCAGAGTCGACGCTCGCTTCTTCTTCACGGTTTGGCCCCGCTCTTTGTCCCAGCCGTAGAGGGCCTCCGCCAACTCAGCGCAGTGGGCGTAGCGCTCGTGCGGGTCCTTTTCCAAGGCGCGCAGGCAGATGATCTCCAGCTCGCGCGGCGTCCGCGGATTGATGGAGCGCGGGGCCGGCGGCCGGGATTCGACGTGATCGTGAATGACCGAGATCATCGAGCCGTTGAACGGCGCCCGGCCCGTCAGGACTTCGTAAAGAATCACGCCCAGGCTGTACTGATCGCTGGCGGCCAGCACCTCCGTCCCCTGGCCTCGCGCCTGCTCCGGCGACATGTAGCGCGGCGTGCCGACCAGGGCGCCCTCGCGCGTCATGCGCTCCTCGGCCCGGCGAAAGGCGACGCCGAAGTCGGTCAGCAGCGGCTGCCCGGTCTCGTCGATCAGGATGTTGCTCGGCTTCACGTCCCGGTGGACCACGCCCTGCTCGTGCGCGTAGGCCAGCGCCTGCGCCACCTGGGCGACCAGGCGGACGCCCTCCTCCAGCGACAAGAGTCGCTGCTCCAGACGCTGTTGCAGCGTCTGTCCGGTCACGATCGCCGAGGCGATGTAGAAGAAATTGCCCTGCCGCCCCGCGTCGAAGACCGGCACGATGTGCGGATGCCGCAGGTTTGCCGCCGCCCGCGCTTCGCGCAGGAACCGCTTCACGCGGTCGCCCTCCTCGTCCCCCGCCTCCATCCGCACCACCTTGAGCGCGATGGCACGATCCAGCGGCGGATCGTACGCCTCGTAGACCCGGCCGAACGCGCCCTCGCCGAGGAAGCGGCGAATCTCGAAGCGGCCGAGCCGGATGGGCATGTTCTTGCGCTCGGGCCGGCCCGTACCGGCATGCGAGGCCGCAGTATTCGGGACCATTGCCTCCGGGGCGAGAGACAGCGAACCGAGCGGCATGTCGGGAAGAGGGGTTGGGGCCAGGTCGACGGGGCTTGACGCCTCGAAGGGCGCGTCGTGCGCCGCAGCGGCCTGGCGCGGCGCGGACAGCGTGGTCGCCGGCCCGGCGTGGTATTCGATCCGCTCCCAGCGAAGGCGGAGACTCAGTCCGCAGTGGGGGCATTGCGAGCGTTCACCGGAGGCCGCGACGTTCCAACTCTGGCCGCACGCGGGATTGGGACAGAGAACAGCGAGATTCATGAAGCGCCACCGCTCCCGCTGCGTCACCGACCGCGCAGCGGGTGTTTTTTAGGAATCCTCCCAACCGGGCTTTCAGAGGCGTCTGCCTGACGCGTGAACGGGCGCAGCCTCGGCGGCTTCGGCAACTGTCAAACGTGGGACGTGCAACCAGCGCGGGTACGGAGCAAAGACAGCGATATGCTCGAGTCCACAATACTGGCACGCAACAGCGAGTCGCCACCAAACGTTAAGACGGGTTAATCACACAGTAACATTTTTCGCGCCGGATGCAATAAGCTGTTCGCCGTAGCTTTCCCAGATTGTTGATTTCGGCTGCAATAGCGAAGGATTCCCAGCGCGTGTCGTTTTCCTTTGCCTTGGACCCGCGACCCCGCCTAACATCACCACAGGACGAGAGCCCCCACCGTTCGCGAAGGGAGCGATTGATGTCGATGCGTCTGACGCTGATCGTCGCCGGTTCCTTGGTCTTGAGCGCCGTCGCCATACAGGCGGTCGGCGCCGGCCGGCTGAAAGAAGAGGCGAAACCCATGAGAGCGGACTACATCGACGCCCACGTCCACGTCTGGACCCCCGACACGACACGCTATCCGCTCGCGGCCGGCTTCAAGAAAGAGGACATGAAGCCGGCGTCGTTCACGCCCGAGGAGTTGTTCAAGCACTGCAAGCCCGCGGGCGTGGGACGCATCAACCTCATCCAGATGAGCTTCTATGGCTTCGACAACTCCTACATGCTCGACACGATCGCGAAGTATCCCAAGGTGTTCGTCGGTACCGCCGTCATCGATCCGTATGGCAAGGATCCGGAAGCTGAGATGAGCGCCCTCGCCAAGAAGGGCGTGCGCGCCTTCCGCATCCATCCCAAGCTCTCCAAGGAACCGGCCGAGAAATGGCTGCGGCCCGAGGGCTACAAGAAGATGTTCGCCGCCGGCGCGCGCAACAACCAGGCGCTGGCTTGCTTGATCGGCCCCGATGGGTTGCCGGAGGTGGAGCGCATGTGCAAGGAGTTCCCGGACACGCCGGTGATCATCGACCATCTGGCCCGCATCGGCGCCGATGGCCCGATTCGCGACGCGGACGTCGACCTCCTCTGTTCTCTGGCCAAGCACAAGAAGGTGATGGTCAAGGTCGGCGCCTTTTACGCCCTGGGCAAGAAGCAGGCGCCGTACACCGACCTCGCCCCGATGATCAAGAAGGTCGTCCTGGCTTTCGGCCCCCAGCGTTGCATGTGGGAGAGCGACTGCCCGTTTCAGGTGCAGGGAGAGCACACCTATCAGGCCAGCATCGACCTCGTGCTGCGGCGTCTCGATTTCCTGAGCGCCGACGACAAGGACTGGCTGCTGCGGAAGACGGCCGAGAACTTCTTCTTTGCGAAATGAGATCGGAACCGGTCCCCCGGCCGTGGACCATCCTGGTGGTCGGCGCTTTTTTGCCGGTTCAGGCAGAAGCGATCTTTCATCGCCACATCACAGTTCCAACGCCTCGCCCGGCTTCAAGATGACGGGGTGGGCGGCGGTTTCGCGGTGGACGCGGTTAGCCCAGCGCTGGGCGTCCTGGGCGATCAAGGGAAAGGTGTTGTAGTGGATGGGGGTGACCTTGGCGGGCATGAGGAGCTTGACGGCTCGGACAGCGTCGTCGGGGCCCATGGTGTAGTTGTCGCCGATGGGGAGGAGGGCGAGGTCGATGCCTTCCTCGCCGATCAGGCGCATGTCGCCGAAGAGGCCGGTGTCGCCGGCGTGGTAGATCTTCTTGCCGTTCTTGAGATAGATGAGGAAGCCGGCGGGGTTGCCGCCGTTCGAGCCGTCGGGGAGCATGGAGCCGTGGAAGGCGAGGGTGAGCTTGACGCGGCCGAAGGGGTGGTTGAAGCCGCCGCCGTGCTGCTGGCCGTGGGCCTTGACTCCTTGCTTGGCGAGCCATTCGCTGATCTCGTAGTTGCAGATGACGGTGGCGCCGGCGCCCTTGGCGATCTTGATCGTGTCGCCCAGGTGGTCGGCGTGGCCGTGCGAGACGAGGATGAAGTCCGCTTGCGCCTTGTCGGCGGGGATGGCGGCGGCGGGGTTGCCGGTGAGGAAGGGGTCGATGAGGATCTTGTGGCCGGAGGTTTCGAGGTAGACGGCGGAGTGGCCGAGCCAGCGGACGAGGGTTTGCATGGGGGTCCTTGGGCAAGTGTCAATGGATTGGAGTCTGGTCGAGCGCTTTGGTCAGCAGGTCGTCGAGGCCGAGGCGCGGCGCCCAGTGACGAAGGTAATCGATGTCGAGCGCCGTGCCAAGCGTTTGCATGACGCCGAGGACGTCTTTCCACTGTTGCTCGGAGGTCTCCCCGCCAAGGCGATACCAGCGCAGCTTGAAGAGACAGACGTCCTCGGGCGACTGGATGAAGACGGCCTTGCCCTCGAGGAGCGGCACGGCGATGCGGCGCCGCATGGCTTCCTGCTCGAACGGGTCGTCCTTGGCGATGAAGACGTCGACCTTGAAGCCTTCACGTGTGTTGATGATGTTGAAGCTGCCGCGGGTGCGGACCGCATCCTGGATAGCGGGCAAGCTGACGTAGTAGTCGGGCCCGAAGGCGGCGGTGAGCGTTTCTTCTTTTCCCGGGAACGGCCTGACGGTGATATCGGCGTCCTGCGTGAAGCGCGGGATGCCGTGGACGGAGCTGGCCATGGAGCCGCCGAGGGCGTAGAGGATGTCGAGGTGGTCGAAGACGGCCAGGACTTCGGCGAGGACGGCGAGGTTGGCCGGAGCGTTCATGGTTGAAGGGGAGATCGGGATACTAGCGTCGTTGTCCGAGCACTCGCGGCGGCCGGGTCGCCAGCGGTAGGCAAGATTCAGCCAATCCCCAACTGTCTCCTCAGGCGCGACGTTCGGCTGCCGAAGGCGCAGGCCCGCCGCATGAAGTGCGCGAGCGCTGGCGAACGCGTCGCCCAGTGAGCGCCACTTGGCGACGGGGGAACGGCGGCATTGAAGGTCCTGCCAGATCGCAAGGGCTTCGGGGGTAGTGTCCGTCATTTCTTCTGAGAGTGGCAAACGAAGGCGTCCTTGTCAACCGTGGAAAAACTCACGCGTTTTTTTCTACCGGCCTGGTCCGGTTCTCAGGATAATAAACGGCGCCATAATCCTAGTGGATGAGAATGGCCGAGACACCGCGAAGCCTGCTCGAGCGCCTGCGCATCCAGGCCGATCCGCAGTCGTGGCAGCGGCTCGTCGACCTTTATGCGCCGCTGCTACGCAACTGGCTGCGTCACTACGGCGTCTCCGCAGCCGATGCGGACGACGTCGTCCAGGACGTGCTGGCGGTGCTGGTCCGTGAAATACCTCATTTTCGCCACGATTTGCGCCGCGGCGCCTTTCGCCGCTGGCTGCGCGGCATCATGGTCAACCGCCTGCGTGTCTTCTGGCGCGAACGCCAAGCGCGGACCAGCGCACAGGCGCCGGATCCGGACACGTTCCTGCAGCGCCTGGAAGACCCCTCCAGCGAACTGAACGATTTCTGGGACCGCGAGCATGACCGGCAAATCCTGCAACGCCTGCTGACGCTCCTGGAGCCGGAGTTCGAGGCGACGACCTGGCAGGCCTTCCGCCTTGTCGCCGTGGAAGGCCGGTCCCACCTGGAGGCGGCGCAACACCTCGGCTTGTCCCCCAACGCTGTCCGGATCGCCAAGTCGCGCGTCCTGAAGCGCATGCGTCAGGAGGCGGAAGGCCTGATTGACTGACTTTTCCCGGAAACGCCGCCTTCTCTGAAATGATCCACCAGCCACGCGCCTTTCTCTACGGGCAAATAACTTTCTTCGCGCTTCGTTTCTCGTGGAGGTCGTCATGCGGGCTCGATTCTTCGGCTTCGTTCTGAGTGTCAGCGTGCTGAGCGTCGGCGTGGTGAGTGTCAGCCTGAACAATCTTTCGGCTGCCGCCGCCGACGAGCCGGGCAAGTTCGTTGGCACGTGGAAAGGCGCCATCGCCGGCTACGACGAGATATGGACGGTCAGGAACAAGGACGGAAGCTGGTCGATCAACGGCAAGTTCCAGGTGCGCGGAATGGATGCCGGTTCGTTTATCGGCGCCGATATCAAGGAGTCCATGGGGACGTTGACGTTCACGCGCAGGTTCGTCAAAAACCCAAAGAACCCTGCCTTGCCCGATGAAGTCGCGATCATCGTGAAGACGGAGGGCGAGAACCTCAGCTACACATGGAGTACGAAAGGAAAAAAAGGCGCCAGCGCCCTGGAGAGGACGGTGGAAGGAGCCGAAAAGACGACCGAGAAGACCGCAGCCGATGCTCTGGGAAGATTCAAGGGCGTTTGGGCCGCCAACGTGGCGACTGGGTTCCGCGTCGTGATGCAGATCAGCCAAAAGGAAGAGAAGGTCGAGGTGGCCGCGAATTATTTCAACAAGAAGGGTCTGCTGGCCGGCGCCTTTGTCGGGGCCGATGTGACGCTCAAGGACGGCGTTCTCACCTTCTCGCAACAGTTTCTGAAGAAACCTGTGAGCACCTGGAGTAACGGTAAGTTGCACACACTGGAAATCGTGAGCGATAATGTCCTGAAGTTCAGCTGGAAGGGCGGCAGCTCCGAGAGCTTCACTCGCATCAGCAAGTAGGCCGTTGGCAGGCGCTGTGCGAGAGACTTGTGTATCCTCCTCGGCCGCCGCCGAGGGCTCGATTTGTCTCTGGCGCTTCCGGAGACCGGCTTTTCGTCGCACAGCCATGGACGTCTTCATGAAAGCACGGCGCGCCCACCCCTCCTGGGAGGAATGGGCCACGTTCGACTTGGGCCGCGCTTCGGACGACGCCTGGTCGGTCATGGCGGAGCACCTGGAGACGTGCGAGTCCTGCAACAGCCTGATCGACACCGTGCCGCGGGATCATTTCGTGCGCGGCCTGTCCGCTCGCCCTGTCGCCGGCGGTACGGCCACCGGCGCGGCGGACGATTCGCTTGTTGACGCCGGCGCGGGCGACGTGCCGGCGGCGTTGAGGGGCCATCCGCGCTATCGTGTCCTCGAACCGTTGGGCGCCGGCGGCATGGGGGCCGTTTTCAAGGCCGAGCACATCTTGCTGGGGCGCCTGGTGGCCCTCAAGGTGCTCCACCCGAATCAGCGCGGTCGCAAGGCGGCCGTCGAGCGCTTGGCCAGGGAAGTCAAGGCGCTGGCGCGACTGTCCCATCCGAACCTGGTGGCGGCGCTCGACGCCGAACAAAGCGGCGACGCCCTGTTCGTCGTCATGGAGTATGTCGAGGGTGAAACGCTCGACCGCATCATCCGCCGCAGCCGGACCCTTCCCTTCACGCTTGCCTGCGACTGGATTGGTCAGGCGACGCTCGGTCTGCAATATGCCTTCGAGCACGGACTCGTCCATCGCGACCTCAAGCCCTCCAACCTCCTTGTCACGCCTCAAGGCCAGGTCAAGATTGTCGACTTCGGCCTCGCCCGCCTGATCGACGAGGACAACGCCGGCTCGGCGCAGACTCCCGACGACGCCATCGTCGGTACGCCCGCCTATACCGCTCCCGAGCAAGCGCGGACACCGAAGGCCGCCGACATCCGCGCCGATCTCTATAGCCTCGGCTGCACCTGGTACGAGATGTTGACCGGGCAGCCCCCGTTCTCCGGCGCCACCGCCCTGGAGCAATTGCTCGCTCATCAGGACCAATCTCCTCGCCCCGTCACGCAATGGCGCTCGGACGTCCCCACCGCCGTGGATGCGGTTTTCGCTCGACTCTTAGCGAAGGACCCCTCGGGCCGCTTCGGCACGCCGGAAGAGTTCCTGCAAACGTTGCGCGGTCTGGAGGAGACGTCGCCACGCCCATCGCCGGCGCGCAATTCCTCGCGAAGGCCCTTGCTGGTGATGGCCGGATTGGCCTTGGTGGTTCTCATTCTGCTTGGCGCTTGGCTCTGGCTTTGGGATCCGGATACCCGCGAGAGCCCTCCAGTCGTCGACAGCGAAGGCCCGAGCAAGGGAGCGAGGCCCACCGGAGAAAAGGGCTCCGAGATCGGCGCCAAGATATCCAGGGAAGGGGAAAAGGCCGCGCCGGACTCTCTCGGGATGTTCAACGGCGTTTGGGTTGGCGACGTGGCGACCGGGTTCCATGTCGTGATGGAGATCTCGACAAACAACGACAGGGTCGAAGTGGCCGCGGCTTATTTCAACAAGAAGGGTAACTTCGCCGGGAACTTTGTCGCGCTCGACGCGGCGCTCAAGGACGGCGTTCTGACCTTCACCCAGACTTTCGTGAAGAAACCGGTGTCTACCTGGCGCAGCGGGAAGTTTCACACCCTCACGCTGGTGGACGACAACGTCCTGAAGTTCCGCTGGAAGGGGGGCGGAACGGAGGTCTTCAAGCGCATTCCGAATTAGGCCTCCGAGAGCCGTGGCGCCGGCGGATCAATACGCCTTCGCAAACACCACCCACCACCCGCCCGCGCTCGGCTTCGGGAGAGCTGGCCAAGATCGCTATCTTAATCGCCGCAGTACGGTTCGGGCTTCTTGGACAAGCCGAACCTCCGAGTCGCCTTCCGCCAGGTCACGAACGATCTCGATGGCCTCGCGGGTTCGCAGGCGTTCCAGCACTTCAAGGATGCGGAGCCAGCGGAGCCGTTCGGAGCCTGGCACAAGCTTACCTGGCTCGGTCCTCTCGACCAGTCGTGCAAGACGGCGCGTCGCTTCTAGGGACGTCGACCTTCTGAGCGCGTTCTCCAGAGCGGGAAAAGCAAGCTCCTGCAAGCGTTCGAGGTGTCGCGTGGCCTGTTCGCGCACCTTGAACTCCTCGCTTTGCAGGTCAGCGATGAGCTGCTCCATCTTCTCAACCGACGCCTTCTTCAGACTTGGCGCCGACGCTTTGATTCGACCCAGGGCGTCCTTGCCCATGACGAACGAGCAGATTGCGTCGTACGCCTGCGCGGCGTCGCCGCTGGCAAGGTCGTCCCAGGGAGCGCTTCCCCCCTCCTTGTCAGGGCGCGGCGCGGTGAGGTCCCAGAGAACGATCGTCGTATCGCGGCTCGCGGACGCCAGCTTCGTCCCATCCGGCGAGAACGCCAGGCCAAGCACATGGCCCGTATGGCCACGAAAACGCCGGCGTTCGCCGCCGGTCGCGGTTTCGTAAAGATGCACGACCCCTTCCTTGTCGCCCAGCGCCAGGCTACGGCCATCGGGCGAGAAGAACAGGGGCCATTCGATCCCGACACCCCAGCCGCCGCGCTCACCGAACTTCGAGAGTCGCTTGCCGGTGGCCGCCTCATAGAGTGCGACTTCACCAAATATATGCGCCGTCGCAATCATCTTGCCGTCTGGGGAGAAAGCGATGGAATCCCCCGGATCGCTGATACTGAGCGACACCATCCCTGTCTCGGGATTCCAAATCGTGAGACTCTCGCCGGTCGCGATGCCCTTTCCATCCGGATGGAACACGATGGCGCGTTTGGACGACGCCTCGCTTCGCACTCCAACCTCGCGGCACACTTCGCCCTTGTCGATGTCCCAAAGAAGGAGCAGCGGGAGTGGGGGAGTAGATTTCTCGCCCACCGTGGCGATCGTCTTTCCATCGGGCGCGAGTCGCATATGGAACGTGCGTTTGGGGCCGCTGAAGATGCGCACTCGTTTCCCACTTGCCATGTCCCAGACTTCGGGTGTCTCGCCGTAGGCCTGCAGGACGAGTTGTTTGTCGCCGGGGAGAAAGGCCAAGCGCTCGGCCGACGTGCCCGATTCGCCCAGCTTGCCGATATGCTTGCCCTTCCCGTCCCAGAGCATGACGTCGTCGTTTCCGCCGGACGCGATCCGTTTTCCGTCGCTCGAGAAGGCGACGGCGTTGACCGCTTTGCGATGGCTTTCGCGCGGGCTGAGCAAGCGGCCGGAGGCGGTCTCCCATACCACCGCCACGTTCCCATCCATGGCCGCGATCCTATCGCCGTCCGGCGCGATGGCGGCGTTCACAAAATGGTTGCGCGGACTCCAAAACTCGCGCAGCTTTTCTCCCGTGGTAACCCGCCACAAGCAGACTTGATCTGAACTCAGCGAGAGCAAGGTAACGCCGTCGGGCAAGAAGCAGACACTGCGCACGGGCCCTTCGTGGGCCCCAAGCTTACGTGCCAGTCTCCCAGTTTTCATGTCCCAAAGGATGACGGACCGGTCCACGCTCCCGCTGGCCAGGATGCTGCCGTCTCCTGAGAACGCGGCGCACAAGGGGCTTTCCGCGTGGCCTCGGAGGCGCCAGCGTGCCAGGCCGGTCGCCCGGTTCCACACGACGATGGTCTCCTCCGCGTCGAGACAGGCAAAGCTCTTGCCCGCCCTGTCCAGCGCGATGAAGCGCGGGCGGGTCTCTCCGAGTTCGAATTCCGCCACCTGCTTGCCCGTTGCAATGTCGTGCCAGCGAATGCCGCGGAACCGTTTTGCGTCGTGGCTGCGCTCCTCCGAACCGTCCTCGACGAAGGGAAGCGCCACCGTCGTGCCGTCTGCCGATAGGGCGATGGGTCGCACCTCGTTGCGCACATTGACACCGATGATCTCGCGGCCGAAGGGCGGCCGCCCAATGCAATGCCTGCGTTTTCCGGTTGCGCGATCGATCAGATAGACGGCTGGCGTGTATGTGCCGGCGCCGACGAGCGTTTTTCCGTCCGCGGAGAAGTCAATCGATTTGAGGCTGTCGCCAGGATTGGGAAAGCGCGCAATCTCCTTCCCCGTGAACGCGTCCCAAAAACGTATGTCGCCTGCGGCCGTGGCAAGAATCTTGCCATCGGGAGAGAAAGCGATCGCTGTGGGATGCCCCTCATGCCAAAACCGCTGCGTTCCCATGCGAGCCAGGGCTAGCGCAGGGAGAGGATCGCCAAACGCATCGGCTGCCGGAGCGGGTTCGCTCCCGGCGAGCGCCGGCGGGACAAGGAGGACGAGAGCTTGAAGAGCACCGACAATCAAGACGCGCCTCCGTCCTCTTACGGGTTACGCGCTTTTGGAAGTGGCCATTGTGCAAAGACGAACGCGGCCTCTGAATCTCACGGTGGTTTTCGCTGGGACCGAATCAATAAGCTTTCGCGAACACCACCCGTCCCGCACTCGGCTTGCCGGTCACCATGCACTTGCCCGTCTCCGGCTTGCGGTTCGAGGGGATGCAGCGGATGGTCGCCTTGGTCTCGGTGGCGATCTTGTCTTCGGTTTCGCGCGTGCCGTCCCAGTGGGCCCAGTGGTAGCCGCCGGGCTCTTCGACGAGCTTCTTGAAGTCGTCGTAGCTGTTGACTTCGTGGCTATTCTCGTCGCGGAACTTCTTCGCTTTCTCGAAGAGGCTTTTCTGCATGTCCTTGAGGGCGGCGGCGACGCGGGCCGGCGCGTCGGCGAGGGGCACGCCCATCTCCTTGCCTTCCTTGCCGGGGCGGTCGCGGCGGGCAAGGACGCAGGCGTTCTTTTCGAGATCTTTGGGGCCGATCTCGATGCGGATGGGCACGCCTTTGACCTCCCATTCGGCGAACTTGAAGCCAGGCTGGTACTGGTCCCGGTCGTCCACCTTGACGCGGATCGGCTCGTAGTTGTACCAGGGATCGGGGGGCAGCGCCTGCATCGCCTCGCCCAGCTTGCGCGCGGCGGCGACAGTCGCGGCCTTCTCCTCGTCCTTGCGGTAGATGGGGACGATGGCGACGTGGATCGGCGCCAGCCGCGGCGGCAGTACCAGGCCTTGATCGTCCGAATGCGTCATGATGAGGCCGCCGACGAGGCGGGTCGAGACGCCCCAGCTTGTGGCCCAAGCGTATTCGAGCTTGCCGGCGGCGCTCTGGAACTGGACGTCGAAGGCCTTCGCGAAGTTCTGGCCAAGAAAGTGACTCGTGCCCGCTTGCAGCGCACGCTTGTCCTGCATCATCGCCTCGATGCAAACGGTGTAAACGGCGCCCGGAAACTTCTGGCCATCGCTTTTGGGCCCCGTCAGCACGGGCATCGCCATCCATTCCTCGGCGAACGTCCGGTAGAGTTCGAGGATCTTCGCAGTCTCCTCCTCGGCCTCGGCCTGCGTCGCGTGTGCGGTGTGCCCTTCCTGCCAAAGGAACTCGGCGGTACGAAGAAAGAGGCGGGTGCGCATCTCCCAGCGGACGACATTGGCCCACTGATTGATGAGCAGCGGCAGATCGCGGTAGCTCTGGATCCAGTTCTTGTAGGTGTTCCAGATGATCGTCTCGGATGTGGGCCGGATGATCAGCATTTCTTCGTCGCCAAGCTTGGCGTTGGGATCGGGCATGAGGCCCTTGCCGTCCGGCTTGGCGATGAGGCGGTGGTGCGTGACGACAGCGCATTCCTTGGCGAAGCCTTCGACGTGCTCCGCTTCCTTCTCGAGGAAACGCTTGGGGATGAAGAGCGGGAAATAGGCGTTGACGTGCCCCGTGTCCTTGAACATGCGATCGAGGGCGGACTGCATTTTCTCCCAGATGGCGTAGCCGTGCGGCTTGATGACCATGCAGCCGCGGACGTCGGAGTTCTCGGCGAGCCCGGCCTGGTTGACGATATCCAGGTACCACTGGGAGTAATCGTCGGCGCGCTTGGTGATCTTCTCGGCCATGAGGGGAACGGCTCCTGTGCGTGTTGTTTTTGTTGATTCTATAAAGAAACGACAGGGGCTATCGGACGGGGTTCACAGGCGAGCCGGGCGGCGTCAGCCCCCGCAGGCGGGAGGAACGGCGATGGCCGAAGACATCTCCCTCGATCAGGTCCCGGAGAAAGCGCGGCATCTCCTCGCGGTCATCAAGGCGTTCGGCCGCGATCCGTTCGTCGAGCGGCATTTCTATCAGGTGACGCAGATGTCCCTGAACACGAGCCTGGGGGAAAAAGCGGAGTTTTTCGCGTTGGAGTTCCGTGTGGGGAAGAACGCGGTGCTGATCTGGAACGATGCTCAGGGCCGCTGGCGGGCGGGGAAGTGGCTGACACTGCCCGTGGAACAGGCGGCGCTCACGTCGGCGGCCGGATTTGGGGCCGACTATTTCAACGGGGTATACGACTACGGCGCCTTTGAGGAGGCGTTGCGCTTCACCGCGGCGACTATCCCAGTGTCCGGGGCGTCGTAACCCCGACGCCTTACGGGGTGGGGCTCGCCTCTTCCGCGAGGATCCGCCGCCACGCCGTTGTCGTCGCCTCCGCGTCGCGGCCCGTCAACCCGCGGAGCGCCCGCAGGGCCGCCAGCTGATAAGGCGTGCGGTATTCTGCCCCTTGCTTCGCGCGCCACGCCTCGTACGCCGCGATATCCTCCGCCGACACCGCCCGTTCCCGCACCAGGAAATCGAAGCGCTGCGCGTCCGGCCAGGGCGCCGCGTCCTTGACTGGCTGCATCAGCGAGAAGTCTTGCCGCAGATAGGTCGCGTCGGCCCGAACGACGATATCAGGCGAGGACGAGCGATCATAGCCGCTGAACGGCCCCGGCAACGGCTGATTCGGGCTGGGAACGGAGCCGACGACGACGCCCGGAGAAGCGGAACGCGTCATTGCCTCGCCGGCGGGGTTGCCCGGTGCATGGCAGGTCAGGCAGTTACGGTGATGGTTGAGCCGGACGACCTCGCGCACGACCGTCTTTTTCTGTCCTGCGATCACTTTCGGCGCCGGCGCTCGCGGGTCGGCTTCATCGAGCATGTCGGCGAGAAGGGGCGCCAGGTCTTTTCGCTCCAGGCGAACGACGGCGGTTGCGGCATTCTGGACGATGCTGGGCCAGGGATAGCGCAGGCCGTGAATGAGAACAGTGGTATAGTCCTTGGCGGGGCGCGTCTTGAGTGCGTTGAGGGCGGCGTCGCGCACGTCTTCCTCGGCGGAGAAGACGGCGAGCCGGGCGAGCGCCTTGGTGGTCTCCGCGTGTTCGAGCGCGTCCAGGTGCTTGATCAGGCCCAGGCGTAGCGTCTTGGGGGCAGGACCGAGGATCTGCATCAGGGCGTGCGGAAGGTCTGGGCGGGAATCAGGTCGGCGGCGATAGAGCTGTCCGCGGGCATGCGACCGGGCCGCGCCTCGTGCTGCGACCAGAACGTCTTTGGCAAGGCCTACCCTGTCGGGGCCTCTGGAAAGGACAAGTCGGATCGAGTCCACATGGTGCGTGAAGGCGACGCCGCGGTCCTTGCTCAAGCGGCAGGCCGCCGAGGAGGAACGGAAGACCGGCGAGGTCGGGACGAGTCTTGAGCAGCTCCTTCATGAACTGATCCGTCCCTCGGGAGTTGACGCTGATCTTGGCGATGCCGAACGCGGTCGTTCGTGCATGTCGTTGTCTCGCCATTCTTCAGCGCAGGAAACGCGTCGCGCTGCTCTTCGGCGGGGAGCGAGCATCGAGGTCGCTCAAACCGACCCGGTCCTGGAGCGATGGGCGCCTTCGAAGCGGATCTCGGGGACCTTGGCGAGATCGTCGACGAGCCAGGGCAGGAGGCGCTTCGATCTCCGGCGGCGTCGGCAGCAGGTCTGGGCGAGCGGCGTGGCCGGGTCAATCGTGAACGTGAGCCGCTTGAGGGGAAGGAGGATTTTCGCCGCGGCTTGCGGCGGCTGGCGCCGCCGGCACATGCTGCCCGATCGCCACATAGGCGAGCGTCAATACACCGAACGATGCCGCCGCGTGTCGTGTCATGATCGCCTCCCAGTATTGCCCGAGCCGTTCCTCTCATGACGATTGAGGAGGCGAATGGTTTTCGGGCCGCCGGGAACCCCACAATAGCCGCATGGTACGTCCTGACGAATCGGAGATAGCCGATTCATGCTGCACTCAGCTTGCGGTGAAAGTCCTGTCGCGGTAGGCGCCGGCTGCCGCGTAGCAGGTCCCGGACGCAAGGGAGACCTTGGCGGGTCTGAGGGATGTCAAGAGCCCGTATGGAGTCGTAATGACCTCATGGCGGGGAGCAAGTTCGCAGGCCCAGCGTTAGCGAACCCTACAGCCTCGTGATATAAGAACCCGAAAGGTCGAGGGCCGAGCCGCTCATGTCACGGCGAAGGCAAGAGACTGCACCTGTTAGAATGTCCGGAGGGGTGCAGGACACTCGCGGGGTAGAGGAGGGCATGTGAACACAGCTTGCGAACAGGAGAGACCCGTCCCGGCGGCCCACGTTGGGCGATGGCGGCTCCTATAAGCCGATGGCGAAGGGGAGTCGTGTCGGGCGGGAGTCCGAGGGGTTCGTAGTATCGTCGAAGCCGGCGAAAGCCGGTGGAGGGAAGGGACCCTGCTTTGGTCACGATGCGCACGGAGGTAGCTGGCGAGGGCATGGTCCAAAAGGACCCAACTACCCCATGACAAAGTGCGAGAACTCCAACGCAGTCTGTTCACGGCAGCCAAGCGGCATCGGGAGCGACGCTTTCACGCTTGCACGACCGATCTGGCGGATTGACGTTCTGCTGGAGGCGTGGCAGCGGGTGCGCAGCAACAAAGGGGCTGCGGCATCGACGGCGAGACGCTGACGATGATCGAGCAGCAAGGCGTCGGGCGGTTCCTGTTGGACCTGCAAGACGTAGCCTGTGCGGGAAGTATCGCCGCAACCGGTGCGTCGGCGATACATTCCTGCGGATGGGCGGCAGCGGCCGCTGGGCATCCCGACGTGGTGCGGATCGCGTCGTACAGATGGCGGCAAAGATCGTGTTGGAGCTGATCTTTGAGGCGCATCCCCGAGCAGGCTGCGCAGTTACGGCTTTCGTCCGCCGCAGCGCGACGCAGGCCTGGAGGCCAATTGCCTGACGGGCGGGGCGGCCATCACGTGGTGGACGCGGACATTCAAGGCTTCTTCGATGCCATCAACCAGGACATCCTTCTGGAGCAGCGCGGAGGATTTCGGATCGGCGGGTGCCGTTGCGGCAATGGTTGCAAGCAGGCGTCATGGAGGATACCGTGCGGACGGCGACCGCGGGGATCGGCAAGGCGGGGTCATTTCACCGTTGTTGGCGAACGTGTACCTGAACGATCTGGACCGCATCTGGACGGCGACTTCGTCTTCACCTGGGTCAACTGGTGCGTTACGCGGATGACTTCGTCATCTTGTGCCGCACGCGGGCTCAGGCCGGAGCAGGGCGCTGGCTGAGGTGAGGATGATTCTGGATCGGCTGCGACTGCAACCGCATCCGACCAAGACACGATTGGCAGGGAGGGCTGGGCTTGGGGAAAGAGGGCTTCACGTTCCCGGGGATGTTACCTGCGGATCGTGCGTTCGCACTCAAGGGGCGACGCTATCTGTTCCGCTGGCCGTCTCCGCGAGCGATGAAAGCGATCACCACCAAGATCCACGACTCCTACCGAACGGCAAGGCGTGGATGAAGGACATCCGGGAAGTGATCCGGGTGCTGAATCCGGGTCCTGCGTGGCTGGGGCGGTTACTTCCGGACTGGCAACGCGTCGGCAAAGTTCAACGCGGTGGACAGCTACGTGCGTCAGCGGCTGCTTCGGCTGCTGGCTCGGCGTGGCGGCCAACGACGCTGGCAACCCGATGGGCGTCCGTTCCGCCGGCTGCCTGGCTGCATCGCCGCTTCGTGCACCGAGCATGGCCTGTATCAGTTGCTGGGCACGATCCGTTACCCGGGAGTCGCGCATGCCGTCTGAGAAGACCAACGGTAAGCCGTATGCGGAAATCCGCACGCATGGTTTGAACGGGGGTCTCAGGAAAATATCGGCGCGCCACCGCGCTCGAGACCTACCAATGTCCTCCGGATCTTTGCCAGTTTTGACCCCCCAGGATTTCGCTTCCGACCAGGAAGTTCGCTGGTGCCCGGGCTGCGGCGACTTTGCGATTCTCGGCGTCGTCAAGCATGTCCTGGCCGGCCTGGGGATGCCGCGTGAGCGATTCGTCTTCGTGTCGGGCATCGGCTGCGCCGGCCGCTTTCCCTATTACCTCAACACCTACGGCTTTCACGGCATCCATGGCCAGGCGACCGCCATCGCCACCGGCCTGAAGGTCGCCAATCCGGAATTGAGCGTCTGGGTTGTCGTCGGCGACGGCGATGCGCTTGCCCCCGGCGCCAGCCATTTGATCCACGCGTTGCGTCGCAACGTCGATATCAAGGTGCTCGTCGTCAACAACGAAGTCTGCGGTCTCACCAAGGGGCAATCGTCCCCGACCTCCCGCCATGGCACGCGGACCCGTTCCAATCCGGAAGGCTCGTTCGAAACGCCCCTGCGACCTGTTTCCCTGGCTCTCGCCGCTGAAGCGACGTTTGTCGCTCGCTCCATTGACGTCGAAGTGGAACACCTGGCGCATGTCCTCCAAGCGCGCCGCCCAGCACCGCGGCTGCCGCCTTCGTCGAAATCTACCAGAACTGCAAGATCTTCAACGACGGCGTGTCGACTACGCGACCGATCCGACGGTGAAGGCCGACAACGTCTGCTACCTTCGAGCACGCCCGCCTCGCTGCTCTTCGGCAAAGATCGCAACCAGGGAATCCGCCTGTTCGTCTGGAGCCTGAGGTGGTTTCTTTGGCAAACGGCGTGGCGATGGACGATCTCCTGAGTCACGACGAGAAGACGGAGTCGACGCTCGCTTTCCTGCTCAGCCGCCTGTCCTCTCCCGAGTTTCCCGACTGCCTCGGCGTTCTCGCGCCATCGGCTGCCCGACGTACGGCGCCAGCTTCTGGAAGAGCGCGCGTTCCGCCCCAAAGGCCCGGCCTAGCTTCGAGACGTTGCTCGCCGGTGACGAAACCTGGATTGTGGAATAAAAACTCCTCGCGATTCCTTCGTCCCTGGTCATTGGTCCGGCAAGGACGTCTCCCCCAGAGCCCACCGTGGCGGTCTCGCGGACCAAGGCCACTGGACCAGGACGTTCCATTCAATGCGATCTGCCCGACCTGCGGCTGGGATAATGTGCCGGGAAACGAGGCTTGCGTTGAAGCGTCACGGTGATCTGTCGTTTGACCGGCCGGCTGCCACCTGCAAGATCGAGCAGCTTGATGGAGGACCCCCATCTCCGTCCTTCCCCTGTCGCCGCCGATCGTGATCCCCGCTACCGCCACGATCGCCAGGCCGTAGAGACCATGATCACCGGCAACATCGGCGCCTCTTCAGCCGTCGACGACGCCGGCCTCTGCAGGGCATCATCAGCGAACGCGACATCCTCAAGAAAGTGGTCGGTTGTGGTGATGATCTGGCCGACGAGCCGGTCACGAGCGCTTCATGACACCCCGGCCCGGAGGCGGGTCGCCGCGAACGCTGACTCTTTCGTAACAAAGCGCGCAAACTGGACGCGGGCAGCTATCGCCACGTGCCCATCGTTCAGGACGGGCGGCCTGTCGGCGTCGTGTCCGCGACATGCTGCGGCACCTGACGCGGTTGTGTCAATAGTCCCGTCTCTTTTTCTCCGCCGCGACTTCGCAGCTTTCCTCGTGCCGGGCGCGTTTTTTCGTCTGAGCAAAAGATAGTCCACCTTTGCGTTGCAAAGCCGGTCATTTCCTCGCCGCCGCGCTCCTCCCGAAACTGGGCAAGTTGATAGGTCCGTCGAATGCGGCATGGTGGGCGGACTGGGATTGTGGCGTCTGGCCGGGCAAGTCGAGGGACGTGACTGGTCGAAGTAAGCTGGACGGACCCGTGATCGGAAGCGCGTCGGAGGATCAGCCTGGCCCGCATTTTAACGTCCTCGCCCTGGTCAAAGGCAAGGAACGTTTCATCTTCGTCTACGACGATGACAGCCGGGCCGATCTCATCGACGCCCCGAGGCACCAGGCGGCCGACCCGAAGTGAATCCACTTGGTTCGACGCGCTGGTTTTGACCAAGAAGGCGCAAGGAGCAAGAGGCGGCAACGCGCACGCCGCGCCGGGCGATCCGCCGGCGGACCCGCGCGAGCGCTGCGCCTATCCCCCCGCCTGAAGCGCGAGGCGAGCCCGCTGACGTGTCCGGACGAGGCGTAAGCCCGAACGTGTGAACCATGCGAGGCCGTGGCCGAGTTTTCAGGAGCCTGGCGCTGGAGAAGAACGCCTCGGTTTCCACGGTAAAGTCCTACCGCGAGGATCTGGGGCAAGCGGTCGCCTTCTTCAGAGTCAGGGGAAAGGGTTGAAGCTGGGACAGTTGACGAGCCGGCACCTACGGGCCTTCTCCGTTTGGCTGCACGAGCGGAAGTATGCTCCGCAGCACCACGCGCGGCGCCTCGCGCGCGCTGCGTTCCTGGTCGGGTTTCTCGCCCGGCAGGGACTCGTCGACGGAAATCCGGCGGAGGGCTTGCCGCTCCGCGGCAGGAGAAAACTGCCCCATTTTCTGACGGTGGACTCGCTCGACAAGCTGCTCGCCCCGGCCGTCGACACGCCGCTCGGCTGCCGCGATCGAGCGACTTCTCGAGCTGCTCTACTCGGCCGGCATGCGTGTGAGCGAGCTGACCGGCTTGACCTGGGGGACGTGGATCGGGACGCCGGCGCCGCCACCGTCCGCGGCAAGGGAAAGAAGGAACGCTGTCTTTTTGGCTACTCGGGCCCGCAAGGCCCTCGATCAATGGCTGCAGGAGCGAGAACGCGTGCTCGAGGGCAAGACCGGCAAGTAAACGCTCCGACGCGGTCTTTCTCAACAAGAATGGCACAAGGTTGACGAGCCGGAGCGTGGGCCGGCTTTTTGGAGAAATACCCGGGCCCAAGCCGGCATCGATACGCGGACAAGTCCTCACAGCCTGCGGCATAGCTTCGCGACCCACTTGCCGACGCCGGGGCCGACATCCGCAGCGCAAGGTGAGCTACTGGGCCATAGCAGCTTGACGACGACCAGATCTACACCCATGACAACCGGCCGATTGCGGGAGAGCTACCACAAGGCTCACCCGCGGGGCGCAGTGACAGGAAGCAGCGGGGCCGAGGCTTCCTATCGCCCGGTTTCCGCCGGTGGTAGGCGACTCGATCGCTCCAATCGAGGTGGAACGGCGACCGCCAGACGGGTTTTCTTGCTCCTCGCCCTGTGCCTCACTCTTGCGTCGGGAAGCGCCAGGGGCCAGGAAGCCGCCGGCGTCAAGTGGCGCACCGATTACAACACCGCGCGGAAGGAAGCCCAGGAAAAAGGGCTATTGCTCATCATCGACTTCCGCAAGGAAGCGTGCCACTTCTGCGACATGCTCGAGAGTCAGACGTTCACCAATGCCGATGTGATCAAGACGCTCAACGAGAAGTTCATCCCACTCAAGATGCGCTGGGAGACCGATGGCGAATTGTGCAAGCATTTGGGCATCGACGCGTTCCCGACCGTCATGATGGCCTCGCCCGACGGCAAGATCGTCAATACCGTCGTGGGCTTCCAGGATGCGCCCAAGTTCAGCGACAGCATGCAACGCGCCCTCGCTTCGGTCACGCCTCCCGACTGGATGCCCAAGGATCTCGCGCAGACGAAGAAGTGGATCGCGAGCGGCGATTATCCACGCGCCATTGCCGCGCTCAAGACGATCATCGAGGACGGCAAGGGCCGCCCGGTGCAGGCCGATGCCCAGAAGCTCCTGGCCGACTTGGAGAAAAAGGCCGAGGACGAGCTGGGCAAGGCGCGTGTTCTCCAGGAAAAGGGGGATAGCGCCAAGGCCATTGAAGTCATCACCGAGGCGATGCGCAACTTCCCGGGCCTCAACGCGACCAAGGAAGCGACAGGCCTTTTGACCAAGATGGCGGCCGCCTCCGACCTGCGCAACCAGCAGCGCGTCTCAACGCGCCTGGTGGTTATTGACCCAGGCTCGCGAGTTCTACAAGAACAAGGACTACATTCCTTGTCTTGACCGCTGCGAGATCCTTGTCGCCAGCTTCGGTGACCTGCCGGAAGGACAGGAGGGGCGCTCTCCTCGTCGGCGACATCAAGAACAACCCCGAATGGCTGCAAAACGCCGCCGACACCACAGCGAACGCCTGGCGGCGTCTACCTCGCCCTTGCCGACTCCCTCCTCAAGCGAGCACAGCCCGACGTGCCGCGTTCTACCCAGCCGCGTCGTCACCGCCTTCCGGCTCACGCCTCGCCGAATCCGCCCAGATCCTCGGCCTCCCTGACCAGCTCCAGGGGTCCGGCATCCGCCTGACGACGGCCAAGGGGCCGTGATATCCCTGTTTTTCCAACCCTTGTCATTTCGTTAACCCGCTCGACACCTGGTCTCCCACCTTCAACTCCGTCCGGCGGGCGCTGGCCATTCGCAAGCACGCGCGAGTTCGGCATCACATCGATCACGACGATCTGGCTTGAGATGGAGCGAGTTCGGCCCGAGGCGGAACACTTCGAGCGTTTTGTTGACCAGCCCGTGGTCCGAACCGATGTCGATCATGATCAGGCCGCTTGTCGACCTTGACGTGGATGCTGCCTTTGATCAAGGCATCCGGCTGGAAGCGCCTTTGCCTAGTGGGCGGCGGCGCGTCGACCTTGGCACGCCGCCACGACTATTTGCAGCTCATGCACCTGTTTGAGGAGTTGCTCCATCCGCGCCTGCATGGCTTCGGCCTCGAAGCGTCGCTGCGTCGCCTCCTTGGCTGCCGCGTTATCGTGCTCGAGCTTGAGAATCATCTTGTCCCGCTCGCTCAGCCGCCGCAGGTCCTCGTTCTCGGTGCGGCCGGTCCAGTTCCGCCTGCAACGCTGCCATGAGGCCGACGCGGCCAGGACCTTGATAGCTTCTTGCACTTCCTGCAGCCGCCTGTACTCCTCGGCAAGCTGCTTGTCCTGGCCCTGAGCGAGGCGTCAGCAACACGAGGACGATCAAGGCAGACGCATGGGAGACCTCCATTCTGGAAAGAGGCCCTGATCGTAGCACGCCGCTGCCGCGCTCGTCAAACCGACTGGTCTTGCCCGTGGCGCTGAAACCTTTGGCTCCGATCGCGGTATAATTGCTGGACGTTTCGTGTCCCGCGAGGATTCCATGGCCGCGCTTCGCTTTCCTGATCGCCCTGCTCGCTGCCGCTCCCGCCCATGCCGATTCCCGGCACGACGGCCGCCCTTCACCCCTTCCCGATGCCGCCAAGGAAGGTCAGCCTGGAGGACTTCAAGGCGAAGAAGGCGATCGTCGTCCTCTTCCTCGGCACGCAGTGGGACCCATCAACAACTCCTACATGCCGGGCGTCCACGAGCTGCTGGAACGAGGAATATGCGGCGAAGGGTGCAGTTCCTGGCCAACAACAGCAACGAGACGGATGCCAGCGACGGGTCGCCGAGCACGCCAGAAGCATCGCATCGCCTTCCCGTCCTCCTCGATCCGCAAGCGGTGGCCGATCGCTTCGGCGCTGAGCGTCACCCTGTCGCCTTCGTTCTCGACGAGAAACGCGTCATCCGCTACCAGCGCATCGACGATCAGTTCGGCATCGGCTTCGTCCGGCCCAGCCCGTCGCGGCGACCTGGCCGAGCGCTCGATGATATCCTCGCCGGCAAGGAGGCGCGCGTGAAGACGACGCCGGTGGCCGGATGCTACATCACCGCGCCGCCCGCCCTGGTGCTGTCGCCGGCATCCTCGACCACCAGCAGCAAGGTCGCCGGCGGTGGCGGCACCAGCGCGCGGCTTCGAGCGCGTCGTCTGGCCAGATCAGCCGATGCTGCTCCTGGACACGAGGACGTGCTGTTCCTGGTCAAGAGCGACCTGGCCACGCGGAGAAGTGGAGGCCTCTACATCGCCGGATCCGGGCCTGGCTACCAGGCCTGCTCGACAACCGCAGCCTGAGCAAGGAAGACCGCGCGACGTGCTGCTGGCCTGGATCGACGCCGGTTGCCCTGCTGAGGCCTGGCCGCCGGCGCCGACGTTCGCCGGATACTTGGTCCATCGGCAAGCCGGACGCCGTTCCCACCATGGCCGCGCCTTCGAGGTACCGGCCAAGGCGCCCAAGGAGTGCATCAAGTACCAGTATTTCATCGTCCCCACCAACTTCGAAGAGGACCGCTGGATCCAGGCCGCCGAGGCTCCGGCCGGGCAGCCGCCCCGTCATCCACCACATCATCGTCTACATCGCCCAGGGCGGAAAAAAGCTTCGCGGCGAGGACGGCATCGGCTCCGCTTCCTCGTCGCCTATGTCCCCGGGGACGCCGGCGTCCGCTTCCCTGCCGGCATGGCCAAGAAGATCCCCAAGGGCGCCAGTCTTCTCAGATGCACTACACGCCCAACGGCGTCGCCTGGCGACAAGTCCTCCGTCGGCGTCGTCTTCGCCAAGGAGCCGCCCAGCTTCGAGATGAAGACGAAAGCGATCGCGCAGCAGCTCTTCCTGATTCCACCCGGGGCGGGCAATCACAAGGTCGATTCGAAGGCGACGTTCAAGCAGGACGCGGCGTCGCCCGCTGCTCTTCCCCCACATGCACCTGCGCGGCAAGAGCTTCGAGTACCGCGCCGTAATGCCTGACGGCACGAGGCAGACGCTCCTCTCCGTCCCCAAGTACGACTTCAACTGGCAAGACAGCTACATCTTCAAGGAGCCGCTGCGATTGCCGGCCGGCTCGCGCATCGAGTGCACTGCTCACTTCGACAACTCCACCACCAACCTGAGCAACCCTGATCCGAAATCGTGGGTCCGCTGGGGGGATCAGACGTGGGAGGAGATGATGATCGGGTTCGTGGATTACGCCTATGTGGCGGCGACGCCCAGGAAAGACGAGAAATGATCGCGCCGCTTCCGTTTAGCCTCGGTTCGCAGAACCGAGACGGACGTTGCCCCGAATCCGGAGGGGGATTTTGAGTCCGGTTCCGCGAACCGGGGCTAAACATCTCTTGACATCGGTTCCCTTTTGTGACATAGCCCGCCTCAACCGGTCCACCAGGAACGGATCTGGGGAAATCCGGGATTGCGGGGAATCGCATGAACTCCGCGGAGTCTTCTTCTCGCGGCCTGCCCGGCTGCCCAGGCTGGGGGCTCGCTTTCGCGCTCGTTTCGGCGACTTTGGCAGGCGCCCGTCTTTGTCGCCGGCCCGGGCGGTCTTCGCCATGGTCGCCGCGACCGCCGCTGCGCAAAGACTCCGGCCGTCGTTCAATTCGAGGAAGATGTCGCGACGCCACGGTATCGTTCACGAGGCGGACACCCCTGATACCCTGATCGCCCGCGCCGAGAATCTCCTCGCCTGCTTGCCCAAGTTCACGCGCGCAGCGGCGAGACGCATTACCTTGCCGGCTCCGCCTACTTCCGGCTGGCGGAGCCGCGCCGCCGGGGCCGCAGCCATGGTTACCCGCGAGAAGCGCTGCTCCACCTGGAGGAAGCGTTCGCCGCCGCGGCGTCGATCCGGCCGACGAGCACTCGCTCCGTTACCGTCTCGGCTGGGTGCTCTACCACCACGGCACGACGGACAAGCAGATCAACCGTGCCGTAGACCTCATGACCCAAAGCGTCGAAAAAGGCGCCGACGCCGCCTTCGCCGTGGCGTACGGCCTTATCGTCCAGGCGTATCTGCGCGGCACGCCGCCCGATCTGGAAAAAGCTGCGGGCCGCCAGCCAGTCAGCTCGAGCTGACCGACGACCGCAACGTGCCCGCCATGGCCCAGGGCTAGCGCTTGGACATGCCATGCTGCTGCTCCGGGGTTCGCCAGCGCGGCGACGCTATCAAGGAACTGACCGCATCGGCGCCGCTCCGAAGGAAATCCGCGTGAAAGCACGCCTGCTCGAAGCCAAGGCCTGCGGCGAGGAAGGCATGTGGAGTCGGCGCGATTCCGCTCTGGCGGGAACTGCTCGGTGAAGCCGACCGCGTTCCGGGCGGGAGCGGCGGAAGTGCTCTACCATCTCGGATACTGCTATCACGAAGCCGATCCTCCCGCGCCGGAGGAGGCGGCGAAGCAATGGGAAGAAGCGCTGGCATTGGGGGGAGAGGAAGGCAGGGCCGCCGGACTGCGACTGGGTTTGCTCCACCTGGACGGGAGCCTGCCCGATCCCAGCGCGGCCTGGAGAAATGGAGCGCGGCGCTGGCGAGCCTGCGCTCGGCCGCCGACTATGATACGCGGTTCATCCCCATCGACGAAGCCCGGGGATGGTTCGAGAACGCGTTCAAGACATTCATGGAAGGGCAAGACTTCCGCAGCGCCGAGCAACTCGCGTTGCTCTACGCCAGGCTGGCGTTGCCCGGTAAGGCCGACGAGCGTCTGGCGGAGGCTCTGCACGGCATGGCGTTGGAGGAGCGCGAGAAGATCAAGGGGCTGCCGGAGACGGTGGCGGTCAAGAAGCGCGAGGAGCTGCGCGGCCAGTTCCATCGCGCGGCCGTCGCCTACGAGGAGGCGTCCAGCCGGCTCAAGGAGCCGCTCAGCGCCATGTGGCAGGCGGGGCGTTGCTATCTGGAGGCGGAGACACGCGCACGGCGTCACGGCCGCTGGAACGTTTTGATGTCCCCGGAGAAGGACGAGATGAAACCGGGCCCACGCCTGGCTGTCGCTCGCCGATGCTGGCTGGGCGCCGGGAGACAAGGACAAGCGCTCGCGCCCATTACAAGTGCATCGAGTACCCGGACACGCTCCTTTCGCCTACCGGGCCCGCTACGAACTGGCCCCTGAGGAAACGGAGAAGAAAACTATGCGCAGCATGCGTGCCATCCTGAACAGAATTTGACATGCCCCGCGGCGGACCGGGACGCCTTCAGAGAAATCGGTCTACAGCTCGCGGGCCTGCTCATTCTGCTGAAGGACTACGATCAGGCTGCCTTTCGGCTGAAGGAAGCGACGCGCCCGTATCCTGCCAATGCCCATGCCCTCACCACGCGTGGGATCACTTCGCCGAATGTTATCGACGTTTGGCCGAGCAGGAGCGGGGGCGTTTGACGGTTGCGAAGAACCCGGAAAACACTTGCCCACTATCGGGCGTAGCGGCGACGCCCTGCTAGAACAGGGACATTTCCGAGGAGTTGAAGCTGCGCGCGAAAGGGATGCTGGATGCGACCGAGCAGTCGCTGCTGCGTCGCAGCGCCTTCGGCTGCCGACGCAGGGTTTGAGGGGAACCAGCCTCGAGCTGCTGCGACTTTATCGGGCATCTGCGTCTTCGCTATCGCCGCCGGATCGATTCGCTGCTGGCCTGTCAGCGTATCTTCAAGTGCTTCGGCGTGATGCCACCCGCCGAGTTCCGCGCCGCGCAACTCGCCGCCCTCGAGGCCGTCGCCCTGGCGCGCGAGGATCTCGCCGTGTTGCCGCCCGAAGCCGACGTATTCCAGGGCCCTGGCGTCTGGTCGCACCGCGAATGGACCACCCGCCTCGATGAAATGCAAGAACGACTCCGCACCCCCGCCCGGCGCCGAGTCCAAAGGCATGCCTGTCGTCCGATAGCCAGATCGCCGTCCCCCAACCCTCATCCCTTGCACGATTATCCGGCGCCTCGCTCGCGGTTTTGCGCACGTCCCACACTCGCCGCCGTCTCGCCCCAAGCCGCCCTGCCGTGAAGGCGTCACGCCGCCCGAAGTTGCTGCACGTTTTTCTTCCTGTTCACCAGGGCATAGACGCAGCCCACTACGCAGTGAAAGCCGATGAGGTGCAGCGACTCGGACAACGCCCATGTCGTGGCACGCGGCGTGGAAACTCTGTTTGGCCATCTTGCGGAGTTGGCCGCCGTCGAAGCCGGTGACGCCGAAGGTGTCGATGCCGTTGGCGTTGGCCCACTTGACGGCTTCGAGGATGTTCTTGCTGTTGCCCGAGCCGCTGATGGCGATGAGGAGGTCGCCCGGCTCCCCGAGGTTCTTGAGCTGCTCGACGAAGACGCGATCGTAGCTGGTGTCGTTGGCCCAGGCGAGGATGTAAGAGGTGTTGTCCGTGAGGCTGAGGACCTTGAGGCGCTTCCCGACTTCGGGGGCCGTACCCCTGCCGAGATCTTCGCAGAGGTGGAGGCGTTGGCGCCGGAGCTGCCGTTGCCGATGATGGGGACGAAGTGGCCGTCTGATAGCGGGCGTAAATGGCGGCGGCGAGTTCGTCCATGTCCTGCCAGTTGAGGCGGTCGATCTCTTTCTTGACGTCGTCGAGGAACGCTTTGGAAGTAAGGCGGGCCCAAGCATGGAGGCATCCTTTCCCGTGAAAACGCGGTGTTTGGAGGCTGTATTAGACGGCGAAGTGGGGGAAGACGGTCAAGGCGAGCGGCACAGGGAGCGGCTGAAAGTTTCCTCATCGCTTCGGCGGACGCGTGAAAGCGTTTTCGTACTCAAGAAGCGCATCAACCGCAACATTGCAGCCTGGTTCTGCGAACCGAGGCTCAAGACAACCAAGAAAACGATGCCGGAACCGTTTCATGTCGCGTTGATCGGCTGCGGCGCCGTGGGGGGCGGGGTCGCCAAGCTGCTGCTCGAGCATCCGGCGCGGTTGGCGGCTCGCGCCGGGCGACGGCTCATCCTCGAGCGCGTCGTCGTGCGCGATCCGCGCAAGCCCCGGCCCGAGTGCGTCCCGCCTTCGCTTTTCACCACGGATATCCGCGAAGTGCTCGAGGACCCGAAAATCGACGCGGCTGTTGAAGTCGTCGGCGGCGTCGACTTCGCCCGCCGCGCTGTCCTCGACCTGCTCGCGGCCGGCAAGGACGTCGTCACCGCCAACAAGGCGCTGCTCGCCCTCCATGGCCGGGAAATCTTCGACGCCGGCCGGCTCCATCAGCAGGCGGTCGCCTTCGAAGCCAGCGTCGGCGGCGGCATCCCCATCATCGGCGCGCTCTCCCATGGCCTCGCCGCCAACCAGATCCTCTCGCTCCAGGGCATCGTCAACGGCACCTGCAACTTCATCCTCACCGGCATGAGCGAGCAGGGCTCCGATTATGCCAAGGTGCTGCGCGAAGCGCAGGAACGCGGCTATGCGGAGGCCGATCCGACCCTCGATGTCAATGGCGCCGACTCAGCCCACAAGCTCGCGATCCTCGCCCAGATCGCCTTCGGCGCCACCGTACCCTTCGAGTCGATCGCGCGGCGCGGCATCGCCGAGATCCAGGCGGACGACATCCGCTACGCCCTCGAGTTGGGCTACACGATCAAGCTGCTCGCCGAAGCATGGTTCGAGCCGGACCATCCCGGCGAGGACAACTCGGGCGGCCAGCTCGCCTGCCATGTCTCCCCGGTGATGTTGCGCAAGCACGCCCCGCTCGCCCTGGTGCGCGACGCCTTCAACGCCATCTTCGTCGTCGGTGACGCGGTCGGCAGCACGCTCTACTATGGGCGGGGGGCGGGGCAGATGCCGACCGCCAGCGCCGTCGTCGCCGACCTCATCGACCTCGCCGCCGGCCGGGCCCAGCGCACCTTCGAGGCCCTGCGTCTCTGGTCCGACGAGAGCCGCGGCATCCGGCTGCGGCCGACCAGCTCCGTCCCGTCGCGATTCTATCTACGGCTCATGGTGGAGGACCGCCCCGGCGTGCTCGCGGAGGTGGCCCGGCTCCTCGCCAACCACGGCATCTCGATCTCCTCGGTCATCCAGCACGAGGCGGTCGAGGACGGGCCGAACGGCGCCGTGGTCCCCCTCATCATCCTGACGCACACCTGTCCCACGGGCGCATTCGACGCCACGATGGCGGAGATGAACCGCATGCCGTTCTTGAGCCGGCCCAGCGTGTATTATCCAGTAGGGGATTGAGCGACCCGTGGCGGCACGTTTCAACGTGCCGGGAAAACGGCGGCGCGTTGAAACCGTGCCCCACCGCAGCATGTTCACCCATCTCACCGGCCAGGCCCGCCGCGTACTCCGGCTCGCCCACCAGGAGGCGTTTCAGCCGCAACCACGACTATGTCGGCCTGAAGCATCTTCCTCGCCATGCTGCGGGAAGGGGGTGGGGAGGCGTAGCGCGCCTGGCGGCTGCGGCGTCGACCTGACCAGGCGCAAGCTGCGCTGGACACCGAGTTGCGGCCGGCCATCCGTCTTCGAATTGGAACGGTTGCCCCTGACGCTGGCCGTGCAGCGCGTCCTGGACAACGCTTTCGCCGAGGCGGAGCGCGTGGGGCAAGCCGAGGCCGGAGGCCGGCACCTTCTGCTCGGTATTCTCGCGGAGTACGATTCCCAGGCGGGCGCAAATCCTCGAACGCGCCGGTTTGAGCTACGATCGCCGCCGTCAGCAGGTGGAAGGCGGCGGCGTCGCGGAGAACCGAGACCGTCTCGTGCAAACCGCGGCGCCGGCCATTCCGGGAAGCACGCGCGATCCGGCTGCCCAGGAGCTGGAAGCCTGCATCAGCGTCGACAAGCTGCCGCGCGAATGGCGACCGCGACCCGGCGCTACGCCCGTGCAGGAGCGGGCCGTCGAAGCTCAGTTGCGGGGCACCCAGGTCGTGCTCGGCGGCATCCTCGGCGCCCTCGCCCTCTACGAGATGTACGGCTGGATCGGCGTCCCCCTCGGCATCCTCCTCGGCATCATGGTCGCCGCCTTTCAGAACAGCGTCCTGGGCTGCCTCTTCGCCGGCACGGCCGGCTTCTTCATCGGCCTGCAGTACATTCGCGACGGCATCTGGATCATCTTCACCACGACCCTGGTCGGCGTCTTCCTCGGCTCCTGGCTCGGCCACGCCTGGCGGCCGGTGCATCCCGCGGCGCCGCCTCGCGACGGCGAGGACGAATGAGGTGAGTGCGGTCGTTGACTCCTATCTTCGAAACCGGGCTGGCACGGGCTTGTCGCGAACGAGTAGAGTAAGCCCAAGGAGGCGTTCATGCGAACGATCATCCAGGTGAGCAAGAAGGACAACGCCAAGGCATGGGGAATCCTCGTCCGGCATTCGCCCGGGCAAGCGCTGCCCGATCGGACCTTCGTCCTTTCCGATGCCGCGGTCCAAGGCTTGCGCGAAGCGGGCGTTCGCTTCAGGTCATATCTTCTTCAACTCTGCACAATGTCAATGGAGCCGTCAGCGGTGAAAGATTGATCGTCGAGAAGGAAGCGGAGATCCTTTGATGCTGCTCGCGAGGTCCCTCGCTTTTCCCTTGACCTCCCCCACCCCTTCCGCCACCATAAACCATACCTACCCACCGGGGCCAACGCCCCACCCGACCCGCTCCCCCCGAGGACCCACACCATGCGCCTCCCGCGCTGGACCATCCTTGCCCTCCTCATCGCCTCCCCCATCCACGCTCAGGACAAAGCCAAAGTCCCTGTCGGCGCCGCCCCCACCGAGCCCGCGGATTCCATCGATATCTATCCCCCCACCGTCACCCTCGACGGCCCCCGCGCTTCGCAGCACCTCGGCGCCCTCGCCCTCCACAAAGGCGGCCGTCAGTGGGACGTGACCACTACCGCCAAATACTCGTCCGCGAATCCAGCCATCGCCACCGTCGACGCCACCGGCCTCGTCCAGCCCGTCAAGGATGGCGAGACCACCATCGCCGTCCAGGTAGGCGCCCTCAAGAAGTCCGTCGCCGTCAAAGTCAAAGGCGCCACGCTCGATAACCCCGTCTCCTTCACGCGCGAGATCGTGCCCATCCTCACCAAGGCCGGCTGCAACCAGGGCGCTTGCCACGGCTCCCAGCACGGCAAGGGGGGCTTCCGCCTCAGCCTCCTCGGCTTCGATCCCGCCTTCGACCACGCCCAGATCGTCCAGTCCGCCGAGGGCCGCCGCGCCCTGCCCGCCCATCCCGAAGCGAGCATCCTCCTCCTCAAGCCGACCCTCCAGATGGAGCACGGCGGCGGCGAACGCTTCAAGATCGGCAGCCGCGAATACGTCTACCTCAAGCGCTGGCTGGAAGACGGCGCCCCCGAGCCGAGCCCCAAAGACCCCGAGTGCGTCTCTCTCGAAGTCTGGCCCAAACACCGCCTCGCGACCCCCGGCGAAGCGCAGCACATCCGCGTCACCGCCACCTGGAAAGACGGCCTCGTCGAAGACGTCACCGAGGTCGCCCAGTACGACTCGCTCAACGATGCCGTCGCTTCGGTCACGCCGCAGGGGCATGTCACCGTCCTCGCGAAGGGCGAAACCCACATCATGATCCGTTTCGCCGGCCAGGCGACCGTCGTCCAGATCACCGCCCCCTACGACAAGATCACCCCCTACCCCGCCGTCGCCAAGAACAACTTCATCGACGACAAGCTCATCGCCAAGTGGAAGGACCTCGGCCTCACGCCGTCGCCGCTGTGCTCCGACGATGATTTCCTTCGCCGCATCTTCCTCGACGGCATCGGCACGCTTCCCACGCCTGAGGAGAGCGCCGCCTTCCGTGCCGACAAGACGCCCGATAAGCGCGCCAAGTGGATCGCCAAGGTCCTCGACCGCCCCGAGTTCGTCGATTTCTGGGCTTACAAATGGGGCGACCTGCTCCGCATCAACCGCGATTTCCTGCAGGACCGCGGCATGTGGTCCTTCCACAACTGGGTCCGGGCTTGCCTGCGCGACAAGAAACCCGTCGACGAGATGGTCCGTGACATCATCACTGCCGAGGGAAGCACTTTCACCGAAGGCCCCGCCAACTACTACATGGTCGCTCGTACGCCCGGCGACTGGGCCGAGACCACCAGCCAGCTCTTCCTCGGCGTTCGCATCGGCTGCGCCAAGTGCCACCACCACCCCTTCGAGAAATGGTCGCAGGACGACTACTATGGCATGGCCGCCTTCTTCGTTCGCCTCGGCACGAAGAACAGCCAGGAGTTCGGCCTCTTCGGCCGTGAGCAGGTCGTCTACCTCAAGAACACGGGCGAGCAGACCCACCCGCGCAAGGGAGGGGTCGTCCCGCCGCATCCGCTCGACGGCGGCAGTACGGTCGACCCCCCTCGACCGCCGCGTCAGTTGCCGACTGGCTGACCAGCCCGGCAAACCCGTTTTTCGCGCCGAACATCGTCAACCGTTTCTGGGGCTACCTGATGGGCCGCGGCCTGGTGGAACCGCTCGACGACATGCGCGCCACCAACCCAGCGTCCAACCCTGAATTGCTCGACGCCCTCGCCGCCGATTTCGTCAGCCACAAATACGACCTGCGCCATCTGCTCGAAACGATCATGCAGTCCTCAGCGCCTACCAGCTCAGCTCCGAACTCCACCCCGGCAACAAGGCCGACGCGGCCAACGGCTTTTTCGCCCGCTTCACCGTCCGCCGCCTGCTGCCGAACAGCTTGCCGACGCCATCGATTTCGCCACCGGCACGCGCGAGAAATACCCGGGTCTCCCCTTGGGCACGCGCGCCATCCAGCTCCCCGACACCTCCGTCAAATCCTACCTGCTGGACGTCTTCGGCCGCCCCGCTCGCCAGATCACCTGCGAATGCGAGCGTACCACGCAGCCCAACATCGCCCAGGCCATGCACCTCCTCAACGGCGACTTCCTGAACAAGAAAATGGGCGACCCCACCGGCCGCATCGAGAAACTCCTCAAGTCCAGGAAGACCCGGCCGGAGATCGTCGCCGAGCTCTACCTGGTGACCCTCTCGCGCCCGCCCCGACCCGCCGAGCTGACGCGTGCCTTGGGCTGGATCGAGCGCGCCCCGAACGAAAAAGAAGGCGCCCAGGACATCCTCTGGGCGCTTCTCAACTCGCGCTCGTTCCTCTTTGTCCACTAGCGCAAGCCCGCCCGCGAGTCTTCGAGCCTGCGGGGTAGAGATGTCCTCTCGGTGGCTCGAGCCCCCGCTGGGGTCCGCTGTCGTTGCAGAGAGGGGCGCCCTACTTCTTCTTCCGTTCGGGAAGGTGGACGACGTGGCAGGTTCGGTTATTGGTCGCGATCTCGAGCCGGACCTCAGCGCCGGGGGCCAGGCGATCGTCCTTCAGCCCCGCGTCGCTCGCCCCCCCTTTGGGCCCGACGAATTTGGTCTTGTCGTTGATGTCGTAGGTTTTCTCTTTGCCGCCGTCGATCTTGATCGTCAAGGTGCTCGCTTTCGTGTCCACCTTGACGACGACGCCCTTGACCTCCTTGTCTTTTTCCCCGGCGCCCGCCGCGCCAAAGGCGCCGGCCAGAATGAAGATCGCCACGATGCCCGCTGTCGCTCGACGAAACATGGTGCAACTCCTTGGTAAGAAGGTCCGCCACAAAACCCAGAACCGAAAGGGAAGCGAGGATCTGTCGCGGAGAGAGCTTGGCGCGCGTCGCGTCTGGTTCAGCCGCAGACGCAAGCACACGCATTATAGCCTCGACCGGCGCAGTCGTCCCATTGCTGGCCCCCGCGGCTTTTGACGCTCCATAGAACAACTCAAACCCGTCACGCGGGCGGACAACGCGCGGCGCGACAATTCCCACCAACCCATTCCGCCACATGCCCCCCATCATCTTTCACAACGGCGCCCTCATCCTCGAAGACCGCATCCTGCGCGGCGGCTCTCTCGAAGTCGATGGCCCGCGCATTACCGCGATCCATCCGGGCGTCGGGCCTGCCGGCCGGCGCGTCGATCTCGAAGGCGGCTACGTCGCTCCCGGCTTCGTCGATCTCCATGTCCACGGCGGCGACGGCGCCGACTTCATGGACGGGACGCAAGAAGCGTTCCGGACGGCGTGCCGCGCCCATCTGCGTCATGGCACGACCAGCCTCGTGCCGACCACAACCGTTGGCCGGCACGATCAGCATCTCGCCTTCCTGGAGTTGTGTCGCCGCCTGAAGCCTGATCCGGTGGACGGCGCCCGCATCCTGGGCGCCCATTTCTACGGGCCGTACTTCGCCTACGAGGCGCGCGGGGCTCATCCGGGCGCCGGCGTCCGTCCTCGGTTCCCGTGGAGTATGAGCAGTACCTCGCCTTCATGAAGTAGCATTGTCACGGCTACTGTCGCCCCAGAGCGCACCTGGCGCCGAGGATTTCGTCGTGCCTGCCGGGCGTGCAGCATCCGTTGCAATACCCGGTCATTCGCATGCCACCTTCGAGCAGATGGAAGCGGCGGTCGGCTGGGGCGTGCGCATTGACCACCTCTTCTGCGCCCATGTCCGACCACCCTTCCCCGCCTCCGTCTCCACCCAGACCTACCCGATGCGCGGCGGTGTCGTGAAGCGACGCTCTACTTCGACGAATTGACGACCGAGGTGATCGCCGACGGCAAGCACCTCCAGCGCGAGGGCTGCTTCTCCTCGCCTACAAGATCAAGGGCCCCGACAAACAACCTCGTCACCGACTGCAACCGCCGGCTCGACATGCCCGACGGACCCTATATGATGGGGCCCCTGGACGGCGGCGAGCCGATCCTGAGAAGGGGACGGTGTCGGCCTCGTGCCGAACGGCACGGCAGCAGCCTCGAGCGTCGTCGGCGCCGGGTCCTGCGTGCGGACGCCCTCTCGAGACAGTTGTGCGGATGGCGAGCCTGACACCGGCGCGCATCGCGGGTCATGGCGAGCCGGGAGATCGGCAGCTTGACCCCGGGGAAACGAGCGGACCTGGTGGTACTGGATGCGGAGCTGAACGTGCGGCGGGTATATCGGGACGGGGAGTTGCAGTACGAGTCGGGGGGCGGTGACTCGCGGCGACGCTGTCGATTGTATTGCCGACGCCCCGGTTACACTGACGCGAAAACAACTGACGCGACAGGAGCGGCGTATGCGATCCTTCGATGTGTGGCAGGGACTTGTTCTGGTGGCGGCTCCTCTTTCCAGTGCATGTCCAGCCAAACTCTGGCGGGCGACACTGCGAAGCGGGCCGACGAAAAGCGGCTGTCTGGGCAAAGCTTCCGCGGGCCGAACAGGCGCCGGCGTCAACGACGACAAGAACGTCCCCCTCACCTTCGACGACAAGGAAAACATCGTCTGGAAGGTCGCGGCGCCGGGCAGCGGCAACTCCAGTCCGATCGTCTGGGGCGACCGTCTGTTCCTCCAGGCCGCCAGCGGCGACGGCAAACTGCGCAGCCTGCTCTGTTTCGACACGGCCGACGGCAAAACTCGCTGGCAGAAGAGCATCCCCGCCGCCCCCGCCAAGATTCGCGCCGATAGCTCCTTGGCGTCTTCCACGCCGACGACCGACGGCAAGGCGGTCTATGTCTCGTTCTGGGACGGCAAGGTCATTGTGCTCGCCGCCTACGACTTCAATGGCGCCACGCTCTGGAGCAAAAAACTCGGCGTTTTCAACAGCCAGCACGGCCCCGGCGCCTCGCCCATCCTTTACAAGGACACGCTCATCCTCGCCAACGACATGGACAAGGACGATTTCTACACCAAGGTTCCGAATCCCCGCCCGTCCATGCTGATGGCGTTCGACAAGCGGACCGGCGAGCTGAAATGGGAGGTTCCGCGCGCAGCCGAACGCGCCTGTTATTCCGCCCCATTCTTGCTGCACAAGGCGGGGGCCAAAACGCCTGAGCTGGTCGTCACCAGCACGACAGCGGTGACCGGCTACAACGTCGAAACCGGCGCCAAGCTCTGGGAGGCGAAGGGTTGGCAGGAGCACGCTCTCAAGGCGCCGATGCGGACGGTCGCATCTCCCGCGCTCGCCGGCGATACCCTATGCGTCTGCTGCGGCGGCGACGCCGGCCGCTTCGCCATCGGCCTGGCGCTTCCCGTGGCCGGCAAACGAGAAACGCCGGAGCGTGTCTGGGAAAACCGCAAGGACTTTCCGTACGTGCCGAGCCCCCTCGCACGCGGCGACCACTTCTACTTCGTCAACGACGCGGGCCTCGCCGGCTGCTACCACGCTTCTAGCGGGAAGCGCGCGTGGCTCGAGCGCCTCGGCGACGGCTTCCACGCCTCCCCCCTTCTGATCGATGACAAGATCTACGCCGTCAGCACTGCGGGCGAACTCTACGTCCTCGCGGCGCAGCCGACCTTCCGCCTCCTCGCACGCAGTGATCTGGCCGAAACAGTCCGCGCCACTCCCGCGGTCGCCGAGGGTCGCCTCTACATCCGCGGCGCCCGCCATCTGTACTGCATCGGCAAAGGCCGTTGAACGAAAGGCCGGCTTCGCATGCGTCCGTCCCTCCTCATTCTGGCTCTCCTCGGTATGACCGCTGGCCGCGATGAAGCGCTCGCGCAACCGTGGACCACGCCCCATCCGACGGACGCGCCGAAGCGCCACGTCGAGACAATCGCCGTCGGGCGGCATGTCTACGTGGTCCGCCAAGGCGGCACGATGGACGGGACCAATTGCCGCTCCCCCATCGGCGTCGGCATGAGCGACGGCCCGGCCATCGAGCAGACCTGGGAGTCCAACCGCGCGGTGCGCCTCGAGAACACGGGCGACACCGACGTGATCAATCCCTGGCTCTCCAACGGCCGCAACGGCTTCCGCACCATGGCCGAGATCGTGGCGTCGGCGCTCAAGCCCGGGATGACCGATCGAGAGAAGGCCCACGCGCTCTGGTTTCAAGAGATTCGCCATCGCTACCACTGGGCCGGCGACAACAACGAGCTGGGCGATCCGGTCAAGGTCTTCAACATCTACGGGCACAACACCTGCGGCAATGACTCCATCTGCCTCGCCGGCCTGTGGAAGCGTGCGGGGTTGAAGGTGACTCCCGCGCGGGTCGTCGGCCATTGCGTGACCCAGTGCTACTTTGACGGCCGCTGGAACCTTTTCGACGGCGACATGCATTCGATGTATCTCCTGCGCGACAACCGCACCGTCGCGTCGGAGCAGGACCTCGTCCGCGACCACGACCTCATCAAGCGCTCGCACACACAGGGGATCCTGAACCCGGACCGGCGCGCGAACGACGAGTGGGAGGCGTCGATCTACGTCTTTGACGGAGCGCCCGCCGGCGACCGCAATTGCGCGCAGGATACCACCATGAACATGACGCTACGTCCCGGCGAAGCGCTCACCTGGCGCTGGGGCCCTGCGACGCCGCTCAAGTATCACGGCCAGAAGCCACGGTATCCCGACCTCATCTGCAACGGCCTGTGGGAATACCGGCCCAACTTCGCCCGCGACGTGTGGCGAAAAGGCGCCGTTTCCGTCGATGGGGTCCAAGTGAAAGACGGACAGCTAATGGCCGAGGAAGGCAAGACCGGCACGATCACCTGGATCGTTCGCAGTCCGTACGTTTTCGTCGGAGGCCGCCTGGAGACGGAGGGAAGCGGAGCGAAGTTCTCGCTGTCGTGGGATGGGAAATCGTGGCTCGAAGCCGGAACGGATCTCGACCGGCACTTTCCGCCCGCTGGCACGGCGCGCTATGAATACCACCTCCGCTGCGAGCTGGGCGCCGGCGCCCACCTCAAGCGCCTGAGCATCGTCAACGACATTCAGATGGCGCCGCTCGCGCTGCCCGCGATGTCGGTCGGGGGTAACGAGTTCGTCTACACGGACCAATCTCCGGGGAAACGGCAGGTGCGCGTCACGCACGACTGGGTCGAGCGTTCCGCCTCACAGCCGCCGGAGGCGCCCCCCGCGCCCACCTTTCCCCCGGACCAGGAAGACGTCGAGGGCACGAAGATTGTCTTCCGCTGGCAGGCGCCCAAGAGCGCAGACGGTGTCGGCGACTACCACTTCGAGCTCTCGGATCGCGAGGACATGAGTTGGCCTTTGTCGCCGAACTTCTACAAGCTGATCTCGAAGACGGCCGATCGCGGCAAGTCGCAGTACACCTTGCCGCATGAAGGGCTGCTGGCGGTGGACCGGACCTACTACTGGCGTCCGGGCGAAGAACGCAAGGGGTTTGGGGGCCCTGGAGCGCCACCTGGAACTACGCCGCCGGTCCCCTGGTGGCCGTGGCGTTGCGGCTCGCTGTCGATTCCGAGCGTGGCGCCGGCGTCCGCCGCAGCTGGAAACCGGGTGATCGTCCCGGACACGGAGGACCGGCGACGTACCGCGTCTACGGCAGCGACGAAAAAGGCTTCACGATCAGCGACGAGCCGTACCGGGCCGTGGTCGGCGTTTCGAAGCTGGTCTCCCCGGATCGCCCCGCCAACTTCGTCACCGAGGTTTCAGCGACCGAGGCCGCGGTGATCGGCGCCGACCTCAAGTCGTCCAACGCCAATCGAGCTTTTTACCGTGTCGTGGCCGTGGACGAGAAGGGGAACCGCAGCGGCGCCTCGGATTTCGCCGAGGCGGGGCGGCCGATCTTCTGGTCGCGGCCGGTCACGGTCGCGCGGGTCGGAGCGGAATACCGGTACGCTCTTGCGGCGATCCGGTCGCTCGGCGACCTGCGTACGCGGGTCGTGGGCGGCAAGGAAACCATGAACTACTGGGACATCGAGGCCCCGCGTTTCGCCCTTCGAGACGGCCCCGCCTGGCTCAAGATCGACGAGCGGACGGGCCTGCTCTCTGGTATCCCCGATGCCCCCGGCAAGGTCGTCATCACCGTGAGCGCGACCATTGATCGAGAGGTCCGCAAGCTGGATGAGCGCGCGCTGAGCTGGGGCGTGGAGAAGGAAGTGGCCACGAGCACGCGGCGTCTGGGAGAAGCCAGGCAAACCTTCACGATCGAGATCGCTCCGCGCTGAACCGCGCCAATGGCGCCCTGGTCCTCGAGTTTGTCGACTGCTGCAACGTATTGCGATTGGAGGCGCCTTGGGCTTCGGACTCGTTTTCGAGCATCGATCCCGTATACTACCGGCACATCTGTCTTTTGCCTTTATGCCCTCCCCGCGCCGCTTGCAGTTCGCCCCGGCAAAAACCGGCGTGTTTCGCGACGCAAGACGAACCGTCGTCTGTGCGTTGCGAGCCCGTCGCAACCACGGCTCGTAACCCACATCCCGGTCCGTATCATCGAAGGATTGCCATGTTTCGTACCCTGCTGTTCCGCCGACCGTCGCCCCGTCCCGTCGCCCGAACGCCGCGCCCGCCCGCAGCTCGAAGCGCTCGAAGATCGCTGCCTCATGTCCGCCGACCCTGTCCTGCACTGGAACGAGGTCGCCCTGCATGCCGCCGTCGTCGACCACGGCATCGGCGCTCCTGGACTCCAGTTCGGCCCCACCCGCACCGGCCGCGCCCTCGCCATCGTTCAGGGCGCTGTCTTCGACGCCGTCAACTCCATCCAGCCGCAATACGCCAAATACCTCATCCAGATTGCCGACGCCCAGGGCGCCTCGATCGACGCCGCCGTCGCCGAAGCCGCCTACACCACGCTCGTCAGCCTCTATCCGTATCAGCAGCCCTATTTCGACACCGAACTCGCCGCCTCCCTCCAGAACATCCCCACCGACGCCAAGATCAAGGGAGTCGCCGTCGGCGGCACGGTCGCGGGCTACATCCTCAACGTGCGCGCCGACGATCGCTCCGCCGTCGACGCTCCCGGTCAGCCTTCGACCTACATCTACGGCCAGCAGCCCGGCCAGTGGCGCGCCGATCCGCTCCACTCCAACCCGGCGCCGCCGCCGCTGACACCGAACTGGGGCGCCGTCACCCCCTTCGTTGTCCATAGCGCCACGCAGTTCGGCGCCCCGCGGCCTCCCGCCCTCACCAGCCTGGCCTACGCCCTCGCCTACGAGCAGGTCAAGGCCGTCGGCGCCCTCGACAGCGCCGTCCGCACCGACAACGAAACCGACATCGGCTTCTTCTGGGGATACGACGCCCAGCCCGGCCTGTGCGCCCCGGTCCGCTTCTACAATCAAATCGCCGAGGAGGTCGCCAAGAAGTTCCAGAACAGCGTCGCCGAGAACGCCCGCTTCTTCGCCCTCGTCAACTTCGCCCTGGCCGACGCCGGCATCACCTGCTGGAACGACAAGTACCGCTACGATCTCTGGCGCCCCATCACCGCCATCCGCGAAAACGACCCCGGAACCGGACCCACCGGCCTCGGCTCCGGCAACCGCTTTCTCGTCGGTCAAGGCGACCCCAACTGGGAGCCCCTCGGCGCCCCCGCCGACAACGGCGGCGGAACCAACTTCACGCCTCCCTTCCCCGCCTATACCTCCGGCCACGCCACCTTCGGCGGCGCCGCCTTCAAGATCATGGAGGACTTCTATCACACCGACATCATCCCCGGCGGCCTCACCTTCATCTCCGATGAGTTCAACACCATCACCGTCGACCAGAACGGCATCCAGCGTCCATTGCGCGAGCGCACCTACAACTCCTTCAGCCAGATGGCCGGGGAGAACGCCCAGAGCCGCATCTACCTCGGCATCCACTGGCAATTCGACGCCATCGAAGGCATCCGCTGCGGCGACGGCATCGCCGACTACATCTTCACCCACGCGCTCAAGCCGCTGACCGGCGGGCGCCCCGTGGCCATGCCGTCACTGAATCCAGTCCTTCAAATCGCGATCGCCGTCGCGCTGGAAGACGTGGCGGCGCACGGCGGCCTCGGCGGGCACGACTTCTTCATTGCCGGCGAAACGCGTTCTACCGCTGTCCCGTCGCCCCTTTCCGGCCCGCGATCCGCCAAATTCTCGGCGCCGGTCAACCTGGTCAGCCGCGAACACGACGCCGAGCCCACGCTGGGCTGGCTGCAATCGGCTCACGCCCACGGCGCGAACTTCGCCGATCTATTCGGCGATATCTTCGCGTTCGACTACGGCTGGTGATAGACGCTGCGCAGGTGGTGGGGCCGGTGAGTCCGGTCGGAAAGCGCCGGAGCGGCCACGCAACGACCGATCTCCCACGCCAGGTCCGGCTCAGTTCGCCGAACCTAGTGGGGATCCGAGCCGCTCGCTTGGTCCGGCGCGGTCCACCAGCGCCAAGCGATCAGCGTGCCGAAGAGGATGCCGCAATTGTCGAAGCCGACGTCGAAGAGGTTGCCGTCGCGGTGGGAAGTGAAGAGTTGGAGGTGCTCGGTGATGGTGCCGTGGGCCATGATGAAGAACATCAAGAATGGACGGAAGCGCGTTGGGATACGTAGCCAGCCACTGAGGATGGCGAGAATGGTGTAGCACGTGACGTGGACCGTCTTGGCGACGATGTAGCGGCGGCCAATATAGTGCTCGGTCGTTTGGACCAGCTCTTCGGGGACGGGGAAAAGCAGAAGATACGTCCAGAAGCCGAGGAAGGCGACCCAGATTAGCCAACGATAGAGCTTCACGAGCGAACCTCGGCGCGGAGACGAGGGATGTAGGCAGCTTACGGAACACAGCGAGCGGCCAACAAGCCGTCAGCCGCTCGCTGTCGACGTGGGGCAGGCCGCCTGGTCTGCCGGCAGGCCAGGCGGCCTGCCCCACGAGAATCCAAGAGCGATCACTTTCGTCCGCCGCTGATCAATTCATCGGCGACGTGGGCGCCGCCGTAGATGGAGCGCAGCGCCTCGGTGATCGCCTGGGTGCAGACGGCGACGGAGCGGGCATCGGCCTCGGTGTAGACGAAGTCCCAGACGAGGGACTGGATGTTGCCGTCGAAGATGAGGCCGACGACGTCCCCCTTGCGGTTGACGACGGGGCTGCCGGAATTGCCGCCGATGATGTCGTTGGTGCAGACGAAGTTGAAGGGGACCTTGAGGTTGATGTCCTTCTTGTGCTTGAGCCAGCTTTCCGGCAGGTCATAGGGGGGCTGGTTGTCGTTGGACGCGGAGCGTTCGTAGGCGCCCTTGATGTGCGTCTGGAAGGGGATCTTTTTCGTCCCCTCGGTGTAGCCCTTGACGACGCCGAAGGAGAGCCGCAGCGTGAAGGTGGCGTCGGGGTAGACGCTCGTTCCCTCTACGTCGAACTTCACCTGGGCGATCTGGTCGTACGCTTGCCGGCTCGGTTCGGTGACCTCGTTCTCGAGCGTTTGCCGGACCTTGCGGGCGGCCGGATCGACGAGGCGGGCCAGCTCGATCATCGTGTCCTTGGAAGCGGCGACGGCGTCCTTACCGCCGTCATAGAGGCGCTTGCGTTCCTTGGGATCGAAGAGCTTGGTCCCCTGGACGAGGAGGGCGGCGCGCTGGGCGGGGGACTTGCCGTCGAGGATCTTGCGGACAAGCGGGTCGCCGTAGCCGAGCTGCTCGGTCATCCAGCTCAGGGCGTCTTCGAGCTTGGCCAGCTCCCAGTTGTCGTAGATGGGCGCCTTGGAGAAGAGGGCCAGCTCGAGGCTCTTCCGGTTCGCCTCGCTGAACTCGGGCAGCCGCTTCTCGTTGGGCTTGGCGTATTCCTCGGCGGCGCGGACGATGGTGCGGGCGTGGCTGAACAGGCTTGTGTTGAAACCGGCCGCCTGCTCCAGGACGGTATGGCGGACGATGTTCGCGAGCCGGACCTTCTGGGCGGCGGCGATGATCTGCCAGGGATCCTTGCCCTTGGAGTCGAGCTTGGCCGCCGCGGCGCGGAGCTTTTTCTCCAGGGTCATCTTGGCGGCGAACATGTCCGGGTCCTGCAGGCCGGCCAGGCCGCCCATGCGGGCCTTGCGGCTGTTGGCGACGGTGAACATGAAGTCCTTGGCGCGGCGCTCGAACTCCTGGCCCTGGCCGCCGAAGACGCTGGCCAGGACTTCCCAGCGGTTCAGCCGCTGAAGCAGATAGGGGTAACCCTTGTCGCGCAGGTATTCCAGCTCGGCGACGGTGTTGAGCCGGCTGGTACGGCCGGGATGGCCGGAGACGAAGACCAGCTCCTCATCCGAGACGCCCTTGTTGTTCCACTTGAGGAAGTGCGTAACCTTGACGGGCTTGCCGTCCTCGTAGACGCGGAACAGGGTGACGTCGAGGTCATAGCGCGGGTAGGCGAAGTTGTCGGCGTCGCCGCCGAAGAAGGCGATGGCTTGCTCGGGGGCGAAGACGAGGCGGATGTCGGTGTAGCGCTTGTAACGGTAGAGATGGTACATGTTCCCCTGGTAAAGAGTGACCACCTCGCTGTGCATGCCGGTCTTCTTCTGCGCTTCGGTCTCGATCTTGTTGATGATGGCGCGGCGGGCCAGAGCGGCCTCGGCCGGCTTCATGTCCGGCGTGACCGCGGCCTTGACCTCCTTGGTGACGTCGCCGATCTCCATCAACACGTAGAGCTCTTCGCCGAGGCACTTCAACTCCTCGGCCGGAGACTTGGCGAGGAAGCCGAGCTTGAGCAGGTCCTTGTCCTTGGTGGAAAGCTTCTGGATGGCGGTCGAGGCGACATGGTGGTTCGTCATCACCAGGCCGTCGGCGGAGACGAAGGAGCCCGAGCCGTGCGGGAAGCGGACGGACGACTTCTGCAGGTGGTCGAGCCAGTCGTCGGTGATGTCGAAGTCGTACTTCGATTTGAGGATCTTGCGCGGGGGGTTGTTGAAAAGCCACATGCCTTCATCCGCGGGGGAAGGGGGACAGAGGACGAGAACCAGACCGAACGCCAGGAGGACACGTCGCATGGGAGTCTCCGGTGTCTGAGTCGCTAGTTGCGTGGAGAAAGGAATGCTAGCCGCCGCGGCCGCCCACGTCCAGACGCCCGAAGAGACCAGAGCAGCCCGTCCCCGAGTGTCCAGGAGGGGCGCCCGGCGACCTCTCCTCCATATTCTGGCAATCTGGAGAAAATGGGCGATCCTCCTTGACAATCGCGGAGACGCGGCCCTACTATCAAAGCGTCAAATTCTGATTCGCCACTGATTCGCCCCCCGGCCGATCCGCAGTCCTCGCCTCCTCGCTCGCCCTTTCCTGTTCGCCCGACCGTTTGTGACCATGCCTCGTCGACCCTGCGCGCGTTCCTCGGCGTGGAGCCGGGGGAGTTCATACCGGTGTTCGCCCACGAAAGGAGCTCCAGAGATGTTCAGCGTCGTCTTGATGGCTGCGATCACGAGTGGCGCGGAGACTCCGGACTTCGGCCGGCGTTGTTGCGGCTGCTGTTCCGGTTGCTACGGGTGCTCAGGCTGCTACGGAGGCTGCCACGGCGGACGCCGTTGCCACGGCTGCTACGGCTGCTGCGGCGGCGGCTACTACGGCTGCACGGGCGGCTGGGGCTGCAGCGGCGGCTGCAGCGGCGTTTATTACGGCGGCCCCGGCGTCTACGGCCCCGGCATGGGCGGCGGCACGATCATCGAGCGCAAGGACATGCCGAAGGGCAAGGGATCGGAGGAGGAGATCAGCGCTCCGGCCACCATTGTCATCAACCTCCCGGCGGAAGCACGGCTGACTGTCGACGGGAGGCCGACCACGTCAACGTCGGAGCGGCGCGTCTTCACGACGCCACCGTTGAGTCGGGACGCTCAGTACACCTACACGTTCCGCGCCGAAGTGGCACGGGATGGTCGCACGGTCGAGGAGTCCCAGGACGTGATTGTCCGCGGCGGCCAGGTGACGAACGCATCCTTCAATCTGGCGACGGCAGGCGGCGTCGCCAGCAGGTAGCGCCTCAAGCGTGAGGTCGCGTGACCCACGCAGAAAGTGGCGGTCCCAGGATTCGTCCTGGGCCCGCCATTTCCTTTTGCGTTCGCTTCGTCTCCGGCTCAGGACAACATGCCCGCCTCGCGCAGGCGCCGCTCGTCGTCGGGGGCGTAGACGATCACGCGGCGCGGGTTGATGAAGAGCCAGCAGACGCAGCTGACGCCGAACATCGCGGCGTAGAAGGGAATGGCCGCGGTCCAGTTCATCTCGCCGTCGACGGCGGCGCCGCGCGCGATCGCCTCGCCGATGGGAGCGGCCATGACCATGCCGAGGTTGCCGATCATGTTCATGAAGCCGGCGACGGTTCCGGAATAGCGGTGGCCGATGTCGATCGTCGTCGCCCAGCTGGCGGGCATGGCGAAATCCTTGACAAAGGAGGCGAAGGCCAGGCAACAGAAGGCGAGGAGCGGGGCGCTCGTGGTGAGGCCGAACACCAGGAAGAACAGGATCATCGCGAGCCCATAGGCGATCAAGCCTTGCAGTGTTCGCCCCCAGCGCCGGCCCCAGAACCGTACCTGTCGGTCCGTGAGCATGCCGCCCAAAAGACAGCCGAGTCCGCCGAGGAAGAGCGGCGTGCCGGAAGCCAGGTGTAGCTGCCAGCCGGAAAGATGCAGGTTCGTCTCCAGGTACTTCGAGTCGTACGTGATGAATATCGACCAGCCGGCGTTGCTGCAGAAGTACATGACGCTCAGGATCCAGAGCGTCCGGCTCGAAAGCATCGTTCGCCAGCTCAACGGCGCCGGCTTGAGCGCGGCGTTCCCGTCTTTTTCGATCCAGGCCAGCTCCGGCTCGTTCACGTCCGGATGTTGCCGCGGTTGATCGCGGAAGTAAACGGCGAAGCCCCAGACCCAGACCAACCCGAGAACACCGAGCAGGACAAAGCCGAAGCGCCAGCCCTGGAGGCCAAGCTCGTTGAAGGGAGCGGTCAGTGCGATGATAAGGAGCGGGGCGATCGCGCCGCCCCAGCGGCCGAAGGTCCACACCAATCCCTGGGCCCGGCCGCGTTCGGCGAAGGGGAACCAGTTGCGCGTGCCGCGGGCGATGTTGGGATAGGCGCCCGCCTCGCCGGCGCCGAAGAGGAAGCGGACCGAAAGCAGCATGAGGAACGCGAAAAGACCAGTGCCGACAACCAGGCCGGTGAGACACGTGAAGAGCAGCCAGCAGAGGACGATGCGAAGCAGGACTCTCTTTGGCCCGAAACGGTCACCGAGCCAGCCGGTGGGCATTTCGAAGAGAGCGTAGGAAAGGGAGAAGGCGGCGAAGGCCCAGGAGAACTGGCCGCTGGAAAGGCCGAGGTCGGTCTGCATGTCCCCCTGGACCTGCTTGATGCAGACACGGTCGATGTACGTGATGGTGGAAAGGGCGCAGAACCAGCCGAGCACGCGGTAGCGTACGCGCGTGGGCCGGGTTTGCGGCGGGGTATCGACGGCGACGGTCATGAGCGACGGCGGTTTGGGTATGGCGGGGCGTGAGTCGCAGTTTACTCGGCGGTCGAGACAAACGCCAACCAATACGCCGAAGGCGAAAGAAAAAGGTCCGTGACCCCAGAAGGGGGCCACGGACCCTCGGATGACTTTCTGCAAGGCGGCAAACTTCCCGCAGCTCTGAGCTACGAATCCCGATGCGGTAACTTCAGGATCCGGCGCCAGGCGTCGGCGCTCGGGGCGGCGTCGCGGCCGGTCAGCTCGCGGAGCGCCTGGACGGCGGCGCGCTGATACGGAGTGAGCACGCCCTCCTCGGTCGCGTCGCTGATCTTCTTCAGCGCGGCCACCTCGGCCGGAGTCACCTCGCGGTTGCGGACGAGGAAGTCGAAGCGTTGCATTTCCGGCCAGGGGCTGGCGCCATCGACCTTCATGAAGACCGAGAAGTCCTGGCGGAGATAGGTGACGTCGATGCGGACCGCGAGTTCCGGCGTCGAGTTGCGGTAGCCATCCTGGAACGAGGGAAGCGGCTCGCCGGGGATCGGCACGGCGCCGGTCAGGATCTCGCCCGCTTCGCCTTGCGACGGAGCGTGGCACAGGAAGCAGTTGCGATGGTGGTTGACGCGGACCATCTCGCGAACGACATTCTTCTTCTTGCCATCCTTGACGACTTCGCGCGGCAGCCGCGGATCGGGCTCATCGAGAGCGTCGATCAGAGCGGGAGTGAGGTCCTTGAGGTCGAGCGCGACGATGGCGTCGGCGGAGCGCTTGGCGACCTCGGGCCAGGGATAGCGGAGGCCGTCGGCGAGGATGTCGCTGTAGTCCTTGTCCTTGCGGATCTTGAGGGCTTCGATGGCCTCGCTGCGGACGTTTTTCTCCGGCGAGAAGATGGCGAGCTTGGCCAGGGCGCGGCTCGAGGCGGCGTGGGGGATACCCGTGATGTGCTTGGTCAGGCCGCGGCGCATGGCGCCCGCTTCCGGCCCGCACACCTGCATCAGGGCGGCCAATTCGGCTTCGTGGAAGACCGCCTTCGATTTGCCGGTCCGTTCCAGGTCGGCCGACTGAGCGTTCAAGCCGGCGTCGAAGTTTTGCCAGAACTGGTTGGAGGCGGCGGCGTTGGTTGCGCGGCGCGAGAGCGAAACCGCGGTGAGCGGTTGATTGAACTCGGCGGGCATCGAGCCGCGCAGGATGTTGAGAACGCCGGAGAACTGGATCATGCGCTCGGGCGCCGATCGGCAAGCGCCTCCCATGGCGAAGGGAAGGCCTTGCAGGTCGGGGCGGCGGCCGATCAACTCTTCCATGTAGCTGTCGTGCCGCTTGTTGTGCAGGTGGAGGATCTTGGCCGCGATCAAGCGCGTGTGGGCCAGGGCTTTGTCCTTGGCCGGGGCCACCGGTTCCTGGAATGCGATCTCGGTCACGTCTTCGAAACGGTTCGGCAGCAGGTGGACAGGCCGGCTCCAGAGCGACTGCGGGGGCGGCGGCAGCAGCTCATCGATCGTGGTGCGCGGATCGATGGGGACCGGCGTGAATGTCCTGCCGGCGGGGCGGGCCAGGTCGGTGATGAAGTCCGCAGGCGACACGGGAACGGGCGGAGGGGAGCTGCCGCCGAAAGGCGCCGGAACCCCAATCGGTCCACCGCCCGGCAGGCCGCCGAAGGGGGGCGGGCCACCGATGCCCGGCGGGGTGAAGGGCGCTCCGCCGCTGAAGCCCGCGGGCGTACTCGTGACGGGCCCAGGCGCCACGGGAGGCAGAAGCGGCTTCGAAGTTCGAAAAGCCGGACGCGGCGTGAGCGGCGGGACTCCGGGTACCGGTTGCGCGAAGACTGCCGTCGAAGACAGAGCCAAGCCGAGCGCGAGACAGCCTCCGGCAAGCGCGCGCCAACCGCGTCGCTTCTTGTCCGGAGCGGACCCTTGATGGAAATGCGTGGCCATGACGAGTTCCTCGAGAGAAGAAACGGGGAGCGACGAACGAGATGAAACCATGGCGCGGGCAAGGCCATCGTCCCATGACGGCGGTCGCGCAGCTACAGTGCTTCTGCCTATTATTGCCGGACGGGCGTCGTTCTCATCAATCTTTTTCCTTTTTTCTTTTGCTTCCCGACAGGAAATCGAAGCGTTCCCGCTCCAGCGAGCAGTACCATGTAGGCGAAGCTGTAACGCACAGGTTAACAAGATGCTCGATCTCCAGACAAGCGGGTTGGCGCAGTTTCTCCGCCGCATGGCGCTGCCCAGGATCGTCGATTCGGACGCCGCCCTCTTGGCGCGTTACGCCGCCGAGCGGGACGAGGCCGCCTTTGCCGATCTCGTGCACCGCCATGGCCCCATGGTTCTGGGCGTTTGCCGCCGGGTGCTCCGCGGCACGGACGCCGAAGACGCGTTTCAGGCCACGTTCCTCGTCCTCGCCCGACGCGCCGCCGACATCACCCGGCCGGAGAAGCTGGCTGCCTGGCTTTACGGCGTCGCTTATCGAACAGCCATCAAGGCGCGGACCATCATGGCGCGGCGACCAGCGTCCGAACTTCCTGTTGAACAAGCCTCCGCTCCAGCGGCGGAAATGGACGAATGGCGCGCCATCCTGGACGAGGAGTTGAGCCGTCTGCCCGAGCGTTTCCGCCTGCCGGTCCTTCTGTGCTATCTCCAGGGACGCACCAACGCGGAAGCGGCGCAGCTGCTCGGCTGTCCGAAGGGGACCATCGCCTCGCGCCTCGCCACGGCGCGGGAAAAGCTGCGGCGCCGACTGGTGCGGCGCGGCGTCACGCTCTCGGCGACGGGGCTCGCGGCCCTCTTGCAAACCGCGCCTGCCGTGCCGGCGGCGCTGGCCCAGCCCGTAGTGCAAGCGGCGGCCAACCCCGCGCTGGCGGGCGCCGTCTCCGCGCGCGTGACCGCGCTAGCCGACCAGGCGGCCCGTGCCCTCGTCATCGGCAAAGCGAAAGTGGTCAGTGTCTTGATCTGTTTCATCCTCATGGCGGCGGGAGCAACCGTCTGGTTGGCAGGACGGCACGAAGCGGACTCGGCGCCCATGCCGGTTGCTCTGGTGCAAGCGCCGGGCGCCTTCTTCGACGAAAAAGAGAAACGCGAGCCCGACCCCCGCACTGACCTGGATCGGGCCATCGACGACGGCCTCACGTTCCTGGCGCGGACACAGGCGCGGGACGGCTCCTGGCCGACGCCGGCCGCGCAAGGCCACGTCGGCGTCACCAGCCTGGCCGGACTCGCCTTCCTCGCCGACGCGGCGGTTCCAGGCAAGGGAGGCCGCGGGGAGACGGTCGAGCGTGCCATCCGCTTCATCCTTGCGAGCGAGGACGGGAAGACGCCCGGCCTGTTCGCCGATCGGTCCGGCCACACCATGTATGGCCAGGGCTTCGCGGTCCTCTTCCTCGCCGAGGCGGCGCGGCGCATGCCGGCCTCGAACCTCAAGAAGGACGTCACGGCGGCGCTGGAGCGCGGCGTCGCTCTGATCCTGGGCGCGCAGAACATGGCCGGCGGCTGGCGCTATCAGCCGGTCCCGCGCGACGCGGACCTATCCGTGACCTGCACCGAGATCACCGCCCTGCTCGCGGCACGTGACGCGGGGATCAAGGTCCCGCAAAAGGCGCTCGACCGGGCGGCCGCCTTCGTCGTCTCTTGCCAGGACGCGAACGGCGGCTTCCGTTACATGCCGGTCGGCGGGGCCGGCAACGCGGCGCGGACGGCCCAGGCGGTCGCCGCTTTGCGCGGGAGCGGCAAAGCGCACGCGGCGGCGATCAAGAAGGCGCACGACCATCTCAAGGAACTGGGGATCGACAAGATCACGGCGAGCGCCCCGGCGGTGAGCCGCGTCTACACGCAGTATCAGCTAGCGCAAGCCCTGTGGGATGGCGACGTGGGGGCGGAATGGTTCAAGTCCGCCAAGTCGCAACTCCTCGCGCCCGGCGTACACGTGCGCGACCACTGGGAAGACGTCGCGCTGGGACCGCACTACGCGACGGCGGTCGCCCTCATCGTTCTGCAGATGCCCAAGGAGAACCTGTTTCGCTTTCGGCGAGCGGAACCGGCCAAGTAGTCCTTTCTTTTCCCTCCATGTTTGTCCAATTCGCAAGGCCCCTTCTACGACCCTCTTGACGTTGTGTAGTGTGTAGTAAATAATACACACATGGCCGACTTCGGTTCCTACATCCGGCAGCGGCGCCTGGGTCTTCAGGAGTCGGACGCCGCCAAGTTTTCGCTGCGGCGCGTCGCCGCGGCGATCGACGTGGAGCCTTCGTACCTGAGCAAGGTCGAGCGCGGCGAGCAGCCGCCGCCGTCGGAGGCGACCATCGTGGCGCTGGCCCGCACCCTCGGAGACGATCCGGACGTACTGCTGGCCCTGGCCGGGAAGGTGTCACAGGACCTTCAGAAGATCATCCGCAAGCGGCCGCAGTTGTTCGCGCAGTTGATCCGGGAGTTGAAAGACATGCCGGATCATGCCGTGCTCCGCCTCGTCCGCGAGGTGCGCGACGGGGATTGGTAGTGTCGGAACTGGGTGGTGTGCGCGGTTTCTCATCTCATTCGCAAGGGGCCTTTCATGATCGAACTCAGGCAGGATCAACTCGTCTTCTCGTTCCCGGATGTCCATCCACAAGCCAAGCTGTCCATGGACTTTCAGCGGACGCTGCGCATCCCCGACGATGACAAGACCTATCCGTTGCCACCGGGGCTGGGGCGTTTTCCGCTGCGCCACGTCGACGACTTCGCGGAAACCGTTCCCGCGTCCTGGGTCGAGCACGGCGGCGTGATGTTTCCGATGTTCCAGTCGGAGGCGCTCTGGCTCTGTTTGCATGCCGACTACGTCACGCAGCAGGGCGCGTATCCGTTCGCGATCAAGGTGGCGACCGGAAAGATCGACGCGGTGACCGGCAAGGATTGGTCTCAAGGGCTGCATCGCGGGCCGCAGGATTATATGGTTGCGCCGAGACAACCGTGGCTGGACGGGTATTGCGTCGAAAAGGGAGTCATCCGCCAATTCGTCGCCATGCCACTCGGCGCCGGCTACAGCGCGGAGGAGCAGATCACAGGAAAGGCGGAGCACGGCGGATTGCAGATCATCGCGTACCCGATGAAGGCGGAGGTGTTCGAACGGCGGTTTCCCAGGATCAATCGCCGCGTGGGCGACGGCGACCCCTCCGGTCATCTGGAGGCTTTATCTTACACACTAAGCGCGCCTCGCTGCCTCAGCATGGGCCTCGCCCCGGGCGGCCGCATGAAGCAGGAGATCTACGAGGACCCGTTCGACCTGAGTGACTGGGACCTCGATCATTCGAGTCGCTGCTTCGTGCATCTCGCCAACTCGCTTCATTGGCGGGCGATCACGGGGGAGGCGTCGCCGACCATGCCGCCGACGGCGAAGCAGTACTCTCAGGCGGGGCTTCCCTGGTTCGACTACTACGACGAGGCGAGCAAACCGGTACACGGCTCCGGCATCCTGGCGAAACTCAAGAGCGTCCTGGGCATGGGCAAGGCGAAGGGGGAACAGCTGCTGCCGGAGAACCAGACGTGCGAGCCGAAGAAGACGGTGAAGCTGCGGCCGCGCGGCAAGGACGAGGTGCGCGAAGGCGTCTTTTGATCCCGCCGCCACAGGCTACGTCTTTTCCCAACTCGGGATTTTCGGTATGTAGCAGGCGCCTTCCGTGTGCCGTGCAATAGCGTCAGGCGATGAGCCGCGCACGCAGTGAGCGGCGCGGCTCGTCGCCTGCAATCGGCCGGCGCCTTGCTACCTTCGGAGACATGGGAATGGATTCCTCCTACATGATGTACCTGAGCATGGCGGGCTCCATCGCCTCCATGCTTGCCACCGTCTACTTCTGGCGCGTCCGCATGCGGAAGGAGCGGCCCGCGCTCAGGCCCTTCGTGGCGGACAAGGAGTTCTTCCTCGGGATCGGCCGCGCCGACGTGCGGCAGATCGGCGTCAAGCTCGGCCTCATCGTCGCCAACTACAGCGTGCTCCCCAACTCCATCCTCGCCGCCCGCCTGTCTATTCGTCTGCGCGGCGGCTGGTACGAAGTGGGTCAGGTCGCCTTCGACAAGCAGACGCCGCAGCCGTTCAACATTCCGCCGATGCAGACCATCCTCTTGCGGCTGACCGGGACATTGTCGTTCCCCTACGAGGACGCCCTGGAGGAAGGCGCCAAGACGACTTCGAACTATCTGCATCACTTCGTGGCGCAACCGGTCCAGATGAAGCTCGAGCTGCGCCACCTGCACCACCGCATGGACGTCCACGTCCTGACCTTGCCGGCCGACGAGGCGCGGGCTGCGGAGGAGAAACCGCGGCTGTCGCGCGCGGCGTGACAAGCCATCGCTTGCAACCCGTGGCAAGGGCCGATTTAACCGGTTTGCCTCCCGAGCGTCCGCTGTTTAAGCCGTTTGCGCCATGCCGTTGCGCGGCCAGCGCTGGCGGCCGGGGCCGGACCCATCTCGATTCTCCCACGCGTGGCGCGGCGATGCGATGTCGGTTGTCTTCTTTTCCCGGTCCCACGACGGGCGTCGAGGCGAGAAGAAGGAGCTGTGTCCCCCGAAAAAGGGTCCCGACACCTTTGCCGCTGCCGCGGCTGTCGCGCGCGGCGTGAGATACGCGGCGTCGGCGCGGTGGACGATTCCCTCCAGAGAGTCAACCACGGAAAGAACGGAAGACACGGAAGAAGAATGAGCCGTCCGCTCTTTCTTCCGTGACTTCCGTGCTTTCCGTGGTGGAGAGTCTTTGCGTTCTCGCAACGCGTCCAGCGTGTGCGCCACCCGCGTGTTGCGGTTGCTGCGCGCGGGCGTTATGCTTTGGACCATGTCCGATGTCACCCGCATCTTGTCAGCGATCGAGCACGGCGATCCTTCCGCCGCCGCGCAATTGTTGCCGCTGATTTACGACGAGCTGCGCAAGCTGGCTGCAGAGAGGATGGCGCAGGAGAAGCCGGGCCAGACACTTGAAGCGACCGCCCTGGTTCACGAAGTCTACCTTCGCTTGGTGGACGCCGAGCGCGCGCAGCACTGGAACAGCCGCGGCCATTTCTTCGGCGCCGCGGCCGAGGCCATGCGCCGCATCCTGGTCGATAACGCGCGGCGCAAGCAGAGCAAGAAACGGGGAGGCGCCCACGTTCGTGTGGACCTGGACCACCTCGCCGCCGCCACTTTCGAACGTCTCGACGATGTGCTGGATATCGACCAGGCGCTCGTGGGGCTTGCCGAAGCCGATCCTCAGGCGGCGGAGCTGGTCAAGCTGCGCTACTTCGCGGGGCTGACCATCCCTCAGGCCGCGTCTGCCCTCGGTATTTCGCCTCGCAGCGCCGATTTCCTCTGGGCATATGCGCGTGCCTGGCTGCTGCGCGCCCTCGGCGGCGCCGAGGGCGAGGGGTAGGCCGGGGCAATTCTCAAAAGTTTGCGCGGTCTGCGCGCGGATTCCGCACTGTAAGGCAACAGCTTTGTGAGGACATGAGCCATGACCGAGCGCGACATCTTCATCGCCGCGCTGCAAAAGGAAGACGCAGCCGAGCGCCAGGCATACCTGGCCGAGGCCTGCGCTGGGCAACCGGACTTGCGGCGACACGTGGACAACTTACTACGGCTGCACGAAGGCGCAGGCAGCTTTCTCGAGCGGCCCGCCGCGGATGCGGCGCCGACCGGGGCGTTTCCCGATGCGGCCGCAACAGCGCCGTCGCTCGAGACCCCCGGCGTCCTGATCGGTCCGTACAAGCTGCTCGAGCAGATCGGCGAAGGGGGCATGGGCACGGTCTGGATGGCGCAGCAGACCGAGCCCGTCAAGCGCCTGGTCGCGCTGAAGCTCATCAAGGCCGGCATGGACTCCAAGCAAGTGATTGCCCGTTTCGAGGCCGAACGGCAAGCGCTGGCTCTCATGGACCACGCCAACATCGCGCGCGTACTCGACGGCGGAACCACGAGCGCCGGCCGGCCGTACTTCGTCATGGATCTGGTCAAGGGCGTGCCGATCACGAAGTACTGCGACGAACATCACCTCACGCCCCGGCAGCGGCTGGAGCTGTTTCTGCCGGTCTGCCAGGCGATCCAGCACGCCCATCAAAAGGGCATCATCCATCGCGACCTCAAGCCCTCGAACGTGCTGGTGGCGCTTTATGACGGCAAGCCGGTTCCGAAGGTCATCGACTTCGGCGTGGCCAAGGCGGCCGGGCAGCCGTTGACCGACAAAACCCTGGTCACCGGCTTCGGGGCGATCGTCGGCACGCTGGAATACATGTCGCCGGAGCAAGCCGAGATCAACCAGCTCGACATCGACACACGCAGCGACATCTACTCGCTGGGCGTGCTCCTGTACGAGCTGCTCACCGGCTGCCCGCCGTTCAGCCGCAAGGACCTGGAAAAGGCCGGGATGCTGGAAATGCTGCGGGTGATCCGCGAGCAGGAGCCGTCCCGGCCGAGCACGAAGCTGAGCACGGCGGAGGGCCTTCCGACCCTGGCCGCGAATCGGGGCACGGAGCCGGCGAAGCTGACGAAGCTGGTGCGCGGCGAGCTGGACTGGATCGTGATGAAGGCCTTGGAGAAGGACCGCAGCCGCCGCTACGAGACCGCCAACGGCTTCGCGATGGATGTGCAGCGCTACCTGGCGGATGAAGCGGTGCAAGCCTGCCCACCGTCGGTGGGGTATCGGTTGCGCAAGTTCGCGCGGCGGAACAAGGGGGCGCTCCTAACCGTCACGCTGGTCGCCTTGGCGCTAGCAGCCGCCACTGCGGTTAGCACTTGGCAGGCGGTTCGCGCCACCAAGGCCGAGGGCTTAGCCGAAACACGGCTTGAGACCGAGACGGATGCGCGACAGCAGGCCCAGCACAACTTGAAGGAGGCTCTCCGCGCCGTGGACCAGATGCTCACGCGCGTTGGGGAAGAAAAGCTGGCCGACGTACCGCACATGGAGCCGGTGCGAAAAGCCCTTCTTGAAGACGCGCTTGTGTTTTATGAGGACTTTCTGAACAAGAACGGTAACGACCCCGCGCTTCGCCTGGAGACGGCGAAAGCGCATCGGCGCCTGGGCAATCTCTACGAACTGTTTCGGGCCAGCGCCAAAGCCGAACAGGCGTACCAAAGCGCGGCAGCCATTTTTCAGGAGTTGGCAAAAAGTGAGGCCTCAAGCAATTCGATATACCAGCACGAATGGGCGGTCACCACGATCGGGCTTGGCGAGGTGTTGGCGAAGGCCGACCGAATTAAAGAGGCCGTATTGCTGCTGCGGGAGGCCGTGCGGATTGAAAAGGGACTGCTCGCGGAGGAGCCCGACTCGGCCACGTACCGGGAGACGCTTGGGAACGGCTACAGCGTGCTCGGGAGGGTCCTATGGGGTAGCGACGAGGGGGTTCAGGCGCTTCGCGAGGCCGAGGCAATTCACCGACAATTGGTTGCCGAGTTTCCCAAGGTCACCCGGTATCGTTATCACCTGGCCCAATGTTACGAACGACTCGGCAATGTCCTGCGCGATAGGTCGCCGAAGGAAGCGGAGGCGAGCCTTCGGCAGGCAATCGACCTCCTCGAAGAACTGCTGGTCGAATTCCCAGGCGTGTACGCGTACCGCGAACGGCTTGGCGCCGCGCGCAAAATGTTGGGTATTATCCTGACGGGGGCTGGCCGCGTTCCAGAGGCCGAGAAGGTATTGCAGGATGCTCACAGTCTTTTGACGAAACTGGCTCACGACTTCCCGCATGCCCGTGGGTATGAAGGCGACTTCTGTGAAATCTGCATCCAGTTGGGCAAGTTGACTCGGACACGCTGTGAGTTCGGCGCGGCGCGCACGTACTTCGAACAGGCGATCTACCACGGGAAACGGCGACTTGAGGCGAGTCCTGATTACTTCTGGGGGCGTGTCTTTCTTGCGGCCAGCTTCAATAATCTGGCCTCGACGATGTCGGACCTCAAAGACGACCCAGGGGCGGAGAAGGTATATCGTGAGGCGATTGATTACTTCGAGAAGTTCCCGCCCAAGTGGGCTCAACAAGGGATCCTCCTTCGCTGCCGCATCCGCCTGTGGCAGCTTCTGGAACGATCCGGCCGGCCGGGCGCCAAGCAAGCCCATCGAGATGCAGAGCGAGGATTTCGCAAATTCCTTCGCGAGGGCCCGGCCGGCGAGTTGAACAACCTCGCCTGGCTTCTTGCTGCCGCGGCCGATCCGAGGGTTCGCCATCCAGGCTGGGCGGTCGAGCTGGCCCAGAAGGCGGTCGACTCGGTCCCGAAAGCCGGCGCCATCTGGAATACTCTCGGCGTGGCCCAATACCGAGCGGGCGACTGGAAAGCCGCCATCGCCGCCCTCGAAAAGTCGATGGAGCTACGCAAAGGCGGCGATAGCTTAGACTGGTTCTTCCTGGCGATGGCCCACTGGAAGCGCGGCGAGAAGGACAAGGCCGGCGAGTGGTATGACCGGGCGGTGCAGTGGATGGACAAGAACCAGCCGACCAATGACGAGCTGCGCCACTTCCGGGCAGAGGCCGCGGAGTTGTTGGAACTGAAAGAGAAGAAATAGGGCGGAAGTGAGTCCGTCCGTCGAAGATCAAAAAGCGGCCGGTGGGGTCCTTACCGCCAAGCAAGCCCCCCACCGGCCCGGCATCGCCCCGGCGCTCGGTCTGCGCGCCTGGGAGACGTGTCGCCATTCTATCGCAGACCAACCTGGAAAGGGAGAATGAATCATGTCATTCCACAGTTGGTTGCGGAACCTCCTATCCGCCCTGGCGCCCCGCCGGGGCCAGCGCCAGCACCGGCGACGCGGTTCGCAAGGAACGGCGACGCATCGGCCAAGCCTCGAAGTCCTGGAAGACCGCCTCACGCCCAGCTTCACGTGGGTCGGCACTTTCCCCGCCGCTTTGACACCGCCGCAGGTCGTGGTGACGGGCGACTTCAACAACGACGGCACTCTCGACGTGGCCACCGGCGCCGACACCGTCAACATGCTGGCGGGCAACGGCGACGGCACGTTGCAGCCGCCCATCCAGCTTGCGGACCTCCCCGCAACACCACCCTCGCCGAGAGGCGACTTCACCAGCGACGGCATCCCTGACCAGGTCTACCGGGACGTCGAGGGGAATCTGGTCGTCCGGCCCGGCCGCGGCGACGGCACGTTCGGCAACCCGATCTACAGTCAGGGCCCCGGCGGTGACCTGGAGGCTCTGACGACGGCCGACCTCAACGGCGACGGCCGCCTGGATCTCGTCCTGGGCTTTGCGACGACGGACACGGGAGGGGTCGGTTGTTCTCTCCTGGGCCGCGGGGACGGTACCTTCGGCGATACGGAGGTGTTCTGGCTCTGCCCGGACCTGAGCCTGGGTGGAAGGGCGCTCGCGATCGGGGATTTCGACAACGACGGCCGCCCGGACATCGCGGCTGTGGGCGCCGACTCAATGGGTGAGGGAGCGGTCACGGTTCTGCTCAATGACGGCGCCTGGCCAACAGTGCCGCCTCCGCCCGCTCCGTCGATCGCCATCCATGACAGCACGGTTGCCGAGGGGAACGCGGGGGCCGTCGCGGCCAACTTCACCGTCACCCTGTCCGCCGCCAGCACCCAGACGATCACCGTCGCCTACGCGACCGCCGACGGCACGGCGACCGCGGGCAGCGACTACCAGGCCACTTCGGGGACGTTGACCTTCGCCCCGGGCGCGACCAGCAAGACCGTCACCGTGCTGGTCGACGGCGACCGCCTCGCCGAATCGAACGAGACGTTCAACCTCAACCTCAGCGGCGCGACCAACGCGACCATCGCCAACGGCCAGGGCGTGGGGACTATCGTGGACGACGAGCCGCGCATCAGCATCAGTGACGTGACCAAGCAGGAGGGCAGGAAGGGGCAAACGACGCAGTTCACCTTCACGGTCACGCTCTCGGCCGCCTACGACCAGCCCGTGACGATGTCGTTTCGCACCGCGGACGGCACGGCCACCACGAGCGACAACGACTACGTCGCCAAGACCGGCACGATCACCTTCAACCCCGGCGAGACGACGAAGACGATTACGATTGTCGTCAACGGCGACAGCAAGAAGGAGGCCAACGAGACGTTCTACCTGGACCTGTTCGGGCTCAGCAGCAACGCCCTGTTCACCAAAAACCGCGGCATTGGGACGATCTTGAACGACGATTGAAGGACAAAGTAACCAATAGCCGGTGGAGCGCTTCCCGCCGCAAGCGCCTCATCGGCCATCACCTTCGTTCGCGTTGTGCCCGGGGTGTTGTCATTTGGCGTGGAGGGTTTTTGGCGATTCTAAGGGACCCAAGGCGGGGGCGTTGGTTGCGGCCTTAATGATCTCGCCAAGGCGGGCGTGGAGGGGACCGTTCGTTTCATGGCGTTTGAAACGCAGGCGCGGGGCTTCTTGTCCAGAAGGGACGGGTGGCGTGTTGTAAGTCGGTGGGTGGGATGTCGTTGAGGCCCCGGGCCGTACTGGCCAAGGGTTTTGAGTTGGCCGGTACGTGAGCGCGGGCTTTGAAGGGCTTCTCGTCGCAAGCCGGTGATGCGATGGAATGTTGCGGCACAATCGGGGATTGCAAGGTCAGCATGCGTTTCAGCAACTGGGGCGTGTTGAAATAGACGAAATGAACGCGCGGCTTCACCCCGCAGGCTCGAAGACTCGCCTGCGGGCCTGGTGGGTGGTGGGTCATCGGCCGTGCTTGGCGGCTTGCTGGCGTTTGTAGAGCTGGCGGCCGCAGGCGGCGGCGCCGATGAAGCCGGCATCGTTGCCGAGGGTGGCGTAGACGACCTTGGTTTTTTCGGCGGGGACGGGGAAGGCGAGCTGTTTGATGTGTTTGCGGATGCTTTTGAGGAAGCCTTCACCGGCGGCGATCATGCCGCCGGTGAAGACGATCATGTCGGGGTCGATGGTGTGCATCATGTTCATGGCGCCGATGGCGAGGTAGTAAGCGGTGTCCTCGACGAGCTTCTCGGCGATGGCGTCGCCTTGCTCGGCGATGTCGAAGACGTCGCGGGCGGTGAGGCCGCCGATCTTGTTGTTGGCGTCGGCGAGTGGGGAGCGGACGCCCGGCTGGGCGATGGCTTCGAGGGCGCGTTTGACGACGGCGGTGGCGCTGGCGTAGGCCTCGAGGCAGCCCCACCGGCCGCAGCCGCACTGGCGTGGGTTGGTCATTTCGATTTTGATGTGACCGATCTCGGCGCCGTGGGAGTGTTCGCCTTCGAGGACAAGGTCGCCGATGACGATGCCGCCGCCGACACCGGTGCCGAGGGTGAAGAGGACCATGGAATGGGCGTCGCGGCCGGCGCCGACCCAGAACTCGCCGAAGGCGGCGGCGTTGGCGTCGTTCTGGAAGGCGGTGGGGATCTTGAAGACGCGTTGCACGTGGTCGCGGACGGGGACGTTGCGCCAGGGCTTGAGGTTGGGGGGGTCGAGGATGATGCCGGCGGGGATGTCCATGGTGCCGGGGGTGGCGACGCCGATGGCGGCGATGTCGTCCATGCGGAGGTTGGCGGCGGCGACGGCCTGGCGGATGGACTCGCACATGCGTTCGAGGCCGAACTCCTGCCCGCGGTAGGCCTCGGTGGGGAGGCTGACGCTGGTACGGGCCTGGCCGTCGTCATCGACGACGCCGGCTTTCATGCTGGAGCCGCCGACGTCGAGGCCTACGAAGAGTGGTCCTGCCATGGTCCGGGGGCGCCTTTCTCCGGGGGCTGACGCCGCCCGGCTCGCCTTTGGTGGATTGATCTCGCCGCGATATGGCGTTGTTTTATAATGCGTCGGCGTTTGGGAACATCCCGGCGGCGTGGCGGGTTCGGGGAGACGGGGAGGCGGGGAAAGCGGAGGCGGAAACCAAAGAGGGACAGGGATGTCGAGCCGGTGGACGCATTATGCGGTGTTGACGGGGATGAGTCTCGGCTTGTTCTTCGCCAATCTGGGGGGAGCGAGCCTCTGGGACGTGGACGAAGGGCGGAACCTGACCTGCGCCTGGGAGATGAGCGAGCGGGACATCATCGAGCCGACGTTCAATTCCGTGCTGCGGGTCGACAAACCGGCGTTGCTCTACTGGCTGCAGATCGCGTGCTATCAGGTATTCGGGTTCAACGAGTTCGCGGGGCGATTCCCGTCGGCTCTGGCGGCGCTGGTGACCGTGCTGGTCGCGTACGAGCTGGGGCGCTCTCTCTTTGGCGCCCGAACGGGGTTGCTCGGCGGCTGCTTGGTGGCGACGACGCCGATGGTGTGCGGGGCGGCGCGGTTTGCCAATCCGGATGCGCTGCTGAACTGCCTCACCTGTCTCACGCTCGCGTTGTTCTGGATCGGGCAGCGTTGGCGGCGTTCGCTGTGGTTCAGCGCGGTCGGGGCCGCGTCCGGGCTGGCGTTCTTCGCCAAGGGACCCGTGGGGGTGGTGTTGCCGGGCGGCGTGATCTTCCTGTTCATGGCGTGGGAACGGCGGTTGAAGGAGCTTGTGGATAGGCGACTGCTCCTGGGCGTGCTGGCGTTCGTGGCGACGGCGGCGCCCTGGTACGGCTGGGTGGGCGTGACGACCAAGGGGGAATGGCTGAAAGGGTTTTTCTTCCGGCACAATGTCGATCGTTTCCTGAGTCCGATGGAAAGCCACGACGGTTTTCCCGGCTTCTATCTGCTTGTGGTGCTGCTGGGGACGTTGCCGTGGTCGGTCTTCTTCGGCTTCAGCTGGTGGTACGGGTTCTGGTCCCTGTGGCCGTCCTGGGGCGAGCGGCGGAACAGCGGGGCGTGGAGGGCGCGGTGGACCGAGACCTGGCGTCGCTGCGCCGACCGGGAAGATGGCGACACGCTGCTCCGGGCGGCGCGCTATCGCTTTCTCGTGGTCTGGATGCTGCTGTATCTCCTCTTTTTCAGCGTCGCCGCGACCAAGCTACCCAACTACGTGCTGCCTGCGGTGGTTCCCTTCTGCCTGCTCACGGCGCGATTTTTGGAACGCTGGCGGCGCGGCGCGATTCGACCTTCGTTCGTGGGGCTGCGGCTCGGCCTGGCATGCCTGCTCCTTTTCGGCGCAGGCTTGACGATCGGGCTGCTGATTGTCAGCGGCGCGACGCCAATCGCGGGTATGCGCCGCGTCTATCCGGCCCTGGCGCCGTGGGCCGGCCTCGGAGCGCTGCCGATTGCCGGCGCCGCGCTCGGGTGGTGGCTTTTGCGGCGTGAGGCGAGCGGGAGAGGGATTGCGTCGTTGCGGACGGCCTGGATCGGCGCATTGGTCGGGGGATCGTTCCTGTTCTGGGGGGCGCTGGGCGCGGGAGCCAGCACCGCATTCAATCGCTACAAAGCGGCCCGGCCTCTTGTGGAGGCCTCCGGGGCTTCGCGTCTCGACGAGGAGATGCTGATTGGGGCCTACCGGGTCGAACATCTGCCGAGCCTGCATTTCTACCTGCGTCGCAACGTCCTCTATTTCCACGGGGAAGACGATGCGCGGGTCTTTTTGCGTTATCCGACGCGGGTTTTCCTGTTCGTGCCCGCTGGGGTATGGGACAGCTGGCGCGGGGCGGTATCCGCGCGAGAGGCGGGACGGCACTGGGATCTGTACCACAACGAGGAAATCGTGGTGCTGACGAACCGCTAAATCCCGATTTTTTTGGCTGCGCGGACTTTGCCATCGCGATCAATTCTGCGAAAACATCCCAAGAGAAAGAAAATCGCGATCAGGAACGGCGCGAATCCATACAGAAATCGCCTCATCTGGAGGGCGCTCTGTTCAACATGGGTAAGGGTTTACCTTGAATCGCCGGCATTTGCTACCAGACATCCCGTCCGAAGACCTGGTGACTCCGGAGGAATGGGTAAGAATTGGCGAATTGTTCGGTTTTACCGGGCGGGAGTTGAACGTGGCGATCCTCCTGTTCGAGACGAAAACCCGGGCCGGGATCGCGCGCAAGCTCGGCAAAAGCGCCGGCTCCGTTCGCAAACGGATCGACAAGGTGTTCGGCAAGATGAACGTGCGCGACCGGGTCGGGCTCGTCCATCGCGTCTGGCATGTACACCGGCAGCTGTTCGGACCGGAAGCCAGGGAGCAGAAAGATGCTCCTTGCAAAGCGGAAAAGTTGGTTTAAGTTAGGCGCCAGCATTCTCGCGGGGATAGGCGGGATGACAAGAGATTTGTGTTGCATTCGCGGCGGTTTTCGGTCCTAATAGGGGCTTCCTACCAAGAAGCGCTTACCCGCGGGAAACGGTTGGCACTGTTTCGACCTAATCCTTCCAGGACTTCCCCCAATGCAAGCCCAGACTCGCCCTACCGGCATGAAGCGGTCCTATTCGCGCCCGCGGCCAACTCGTCGGACCACTTACCGCCCCTTGCTCGAGGTCCTCGAAGATCGGACGCTGCCCTCGGTGTCGCTGGCGGGCACGATCTTCAACGACCTCAACTCCAACCTCGCCCGCGACCCCGGCGAATCCGGCTTGCCCGCCATCGTCGCCTATCTCGACCTGAATCACAACGGCGCCCTCGACGGCGCCACCTCTTCGTTCACCGGCTCCAACACGCTGACGGCCGGCAAACTGGGCCTCGTCAATTCCAACGCCAACGCCACGGTCTCGGTGAGCGGCCTGCCGACGTCGGTTTCCCACGTCAACGTTTCCCTCAACATCTCCAACAGCAAGAACACCAACGTCATCGTCGGCTTGGCCAGCGCCACGGGCAAGAACATCTCGGGCGGCCTCGATAGCTTCCTCTTCAACGGTTCGAACCTCCTCGTCCTCGGCCAAGGCAGTTTCAACGGCGCCCTCGACGATCAGGCGGCCACCCGGATCACGGACACGGTCGCCGGCGGCTTCGTCCACGGCTCGGTTTCCGGAACCTTTGGTCCCGATCAGTCGTTCACAAGCATCCAGTCGCATATTTACGACGGCGATCCCAACGGCGTCTGGGGCCTCGTTTTCTTCGGCGACACCTCCGGCATCACGGTCAGCAGCTGGTCGATCAGCTTCATGGTTCCGGAGCCCACCGCCACTACCGACGCCACTGGCGCCTACGCCTTCTCGAATCTTGGCGCCGGTAGTTATTCGATCGGCGTCGTTCTTCCATCGGGCGGTTCGGTCACGGCGCCGGCCGGCGGTTTCCAACAGGTCAACCTCGGCGCCGGCCAGACGATCACCGGCCTCGACTTTGGAGTGCATGCCGCTCCCGACCTCGCCGGCGCCTCGTTCGCCATCCCAGCGCTGCCGACGGATTGGAACCAGGACGTCACCATCCAGTACAGCATTGCTAACCAAGGTCTCGGAAACGCGGCCGGCTTCAACGCCGAGATCCGCCTCTCGAGCGATGGCACATTTGGCGCGGGGGACATCCTGCTTGCCACCGTGCCCCTCGGTCCTCTCGCCGCCCAGACCACGACGGGCCTCAAGTCCATCACCGTCCATCTCCCGACGGCGCCCGCCGGCTTCGGCGCGGTCGGCCTTGCCTTCCTTGGCTTGCGCGTCGATCCGAGCAACTCGATCAGCGAGGCGAATGAAGCGAACAACAGCGGCATGGGCGTTGGGCTCGATCTTGCCCCGCTCGGCGCCCAGGCGAACGTCGACGTCACCAGTTCGGCCGGCGTTCAGCAGATGCCGTCCATCGCCATCGACCCCACGAACCAGAACCACGTCGTGACGGCCTACATGGATTACTCGGCATTGGCCACGGGCTATGCCGGCATTGCCGTCGCCAACTCCACCGACGGCGGCAAGACCTGGACCAAGACGACGCTTCCGCTGCCCGCGAATTTCGACGAGGCGGCCGGAAACCCCATCGCCCATTTCGACGCGTCCGGCCGTGTCTATGTCGAGTTCATGGCCGCCCGTTTCCTTGGGCCGGTGAAGCCGGGCATCATCTATGACACGGCGGCGTTGAGTTCGCTCGCCAATATCACCCTCGGCGCGGGAGGCAGCTACGCCACGGCCCCCACCGTGGTCTTCAGCGGCGGCGGCAGCGGCTCCGGCGCGGCCGCGACTGCGGTCATCAATGGCAGCGGCGCCGTCATCGCCATTAACATCACCAGTGTGGGCAGCGGGTACACCTCGGCGCCAACGATCAGTTTCACCGGCGGAGGAGGGAGCGGCGCCACCGCCACGGCCACTATTACCACCGCCTCCAAGCGTTCCCTCGGCAGTCAGGCGAACAACGGCATCTTCATGGTGAGCAGCGCCGACGGCGTCAACTGGAGCGCTCCGACCGCCATCTCGTCGCAGCTTTACACCGGACCGAGCAACACCCTCACCACAAACCTCAAGGTCCCCTTCGACACGCTCCCCGATTTCGCTGTCGACACCAGCAGCGGCACGCTCTACGCCACCTGGACCCGTTTTTACCCCGCCGGAATATGGCCCGGCAGCGCGACCCTCGCCGGCACCGACATCATGGTGGCCGTCTCCACCGACCACGGCCAAACCTGGTCCATCCGCAACAACGGCTTCACCGCCAAGGGATACCCGATCACAACGCTTCTCGACCCGTTCTCCGGCCTGCGCGCCTCGACCGCCGGCGACGGCGGTGGAAACTCCACCCTCTCCCACGTCGCCGTCGGCCCCCAGGGGGACATCTACATCTCCATGTTCGCGGGCGGTCTTGTGTCCGTTTCGCATTCGACGAACGGCGGCCAGACCTTCACCGTCCCCGATCAGAACAGTATCCACGGCTATCCGTTCGGCGGCAGCACCTCGGCCAACACCGCCTCCGCCACGATGGCGAACAACACTTTCCGCACCCTCGCCCAGCGCTCGATCGTCGCCGATCCCGCTCATCCCGGCCGCGTTTATATCGTCGAGTCCATGTTTGTCCGCAACGCCGCCAAGACGGCCACCATCGACACCGGCGAAATCAACTTCGCCCGGTCCGACGATTACGGCGCCACCTGGACCTGGACCTTCCAGACCGGCTTCAACCCGTCCAACCTGTCGGAACTCTCCGGCGCCCAGACGAACGACTTCCGTTCCGCCGTCAACGACGACGACGGCGGCCGCTACCTCCGCTTCGACTCCAACCTGACCGACGACGTCATCTCGTCGCAGGCCCTGCCGCGCATGGCCATCGACGCCAACGGGAACATCGCGATCGTCTGGCTCGACTCGCGCCGCGATCCGGCGGGACATCTCGTCGATGTGTACGGGGCCATCAGCACCGACGGCGGCCTCAGCTTTAGCCCGAACTTTCGCGTCAGCGACACCAGCTTCGACGCCACCGCCGGCACGTTCAAGGACAGGAACAACGTCAATACGACATACCTCGGGGACGCCATCGGCCTCTCCTTCGTCAACGGCATCGCCTACGCCGCCTGGACGGACACACGCAGCGGCAACCAGGACGTCATTGTCAGCCGGCTCGCTTTGCCGCCGGGCCCCGCCGTGCTCGACGACCAGTTCGAACCGAACAACACCGCGGCCACGGCGGTCGACTTCGGCAACGTCACCGCTCAGCGCCTCGTTCCGCGCCTCTCCCTTACCGCGTCGGACGAGGACTGGTACAAGGTGAAGGCCGGCGCCACGGGCCAACTCCTTGCCGCCGCCACCGGCGCCGCCAACCTGAGCGTCGAATTGTGGAGCGCCGACGGGTCCACTCGTCTCGATACCGGCGCCAACATCCTGGACGCCGGCGGCAAGGTCATCGGCCAGCAGATCAACCATGCCGCGACCTCGGGCGACGTGTTCCTCGTCCGAGTCCGCTCGACCGACGGCGGCGTCGCGAACTACTCACTGGTGCTTCGCTCTCTCACCGCCGATCTGGGCGCACGCGTGCATGGCCTGCAGAGCAAGAACCTGGTCGCCAATACGCAGGACGTCTATTCGCTCACGGCGCCACTTGCGGGCTCCTTGGAACTCACCCTTAGTTCCGCGGTTTCCAGTATCACGCTCACGGTCTTGACCAGCGACGGCTTGACGACCCTTGGCTCGGGCAAGACCCTCAGCCTCGCCGTCTCCGCCGGCCAGACCGTGTTGCTCCAGGTCTCCGGCACGGCTTCCGGCGCCTACTCACTCGAGTTCACCAACCTCGATCAGTTCGAGACGGCGCGCAACGCCGGCCTGCTTTTCTCGGCCCCTGGCTTCCCGGCCTCCGTCGTCGTCGGCGACCTGAACAACGACGGCGCTCCCGACGTCGTCTCCTCGAGCAATCAGAACGCCGACGTCGTCAACGTCTTCCTCGGCAACCTCGACGGCGCCGGCAAGCCGAACGGTACGCTGCAAACGCCGCGCTCCTTCGCCATCGGCGCCGGTCTCAACAGCGCTGCCGCCCGCGAGGTCAAGCTCGTGGATGTCGACAACGACGGCGTCCTCGACATCGCTGTCACCAATAACAACTCCGCCGACGTCTCCGTACTTCTGGGTCTCGGGGACGGTACGTTCCAACCCGAGCGCCGTTTCGACGCCACCCCGCTGCCCGACGCCCTCGCAGTGGGAGACTTCAACGGTGACGGCTTCAAGGATCTCGTCGTTCTCGAACGCTTCTCCGGCCAGGCCAGCGTCGGCATCCTCTATGGCAATGGCGACGGAACGTTCAAGCCGCCAGTCCTCCTGCCACTCGCCTTCGATAGCCCGACCTTCCCCGTGCGCGTCGCCGATCTGGGCAACGGCCACGACGATCTTCTTGTCTTCTGCACCAATGTCGCCAAGTTCCAGGTCTTCATGAATGACGGCCACGGCGGCTTTACCGACGGTGGCCAGTTCGCGGCGGGCGAAATCACACTGGACGCCCAACTCGCCGACATCAATCGCGACGGCAAGACGGACATCGTCACCGCCGGCGCCAATACCGGCGCCATTTTCCTCATCCTCGGCAATGGCGATGGCACGTTCCAGGCGCCCCAAAGTACCATCGCCAGCCCGCCTCGCCCGAGCGACAACACCTCGGTCGTCGGCCTGGTCATCGGCGACTTTGGCTCTTCCACCGGCCTCGGCGCCCCCGACGGCCAGCTCGACATTGTCGTCACCGCCAAGAGCCGCAGCGGCGCCACACCGCCGCAGGTCATCTATCTCGGTGGAACCAAGGGGACCGGCGGCGCCTTCACCGGCTTCGCGGCGCCGAAGGTCCTCGCCAACGTCGGCTCCGCGGGCAAGCTCGCCTCCGGTGATTTCGACGGCGACGGCAAGCTCGACATCGTAGTCGCCGACGCCGGCGGCCTCCGACTGCTGTTCGCGTCTAAACCGACCATCACCGCCAACACCACGTTGGCCGCAGCGCGCGACCTGGGCGCCGTCGCTCACGCCATTTCGCAGCCGATCGCCGTCGTTCCGGGCTTTGTCGACCAGTACTTCAAGTTGACCGTTCCCGTGGAATCCTCTCCGGCCGCCGGCAAGCAGGTCCTTGATTTCTCCGCCCTCTTCCAGAACGTCGAGGCGCCGGGGATCGACATGGAAGTGCTCGACGCTAACGGCGTCAAGCTCGACTCCGGCTCACGCTTCCGCGTCGTCGCGGATCAGGGCGCCACGCTCTACATCCATATCTTCGGGCTCGGCACGACGACCCGCGGCGCCGGTGTCGTCACGTTCGACGTCGACGTCTTGCCGCAGGTCATCGCCGCCGAGGGTGTCGCTCTCGTGCCGGGTGGACCGGTCGCCAGCATTGTCCTCACGCTCCAGGGCGATCGCCTCGACCCGGCCGCGGCCCAGAGCGTCCAGAATCCGGCCAACTATGTCGTCCGTTTCCTCGGCGCCGATAACCTGCCGAACACAGCCGATGACCAGCTCCTCACCGTCGGAGCGGCCACCTACAACGCCGGCGCCAACATCGAGGTCTCCAGCGGCCGCACCTTCCCGACCGCTGTTCGCCAGACCGTCACCCTCCTTTTCGCGAGCCCTCTTCAGGACGGCTCCTACCAGATCGAGCTCAAGCCCGCCATCACGACCGCCAACGTCTTCGCCAACGAAGCGAACGTCCTCGCCCCCCGGTCCGGCTTCAACGGCCATCCGGTGGTACATGTCGATGGCGGCGTTGTCGAAGGCGGTATCGTCCACGTCGGCATCATCTCCGGCGCCACCGACCCGGCCGCCCTGGCCGCCTACGCCAATGGTACGCCGTTTCTGACGCAAATGCATGCCGACCTTGGCGCCCAGCTCGACCGCCTGCTCAACAAGCTGGGGGACGATCCGACCATTACGGGTAGCATCACTGCTGAGATCCTCGCCCGCATGCTGCCCGGCTACGCCGCCGACGGGACCATCTCCTACCTTGTCATCTGGCTCGACCCGGTCTCCATCGATCTGGCCGACCCGAGTGGCAACCGCGCCGTTTTCGATCAACAGACCAACCTGGTCAGCAACAACCTGGCCCGAACCTTCATCGAGGTCGGCGGCAACGTGCAGCTCCTGGTCATGGCCGCCGCCGCGGGCAGCTTCACCTTGAACGTCGGTGACGTCCCGGCCACGGCACGCGGCGGCGCTGTTCTCCTCACCCCCGGACAGGTCCAGACCGTCGCGCTGACCGACGCCATCCGCGGCTCGGAGCGCTCCTTTACCTTCAACTTCGACTCGTCGACCGGCTCCGATGGCTCCGGTACCCTCACGGCGAGCGTATTCTCCGGCAGCACTGCCCTCATCCCGGGCTTGAACGCGATTTCCTTGACTCTGCCTGCCCTCACCGCGCTGACGGAGACGGCCCTCTTCACCACGGCCACAATCGACGGCGCCTTCGGGGTCGGCGGCCAGGCGAGCTTCGTCAGTTTCTTCGAGACGGTCCAGGAAACCATTGGCGACATCGTCGCCGCCTTCCATGGCAGCGTAATTACCGAGTCCTTCGTGTTCGGCCCCGACGGCATCCGCTCCCTCACCTTCGGCTTCAGCATTCCGCTCGACGCCCTTGGCCTGGATGTCTTCCCGTTCCCGATGATGGGCGGCGTCGAAGGCCTCGACAAGATTCTCGACGCGGGCGCCAAGGCCGGCGCCGCAATCGTCGAGCAGATCCGCGCCCGCCTGCCCGGCTGGATTCGCGGCGCCGTCGTCGTGCCTCCAGCCGCCGCTCCCATGGCGCCCATGCCGGAGGAGCAGGAGGAGCTTCAGGCGGAGGAATCCGATCGATTTCTGGCGACCGGAAATGTTGCAGCAAGACGATACCGCCATCGACAGCGCCGTTGTCGCTTCCATGGTGGCCGGCGGCGCCTTCTTCGGCTCGCTCACCCTCGGCGCCGACGCCGAGCGCCGCCGCCAGGCGGTCGCCCTGCGTGACCCCCAGTGGACACGGCCGAGCTGATTCGCCCATCAGCTCGAGCCGAATGCGGGACGGGACTTTCGCGCTTGACGCGGGGTCCCGTCCCCTTTCTCTTGTACACTACCGTTTTCGCGACCGGCGTGTTTTCGGGCCGCGTCTCGCCGCGTCGCACACAGGGAGACAGCCGTGTCGCACCAGCCCCATCAAGACGAGCCGACCATCGCCACCGGCGAATACGTCCCGCAGGAGCGCCCGGAGCCCAAGCCCGGAGAGGCCACCGGCGAGTTCCTTCCCGAGCCGGAGACGAGCGGCGCCCGTACCGAGGCGCTGACCGGCGAGTTTCAACCGGTAGAGGCCCCGGACGCCACCGGGGAATACCTACCCGAATCGCCGTTGCCGCAAATAGACGTGGACGTCGGCGCGCGCACCGAGGCGCTGACGGGCGAGTTCCGCCCGCCCGAGGCGCCCGACGCGCCCGACGCGACCGGCGAATATCGCCCTGAAGCTTCTGCCGGCGCCGCCCCGGCTCCGGACCAGACAGTCGACCAGGACCCTCCCCGCGGCGACGCTACGGGAGAGTTCATCTCCGGCCACCCGCGCGGCGGCACGATCCGCGGCCGCGGGGGCGACACCGGGGACAAGATCGGCCGCGGCGCGACTGCCGATCCCTACACCTCGTCCCCGGATCAGTCGCGGTTCTCGACGCTCAAGCGCAAGCCGGACAGCACGCAGGGAGGCCGGGCCGCCTCGTCCGGCTCTGCCCCGCTCCAACTTTCCCGCTACGACATGAAGACGCTCGCCGGCAAGGGGGGCATGGGCGAGGTCTGGCTCGCCGACGACGGCGCCATCGGCCGGCCTGTCGCCATCAAGCGCATGATCAAAGGTCGGGCCGACCAGCGTGACCGCTTTCTCATGGAAGCGCAGATCACCGGCCAGCTCGAGCATCCCGGCGTCGTCCCCGTTCACGAGCTTGGCCTCGACGACAACGGGCAACCGTACTACGTGATGAAGTTCGTCCAGGGGGCGACCCTCCAGAAAGTCATCAACGAGTACCACGATCCGAAGACGCCGGAAGCCGACAAGGAAGTGCAACGTCTGCGCTTGCTCAGTATCTTTCTCAACTTGTGCCAGACCATCGCCTACTCTCATAGCCGCAAGATCATTCACCGCGATATCAAGCCTGAGAATGTCATGACCGGGGCCTACGGCGAGACGCTGGTGCTCGACTGGGGCCTCGCCAAGACGATCGGCGCCCCCGAAGACGCCACGGCCGAAGGCGCCATTCGCGCGAGCGGCGCCGACACCAACGCGACGATGATGGGCGCTGCCAAGGGGACGCCCACCTATTTCTCGCCGGAAGCGGCGGCCGGGCTCGTGCACGAGGTAGACCAGCTCAGCGATATCTATCTGCTCGGCGCCACGCTCTACCACATCCTCACGGGCAAGCCGCCGCGCCACGCCACGAAGATCCGCGAGCTGATCGAGATGGCCAAGAACACGCCGCCCGCCCCGCCGCGCAGCATCAAGCCGGACGTCCCCAAGCCGCTCGAAGCGATCTGCATGAAGGCGATGGCCCACGACCGGAAGGACCGCTACAGGACGGCGACCGAGTTGGCGGAGGACATGCAGCGCTATCTCGCGGGCGAGCCGGTCACCGCATACAAGGAGACGTTCCTGGAGCGGACCTGGCGCTGGGCCAAGAAGCATCACAAGGCGCTCGGCCGCGGCGTTGCTGGGCTCTTGGTCGCGGCCGGGGCGCTGGTCGCCTTCCTGGTCATCCAGGACATCCAG
>JAXMAR010000021.1:0-114845 GCA_046350295.1 Gemmataceae bacterium
CGCCACCCTCGCCCTCGCCATACGCAACGGCTACGACCGTGCTCTGCCCACCATCATCGATACCCACCTGTCGAGCATCTTCACCGCCATCGTGCTCTACATCGTCGGCAACGACCAGCTCAAGGGCTTCGGCGTCTCGCTCACCGTCGGCCTCATGATCAGTCTCTTCACCTCGCTTTACATGACCCGCCTCATGTTCGACTTCTGGCTCTCCAAGGGCTGGCTGCACAAGCTGTCGATGTTCCGCTTCCTCACCAAGCCCAACATCGACTTCATGGCCATCCGCAAGCCGATGTTCATCATCACGCTCACCCTGTCCATCCTCGGCTTCGCCCTCTTCTTCGGCCGGGCCCCCTTCAACATCGACTTCGTCGGCGGCACGGCCTTCGGCAGCCAGCTGACGGAGCCGGTAACGATCGGCGACCTGCGCGGCCTGGTCAGCGAGAAGCACCAGGCGAAGACGCTCGACGTCAAGGAGGTCAAGGAAGCCGCCGTGACTATCAAGGAGACAACCCCCGAAGCCGATGTCAAGACCGACAAGAAGGGGGAGAAGGCGAAGAAGAGGACGTCGGAATTCGGCAGCGGCCGCTACACCATCGTCTACGCCGACGGCGAGAAGCGCGAGGTGCAGTTGCTGAACCCGCCGGAGAAGGCGACCAAGGAAGAACGCGAGCAAGCGGTGAAGGTGAAGGCGAGCGGCTTGGCCGACACGACCGTCGAGCAGCAGTTCCCGAGCTTCGCCAAGGCCGAGCCCGGCAAATCGGCCTACTTCGTCGTTCGCACCTCCGAAAAAGAGCCCGAGCTGGTGCAGGCTGCGCTGGACCGTCTGCTGCGCGACAAGAAGGGCGCCACGTTGCTGCGCCGCACGTACATCGAGGCGACGCCCAAGCTGGCCGATCGCACCATCAAGATCGAGTTCTTCGACAAGAACCCGGACGACTTCAAGGGGCCCGAAGGGCGTGTCGAGCTGGAGAAGAAGCACAGGGCGGACGGCTCACCGCTGTTCATCAAGTCCCTCTTCAGCAAGGAGTTGATGATCGAGCTCGGCCTGACCGACAAGCGCGACCTGCCCGCCTTCGAGGTCCGCGGCGAAGGCACGGCCACCCCGGACGGCCAGTACCACACCCTTGTCATCAAGCTGGAAAAGAAGCCGGACGAGGACGCCGCCAAGATCGAGACGGCGCTCCAGAAGACGCAGGACAGCTTCAACGGCTACATCCAGCCCGACCGCCTCGAGAACTTCGATAGCCAGCTCGCCACCGAAACGCGTTACCGCGCCCTCTGGGCCATCCTCGCCAGCTGGCTGGCGATCATGGTCTATCTGTGGTTCCGCTTCGGCAGCTGGACGTTCGGCCTCGCCGCCGTCATCTGCCTGATCCACGACCTGTTCATCACCCTGGGCTTCATCGCCGTCGCTCACTACCTGCACGGCACGTTCATCGGCGACATCCTCGGCCTCGAGGACTTCAAGGTGGACTTGCCGGCGGTCGCGGCGCTATTGACCCTGGTCGGCTATTCGGTGAACGACACGATCGTCGTCTTCGACCGCATCCGCGAGGTCCGCGGCAAGAACCCGGACCTGACGGCGAAGATGATCAACGACAGCGTCAACCAGACCTTGAGCCGGACCATCCTCTCCTCGACGACGACCTGGCTCGTGGTCTTCGTCCTCTATGTCGCGGGCGGCCCCGGCGTCCACCTGTTCTCCTACATCATGGTCGTCGGCGTCATCGTCGGCACCTATAGCTCCATCTACATCGCCAGCCCGCTACTCCTGCTCTTCGGCGAAGGCCACAAGGAAACCGGCCCGCGCACCGCGCGGCCGGCGCCGGAGCCGTCGATGGCATAGTGTTTGGTGGCTGGTGATTGGTGATTGGTGATTGGTGATTGGTGGCTAGTGATTGGCGTGGTCATCAATGTCCACACCAGCCACCAGCCACCACTCACGTCACTTCGGTATCGTACTCGATCCGCTCCAGCTGTTTCTCCATCTCAGCGTGGAGGCGCTCGCGTTCCCTGGCGTGGTGGGCGATCTCCCTTTCGATCGTCTCGAGCTGGTCTTCCTGTTGGCCGAGCGTGCGGACGAAGCGTTCGCGCAGCTCTTTCTCGGTCGAGCGATCGCCGAGCGATTGCAGGTTCTCGCGGATGCGTTTCTGGTCGGCGTGAATCGTCCCGCGCTCTTTTTCCAGCTCCTGGATTTTTCCCTCGATAACGCCGATCTCTTGCCGCTTGGCCAGGACGTCGCGCAAAAGATCGGCCGTCTTGCGGTCGAGGAAGCGCTGCTCGAGCCAGAGGGCGATCTGCTCGTCGCCGATCTGGGCGAGCTGGAACGACTGGTGCAACGTCTGCCGCTGCCGCACCACGTACTGCGTCACTTCGCGCGGCGCGATGGTGAAGCGGAAGCGCCAGTAGTTCTCGGTGATCTCCTTGGGCTCGGACGGCCCGAACAGCTTCCATTCCTTGCCCTCGCGCGGGTGCTCCAGCGTGACGATCTGCTCGTCCTTCGACTTGTTGTTGAAGTGATACGTCGTCTGGATGTTGTGGACGTAATCGGTGCGCAGGACGCCGCGGCGAACGAGGACGCGGTGCACCTTGTCAGCGTGCGAATCGATGTTGTCGAGGACGTGCACGCTCAGCTCGACCGCGTAGGGGATGAGCCGTTCCTCGTCGGGCTTGACGGTCTCCAGCATTGCCTCGCCGACGTAGCTGCCCGCCTCCAGCACCGTCACCGGCCCGCCTTCGAGCGTCAACCCGGTGGTGTTCTTGAACTCGACGCAGCGCATCGGGTTCTCGGCCCGGTTCCGCTTGTTGTAGAGCAGTACCGGCCGGCCCTCGAAGCCGCGCAGCACGATCGGCACCAGAGCCGACTGATTGCGGCGGATACTGACTGGGTGCTCGATCTCGTACTCGAAGAGATCGCCGATCTTGCGCTCGCGCACCTGGGTGGGCATCGACGAAACCGCGGTCTTCATCGCCACGGGCGCGGCGGCGGGCGCAGGGATCGCGCGCATCGCCCCCCTCCTCACCTTGGCCGCGTCCCCCGCGTAGGATGCCGCGGCGTCCTGGGCTTCCCCCAGCTCCTCGGCGTAGGCGAGATTGGCGCCGGCGAACATTGCCTCCTCCATCTCCGGCGGCAAAACGCCCGTCGTCTCCTGCACCTTTACCTCCGGCCGCTTGATGTAGCGCGGCGTGTAGAGGTCGTGGATGAAGGAGACCGGCAGCCCCGCGATGAGCGACAGGCTCACCTGGCTCCAGTCCTCGTCCTGCGTGTTGTCGACGACGGCCCAGCCCTGGATCATGGGGCCCTTGCCCTCCTCGCCGAGGAGGATGCGGTAGGTCGCCTTCCAGACCGGGGCCTCCAGGGTGTAGCTGAGCCGCACCTTGCGTTTGCCCTGCCCTTTGGCGAAGAAGGTGAAGGTGCGGGCGTCGCGCCGCGTCGAGGAGAGCTGCGTCTTGAGGTAGAAGTCGAGGTCGCGCCGCAGCACCGGGTCGAGGAAGTGGACGGCCGCCAGCGCGTGCAGGTCGAAGGAACGTACGTCCCCCGCGTCGGTCAGGAGCGAGAGGAGCTTGACCTTGACGACGCCGTCCCCGGTCTGCCGCTCCGTCGTGTCGATCCCGAGGACGAGTCCCTCGACGGGATCCGCGACGCCGGAATGGAGCGCGACGCGGGCGCCCTTGATCTTGGGCAACAACCCGACCCAGCTATCGTGATCCGGGATGGTGAACGCGATCTCGGCCAGAAGCTGCTCGAGCGGCTTGGTCGAGTCGTAGCTGACCGAGGCGATGTGCCCGCCGTCCAGGTCGAGGACGGTGAGCGACTTGAGGACGTCGGAGACCTCCGTCTGTTTGAAGGTGAGGGCGATCTCGCCGGCTCCCTCCACGTCCCCTTCGCGCTCGAAATAGCCGACGCCGTGCTTGTAAAGAACGACGCGGGTGATGGGCAGGTTCGGCATGTCTCTCTTCCTTCGTAGTCGTGCTCTTGCTCTTAATCTTAATCCTAATCGTAATCCTAATCGTAATCCTAATCACGCGGACACCGACCCCGCTCGACTGCTCTTGCACCCCAGCGCCGATTTGTTACACCCGCGAAACTTGAGCGAAAATCGACGTTTTCAGGAGACTCGATGCCTGCCCGGGTTCGCGCCTTGCCCTGGATTGCCGGCTTCGTCCTGCTTGGCGCCGTGGCCCCGGCGTCCGCGCAATCGAGCGTCGGCGGACCCGCGCAAGCAAGCTTCGCCGGCCCCGCGCGCGCGAACTTCGTCTCCCCCCCACGCGACCCCGAGCCCCCCGAGGCCCTGCCCGACCTCTTCTCCAGCGTCAACCTGATCGACGACGCCCTGCCGCGCACCATGCTCCGCCTGCGCGGCAACCTCGCGAGCGGCTTTCGCCGCCCCACCATGGGCGAGCTTTTCCAGCCCAAGGGCGGCCTCCCCTTCAGCCCCGGCCCACCCCGCCCCGAGACGAACATCGATTACCAGGAGATGGAAACGCACCTGGAATACGCTGTCGACACCTGGTTCTCCGTTTTCCTGGAAACGCCTGTCCGCTGGCTCAACCCCGAGCAGAACGCCAACACCTGGGGCCAGGGGGACGCCAGCCTCGGCTGCAAGCTGTGCGTCTTCCAGACGGAGACCTTCCTCACGACCTTCCAGCTCCGCCTCTACACCCCGACCGCCCGCAACAACGCCCTGGGAACCGATCACTGGACGATCGAGCCCGGCCTGCTCGCGAACTTCCGCCTCGCCGACATGTTCACGCTCGAAGGCGAGCTGCGCTACATCGCCCCCCTGGGCGGAACCGACTTCGCCGGCGATGTTCTCCGCTACGGCATCGGCCTGTCCCTCGGCCAGCAGCCCGCCAACCAGATCTGGGTCACTCCCGTCGTCGAGGCGGTCGGCTGGTCGTTCCTGGGCGGCAAGGCGCTGGCCGTCGCGCCCGGTTTCGTCGGCATCGAATCCCTCTCGGGGGAGACGGTTGTCAACGGCCAGGCGGGCCTCCGGCTCGGCCTGGGACACAGCGCGGACTTCTACGCGGGCTACAGTCATTCGCTCACGGGGCCGCGTCTGTATCGGGACATGGTGCGGGTCGAGTTTCGCTTGCAATTCTGATCCCGTCAGAGCCGAGAGCGAAGTAAGCGACAATTCCGTCTGACCGTCGCTCACGCTCCCGGCTCGGACGGCGCCGTCCAATTCACGGCAACCGGTTCGCCTCCTCCTCGCTCGCTGGCACGGGGCGTTTCTTCTTCGCCTCGGTCTCTTTCGGCAAGGTGGCGAACCAGCCCAGGGCGAGACGCTCCAGGCGGCGGACGACCTCCGGATGGGCGCCGCTCACGTCCGTGCTCTCCCCTTCGTCCTTCGCCATGTCGAAGAGCGCCTTCTTCCCCTCTTTCTGATAGAGATGCAGCTTCCAGTCGCCGTCGCGCACCACCAGCGAGCCCGACGTCGGGCCGCCGCGCTGGCCGTGGTGAAACTCCCAGAACAGTGTCCGGCTCGGCAGCGTCCCCTTGCCCGTCAACAGCGGCAGCAGGCTGAGGCCGCCGTCGAGCTTGTCCGGCGCCTTCGCTCCGGTCACTTCGCAGATTGTCGGCACGTAGTCGAGGGCAGACGTCACCGTGCCGCTCGTCTTCCCCGGTGGAATCCGCCCCGGCCAGCGGGCGATGAACGGCACGCGCACGCCCCCTTCCCAGAGCTGCGTCTTCCAGCCGCGCAGCCGCCCCGCCGAGCCGCGCGAGAACGTGAAGCCCCAGACTTCCGGGCCGTTGTCGCTCGAGAAGATCACCAGCGTGTTCTCCTCCAGGCCGAGACGCGCCAGGGCGTCGAGGATGCGGCCAACGTTGCGATCCATGTTGGTCACCGTGCCGTAGTAGACCTGCTTCTTCCTGTCCTCGTCCTTGTAAAGCGCCGCCTCCTTGACCTTGTCGCTCAAGGGTTCGTGGGGCGCGTGGTACCAGAGGTTGAGGTAGAACGGGCGCTCCTTCTTCGCGGCGTCCTCGAGGAAACCGATCGCCTGGTCGGTTTCCACGTCGGTCGCGAAGCCGGGATAGGTGCGGGCGGGACCTTCGTTGAGAAAGAACTGGGCGTCGTCATAGCGGGCGAACTTGATCCAGCTCGAGCTGGGCCGGCCCCCCCATGCCGCCGAAGAACAGATCGAAGCCGTGCTTGCGCGGCATGCCGGTGAGGGGAGGCTCGCCGAGGTGCCATTTGCCGATGTGCGCCGTCAGGAAGCCCAGGCGCTGGAGGAGTTGGGCGATGGTCACGGCGTCCGGCGGTAGAGGATAGCGGGGCGTCGTCTCCGGGAGGTCGGCGTGGTGGATTTTGAAGCGCTGGGCGTAACGCCCGGTGAGAAACGAGGCTCGCGACGGCGTGCAGACCGGCGAAGTGACATAGAACTGCGTGAGGCGCATTCCCTGCCGGGCCAGGCGGTCGAGATTCGGCGTCTTGATGGCCGGATGCCCGTAGCAGCCGAGATCGCCGTACCCGAGATCGTCGCAGAGAATGAAGACGACGTTCGGCGGGCGCGGCTTCCCTTCCGCGGTCGGCTTCGCTTCTGCGGCGCCGGCGTGGCGCGTGCAGAAGACAAGTATCAGAGCGACGGCGCTGCGCGTCATGCGAACCTCTTTTCCTTACACGGCCTCGCTCTTGTGCTTCCGCAGCATCAAGTCATCCACCACGTCGCGCGGCCGCTTGTCCTCGTAGAGCACGCGATAGACTTCGGTCGTGATCGGCGTCGGGATCCCCATCTGTCTGGCACGGTCGTGCACGCTCCGCGCCGTGTTCACGCCCTCCGCCACCATCTCCATCCCGGCCATGATAGCGGCGATCTTCTCGCCGCGGCCGAGCCGCTCGCCAACGGCGCGGTTGCGGCCGTGGCGGGAGAAGCAGGTGGTGATGAGGTCCCCCATGCCGGCGAGACCCCAGAAGGTCTGGTGCTCGGCGCCCATGGCGACACCGAAGCGGGCCATCTCGGCGAGGCCACGCGTCAGAAGGGCCGCCTTGGCGTTGTCGCCGAAGCCGAGGCCGTCGCACATGCCGGCGGCGATGCCGATGACGTTCTTGAGCGCCCCGGCGAGTTCGACGCCGACGACGTCGAGGTTGGTGTAGACGCGGAAGCGGTCGGTACTGAAGCGTTCCTGCACCCAGCGCGCCAGGGCGAGATCCTCGCTCGCCGCCACGAGCGAGGTCGGCAGCCCGCGCGCCACTTCCTCGGCGTGGCTCGGGCCGGAAAGGACACCGGCGGCGCGGGGGCCGAAGACCTCCAGGATGATCTCCGTGGGCCGGCGAAAGGTCGAGATCTCCAGGCCCTTGACAAGACTCAGCACCGGGACCGCGGGGGGCATGGCTGCGGCGATCCGGCTCAGCGTGGCGCGGAGATACGCGGTGGGGACGGCGATGACGATCAGATCGGCGCCCGCGCAGGCCGCTGCCGCGTCCACCGTCAGTTGGATGGAGGGCGGGATCGGCACGCCCGGCAGCAGACGAACGTTTTCGCGTTTCTGGTGGAACTCGCGCGCCTTTTCCGGTCGCGCACTCCAGAGGCATACCTCGTGGTCCGGCTTTTGCGCCAGCACGAGGCTCACCGCTGTCCCCCAGGCGCCGGAGCCAAGAATGCAAAAACGGGGCATGGCATTTCTCTTCAGGCGGCGTGGATCGACAAGGCCGGGTTTCGTCGAAAAACCCAGGTCACGACGGCGCTTTTTGCCCGGCTCGTTCGTCTCTGTTCAAAGAGGGCCGATTCCCTAATAATGTAAGGTACGGATATTCAGTCAAAGTCGCGGAGCAAGCGTATGCCGAAAGAAGACGACTCGATTCAACTGCAGGGCAAGGTGGTCCAGGCGCTCGCGAACACCCAGTTCCGCGTCAAGCTCGACAACGGCCACGAAATCATCGCCCACATTGCCGGCCGCATGCGCAAGCATTTTATCCGTATCCTGCCCGGCGACGTCGTGACCGTCGCCATCTCCCCCTACGACCTGACCAAGGGGCGGATCACCTTCCGCGGCCCGCTGCGCCAGGCGAACAAGGAGGCGGCGGAACAATAGCCGCCGTCCGACGGGCGGACTTCCCCCGTTTTCCTTGCAGAGACTCGAAGCAAGGTCGCCTTCTCAAACGCCATCCAGCCGACTAAGATGGCGTGTCGCCCAGGCTTCTTACCTACGCGCAATCTTCCCAGGGGCGGATTTCGTCTTTCCGCAAGGAGCCGAATCATGCCGATTGAAGTCAAATGCACCTGCGGCAAGCGCTACAAGGTCGCCGATCATCTCGCCGGCAAGCTCGTCTTTTGCCCGAATTGCAAGCTCTCCCTCGATGTGCCGGCGCCGGACCACGTGCCGACCGTCGACGAGGTCGAGGTCGTCGAGGAAGAGGAGGAGGAGACGGGGGAGCAGACCTATGGCGTCAATGATCCGATCGAGACCGGCGTGAGCAGCGCCGCGGCGGCCGCGGCCTCCAACTTCGGCAGCGCCCTCGGCGTCATCAAGACCAATCGCGAAGCGAAGTGCCTGGCCTATTCCATGGGCAACAAGTTCGCCCTGGCCGGCATGGGCCGCGACGTGCTCGTCATCGACGCCCGCGCCGGCAAGAAGATGCTGCGCTTCGACCGCCACGACGACCCGGTCACCGCCGTCGCCATCTCCCCGAATACCGACCTCGCCCTCTCCGGCGACCGCCACGGCGACCTGTTCCTCTGGGAGCTGCAAACCGGCCGCGTCTTCCATCGCCTGCCGGCCCATCGCGGACCGGTCGAGAAGTGCGCGATTGCTCCGAACGGCCGCTTCGCCGTCTCGGGCGGCGAGGACGGCGTGGTGCGACTCTGGGATCTCAAGAGCGGCCAAGAGGTGCCGCTCTACAAGTCTGCCGCGGACGAGGCGATCAGCGCCCTCACCTACTCCCACGACGGCGCCCACATCCTCGCCGGCGGCGACCGCGGCCGGCTCTCCCTCTGGAGCGTTCAAAGCGGCGAGCGCCTTCTCAAGGTGCGACCCAGCCAGGAGCCGATCGAAGCGGTCGCGTTCTCCATCGACAACACGGAGCTTGTCGCCGCCTCCTTCAGCAACAGCACGGAAAACGGCTTGATCGCCTGGCGCTACCTCATCAACAGCGTCGAACGCATCCCCACGTTCACCAACCCGTCCGCCGTCCCCAACTCGACCTATTTCTGCCTCACACTCACACCCAACGGCCGCAAGCTCGTGGTGGGCGCCGAGTGGAAGGAGATCATCGCCTATACCGGCGGCGGGGGCAGCTCGCAGGGTTTCTCGCGCGCCATGTTCATCGGCGGCCTCGTCGGCGCCGCAGTCTACGCCTCGGTCTCCGCCGCCTCCTCCGGGGCGAGCGAGATGCAGTGCGGCCTGCAAACCTACACCGTGGAAGGGGGCGTCCGCAGTCAGAAGGTCAGCGGCGTCCACAACCCAGCTGTCAACATCGCGATGTCCCCCGATGGCGCCCGCGCCTTCGCCGCTCTGCAGGGGGGCGACCTCGCCTTCTTCGCCGTGCCGCCGTAGAAACACCGCGCGGAACGAAGGCCGTTGCCGACGAAAAAGGGGCGGACCCGTCTGGGCGGGTCCGCCCTTCTTGTTGCAATGCCCTGGAAATGCGGGCGAAAGCATCACGGAGGCGAGGTCGGCAGAATCTCCTCGTATTCCGAACGATCTTCCTGTTCTCCGTGCCGCGCGGGCACGAGAACGAGGTCGTCGTTCATCTCGTCCCGGCAGAAGATCTTGCGGAACTTGGTGATGAACAGGCCCTCCTGCAAATGCCCGGCCAGCTGGGTCAGGCCCTTCACATCGTCGGCCGGCACGTCGCGCACCAGATAGCCGAAGGGACGTTCCTTGTGCGCCTTGGCGAGCCGGGCCTGGATGACCTTCACGATCGCCTGCCCGCGCTTCGGGTCCTTCATGTCGGCGGCGGTGAATCCTTCGTCGACGTTGGGGACCTTCTCGCTGTAGGGCGCTTCCCCCTTGAGCACCTTGATGTCGCTGGCGCTCAGCTTCCGGGCCCATTCCATCGTCGTCGGGATGTGCCCCTTGGCGTTCGGCGCCGGACGCTGCCCCGGCAGGAAGCGGAAGCCGAGGTCCTGGGCGCGTTTGACGAGGACCGGGACCTGGGCGCCGAGCGCCTTGACCCATTCCTCGCCGCCCCCCTGGATGCCGCCCGGCGTACACCCGGTCGCGGCTTGCAGCATGGGCACCCAGGTGTACTGGTACGTCCAGTCGCCGGGCAGGTCGACCTTGTGCGGGGCCTGGACGTAGATCAGCGCCTCGGTCTTGTCCTTGACGGAGATCTGCGTGATCTTGAGGGGATAAATGAACTTTTCACTGGCGAACTGGAAGCGCGTCGGGGTGACGTCGCCGGCGAACGTGCCGTCCTTGTTCTTCTTCATCGCCATGGTGTCGATCTTCATGACGGTGAAGAACCACTTCTTCTTGACGTAATAGTCGAGAGTCGCCTCGTCGCCGGAGAACTGGTACTTGTTCGACTTGAGCCAGTCGTAGAGGGCGTCGGCACGGTCGGCTTCGAGGACCTTGTAGTCGAGGGAACCGACGACGCCCGTCTCCAAGATGCGGACGGGCGGCCGCTTCGGCAAGCCGGGGTCCGCCGCTTCCGAGCGTTTCTGCTGGTCCGCGAGGGCGTCAAACCGGTTCAGAAGCACGCGGCGGTCGTACAGGAGCGGCAACAGGTCGCTGTGCGGCGACTCACGCCGCTTCAGGATCGTGTAGATCGCCAGATGTTTGAAGAACTCCTTCGGCATCTCATGCAGCTTCGGCTGCGCCGGCGTCGGGATCACCATGCCGAAGTCGAGGGCGTTGCCTTCGAACTTCGGCTGCACGGTGAAGGTCTCGATCTTCTCGGCCGGGTCGTAGCTGAGGAAGACTTTCTGGGCCGGCTGCAGGATGTCGGCGTTCTTCGCGGAGAAGTAGCAGCAAGGCCGCGTCGGCGGGGGCGGCCAGGGCGAGCGCGATCAGGGGCGTCGTCCATGGCAAGGCGCGGATCATGGCGGCGTTCCTTTCGGAGTGAGACGGAATGGCGTTCTATCAAGAGAGACGCCCGGCGGCGCCCCACGGATTGAAGGTAACAGAAAGGAAGCGTATGGGAAAGCAGGTCTGTCCAGCGAAAAAGTGAATCGCAATCAATGGAATCGTGACTCGCTGAGGTTTCGGGCAGGCTCGCCGGCGCGTGGTCCTCCACGCGAACCCGCAACGAACCGCGTCCGAACTCCTGACGAGTGCTTTTGACCTCGCTCACTTCGGTTCGGCAAACGGCGTTTCACCGGGCGCCGCCCGCCGGATCTTGAGCTTGGGCAGCGCAGCGCCAAGCTCCTTCAACGCCGCGTCCGTCACCCTGGGGCTGCGGATTTCGAGAACCTTCAAAGTCTTGATTTCCTTGAGGTTCTGCAGGCCCGCGTCGGTGATCCAGGGCCCTCCGATCCGGAGCTTCTCGAGGTTCTTGAACTCCTTCAATTCCTTCAGAAGGTCCACGTTGAATCCCGGCCCCCACATGATAACCGCCACCGCCGGTTTCTTCGCCGCCTTCTCGTCTACCGTGATCTTCCCCCCCGCCTTCTCGATCGTTTTGACGGCGTCGGCCTCATCGGCCCGGCCGACCGCGAGGACAAAAAGCGTCGCGAGGACGCCCAGCGCCGCCACCCATCGTTGTCGTGCCATAGCCCCTCCAGAAGGTTGATCCTAACCCTTGTGTGGTCTCGTCCAACTTTCCAAGCGAGCGCCCCAGGCGATCTGCGCCAAAAAAGTCGGCGCCTGCGTGGCCGAAGACGTCGCACCGGTCAATACGGCGGATACAGGTGATATAGCATCCAGTAGACCACCACGCCCGTCACGGAGACGTAGAGCCAGAGAGGAAACGTCCAGCGCGCGAGACGCGCGTGCCGGGCACGCTGGTCCTTCCAGCCGAGAACCGCGACGTAGAGCGCCAGCGGCGCGACCGCGACCGCCAGCAGCGTGTGGCTCAGGAGAATGGCGAGGTAGACGCCGCGCACCGGTCCCTCGCCCCGGAAAACCGTCGGCCGCCCGTTCAGGATCGCGAAATGGTAGAAGAGGTAGCAGCCGAGGAAGACGGCCGAGACGGCCAGGGCGCTGACCATCAAGATGACGTGCAGCGCCTCCTTGCGCTGCTTGATCGCCAGGAAGCCGGCGAGCAAGAGGACGGCGCAGGCGGCGTTGAGCGAAGCGTTCAGGCGCGGGAACCAGATGCGGGCGGGCTCCTCCACGGCGATGCGCTCGCGGAGCAGCTCTTGCAGACGCTCTTCGAGGGGGGGCCAGTGGATCGGGTCCTTGCCTTCGACGTAGCCGGCGATCTCCCCCTGGCTGTCGATCAGCATCAACGTGAACGAGTGCGTTATCTCCTGCCCGGGCTTGGGAGTCTTCGTGTCGCGCTCCGCGGTCTGGAAAAAGACGGTCTGGACGATCGCGTGCACTTTCGCCTCGGGCCCGCGCAGGAAGAGCCACTGGCCGGGCACGGCGCCAAGGTCCCGCGCGTAGGCCTGCAAACGCTCCGCCGAGTCGTTGTCCGGATTGACCGAGATGCTGACGAGGGCCAGGTGCGGGTGGTCGCGGAACTTCTCCTGCAGCTCTTTCATGGTCGCCGTCGTCTGCTGGCAGCCGGCCGTGCAGGTCGTGAAGAAAAAGTGCGCGACCCAGACCTTGCCGCGCAGTTGCTCGGGCTCGAAAGGGTGGCCGTCGCTGTCGGTGAGGCTGAAGTGGCGGACCGGGCCGACGTGCTTGCGGAGGGACTCGGGCGCCTGCGCCGGCGCCAACACAGGGATGAAGAACACGCTGAGGAGGGCCGCCATCCACGCGAGCATGCGCGGAGGCGGCAAGCGGAGAACGTGGCGACGAGAGGCGGCGCCGCGGTCGGTGAGAGTTGCCGCGCTCATGAGCCGCCGGTCTCTGTGGGCGCGGTTTGGGCCGGCTCGCGCTCGGCGGCGCCCAGGGCGGCGGGCGATGTGTCGCGGCGCGGCGCGAACGCCATGTCGGGCAACAGGACGATGACCATCATGATCGCCATGACGACGACCGGGATCATGATGCCGAAAACCTTGCCCCAGTCCCATTTCAGGTGCATGAAGATGAACGCCACCAGGGTCGCCTTCACCACCGACACGAGCAGGATGACGATCAGGCTCTTCATGCCGTGGCCGAGGATGACGTAGGCGAGGTAGGAGACCATCGTCAACACGGCCAGGCTGGCGAACACGATGACGTAGGAGCGGAAGACGTCGCCGTGGTCGGCTTCGGCATGCCCTGTGGCGTGGCTGTCGTGCGACATTGCGTTATCCCCTCGCGTATGAATATCTCGCGTATGTGTAGCCGCAGGCTTTGGTCTGCGGCGGCCCTCTGGCGCAGGCGAAAGCCCGCGGCTACCTGTTACACAAGGTACAGGAGCGGGAACAGGAAGATCCACACGATATCGACAAAGTGCCAGTAAAGGCCCGTGTTTTCCAGGAGTTTCTCGTGCTGCGGGCCGAAGCGGCCCTTGGCGTACATCCAGATCATCACCGCGAAGATGACGAGGCCGCCCAGGACGTGCATCGCGTGGAAGCCGGTCATGGCGAAGTAGCAGGACGACCACATGTTTCCCCAGGGAATCGAATGGGACAGGTGCAGGTGCGGGTACTTCTGAAGCAATCCCTTCTCCGGCAGAAGCTTCTTCTGCGCTTCGGTCGGCATGTCGACGGGCCGCACGCGCGGCATGTGCGGCTCTTCCTTCAAACCGACCACCCAGGCGTTGACCATCTTCGGCGGCAGACCCGGGAGTTGGTCGAGGAGGGCCTTGCAGTCGGCGTATTCTTCGTTCTTGTCGCGCGGCATGTCCTTGACGAGCCCCTGAAGCCGGCCGACGTAGAACTTGCCCTGCTCCACGACCTTCGCATCCGTGTCCGCGCCCTTCGTGGCGTCGAGATCGCGGAGCGTCGCGTCGAATTCCTTGGCCTGCTTCTCGACCGGCGCCAGCCGCTTGTGCGCCACCGCCTTGTAGGTGTCGAGCAGGCCGCGCACCGCCGTGTTCAGCTCACGGACCTTGGCGGCGCTGGAGACGTCGGCCTTGGCCAGCAGCGCATCCAGCGCCTCCGCCGAGTCGACGGGCCCGGTCACTTCCATCAGCTCCCCTTTGACTTTCTCGATGTACTTGTAGCCGAAGGGGCCGTCGAGCTTCTCGTAGATGCGGCCGGGGAGGATGTGGTGGTCGAACTTCGACTTGTACTCGAAGGCTTTGATGGCGAGGAAGACGCAGCCCAGGCCGAGGGTGACGCCGATGAGCTGGATAGCGCGCTTGGTGTTCTTCTTGTGCAGCTCGTAATGCGCCCAGACCACGGTGAAGCTGGAGACGATGAGGACGAAGGTGTTGATGGCGCCGATCAGCTCGATCAGGTGCACATCGGACGGCGAGGGCCAGGGGATGTAGTCCGACGGCGCCCCGTTGCGGATCAGCAGGTAGACGGCGATCAGGCCGGTGAAGAACATGATCTCCGTGACCAGAAAGAGCCACATGGCCTGCTTGCTGTTGGGCATCGGGATGCCCATGTGGACTTTCGGTTCCTCTTCAGCGGCATGCATGGCAAACATCCTCAGGCATAACCCGCCGGACTCAACGTCCGCGCGGCTTGGGGCTACAAGCTCAGCCTTACAAGCTCAGCCTCATCCAGTGATCCAGCAGCCAGAGAGCGAGCATCCCCGGCAGATAAAAGAGCGACGCGTGCAACACCTTCCGCGCCCGGCCGTCACTCACCTGGGCCGCGAAACGGCACGCGGCGCGGAGGAACAAGAGACCCAGCGCGACTCCCCCCACGGCCAGCACCCAGCCGCCGCGCTCCACCATCAACGGCATCAGGCCGGCGGGGATCAGGGCCAGGCAATAGAGGATCATCTGCCGCCCCGTGGCCCGGCCGTTCGGATCGAGGACGGGGAGCATCTTCAGGCCGGCGCGGGCGTAGTCGTCCCGGTAAATCCAGGCGATCGCCAGGAAGTGCGGAACTTGCCAGAGGAAGATGACGAAGAACAGCGCGATGATCTCCGGCTCCAGCGTCCCGCGCACCGCCGCCCAGCCGATGACCGGCGGTAACGCTCCGGGCACGGCGCCGATCAACGTGTTCAGCGTCGTGTAGCGCTTGAGCGGCGTGTAAACGAGGACATAGCTGACCAGCGTGAAGGCGCCGATCCAGACGGCGAGGCCGTGCCGCGCGGTCAGGGCCAGGTAAGCAAGGCCGGCCGCGCTGAGGGCCAGCCCGAGAGCGAGCCCCTCCAGCGGGTGCAAACGTCCGGCGGGCAAAGGCCGATGCTCGGTGCGCCGCATCCGAGCGTCCGACTGACGCTCGAGGACCTGGTTGAGGACGCTCGCCCCCGCCGCCAGGAGGCCGCTGCCCAGGACCGCGTGCAGCACGAGCAGCATGTCGGCCGGCTGCGCCAAAATGGCGCCCGCTCCCACCGTGAACAGCACCAGGACGGCGATGCGCGGCTTGGTCAGCTCGACGAGATCGGCGAGGCGTGAGCGGACCAGGACAAGGCCGGCGGCCGGAGCATCGGCTTTCACACCAGCACCTCCTGGCCCGGAGCGTACAGCGGTCGTTGACTCGCGCTGGTCCGCGTCGCCGGCCGGTAGAGGCTCAACACCAGCGCCACCGCGGTCGCGAACAGGAACGAGCCCAGCACAAAGTGCAACGTCCGCACGATCTCCGGCCGAACCAGCAACGGCTCGAGCTGGTTCCAGGGCAATGCCGGATGATAGAAACGACTGAGCCACGTCTCAATTCCCAGAAGTACCTGTGCGCCGAGGAGGATCAGCAAAGTCCAGGCGAGTCGGCCCCCCGGTTTCGCCTGTGGAGCCGTCGTACCCGGAACTCGCGCGCCAGGGATCGCCTTGATCCTGACGAACAGCGACACCACCAAGGCCGCGACCGCGAACGCCAGGGCCAGATGCAGCCTCGCCCCCCAAAAGAAGTCCCGATGCCGCACCATGCCGCCGACCACGAGCTGGGCGTAAATCACGCCGCACGTGAGCGTCGCGAGCCTTCGTTCGCCCGGCGCCTCCGGCGCGGGGCCCGGATCCGTCCATGATCCGGACGTCACCACGGCGAGCGACACCAGCGTTCCGAGCACGAGCGGGGCGAAGGAGCCGTGGACCCACGCCAGGTTCGGCCCGAGCAGCGCGTTCAGCTGAACGCGGAAGATCCCGAGCAGCCCCTGAACAATGATCAGCCCCAGCGCCGCGGTCCCCAGCCAGCGTACCCACCGTCTCGGCTCCGTCAGCCACAAGGTCACGCACAGGGCGATGCCGCACAGCCCGATCAACCAGCCCGCCAGGCGGTGCGAATGCTCGATGAGCCAGCCGTGCGCGTGCTCCCCGGTCGCCATCTCGTAGATCGCATCCCAGAAAGGGACGAACGATCGCTGGTCCGCCATCCCGGCGCCCTTCGTCGTCACCTCGGCGCCGAGGAAGAACAACGGGACGGCCGCGAGCACCGTCAACACCGCGAGGCAATGCCCCCAGCAGTTTTTCGAGCCGGCCGATTCCATGTTTGCGTGGGAGCCGGAAGCGTGGCGCCGGGAATCTCGGGCGGCGCTTACGCTTGGGGCTCTGATTCTCAATGTCCGTGTCCTGCTTCAGGCGGCGGGTTGTCGAGCTTGCGCCATTGCGGCAAGTGATCCGTGCCGAGTTCCTTGTATTCGCCGTACTCGTAGGGCCAGCGGTAGACGTTCGGTATCTCTTCGAAGTTGCCGTGCGGCGGCGGGTTGGGGGCGCTCCACTCCAGCGAGTTGGAGTGCCACGGATTGCGGTCCGACTTCTTGCCCCAGAACAGGCTGTAAAGGAAATTGAAGACGAAGATGAACTGGATCAGCCCCAGGCAGATCGCGCTCACGCTGATGAACTGGTTGAGGCCCAGAAGCGGCGCCTCGTACGCCGTCGCCGTGATGTCGGGAATGCGGCGCCGCAGGCCGGCGACGCCCAGGATGTGCATCGGGAAAAAGGTGCAGTTGGCCGCGATGAAGGTCAGGAAGAAATGCACTTTGCCCCATGGCTCGCTCATCAGCCGGCCGAACATCTTGGGGAACCAGAAATAGATGCCGGCGAAGATACCCATCAGACTGCTGGCGAAGAGCACGTAGTGAATATGGGCGACGATGAAGTAGGTGTCATGGATGAAGATGTCGACCGGCGTCGCGGCCATGAAGATGCCCGACAGCCCACCGATGATGAAGAGCGCGACGAACGAGAGGGCGAACAGCATCGCCGTCGTTAACTGCAAGTTGCCTTTCCAGATCGTGCCCAGCCAGTTGAAGACCTTCACGGCCGAGGGCAAGGCGATCATGATGGTCGCAATCATGAAGCCCGTGCCGAGGCGCGGATCCATGCCGCTCTGGAACATGTGGTGGCCCCAGACGATGAAGCCCAGGCCGGCGATGCCGGCGATCGAATAGATCATGGCCCGGTAGCCGAAGAGGGGCCGGCGCGCGAAGGTGGAGATGACATCGGAGACCATGCCCATGGCGGGCAGGATCATGATGTAGACGGCGGGGTGGGAGTAGAACCAGAACAGGTGCTGCCAGAGCAGCGCCTGGCCGCCGCCGGGGCCGACGATCCAGTTGCCGAACATGAGGCCGTCGGGCAAGAAGAAGGTCGTGCCGATGGTCTTGTCGGCCAGTTGCAGGAAGAGGGCGACAGTGAGGATGGGCAGCGCGAAGGCCTGCAAGATGGCGGTGATGAACATGGACCAGATCGTCATCGGCATGCGATAGAGCGTCATGCCGGGGGCGCGCATGTTGATGATGGTCGTGATGTAGTTGACGGAGCCGAGCATCGAGGAGATGCCGACGCAGATAAGGGCGAGGAGCCAGAAGATTTGGCCGTGGCCGGAGTTGGGGGCGGCGGGGGATTCAAAGCCTTGGCCCGCGCCCATCGTGATGCTGGCGAGGGTGGGATACGAGGTCCAACCCGCCGCCGGGCCGCCCCCTTCGACAAAGAAGGCCGTGAGGACGAAGACGAAAGCGGGCCACATGAACCAGTACGACATCATGTTGAGGAGCGGAAACGCCATGTCGCGGGCGCCGATCATCAGAGGGATCGTGAAGTTGCCGAAGGCGCCCGTCAGATAGGGGATGATGACGAAGAAGATCATCACCGAGGCATGCATCGTGAACAGCATGTTGTAAAAGGTCTCGGGCATGCGGCCGCCGTTGGCCCGGAACCAGTTGCTGATGATCGGGATCTCGGCGTGGGGCCAGGCGAGCTGGATGCGCACGAGCAGGGCGAGGATGCCGCCGATGCCGAGGAAGATCAGCGAGGTGAAGAGGAACTGGATGCCGATGACCTTGTGGTCCGTCGAGAAGATGTACTTCCGGATGAAGCTGAGCTCCGGATGCGGATGCTCAGCGTGAACGGAAACCGGCGGATGAGCGACGCTCATTTTCAAAAGCCTCGAATCACGAAATCAAACTGGTCTCGACAGCATTTTTGATTCTTGATCGGTGATTTGCGATTGACAGAAGCGCCGTGGCAGCTCGCAATCGAGAATCGCCCAATCCAAAATCAAAAACACGATCTACTTACTCACGCTCGCGGCGTCCGCTCGCTTGCGGAGCCAGTCGAGAAACTCGTCGTAGTCCTTGTGTACGTAGACCCGGCCGATCATGCGGTAATGTCCCCAGCCGCACAGCTCGGCACAGGCGATGTCCCAGATGTGGGTCGAGTCCGTCTTGCCGGTCACGGGATTGTAGCCGTCCTCGTATTCCTTGGTCATCGGGTTCAGGCGGACGTTGCTCTTGGTCGGCGTGAACCAGACGGGGATGATGCGGCCGGGCAGGGCGTCCTGCTTGACGCGCATCACCGGGACATTGAAGCTGTGGATGACGTCGCGCGTGCTCAGATGGATGACGAGCGGCTGGCCGACCCAGGTGTGCAGCTCGTTGACGACGTCGATGTCCGTCATCTGCTTGACGCGCGGGAAGGAGACATAGTCCCGCTTCACGGGCGACTCCTTCTCGCCGAGCGTCGGCTTCCAGTTCCCGTGGCGCCACATCTCGACGCGATCCGGATGGGGATAGCGCATGCGCCAGCCGAACTGATGGGCGACGATTTCGACCTGGTTGGCCGAGTCGGCGCCTTCGCCCTTGGCTTCGCCGGCGCCGGCGCTGGCCTCGTCCAGCTCGCGGTTGGGCATGCGCGAGCGGTACTTGATCTCGACCCAGGCCCCGACCTGGGCAAACGCGATGTAGAGGAGGATGATCGCGGGCACGAGCGTCCAGGCCATCTCGACGCGGTGCTGATCGTTGAGGACGCGCAGCACCGGCCGCATGAGCCGTCCAAACCAGGTCGGCTGAAGCGTCTCCATCGGTTCGGGCGGCTGCGTCGCCAGGTCCGCCTCCAGCACTTCCTTCGCCTTGGCCGGATCGTAGCGCCCCGCGTACTTCCACATGAACCAGACCAGCAGACCTTCGGTGAGCAGGAAGAAGAAGGTGGTGACGGCGAGGATGAAGTAAAAGAGCTTGTCGACGTCCCAGGCGTGCGTCGACACGCCTTCCGGCAGCCAGATGCCCACGAGCGGCGCCACGACCATCGAGAGGGCGCAGCCGAGCATGACGACGGCGAACAGGATACTCCACCACTTGCCCACGAGCGTCTCCTTCATCCCTCGTTCCCAGGCTCTGCCCGGGAACGCGCTGCCTGGAGGCTCTGCCTCCCGACGTTCCAAGTCGCCAGGCAGGGCCTGGCGTCAGTGCGTTCCCAGGCGGAGCCTGGGAACGAGAATCAATCGATGCCGAGCTTCTCGCGCATCTTGGGGTAGCCCAGAGCCTGGACGAAGTTAACCAGGTCCCAGAGGGTCTCGTCGCCGAGGCCATGGTACGACTGCATCCCGGAGCCGTTGATGCCGGAATGCACGCGCGAGAAGACGTCGATGGGCCTCTTGCCGCCGCGGAAGATTCCCTCCGTGAAGTTGCGCGGACGAACCTCCGTGCCCCACTCGTCCCAGCGAAACTCGGCCCGGCGTCCGAAATCGACATGGCACTCGACGCAGTTCGCCTCCTTGGCCCGCTTCGGGTCAACCTTGACTGAAATCTCCTCTTCCTTGCCGTCGGCGTCGCGGAACTTGCGCTTGTCAGCGCCTCCCTTGCCCAGGAACATTAGTTTGCCGCGGAGCATCGAGGCGAACTTCTCCTTTTCGCTCGACGCGTACGGATTGGCCGCCGGCTTGATCGCCTCGTCGGGCCGCTGCGATGCGACCCACTCGCCGGCCGTGCCACGGGCGTAGATGAGCACGTCAGCGAGGATCGCTTGCTGCAGCGCGTCTTTCTGCGAGTCACTCAGGTTGGTCAAGGGCTTGCCCTCGGCGTCGGTTGGCGTTCCCGGATGAACCAGCAGGCCGTCCGTGTACTGGAAGGCCTTGAGCGTATCGAATTCGGTCCGGCCGCGGATGGCGAGGTGAATCACATAGGAGACCATCGACTGGATCTCCTCCTCCTTGAGGATGAGATGGGCGGGCATGACGGTGCCGTCGAGGCCGTCGTGGATGGTGCGATAGAGGTCTTCGCGGCGCGGCGGCCGGTTGGACTTCGCCTTCTGGCTGACCGTCTGGAACTTGAACAGTCCTTGGCGGAAATCGCGCGGATGCGGGTTGACCCAGCGCGCCGTCGGGCCGCGGCCATCGCCGGAAACGCCGTGGCAATGCAGGCAATGGATGCGATAGTTGTTCGCCCCGTCCTTGAGGGTCGGCATCTGGATTTTGAGAGCGGAGACGACGCTGTCGTCGAGCTGTACCTTCGGCTCGGCCGGCTTCCCGAAGAGCGTGGCGAGGGCGTTGTTGAGCATCTCGCGCTGCTCGGCAGGGATCGCGTTCGGATCGCGCAGCTTCTCTTCCTTGATGAGCCGCTCCCCGGTCGGGTCCTCGGGGTTGTGCAACGGATTCCACGGATCCTTGAGTTCTTTGAGCGAAAGGAGCGGCAGCTGGCCGGGTACGTCCGGATCGAACCAGGTCGCCCGGAGCGTCAACTCCTTTTTCAACACCATCGGATCGGTGCGGACGCCGTACTGAATGCGGTCGGAGTACTGGTTACTGCACCCGGGAAGCCCAAGCAGACCGACGGCTCCGAGCAAGAGGACGAACGAAACCGCTCTTCGCATGACCGCTACCTTCCTGCCGACGCGGGTTGAGCGCAAAGCCGGCCCGGCCTATGTTGGGAGGATGACCTTTTCTTTGTAGGGTGACCGCTATGCGCGTCAAGCCACAGCAGCAATTCTCGCGCCTCCTCACAATCCCCGGTCGCCCGGACGCCAGTTACCAGCAAGGAGATCGACCGCCGACGTTTTTCCCCGAGCCCTTGCGCCCTGCGGCCCGCCTCCGTAAGATAAGCGCCTCGCCGTCGGTTTGCTGAATCTGGGAAACATTCAACCTTGCCGTTCCCGATTCCGGGAACGCTCACCCGATGCTGTACAAGATCGCTCGTTTCCTCCAGATCGTGGGACTCATCATCCTGCCCTTCGCCATCTCGGGCAACGTGGCCGAGAAGCTCACGCTCGGGCAATCGCTCATCATGTCGGCCGTGGGCGTCTCCATTTTCGTCGTCGGCTGGTTGCTCCAGCAGGCAGTCCGGCCGAAGTGAAGAAAGCGCTGGCCTCGCGTTCCGGTTCATGGTTTCATTGGGGGGTGAAAAAAAGTCTGCCCCTCCGGCAACCTCCAACCTTCCCGTTCGGAGCCACGCGATGCGACAACTTGTTCCTCTCCTCCTCCTCACGCTCGTCCCGCTCGGTGCTGATGCGGGGGGCAAAGGCCCGATCGTCCCGCCGGACGCCAAGATCGAGATGATCTTCGACAAGGGCATGGTCCTTACCGAAGGCGTCGCTTCCGCGCCCGACGGCACGATCTACTTCAGCGACATCACCTTCTCGTTCTTCTCGAAAGAAAAAGGGCTGCCCCTCGAGGCCGGGCACATCTGGAAGCTCGACCCCAAGACGCTCAAGGCGAGCATCTTCCGCTCCCCCAGCGGCATGTCCAACGGCATCAAGTTCGACGCCGAGGGGAACATGATCGTCGCCGAGGGGGCCGACTTCGGCGGCCGGCGCCTTTCCAAGATCGACATGAAGACCGGCAAGAGCTACATCCTCGCCTCCCACTTCGACGGCAAGCCGCTCAACTCCCCCAACGACATCACCATCGACCTCAAGGGCCGCATCTACTTCAGCGACCCTCGCTACGTCGGCCACGAGCCGGTCGAGCAGCCGGTGCAGTGCGTCTACCGTCTCGACCCGGACGGCAAGCTGCACCGCGTCATCACCGACGCCGGCAAGCCGAACGGCGTCTGCATCTCGCCCGATCAGAAGACGCTTTACGTGGTCACGAATGACAACGGCAGCTTCGCCATCGGCGCCACGCCGAAATCCGCCCCCTTGAAGAAGGGCCCGATGGCCCTGCTCGCCTACGACCTCGCTCCGGACGGCACGGCCAAGTTCCGCAAGGTGCTCGTCGACTACGCCCCGCAGGATGGACCCGACGGTCTGTGCAGCGATGTCGACGGCAACCTCTATGTCGCGGTGCGCGACGAGACGCGGCCCGGCATCTGCGTCTACTCCCCCGCGGGAAAGGAGCTGGCCTATATTAAGACGGAGATCCCGACCAACGTCTGCTTCGGCCGCGGCGCGGAGAGCCGCACGCTTTACATCACGGCGGGGCACAGCCTGTACCGCATCCGCTTGAATCGCGACGGCTATCAGCTGCCCCCGAAGAAATGACCGCGCCCCCGTTTAGCCCCGGTTCGCAGAACCGGGGCGGACCTCGTCCCACCACGGGAGACCAAGTCATGTCCGAGCCGAAAGACCGTGTCTACTCCGACGCCGAGATCGCCCCCAAGCTCCAAGAACACGGCCTCGCCGACTGGCACCTCGAGGACGGCTGGCTCCGCCGCAAGTACAACACCGATGGCTGGCCGACCACGCTGATGCTTACCAACGCCATCGGCTTTTTGTGCGAGGCCGCCTGGCACCACGCCGACCTCGCGATCACCTGGGGCAAGCTCTGGGTGAAGCTCAAGACCCATTCGGCGGGCGGCATCACCGACAAAGACTTCGCCCTGGCGCAGAAGATTGAGGAAGTCGCCCTGTGGCGGCCGCGACCGGGCGGACCGCTGGAGGGGACGCCGAACAAGTTTGTGCGCGGGAGATGATCTCGGAGCCGCCGTTCTTAGACACGTGCGTAGTCGCTGACCCATTGGCAAAACGATAAAGCTCGCGAAGGCCCCGGGGGTGGAGCGGCTTGCCAACTTGGCGTGCAAGCTCGTGCGCGCTCTTCCTGCCCGCCGCCTCGCTCTTGCCGGCAAGCGCGCACCCCGCATGCCCACGCCTCCTCCGGACGTGCCTCTCCACGTCGGCGGCGCCCAAAGGAGGCACGGAAAATCGCCGTGACCGCCCCTCAGCCCCTCGCAAACTCACCCAACCGAGCCCGCAAGGCGCCTAAAGACCGTTCACCGTTTACCCGCTTTGCGCCGCGCCTTCTTCGCCGTTTTCGCCGCCGCCACGTCGCCGCTCAGGACCGTCCGCAGCTTCTCCGGCGACGCGAACACGTCCATCGATCCCGTCCGCAATACCTCCGACATCAACGCCGCCTTCCCCGCCGACGCCGCCGGCCGCAGCATCCGCACGATGTCCAGCGCGAGCTCCGGCTCCATCGACTTCATGATCGGCCTCATCTCTTCCTCCATGCGCTGCTCCTTGCGGTACCCCTCCCACTCGTCCATGTTCACCCGGTCCGGCTCCACCCCCTTCGGCAAGACATAGGTGAACAAAACCCGCGCCGCCCCCACATTCCCTTCCAGCGCAAGCTGCACCAGCTTCTTCCCGATCGCCACGATCTCCTCGTCCGTCACCGCCTCCAAGAGCAGCCGCTTCAGCCGCGCCACCCGCCGGTTGTAAGGATTCCCCGTCCGCAAGCCCGCAGCCGAGTCCAAGCCCGCAGGCGAGTCTTCGAGCCTGCGGGCGCCGCCGCCCTCTCCGCACGCGTCTCCCTCCCGGTGTCCCGCCCTCCGCTTGCGGCTTCGCGTCCGCCGCGTCTTGCCGAGGCGCAGACGCCGCCGCCGGTTTCTCCGCATGCGACACGCCATTCCCATTCCCGTTCGCCAGCAATGCATCCAAAGAAAAACGTGACAGGTCCATGACAATCTCCAGAGAAGCGCGCAGAAGTGAGGAAGACGCCGGGGCCGCGCGCAGCCCCGGCGCTCGAGGAAGGATCCACCTATCTTGAGCCTAAACCAGCCGCCGGCGATTTGGTAGCTACGTTGTGATGACGCCGTTGGCGCGTCTGACGTACCGGCGATCGAGCGAGTACGTTCCGGAGAGGACAAGCGAAGGTTTTCGAAGCCCAGATCGACGAACCTCCCTTGCAAAAACGCCAGAGCGAGCGGCAAGTAGCCGATGAAGCAGGTACGAGGGCACACGCCCACCACGGGAAAGCGTGGTCACACCTGATGCAAGAATGTTGAAGAGCGGAAAGACAGGACGGCGCCCCGGACAGCCTCAGCCGGTGGCCAGGTCAGGCCTCGGCGCCACGACCGGAAAGGTCGCCGATGACCTCACTGACGCCCTCGTGGTCGAAAATCGTCGGGACGCCGACCGGGCCCAACACGACGGCCACTCCATCCTTTACCGCCAGCGTGTCCGGGTGGCCCACTTCATGGCGATTGCCACTGACGGTCACCACCGTGAAGGGCCGGAATGGGGTCCGGTGCTTGAACGCACGAATTGTCGCGGTGAATGTTTCCCGATCCATCACTCCCCTCCCCAACCAAGACGCTCTTTCAGAATCGTACCACTTCGGCGACGGCTCAGCAACAGCCGGCGCTTGTCGGCCGCGAAGGGGGCGCAATACTCGCCAAACGCCGCGCAATCCATCACTGAATCTTGAGCCCGCGCAGCCACTCCCCCTCGCGCGCGATCTCGGCGTCCGATAGGCCGCTCGAACGATGGATCTCCGTGCGGGCCATCTTGCCGCTGGTCATGTCGAGGGCCATGACGTCGATGAGGCCGTTGGAGCCGACGCCGCAGCGGACCTGGATCGGCGCCCCCTTGGGCAGGTTGGGCGCCATGCCCTCGATCCAGCATTCGCCGATCGAGATGCACGTGTCGGCCTGCGGCGCCTCCCCTTGCAGCACCTTGACGCGGACGCGCGGCTGGTTCTCGGTGACCGTGCGGTAGACGCGGCTCGAGGCGGTCGGCAGCTGCGTGTTCTTGGGGATGAGGATGTCGTTGAGACGCTGATCGTGCTGGCGGATCTCGATGCCGAGGCTGTGCGAGTTCACGTTGATCTCGACCACGTCCTCGAGCAGGTCGCCGACCTGGGCGTCGAGGGCGTCGCGGACGGGCGCTCCCAGCCGGGCGGCGACGATGCCGGCGTGCAGCGCCGCGCCGCGCGCCACCACCTCGCTCACGGCCAGGCTGTGGTCGGGCTCCTTGCCGCTCACCTCGCGCAGCATCTGGCTTGTCATCGGCATGTGGGTGGAGCCGCCGACCATCAACAGGCGGTTGATCCTGGCCCAGTCGAGCTTGGCCTGGCGCAGCACCTGCTGGGCGGTCAGGCGCGTGCGCTCAGCAGGTCGCGCGTCATGGTCTCGAACTCGCCGCGCGTCAGCGTCGCCGTCAGCACCTTGCCGGCGTGGCTGCACGTGATGTTGGTCTGCGGCAGCTTGCTCAGCGTGCGCTTGGCCCGCTCGGCGTTGCTGACGAGCGTGGCCAGGCTGACCGGATCGGAGCGCGGGTCCTCGCCGTGCTGCGCCTGGAACTTGGTCGCCATCCAGTCGACGATGCGGTCGTCCCAGTCCTTGCCCCCCAGACGCACGTCCCCTTCGATGGCCAGACACTCGAAGCGCTTGGGCGTCAGGCGGACGACGGTGACGTCGAACGTGCCGCCCCCGAGGTCGTAGACCAGCACCGTCTCCTCCTGGATGCCGAGGGCGCCGTGGGCGGTGATCGAGCCGATGTGCTGCTTGGTCTGGAACGAGTAGGCCAGGGCGGCGGCGGTCGGCTCGTCGAGGATGTCGAGCACGTCCAGGCCGGCGATGCGCCCGGCGTCCTTGGTCGCCTTGCGCCGCGTGTCGTCGAAGTAGGCCGGCACGGTGATGACCGCCTTGCTGACCGGCCCGATCCGCGCTTCCGCGTCCTGCACCAGCTTGCGCAGGATGATCGCCGACAGCGTCTCCGGCCGGAAGTCGCGGCCATTGATCTTCTGCCCGTAAAGCGGCTGCCCCATGTGCCGCTTGACGGCCTGGGCGACGCTGCCCGGCTGCTCCAGGCCGACGTCGCGCGCCGCCTGGCCGACGACGGCGTAATCCTCGCCGAGGAGGACGGCGCTGGGGGTGAGCATCTCCCCCTCGACGTTGGGCAAGGTGATCGCCTGGCCGCGGTCATCGAGGGTGGCGATGGCGGAGAACGTGGTGCCGAGGTCGATGCCGACTAGCTTGCCGGTGGTGCTCATGGGCGTCTTAGAGGGTTGTACAGTGGGCATTCGCCTCGCTTGCCGCGTCGGCGAGCGTTATAATCGTCTAATCGCCATGTTACCCGCCTTCGACCTCTTCGGGAATCTGCCGCCAGGCATCCATTCGTCGTCGTTCGCCGAATTGGCGGCTCGGTTCGGAAGCGGTTCGGCAGAGCGGGTCGCGGAGACCGAGGAGTTGGGCCGGTTGGTCGAGGCGGCCCGCGCCGCTGGTGTGCGACGGCTGTTGGTCGATGGCAGCTTCGTCACCGCGAAGCCCGCTCCCAATGATGTTGATGTGGTCATCTTGCCCGGGGACGACTATCCGCGCGGCTCGAAGAAGCTGGACGATGATGAGTTGATTTGGCCGTTTCTTCAAATCATCGTCGCGGCGGATGATGCGGATTTCGAAGCGTGGGCGACGACGCAGTTGGGGACCGATCGGAGCGGCAGGCCCAAGGGCGTGGTGGAGGTGGAACTATGAAGGAGACGTTGACGCCAGAGGGCTACGAGCAGACGAAGGAAAAGCTGCGCGATCTCGAAGCGCGGCTTGCTGCGATCGAGAAGCGGACGGACCTCTCGTCCGACCACCTCGCCAGCGTTCGGCGCTCCTACAAGACGATGATGCGAGAGTACACGGAGGAGATCATGCTCTATGAGGCGAAGCTGGCGAAGGAGGCCTCGGGAGCCGGGAGTTGAGGACCACCGCGGCAAGCCCGCCCGGTTCTGCGAACCGGTGCTAAACGGATCACGTCAAATATCGACAATCACCTCCGCCAGCCACCCGTCCGCATCCTTCTCCACGCGCAGGCCGTGGTACGTGATCGCCTTCACTTCATGCTCCAAGACGTGCCGGCTCTCGTCAATCGGCTCGCCCCAGGCGGCGCCGGTCACGCCTTTGTCCGTCACCTTCGCCTCGAAGCGGCCGAAGAGAAGATGCTCCGCGTCGAAGTGGTAAAGCAACTCCTTGAGCCAATCGAAGAGAAGGAAATCAGGCTCGTCCCCCGCGACGCGAACCTCGACGCGCCGTTCGGGACGGATCGACGCCAGATCGGGGCAGACCGCCTCGAACAGCGCCTGGGCGGCCTCGACGAAGAGCCCGTTCAGGTCCGCGGCGCGCACGCGCAAGCCGAGATCGGCGGTGTGCTCGAAGACTTCACGCATGGGGGCAATGTAGCAAATCGGAGCCGGAAGCGTGAGCGACGGGGGTTGGCGTGTGGCACGCGTTGGGTGGCACGTCGTGCCACCCACTGCTCTGGCTCCGACAAGAACGGCGCGGACAGAATCCCTCGTTCCGATTTAGAATGACATCGGGTTACGGACAACGACCATGGGGCTTGCCATGTCGCCAACGCTCGAGGAAAAACTGCTCGCCTTCGACGGCCATCTGCCGCTGGCGCGCGCACGGACCATCCCCAGCTCCTGGTACTTCGACGAGGAGATCTACGCCCTGGAGCGCGAGCGCGTCTTCGCCGGCAGCTGGCTGCTCGCCTGCCGCAGCGATCAGGTCGCCGAGCCGGGCGCCTTCGCGACCATCGAGATGGCCGGCGAGCCGGTGCTGGTCGTGCGCGGCGAGGACGGCGTCTTGCGGGCGTTTTACAACGTGTGCCGGCACCGGGCCGCGCAAGTCATCAACCTGCCCGACGGCAAGGCGACGAAGCTGCGCTGCCGTTACCATGGCTGGACCTACGACCTGGCGGGCCGGCTGCGCGGCGTGCCGGAGTTCGATGGCGTCGAGGACTTCTGCCGCGACGCGCAGGGGCTGCCGCCGATGGCCGTGGCGGAGAAGCCGCCGTTCGTCTTCGTACACCAGAAGATGCCGGCGCTTTCGCTGGACGACTCGCTCGCCCCCTTCTTCGAGCGGACGCGCGACCTGGGCCTGGACCGGCTCCACTTCGCCGGCCGCAAGGAATACGAGCTGGGCTGCAACTGGAAGGTCTTCGTCGACAACTTTCAGGACGGCGGCTACCACGTCAACACCGTCCACCCCGGCCTCGCCAGCGCCCTCGATTACTCGAAGTACCGCGCCGAGAACCTCGGCCTCTCCTGCCTGCAATCGGCGCCGATGGTCGCCTCGGACGACGCCCAGGTCGGCAAGACGCGCACCGGCCAGGCCTATTACTGGTGGCTCTTCCCCAACCTGATGGTCAATCTCTATTCAGGCGTCATGGACACCAACCTGGTGCTTCCCCTCGGTCCCGATCGCTGCCGCGTCATTTTCGACTTTTATTTTCCCGATGTCGAGGGGGAAGAAGCGCGGCGCTTCATCGCCGACAGCATGGCCGTGGCGCACCAGGTGCAGCTCGAGGACATGGGCGTCTGCGAGGAGGTGCAGCGCGGGCTCAAGAGCGCGTCGTACAAAACGGGCCGCTTCAGCGTGAAACGCGAGACCGGCGGGTATTACTTCCACCAGCTGCTGGCGGGGCGGCTGCGCGCGGAATAGGACAGGTGTCTTTCATTCCTCAACCTTTTCACGCAGGCTGCGGACGCTCTCTATCACGCGCCGGCCCGCCTCGTCGATCTCGTCCTCCGTCAAGAGCGGGCTGAAGCTGAAACGCATCGCCGAGGTGAGAAGATCGCCCTCGAGTCCCATGGCGCGCAGGACCGGCGACGGGAGCAAGGACCCGCTCGAGCAGGCTGAGCCCGTCGAACAGGCGACGCCCGCCAGGTCCAGCCGCATCAACAGCGCGTCCGCCTTGCAGCCGGGGAAGGAGACGTTGAGGACGTGCGGCAGCGCGTCGTCCGGCCCGTTGACGTGGATCGGCTCGGCCTCGCGCAAGCTCTCCAGAAACCGCTCGCGCAGCATTTGGACGCGGCGCCGCTTCCCCTCCCAATCTTCGAGCGCCAGCTCCAACGCCTTCGCCATGCCGACGATGAGCGGGACCGGCTCCGTGCCAGGCCGCTTGCCCTGCTGTTGATGTCCGCCGAAGAGCCGCGGCGTCAGGCGCACGCCGCGCTGGACGATCAAGGCGCCGACGCCTTTGGGCCCGTGGAACTTGTGGGCGCTCAACGTCAGCGTGGCGGCGCCGAGTCCGCGGAACGAGACCGGGACCTTGCCGACGGCCGCCGCGGCGTCGCAATGGAGCGGGACGGCCCCGAGCGCCGCCGCCAGAGCGCCGACGGGCTGCAAGGCGCCGGTTTCATGATTCGCCAGCATCAAGGTCGCGAAGGCGATCTCCGAATCGGCGACGTGCGGCACGACCATGCCGGTCGCGCCGACCATCATGTTGCGCAAGCGGAAGCCGTCCTCGGCCAGGCGCGCCAGCGGCTCCGTCACGCAGGGGTGCTCGATGCCGCTGGTCAGGATCGTGCCCGGCTCGGTTCCGCGCCGCGCCTCGGCCAGGCCGAAGAGCGCCAGGTTGTTCGCCTCGGTCGCCCCGCTCGTGAACAGGATTTCGTCGGGCCGGCAGTCGAGGAGGTGGGCGAGCTTCGCGCGCGCCTCATCGAGGCCGCGCCGCGCATGCCGGCCATAAGAATGGCTGCTGGAGGGATTGCCGAACCGCTCGGAGAAATAGGGCAGCATCGCCTCCAGGACGGGAGGCAAGAGAGGCGTGGTGGAGCTGTAGTCGAGGTAGATCGGCATCGAGAGACCAGGAGACGGCGGCAGGTGAACGTGGCGTCCGCACAAGAAGGCAGCCGCGGGAAAGGGGGTCCTGCCGGGCCCTGGATCATCTTACTGCTTCGGCTGCGTGTCTTTCGCCTGGCGCGGCTTGATCAGCCAGAAGTAGACGGCGACCACGGTGAGCGTTCCCATCAGACCGATCAACAATTGGACTTCCATCGAAGCCTCCGGATTGAAAGACACAGCCACTCGACAAAATTAGGTTGTGGTTCGTAGGAAGTCAAAAAAAGGACATTTTCCAGGCTCGACCTGAGGCGCCCCGTTTTTTGTTGCCTTCCTTCGATCCGCGGCGGAAACTCAGGGAGTCGCTCCACCGCCGGTCGCCGACCGGCGCCCGGATTCGATTGACCCCCTTGTCGCCAAACGACGCCTCGACATGATCTGCATCTCCATCAACCAGGAATCACGCCGCCTCGCCCTCGTCGACATGCTCAACGCGGCCCGGCAGTGCGACCTCCTCGAGATCCGCCTCGACCGCTTCGGCAAAGCCCCCGAGATCGCCGAGCTGATGACGCACAAGCCCAAGCCCGTCATCATGGCCTGTCGCCGGCCCCAGGACGGCGGCTTCTTCGACGGCACGGAGCCCGAGCGCCTCGCCATCCTGCGCCAGTGCATCATCAGCAAGGCCGATTACGTCGAGATCGAGCTCGACGCCGCCGACGACATCCGCCGCTTTCCCCCCTCGCAGCGCGTCATCTCCTACACGAACCTGCGTGAGACCCCCGTCGATATCCTCGACATCTACGAGGAGGCCAAGACCAAAAGCCCGGACGTCATCAAGCTCACGACGCTGGCCCGCACCCCCGAGGAAGCCTGGCCGCTCGTGCAAATCCTCGCGAAGGCGACCGTGCCGACCGTCGTCGTCGGCCTGGGCAAGCCCGGCATCATGCTCACTCTCCTGGGCCAGCGCATCGGAGCGCCCTGGACCTACGCGGCCCTCGAGCGCGGCATGGAAGCCTACCCGGGACAGCCGACGGTCGGCGACCTGGAGAGCGTCTATCACCTGCACAAGATCGACAAGCAGACGCGCTTCGTCGGTGTCACCGGCTTCGAGGACCGCGCCACCATCGCCGTCGCCGCCCTCAACGCGGCCCTGGCCCATCATCAGCTCAACTTCCGCTGCCTGCCCATGGGCGTCGGCAACATGAAGCTCTTCCGCAAAGTCATGGAGGCCGTCAAGCTCGGCGCCGCCGTCATCGACCCCGAGCACCAGCGCGACATCCTCGAGATCGGCCCCGAGCTGCACGGCACGGCCAAGACCGTCGGCGCCGTCGACCTGCTCATCCAGAAACAGAACGCCTGGCACGGCTTCCACTGCGCCAGCCAGGCCTGGATGGAAGCGCTGACCGCGACGCTGCGGCAAAAGTTTTCGGTCGAGAACCCCATCAAGGACCGCATGGTGATGATCGCCGGCCTCACCCCGGCCACCAAGATCCTCGCGACCGAGGTGCAACGACTGGGCGGCAACGCCATCCTGGCAAGCCACCAGAAGAAGGCCGCTCTCGCCCTCGCCCAGGAGCTGAGCTGCCGGGCCATCGGCTTCGACGCTCTCTACACCACGATGCACGACGTCCTGATTTTGTGCGACGAGGAACGCCAGTCAAGCGGCCGGGACGCCGGCATCCACCCGGGCTACTTCAAGCCGGGGATGGTCGTGATGGACCTGACGGCGACCGCGGGATCCTCGCAACTCTTGATCGACGCCCAGGTGCGCAACTGCCTGACCGTCGACCCTCTTCAACTGCTGCTGGCGCGCCTCGGCGCCCAGGCGAAGCTGCTGACGGGAAAGCCGACGCCGGACGACGTGCTGCGTCAGGCGATTCCGGAGCGGTTTCTGGAGGTTGGATAGCTCAGGCTTCTTGCGGCGGCGCCGCGCCGTTGGAGGTGGTTTCCGGGCTGCTCGGCCCCAGTTCGACGCGGGAAACCAGGATGGAGTCCAGGAAGTTGAAGCGGTCCTGCTTCTCCCAAACGAAAATGGTCCGCCCGCTTTCGTTCATGCTCACAAACTCGCGACTCGGAATCCGAAACGCGCGCCCATCCACGGTGTGGATAACGTAGGGCTGAAACGGAACGGCGTTTTGCAATTGACGGATGACGTGTGGGGACATTGGTTGCGTCCCTATGATTTTAGAGCGACACGCCATCATCCTAAAGGAAGCGGCGCCGTTCCGTCATGCGAAATCTGTTGCGGGACAGGCAAACGGGTTACAATGGCGAAATCTCGCTGAGGTCAACATGCCTCATCTTGTTCATCCCACCCGCCGCGATCTGCTCCGCGCCGGCGCTCTCGGCGCCGCCGGCCTGACATTGCCTCATCTGCTGCGCGCTCGCGCGGAGCCTTCGGAGACGCGTCCCCGCGCCGACGCCTGCATCCTCCTCTTCCTGTGGGGAGCCCCGAGCCAGTTCGAGACCTTCGATCCCAAGCCCGATGCGCCCGACGGCATCCGCGGCGAGCACGGCGTTCGCCGCACGCGTCTGCCGGGCGTCCTCTTCGGTGAGCACATCCCGCTCCTCGCGCAGCGCAACCATCGCTTCGCCGTCATTCGCACCTGCGCCCAGACCAGCACGCACCATCAATCGGCGGCCTACGAGGCGCTCACCGGCTATCCCCCCAGCCGCGACGCCGTTGCCCTCACTGCGACGCCGGCCGACCATCCCAACCTCGGCTCCGTCGTCGCCCGCTTTGCCCCAGGCGATTCTCGGCTGCCGCGCTTCGTGCAGTTGCCGCAGCTCGCGACCGATGTCGGAAACCTGACGCCGGGGCAGTTCGCCGGCTTCCTCGGCCGGCAATACGATCCGTTCGCGGTGATCAAGGACCCAAGCCAGGCCGATTTCGATGTCGCGGAGCTGAGCTTGCCGGCCGACATGAGCGCCGCCCGGCTCGCCGATCGTCGCGCCTTGCTGGCCCGCGTCGACCGTCAGGCGGCGGCGCTGGAGCGATCCGCCGAGGCGCGCGGGCTGGGCATCTATCACGAACGTGCGGCGGCGCTGCTGACCAGCCCGGCGACCCGGCGCGCCTTCGAGCTGGAGCGCGAGCCGGCCGGCCTCAGAGATCGCTATGGACGCGATACCCTGGGCCAATCCTGTCTCCTCGCCCGGCGGCTCATCGAGGCGGGCGTCAAACTCGTCACCGTCTGCTCCGCCTTCAACGGCAAGACGCCGCAGGACGCGTGGGACACGCACGCCGACAACTTCCGCAAGCTGCGCCACCAGCTCCTGCCGCCGCTCGATCGCGCCCTCTCCACCCTGATCGACGACCTGGATGAACGCGGCCTGGCCGAGCGGACGCTGCTCCTCGTGATGGGAGAGTTCGGCCGCACGCCGCGCATCAACGCCAACGCCGGTCGCGACCACTGGGAGCATTCCTACTCGGCGCTCCTCGCCGGCGGCGGCGTGCGATCCGGCGCCGTCCTCGGTCAATCGGACGGCCACGGCGCCTACCCGCGCGAGGGACGGGTGTGCCGTCCCGCCGATCTCTGCGCCACGGTGTACGACTGCCTGGGCATCGACTATCGTCGCGAAATGGCCGATCAGACCGGCAGACCGACGCCGCTATCGCGGGGAACGCCGATCCGGGAGGTCTGCTAATTCAGTAGGCCCCGCGAGCCGAGCGGGGCCGGACGGCGTCATGACGGTTTCGCGCGTGTTCACGCCGGTCCGGCTCGGCTCGCCGGACCTACTCGAGGCCGTCGCTGGAGACCACTTCGCCGCCGGCGCGGGTGCCGAGGGCCTGCCATAGGCTCGGGCTGATGGTGTCGCCGATGTTGCGGACGGAACCGTCGCCGAAGAGGAAGTTGACCCCCTGACTGTGGCGGCTGAAGAAATCGTCGACGTGATTGATCGGGTTGTTGGGCGTATGTCCCTCGGCCGCGTAGCCGGTGTGACCGAGGACGAGAACCGGCGCTCCCTCCGGTCCCAGAGGACTGGCCTTGATCGGCGGCACCGAAGCGCCGGTGACGGCCCCGGTCCACGTGGCGAGCGCGAGGTTGCTGCTGCGTTCGCCGACGAAGCAGGTGTTGCTCGTGCCGTCGCTGATGTCGGCGATGCGTGTCCGGCTGTTGCGATAGAATGCGCCATTGCCCGCGCCCGAGTTGTCCGTGATTTCGGGCGTGCCGAACATGGCGACATAATTGGCGTGGGCGATGGTCGCGGACGTGCCCGAGGCGACGAACGGCCCGGCGGAGTCGTCGGAGGGGCAGAGGAAAACGGCGAGTTGCTGCACCCGCGACGCCGCGTTGGCGGAATCGGAGATCGCGAGGGCGAAGCGAATCTGCCGTTTGAGAGGGGCCTGTTCCAGGTCATCCAGCAGATACGCGGCCCAGCCCCAGCCGGGTCCGGTGTCCTGTCCGGCCCCGTTCACGTTCGAGGCATAGCCGGGGGGGAACATCTTGTTGCGGTCGTGATAGCCGTGCAAAGCGAGTCCGATTTGCCGCAGATTATTGCGGCATTGCGTCCGGGCCGCCGATTCGCGGACCTTCTGCACCGCCGGGACGAGCAGGGCAATGAGGATCGCAATGATGGCGATGACGACGAGTAACTCGATCAAGGTGAATGCTTTGCGCCGTTTTAACACGGGACGGACTCCGTTGAGAATGACGAAGTAATACTTTAATACAACGTATAACCAACCGTCAACTGGTTATACAAAATAATTCGAGGGCTGGCGAATGGCCCGGGTCATCCTTGGCGTAACGGGCTCCGTGGCGGCGATCCACACCCCGCTCCTGTTCGAGGAGTTGAAGTCGTCCGGGCACGACGTGAAGGTGGTGGCGACCGCGGCATCCGTCTACTTCTTCGATGGGGCGGCGCTGAGCGGAGGCCCGCGGCGCGATCCGAGCGTGGTGGTGCTCGACGAGGACGAGTGGCCGGCCCAGGCGGAAGGAGGCAGATACGCGCGCGGCGACAACGTCTTGCACATCGAGCTGCGCCGCTGGGGGCAGGCGCTGGTGATCGCCCCTCTGGATGCCAACACGCTGGCGAAGCTGGCGCTCGGGATCTGCGACAACTGCCTGACCTGCGTCTATCGCGCCTGGCACCGGGGACGGCGCGTCGTCCTGGCGCCGGCTATGAACACCCTGATGTGGGAACACCCGGCGACGCTGCGCCACCTGCGGCAGATCGCCGAGGACATGAGCGGGGGCGTCGCGATTCCGGCGGCGGAGGACGCCCTGGAACTGATCGCCTGGATCAACGAGAACCTGGAGACGCTCCACGTCGTGGCGCCGCAAGTGAAGCGGCTGGCCTGCGACGACGTCGGGATCGGGGCGATGGAGAGCGCGGTGAAATCCTGGCGAGCCTCGTCTGAGTAGAATGGACCGTGCACCACGGAGCGCCTGCATGAGCCTGCGAGTCTTTGTCCCGTGCGCCATTCTCGGTCTGGTTGCGCTCCCGGTATGCGCCCAGGAGCGCGAGCCGCTCCCCTTCAGCTTCCGCAACCAGGTCATGGCCGTGTTCAGCCGGGCCGGTTGCAACATGGGTACCTGCCACGGCAACTTCAACGGCAAGAACGGCTTTCGCCTCTCCCTGCGCGGCGAGAATCCGGCGTTCGATCTCGACGCCTTGACACGCGATACGCAAGGGCGGCGCGTCAATCTCATCGACCCCAGCCAGAGCCTCGTGCTCCTCAAGCCGACCGGCCAGATCCCCCACGAGGGGGGCGTGCGCTTCGGCGTCGACTCGGAGGAATACCGCATCCTGCACCGTTGGATCGCCGGCGGCGCCCGCGCCGATCCGGCGGAAACCTTGACGCTCGAGGAACTCGACGTCGCGCCGCGCGAGCGCTATCTCCTCAACGGCGTCAACCGGCAAAAGCTTGCCGTCCGCGCCCGCTTCAGCGACGGCCTGTGGCGCGATGTCACGCATCTGGCGGTCTTCGATCCGTCCAACGATCTCGTCACGATTTCCAGGACCGGCGAGGTGGTCGCGAGCGGGCCGGGGGAGACGACCGTCGTCGTCCGCTACCTCGATCGCCGCGTTCCGGTCCGCCTGGCGTTCGTACCCGAGCGTCCCGGCTTTCGCTGGCCCGATCCCCCCATCCACAACTTCATCGACAGGCACATCGACGCGCGCCTCCAGGCGCTCCAGGTCGAGCCCTCCGCTATCGCCGATGACGCCACCTTCCTGCGCCGCGTCTTCCTCGACGTCTGCGGCGTCTTGCCGACGGTCGACGAGGCCAGGGCGTTCTTTGCCGACAGGGCGCCCGACAAACGCGCGAAGCTGATTGATCGCTTGCTGGCCCGTCCCGAGTACGCCGACCTCTGGGCCATGCGCTGGGCCGATCTGCTCCGCAACGAGGAAAAGGCGGTCGACGCCAAGGGCGTGCGCCTCTTCAACGAATGGCTGCGCGCCCAGTTCGCCCTCGATGTGCCGCTCGACCGCTTTGCCCGCGCGCTCCTCACCGGCCGCGGCAGCACCTACGAGCACCCCGAGGCCAACTACTACCGCACCAACCTGGAGCCGACCAAGGCGGCCGAGACGACCGCGCAGCTCTTCCTCGGCGTCCGCATCGCCTGCGCCCGCTGCCACAACCATCCCTTTGATCGCTGGACCCAGGACGACTACTACGGCCTCTCCGCCTTCTTCTCCCGCGTCAAGACGCGCATGTCCGACAACAAGCGCAAGGACAAGCTCGACAAGCACGAGCTGGTCGGCGAGATGATCGTCTACATGGACCGCGAGGGGGAGACGCCCCATCCGCTTCTCAAGGGACCCGCGCCCCTGCGCCTGCCCGGAAGCCCGGCGCCTTCCCTCGCGACGGACGCCGACCGCCTGCCACCGCTCGCCACCTGGGTCACCGGCAAGGAAAACCCGTTCTTCGCCCGCGTCATGGCCAACCGCGTCTGGTATCACCTCATGGGCCGCGGCCTTGTCGATCCGCCCGACGACTTCCGCGAATCCAACCCCGCCAGCAACGAGCCCCTCCTCGCCGACCTGGCCCGGACACTCAGCGACAGCGGCTTCAGTCAGAAGAAGCTGATCCGGACCATCCTCCTGTCGCGCGCCTATCAGACCTCTTACAAGCCCAGGCCGACCAACGAGGAGGACCTGAACTTCAGCCGGGTGATCCCGCAGCGGCTCCAAGCCGAGCTGCTGCTCGACGCGATCTCGCAGGTGACCGGGGTCCCGGAAACATTCGACGGCTTTCCCCCCGGGCTGCGCAGCGTGCAGTTACCGGGCGTCAAGGGGGCGACCGTGTTCCTCAAGGCGTTCGGCCGGCCCGAGCGGCTCCTCGCCTGCGAATGCGAGCGCTCCGGCGACGCCACCTTGCAGCAGGCCATGATCATGATCAACAACGAGGGGCTCGCCAGGAAGATTGAGACCTCGCCGCGGCTCAAACGCTTGCTCGACCGCAGCGCGAGCGGAATGGAAGTCGCCGAAGAGCTGTACCTGGCGGCGCTGGCGCGGCGCCCGACGCGCCGCGAGATCGACATCGTCGAAGGGCATCTGCGCCGCGCCGGCGCCGAGCGGCGCCGCGCCCTGGAAGACGTCCTCTGGGCCGTGCTCAACTCGAAGGAGTTTCTGCTCCGGCGCTGAGCCCTTGGTTCGCGGCGCCATTGCCAATAGTCGCACGGACTTCGAACAGCCGGCTAGTGACGACGGCCAGGAGATAGACCAGCGTCGCGCGCCCGAGCCACCGAAAGCCGCGCGAGAAGAGCGAGCCGCCGCCGACAATGGGCGGGCTCAGGGCGACGGTGAGCACGAGATAGCAGACGACGCCGGCCGCCGGACCGTTCCACGTCCACCACGGCTTTGCTGCGAGGGGGACCGCGCCGCGCTCGATCCAACCCATCATCAGGAGGAGCGCGGGGAGCAAAGAGACGAAGTCATACGCGCCATGATAGATCCAGAGCATACTCGCGACGCCGAGAAAGGCGAACAACCGGCCCGCGCCGGCCCCGCGCCCGAGCCAGGCGACGAGCCAGATCGTGAGCAGCAGCGCCCAGGGAATGACTTTGCCCATGAGAGTGGTTTGCCAGCCCAGAGCGTTCACCACTTCCTGCATCGAATACATGCCCGGCAAGAGATACGGGGTGACGCGCAGCCACTCCAGCATGAGCGTCAGCGGGTCGCGCTCCACCAGCCAGGCGACGCCGCCTAGCGCGAGCGCATGGATGCCGCAGGCGATGCCCAGACGCAGCCAGCGCTTTTGCAGGACGGGCACGGCAAGGAACGGCAGCGTCAGGCTCGGCTTGATGAGGGCCAGCGCCAGCAGCGGACCGGCCAGCCAGTCGCTGGCCTCGCGCCGGCATGCGACCAGCAGCGAGGCGAGGATCAAGAACGTGAACTGTCCCGCCTCGACGACGCTGTAAGAAGGGGCGAACAGCAAGAACAACCAGGCGACGGCAAGCGCGTCCTCGGCCGCCGGCCGGGTCCCCGGTCTCCGGAACCGCCGCGCGAGAAGGAAAATGACGGAACCGGCGCCCAGCGCGTTCACCACGGGCCACACGCCGAGGACAACGCGCCAGTCCGGTAACCAGCCGACGAGGACAAGGAGCAGTCCGATGGCGGAAGGGGGATAGGTCGCCTCCGGCGGCCCCAGTTCGGGGATGACCTCCGCGGCTCTCTCGGGGGGGGCCGTACGCGGGATGTCGTACAGCTTCATGCCGGCCGGGACGACATCGCCGTAGTGATGCTTCAAAGTCGCATGGGCCAGGGCGTACGGGTCCGTTCCCCGCCGCACGTACTGGCAGACGATCCACTGGCGGTTGACGTCGCAACCGATGCCGTTCTCGAAGAAAGCGGCCAGACCCAGGGCGTACCAGCCGCTCGCCAGAAGGCAAGTCAACGGTACAAGGACGGCGCGGCGGCTCACGATCTTCCTTTCTCGCGTCTCCCGCCGCGGCAAGGTCACGGGAGTGCGAGCGGAAAGAGAACGCGCCTTCCCGCAACGCCCCGGAAGATCCGGCCCGCTTCCTCGCTCCCGGCCCTACCGCAATCGCACGAACGCCTGCAGCGTCTCCCGCGCCATGTCGCGCACCTCGGCGTCCGCGTCCTTCAACAACGGCGCGATGCGCTCCGCCTGCTCGGTCGCCTTGCGGAACTTGAGCGCCTGGCAGGCGAACAGCCGCACCGAGCGCGACTTATCCTTCAGCGCCTCCGCCAGCACCGCTCCGGCGCGCTTGCCGGGTTTATCGGTGTACGCCAGGGCGTCGGCCGCGTGACTCCGGATGTTCTCGTCCGGCTCGTGCCGCAGCGTCCATTCCACCACGTCCACCAGCCGGTCCCCTTCGAGCGGCTGCTCCCGGCCCCGCAGCTGCAAGACCGAGCGCCGCACATCGGGTTCCGCCTGCTTGAAGCGGCGCGCGAGCACGGTCTCCAGGTTGTCCGCCGCCGCCAGCTCACCGGCGATGTCCCGGATCTCCTTCTGCACTGCCTCGTGTTTGGCGCGGTCCCGCTGCGCCCGCTCGATGCGGTCGCGTTCCATGGCGATCCACCACTGCTTCGTCTTCGTCCCCGTCCCCTCTTCCCCCTTCGTCCCAACGCGAATGTCCCGCAGCTCAAAGCGCAGCTTCGCGTCCACCGGCTGTTTCTGCACCGGGTGGACGTCGATGCGGAACTCCCCCTTCGCCGTCAGCTTGACCAGCCAAAGCGCCTCGGTCCCGATCGGATAGTTGAGATCGGTGGAGGTGCGCAGCCGGTTGTTCTTCGAGATCATGTGGACCGTGAACAGGTCCCCCTCCTTGATCGGCACATCCTTCAATTCCGCCCGCCGCACTTCCGTCACCTTGATCCGCGCCAGGTCGTCCAGCCGCTCGCCCCCCTTGGGCGCCTCGGTCACCGACACGATCCGGCCGCGGATGACGACCGGGCATTCCCCGGCAAAGGCCCCCGGATCGATCTCCGTCCAGCAGCCGGCCGAGGCGTTGGACGTGGCAAGGACAAGTACGGCTAGCGCTAGCGCTAACGGAACGAGGCGGCGCAGCATGGCGACTCTCCGGTCAAGGTGTCAACGATAAGACACCCGGCGGGAGCAATCCTAACGCATGGCGGCGCCGGGAGCTATGCGAGATCGCTGTCTCGAAGTGGTTTCTCGCAAAGGCGCAAAGGACGCAAAGAGCCTTTGCGAGACACCGGCGCTCTCTTGCGCCTTTGCGATCTTTGCGCCTTTGCGATAAACCGGCGCTCATCCACCTGCCGCACGGAATGGGTCACAACGGCAAAAGCGTCGGCAAATAAACGCCGTGGAACCTTTGGTTGCTCGCGATGTTCAGCCGCCCCGTGATGAATTGCTCGGCGCTTCGCCGCAGCGTGCGGCCGGTCCACGGGTCGTGGACGTTGAAACCGGTGTGTCCGTCCTTGTGCCAGACCGCCGTGATCAGGACGCAGTGCTTGTTTTTCTCGGCGGCGACCACGATGGGAACGGGAACGCCGCGGGCGACAAGCGCCTCGATCGTGCGCAGCGCATCGGCCACGCTGAAACCGGCGCCGATCGGCTTCCAGCTGAAGCGGAGGCCGGTCCGCGCCGTGTGCTCGTTCAGGAGATCGAGGCTCCAGCGTCCTTTTCCGGCCTTGCCGCCGCGTGGCGCCGCCTTGCCTCCCTTCTCGTGGTTGGTGTTCTTCTCGAGCAGCCGCTTCTGCTCCGCGGCGAGGCGCGGGTTGTAGCGCGTCGGGTTCAGCTCGTCGAGCAGATAAAAGTTCGGATTCTCGGCATGGACCCGTTCCGCGTAGAGCGGGTCCAGCTCGCCGAGGAAGGCCATGACCGTGGTCGGGCCGCACGAGTGCTTCCATTGCTGGCGGATGCCCAGGCCCTTGTCGCTGCTGGTCAGGCGGAGGTGATTGCGGAGCCAGACGGCGTCCTTGCCCCGGATGCGCGCCGCAAAGCGCTCGATGATCACCGGCGCGTGCCCCGCGGCGATCGCCTTGGTCAGGTATCCTCTCTCCGCGGCGGACCCCGCCATCTTCACGACGCCGACCAACCGCTCCTGCTCGTCCCTGCTCAGCCGGTGCAGCCGCGCCGCGGCCCGCGCGGCGACGAAGGAATCTTGCGGCCCCGTTCGGGTCGTGCTTTCGCCGCTCGCCCCGAGCCGTGGCGCCAGGCCGTTGGCCGCTTGACCAACGCCGATCAGCAACGCGAAGATAAGCGCGGCGCCGAAGATGCGCGGCCCTGCTCTCTGCCCGAAGCCAAACATGACGTCTCTCCCCTTACGTCGACCCTGGTAGGCCAACGGAGGGGTTTCTGAAGCTTGCGCGCTTTCTTTCGAGATTGTGAATTCCGTCACGAAGCGCGCGACGTGGACGGCGCCCGGAGCCGCGCCCGCGGCGCAAACTCGACGGCACGCGAAGTGCAGTTTGCGACGGGGCGACATCGAACGAGGCCGAAAAAGGGAAGGAGACGGCCATGCCCGCCACTCTGGAATTTGCCGAGGAATATGCCGAGGAGCTACGGCTGATCCGGGACCAGGTTTGCAGCCGCTGCATCGAGCGACCGCCGGGCGGGCCGCCTTGCGCGCCCCTGGGAAAGGTCTGCGGCATCGAGCTGCATCTGCCCGAATTGGTCCAGGCCATCCGCGCCGGCGACAGCCCCTTCATCGCCGACTACCTGGTGCGGAACCGGGACAAGATCTGCTCGCACTGTGCGTATCTGCACACCGAGCATTGCCCCTGCCCGATGGATTACCTGGTCACCTTGATCGTCGGCACCGTGGAAGCGGCGGCCGAGAAGCGGCGCCGACGCCTGAATGTCGTCGAAGGGCGTTGATTCACTCGGAGGCCGCCGCCAGCAGCGTCCCCTCCGCCACCTCCGTCTTGACCAGCAAGCGCAAGAGCCGCGCCCCGACCAGAGCGTCGTCCCGCAGCAGCGCGTCCAGCGCTTCCGCCCGGCCGATGCGGCGCGATTGGCCATCCGCCAGGTCCACTTCGAACTCCGGAGAATTGGCCTGGCCCAGGACCCCCTTGAGCGCGAACAACAAGCTCTGCTCGTCGTGCGACAAGGCGATGACATGCAGATTCTCGCCATACACGTCGCGCAGCCCGGCCAGGTTCGTCCGGCCCTGCGCCCCGGGCTTGAGCGGCGTCCGCTCCTCATGGACCAGGACAAGCTGGTCGGGAGGCTCTTCCAGCTTCAGCAAGCGCTCGAGCTGCGCCGTGAGCGTTTTGCCCTCCGGCGCCAGCAGACAGGCCACGCCGCGCCGCAGGTCCGGCCCGGTCGGACTCAGACGCTGCTCCAGCAACAAATGCAGTGTCGGCCGTTGCTGACCTTGGGCCGCGACGCGTTCGACGTTCTTCAGGAAGGGCCAGTGCTCCGCGCGCCGCAGCCAGCATTCGGTCAAGGTCTTGAGAACATCGGCCAAACCCTCCGGGTCCCAGCCGCGCGTCTGGAGGGCGGTCTTTTCGCGCTGCCGCAGCTCGTCGAGGCGGCGCCGCACCGTCTGCTCGATCGCGCGTTGGATCTCCCCTTCGTCCGCGGGCGCCGGCTCGTCAACCTTGGCTCGAGCGCCGAGAGCGGGAAACAGGTCCTCGGGACGGATGGCGCCTGTCGCGCTCGCGGCGCCGTGCGTAGCTCTTGCCAGCCGCCGCGGCGTGATTGAGCATGTCGCGCGGCCTCAGGTCCGACCGGCCACGCCCCACCTGCTCGAACCAGGCCGCGGCGAGCGGAAAACGGATCGCGGCGCCGCCCCGTCACCTCCTCCATGCCCGCGAAAGGCTTGCAGAAGTCATCGAGGCGGACCGTCACCAGCGGCGCGGCCGCGGCGAGCGGCAACCGTTGCAGCTCGACCGTGAACTGCGCCAGCCGGTCCCACGACGAATCCTGGACGACTTTCTCCTGCCGCCACTGAACCAGCGTCGCCTGGACCCCGGCCGTGATGACGACCAGGTTGCTCGCGGCATCCAGCAGGGCGTGCAGGAACCGCGTCAACGCCTTGAACTGCGCCGGCTCCAGGTTGTCCACCTGGTCGAGCACCAGCACCATCGGCCGGCCCCAGAGCAACGCCACCTGCGCCAGAGCAACCAGTGTCTTCTTGACCTGCTCGTCGTCCGCGATGCCGCCACCGTCCGCCGTCATCGGGACGCCGAGCCGCTCAGCATCTTCCGCGTCCAGCCAATCGCCGCGCAGCCAGCGCACGGCGAGGTCCGCGCTATCATTCTGGCGTCCCGTCCGATCGAGCGCGCCGATGATGAAGCGCAGCAGCACGTCAAAGACCGTCCGGTCCAGGACAGCCGCGCGACCTGGCGTTTCGCGACACAGGGTATCGACCAGCCGCTGGTACGCCTGCTCCGCCTCCGGGATGCCGTAGACACGCCCGGTGTCGCCGCCGAGGGCGGTCCGCAGCATGCCGTTGACCGCGCGCCAAAGCGGCGTGCCGCGCCAGCGCTCCGCGCGGCCCGCCGTCAACACGCCCATGACGCTGCGCAAGAGGGCCCGCGGCATGCGTTCCGGCTCGGCCTGCAGGTTCGCCAGCGCGACGAACAGCGCTTGCGGCGGGTCGGCGCACAGGCGACGCTCCAGCCGGGCCAGCAGATGGCTCTTGCCGATGCCCGCCTCCCCCCAGAGGAGGATCCCCTGCGCCAGCCGCTCGCGATGCGCCAGTTCCACGCGCTCCAGCAGTTGCCGGAAGACGTCCGCGAAGATATCCTCCGCGTCGACCCAGGCGCTCTGCGCCGGGACGACCCGATTGGTCTCGAACGGATTCGTCCGGAGGACCTCGTCGAAGAAGACGTCAAGGGGGGCGGTTGGCGGCATGGCGGTTGTCCACTGGTGGGGCGCTTCATCTCCGGCGCGACACATAGAGCAGCAGGGCGCCGTCTTCCTGAATGGCCGCGCCACGCGCTTCCGCACCGATGCCGTGACGTCCTTCCGCGGCACTAAGAGTATACCTTCCGGCCAGGCGCAGGCGCTGCAGCTCCCGATCGAACTCCTCGTGCGGCGTCCCCAGCGCCTTTCGCAAATCGACAAGACTGACGAAGTTCAACCCTCCGTCCCGCCGGTCCAGTTCCACAAAGGCCGCGTCAAAAGCGGGCGCGAACGCTCCGCTCTCGACCGGCGCGACCGACCCCGCTGTTGCTCGCTCGGTTGCCGCGACCTGCCGGCCGCAGACTGCGTCGTCCATCCGAAAGAAAAGTCGCTTCTTCTTGTGCAGAACGGACGCGATTCCCGCCGGCATGCGCCCCTCCGCGCCACGGCGCTCCAGCGCCGCCGCGAACTCCGCTTGCAAATCCCGGTTCGCCTTCTTCTTGAGCTCGGCCGCGCTATGGGCCTGACTCCCGGCCGAGCGCGAAAGGTCGAGCACGGTCCGGAACAGCAGATCGCTTTCGAGCAGCCGCTGGCGATCCGCCCGCAAGACAATGGGCGTCTCCGCGGTCGCCTTCAGCGCGAGCAGCGCCGTCTCACGGAACGCCGTCGTTGCCAGGACCTTCTTCCAGAGCGTTGCCGAGGCGTTCGCGTCGACCGCCTCCTGGAGCGCGCCGAGAGTCGTCGGATAGGACTCCGCCCCGGCCTCCTGGCACGCCCGGTGGCACGCCCGGAGCCGTGCCAGGAGCGCATCCGCCAGCGTCTCTTCCGCCTTGCGCGGGATTGGCCAGACCGTCCAGTGCAGGAGACGCTTCCTGCCCTGAACGATCAGCCGAGCCTCGGGAAGGTCATTCGCCTCCAGCCGGCGCCGCAACGCTTCGCGCCATGCAGGCTGAAGAGGCGCGGGCAGCTTGGCGGCGAGCTTGTCGGGGTCGACGACGGGCTTGGCCGGCGTACACGTCCGTTGCAGCAGGAAGGTGAAGAGACGCGGACTGGCGACCAGAACGGAGGCGTCTTCCTGCAACGCGACCGGGCTCTCGAGGTTGCTCACCTGGGCCGCGACCGTCTGCTCGATAAACGCCTTCTTCTTGACGGCCTTTCGAATCAGGGCCTCGCTCGTGCCCGGACTGGCCCGTGCGGCAAGCTCCGCCAGAGAGAGGACCACCCCGGAGCCCCGGCTTTGCCGCAGGGCTTCGAGCATGCCTTTCGCCAGGACGAGCGCGTCATCTCTCTTGGGCATCGCGCGGCTCGGCGCCTATCGACATCGATGGGTCATGACCGTGCCTTATTCTACCGGACTTCGCGGCCGCGCCGGCGTCCGGTTGTCAATTTGACAGTCGGCTGTCAGTCTTGTCGCCCGCGCTTCGCTCCGGTGGGCCGTGGTCCGTTGCCGCAAATGCCGCTTTCCCTTCGGCTTTCTTTCCGCGCCGGGCGGCTGAATCCCTTCGGCACGCTCCTTGCTCTATTAATGCAACGCCACATCCGGCTCAAGCGAAGGAGGGAAAAACCATGTTCTGGTCTCGTGTCAATCCGTTTGGAAACTCGGCCTGGAGCGCCTTGCAGCAGTTGAACAACGAGGTCAACCGGGCGTTCGGCCGCTGGGGCGACGGTCGCGCCTGGGGCGAAAGCGCCTTCCCGGCGCTCAATGTCTGGGAGGATGGGGATACGCTGGTCGCCGAGGCGGAGCTACCCGGCCTCGATCTCAAAGACATCGAAATCTTCATCACCGGCCAGAACCAGCTGACCCTGAAGGGGGAGCGCAAGGCGCCCGCGGCGGCCAAGAGCGCGGTCCACCGCCAGGAACGCGAGTTCGGCAAGTTCGTCCGCACCATCGCCCTGCCGTTCCCCGTCGACGACGCCAAGGTCGAGGCCCGCCTGGAGGACGGCGTCCTCACGGTTCGTCTGCCCAAGCACGAAGCGGCCCGGCCACGCAAAATCAACATCAAGACGGCCTGACGAGGCCAACGGAACAGCCGACGATTCAAAACGAAGAAAGGAGAGATGCCATGGAGAATACGGTCACGACGGCGAGCGGCGCCCAGGTCGCCGAGCAGACGCGCAACAACAGGTATTACACGCCGCGCGTCGATATCCTCGAGACGGACGGCGAGCTGCTTCTCTACGCCGAGATGCCGGGGGTGCGTCCCAACGACATCGACCTGAGGTATGAGCAGGGGGAGCTGATCTTGCAAGGCAAGACGACGCGCAGGCCGCACGCCGGCGCCCTCCTCTTCAACGAAAACGAGGCAGGGGACTATTACCGCGTCTTCCAGATCCACGAGACGATCGACGCCTCGCGCATCGAGGCCGAGGCGAAGAACGGTGTCCTGCTCGTACACCTGCCGAAGGCGCAGGAAGCCAAGCCGCGCCAGGTGGCGGTCAAAGGGTGACGCCGCGGAGTCGCCACACCACAAAGAAACAAGGGTGTCCGACCCGCCGGTCGGACACCCTTGTTCCATGGATAGCCGTTGTCAGGGCACGATCTGGGCCTGGGCGTTGAACTGGATGTCGCCGCTCTTCAGGTCCGTCTGGATGCGGATCACCCGGTTCAGCTCGCCCGGCTCAGCGGCGAGCAGCGTCAACGTCAGCGTGTGGACGTTGTTGCTCTCGGTCTTCTCCTCGCGGACGCGGACCTTGTCGTCCGTGCCGCTGATGTTGAGGATGCGGAACGCCTTGACGCCGCGCAGGACGACGATGCGGTCCGTCTCGGCCCCCGCCTTCACTTTCCCCAGCGCCACGGTGTTGGGCAGCGTGGCCGCGGAACCCTCGACCTCGACCGTCGCCGGCACGCGCAGCCGCGGCACGGCGGGGTTGTTGGTCTTGATCCACAGGTCGGTGAACCATTTGCCGGCGGGGGTGTCGGCCCGGAGCTTGCCGTTGATCTTGTACACCACCTCGCCGCCGTCGCGCTTCACCTCCTCGAGGCTGGGCACGACATAATTGCTCTCCGACTTGATCTCGGTGATCTGCGTGGTCGGCATGCCGTAGAAGGTCACGGTCATGCTGGTGGTCGCTTCCTTCCCACGTTTCACCTGGCCGAAGTTGAGGGAATCAGGGGAGAAGCCCAGGTCGTCCCGGCTGGTGGCCCGGACCTTGAGCTGGATCTCCTCGAAGCGGGGCTGGCTGAAGCTGACGTAGACCGTGATCTCCTTGAACCCCTCGAACAGCCCGGAGTTCATGGTGGCGATCACCGACGTCTCCTGGCCGGGGGCCAGGGTCGACGCCAGGGCGCGGGCGGAGGAGCAGCGATTGCAGGAGACGCGCACGCCGCTGATGACAACGGTGTTGCTCGTGTTGTTCACTACCCGGAACGGGTAGGTGAGGACCTGGCCGCGCGGCACCACGCCGAAGTCGCGGGAGGTTTCCTCGAACAGGCCGTCGGCCCATGAGGGAGGGGCGGTCACGGCGAAGAGCAAGAGGGCGGAGCTGACCACACTGAACCGGAACATCGTGTTGATCCCACTTGACGAGCGTGCCGGACAGAAAAAGCGAAGGTGCTGAGCGAGGGAGCCCGGCAGCGTTCTCTAAAGTAATGACCCACCTGGAAAGCTAGGTCAAATAACCAACCAACGTTTCCGAAGACATCTTCATAGGTCGACGCTGACAGCGCAGGCATCGAACTAATTTTCGCTAAGTCTCCTATTCTTTTCGTCTCTTGAACGCGAACGAGTGGTAGCCTCTGGGTCATTTACCGCTCTTGCCCAGGCCGCAAGAACCTACCCCCGCCGCTGTTAATCTCGGCAGGCTGAGCAAGAGGAATGAAGCTCGACGCCGGCTCGGCACGCGAGCTCCCGTCCCCGCTCTCCTGACCTTCTTACCCCACAAGACCGCGGACAGGCGCCGACCAGGCGAACAGGGCATTCTGCGTCAAGTCGAGCTAGGCGAGGATGTAGGGGCCTGCTTGTCGACAAGGCGCTCGCGGCGCACGATGATTGTGGCTTCTCTGCGTCCTGCGCTCGAAGGCGTCATCGTAAGTGGCGTAACTCGCCAGTACTGGAGGTTTCGGCAAGGCACGGTCAGCAGAGCGCGGCTCGCTCCAGCCGAAGTTTGGTTCGGTTTTCGTTGACGATCAAGCCGCGGCCGTGTACACTTGTTGACTGATTGCTTTCCTTTCGAGGAGGTGCGAAAAAAAGCAATGGCCGCCCGCTCCGAGGGTATTTCAGCCTACGTGCCGCGGGACATTCAGGACAAGTTCGAGGTCCTGAACTACCGCAACGCTGCCCAAATCCTTTTCACGGCGGCGCCCCAGGAGTTTGAAGGCCTTCTTGGAGCTCTACGCGCCTTCTCCCTAACTATTGCCGAAATCCGCAAGCGGGGTGGAAACGAGTCGGACATCCCCAAGAAGTTCTCCGCGATCCTGCGCCCGTTAGGCTGGCAGGAAATGCGGATCAAAGGGGATCTGATCATCACGAAGATCACCGGGCGGCTAAAGAAGAAACGCGATCAGGAGGAAGAAGAGGACTTGATCGAGGAATTGGACACAAAGGAACTTGCGAAATCAGGGTTGGCTCCCGAGAAACTACGAAAAAAGAACTTCTTGGACGGGCACAAAATCGACTTCGTGAAAGGCCGTGTGGCGTTCGACGTGGAGTGGAACAGCAAGGACCAAACCTTTGATAGGGACCTCTACGCCTTTCGCGCCTTCTACGATTGCGACTTGATTGACGTGGCCGTCATTGTAACTCGTAGCGCGGACCTAAACGCGGTTTTCGAGGAACTTGGTCCCGAGCTCGACGCGAAAGGGAAACCCCGCATCGACCCGAAGACCAGGCGTCCCAAGCTGCTGAAGACGAAATACGGCGCTAGCACAACCTGGATGGGGAAGCTTGTCTACCGCCTCGAGGCGGGTCGACAAGGCGGCTGTCCGGTACTCGCCCTCGGAATTAAGCGTCAACTCATCACGGATTGGGAGGATTGAACGGTGACGATGCCGAAGTTAACCGCGCGGGATCTTCTAGACCAGAACAAGGGTCGAAGATTTGGGACAATACTCGCGGATCCTCCGTGGCAGTTTCAAAACCGTACGGGCAAGATGGCCCCGGAGCACAAGCGTTTGTCGCGATACCAAACGATGTCCCTTGAGGAGATAATGGGCCTTCCCGTGGCGCAGCTCGCATCTACGCCGGCCCACCTTTACCTTTGGGTGCCCAACGCACTGCTTCTTCAAGGTCTTCAAGTTCTAGACGCTTGGGGCTTTGGGTACAAAACGAACATCGTTTGGCACAAGATTCGGAAAGACGGGGGGCCGGACGGTCGAGGGGTCGGCTTCTACTTTCGGAACGTTACGGAGCTCATTCTCTTCGGAGTGCGCGGAAAGAATGCGCGCACCCTTCCGCCAGGTCGTCGTCAGGTCAACATCATAAGAAGTCTTAAGCGCGAGCATTCGCGCAAGCCGGACGAACTCTACGAAATCATCGAAGCCTGCAGCCGGGGGCCACGTCTCGAACTGTTTGCGCGAGGGACTCGCCCAGGCTGGTCTGTTTGGGGGAATCAAGCGTCCGACGACTATGAGCCTACCTGGGCCACCTACGCCAACCACTCACGCAAGGAGACTTGCTCTCCGCTGTTTGCTTCCGAGTGAATCGCCTTGCTGACACAAGCCTTTTTTATTGCCGCAACCCCTCCCGTCCGCTAAAGTTGAAAGTCGTCACATGGCATCGGGGGGCATCGCATGCTGACCATCCTCGGCTCGCCCTGGCGAACCGGCCTACCCCCGCCGCTGTTAATCTCGGCAGGCTGAGCAAGAGGAATGAGCTCGACGCCGGCTCGGCACGCCAGCTCCCACCCCCGCTCTCCTGACCTTCATACCCCACAAGACCGCGGACAGGCGCCGACCAGGCGAACAGGGCATTTTGGTTGCTCCAACGCCCGGCCCGCGGTAGATTTGAATCGTCGCTCACGAGTCTCGGGGGCATCGCATGCTGACCATCCTCGGCTCGCCCTGGCGAACCGGCCAAGGCGTCACCCGCCGCGCCGCGCTCCAGGCCGGCGCCCTTTCTCTTCTCGGCGGGCTCAACTTGCCGCGCTTGCTCGAAGCGCGCGAAGCCCGTCCTTCCGGCCGAACCCCGCGGGCTCGCAGCGTCATCCTGCTTTACCTCCTCGGCGGCGCCCCCACCCAGGACATGGTCGACCTCAAGCCCGACGCTCCTTCCGGCGTCCGCAGCGAGTTCCGCCCCATCGCCACCCGCGTCCCCGGCATGCACGTCTGCGAGCACCTGCCGCGCATGGCGCGCTGGACCGACAAGATCGCCGTCGTCCGCTCCCTGAACCACCAGGCCGGCTGCCACAACACGCTCCCCGGCTACACGGGACGCGATGGCGTCCTACCCGACATCGTCTCGACACGCGATACCTATCCGCCGAGCATGGGCTCCGTCTGCGAATGGCTGCGCGTGCAAGACGGAGGCGCCCGCGCCCGCCGCGAGTTGCCCGATTACGTCTACATGCCCTGCTACCTCGGCTGGGGCCAGGCCATCCATCGCCCCGGCCCCTACGGCGGCTTCCTCGGCAAACGCTTCGATCCGCTCTACACCGAAGTCACCCCCTTCCGCGACCCCGCCCTGCCCGCCCCCGCCGCCGGCCGACCCGCCCCCGTTCTCGGCATGCCGCGCCTGCCCGACAGCACCCTCGCCGACGGCGTGACCATGGACCGTCTCTCCTCACGCCGTACGCTTGTTCACCAGATCGAGGACCAGATGCGCGGCCTGGAAAGGCAGACCACGCTCGACCAGTTCGGCCGCACGCAACAACGCGCGTACAACATCCTCACCTCGAGCGAGGTGCGGGCCGCGTTCGACCTGGAAAGAGAAGACCCTCGCCTGCGCGACCACTATGGCCGCACGCTCTTCGGCAACTGCAGCCTGATCGCGCGGCGACTGGTCGAGGCGGGCGTCCGCTTCGTCAACGTCACCTGGGACCTCTTCTGGGACCGCGTGCCGATCAACTACGATAGCTGGGACACGCACACGCGCAACTTCCCCATCCTCCAGGAAGTCAACCTGCCCGAGTTCGACCGCGTTTACGACGCGCTCCTCTCCGACCTCCAGGCGCGCGGCCTGCTCGACGAGACGCTCGTCGTCGTCATGAGCGAGATGGGCCGCACGCCGCGCATCAACGGCAACGGCGGCCGCGACCACTGGACCCACTGCTTCGGCGCCTTCTTCGCCGGCGGCGGCATCCGCGGCGGCACGCTCGTCGGCGAATCCGACGCCCAGGCCGCCTACGTCAAGGACCGCCCCATCAGCCCCGCCGACATCTGCTGCACCATCTACGAACTCCTCGGCATCGACCCCGACCTCATGGTCCCCGACCGCAGCGCCCGGCCGGTGAGCATCGGGCACGGCGGCTCCGTGATCCGCGAGATGATCTGACGTCCGTTCCGCGACCGTGTCGCCTCCGCAAGAAACCTGTCCCTCAGCCAAAGCGCTGTCGAAGGCGCCGCACTCCACATCATTGCCATGAAACGCCTGCTCGCTCTCTGTCTATGCTCCTTGCTCCTGATTCCGCGTCTCTCCGCCCAGGACGCACGCTACGAAAAGGCCGTCGCCGCGCTCGACGCCTTCATCGCCCGCGAACTCAAGGACAAGCACATCCCGGCGCTCTCCATCGCCCTCGTCGATGATCAGACCGTCGTCTGGGCCAAGGGCTTCGGCTTCCAGGACCCGGACACGAAGCTGGCGGCGACTCCTAGGACCGTCTACCGCGTCGGCTCCGTCTCCAAGCCCACCGCGGCGCTCCTCCTCATGATGCTCGTCGAGATGGGGTTGATCGATCTCGACGTCCCGGTCCAGACCTACGTCCCCGATTTCAAGCCGAAGAACACCTCCGGCAAGGCGATCACGCTGCGGCAGATCGTCAGCCATCGCAGCGGCCTGGTCCGCGAGTCCCCGGTCGGCAGTTACTTCGACGGCTCCGAACCCTCGCTCGAAGCGACCGCCCTCAGCCTCAACGGCCTCGAGCTGGTCTATCCGCCGGAAACGAAGACCAGCTACTCCAACGTCGCCGTCGGCCTCGAAGGGCTCGTCATGCAGCGGACGCAGAAAGAAGAGTTCACCAAGCTCATCCGCCGCAAGCTCCTCAATCCGATCGGCATGACCAGCAGCGGCTACGCCATCACGCCGGAACTCAAGAAGAACCTGGCGAAGGCGACGATGTGGACCTATCACGGCCGCGAGTTTCCCGCCCCGCCTTTCAAGATGGCGATGCTCTCGGCCGGCAACCTTTATTCAACGGTCGAGGACGAGGCGAAGCTCCTTTCCTTCCTCTTCGCGGGCGGCAAGACCAAGGACGGCAAACAACTGCTCCGGCCGGAAACGCTCGAGAAGATGTACCAGATCCAGTTCGCCAAGAAGGACGACACGGCCGGCTTCGGCATCGGCTGGTTCATCTCGGAACTCGACGGCAAGAAACGCATCGGCCACGGCGGCGCCGTCTACGGTTTCGCCACCGAGTTCGCCGCCCTGCCGGGGGAGAAGCTCGGCGTCATCGTCTGCGCCTCGCGCGACGTCGCCAACGGCCTGACGCGCCGCCTCGCCGATCTCGCCCTGCGCCACATGCTCGCCGTCAAGGCCGGCAAGGACCTGCCGAAGATCGAGAAGACGGCGCCCCTCAATCGCGAGGAAATCGAGCGCCTCGCCGGCCGCTACGTCTTCGGCAAGAAAGGCATCGACCTCATCCCGTCGGGCGAGCACCTCTATCTGCTGCCGACACTCGGCGGCGCCCGCGTCGAATTGCGCAAGGAGGGGAAGGGCTTCATCGTCGATGACGTGCAGTCCTTCGGGCTGCGCCTGACGCCGAAGGACGGCGATCTGGTGATCGACAAGGACCGCTACAAGCGCGTGGCGCCGGCCAAGCCGAAGCCGTGCCCCGAGAAATACCGCGAACTGCTGGGCGAATACGGCCCGGCGCACAACACACTCGTCCTCTTCGAACGCGACGGCAAGCTTTGCGCCCTCATCGAATGGGTCTTCGTCTATCCGCTCGAGGAGGCCGGCAAGGACGTCTACAGGTTCCCCGACTTCGGCCTGTACCACGGCGACAAGGTCGTCATCCATCGGGACGCCGCCGGCAAAGTCGCCAAGGTCACCGCGGGCAACGTCGACTTCCAGCCGCACGCGAAGGAAACCGGCACGTTCCGCATCCGGCCGCTCCGCCCGGTCGCCGAACTGGAGAAGGAGGCGCGCAAGGCGACGCCGCCCATGGAGAAGAACCCGTTCTTCAAGAAAGCGGACCTGGTCGATTTGACGACGCTCGACAAGACGATCGAGCTCGATATCCGCTACGCTTGCGACAACAACTTCCTCGGCGCCCCGCTCTACAAGTCGGCCCGCGCCTTCATGCAACGCCCCGCCGCGGCAGCGCTGGTCCGTGCCCATCAGAAGCTGAAGGAGAAGGGCTTCGGCCTCCTGATCCACGACGCCTACCGCCCCTGGTACGTCACCAAGATCTTCTGGGACGCCACCCCGGAGGTAATGAAAAACTTCGTCGCCGACCCGCTCGCCGGCTCACGCCACAACCGCGGCTGCGCCGTCGACGTCACGCTCTACGACCTGAAGACGGGAAAAGCGGTCGACATGGTCTCGGGCTACGACGAGTTCACCGATCGCGCCTATCCCGACTACATCGGCGGCACGTCGCTGGAACGCCGCCATCGCGCCATCCTGCGCGAGGCGATGGAGGCCGAAGGCTTCACCGTCTATGCCGCCGAATGGTGGCACTTCGACTACCGCGATTGGCGCCACTATCCGCTCGGCAACGTGGCGTTCGAAGAGCTGGAAAGATGAATGCAGGTGAGTGGTGGCTGGTGAGTGGTGGCTGGTGGCTGGCAACCGCGTTTCTCGTCACCATCAGCCACCAATCATCAGCCACCAATCACCAGCCACCAGCCACCAGCCACCAGCATTCTGACTTCTGCATTCTCCATTCTGCATGTTCTATTTCTCCGTTTCCGTCATGCTGCGCGGGTTGAGCGCCGCGCTCAGCTCCGCTTCCTTGACGATGGCGTCGGAATCCTTCTTCTTGAGCTGTCCCGCCTTGATCTTCTCCAGGCACAGTTGCCGCACCGTCTTGCCTGCCTTGAACGCTTCCTTGGCGATCGCGGCCGCCTGGTCGTAGCCGATGAGCGGGTTGAGGCTGGTCACCATCGCCATCGACCACTCGACCTGCTTTTCGCACGCCTCGCGGTTGGGCTGCATCTCCTCGGCGCAGAAGTCGATGAAGGCGCTCGTGCAGGAGGCGAGCAGCTCGGCGCTTTCGATGGTCGCCAGGCCCATCACCGGCATCATGATGTTGAGCTCGAACTGGCCGCCTGTCGCGCCGGAGAAGGCGACGGTCTGGTCGTTCCCCATGACGCGGGCGCACACCTGCATCATGCTCTCGCACAGAACCGGGTTGACCTTGCCCGGCATGATCGAGCTGCCGGGCTGGCGGTCGGGCAGGATCACCTCGAAGAAACCGCAGCGCGGGCCGGAGCCGAGCCAGCGGATGTTGTTCGCGATCGAGAAGAGGCTGACGGCGATGGCGCGGAGCTCGCCGGAGCATTCGACGAGGCCGTCGCGCGTGGCATTCGCCTCGAAGTGGTTCTTCGCCTCGACAAAGGGGACGCCTGTCTCCTGGGCCAGCGCCTGCGCCACGCGCCGGCCGAACTCCGGATGCGTGTTGATGCCGGTGCCGACCGCGGTGCCGCCCGCCGGCAGCTCCAGCACGGCCTTGAGCCCGCGCTCGGCCCTTTCCAGGCTCAGCTCGATCTGCCGGGCGTAGCCGCTGAACTCCTGGCCCAGGCGGATCGGCGTGGCGTCGGCCAGATGGGTCCGGCCGATCTTGATGATGTCGTCCCAGTCGCGGGCCTTCTTGGCGAGAACGCCGTGGAAGCGCTTCAGGACGGGCGCCAGCTCCTTGGCGATGGCCTGGCCGACGGCGACGTGGATGGCGGTGGGGAACATGTCGTTGGTCGACTGCCCCATGTTCACGTGGTCGTTGGGATGGATCGGCTTCTTGGCTTGAAATCGGTCGCCGCCCGTCTGCTCGATGGCGCGGTTGCTGATCACCTCGTTGACATTCATGTTCGAGCTGGTACCCGAGCCGGTCTGGAAGACGTCGAGCGGGAACTCGCCATCCCATTTGCCGGCGGCGACTTCGCGGGCGGCGGCGATGATCGGCTCGGCGATCTCCTTCTTCAGCTTGCCGACGTCCCGGTTGGCGACGGCGGCCGCGACCTTGACGAGGCCGAGCGCCCGGATGAGCCGCTTCGGCAGCGCCTGGCCGGAGATCGGGAAGTTCTCGACGGCCCGCTGCGTCTGGGCGCCGTAGTAAGCCTTGGCGGGGACCTTGACCTCGCCCATGGAGTCTTTTTCGATGCGATGCTCGGACATGGAAGCTGCTCCGGTGGTTGCTTGTTTGGGTTGTCTTATCGGAGCCAAGACGTGGTTCAACCCGCCCTACCGGGAACGCGACGTTGAAATGCGATCCTCAACAACTCTCGCCAATTCGCCTTCATGGATTTCCGAAGCGTCATCGAATCTGAGTTCCAAGTGTCTTACCGCTTCGATGTCACCGATGCTCTGGAGGCTCATGTCGTCTCAATGCTATCGAGAAACGGGGGACACGCCGCTGCCCGTATGCCGTGCCTTCAAATCGCCATTCACGCCGGTTGCCTTCGGCCGCCGCGGCGGCAGCGATACGATGTGCCGTCCGCTCGCCTGCTCTTGCGCTTTAAGGTCGCGATGAATCGCCTCGAGGTCGCAACCGAAGCGCTCCGCATACGCCTCCCGCGTTTTCCGCACTTCAAGCAACACGTCGTCCACGGTCAGTCTCCTTCCGATAACAATTCTTCCGGTGTGCAAATCGCGGGCGGCTCATACCCGGTTGCCCGACAAATCGACTCGATCGGGTCCCGAAATACCGCGTTCGCAATATGAGTGCAATTCCATGTGAGGAGGTAATCCATTCCGTGAAGCGCCGCCAAGGCGATGTGGAGAGCGTCTACCGCCGCCCGCTCAGGCAACGGCACTCTCGCCACCAACTCCTGGGCCGGCTTCGTCGCATCCTCCGTCTGCTCCAGCAAGGGCAGGTCCTGAATCGCTGCCAATCGCTGGGAGGCGGCGGTCGCATCACCGGCCTGGCATTCGGCGAGAACAACCTGCGAGATGAAAAGGTCGAACTGCGTCCGCCGCTTCTCCCACCATTCGCGCGTGATTTGCTGGTGGGCGGCTCGAACCAAATCGCGACTTGGCCAGGCCGTCAAGTAGCTCGGAATTGTGGTCTCGACATAGACGCGCGCCTTCATGCAGCCATCGTACCGGAGCGGGCTGGTGACTTCAACGAGACGACTGACTTGTACGCGAAGCCGCCAAAGCCCCTATCCTTAAAGCATGCGCGGAAAAAAACCACCCGACGAACTGCCCGCCTGTTACGCCATCGTCCACCCCGGGCTCGAGGAAGTCGCCGCTGAGGAGATCGAGCAGGAGCTTGGCGGCGAGATCAAGAAGAGCGGCCTGGGCGTCGTCGTCTTTCGCCTCGCGGAGATCGATCGCCGCATCCTGCAACTGCGGACGACGGAAGACGTTTTCCTCCTCGGCTGGGGGACCGACGAGCTGAGCTACCGCGCTCAGGACCTCGAAAGCATCCGCCGCTGGACCGAGAAGGTCAACTGGGCCAAGCTCCTGGCGCTGCACCACGCCATCCGCCCCAAACCCAAGGGCAAGCCGACCTACAACCTGATTGCCCAGATGAACGGGCAGCGTGGCTATCGCCGGGTCGACGCCCTCAAGTCGATGGCGCGCGGCCTGACCGACAAGTTCCCCGCGAGCTGGAAGCAGGCCGAGGAGAACGCGGCGATCGAGTTCTGGCTCACCATCGAGGCGGCGATGGCGGTGTGCGGCCTGCGGCTCTCGGATCGCACGATGCGGCATCGCACCTACAAGGTGGAGCATCTCCCAGCCTCGCTGCGCCCCACTCTTGCCGCCGCGATGGTACGCCTTGCCGAGCCCCGGCCCGGCATGACGGTCCTCGATCCGATGTGCGGCGCCGGCACACTCTTGGCCGAGACGCTGGAATACGCCCGCGGCAAGAAACGGGGCGATCCGCTCGCCGGGAACATCACGCTCTGGGGCGGCGACGTGGAGACGCCGCATGTCAAAGCCGCCGAGGACAACCTGCGCCGCCTCGGCGCCGTTCGCCTGGAGACCTGGGACGCGCGCCGGCTGCCGGTCGGCGACGCCTCCGTCGACCGCATCCTCTGCAATCCCCCCTTCGGCAAACAGCTGAGCACGCCGGAAGAAATCCGGCCGCTCTATCGCGACACGATACGCGAGATGGATCGCGTGCTAAGGCCGGGGGGGAGGGCGGTATTGCTCGTCTCCGATGTGCCGGCGTTACGCGCGGCGCTCGAGCCGGTGGCGTGGAAAAAGGTGCGGGCCGTCAACGTGCGGATTCTTGGTCAGCGCTCGACGATCGGCGTCTACCGGAAGGCGTAGCCGGCGCTCATCCTCCCACCGTTCCCGGCGGCGGCATGCTATGGCCGCCGGCGTGGTTCTTGTCGGCCATGCGAATCGTGGTCACCGTGCCGTTGTTCTCCAGGATGGCGACGTGGACCTCTTCCGGGCCGGCGCAGCCCGCGGCCCGGAGCGACGAGAGCAGCTCGTGCATGGTCATGCGCACGCCCGCCATCGCCTTGCGGTCGATGTGCCCGTTGTGAATGAGCAGCACGGGCCTGCCTTCAATGAGACGTTCGAGCCATTTGCTGCGGTAGGTGGCGACCGCGACGAGCCCGTTCAAGACGACCAGGGTCGTGGCGAGGATGAGCCCACCGGTGATCGAGTTGTCGCCGCCGTTCATCGAGTTCTGCACGGCATTGCTCAAGATCAGGAGCAAGACGAGGTCGAACGGAGCGAGTTGCCCGATCTGCCTCTTTCCCGTGATCCGCAGCAAGATGATGAGGAAGGCGTAGACGACGACGGCGCGGATGGGGAACTGCCACCACTCGATATCGGTTTGCCAAAGCTTGTCCATCGTCGGGGCCTCCGGATTGACGTGGTGTCATCTATGCGTATAGTATGAGTGTCATGACTTATTCTATATGGATAGCGAAATGGAGATAAGACCCGATGGCGAAGCTCGTGGCGAATCCGTATAAGCCGGGCGCAGGTCATTCGCCCCCTCATCTCGCCGGCCGCAAGAAAGAAGCCGCCGAGTTTCGCAAGTTCCTGGCCCAGGAGACGGTGAGTCAAAACGTCGTGCTGACCGGGCTCCGCGGCGTCGGCAAGACAGTTCTCATGGACGACGTCTACAAGCCCCTCGCCATCCAGGAAGGATGGATTTGGGTGGGATCGGATTTTTCCGAGTCCGCGTTTGTGGACGAGAAAGCGCTTTGCCACAGGCTTCTCACCGATCTTTCGCTTTTCACGGCCACCCTAAGCATATCGAGGTCCGAGCGCTCGATGACGCTGCACCGGCCACGGCGCGACGTGGTGGAAAGACTGGATTATGATTATCTGGTTTCCTTTCTCGAACGGCAGCCCGGCCTGATGGTGGACAAGCTCAAAGCGACGCTTGAGTTCGTGTGGAAGGCCGTGCCGGCGACGGGCAAGCGGGGAATCATCTTTGCGTACGATGAAGCGCAGGTCGTGCAGGACCGCAGGGACAAAGATCAGTACCCTTTAGCGTTGCTTCTGGAAGCTTTCCAGTCCCTTCAGAGAAAAGGCATGCGTTACATGCTCCTTCTCGCGGGCCTACCCACGTTGTTTCCCAAATTGGTTGAATCACGCACCTACGCCGAGCGAATGTTCACGGTGCAGGAGATCGGCCGACTCGACCCAGCCGCGGCGGACGAGGCGATCACCAAGCCGCTCGAGAAGAACAATTGGAGCTTCTCCGCCGAGGCCATCCGTGCGATTGCGGAATCGTCCGGGCGTTATCCGTATTTCATTCAATTCATCTGCCGCGAATCGTTCGACCATTTTCGGCTGCATTTTGAAGAAGGCCGCCACGGGCCGCCGCCTTCGATCCCGATGGCGACGCTCATTCTGAAACTCGACGCCGATTTCTTTGCCGGCCGCTGGGGCAAGGCGACCGACAGACAGCGCGAATTGCTTTATTGCGTCGCCCGATTGCCTCACGCGGCCGAAGAGTTTACCGTGAGCGAGATCGTGGCGATTTCGAGGAAAATCGGCGGGTTGAAGCCATTCAAGGCCGCCGACGTGAGCCAGATCTTGCCAAAATTGATTGATGCCGGCTTGATCTACAAGAACCGTTACGGCAAGTACTCCTTGGCTGTTCCCCTGTTCGACGGATACATCACAAGGCAGTTTGTGGCGGCAAAGGCGGCGCCCCACTGAGGCGAAGCTACGCCGCAATCTACGCGCCCGACTGGGCATCGCCTCACTTCTTCTTGCCGAACTCGGCCTCCGCCACCTTCCGAAAAGCCGCCTGCGCCTGGCCGCCGTCCCCCGGGAAGCCGGCGTGCTGCACCATGTAGACGGTGACGAGGCCGCGCTTGCGGTCGATCCAGAGATTGGTCGCATAGGCGCCGCCGTGGCCGAAGCCGTCGCCGCCGACGGCCCAGCCGAGGCCATAGCTTTCCTTGACGGCGGCCGGCGTCTGCCGTTTCGTCATCTCCCGGACGCTCGCCTCGGATAGGAAGCGCTTGCCGTCGAACGTGCCGTCGTTCAGCACCATCTGACCAAAGCGGGCCATGTCGGCCGCAGTGGAGAACAGGCCGCCGGCGGGCATTGGCTGGCGCGTGCGGTCGCTCAGAGGATAGCGGAGCTGCGTGACCTTCAATTCTTCGAGCCCGCCTTTGCCGGGCCGATACGCCTTGGCGAGCCGCTTGAGCTGCGCTTCATTCGGCCAGAACGTCGTGTCCTTCATGCCGAGCGGATCGAACAGCCGCTTCTGCAGGAAGTCCTCGTACGGCATGCCGCTGACGACCTCGATGATGCGGCCCGCGGTGTTGATGCCGGCGTTCGAGTAGGCGTACCTGGCGCCGGGCTGCGACATCAGCGGCGTCAAGGCGTAGCTGCCCACGGCGACCTTCAGGGTCAACTGATCGAGCGTCGGCTCTTCCATGGCGGACCGGAACGGCAGGCCGCTCGTATGGCTCAGGATGTCGCGCACGGTGATCTTGCGCTCGGGCCGCTTGAGGAGCACATGCTCCTTGTCCTTCTCGACGGCGACCCAGACGTCGCGGAACTCCGGCACGAACTTCTCCACGGGATCGTCGAGCTTGAGCTTGCCTTCGTCGACCAGCGTCATCAGCGCCGCCGCGGTGATCGGCTTGGACTCCGAGGCGATCCAGAAGAGGAAGTCGATCAGCATCATCCGCCTGGCCGCGATGTCCGCGAAGCCGACCGCCTCGACATCGAGGACCTTGTCCTTGTCGGCGACCAGGGTGACGGCGCCGGCGAGGACGCCGCGCTTGACGTACGGCTCCAGGACCTCGGCGATGGGACCGGAAGCCCTTGGCTCGTCCCCGTGGACGGCGAGCGCAGGCAGGCAGAGGACAACGAAAGCAAGCGACAGCGTTTTCATGGTGTTCATCAGCTCGAGGCGCTGCGGTAGCGCAGCAGGGCGTACTTGAAGAAGCGGCGGCTGGCCCAGAGGACGACGATCGTCGCACCGGCGACGTAAGCCAGCATGCCCGGCTCGATCGCCCGCAGCATGACGCGGGCCGGCACGTTCGTTACCAGCATGATCGGGATGACGAAGGAGAAAATCCAGCCCACCGGCGCGGCCCAGGTCCGGCTGAAGATCTCGCGCGGATAGCGCATCAAGGTCGTGAACAGCCACCACATCTCGAACAGGCTCTGGTTGCGCATGAACCAGACCGAGGCCGCTGTCATGAGCAGCAGAAAGCCATAGGCGAGAGCGACGCCGCACAGGAAGACGGCGACGAACAGAAGGACCGTGGCAATGTCGATGGACCAGCCCCCCTGCCAGACCGCGACGATCATGACCCCGACTCCCATCAAGACGTTGGGCACGCACGACCAATCGATCGTCCGGCAGGAGATCAGGAACTGCTCGTCGATGGGCTTGAGGAGGTAGAAGTCCAGATCGCCCGTGCGGACGAGGTCGGCGAAGTTGTTGCAGTTATCGAGGAAGAATGTCTCGAGGATGCCGCCGAGCGTGAAGTAGCAGCCGACGAAGAAGAGGTACTGCTCCCGGTCCCAACTCGCGACGTTGTCCGTCTTGGTGAAGATGGTGTGGTAGAAGACGAGCAGGATCGTGAGCCAGAGCAGTTCGACGAAGACCTTGACCAGGAAGTTGAAGCGGAACGCCAGCTCGCGCGTCAGGCTGTAGCGGGCGAGAGCGCCCCAGAGACGGAAATAGCGGCCGGCGGCTTGCATCGAACTCCCCCCGGCAATTTGGCTATTCACGTCAGGGCCGGCACGACTCGCCGGACCGGCTGCCCAAATTGTCCAGGCTGAAGAGCCATTATAAGGGCGCCGGGGCAAGGCCGCGACGCAGTGGATTATGGCGGAGGGAAGGTCGCCGGGACGGAACGCGGCTTTTGAAGGGACCAGAAGATGAGTTACGCTGAATGGAATAACGCCAAGGAAGTGCCGGCCGGGAGGCGCCCTCGATGATTGCTGGTGCTTGTTCTGTTTTTGCCATCGAATCCGGTATCATGCATGCCAATCAGCGATTGAGCGTTCGAGCGCTTGGCTTTTTCACGATACACGTGGGTGGATTGCGCGGTCAGGAGGAAAAATGGCGAGCATCACACGCGGCGAGATCTGGATGACCGATTTTGGACAGGGTCGAGGCCACGAGCAATCCGGAAGTCGTCCGAGTCTGGTTGTCTCGCACGACATCTTCAACCAAGGCACGGCCGATCTGGTTGTCGTTCTGCCTTTGACGTCAAAAGGGAAAGGGGTCAGGACGCACGTCGAAGTGATGCCGCCGGAGGGCGGCCTTACCATGATCAGCTATGTCAAATGCGAGGACATTCGTTCGATTGCGACCGAGCGGTTGGGCCGGCGTTTGGGGACGGTTTTGCCGGCGACCCTCGCTAAGGTGGAAGCGATCCTTCGATTTCTCCTTGTGCTCTAGTTGTCTGCGGGCCACGGCTCTTCCGCCTCCAGCCCGTCCATCAACGTGTTTTCGGACAACTTCCGTTCCTCCACTTCTTCCTGCCACGCCTCGGGATTGGCTTTGAGCGCGGCGAAGTCGGCATTGAGACCTTCGAGAAAGACCTTCCGGCGCAGCTCCTTCACCGCCTCGCCCACAAGCGCTTCAATGGTCTTGCCCGTCTGCTCCGCGAGGTCCAGCAACTCTTGCCGGGTTTCTTCGCCGACGCACACTGTTTGAGTCGCCATGGCTCCTCCTTCTTCCTTCTTCTTAATTGACGCGAGCCCACGCTGCAATGGAAGAAAAAAACGCCGACGCATCGCGGCGCCAGCGGTGGCACGGCGGTGTCACTGACGCGGAAGTTCGTCCAGTGCCGTCCGCAGACGGCGGCCGACGTCGGGGCGGGCCATGGCGACGTAGGCGATCATTCCCTCGACCCAGCCGCGGAAGTTGGCATGGCCTGCGCGGTTCTGCGCCGCAAGTCCCTCGGCTTTGGCGCGGTGCAGGATCGCGCGCAAGCGGCGGACCATTCGCCGCGGCACGGCGGGGGCGGCGTTCACCACGAGGCCGGTCACCATTTGGCGGGACTCCGGCCGCAGCACGCGCGTCTTCTTGGCGTTGACGGTGAAGCCCTCGTCCGCGGCGATGTGGCGAACGCGGGCGATGAGGTAGCCGATCTTGTCGCGGAAGCCGGGGGCCGCGGAGAACGTCAGATCGTCGGCATAGCGCGTGTAGGTCAGCCCGAGCTTGCGCGACAGGCCTGCCAGGCGGCGATCGAGTTTTCGCGCGACCTGGTTCGACAGGGCCGGGCTGGTGCAGGCGCCTTGCGGCAGACCACGCGGTCCGGTCGCCACGAAATACGTCGTGCCGGCGTAGACGACGCGCCGGCGCGGGCACTCGGTGGCGAGCAGGGCCAGCAGCGTGGCCACCGCCCCGGAGTAGCCAAGCCTCCGGAAAACGTGGCGGACGCGAGCGAAGCGGGTGGAGGGGAAGAAGCCTTCCAGGTCGAGGTTGACCAGCACGTCGCGGCCGGCGTGCGGTTGGGCGTTGGTCAGCGTCGACCGGCCGGGCACGAAGCCGTGGGCCGGCGCCTCGGTGGGCAGTTTCGCGAGGATGTTCGCCAGGATCCACTCCTGCGCGGCGGCCAGGGTCCGGTGCGGCGCGCTCAGCGTGCGCACGCCGCCGGACTTCTTCGGCACGTCGAACTGGACGTAATGGATGCGCGTCGCCGCTTCGGTGTGGTAGCACAGCCAGCGCAGCCGCGGAATCGTCAGGCCGAGGGCGCCGGCCAGGTCCGCCGGCGTGTGCAGCACGGGCAACCCCGCGGCATTGAGCTTCTCGGCGTCGCCGGCCCGATCGCCCAGGAGCGCGGAAACGCCTTTGCCGGCGTAGATGATGTCCGTCGCCTTGCGGCGGGCGACGGCCTCGGCGCGCTGTTTCTTGCGCTCGGCAGCTTCCGCTTTTTTCCGCGCCTTGAGGGCGGCGCGGGCCGCCCGATCGGCCTGGACCGCATCCTCGGCCAGCTGGCCCGCCTGGACCTCGATGTGCTCCAGGCGGTTGGCGTGCTTGGACCACTCGTCGCCGACGCGGTGGATCTCCGCCAGCTCTTCGGCCGAGAAGTAGCCCTGGGTCAGAAGGCCGCGGTCGATCAATTTCGTCCGCGGATCGCTGGCGGGTGGGATCATGTCGCGGCGGCCGAACCACATCCAGCCGGCGCGGCGGGCCTCTTCGCCTTCCTTGAGGAGCTGCGCCCGCTCGATCGGCAGGAAGTCGCTCGCCTGGTGGCCGGCCGCGGGCGGGGTGGGAGCGGCGGCTTGGATCGAGGGGGTCGGCGCCGGGGAAGCCGGCTGCTGAACCGGAGTCGGCGCCGGCGCTACCTTGGGAGCCGGCGTCGAGTCTGCCGGCGTCGGCTTTCCGCCGAAGAGCTTTCTCAGGAAATCCCAGAACGCCATCGCTCCCTCGGTTGATGGACGGTGATGAGCGGAAGGCGGCCGGGCCGACTTCTGCGCGCGGACCGAGGTCGTTCACCAAGCAGCCGTGTAAGGTATTGCGGCCGCAACGTTGTTGCCTCAGGCGAGTCGCAATACCTTATACGGCTGCCCAAGAGCAACGGCCTCGGGGAAGGAACGGGCCAGGAACCTCGCACCCTGACGGAACATCAGAGCATGGCGGTCTCGGCCCGGCACGCCTTCCGCTCATCCACCGTCGTTTTGCGCTCTGCAACTCGTGCGTAGGGTGCGTGAAACGCACCGCCCGCCCGAAAACGTCGCATGACCATTGGTGCGTTTCACGCACCCTACGCGTTTATCCGATCAGCATGCGAAACCACTTCTCCAGCGTGCCGACCGGGCGCTCGCCGTCGGCGGCGCGGCGGAGGGCTTGCAGGTGCCGGCAAGGCCCGGCCCGCAGCTTGAAGCGGAAATAGTGCGAGCAGTTGCACTGGCCGCGGATCACCCGATTGTCCGCGTCGCATACCGCTTCGACCTCACGGTTCTCCACCCTCCCGGTGATGGACCGGAGCCCGCCGACCTTTTCGTCGCGCGTCACGCGCACACTGCCCACCAGTCGCTTTGCCGCCTCCGCCTCGGGGCTGTCGATCATCACCTGATTGATCGCGACCTCGGCCGGAAGGATCTGGCGCCAGCGGTAGACCCCGCCGGCCAGGTCGTGGATCAACTGCCCGAGCAAGGCGAAGCGGTTCAGCCCCGCGGCCACCAGGTGCGCCGTCGCTCCCGTCCGCTGCCGGACCTGCTCGAAACTCAGCGTCGGCGACGCCTGGAAGGCGGCGGCGATGTCGCCGAGCAGGTCTTCACTCGGCTCGGCGGGCGGGGCCAGGTCGATCAGCGCCCCGCCGCCGCTGGTCCAGTCGTTCGCGGTCCAGCCCGAGAGCCCGAGCAGGAAGCGCATCCCGCCCAGTCGCACGGACCAGAAACTGGGCAAGCCCGTGCCGAGCAGAAACACGTCCGCCCCCTCCGCCCAGGGCAAGAGCCGGGCCAGCGTGAGCAAGCGGTCGCGGCCCCAGGTGCGGATCGTCTCCGCCTTCCCTCCGGCGTAGGGCGCATCGTGCATCGTGACGGCGCCTTCCCACGGCTCGAGCACGATCCGGACCGGCGCGCCGGGCGTCAACTCGAAACGCAACGCGCGCGGGCTGCCGCGGGCGCGGCGCCGCTTCAAGTGAGCGACGATGGCGTAAAGCGCCTCCCGGCTGACCGGCACGCGCCGCAGCGGCAGACTCATGGCGGCCTGGAGTTGCATGAAGCCGCGCAGCCAGGAGGGGGGCAGATCGATCTTCTCCTCGCGGTAGTCGGCGGCCCCTTCCGTGGCGACCTCGAAACCGCCCGGGTCCAGGGCGAAGCGCGTGCGGCGGTAGGTCCGGAGCCGCTGAAACTCCTCGTAGAGGGCCAGCGAGTAATCGACGTTGGTCGTGCCGAGCGCCACGTCAGCCGGCGCGGCGAAGCAGTCGCGCTCGACAGTGAGGCAGCCGTAGCTCGACTCATCCTTGCTGAAGCACTCCAAGAACAGGACGTCCGGCGCCACCGTGACGACCGGATCGCACGGGACGAGCACGCGGAAGAGAGCCGGATCGTTCTGGGACAGGTAGTTGGCATAGCGGTCGCGGGCGCCCCAGTACTTCTCGCGCAGCGACCGGAAGCGTGGCTCCAGCCCGGGTGGGACCGGCTCCGGCTCCACGGCCAGCAAACGCTCCCTGCCGGACTTGTGAGCGAGCCGGCGGATGGCCTGCTCGCGTTCTTGCATGCGTTTCAGGTAAGCCTGGTAGGCGGACTTGTCTTTCGGTTTGAACTTCAAGTCGCTGACGACAATGGCGTGCAGCGCGCTGACCGCCTCGCGAAAGCGCAGCGGGTCGCGCAACTCGCCAACGAAGGAGACGCGGTCGCGGCGGAGGTTGGGCGCGAACGACAGGCCCATGCCTCCGTTGGTCTGGGAGACGCCGCTGCGGCCTTTGTACGCGACGAAGAAGTTCATCCGCGGAGCTTCCTGAATCCTCGCAACGCGGGCTGTCCCGCTCGCTTCTCACTCTCGTCTCTCGAAGGGCGCCGCCGCGGAAGCCGACCGGAACCGACTTCTGGCACGGACCGAGGACGTTCACCAAGCCGACCCGCGTATCCAGCGGGTCGGAACTCCGTTGCCTCAGCCAAACCCGCTGGATACGCGGGTCGGCCCAAGAGCAACGGCCTCGGGGTAGGAATGGGCAGGAACCTCACACCCTGACGGAACATCAGAGGATGGTCGGTCTCGGCCCGGTCGGCCTCCGCGACGGCGCCCTCCTGATAATCATGGCGTCCTCCGGGGGCTTACGCCGCCCGGCTCGCCAAGGAAACATCACAACTGCAACTCGGGGAACCGCTGCCGGATCACCGGCGTCAGCTCCGTGTTCTTTTCGGCCACGCTGACCACTCCGGCCAGGCCGGCGCGGAACTCCGGACCCCGCAACGAGCGCAGCGCCACCGCCAGCAGGGACAGCAACGGGTCAGCCTCGGCAGGATGCGCGCCCAGCCGGGCGACGACCTGAGCGACCACTCCCGGCTTGTACCTCCCGGCGCCGGCGAGGTTGAGCAGCACCGTCGCCCAGAGCCGGCGGACCGCGTCGGGATCGGCGCCACGCGCACGCCGATCCAGCTCGGCCACCAGCGGCAGGCGGACATCGTCGTACGGGGATTCGACCAGCCGGCGCCAGACCGTCGGCTCGTCGCGCAGCGGCGACTCATTCAACCAGGCCCAGCCGGCCGCGCGCACGTCGGCGTGCTTGCTGTCGAGAAAATCCAGCAGCCACTCCGGGCGGACGGGGCCAAAACCGGCGAGCGTGTTGCGCAGCCAGCCGATCAACTCGGGGCGCAGCGCCTCGTTCTCGGCCTGAGCCAGCGACAGAAGCGAAGCGGCATCGTCGGCGGACCACGGGCGCTGCTTCAGGAGCGAGAAGCCCAGATCGGCGACCGGCTTGGAACGGTACCCGCCCAGCCGCAGCGCGTCGGCCGTGGCCACCCGCGCCGGGTCGAGCCGCCGGACCAGGAGACTGGACAGTCGCTGGAGCTTCTCCAGGTCGTCGCCGTCGAGGCGTGTCAGCCATTCTGCGACCGAAACCGCGCTCAAGTCGGGCGCCTTTTCCAGCAAGTCAAAGCCGAGGGCTGACAGGTCCGGGTCGGGATGGTCGGCCAGCTTCAAGAGCGTGGTTACCGGCTGCGCCGCGAGCCAGCCTTCATGATGCTTGCGCAGCATCCGCACGGCCCACTGCCGCACCGTCCGACACCGCGCCCCGAGAAGGACGGCGAACACGGCAGGCGCATCGGCCGCCCAGCCGGCCTCGAGGTACGGAGCGGGGCCGAGGTCCGCGATGGACCGGCCAGGAGCGAATTCCCAACCTTTCGACGGCCGCACGAGCGCCGGGCAGTCGCGGAACAGGGCGTGGACGAGGCCCCAGTTGTCGAGCAGGTGAATGTCGGAATCGGTGTCGGCGTCGGTGTAGCGCGTCAGGAAGGCGACGGCGGCCCGCACGTACCGGCGTGGATCGCCCTTGGCGAGCAGCCGGAAGTAGCGCCAGGCGCGGCGCCGCAGGTAACGGCGTGTCGGCACGGAGAAGAGCACGTGGCGTTTTTCGAGCCGCTCGCGGAAGCGATCGTCGAGGGAGAAGTTCTTCTTCCAGTCCTTCTCCGGCGGCCGGGGCATGGCGGTGTTCGCGGGAACAACGACGGCCAGCTCCTGCTTGGACGCATAGGCGTAGGTCCGTCCGGACCAGCTGTTGATGGAGGCGGGACCATACCCCTCCGCTTCCCAGGCGCGGGCGACATCCTCGGCGTCGGCGGGGTTGGCGAACGTGCCGTGCTTGTGCCGGGTGACATTCTTGCGCACGCGGCGGATCGTGCGGTCGAAGGCGACGAGGAACATGCCCATGACGTCGTCGTCCCCGGCACGCTCCGCGAGCTTGAAGAGACGCTTGACCAGCGGCTCGTGGCGGTAGCAATTCAGAGGCTGAGACAGGTAGGTCTGGAGCGCGTTACGGGCAAACGGCCGAGTATCGCCGAACCAGCGCGCCGCGAAATCGCCGAGCCGGCTCGCGAAGTGGACCCGGCGCAGCTCGTCCACGAAGGCGGGGTCGCCGCGGGCGAACATCTCCTCGGCCAATGACCACGATCCTGCGGCCATGCGCGGACTCCAGGTGTGGAAGGAGTTTACCCGAGGAGACGGGAGATCGCAATGATGGGAGTGCAAAATCGTCCACCTTCGACCTCGATGAGGCTGAATGCCTCAGCCCGCGGCCTCGCACGGCGTCGCGTCGACTTCCGCCTTCGCCTCGTCCGCCGCGTCGGCCAGGACCTTGTAGATGTGGATGATGTCCGGGTCGCCGCTCGGCAGCAGCCAGAGCTTCGCCCGGATGATGTGGACCAGCCGGATCTTGCCGTCCTGAACCTCGATCCTCAGGTTCGGATACTTGCCCAAAAGCTCCCGGCAAAGCTGCGCCACGCGCTTGATCAGCGAGCCGACGATCTCACCCGTCTCCTGGCTGCGGTAGATCGTCAGCAACCCGTCGATCCTCTCCGCACAGTAGGGGCCGGGCTTGACGAAGAACTCGATGCAATCCCCTTCCGGATCGTACTCCGCGAACGGCGAAAATGCCTGGGGCTCGGCCAGCAGTCCGTCAATGAACTGGTCGTAAGCAGCATTCTTGGACATGGCGTCGTCGCTCCTTCGTGAAACCTCCGTTCCTCACGCTTGCGCCGCCTCCCTCTGGTCGTAGATTTTGCGAATGAACCGATCGTCTCCCTTGGGAATCGCCGGGTCCTCCTGCGCTCGTTCCCAACGCCAATTGTACGCGACCCGCTCGTCGTTGACGAAGACCACGAAAACCTGATCCGGATACGGGCCGACCTTCGTGCCGCGGTCATCGTGCCGGAACGACGGCGTCCCGCAATAGCAACGCCAGCCCGGCCGGTCCCTGTCCTCGTCTCCTTCCCAGCGCAGCCCCTCGAAGATCACCGCCGGCTGCTCCAGAACTCCCGGCACGATGTCGCGCGCGTCCAAAAGGTGGGAAAGGCCCAGCCGCGCCAGCATCCGCAACCGCCGCTCCTGAATGTAGACCGTGATCCGTCCATCCGGCGGATCCAACGCCTCAAGCTGAACGGTTCGCGACGGCTTGTCATGAGCCTATCCTGGTTCACGTCCATGCCGGCGCGACCCGGCCAATGGCGTCGACCATCTTATCGGCTCGAATCGCGGAGAACACCATTCAACACAAATCTGCGCGAGATCTTCGTCCACGAAAGAGGACGGCCCCTGCGGCGGAGCGGGACGGTCCCCTCTGCGTTGCCAACGCCAAGCGATCGCGTTGTCGGCCGTCGGCCACCGCGCCTAGCGTTGGTACCAGTAGTAGGGAACGCCCTGCTGGTAGCTGACCGTTTGCCAGCCGCGGGCGCTCACCGGCGTCGGGGTTGGGGTGGGGGTCGCCGGCGCGGTCGGGGGCCAGGTGGAGGGCCAGGAGGGGAAGGCGGGGGCGCGGGGGGCGACACGCGGGTCGTAGGGGAAGTAGGTGTACCAGGGGGCCAGGTTCTGGAACATGGCGTCCTGGGGGCATTCCACGTCGAAGCGGAACGTGAAGTTGACGGTGAACGGAGGATTGGCGTCCGCGCTGGGAACGTCCGCGCTGGCGACGACGAGGAGGGCGAGGGCCAGGGCGGCAAAGAGACGGCGTGTCATGGCAAATCCTTTCGCAAAGGCGCCGGACAAGGGAGTGTGAAAGGCGTCCGCCCAACCATGCGCCACGAAACGGCGACGGACCAGCGTAACGGCGGGAAATGGCAAGCGGCAGGGAGAGGGCGCGGCGTCATGCGCGGCGCGGGCGTAAAAAGCCGCATACCCGCGGGCGGCGGAACGACCGCCGCGACGCAGGTATGTCGGCTCGGCCCGCGGAGGCGACAACCTCGCACGGACCACCCCTTGGAAGACGACGCTCAGCGTCCGTACCAGCTGGTCGGGTAGTAGTAGTACGGCATGTAGTAGCCGTAGCTGACGTTCTGATACGGGTTGTAGGTCGGGTACGTCAGTGCCGGGGCGGGATAGCCGTAGGCGGACATGGTCGGGGCAGGGGCTTCGAAGCTCGGGCCCGCGGGGCTCATGGTCGGCGCGGCGCCGAAGTAGAACGGCGCGGCCTCGCCATAGGGGTAGCCGCCGCCCGAGCCGGGCCAGGGCCCGCTGCGGTGCAAGCCCCAGAGGCAGGAGTTATCGCCGCTCTGCCACTGGAGGTTGAGGCCGACGCCGAACTTGAAGTTGCACCACGCCGAGGCTTGCCGCGTCTGAGCAAGGGTGAGCGTGAGGGCGATGGCGCCCAGTAGGAAGACCTTTTTCATCATGCATCTCTCCGTTCGCCAGGTCCGCTCGCAGATGCGCGGTTGGTTTGCTGGGTACGGAAGCATTGCCGCGAAACGGCGCGAGGGCCAGCGCGGCGAGCGAGAAAAAGTCCGTTTAGCGCGAAGGCGCCATGTTCTCCAGCGCCTTTCGCGAAAAAGATCGCCAAAGCGCGTTTTTTCCTCAAGTCGCACGGGGAGCGCAACTGGCGCCTCGCGCGTTCCTGGCGCCACAGCGCCGGCACGAGGGGAATTCGAGCGGCGCCGAGGCGTCTGCTATTGCAGGCGCGGCGGTGGCTTGTTCTAGGTCACAACAAGAATCTGTGGCGGGAGGCTTTGCGCCACCTCAACCCCGGCCACGAGTTCGCGCCTTTCGCAACCGTCTCTCAGCGCTTGAGCGCCGCGGCGGCACTGTCGGTGACGAGCGCCCCCGGCGCCCCGTCCGCCAGGGCCTGGAGCGCCCGCCGGGCCTCGGGCGTGGCGATCTGCTCCAGCACTTCGATGGCGCGGTAGGCGCGCAGGCGCTCGCCTTGCATGGGAGCGGCGGCGATCTTGGCGCGCAGCTCGGTGAGGCGCCGGGCGGCTTCGGGAGTCGCCTTGTCCGCGAGCGCCTTCTCGATCAGGGGCAGCAGAGGTTCGCCGACTTTGAGCAACTCCTCGTTCGCCTTGGCGCGGATGCGAAACTGCTCGTCCCCCAGCTGGGCGATCCATTCGTTTATCTGTTTCACGTCGAGCGGCGCGACCGGCTTCACGTGGTCCTTGATCCAGGTCACCGCCTCCTTCGGCGCCGCGACCAGGCCGGCCATCCCAGCGGCCGCCTTTTCCCCCTCGGCGCCGGCGAGAGTCTGCCACCACGCGTCCAGGTCTTCGGCACGCGCCGCCTTGGCGGACGGGAGGGGGGCGATCTTGGTCAGGTCCCAGATGAGGGCCGTGCTGTCCTGGCTGGCCGAGGCGAGACGCTTGCCGTCGGGCGCGAAGGCCAGCGCGTTCACCGTGCCGGTGTGCCCCTTGAAGGCGGCCCGTTCCTTGCCCGAGAGGACATCGATGACCTGGACAGCGCCGCCGGGACCGGCAAGCGCGAGCGATTTGCCGTCGCGCGCGAGCGCCACGCAGACGCGCGAATCGGCGACCACGTCACCGAGAAGGTCGGCAAGGGGATCGGATCGGTCGGGCACGATGGGGGCGAGCTTCACGCCGTAGGAGCGCCGCGGTTGGCCGGTCGCCAGCTCGTAGAGCGTCACCGTGCCGTTGTGTTGCTCCAGCGCCAGGCAGCGTCCATCCGGGGAGAAGGTCCCCTGGGAGGCGACGCCGTCGGCGGCCGGGAGGGAGGCGATCTGCTTTGCGCTCGCGGTGTCGAAAACGAGGAGGGGAGCGCCGGGACCGGCGCGGAAGGCCAGCGCCTTGCCATCGGGCGCGAAGAACAGCTTCTGTCCGCTTGTGGCTGCCGTGCCGAAGCCCTTGAAGCCGGCCTTGCCCGCCCGGGCCGGAAGAGGGCCGGCGTCGAGCGTGCGCAACGGTTTGCCGCTGGGGACTTGGTAGAGTTGAATCTTCTGCGTCGCATCTCCTTCAACGACGGCCAGCAGGGCGCCGTCCGGGGAGAAGGCGAGAGGACGGCGGTGCGTGGGAGTGATTTCGGTTTCGAGGTCGATAGTGACGAGCGCTTTGCCGGTGACGGCGTCGAACAGGACGGCGTCGCGCGTCTTGGCGGCCCGCGCCGCGGCGGGACTGGCGAAGCGGGCCACGCTGACACCGAAGCGGCCGTCGGGGCTGATGATCGTGGGTGTCCCAGGCGTCGGCGGAGTTTTGACAGCGGTCGCGGAGTGCTCGCCGGTGGCGGCGTTCCAGACGTACGTTTGGTGGGCGTCCTTGGTGAAGATGCGCGTTCCATCCGCGGAGAACCAGATGGCCGACAGGGCGTCGCCGTGGATGCTCGGGCCGACGTCCTTGCCGCTGGGGAGGTCGATGAACTGCAGGGCACGCGCTCCGGCCGCGGCGAGCAGGAGCGTCTTGCCGTCGGGGGAGTAGACGGGGGCGAGGGTGGGGCCCAGTCGTCGCGCCGCGAGGGCCGAGGAGGTGAAAGGTGACGACGAGATGGCCGTAGCTTTCGTCCCGTGCGCGACCTTGCCGGTTTCCTTCCCTTTGGCGAGGTCCCAGATGCGGAGGAAGCCGTCGTCGCAGAAGGCGGTCACGTAGGCGCCGTCGGGGGACATCGTCGCGCCCGTGGCGGCGCCGGAACCGCTCAGGGTCTCGAAGCGGCGGAGCGTCTTGCCGGAGGGAAACTCCCACACGCAGAGAACGCCGTCGCTCGAGAGCGAGACGACACGTTTGCCGTCGGGCACGAAGGCGGCAAAGACGATGGCGGCACTGTGGCGCAGCCGGGCCGAGCCGAGGCGGGCGAGAGCGTTCGCCGGCAAGGGATCGCCATGACGGTCCGTGGGGACCTGAGCGAGCGCAAGACCAGGGGCAAGCAACAGAGCGAGTACATAGAGCCTGGACATGGCAAGGGCCTCCGCGGTGGTGAGCGAGATGCGCCCCATGCTAACGGAGGAGGATACGGAAAGATACGGGAAAATGGGTAAGTCACGCACGCGGCTTTACCGCTTCAGTTGCGCGTCCAGCCATGCGAACGCCTCGTCCTGCATCTTCAGCGTGAAACGATGGGGCACATCATAGAATCGGCCGCTGAACGCTTCCGCAGCCCCCGCTTTCTTGTAGATGGCGCCGATTTTCCGCACCGACTCCTTCATCGCGTCCAGCGGGAACAACTTGTCCTGCGCGCATTGCTGCACGAGGAGCGGTTGCGGGGCATGCAGGCCGGCGAGATCGGGCCAATCCAGAAAGCGATGCAGGCCCGGGAGGAAGTGGACGTTGGAATGGGTGTCCAGATGCGCGTGGATCATCGGCTCGACCGTCGACATGAAGCCGACCACGCAGGCCGCTTTGACCCGCTCGTCCAGGGCGGCCAGAAACATGGCCCGATAGCCCCCCATCGAGATGCCCAGGCAGCCGATGCGCTTCGGATCGACCTCCGGCCGGGTAAGCAGGTAGTCGACGGTGCGCATGTCGTCCCAGCAGATGACGCCGGGCCAGGTGGCGCCGGCCAGCGCCAGCCCCTTCACGAGCGTCTGCTCTTTGCTCCGGCATTGCTGATTCAGATGCTTGACCACCTCCATCGAGTATTTCGACCGATCCAGGCCGTACTTCCGATCGGCGTCGAGCGTGACGCGTCGCTCGCCGAAAAAGAACGCGTCGATGCTGATGACGACGTAGCCGCGGCGGACCAGTTCGGTCGCGGTCGGCCGGCCGTCGTAGTTGTTCTTGTGGTACTCGACCATGGCGGGATGGTTGTCGACGCCAAGATCGACGACCTTCTCCTTGCCGAAGAGGAACATGCCGCCATGCGAGTGCAGATCGACAATGGCCGGGGCGGGGAGTCTGGCCTTCTTGGGGATCAGGACATAAGCCGGCACGCGGAAGCTGGGCGTGGTCGAGAAGACGATCTTCTCGCGCACGTAGTCGCCGCAATCGACCTTCTCCAGTATTTCCGCCCGCGGCTCGACTTTCTCCGGCTGATAAGCCAGCAAGTCGAGCACCTTCCCCCGCGCCGTCTTCTTGAACTCATCAAGGGCGCCGAACTTGTCGCCGAGGAAGGAATAGGCGTAGCGTTTCGCGCCGGCGAGCTTGTGCACCTCGGGAAACAAGGTCCCGAGGTCGGCGCCGCTCGCTTTGGCGGGGGGCGCCTGCGCATTCGCGGCGGCAATCCAGAGGAAAAGGAGTGGAAGGCAGAGAAGCGATCGCCTCATGACTTGACCTCACGTGCTCTTGCCGAGTTTGCCCCTTGGCGTGCTGAAGTGGCACGTTACGGGAATTTGGGGCGTCGTCACCCCGCAGACTCGAAGACTCGTCTGCGGGCTTTGGGGCGTGAGCCATTGTCTCGAACCCGCCCAAATGCCTATCATGGTAGTGCTTGCGTCGCGGTGGGGATGTGCCGGAAAACCGGACCGGCGTTGGCGGCGTCTAGTTTGTATCGTTCCGTTCCCTGGAGGAGTTTCGCATGACTGCAACGGCCAAGAAGTCCAAGGAAACCAAGCCGAACTATCAGACCGGCGATTGCGTGGTCGCCGACCTTTCGCTCGCCGATTGGGGCCGCAAGGAAATCGCCATCGCCGAGCATGAGATGCCGGGCCTCATGGCCATCCGCCGCAAGTACGCGCCGCAGAAGCCGCTGCAAGGCGCCCGCATCGCCGGCAGCCTGCACATGACGATCCAGACGGCCGTCCTGGTCGAGACGCTCCAGGCGCTCGGCGCCGACATCCGCTGGGCGAGCTGCAATATCTTCTCGACGCAGGACCACGCCGCGGCCGCCCTTGCCGTCGCGGGCACGCCGGTCTTCGCGAAGAAAGGGGAGACGCTCGAGGAGTACTGGGACTACACGCACCGCATCCTCGAATGGTCCGACGGGGGCGCCCCCAACCTCATCCTCGACGACGGCGGCGACGCCACGCTCCTCGTCCACCTCGGCTGCGACGCGGAGAACGACCCGACCATCCTCGACAAGGCGCCGGAGAGCGAAGAGGAGACCATCCTTTACGCCGCGATCCGCAAACACCTCGGCAAGAAGCACTACTACCACAACCTCGCCAAGAGCATCGTCGGCGTCAGCGAGGAGACGACGACCGGCGTGCACCGTCTCTACGAGCGCGTGAAGAAGGGGACGCTCCGCTTTCCGGCCATCAACGTCAACGACTGCGTCACCAAGAGCAAGTTCGACAACCTCTATGGCTGCCGCGAGAGCCTGATCGACGGCATCAAGCGCGCCACCGACGTGATGATCAGCGGCAAGAAGGCGGTCGTGTGCGGCTACGGCGACGTGGGCAAGGGCTGCGCCCAGGCGTTCCGCGGCAACGGCGCCACCGTCTTCATCACCGAGATCGACCCGATCTGCGCCCTGCAAGCGTGCATGGAAGGCTTCCAGGTCGTGACCATGGATGACGCCTGCAAGTGGGGCGACATCTTCGTCACCACCACCGGCAATGTCGACGTCATCACGCGCCAGCACATGGACGCGATGAAGCACAACGCCATCGTCTGCAACATCGGCCACTTCGACAGCGAGATCCAGATCGCTGCCCTCTCCGACCTCAAGTGGGAAGAGATCAAGCCGCAAGTCGACCACGTCATCTGGCCGGGCGGCAAGCGCGTCATCATCCTGGCGAAGGGCCGGCTGGTGAACCTCGGCTGCGCCACCGGCCATCCGAGCTTCGTCATGTCCAACAGCTTCTCCAACCAGACGCTGGCCCAGATGAAGCTGTGGAAGGACCACAAGAGCATGGAGAAGAAGGTCTACCTGCTCCCCAAGGAGCTGGACGAAGAGGTGGCCCGCCTGCACCTCGAACAGCTCGGCGCCAAGCTCACCATCCTGAACAAGAAGCAGGCCGACTACATCGGCGTCAAGCCCGAGGGGCCGTTCAAGGCGGAGTGGTATCGGTATTAGAGCGGTTCACGAACGCATTGCATATGCACAACGATCCTGGAACCATCCGAAGACGTCATGTTGAGTGACTTTGCTCAAGACCAGACCCATCGCGCCGATCACCGTTTCGACCGAGCGGGCGGCGATGGATCGCAAGCCTTCCTTGATCTTGGAGAACATCTCCTCGATCGGCGACAGGTCCGGGCTGTACACGGGCAATGGTTCTACCCGTGCCCCCACGGCCTCGATGGCGGCAATGGCAGACGCGGCTCTTGTGCGGCGACAGGTTATCCCATACCACCACGTCGTCCAGCGCAGTTCCGGCGCCAAGACTCGCTCGACATACGTGTCAAAGGCCGCTCGATCCGTCGCCTCGGCAAGGCCAGCGGCGCCGCCGACCCCGTGGTACGCAGGCCCGATATCAAGGTGACATTCTTCCACACGCCCGGGGCCGTCGCCTGCACGCGTTCGCCCACCAGGGCTCGACCGTACGTCCGTCCCATGGCGTCGTGAGCCGGCCTCATCAACGAAAACCAGGTGTTCCGGAGCCACCGTCGCCATCTTCCTCGCGAAAGGCACGCCGCCGCTTTTGGACACGGGGCGTATCCTGCTCCTGGGCACGTTGGGCTCCTTCTTGCGGATGAGGTGGCCGCAAACCCGAAAGATGGTCATGATGCTGCAAGCGACACCCAGTCGGCTGCACAACTCCGCGAGCGTCGCATCTGGCTGTTGACGCACCAGTTCGAGAAGGCGAGCGACTGCCTCCGCGTCCAGTTTGGGACGCGCCGCCGTGCTTTTTGGGTTGGACAGATCCGGTGCTGCGAAAAGCGCTGAAGCAGGCGGACAATCGTCGAGACATCGACAGTGAAAAGTTCGGCCAATTCACGCAGCGAATGCTCGCCGCCTTCGACTGCCGCCACAATGCGCAGCGGAGGTCGATAGAAATGGGTCGCATCTTCCGCCTCCTTGCTAAAGTTGCGATCCCCCAATCCGTCATTGGTATTCTATCCATATGCAATCCAATGGGGAACCGCTCTAGGCGTGAGTGGTGAGTGTCAATCGTTTAGCCCCGGTTCGCAGAACCGGGGCGTGACGGCGTTGTTCGCAGTGAATGGTTGATCGCCCGCGCCGGATGCGCGGGCTTCTTTATTTCGGAAGCAGGTCGATGTCCAAGATACAGACAGCTTTCTCGATCTCGTAAACGACATACCGGATCACAAAGGCGCGGCGATCGCATGGTACACGGTGCCGCCGAGCTTCACCGTCCGATACTCCGGATCGCCCCAGTCGAGAGGATCCGTGCGCAAGCGAGCGGCCATTGTGCGAGCTGCGGCGATAGCGGCTTTCCGTTGCTCGGCAGACGGCAAACGCGCAAGCGAATCCTTGATTTGCTCCGGCACTTGATGCAGGCGCCCGACCTTGTACACGGGCTGTTCCGGGGCGGGCATGCTCACTGCTCCGCGCGGTCAAGTTCGTCGATCACCTCGTCGATCGTCGGCCGCGCGTCAAGACTGGCCATGACCTCTTCCTTGGTGAAGTTGATCTCTTTGGCGGCGAAGGGGGCGATCAACGCTTTGCGAAGCTGATCACGTTCCGCCTTCACCTCGACAAGCTCCTGGCGCAGATGCTCACGCTGCTCGATCAACTCGCGACAGAGCTCACGCCAGCGCGCCAACTCATTCTCGTCGGCCGCTTGCGCGGGCGAGTGGTGAAAATGGGCCTCGAACTCGGCGGATGTGGATGCGATGGACATTACGGTCTCCTCCACCAAATCGTACCAGACGCCGCAGCGCGCCGCCACCTGTCCGCAGCCACTTCGCCACCTCATTTTCCCTGGACGACCGGTTGCTGATTTTCGATTGCGGAAGAGAATGTCCGCTGCCAGGGGCAGATAGAACGATATGCGTCGATGATGGCGGCCAGGACGTCAAGCCCCATAAAAGGCGGGCACGGTCGTGCCGGGGGAGGCGCCGGGATCATTGCCGGCGGCGCCCTTCGCCTACCCCGCCCCGCCGCCCACCTTCGGCGCTTCCATCCTCCGCTCCGGCGTCGCGCTGGCCACGGGCGTGCTCGCCACGGGCGTGCTCGCCACGGGCGTGCTCGCCACGGGCGTGCCTGCTTTCGTCCTGCTGGCGATCGCGATGTTCGGCGGCTCGAGGCGAGGAGGCCCATCCCAGTTCCCTTGGCGATCGCGTACTGGTCCAGACGGAGCGGCCGGCTCACCCATTCATGCGCCCACGCCGGGCTCGATCATCACGCGTGGGCCGGCCGATGACAAAATTCATGGACAGACCCCGATCAGCAACCCATTTCCGGGAATCCTGAGCCTGTCCTCAAGCTTGCACGAGATTCTCTACATCAGCTCCGCTATGGGACGTTGATCGTCGAGGAACGTCGGCCGCCCCGCGTAATCGGGGAGCGTGGTCGCCGGGTCGATGCCGAGGGGGCGCGGTAAAGGGTCGCCAGCATGTTCTGCGGCGTGTACGGCACGCCGACGGCGGCCTCGCCGTAGCGGTCGGTGCGGCCGATCACCTGGCCCATGCGCAACCCGCCGCCGGCGAACAGGCCGAAGCCGGCGCGCGGCCAGTGATCGCGTCCGTCCGCCGAGGCGCCGTTGCCCGTGCCCTGGCCCACGCGCGGCGTGCGGCCCATCTCGCCGCCGACATAGACCACCACGTCTTGGTCGAGGCCACGCTCGTGGAGGTCGGTGACCAACGCGTGCACGGCCCGATCCAGCCGCGGCAACAGGGCGCGCAGGCAGGTGAAGTTGCCGTTGTGAGTATCCCAAGACCGCGCGGTCATGCCGACAATGCAATCCCGCTCCTGTTCGCCGAAGGTGAGCGTGACGACGGGCACGCCGGCTTCCACCAGGCGCCGCGCCTGCAGGAGGCGGAGGGCGTCGTCCGTGCCGTAGCGAGCGCGGACGTGCGCCGACTCGTGGCTGACATCGAACGCGTCGCGCACGCGGGGACTGGTGACCATGTCGAGCGCCTGCGCCGTGAAGTGGTCGACGCTGGCCAGGTCGCCGCGCGCGGTTTCCAGCTCCCGGCTCATGCCGTCGAAGTGCCGCAGCAGCGTCGTCCTTTCGCGCAGCCGTTCCGGGCGGACGTTGCGGTTCAGGGAGAAGTTGGCCAGGGCGCCGCGCAGGATGAACGCCTTGTGCGCGAGGCCGACGTAGGCCGGGCCGTTGCGATAGCGCTCCCCCACCGTCTCGTCGAGGGCGACATAGGGCGGCAGGTCGTGGCGGCCGCGCTCGCGCAGGCGGCTGACCACCGAGCCGAAGTCGGGGCGTGCAGCGGTCCCGGCCTCGGTCGGCTTGCGCACGCCCGACAGCAGCTCGACGGGGTCGTGGAAGTTCGGATTGAAGGTCATGTTGCGGACGAGGGCCAGCTTGTCGGCAATCGTCGCCTGCCGCGGCATCAGCTCGCAGATGTCGAAGCCCGGCACGTTGGTCCGGGTCGGCCTGAACTCGCCCCGGTATTCCGCGGGCGCGTCCGGTTTCATGTCGTAGCTATCGACATGGCTCGGCCCGCCGAACAGGTAGACGAAGATGACCGCCTTGTTGGACCGTGACGACTCGCCGGCGGCTTGCGCTTGGAGCCGCAAGAGGTCCGCCAGGCTGAGGGAACCCATGGCCAAGGCGCCCACCTTGAGAAAACAGCGGCGCCGGAGATTCGCGCCGGAACCGGGCGGGCTCCAGAGATTCAACATCGATCTTCCCTTTCATGAAAGCCGCGGGCTCAAGAAAGCCCGGCGATCGGGCTCTCTTCCGCGAGGCGGGCGATGGCGCCGAAGGCGGGCAGGAGCCGGAGTTGACCGACGTTGAAGACGGTGTGCAGGATCGTGGAGATCAGGTTCTTGCTGGTGAAGCACTCGGTCGCCGGCTCGCCGCCGTCGCGCGTCGAACGCCCGATGACGCGCCCGCCCGCGCCGCCGCCGTAGAGAAGCAGCGGAGACAGCTTGGCCCAGTGGTCGCGGCCGCCATTGCGGTTGATGCGCGGCGTGCGGCCCATCTCGCCCGTGGCGACGAGCAGGATCTTGTCCTGGAGCCCACGCGCCTCCAGATCGGCGACGAACGCCGCCACCGCGTGATCGAACGACCGGCCGATGATCTGCATGCCGTCCGCGATGTTGAGGTTCTCGCCGTCGGCGTGCATGTCCCAGACGCCCTCGTAGCCGGCATGGATCGTGACAAAGCCGCAGCCCGCCTCGCACAGCCGCCGCGCCAGCAGCAGCAGCTTGCCGATCGAAAGCGCGTGACCCGTGTAATAGCCGCGCCGGCCGCGTGCCGAACGTTCCGCGATGCCCGCGTCGGCGTAACGGCTGGTGTCGTAGCGTGCGAGGACGCGGGGACTTTCCTTCGACAGGTCCAGCGCATTCGCGACCTCGCCGCTCAACAGCACCTCGCAGGCTTGCCGCTGGTTGTGGTCGAACTCCTGAAACGTAGTCTCGGCGTCCCGTCTGAGTTGGTCGAACTGGGCGAGCAGCGCGCGGCGATCCGCGAAGCGCTCGCGGGAGAGGTCCAGGCGCAGATTCCTCAGCAGTTGTCCGGTGCCTCCGGGGATGAACGGGGCGTAGTTCGCGCCCACCGCGCCGGTTGCCGCAAGATCGCCGCGACCGGCGCCGCGCGCCGCCTCGGCGCAGACCGCCTGCGGAAAGAGCACGGCATTGGTCGGCATCGACGTCGTGGGATGTGTCGGCCCAACCACACGCGACACCAGCGACCCGATGTTGGCGTTGAGCGACTCCGGGCCGACGATCGGGCGGATGTTGTGTTCGGCGTTCCCGGTCTGAAACGAGCGCACGACGGTCAGGCGATCGGCGATCCGCGCCAGTTGCGGCATGGTCGCGCCGAACAAGACGCCCGGGAGCGAGGTGCGCAGGCAATCGCCGATGGTCCGGATGTCCGCCGGGGCGTCGATCTTGGGATCGAAGGTCTCGAACTGGCTCGGTCCGCCTTGCTGGAACAGGAAAATCACCGACTTGCCGGTCACCGGATTCGCCCCGGAACCCGGCGCCGCGCCGGCGGCCCGCGCGGCGAGCAAAGAGGACAGGGACAGGCCCCCCAGCGCCAGGCTGCCGATCGACAGAAACCGGCGACGACTCAAGCGGCTGGTGGGGCCATCAACAAGGGTGAGCATGACAAGCCCGCGACGCGAGTTTGGCGGTGGGAAGAACAGGCACGGATGCCCGAGCGACATCCGCGCCGGATAGCGCGTTTAGCGGCTGTTTCAAAACGGGGACTGTCCCTCTCGTTTGTCAGATTACCCAGTTTTCCGGGCGATGGTAAAGGGACAGTCCCCGTTTTGAAACAGCCTCTTAGCGGCGGGACCTTTCCGTTTCCCAGCCTACCCGGTCTTGAACGCCATGCAAGCAGGCGCCGATATCCCCACTGATTTGTATTTTGGTAAATCGACTCCCAGCAGACAAATCCCCGCGGCACGGGGGGAGCGGGGGATCTCGCGCCGCTCGGCATTCTGTATTTCCAGCCGGCCTCGGCGTGGCAGAAGGACGGTTCCGTGAAAAAAGTCGGAGAAAAACGTGATCGCTGTTAGGCCCACGTTCTTTTGGAGTGGCCTTGCATACGACCGGACTGTCTTCCAAGGCGTAGACGCGAAATACTTCCACGTCGTTCTCGCCCGCGCTGACGGCAGGCGACCCATATTGGTCGCCGGCATATGTAGGTGGGCGATGGTATCTTGCCAGCACCGCGGATACTCGGCTCATGGGTCCCTACACGGACGGGGTGCAGACCTTCCCTGGCGATCAGCCGATTCGATTGGTGCGACCGGTGTCCGTACCGGGCTTCGAATGAGCATTGCGTCCTGTACGCCAATGGCGTATCATCAGGCATGCGCTTCGTCGAGACGCCCGTCTTCACGGGAGTGATCAGCGATCTTCTGTCCGATGAAGAGTACCGGATGTTGCAGGCCGAGTTGATCGCCCGACCTGATTCAGGGAGAGCGATCAAGGGAAGCGGCGGTCTTCGGAAGATCCGTTGGCGCCTACCTGGCAGAGGCAAGAGCGGCGGCTGCCGGGTCATCTACTACTGGCACGATGCGAGCGAAACGTTCTACATGCTCTTCGCCTATCCGAAGAACGAGCAGGAAGACCTGACGCCAAAGCAGATCAAGATACTGGCAGCCCTCGTGCGTGAGGAGTTCGATGAAGAAGAAGGACTTTGACAGCCTCGTCAACAGCATCCGCCAAGCCGGCAAGATTCGCCGTGGCGAGAGCAAGCCGAGCCGCGTCTTCGACTACCACGAGGTCGACGTGAAGGCGATCCGCCGCCAGCTTGGCAAGACGCAGGTCGGCCTGGCCCGCATGCTCGGCGTCAGCGTCGCGACGCTGCGAAACTGGGAACAGGGCCGCCGACGTCCCGAGGGGCCCGCTCGCGCCCTCTTGAAGGTCGCCGCCAAAAGTCCCGAAGTCGTCGCCGCCGCGCTTGGCGCCTGATAACCATTTGGCGCCCGATGGCTGATGGTCAAAACGCCAACATCCTGATGTTCAGCAGGATCACGGTTCGCTTCTCCTCGTGAACCGCATAGCGGACGTGGAGAGGGGCCAGCGCCCCGCGACGAACCTTCAGCGGCGAGTTCGGCATGCCGTGCGACGGCTCGCCGAATTCGTTGGGATCCTTTTCAAGTCTGCGAAGAATCTCAACGAGGCTATTCCGCAAGTTGACCGCAATGCCGCGAGCTTTCGCCTCCGCGGCAAGCTCCCGAATGTGCGCTCGCAGGGCGCCGGAGATGCTCAGGAAATAAGATGGCTCTCCGTTGCCTGTCGTCATGCGGAGCGCTTGTCCCTGAGAATTGCGTCCACTTCCTTCAAGATGTCCTCAGAGGACACAAGGTTCTCCGGATGCTGAAGAAGCTCTAGACACTCTTTCTCCACCACAGCGGGATCCAGGTCCGTGTCCAGGGTGGCTAGGATCTCGCGCACCTGCTCCTCAGTCAGGCTGATGGGAATTCGCGTTCCTGGCGGGTCGCCCGGTTCCAAGAATCGAAATGGCATGGCTTATCCTCCGTTCTCAACTTACCCCACTGGCAACGTTCGGGCAAAGCACAAAAGCAGAAGGTTGAGCCAGCGGCGCCGTTACGCTACGTTCCATGGGGCCGATCGCCCGGCGGCGATGCCACGCGGCCGAAGGACAGTGTGATACAGAGACGAAGTCTTTCTCACTTCGCTTCATACCCCTGCACCGTCAGCACATAGTCCCCCGTCACCCCCGCTCGCGCCGTCGACACCAGCACGCTGAAGCCGGCCGTGCGGTCCGAGGTGAAGTCCAGGCGCGAGAGACGCGGCTGGCCGGGCCGCATCATCTCGTTCTCGGCATACGCTTGCTTGCGCGTGCCGTCGGTGAGGCGCACTCTTGTATCAAAGTCCCGGCTCTCGAGGATGATGGTGTAGGGCCGGTCACGCTCCAGTGTGACGTCGTGCCATTGGTAGAGCCGTCCCTTCGTGTCCGCCTTGTCCGACCTGTCGAGCCGGCCGCGGAACACGGTGGCAGGGCCGAGCGGAACCACCTCGCGCAGGCGCAGTTGATAGGCGCCGGTCGTCTTTGTCTTGAACGACGTGACGACGAGGCGGTAAACGTCGGTCTTGGCCGGCGCGAAGATCAGGCGGGAATCAAGCGCGTCGGGCGGCCGGACGTCATCGTTGAACAGAAGCACGTTGTAGCGGCGGTCCTCGATGCGCAGATACGTGTCGAAGTCCCCCGTCAGATCGATCTGGTAGTGCCGGCCGGCATCGAGGGAGACGAGGTGGCTGGCGCGGTAGGCCGGCTGCGTCATGAAGACGTCGAGCGGCAAGTCAGCGTCCAGGCGGCCGGCGAGCCCTTTTTCGAGCTGCGCCTTTTCGACCGGCGGGGCGTTCTCGCGCTTGCGGAGCTGGATGATCTGCCGGTACCTGGCGATCAGGCCCGCCCGTGCCTCGTCAGGCTCCAGCCGGCGCGCCTTCGACATCGCTTCGAGCGCGTCGTCGTAACGGCCGAGCTGGGCCAGGATGACGCCGCGATTGTTGAAGGCCTCGGCGAAGCGCGGAGCGGCCTTGACGGCGAGATCGACGTGCTTCAGCGCCTCTTCCGGCTCGTCGATCAAGGACAGGGCGGCGGCGAGGTTGTTGTGGACGATCGGGTCGGCATCGTCGCGTGCCAGCGCGGCGCGATAGTGGACGATGGCGCCACGGCGGTCGCCGCGCTCATAGCGCACCTTGCCGAGGTTGGCATGCGCTCCGCTGAAGTCCGGGTTGTGCCGCAGGGCCTCCGCGATCGCCTCGGCGGCCCCGGTGAGATCTCCCTTCTTCCCCAGCGCGGCTCCCAGGTTGTTTAGCGTGTGGTAGCTTTTGGGCCGCACCGCCAGCGCGGCGCGATAGGCGGCGGCGGCCTCGTCATAGCTCCGGCTGCGGTCGGCCGCGTTCCCAAGCTGGTAGCTGAGCCAGAAGTCGCCGGCATAATGCAAGAGCGCCTTGTGAAAGAGCGGTCGCGGATCGATGCCGTGGTAGCGCTCCAACTCGGCGACAACGCCGAGAATCTGGGGCGGCTGACGCTCGGGTTTCAGGTCGGCGAGCGCCTTCTCCAACTCGGCGCGGCTGGACCAGACGCTCCATTGCCGAAAGCGATCGCGCCACGGATCGGAATCGATGCGGCGGGCGAGATCGAGCAGACGCTTCACCTTGGCGCCGTCGAGGGTATCGTTCAGGGCGAGCCGGGCCCAATCATCGAGTGCCGCCGCCATGACAAAGCGGACGTTCGAGCGGGCCAGGCGCCCGGCGAGAGCGCCCGGGTCTTCCGTCTCGATGGCGAGGCCTTGGCGCTGAAACAGAGCCTCATATTCCTCCTGCCACGCGGCGAGAAGGGATTTGCCGGCGCGGCGCAGCGCGGCGGGAGCGCCGGCGGGAGGCTCGAAGACCTTGAGGCGGATACCATCCAGCTCGCGGACGAACGCGACGTCCTTGTCGTCGGCCGCCAGCGCCTCGGTCAGAGCGTTCAAGCGCTCGTGAGTCGCGGAATCGAGAAGCTCGGGGTCGCTGCCGGCGAGCCCGCGTGCCTGCTGCCCGCTCGCCTTGGCCCGGTCGAGGCTGCGCTTCCAGGCGGCCAGATCACTCAGAAGGAGATGGACCTTGGCCGGCTCGAGCAAGCGCTCGTTCAGATCGCGCCGCTCCGCCTCGGCGGCGTCGAGAGAGCGCTGAACGAGATCGTTGAGGTTGCGGGCCCGCGCGTCGCGCTGCGCTTTGAAGTTCAGATACCAGACGCCGGCGGCCGCCGCTCCGAGGGCAAGGATGGCGAGGGACGCGGCGAGGATGAAGGCGAGGCGGCGCCGGCGGCGTTCCTCGCGCGCCTGCACCTGGGCCCGCTCCCGCGCCAGCTCCGCCTGCTTGAGTCGCTCGCGCACTCCTTCGCGGTACGCCGTCACCGCCGCCGCGACCTCGGTACCGTTCGCATAACGGTCCTCAGGCCAGGGCGCCAGACATTTCTTGGCAAGAGCGATCAACTCGGCGTCCGCGCCGCACGCGTCCAGCCGAGAATAGGCGTCGGACAGGTCTCCCGCCGCCGCCGTGCGGACCGCGTCGGCTCTGCCCGCGAAGGGGGCCCGGCCGGTGAGGATGGCGCACAGAATACCCCCCAGGCCGAAGACGTCGCAGCGCTCGTCGATGGCGTCCGACTCGCCACGGGCCTGCTCCGGGGCCATGAAGGCGGGGGTGCCGGTGATGTCGCCGGCCTGCGAGATCCACGTGGACTCGTCGCCGGATGGGGCGCCCGAGGCGCCATCGGTCTCCGTGCCATCGAGGGGCTTTGCCAGGCCCCAGTCCATGACCTGAACCTCGCCGAAAGCCCCGACCATGACATTGCTCGGCTTGAGATCGCGGTGCACGATGCGCCGGCTATGGGCGAACGCCAGGGTTTCACAGATCTGCTCGAAGACGGCGATGAAATGGGGCTCGTCGGCGGGCCTGGGTGAAGCGGCGAGCAAGGCGCTCAGAGTTCGCCCCTCGATCAGCTTCATGGCGAAGAACGGGGCGCCGTCGTCGAGCCGGCCAAGCTCGTGAATGGGTGGGATGCCGGGGTGCTGTAAACGGGCGGTGATCCGCGCCTCGCGCAGAAAGCGACGCTCGGCGCCCGCGTGGCGGCGGGCCCTGGCAGAGAGAATCTTGACGGCCAGCCTGCGGCCCATCTCCTCGTCGAGCGCCCGCAGAACGATGCCCATGCCGCCGCGCGCGATCTCCCCCTCGATGACGTAGCGCCCCGCCTGGCGCGGCAAGGCGCCCACCTGGGCCGTCGGATCGGAATCGGCATCCGCGCCGGCCGCCAGGGCGCGCAGGTCGTCCAGGGCACGCGGCGGCGGGATGTCGAAGAGATCGGCCGGGCTGCGCTGTTCCAGCAGCGAAGCCAGCTCGCGGCCGAGCCGTGGATCGTCAGCGCTGACCTTCGCGACGAAGGCCGCCTGCTCGGTCCCGGTCAACTCGAGGGCTTGATCGAGAAGGGGGCTCAGCTTTTGCCAATCATCCGGGCGCATCAGACCGAGTACCCCTTCAACTCCCGCTGCAGCCACAGCTGCGCCTTGCGGACGCGCCGCTTCGCCTCGGTGGCGGAGATCTGGAGGATGTCGGCGGCTTCGTCGAACGTGCAGCCGAGGAAGTAGTAGATGCGGAAGACGAGCCCCTCGTCGGGCGCGAAGGACTCCATGCGCTCCAGGGCGATCTTGAGGTCGATCATGAAGTCGCTCTCCGCGGGCGGCAGGGCGGCGGGCGATTCCGGCTCGAGTCCCTCCAGGTCCACGCGGCGCCGGTCCCCGCCGCGCTTCTGGGCCAGACGGGCGCGGGCGGCTTCCACCAGGAGGTCGTGAATCTTGTTCGCGACGTAAGAATAGAACTTGCCACGGTCCCCCGGCTGCCAGGTCGTGACGTCCCCGCCCACGAGGCGGCAAAACGCGTCGTCCACCAACACCGTTGTCGAGCCTTCGAGCGCGTTCTCGAAGCCACGCTTGCGCCGGGCGGCGATGGCGCGCAAGTCCTTTTCGACCAACCGATAGAGCGCGTCGGCGGCGGCGCGGTCTCCCCCGTCCGCCTTCTGGAGCAGCAGCGTCACTTCACCGGCGGATGCCATGGCGTCCTCACGGCTGTTTCTTTTCCGATCCAAAACTCGATTCTGCTCTGTCCTGGGAAAAAAACCAAAAAAAATCCGGACGAAGTTCCGGTCCTTCGCGGAAAGGGTGGTGAGTCGGAATTGATAACGTTTACCTCTTGATCGGGAGATTCACCATGGCCGGTTTTTCTTTGGAATTCGCCCTCAACATGATCCGCAACGGAACCTGGACGCTCGAGGAAGCCTGGCAATATGCCGGCGGACGCTGGTCGGAAGCCTTCCTGCGCCAGCAGCTGCAGGCCGGCGCCTATCTCGGCGCCGCCGGGGAAGCGGGCGCCGGAGCGGCGGCCCCGGTCGTGGCCGGCGGCGCCACCGGCCTGAGCGCCGGGACCATCGCCACCATCGCCGGCGGCTTGCTCGTCGCCGCGGTCGCCACTGCCGGAATCGCCTATCTTGCCGGCTCCCTCTCCGGCGACAAGGAAACCGCCTGGGGCGCCGAGAAGAAGGGGGACATCCGGGCCATGCTCAGCATGCCGTCGGAGGAGCGAGAAACGTTGCGCAAGGTGGAGGACCCCGTCAGCGTCCGCCCCGCCGAGCCACGCGAAGGCTACGCCATCTGGCTCGTCGGCGACCGCAAGGAAGTCATCGTCGGCCGCAAATCCGAGGTCGAGGAGCAGCCGTCGCGCGGCCTGATCGGCTGGGGACTGGCGGCGACGAAGGTAAAGGACACCAGGGTGGCGTGGGAAAAGGTCGGCGAATTCCATGACACGCCGGAGAAGGCCCGCGCCGCTTACGACAAAGCGCTCCAACCGGGTACCAGGCGCATCTTGCCGCTGGCCGCCGGTACCGTGGCCCGCTTCAACTTCGATGACCAACCGCACCACATCGACAACGCGACGCGCTTCCTGCCTTAGCTCGACGCGGCCATCGCCCCGGGAATAAGCGGGAGACGCCCAACCCGCGAGGCGCCGGTTGCCCAACCGGCGCCTTTCCTTTTTTTGCCGAGATTCAAGAATGACGGACGTCCCCCTTACATTGAATCGTGCTACTCACGTGGCCACCCTTCTCGAAATCACCGTTACGTCGCCCGCCGACGCCCGCCGCGCCGTCAACGCCGGCGCCGATCGCCTCGAGCTATGCGCCGCCCTCGATTGCGGGGGCCTCACTCCCTCCCTCGGCGCCTTCCTGGAAACGCGCCGCGCCACCGCCCTCCCGATTGTCGTCCTCCTCCGGCCGCGCCCCGGCGGCTTCGTCTACTCGGAAGAAGAGTTCGCGGTGATGCGCCGCGACCTTGACCTCTTTCGCGCGCACGGCGCCGACGGCTTCGTCGTTGGCCTCCTCGACCAGCACAATCAACTCGACGAGGACCGCCTCCGTCTCCTCGTCAAGAGCGCGCATGGCAAGGACCTGATCTTCTCGCGCGCCTTTGACCTCGCCGCCGAACCGTTCCACGCCCTCGACCGCCTCGTCGACCTCGGCTTTCGCCGCATCCTCACCAGTGGCCAGCAACCGACGGCGCCGCAAGGCGCTACGTTCCTGCGCCGACTCCACGAGCACGCCCGCGGCCGCATCGGAATCCTCCCGGGCGGCGGCGTTCGCCCGGACAACGCGGCCGAACTACTGCGCGCCACCGGCTGCAATCAGGTCCACGCCTCGGCTCGGCGGCGCAGAGTCGATGACAGCGCCGGCAGGCAGGAGTTCGGCTTTTGTCCGGGCGCCGAAGGATGCATCGAAGAAACGGACGAGGGCCTCGTCCGCGCGCTGCGAGAAGCGCTCGACCGATAACAACAGACGGAGCCCGGCGATCACGCCGGGCTCCGTCTGTCATTTGCGTTCGAATCGTCGCCGTCTCGCTCACGGCCGAACCGCGGCTCGCACCGTCACGCTGGCGTGGACGCCCACCGGACGGGGGCAACAAGTCCGGACGCAATACGGGCGATAGAAGACTCGATCGCACACGGTACGCCGCACGCAGGGGCGATAGCAAACCGAGCTATAGCAAACCGGGCGATAACAGGAGCGGTAGCAGCTCGTCCGGTAGCAATAGGGACGGCAATAGGTGTGGCAGCCGGGTCGATAGTACGAACCGTGGTAGCAACCGCTGCCCCAGTAGCGTCCACCGCAATACCGGTGGCCCCAACGGCCCCAGCGATGACCCCAACGATGGCCGTAACGGTGGCCGTAACGATGGTACCGGAAGTGGCGGGCGGGGGCCCGGAAGTGGCCGCCGCCGCGGCGGATGAAACCATTCGCTTCGCCGGCCGTCTTGGCGACGGCGCTGATGGGGACTGCGGCATTGGCCTTTTGGGCCAGGGCGAGCAACGCGAGAGCGGACAGGCTGAAGAAGAAGGTACGCATGGTAGACTCCTTGCTGCCGGAGCAGCATTCGTTGTGATGGAAAACCGCGGAGGCTTGTTTTTTTGGCCGGCGCCATACCGACCCGGCCTCCGTACCCTTCATTCAGCCCGTCGCGGCAAAACCTGACAGCGCCGCGACTTTTTTCTTCCGGCGTGCAATGAAGCCCTCTTTCCGGTGGCGCCAGAAACGGCCGACTGTCTCGATCCTTGCTCAGGGAGCGCGAACCTGTCATAATCCGGGGGATTTCCAATACGGAGCCATGCATGGCGGAAAGCCTCGCCCGAACCCGGATGAGCCTCCTGGGCCGACTGCGCGAGAGCGGCGCCGATCAGGGGGCCTGGAGCGAGTTTGTCGCCTGGTACGCCCCCTTGATCCAGACCTGGTGTCAGCGCTGGAAGCTGCAAGACGCCGACGCGCAGGAAGTGACGCAGCTCGTCCTGGTCAAGCTCGCCGACAAGATGCGGACCTTTCAATACGACCCGGCGCGCAGCTTCCGCGCCTATCTCAAGACCCTCGCGCATTACGCGTGGTGCGATTTCCTGGAAGCGCGCAAACGGCACGGGGGCGGCGTCGGCGGCAGTGAAATGCTCGACGTCCTGCACGGCGTAGCGGCCGACGAAGACCTGGACAAGCGGCTCGATGCCGACTTCGACCGGGAGATCCTCACCGAGGCCATGGTGCGGGTCGAGGCGCGCGTCGAGCCGCATACCTGGCAAGCGTTCCGTCTCACCGCGCTCGACGGTCTCTCCGGCGCCGATGTGGCCGGGCGCCTCGACATGAAGGTGGCGACGGTGTTCAAGGCGCGGAGCAAGGTGCAGAAGATGCTGCAGGAAGAGGTCACCAAGCTCGAAGAGGCATGGGGTTGAGCATGTCCAGCTGCCCGACGCCGAGCCAGCTCGAGGACCTCCTCGCCGACCGGTTGCGCGAATCGGCCGCCGCCGTCGAGGAACATGTTGAAACTTGTGGCGCCTGTCAGGCCGAGCTGGAGCGCCTGGCCGCGGCAGCCGCTCCTTCCCAGGCGATCCTGAGTGAGACATCGCTCGGGCTGGATCGGAAGCCCGGCGGCATGAGAGATCTGCTGCTCCGCTTGCAGCAGGCGCCGCCGGAGGGCAATGTCACGACCATTCTGGCCGGACCGCCCGGCGACGGACCGGCGGCGTTTCCCGCCCTCCCTGGGTACGAGCTCGAGGCGGAGGTGGGTCGCGGCGGCATGGGCGTGGTCTATCGGGCGAGGCAGCTGGGCCTCCAGCGCGTTGTCGCCATCAAGATGCTGCTCCACGCCGGGCAGGCGTCGCCCGAAGCGCTGGCGCGGTTCCGCGTCGAGGCCGAGGCGGTGGCCCGCCTCGAACATGCCGCCATCGTGCAAATCCACGAGATCGGCGAACAGGACGGACGCCCGTTCCTCGCCCTCGAGTTCGTCGGCGGCGGCAACCTGGCCCAGCGCCTGCAGGGTGTCCCGCAGCGTGGAGCGGACGCGGCCGAGATGGTCGAGACCCTCGCCCGCGCCATCGACCGCGTCCATGCCGGCGGCATCGTCCATCGCGACCTCAAGCCCGCCAACATCCTGCTCACCGTCGACGGCCGGCCGAAAGTCAGCGACTTCGGCCTCGCCAAGCTAACCACCGGCGGCTCGGACCAGACGCGGTCCGGCGCCATCCTCGGCAGCCCCTCCTACATGGCGCCCGAGCAAGCCTCCGGCAAATCCGGGGACGCCGGGCCCGCCGTCGACATCTACGCCCTCGGCGCCATCCTCTACGAGATGCTGACCGGCCGCCCTCCCTTCCGCGGCGAGACCGTCACGGAAACATTGCGGCAGATCACGACGCAAGAGCCGGTCGCGCCGCGCCGCCTCCAGCCGAGCGTGGCGCGCGACCTCGACACCATCTGCCTGAAGTGCCTGGAGAAGGACCCGCGGCGCCGCTATCCGACCGCCCTGGCGCTGGCCGAGGACCTGCGCCGCTTTCGCGCCAACGAGCCGATCGTGGCCCGTCCCGCCGGCGTGCCGCGCCGCGTGTGGAAGTGGGCCCGGCGCCGGCCGGCGACCGCGACCTTCCTTGGCGCCGCCGTCGTCGCCGCGGTCGCGTTGCTGGTGGTCGGCTTGTGGTACCAGGCTGAGCTGGAGGATGCGCTGGCCCGCATCACCAAGGAGAAGGAGATCGCCCAGACCGCCCAGACCGCCGCGGAACGGCGCCGCCTCGAAGCGGTCGCGCGCCGCGACGAAGCCCTGCGCAGCAACTACCTCTACAGCATCCCGCTCGCCCATCGCGCCTGGGACGCCGGCAAGGTCGTCCGCATGGGAGAGCTTCTCGACAAGGTCCGCCCGCTCGAAGCGGATGACAAGGACCTGCGCCACTTCGAGTGGCACTACCTCAATCGCCTGCGCTACGCCTCGCGCCTGATCCTCACCGGCCACGCCGGCGCCGTCACCGCAGTCGCCTATAGCCCGGATCAGCGCCGCCTGGCCTCGGCCGGCGTCGACGGCACGGTCCGCTTGTGGAACGGCCACACCGGGGCGGAGGAACGTCTCCTCAAGGGCCACGCGAAGAAGGTCACGGCCCTCGCCTTCACCAGCGACGGCGCCCTCCTCGCCTCCGCCGGCTCGGACGGCTCGATTTTGCTCTGGGCCGGAGAGGCCGCCGAGCCGATCCGCCTTACGGGACACAAGGGCTGGGTCTACGGCCTGGCTTTTCATCCGGACGGCAAACGCCTCGCCTCCGCCGCCGCGGACGGCGCGGTGCGTCTCTGGAACTGCGCCGACCGCAAGGAGATCACCCGCTTCGGCGGCCGGGAAGGTCGCGTCACGTCCATCGCCTTCAGCCGGGATGGCCAATGGCTGGCGGCCGGAGGGGACGACTATCGCATCGAGCTTCGCAACGTCACTTCCGGCAAGATCGAAGGGGTCGGCGTCGGCCACGTCGGCTGGATCTATGGCCTCGCGTTCCATCCGGAGGGCAAGATCCTCGCTTCCGCCAGCTATGACGACTCCATCCGCATCTGGCGCCTGGACAAGATGGTGGAGACGCAGAAGTTCGTCGGCAATCGCGACTCCGTGCGTGGGCTTGTCTTCAACGCCGATGGATCGCGCCTCGCCTCCGCCGGCTTCGATCAGTCCGTGCGCGTGTGGGATGCGGCCAGCGGGACCGTCCTCTTGCGGCTCAAGGGACACCTGGGCCACGTCAACAGCGTGTCGTTCCATCCGGACGGCCGCAGCCTCGCCTCGGCGGGGGACGACGGGACCATCCGCGTCTGGGACCTGGATCAGAAGCAAGACTTCCTGGCCGCGCGGGGCCATTCCGGCGCCGTGACGGCGGTCGCGTTCCATCCGGAGGGCCGGCTCGTCGCCTCCGCCGCCGCGGACGGCACGGTCCGCCTCTGGCACGCCGCTACCGGGAAGGAGGCCCATGTCTTCAAAGGCCACAAGGGGCGCGTCACCGCCGTCGCCTTCGATCCCAAGGGCCGCTTCCTCGTCAGCGGCGGCTCCGACCGGACCGTCCGCCTCTGGGACCTGGTGACCAAGAAGGGACAGGTGCTCGCCGGCCACGCCGAGCGCGTCACGGGCGTCGGCGTCAGCCCCGACGGCGCCCGCATCGTCTCGTCGAGCTTCGACGGCACGCTGAAAATCTGGCGCGTCGCCGACGGAGTCGAGGAGCGCAGCATCGACGCGCACAGCCAGCGCGCGGAGGCCATCGTCTTGGGCGGCGACGGCAAGACGCTGATCTCCGGCGGATCGGACAAGCTCGTCAAGGTCTGGGATGCCGCGACGGGAAAGGAGCGCATGCCGCTGAAGGGACACGTTGGCTGGGTCTTCGCCGTCGCCCTGAGCAAGGACGGGCAATGGATCGCCTCGGGCGGCCAGGACGGCAAGATCAAGGTCTGGAGCGCCGCGGACGGCGCCTTGAAGTATACGCTCGAAGGCCACGCGGCCCGCGTCGCCGCCCTCGTCTTCAGCCCGGATGGCCGCCGCCTGGCCTCGGGCAGCTTCGACAAGTCGATCAAGCTCTGGGACCTCGACATCGGCCAGGAGCTTCTGGCGCTCCACAACGGCGCGAACGTTTACGGCCTCGCCTTCAGCCCGGATGGTCATCATCTGGCTTCGGCCGGCTACGATGAAACCGTTCGCATCTGGGACGCCACGCCGGTCGGCGCGGCGCCGCCGCTGCGCGCCGCGGCGGAGAAGGGAGACGCGCCGTGACCCCCTGCGACCGGCAGGGCCGATTTCGTGGGAATCAGATCTTCCGCACCAGCAGCAAAAACTGCCCAAGCCGCCCGTCGTTCGTGGTGGCGAACAGGCGGTAGACGCCGTCGGCCGGTGGGGTGAACGTGATGCGGGCGTTCTGGCCGCCGCCGGAGTTGTCGTCGTTCGCCAGTTCCTTGCCCTTGGCGTCTTCGATGCGCAGGAACGCGTCGAACTGGCTACTGATGAGGTCAATCTGGTAGCGCTGGCCGGCTTGCAGGTTGACCTCGGCGACCTTCACCTTCCCCTTCTTGACACGATCGAGCGGGTCGGCGTCGTTGAGGATGTCCATGATCTTCAGGCCGCCGCCGACATCGAAGGCGCCCATCGTACGGATGCTCAACTCGTATTCTCCCGTGTTTCGGTCGAACGAGGTGGCTACAACCTTGAATATGGTCGTCACCGGCGTGGTGAAGATCATGCGCGAGTTCAGCTCTCCGCCGGAGTCGTCGTCGAACAGGATCGTCGTGCCGGCCATGTTCTCCAGGCGCAGGAAGGCGTCGAAGTCCTTGCTGCGCAGGTCGATGACGTAGCGCAGCCCCTTCTGGAAGACGAAGTTGAACGACTGCGACGGGGACAGGACGACCTTGTCGAGCGTGTCGCTCGAAAGGAGCTTGTCACGTTTGGTAAAGCCCTTGGGACCGATGTCGGCGCCGTTTTCTTCGCGCAGGCGAAACTGGAACTTGCCGGCGCCGCGCCTGGTCGTCGCGACCAGCTTGTAGTCGCCGTCCTTCTCGGGCTTGAAGACGATGAGGGCGTTCAAGAGGCCGCCCGAGTTGTCGTCTTCCACCAGGGCTTTCCCTTCGGAGTTCTCGATGCGCAGGAAGGGATCGAGGTCCTTGGCGTCGCCGCGCATCTCGACAACGTAGAAGCGGCCCGCCTCCAGACGGCGCTCGAAGACCTTGCGCGGCTGCCTGAGCGCGGGATCGAGCGGGTCGTCCTTGGTCAGCGTGTCATCCCGGATCTCTTGCGTGAAATCGATGAACGCGGCGGTCGGCGGACCGACGATCTTGCGGCCGTCGCCGCTCGTGAAGCTGGCCTGGTAGACGATCGGCATGCGCCGGTCCTTGCCTTCGAAAGTGAAGTGACCGAGCAGCTTGCCCTTGTCGAGGCGGAGCGCTACGGCCTTGGCGTCCTTGAGGAGCGGGAAGTTGCCGTCCTTGTCCGGCTCGGTTTTCTTCGGGGCGTCCTTGGCGGCGACGAGGTGGACCTGGGCGTCGCGGACCTTGTTCAGCGGATCGAGCAGGATCGCTTCGACGTCCACCTTGGCCCGCTTGTCCGCGACGGCGACGGTTTCGAACGCCGCGCCCCCCATTCGGCCCAGGAGCAGATCGGAGAGCGGCTTGATGGGGACGGCGAAGCCGATGCGTGACTTGTCGATCTTGGCGACGGCGACGCCGACAAGCTGCCCCTTCTCGCTGACGACGGGGCCGCCCGAGTTGCCGGGGTTGATCTCGGCGTCGATCTGGACGCGGACGACGGCGCCGCGCTCGTCGGTGCGGAGGCTGGAGACGGTCCCCTTGGTGACGGTGATGGCCGGATTGCGCTTGCCGGTCGACAGGGCGCCGCCAAAGGGGAAACCGAAGGCGAAGACGGTCATGGTCTCGACGATCTCGGCCTTGGGGTCGATGACGATGGGCGCGGGCAAATCCTTGATCCCCGTGACCTTGAGGACGGCGAGGTCGGCGAGCGGATCGGCGACGATGACCTGGGCGTTGATGGACCGCTCCTTGGGGCTGCCGCTATCGAAGACGAGGATGACGGGATCGACGCGTGCGAGGCCCGGGACGCCGGCGGGCGGGGAGATGACGTGGTTGTTGGTCACGATGAAGCCGGTGTCGCCGTCGGTGTGGACGACGAAGCCAGAGCCGGTGCCGGGGACGCTCTTGCCGCCGGGAACGGGGACGGCGAACTGCACCTTGACGTAGACGGAGGCGGCCTTGAGCTTCTTCAGGCTATCGACGGGGATGCCGCCGGCCCGGGCGTTTTGGCAGACGCAAGCAAAGATTGCGAAAACGAGGACGCTGAACAATCGACGCATGATGACTCCACAAAGGGTGAGCTTCGACGATACCGCCTCTTGCATTGGGTTGCAAACGGAAACGCGGTCAGCCTCGCCCGGTTAGCGGCGCGGCGATGGTCGCGCGCGTGGCGTGAATCAAACGGAGGAGCTCGAAAACGATGGCGATGCCGACGACAAGGACCAGGAAACCGAGGCAGCCGAGGATGCCGGGACCGCCCAGCCCGGCGATGCAGCTCAGGACGGCGTAGATCGCGATGACCACGAGATAGATGACGATGTAGGAGCCGGCGGTGGCGGCCAGCGATTGATTGCGGAAGTGGAGGGCGACGCCGCGCAGGAAGCGGACGAAGAGGACGTGGCCGATGACGGCGACCCCGGCGTCGCCGAGGAAGGCGACCAGGAGGAAGGCGCCCCCCTCGGTCTGGGCAAGTCCGAACGCGGCCCCGTGCACGCCGGCGAACACCATGCCCCAGATGAGCGCCAGGAGGCCGAGGCTGAGGGCAATGCTCAGAAGCAGGCAGACCATGGAGGCGATGGCGAGGCCCTTGGCGTCGGACTCCGGCGGAGCCGCCACGCAGAAACACTGGCCGACGACGATGACGATCACGGAGGCGGCAAACGCGACGGCCAGGACGACGAGGAGAAGGGCGCCGGCGCCGCCGACGTGAAAACCGGAAACGACACCACCGACCATCATGACGAAAGCGGCGCCGAGATAGATCAGGAAAGTGATAAGGAGCGTGAGGACGCCCCAGAACATGAGGCCCAGGCCGATGCGGACCATGCTCCAGCCGGGCGCCAAGGCGAGGGCGATGTCCGGGGCCTCCGGAGCGAGGCGTTCGCCCGTTTCGTCGCGTTCGAAGCCCGGAGGATGATCCGGCGTCGGTTCGGCCGTGACGCCCGTTGCAGGCGCCGGGGCGGCTCCCCCGCGCGATGTGCTCGCGCGGCGGCCCTGTGTTCGTCTTTCATGGAGCGACTCTGGTGGAAATCGCCATCCTGCACTTCTTGCCCAGTTTATCGCCCCCGCTTTGGCCCGGCGGCGCTTTCGCTCCCTGCCGCGCTTTCGGCAAACTCGGACTGATGCGATTTCTCCTCTTGACCGATAACAAAGGGTGAGCCTGCCCATTTTGCGAGAGGCGCATTCTGCGAGATGCGCGGGGGGAGCGGCTCAGCCCGAAGGGGCCACAAGGAGAGTGGAGCCATGTTCAACTGGCGAGGCGCGGTGCTGCTGGCGGCGGCGTGGCTGGCATTGGCCTGGACGCAGGCGTTCACCCAGAGCGGCCCCGGCAAGACCGAACCCGGCAAGGCCGATCGCATCATGACCCTCTATGAGAAGGGGAGGCCCGTCCCCTGCAAGGTCATCGGCTCGTGGGTCGACGGGACCGGTTCCAAGGCCTACCAGCTGCAATCGCTGGAGACGGGTGAGCTGATCACGATCGTCGAAGCCGGCTCGGCCGCGGCGCCGAGCGACGGCGGCCGCCGCACGGTCCGCACGCGCAACTTCCACTGGGGCGTCAACGCGCGAACGCCCCCGAGCGGCTGTCCGGCCCCGCCGACGGACATCATGACCGCCTGCGCCGAATGCGGCGGCCCCCGCCTCGAAAGCGAGAAGACCACCCTCGTTTCCTCCACGCCCGTCAAGACCGAGTACATCTGGTGGGAGGAGAAGGACGGCAAGCGCTCCTCCCCGGAGGTCGTCACCAGCGGCTCCAATCCGTTCGCTCCCAAGGGCGTCGTGCCGCCGCCCGGCTCCGACCCGACCACCGTCATCGTGACCGGCCCGGGCGTCGCCGCGCCGGGTGGCGTCACGGCCGCGAGCGGCGCTGTCGATCCAAGCAAACCGGGCGTCAAGAACGCGCTGGGCGACGATCGGATGCCCGGTGGCGTGACGACGGCGGTGGGACGCGATAGCGCTCCGATCGTATTGCCCGCCAGCGCTGGGGTGTCCACGGGACCTTGCTGCGAAACGGTCACGCCGGCGTATGGTCCGACCGTCGTCCAATCGACGCCCAAGCGTTTCGGGGACCGGGTCCGCGACTTCTTCGCGCCGAAAGCGACGACCACCACGGCGGCCAATCCCGCGATTCCGAAGCGCACCCCCTGGCCTGAGTTCTCGACGGCGGGGAAGACGACGCCGGTCGTCGTGCGGCCGGCGACGGGCCCGACGCCCGACCCCGCGCCTCTCACAATGGGCCCTGCGACGCCGCCGCCGGTCGTGCTGCCGCCGACGGCGCCGCCGAGCGCGCCGCCCGCGCCTTCGGCGCTGGCCGGCGCCGCGAAGACGCCGGCGACCGATCCGGCCTCGAGCGATTGGCGGAAGATGTGGGGCAAGGGAGAGACGCCGACGGTCCAGCCGCCGGGCGCCTCGCTCGTCAGCGCCGTGGCCAAGCCCGGCAGCGGGCCTGTGAGCGGCGTTGTGCCGGCGAGCGGTTCCCCGCTGGGCAAGGACGATATCCTGATGCGGCCCGAACGCTTCGACCCGACCACCAAGCGTTTCACGCCGGGAACGGAGACCGGGATGCGGCCCACCGAGTTGCCCTCGACCCTGCCCGCCGGCGGCGAGCCCCTGAGCCCGCCCACGGGCCCCTACAGCGTGCCGCTCGGCGCCCAGTCCGTGATCGCCGCCAAGAGCGGACTGACGGGCCCGGTCACGTATGTGCCGGTGCCGGTGACGACGGTGCCCGAGCCATACCGGCCGCCGATGCCGCCGCCGCCGAATGTGCCTTCGGCGCCCAATCCGACCGCGTTCGTCAATGCGTTCACGCCGCCGGCCGCGCCGGGCATGGCCGCCGCTCCGACGATGCCGTATCCGCCGATGCTGCCTCCGGGCATGAACCCGGCCATGATGAATCCCGCGATGATGAATCCTGCCATGATGAACCCGGCGATGAATCCCGGCTTCAATCCGGCGATGATGAACCCCGGCATGGCTCCCGCGGCTTTCAATCCGGCCATGATGAACCCGGCCATGGCCGCCGCGCCGCTGCCCTACGGCTACGCTCCGGTCGCCCCGGCCGGCGGCTCGATGTACTCGACGCCGCGCTACTACACCGGCCCGACGCCGCCGAGTCCGATCGCCATGGCGCCGCCGAGCGGCCCGGTCATGCCGGTTGGCTACACGGCGCCGGCGCCCGCCCCGGTCTCGGAGATTTCGCAGCTTCTGATGGTGCTGCGTGAGTCGCCCTACCCGGCGCAACGCTCCTGGGCCGCGAACCAGCTGGGCACCTTCGACTGGCGCGGCAATCCCGAAGTCTTGCCCGCCCTGATCCAGGCGGCCCGCCACGACCCGGCCGCGACGGTTCGTTCCGATTGCGTCTACGGCCTGTCGCGCATCAACGCGGCGACGCAGCCGGTCGTGGAGACCTTGCAGTCTTTGCGCTCGGACAGCGACGCCCGCGTGCGGCAGGAAGTAGAGAACGCCCTGGTGCGGATGGGCGTGAAGTAAGACAGCTGTCGCTTCTTCTTCGTTCAGCGCTCGCGCAGCCCTTCCAGGTCGCGCGAGCGCTGAACGCTTTCCGGTAGGTCCGGCGAGCCGAGCCGGACCTGGCGTGAACGCTCGCGATGCCGGCGCCTCGACGTCCGGCGCCGCTCGGCTTCAACGTCCGGCCCCCTCTCGGATCGCCCACGCCGCCGTCACTTCGACGTCAGGCGCCGCTCGGCTCGCGGCGCCTACAAACTCAGATGTGCAGCTCGACGACGTCCTTGTCGTGCAGCACGTGGTCGCGCTTCACGCTCTGGCCGTCGAACACGCCCGTCCCCCAGATACGGGCCGATTTGAGCTTCTCGGCGAAGTCGCGATGCACCAGCTCGGCCATCTCCAGCAACGTGCTGCCGATGGGACAGGTAAACGGCGACGTCATGTCCGGCGGCTTGCCCGGCTGCTTGGTGTAGACGCGGATCCTGTTGAGGAAACGGTAGATGGCTTCGCGCGTCTCCTCCAGCCCCTGACCATGCTCGGCCGAGAGGACGTGGATGGGGAAGCGCGGCTCGAACATCTCGCGCACAATCTCGAGCCGCTCGGCCGCTCCGGGCAGGTCGATCTTGTTGGCAAGCACCATCGTCTTGATGTACTGGATCGAGAAATCCTCGTCATCGACGGGCGGCTCACCGGTCAGGATGGTCTTCACTTCCTTGAGGCGGTCGAGCACGGCTTCTGCGGCGAAAGGGCCGTCGTCGTCACCGAGGTCGACCATGAGGAGAGCGGCGTCGGCGGAGCGGACCATGCTGGAGAGCCAGCCCTCCATGAAGTCGGGGGTGATGGGGGGCGTGTCGATGAGCTGGACCTGCACGTCCTCCCATTCCATCATGCCGGCGTGGGGCTCGCGCGTGGTGAAGGGATAGGGCGCCACCTCGACGTGGGCGCGGGTGAGGCGGGTGATGAGCCGGCTCTTGCCCGCGTTCGGCGCCCCGACGATGATCACCTGCCCGGCGCCCTGCTTGGGGATTTTGTAGCTGACGCCCCCCTTCTTGCCGGCGCGCTTGCCCTGCTCGACATCGTCCCTGGCGTCGCTGATCTTCGCCTTCAATTCGGCCTGGAGCTTGTCCGTCCCCTTGTGCTTGGGCAGGAGGGCCCACATCTTCTTGAGGCCTTCGAGACGCTCCTCGGGCGTCTTGGCGGCCTTGTACTCGTGCTCGGCTTCGATGTACTGGGGGGTGAGGTTGGCTGGCATGATGGTACGCCGTTGAGTCACAGTCAGATCTGGTGTCTCGCTCAGCGTCGATTGGTGGGGTCGCGAAGAAGCGCGAAGAATCCGTCGATTCCGTCCGCGAGAAAGAAATGCTCGTCGGCAAAAGCCTTCTTGAGGCCTATTGCACCACGATCATCGCCGTCTGGGTCGACGACAAGCCAGATAAGGTTGCCCATCATCGTATGGCCAATAGGCGCCAACTGAGGAGGATCATTGTCTTCAAAAAGGGACAGACTCGCTGGGGATCCAAAGTCGTCAAACTCCTTCGGCCCACCCAGGCCTTCAATGTAAGTAAGACGGTCATGCGGACAGTTCTGGCCTTCGGGGGGAACGATCTCCGGTTCGTTGAATATGCCCCCGTTGTATTCCAGAAGGAATTTGCGAAAGTCAGGAGGAAGAGGGATTCCCAACCTGCGTTCCAAACTCTTTACTTGCTGTTCCGAAGGCAACGGAAACCGCGCCTCGCAGAATTTGTCGTATGCAATCTTGATACTGTCCATCGAAACTCTTTCTTGACACGGGGCGTTATGCGAGTATCTCGCTTACATCAACGCCGAAGCCGTCGACGACGACTGAAGTCGCTCGCTCCCCCTCGCGAAAGATGCCGTGTGTCTGGTAGGTCTTTTTCACGAGCACGAGAACGGTGATTGTCCGGTCCAGCGGGTTGACGATCCAGTACTCGGGCACGTGCCCCTCGGCGTAATCGAAGCGCTTATCGACCAGGTCGCGTGCCGGCTTGTTCTTGCTCACGACTTCGAGGGCAAAATCCGCCCCCGTCCAGAACCGGTCTTGCAAACGTGGATCGCCCTCGGAGAGAAGACCCAGGAGGTCGGGCTCGCGGAACTTTCTCGCGCGGATGCGCAAGCGCAGAGGCGCGAAGTGAACTGTGCCGCCTATCGGCTCGAGGTAGGCGTCGAAGCGTTTGAACAGCCGTTTCAGGATCTTCTGATGACGCGTCGTCGGCATGGGCAAAACCTCGATGAAGCCGTCCGTGAACTCGATCAGCCGCGTCGCGTCGTCGGTCATGGCCAGGTAGGTTTCTTCCGTCCAGTGCCCCTGCTCGGGGAAAAGTCCGGGTAGTAAGCGCCGCAATTGCCGCGCCGGCGTGATCCAGCCGGTCTCAGGCGGACTCAGATCGATTGACATACATTCGCTCCAGGCAAGGCAAACCATCCGCGGGACTTCTTCACCATCCTACGCGCCGCCAAAAGCGCCTTCAATTCCACCACGCAAATGATAAATCAAGTCAACGAGACCGCGTTGACTTAGGCGGTGGGACTGTCCGCCCAACTTCTGCGAAACCCGGGCTAAAAAATGGCAGGAACGCCAATGGCCGAACTTTACGACCAGATCCAGGACGCCAAAGCCGTCATCCAGAAGCGCTGGCCCGGCAAGCCCAGCGTCGGCATCATCCTCGGCACAGGCCTGGGGGGTCTCGTCGAGGAGATCCAGAGCGAGGCCGCGTTTCCGTACGAGGAGATTCCGCACTTCCCCACCTCGACGGTCAAGTCGCACGCGGGCCGCCTCGTCTGTGGCAAGCTGAGCGGCAAAACGGTCATGGCGATGGAGGGGCGCTTTCACTTCTACGAAGGCTACACCCTCCAGCAGCTCACGTTCCCCGTCCGCGTCATGAAGGCGCTGGGCTGCGAGACCCTCATTGTCAGCAACGCCTGCGGCGGCATGAACCCGCAGTGGGCCAAGGGGGACATCATGCTCATCGAGGACCATATCAACCTCCTCGGCGACAATCCCCTGATCGGCAAGAACGACGACCGCCTCGGCCTGCGCTTCCCGGACATGAGCGAGCCCTACGACCGCAAGCTGATCGCCCTGGCGCAGCGCATCGCCCTGGAGGAAAAGATCGTCTGCCAGAAGGGAGTCTTCGTCGCCGTCGCGGGGCCAAATCTGGAGACGCGGGCGGAGTACCGTTTCCTCCGCGCCATCGGGGCGGACGTGGTCGGCATGTCGACGGTCCCGGAAGTTATCGTCGGCGTTCACGCGAAGATGCGCGTCCTCGGCCTGTCGATCATCACCGATCAATGCCTACCCGACGCGCTGACGCCGGTGAGCCTGGAGGAAGTGATCGCCGTCGCCAACGCCGCGGAGAAGAAGCTGCGCGTGCTGGTAGGGCGCGTGGTGGAGGCGCTCTGATCGGCTATAATGGAGCGACACGAGGAGAGATCGTATGGCGACCTTAGCGATCAAGGAAACAGTGTGGCAGAGTCTCGTCGCCGCGGCGCGCAAGCGGCGAACTCGACCGGAGATCCTGGCGGAAAAAGCGGTCACAGACTTCCTGCGCCGGGCAGCCGACGAAGAGCTCCTCGCCCAGAGCGAACGGGCGGCGCAAAAGACGGGACTCTCCGCCTCCGACGCCGAGCGCCTTGTCCGGCAGTTCCGCTCGAAGGGTAAGCGCTAGCCATGGTGGCCAAGAAGCGCCGTGTCCCCGTCGTGCTCGACACCAATGTGTTCGTGCGGTCCTTCTTCAGCAGATCCAAGAATAGCGCCAGCAAACGCGTCGTTCGTCTTTGGCTTCTCGAAAAGAAACTGCAACTCATTGCGGCTTCGGCGGTCGTGGACGAGTACTTGGAGATCTTCCGTGACGTGTTGGACTTCGATGATTATCTTGTCAACCAATGGCGCGACCGATTTGAGACGGACTCGCGGGTCAGCCTTGTGGAGGGATCGCGATTACTCGAACTGAGCCGCGACCCGGATGACAACCACTTCCTGACCGTTGCCAGGGCGGGGCACGCCAAGTTCCTTGTGTCCAATGATCGGGACCTGCTGGACATACCCGCTACCGAAAAACGACGACTCCCCTTTGAGATTGTTACGCCAGCCCAGCTCCTGACAATTCTGGAAGAATGACGGAAATCCTTTGCCGAACCCTACGCGCCTCGGCGAAAATACAGCCGTCTTCCCGGGAGCCTCCGATGCTTCGTCGCCTGTCACCTCTGCTTTTCCTCCTCGCCCTCGGCTGTAGCGGCGGCTCGGCCGACAAGCCCTCCGTCTCCGAAGAGCCGATCGCCAAGGGGCCCGGGGACGAGCTGATCCTCCCCGGCGCCGGTAAGGCCTCCGACGCCATCCCGCCCAAGACCACCCCGGGCGGACCGCAGACCGTGCAGTTCCTCAACAGCCAGGGGACCGGCCGCCATTTCTGCATCATCGCCGACCACTCCCTGAGCATCGGCGACCCCTCGCTGGCGCTCATCAAGAAGGAGATCGTCAAGACGCTGTCGAGCATGAACGAGCGCAGCAGCTTCTACGTCATCCTGTTCGCGAAGGAGCCGTTGCCGATGCCCGGCGCCGGCTGGCTCAGCGCCACCAAGGACAACATCGACAAGACCGCCGGCTGGATGGCGCCGATCGGACGCCTGTGGGGAACGATCCCCGCCCCCGCTTTCAGAAAGGCGCTGGCCCTGGAGCCCCGGCCCGACGTCATCTTCTTCATGACCGACGGGCAACTGCAACCAAAGAAGGCCACCTCGCTCATCGCCGACCTGAATCGGAAGGAGCCGAAGGTTCCGATCAACACGATCCTGTTCACCAAATCGGCCGCGATCGTGCCGCCGGAGAACAGGGCCCGCGCCGATCTGGAGATCATCGCCCGCGATTCGGGCGGCACGTTCCATCAGTTCATCGATCCCGACGGGGCGCCCAAAAAGAAGAAAAAAAAGGCATAGATATGGACACGTAGCTGAAGTCGTAAGACTTCAGCCGTTTGAACGACGCCTCGTCCGAAGTCTCACGACTTCGGCTACGAATTGCGACTTCGCTACACATCGGAGACCCGCTCATGAAGCTCGGCCTCATCAACTCCGCCTGGGTTCAATCGGGCCGCGACACCGCTTACGGCATCCGCATGACCAAGGAGATCGGCTTCGACTCGATCGACATCTTCGCCGATCCGCTCGACATCGGCGTCAAGGAGCGGCGGCTCATCAAGCGCGAGTGCGACCGGGTCGGCCTGCCGATCGTGTCGGTCGCGTGCGTCGCCGTCGGCCTGCTCGATTTCAACCCGAGCGTGCAGCGTTTCCACATGCGGCGGTGCCAGGCGTTCCTCGACCTGTGTTACGAGTACGAGGCGAAGAACCTCCTGCTCGTCCTGGGGGAGTACATCTGGGAGAAGCAGGTGATTCCGCCGGCCGAGCAGTGGAAGGTCGCGGTCGACAATACGCGCGAGCTGGGCAAGTACGCCGCCGACCTGGGTCTGGCCATCGCGCTGGAGCTCGAGCCGTTCAAGCTGTCGCTCCTGAACAACGTCGACAACATGGTGCGCTTCATCGACGACGTGAACCATCCGGCGGTGCGGGCCAACATTGACGTGTCCCACCTGGAGCTGGCGAAGGTGAAGCCCGAGGAGCTGCGGCGACTCAAGGGGAAGGCGATTCACGTCCACATCAGCGACTGCGACGGCAAGGTACACGGCGATTTGCCGCCGGGGCGCGGCGTCGTCAACTTCGAACCGTACCTGCGCGAGATCAAGAACCTGGGGATCGACGGCGCGGTCAGCATCGAGCTGGAGTATTCGCCGGAGCCGTCGAAGATCGCCGATTGGGTGCGGGAGGCGTACACGGCGACGGATCGGTTGATGCGGGGGGTGGGGTTGCGGGGGTAGGGACGGCGCGCCGGGGTGACACGGCGCCAGGGTGACGGGGCGCCGGCAGGGCGCCTCCCTTGACGAGGTTGCGCTGAGCCGTTATGAGCGTGACCGCCCGATACCTGGGCATGGAGAGCCCATGCGAGCGGCGGCTGGTATTGCGTCACGTCCCTGGATTGCGTCAACCTCCCAGCTTGGCTGGACGGTGTGGGGCATCGCCCTTGCCGGCGTGGTCGGCGCGGTGCTGCTGTCGACGCGGCAAGGCATTTTTCCCGTCTTCACCGGGGCGGGACGCGCGTGGCTGGAAAGCCGGCCGATCTACGAAGAGCATCACGACCTCGATCGCTTTCTTTACGCTCCCATCGTCGCTCCGCTGTTCGCGCCGCTTTCCCTCTTACCCGGCCGCCTGGCCGGCGTCTCGTGGCGCCTGTTCAGCGTCGCGGTGTTCGGCTGGGCCATGGCGCGTTACCTGAGGCGGTCGCGGCGCCAGGCGTCCGCGGCGTTCTGGCTACTCATTCTTCCCTTGATGCTCGGGAGCATCCACAACGGGCAGACCAATGTCCTGCTCCTGGGGGTCATGCTGCTCGGCGTCGTCGCGCTGCGCGAGGAGCGCTGGTGGTTGGCCGCGCTTTGCCTGGGCGCCGCGACGCTGTGCAAGATCTACCCCGGCTTCCTCGCCCTGCTGGCCGTCCTGTACGCGCCGCGGGCGCTGCTCTGGCGTTTGCCGCTGGTCCTTGCCGCGGGCCTGGCGCTACCGTTTCTGCTGCAGCATCCGGATTATGTCTGCCACCAGTACGCCGACTGGTGGCAGGCGCTGCGCGTGCAGGACCGGACGCTGTGGGCGCTCGAGCGGGCGCCGCGCGACCTGCTCGTCCTGTTTCGGTTGACGGGAAGTTTGCCCCCGCTGCCTCTTTACTGGGGCGTCCAACTCCTCCTCACCATCGTCATGGTCCGGCTCGCCCGCGTCCGCATCGCGCGCGGGAACGAGCAGACGCTGCACGTCCTTTTCACTCTGGGCGTGTGCTGGATGGTGACGCTCGGTCCGGCGACCGAGTCGAGCACGTATTGCTTTCTCGCCCCCGTTCTGGGCCTGGCGCTTCTGGAGGAGCGGCGCCGACCGCGACGGAACTGGCTGGGCGTGATTTACCTGGTCCTCGTTTTCAGCGCCGCCGCCTGCTGGTTTCCGCTCGGCAAACACTGGGCGGGGGTGACGCAGCCGCTGGCCGGTTTGGCGTTCTTCCTCGAGCGCATCGCCTGGGCCGCCCGGCTGCCGGCGCGGCGACGTGAGGAGAGCATCGCGGTCGTGCAAACGCGAGTCGTTATGGAAGCGGAGACGAAGCCATGCGCCGACGCAAATGTTTGACCTGGCTTATGGCGATCTGGACGCTCGCCTATGGGCCGCTCACGGCGAGGAGCGAGCCGTCGCGGCGGGCCGAGGAGGAGCCGGACGCGATCGTCGTCGTGATCGGCGGCGTCGGGGGGCTGGACATCCTCTCCTGGAGCGTGGAGCAGGTCTTAAGCAAGGCGAGCCTGAAGTACCAGATGCGCGAGTACGTCTGGACGCACGGCTGGGGCCAGATCCTACGCGATCTGCAGGACCAGCGGCACATGGAAGCCAAGGCGCGCGACCTGGCCCTGCTCGTGCGCCAGCTTCAGGCACGCTATCCCGGCAAGCCGATCTACTTCCTCGCCAAGAGCGGCGGCACGGGCCTGGCCCTCCGCGCCGCCGAGCTACTGCCGGAGTCGACGCTCGAACGCATCGTCCTCCTGTCGGCCGCCGTCTCCCCGCAGTATGACCTGAGCGGGGCGCTGCGGGCGACGCGACGCGAGATCGTCTCGTTCCATTCGTCGTACGACCAGTTCATCCTCAACTGGGGGACGAGCCAGTTCGGCACGATGGACCGCGTCTACGGCCCGAGCGCCGGGCTGCACGGCTTCCGCCTGCCGGGCGATGCCGACGCCTCGACGCGCGACCTGTACCGGCGGCTGGTGCAGGTGCCGTGGCGGCCGCGCATGCTCGCCGAATGGCACACCGGCGGGCACGCGGGGAACGGCTTTCCCGCCTTTCTCCAGGCGGAAGTCCTGCCCTGGCTGCGTTAGCGCGCGTTTCTGGTTTTCGCTTGTCGTCGCTTCCCTTGTGGCCGTAGGCTGAATACAAACAGCTTGCCTCCCACGAGAGAGCGACACCCATGAAGCTTCTCGCCTTGGTTCCCGTGCTCGCCGTCTGCCTTTTCCTTTCCGAAGGGGCGCGCGCCCAGCCGAAGAGCGGCGACAAATCTTCGGACGCCAACCCGTACACGTATTACAGCATCCGGCATCCTGGGATCATGCCGCCGCGGCCTGGGCCGTGGCCGCCCGGTCCGCTGCCGCCGCCGTGGTGGCCGACGTACCGGCCCTGGCCTTACCCGGTCACGGTCGTGCAGAACATCTACACGGCGCCGCCGAGCGGGCCGGCGACCAGCGCGGTGTTGCCGCCGGCGCCGTCGACGCGCGCGGTCCTGGTGATGCTTTTGCCCACGACGCAGACCGACCTCTGGGCGGACGGCGTCAAGCTGCCGTTTTCGTCCGAAACGACGCGCGTGTTCACGACACCGGAACTGGAGCCGGGACACACCTACCAGTACACGGTCAAGGCTCGCTGGGTGCAGCGCGCCAAGAACGTGGAGCGCGAGGAGAACGTGAACATCCAACCCGGCAAGACCGTTCAGGTCGATTTCACCAAGTACGACAAGTACGCCCTACCCTCCGACTGGTAACGCCATGCCACGCCTCCTTTGCCTCGGTCTCCTTCTCTTCGCGCCGGCGCTTCACGCCGGCGATAGGCCGGACGCCGCGGCCTCGGCCAAGGCGCGGCGTGACTTCGAGCGTGCCAAACCCGACGCCGACCTGCTCAAGCTGGACGCCGCTCGGGTTCCGCTCACCAAGGAGGACGCCGCGGCGGTGCGCGACGAACTCTGGAAGCGGCACGTCGCGCGGATCAAGGCGACGCGCTCGGAGGAGTTCGCCAAGCGTCTGCTGCAGGAGGGCAAGCTCGAGATGCCTTTCTTTGTCACCGAATACGGTGAGAAACCGAAGAAGGGTCGCAGTCTCTGGCTCTCGCTCCATGGCGGCGGCGGCGCGCCCAAGGCGGTCAACGACAAGCAGTGGGAAAACCAGAAGCGGCTCTACAAGCTGAGCGAGGGCTACTACGTCGCGCCGCGGGCGCCGACCAACACGTGGAACCTCTGGCACGAGGGGCACATCGACCGTTTCTTCGGACGGCTCATCGAGGACTTCGTCGTTCTCGGCGACGTCGACCCGGACCGTGTGTATGTCATGGGTTATTCGGCGGGCGGCGACGGCATCTACCAGATCGGACCCCGTCTGGCGGATCGCTGGGCCGGCGCCGCAATGATGGCCGGACATCCCAACGGCGCCTCGCTGCTGAACCTGCGCAACGTCGCCTTTGCGCTTCAGGTGGGGGGCAACGACTCGGCGTACAACCGCAACAAGGTCGGCCGGGAATACGGCGCCGAGCTGGAGCGATTGCACAAGGCCGATCCGGGCGGCTATCCGAACTTCGTGAAGATTCACGAAGGAAAGGGGCACTGGATGGACCTGCAAGACGCGGCGGCGCTGCCGTGGATGGCAAAGTTTTCCCGCAACCCCGCGCCGGAGCGCGTCGTCTGGCGGCAGGAGGGGGGCCATGACCGCTCCTACTGGCTGGCCGTGCCGCCGGAAGAGAAGACAGGCGGGGCGCTCGTGATCGTGTCGCGCAAGGGGCAGACCATCGAGATCGAGAAAGCGGAGAAGGTGAAGCGCTTGATCCTGCGACTCGACGATTCCTTCATCGACCTCGACCAGCCGGTGCGCGTCATTCAGGAAGGAAAAGCGATCTTCGAGGGGCGGGCGACGCGGACGCCGGCGGCACTGCTCAAATCTCTGGATGGACGCGGCGATCCACGGCTGATTTTCGCTGCCGAATTGGTGGTAACCGTCGGGAAGTGAGTTTCGTGGGGCAGGCCGCCTGGCCTGCCTGCCGGTCACGGCCGCAACGTCGATTGCGTCACCGCTTCGGATGCGCCACGCGATTGAAGTCCTCCGGACTGTACGCGTCGGCCGTTCGGACCGCCCCCGTCTCTTCGCGCGGCGCAGCCACTGCCGGCGCTGGCGCTGTCGTCCCCCGCGGGGTCGGAAATCCTGGATCGGCGCCGCTCGTCTTCTCCTTGGCTTCTCTCCTGGGGTCAACCATCGGGACGGTGGTGTCACGCTCGAGCGGCGGCGTCACTGCTGTCGGCGTGAGCGTGGTCGGTGTGGCTGCGGGTGTGAGCGCGGGTCCTGCCGCAAACAGGGGCGGGATAAACTTGGGCGCTGGGGCGGCCGCCGTGGACGGAGGCGTCGGCGAACCGGCGTCGGCGAACGCCGAGGTCCGCTCGTCGCCGGCTTTCCGCGCGGAGACGGTATCGGGCTGCAACTGGTCCTTGAGATGCGGGTGGGTGAGGACGATCGCCCTGACCCATTGCTCAAGGGTCTGATAAGGAATCGAGCGTTTCCCGGGCAACGGCGGGCTGGAAGCGGCGCCGTGCTTCGTCGCGGCCTTGAGCAGGATCGGGCTGAAGGCGACGTTGTCGAAGCGCACGTGCGTCAGCACGGTCTTGAGGTTCCGCTGCACCGCCGCCTGGCTGCCGCCTTCCGACGGCCGGAAGAGCTGGAACTCGCCGCCGCGGCCCCCGTTGTGACAGGTGAAGCAGGTGTTCATCAGGATCGGCTGGATGCGGGTCACGAACTGGGCGCTCGCCTCATGACTCACGTCCAGCGCCGGCGCCCGGTCGATCGGTTCCACGGCCGCCGGCCGGGCCGGCGACTTCGTCTTGCCCACCTCGATTTGCTCCTTGAGGACGGTGACGAGCCGGCGCGTCTCGGTGTGGAGGGGGCGGAGGTCCTGGGCCATGCGCGCCTCGCCGAGGGCCTCGACCAGGAGGTTGTTGAGCTGGCACCAGCGCGCCAGGCGCAACCGTTCGTCCGGATCGTCGAGGTTGGCCCGGCTTTTCATGAAGATGTAAGCGCCTTGCCAATCGGGGCAGACGCGCAGCACCTTGCTGGCGGGGAGCCAGATCTCGGCGGTTCCATGCCGGACGCAATATTGCTCGCGTATCTTCTCGACGTCGCCGGCGTAGCAGCGCTCGCTGTCGAGAACGAGGACCTTGCCGAGGATGCGCGGCGCCGCGGGGACGGGCGAATCCTGGGCGAAAGCGGGGGCTCGCCATGCCAGGGCAAGCAGGAGAAGAAGGATCGCTCTATTTGGGGACATAGTGGGCGGGGATATATCGCGGCAGGTGGGGCGCCGTCAAGGCGGGATTGGCGCGATTCGGGGGCGCGATTCGGGGATCGGGCAGGACCAACGCGAGGCGGAAGAGGAGTTGAGCGACCTAAAATACGGCGTCCAGTTGGAACAAGCGGACCTTGCCTTCGGGCGCATTCGCGCCGAGATGGGGGGATCCTCACCCATCGGGGCCGGTCACTCTTCCTTGGCGGCAAGCTCCTTCACTCTTGCCCAGGACGGAACGTAGGCGGGGAGTTGTCGTTCCAGGTAACCATCGATGGCGCCGATATCGATCTTCCCGCGCTTGAGCAACTCGACTAAATCCGCCACATCCTTCTGGCGGCCGGCCTTCAGCTTCATGTAGACCAAAGTGGTAAGAGGAACGATGGGAATCTGCTCGCTTTTCGCGGGACTTTCCACGGCCGGTCGCAATTGCTCCGTTCCCTCCTTGGATGCCTCGATGGAAACCATGTCGATGCGCACGTTCCCAACCGCGATGAGCGGAACTTTAAGCGTCACCAGGCCCCCGGCGTGATGAAGGAACGCCTCGTCGCCGACGAGAAAATCGACGTCGTCCGTAGTTCGCGGATAACCATGGGCCCCGACGGCAAGGCCGCCCGCGAGGGCATGGGGAATGCCCGCCTCGCGGAGCTTGGCCGAAGCGACCTCGGCCGCGGCGAGGATCTCCGGCGCCACGACGCCGCGAAGCTGGGATAGATCAGGAATGGCGGCTGGGGGAGTGGGCATACGGGGCTACTTCTCTCCAATGCAATAGAGAAACGCCTCGCCGCGCAGATACAGCCGGCCGCCGTCGCAAATCGGCGGGGCGTAGGTGAGCGTTTCCTGGGCCGGGAGCGGGAGGATACGGTCGAGTTGCGTGGCGATGCGGTTGCGGGCGACCATCTTGAACGTGGGGCCGGGCTCGAAGAGGATCGTGGTTCCCTGGTTGTCGCAAGCGGCGATGTGCTTGCCGACGAGGGTAAGGCTGGCGGCGACGGGGACGGCGTTGTAGTGCATGAGGCCGGCGAGGTCGAGGGGTTGGCGGTAGAGCATCTTGCCGGTTTTGAGGTCGAGGGCGAACAGCTCCTGGTAGATGTCGCACTGGTAGCTGATGTTGTCGTGAATGAGGGGGGAGCCGGCGGTCCAGCGGTCGACCCATTTGCCGCCGGGGCCGCGGTGGATCTCTTCGGGAAGCGACCAGCGCGCGACGAGCTTGGGTTCGCGGGCTGAGGCGGTGAAGTCGAAGAGATGGAGCTGGCCGACGCCGTAGCGCGGCAGATAGACGCGCTGGCCGAGGATGACGGGCGGAGACCAGCCGATGTCGCCGCCGGCGCCGCTGCCTTCGGGACGGAAGAAGATCTCGCCGGTGGCGGGCTTGACGACGTCGCCGCGCTGGGTGATGACGACGGTCTCGCCGCCGAGCTTGGCGGCGAGGAGGGCGGCGACGTTGTTCTTGATCTTGCGGTTCTCCCAGAGAAGCTTGCCCGTGTTGGCGTCCAGACCGAAGAGGCGGTTGAAGAAGCCGACGAAGACGCCGTCGGCCAGGGCGGGGGAGGAGCCGTAGGTCAGCTCGTGGGTCTTGAGACGGGTGATCCATTGGCGCTTGCCGCCCAGGTCGAAGCAGGCGGCGACCCCCATGCCGTTCCAGACGAAGACGCGTTTGCAGTCGGAGACCGGCGTCGCCATGGTGAAGCCGACGATGCCGAAGTGGCCTTCGAAGTGCCCCTCGGCCTCGATGCGGAACGTCTTCTCGTCGATGGCGAGCAAGGTCTTCTGAAGCTCGGCGCGGAGGCGCGTTACTTCTTTGCGATCCTTCGCGGCTTTGAGCCTCGCCAAGAGTGGATCGACGCGCTCGGCGTAAGCGGGATTGGCCTTTTTCTCGTCGGGGGTCAGCGCCGCGTAATAGTCGACGGCGGCGGACCAGAGGACCTTGCCGCTGGTCTTGTCGAGACAAAGGACGTGATCGGGTTCGGCCATGAGGAAGATGCGGTCACGGACAAGGAGGGGTGTGGAGGTGCTGCGGCCCGGGAGCGGCGTCATCCAGAGGATGTTCTTGGAGTCGTAAGGAACGTCGGGCGGGTCCATGATGCGAAGACAGCAGCGCATGTCTTTGAAGCCGGGGCGATTCGGGCTGGAGAGCTTGAGGAGGAGGCGGTTCCAGCCGGGCTGCAGCTCGACATCGAAGCGGGCGGACGGCGAGTCGAGATGGTTCAGTTCATGCCGGCTGATGGAGGGATAGAAGCCGAGGGCGACGCGGCGCTCGGTCGCGCGGAAGACGACCTTGCCGTTGAGCCAAGCTTTGAGGCCTTCGCCATGGTCGGCGACGATGCGCGCTTTGCCGCCGCGCTTGGAGAAGAGGTAGGTGTGGGCATAGGCGACCTGGTTGATGAGGACCGGTTGGTCGGGCTCGCCGAGGCGGAAGGCTTTGCCGAGGTCGAGCCAGGGAAGCTCGGCCGTGCCGAAGACGTGGATGTCGTCGGCCGGGGAGGTGTGGACGGTCCAGACGTTCGCGCCGACTTTCTGGCCCGGCATGGGGCGGATCGTCGCTTCGCCGTCGAGCAGGTCGTCGTCGAAGTTTTTGACGGAATCCTTGACGGGGAAGGGGCCGACGACGAGCCAGTCGCGGACGAGGCCTTTTTCGACGGGATTGGCTGTGCCGGGGCCAGCGCCGGAGGGCCGCAGGGCGGTGGCGCGGAGGTCTTCGAGGGCGCCCTGGGGGAGGCGATGCCAGTGGAGCGGGGGATGGGCGCCGGGCCAGAGACCCGTGCCGTTGCCGCGCCAGCCGTAGGCGGGATCCTGGGCGACGGCGGACGAAGCGGTGAATGCGACGAGAGCAATCAACAGACATGTCTTCATCGGTTTGTCCGCCGTCCAAGGGAACCGCAACATCGTCAGCGTCCTTCCGCCCGCGCCACCTGGCTCTCGCGCCACGCCTGAGCGAACGCTTCGAAGCCGGTTTCCACCTGTGGCCCGGCTTTGCGTGCCGCCGCGCGCGTCTCGGCATCGGTCGGCGCCACGCCGCGCGCCTGTAGCAACCCCGCCGCCTGCGCCGCTACCGCCTCGTCGAATTCAGCCAGCGCAGCCAAGATCTTGGCTCGGTTCGGCCAGGAAGCGTCCACCACGCGCTTGGCGTAGTCGTAGGCGTTGCTCTTCTTGCCGTCGCCGTCCGCATCGAGCCAAACGGCCCCCGTGACGCCGATCACACGGCTCTCGACCACCGGCGACGTCGGCTGGTACGGTTTGGCGATCGGCCAGTACAGCTCGCGCACCCCCGGACCGGTCGCGACGGCGACGAGCCACACGTCGTGCCGGAAGCGCGGTAGCGTCCATTCTCCCTCCCAGAGAACGGCGCCCTTCCGCGCGACGTCGATCGCGGCCTCCCGGATCTTGACGCCGTTCGCGTACAGCTCGACCCGGTCCGCCTTCACCCAACTCGGACCTTGTACCCGGACTGTCACCTTCGCGGCGCCCGCGGGCACAATGTCGCCCGGGCCGTGCTTGCCATTGACGCGAATTTCGGTGAGGAGGCCGCAGCTCACCAGGACGCGTCCGCGGCGAAAGCTCTCCACCGCCTCGGCCACGTCGATGGCATCGGGCGCCTTGTCCTTGCATTGGATGTATGTCCGGGCCTGGCCGACCAGGAAACGCGAGACGTCGTGCGAGTCGCTGGCGCCGACGGGCGTGAGGTAGATGCCGCGGTTGAGCATACCGAACCAGTCGCGCACCAGGCGCATCACGTCGCTTTGCTGCGCCCCGGAATTGACGATCTCCATGGCGTTGGCTTCGAGGCGCCAGCCGTCGAGTTCGTCGCCGGTGAGAGCGAGATGGCGGGCCGGGCCGAAGGGGCGGAAGCCGCTGTGCAGGTCGCGGGCATGGTTGAGGATGACGACCTTCGCCCCGGTCTTGCGTAGGTTCGCGAACAGGGAGGGCCAATCCTTGAGCTTGTAGTCCGCGATCGCGGCGTCCGGTTTCACCGGGAAGATGTTGAAGTGGCCGACAGCCGTCGTGACTTCGTTGCCGACAACCGGCGTGAAATAGCGGCGCACGCCATGCTTGACGGCCGCCTCGTGGTAATCGATGTGCCGGTTGTGCTCGGTGGCGATCGGCAGTTCGATTCCTTCGCCGGCGATGGCGATGACGCGCTCCGCCGCCGTCGCGTCGCCGTGGCCGGAGTAGGCGAGGCTGTGGATGTGCGTGTCGCTGCTCACGTAACCCGGCGTCGCGACCTCGCGCCGAATGGTAACGGTCTTGGCGAGCCGTTCGCCCGACTTGAGCGTGATGCGGATGGCGCCGACGCCGTACGCGAAGCCGCGGCCCGCGTGGATGGTGTATTCGCCGGCCGGCAAGCCGAAGCGGGCCTTGCCGGTCGCCGTGTAGATGACGCCGGGCCGGACGGCGAGGCGTTCGTCGGAGACCGCGCTCGTGGTGGCCAGGCTGCCCTTGGCGTTGACGATGGTGATGCGGCAGGGAACGGGCGTCTTGGCGTCGGCGTCGTGAACGGTGATGTCGACGGTAGCCTCGGATAGCGCCTCCTGCATCGGCCGGGAGTCGAGGCTGATGTCGCCGACGCGGATGTCGTCGACGACCTTGCCGCTCTGTTCGATAACGAGGCGGTTGTCGCCGTCGAGCAACAGGCGCGGCGGCACGGGCAGATAGATGGTGGTATCGTTCTCGTCGGCGACGAGGCGGCCCAGCGTCTTGCCGTTGAGCAGCACGGTCCAGGCTTGCCGCACGTCTTGCTGGCGCAGGCGGAGCGTCATCTCCGTGTCATTTTTGGAGGCGGAGAACAGCAGCTGCAGGCGGGGCCCCTCCGCTACCATTGGAAAGGTCGACCATTCGGGGACGGGACCCAGACGCAA
>JAXMAR010000022.1:0-109687 GCA_046350295.1 Gemmataceae bacterium
GGGTATGGCGAGCGAGGAGGAATGGACAGTCGCGGAGGCGCTGGCGTTGTTTCGGCGTTGTTACGCGTATCGCGGACTGGACGGGGAGACCTTGGAACGGTGTCTGGACTATCTGTGCGGCCTGGATCGGCAGGGCCGTCCCTGGCTTTTGCCGCGCTTGCGCTGGGTGGCGCAGGACGAGGCGAACGTCGTCGCCGAGACAGGCGGTCGTCGCTTCACGATTGTCAGCGAGCGCATGGCGCGGCTGATGCGCCGCAATCTCGGCACGATCCTCAATGAGGATCCCCGGGAAGTGCGGTTGTTGCAGGACGCGAGCCCCAACCCGGATAACCTCGACGATGTGGCGCCGCGGGCCACGCCGGTTGGGGCGCTCGATGAGGGGTATGCGGATCGATTGCAGCCGGGCGATCGGTTCGTGCTCGATGGCCGGTGTTTCGAGTACGCGCAAGACGCGCCGGATGCGCTGCTCGTGCGCGAGGTTTTCGGCAGTCCGTTCGTGCCGCACTGGTCCGGGCGCGGCTGGAGCATCGCGGCGGAGCTGGCCGAGCGCATCTACCTCTTTCGCTTGCAGGTGGCCGAGGCGCTCAGGGACGGGAAGGAGACGGCACGCGCGTTCTTGGGCGAGGAAATGCATCTCTCGGGGCCGGCCTGCGCGGAAGTGATCCGCCTCTTTCTTCAGCAGGAGGCGCTCAGCCAGGTCCCGGACATTCACACCCTGTTGATCGAGGCGATCGCGACTGACGGGGGCGTCGACTATTACCTGCACACGCCCCTGAACCGGCCGGGGAACGACGCGATTCTCCGCCTTGTATTGTTGCGCCTGGAGCGCGACTGGGGGCTCAAGGGCAACGGCGCCGTCGCGGACCTGGGACTGCTGCTGTCGCTGCCGCTGGAGCGCGTGCTCGAGCCCGGCGCCTGGCGAACTCTGCTTGCGGCCGGCGGCTTTCGCGCCGATTTCGAGCGTTGTCTGGATAACTCGCCCGCGTTTCGGGAGCGCTTCGCGCGCGTGGCGACCACGGGGCTCATGGTCCTACGCAGCCCCTGGACGCGCAAGCGCAAGGTCGGAGGACAGGGCTGGGTCAGCCGCCGCCTCTTCGACCTGGTGCGCCAGGCCGATCCGGAGTTTGTCTTGCTGCGGCAGGCGGAGGAAGAAATGCGTTCGAAGGTGTGTGACGCGCCGGCGGCGCTGCGCTACCTGGAACGCTTGCCGCGACTGGCGATCCAGCTTCGCTGGCTGGAAGAGCCGTCGCCGTTCGCGGCGAGCTGGACCCAGCCGGCGGAGGTGGAGCCGGCGCCCGACACGCTTCACCGCGCCGGCGAACCACGAGGACGCAAGCCGGCCTTGACCTGAGATTGGAAGCGGTTTGAAAAGGGGACGCGACTCTTTCTCTTGACGAGTCGCCGCCCCGTTTTGAAACAACCCCTAGTGGCGGGCGCCGCCGCCACCCACAACGCAGCGTGCGCGAGCCACCCCCGCGCTATTTCGATCGCTCAGGAATTGTGGTACGTGAAATCATGATGAAGCGCCAACCATGTGTGGAACCTATTCTTGCGGCCTGCCCGCCCGCATCAAGGCCACCCTTACCTACAACGCCGCCCGCCTTTCGTCCACGAATCACGCGGCCGCCTCAATAGTCCGCCACCGACCCATCGCGCAGCCGCATGATCGGCCAGCGAAACCGGTTCTTCGGATCGGCCGCCACCTTCGCCATCGCCGCCGTATCGATGTCGACCCCGAGCCCCGGCCCCTGCGGCAGCGACGCATATCCCTCCTTGTCCACCGACCAATGCTTGTGCGCGAACTGCTCCCCCCAGGTGATCGCCCCCGGCGCCGTTTCATGGATCAGCAAAAGCGGAATCGACGCCGCGACATGCAAGCTCGCTGAAGCCCCCAGGGGCGACGTCGTGCAGTGCGGCGCCAGCGGCACGTGGTACGCCTCCGCGATCACCGCGATCTTTTTCATCTGCGTCAGCCCGCCCGTGTGAGCCACGTCCGGCTGCAACACGTCGATGCAGCCGTTCTGCAAGTACGCGATCATCTCCCAGATCGTCCGGTCGCGCTCCCCGGTCGCCAACGGGATGCGGATCTGCTCCTTGAGCCGCTTGAAGACCTCGATGTTCCCCGGCACGGCGGGCTCCTCCAGGAACAGGATGTCGTACGGCTGGATCGCCCCCGCGAGCTGGATGAGCGCCGCGGGCGGCACGGCACAATGGGCGTCGAACATGACGATGCCGTCCGGCCCCACGCGTTTGCGCGTCTCCTTGATCGCGTTGACCATCCGGTCGATGTCCGAGGGATTCACCGAATGATCGTAGATGCCATGCGGCGGCACCTTGTGCGCCTTGTCGGTCGGGTAGACGCGAATCTTGTCCCGGCACGGCCCGCCCAGCAGCCGGTAGACGGGCACGCCCCAGAGCTTGCCGGCAATGTCCCAGAGCGCCATGTCGAAGCCGGCGATCGTGTGCACCATGAATGGCCCGCCGCGCATGTCGCGATGGGCACGATACAGCTTCTGCCAGAGGTACTCGATCCGCGTCGGGTTCTCGTTGTCCAGCAGCTCGAAGAGGGACTGCGCCAGCGCATTCGCCGCCCCCGGCTCCAAGGCGCTGATCTCGCCCCAGCCGGTGACCTTCTGGTTCGTCTGCAACTCGACATAGACCTTGCTGCCGACCCGATGCGTCCTGAGGCCGTTGATGCGGATCGCCGAGCCGCGGTCCTCGACCTTGGCGGCGGGGCCGGCGCCCAAGGCGTCCCCCGCGGCCAAAGCGCCTGCGGCCTCGAGCAACTCGCGACGATTGAGAAGGTCATCGGGCATGGCGGCGTCTCCGTGGGAAAATGGGGCGGGGCTGCATTGTAATCGCGGAGAAGCGCCGACAAAAAAGAAAAAAGACAATGGCGAGCCGGGCGGCGTAAGCCCCCGGAGGGATGTGTCCGGAAGCGACATCCACAAAACGAACGCCAAGCAGCGCCGTCGCCCGTCATGACCTCCGGGGGCTTACGCCGCCCGGCTCGCCTTGTTCAGCTGCTTCCCTTCCTACCGCGGCAGCCCGGCCCCTCCTTCGCCGCCTGCTGGTCCACGATCCGGCCGCCGCTTTCCTTCAGCGCGACCACGCGTTCCGCGTTGAGCTGCACGAAATGCTCCCAGCCGGTGGGGATGCGCGTGTCGTGGAAGATCGCGTCCACGGGACACTCCGGGACGCACGCTTCGCAATCGATGCACTCCTCCGGGTCGATGTAGAGCTGCATATCGTCCTGATAGAAGCAATCCATCGGGCAGACGACGACGCAATCGGTGTACTTGCAATCGCAGCAGGGCTCGCAAACGACATGGGCCATGACATGCTCCTTGGCTCGGGGACCGGGGAAGCGACGGCACACGGCGTGTGCCGTCTACATGGCGTTCCGCTTTCGCGAAGAGCATGCCGCGGCTTGCGGGTAATCGGGTTTGGTGGCTAAGGCGAAGCGGCTTCGAGGGTTTTGAAGATTTGAGGATATGGACGGCCTCGACGAGGCGGGCGACGATCCAACCATCCTTCGTCATCATGACCAACCATGGTCGTTTGGACGGCTCGCCAGTCAGCCGCTCCCCTTTCGCTCGATCCCGTGCTTGCGCATCTTGCCGTAGAGCGTCGTCGGCTTCAGACCGAGGGCGGCCGCGGCCCCGGCGGGACCGTAGATCCGTCCGTTGCAGCGTTTCAGCGCGTCCACAATCGCCGCACGCTCCAGGCCGGCGAGCCCGGAGCGCGATTCGCCGGCGCCGCGTTCCGTCGGCCGCAGCCAGCTCGGATCGATGTGCAACGTCTCCCCTTCCGTCACGATCAGCGCCCGCTCGATGAGATTCTCCAGCTCGCGCACGTTGCCCGGCCAGTCGTACGCCGTCAGAAGCTCCAGCGACTTCCGATCGACCTGCTCGACGCGTTTGTTCATGCGCCGCCCGAACAGGATCAGGAAATGCTTGACCAGGTCGGCGATGTCCTCGCGCCGCTCACGCAACGGCGGCACATGGATGGGGAAGACATTCAACCGGAAGAAGAGGTCCGCCCGAAACTTCCCCTCGTGCATGGCGACCGACAGGTCACGGTGCGTCGCGGCGATGACCCGCACGTCCACCGCGATGGGGCCGCTGCCGCCGACGCGCTCGATGACGCGTTCCTGCAAGGCGCGCAGCAGCATCACCTGCGCCTCGCCGCCCAGCTCGCCGACCTCGTCGAGAAAGAGGGATCCGCCCTGGGCCAGCTCGAAGCGCCCCAGCCGCCGCTTCGTCGCGCCGGTGAACGCTCCCGCCTCATGCCCGAACAGCTCGCTCGCCAGCAGGCTCGGCGCCAGCGCGGCGCAGTTGACCGTGACCAGGAGCCGGTCGCGCCGCCCGCTGAGCTGATGAATCGCCCGCGCCACCAGCTCCTTGCCCGTCCCCGTTTCCCCCAGAATGAGGACAGTGCTCTCCGTCCGCGCCACTTGCTGGATCGCCAGCCGGACCGTCTTCATCCCCCGACTCTCACCGGACAGAAAACGCAGATCGCGGTCCCCTCTGGCTTCGTCGCGCAAGTAGGCCCGCTCGCGCTCCAGACGCTCGAGCTGCGTCAGTTTCGCTTGCAAGCCGGCGATCCGGGCGTCACGTTCGGCACAGCCAGGGCAGGGGGGTTGATCCGACATGAAGAGATGTTATGAGGAATCGCTATCACTCCCTCACGAGTTTAAAGTTATTCAATGTCACCTCAATTATATTGACATTCGCTTTGTTGAACCGTATATTGATTTTATTGAAGAGGGGATTCCGCATGGACGCTGCGCTTCCGCCCTGGCTTGCCGCTCTCGATGAGGAGGACCGCCAGTTCCTGCGCCGCTTCGTCGTCGCGTCGGGCTCCCTCAAGGATTTGGCCGCGGAGTACGGGGTCTCCTACCCCACGATCCGCGCCCGCTTGGACCGCCTCATCGCCAAGATCGGCGCCGCGGAGGATCCCCATATCAACGATCCCTTCGAACGCAAGCTGCGCCTGCTCGTCGCCGACGGCAAGCTCGCCGCGCCGCTGGCCAAGGAACTGCTCCAGGCGCATCGCCAGGCGCGGCCAACGAGGAACCCACCATGAACGAGCCCTGGTTCGACCCCAATGTTTATTCCTGGATTCCCGGAACGGCCCTCGGCACGCTTGCCGGGATTTGGGGCGCCCTCGCCGGCGTCCTCGCGCCGCAAGGCAAGGCCAAGACCTTCGTCCTCGGCATGTGGTGGTTGCTGCTGGCGGCGTCCGTCGCCTGCCTCGCCGCCGGCATCGTCGCCCTCGTCCAGGGCCAGCCCTACGGCGTCTGGTATGGTCTCGGACTCGCCGGCGTCATCGGGACCTTCGTCCTGGGCCCCCTCGTCTTCGTGATCCTGCAGCGCTACCGCCAGGCCGAGGCGAAACGCATCGAGGCCCGCGATCTACAATAGGCTGTCTTCGCGGCGAGGCCCTCATGAAGCAGCGGCGGATCGAAGTCGACGACCTGATGCAGCACGGCTACACGTATGTGCTGACGGAGCCGGAAGGCAAGCATTTCCACGCCGGCTTCGAGCCGGAACTGACCCCGCAACAGATGCTCGAGCTCGGCGTCTTCGGCGGCAAGTACATGACCGATTGCGCCGCCGAGTTTCCCCCCGCCTGGTTCCGCAACGCCCGCCTCTGCCACGAGCGGCACGATCCCGACCTCAATTGCTTCGGCGTCAACGCGTCCCAGCCCCTCTCGGTCTGGCGCGCCAAGGGCTGGATTTACGAGGAGGACCCGCGCGGCTGGTTCCAGTGGTACTGCCGCTACTACCTCGGCCGCCGCTGCCCCGACGACGAACGCCAGATCAAGCGCTGGAAAGCGGTGCGCCGGCACGTCGCCCAGATTGAGAAGAGTTGCGCGCCCCGCGACCTGACTTGCCGCCGGAAGCAACGACAGGCGCTCATGCACTGGGCTTATGACGCTCGGCTGATCTGATCGCGTCCCCGCACCGATCAGTAGCCCGCATCCGGATTCAAAAGCTGCCGCAGAAAATCTTCCGGCGCCGGCGCATACGACTTCGGCGCCATCGTCCAGCTCGCCCGCCCCTGCGCCAGCGACCGCACCTTGTCCGAGTAGTCGAACATCTTCGCCAAGGGCGCCAGCGCTTCGATCACCCGTAGCTTGCCGCGCGTCAGGATGTGCGTGATCTCGGCGCGGCGCGCGTTCAGGTCCGCCGTCACGGGCCCCAGATACTCCTCGGGGACGGTGATCTCCGTCTGCATCACCGGCTCCAAGAGTGTCACGTTGTCCTTGAGCGCCTCGTTCAGCGCGGCGCTGGCGGCGGCCGACACCGCCGTCTCGTTCAGCGCCGCCGGGACATCGAGGCTCTCCTCGACGTGCCGGATCGTCACGTGCAGGTTGATGACGGGGTAGCCGAGCCAGCCCGATTGCATCGCTTCCTTGAGGCTCTGCTCGATGGCGGGGACGCCCGTTAGACTGACGGCGTCGCGCACGCCGCTCCCCCAGACCACCACGTTCTCGTTCGAGCCCGGGTTCGGCTTTACCGTGATGGCCACCTTCCCCTTCACCGTCGTGCCGCCGATCAGCTTATCGAACACTCCCTCCGCCTTCTTCTCGCTCTTGATCGTCTCCCGGTAGCTGACGCGCGGCTTCGACACGCGCACCTTCAGCCGGAAATCGCGCTCCAGACGGTGTTGCTTGACTTCCAGGTGCAGGATGCCCATGCCGCTCATGAGCTGCTGCCCCGTGTCCTTGTCGATGCGCCACGCGAAGGTCGGGTCTTCTTTCTTCAAACGGTTCAAGGCGTCCGTCAGCTTGTCCTTGTCGGCCGACGATTCCGGCTCGATCGACATCGCCACCACCGCCTCCGCGAACTGGATCTGCTCGAGGATGATGGGATGCTGCTGGTCGCACAACGTATCGCCGGTGATCGAGTCCTTGGGGCCGATGATGGCGACGATGTCCCCCGCCGAGGCGAGCGGCAAATCCTCGCGGTTGCGCGGGTCGGCGTGGATGTGGTAGAGCTTGCTGGCGAACTCCTTGATCTTGCGCTCCGGGTTCCACGGCCTGGTGTTCGCCTTGAGGGCGCCGGAGTAGATGCGGAGGTAGTAGAGGTCGCCGTGCGTATCGGCGACGATCTTGAAGACGAGCCCGGCGAACGGCTCCTTGGGATCGGGCTTGCGTTTCTCCTCCTTGTCCTTGCCGGGGACCTTGCCGGTGACGGGGGGCCGATCGAGCGGGCTGGGGAGGTAGTAGGTGACGGCGTCCATGAGCGGCTGGATGCCGATGTGCTCGCGGCCCGAGCCGCACAGGACGGGCTGGATTTGCCGGGCCAGCGTCTGCTCGCGGATGAGCTCGCGGATGGCGGCGAGCGGGATCTCCTTGCCCTCGAGGTAGAGGGAGGTGATCCGGTCCTTGTCGTCGTGGCGGGTAAGGATTTCAAAAACGTTGTCGCGCCAGCTCTTGGCGGCGGCGGCAAGGTCGGCGGGGATCTCTTCCGTGCGGATTGTCTTGCCGTCGTTCTTCGGGTCGAAATAGAGGGCCTTCATCTCGAGCACATCGATGATGCCCTTGAACGGCGTGGGGCTGTCCTTGATCGAGCCTGAGCCGATCGGGATGGTGAGGGGCAAGGGCGTGGCTTCGAGGCGTTCGCGGACGTCGTCGACGCTGGCTTCGAAGTTGGCGCCGACGACGTCCATCTTGTTGATGAAAACCAGGCGTGGCACGTTGTATTTGTCCGCCTGCCGCCACACCGTCTCCGACTGAGCCTCCACCCCCTTCTGCGCGTCGAAGACGACGACGGCGCCGTCCAGCACGCGCAGGCTGCGCTCCACCTCGGCGGTGAAGTCGACGTGCCCCGGCGTGTCGATCAAGTTGACGGTGCAGTCGCGCCACTGGAACGGGATGCACGCCGAGTAGATCGTGATGCCGCGCTCCTGCTCTTCCGGATCGTAGTCGGTCTCGGTGGTGCCGGCGTCGACCGCGCCCAGCTTGTGCTTGGCGCCGGCGAAGTAGAGGACGTGGTCCGTGGTGGTGGTCTTGCCGGCGTCGATGTGGGCAATGATGCCGATGTTCCGCACCTTGGGTAGGTCGAAGGTAGCCATGGCTTTCGGAGTCAAGGGGTCAGGGATCGGGAAGCAATAGGCAGGCGCGACGGGGCGCAGCGACGTTTTGGCGCGGTCGGCGAAGGGGGGAGTCAGTGGTAGCCGTCGGCATCGTCCATGGAGATAGGGCCTTGAAGGATAGAGACATTGTATCAGATGGGAGACGCCGCGGCCCGCAAACGCCGAAGGCGTGTTCAGCTGGGAACAGAGTCGTGGCGCAAACCATCCTTGCTTGCCCGTCAGGAATATCGGCGCATGAAGGGAACGCAATGAACCGTAGTCTACGCTAGCGTTTCATCTCTCCTATCTTCAACCAGCTCAGACAAGTCTCATATTCGCTTCATTTCTGTCTCATGTCCCATGCCGTAGTGATGGGACAGTAAACAACTTGCGCTCGCTCTCGCTCGGGTACTCACCCCTAATGGAGATTCGCGGTATGGTATGCCAATCGGCTGCTTGGAGACACTCGCTTTGGGCCATCGGCGTCTGCTTGCTTGTGCCCCTGGTCGCTCATGCCCAGACGACCACGACACCCCCCACGACGATCACGCTTCCCGACGGCTCGACGGTCGCCGTTCCCGATGGTACCACCGTTCCGAGCGGCATCACAATCCCGAGCGACGTGACTGTCCCGAGCGGTGTTACCTTGCCTAGCGGCACGGGTGGCACGACGGGCGGGACCACGACGGGCGGGACCACGAGCGGCGGCGCGACGAGCGGCGGGACAACAGGCGGTTCGACGGGATCGACTGGCGGTTCGACCGGTTCCAGCAAGACAGGATCCGGTAGCACTGGAGGCACGACCGGCGGCACGACGGGCGGCACGACCGGCGGAACGACTGGCGGCTCGACCGGTGGAACGACTGGCGGAACGACTGGTGGCTCGACCGGCGGAACGACTGGCGGCTCGACCGGCGGAACGACTGGCGGCTCGACCGGTGGAACGACTGGCGGAACGACTGGTGGCTCGACCGGCGGAACGACTGGCGGCTCGACCGGTGGAACGACTGGCGGAACGACCGGCGGAACGACTGGCGGAACGACTGGCGGCTCGACTGGCGGCTCGACTGGGGCACGACCGGCGGCACGACTGGAGGCTCGACCGGCGGAACGACTGGCGGAACAACGGGCGGCTCGACCGGCGGAACAACGGGCGGCTCGACCGGCGGAACAACGGGCGGCTCGACCGGCGGAACAACCGGCGGCTCGACCGGCGGAACAACCGGCGGAACGACTGGCGGCTCGGCGGGCGGGTCCACCGGAGGTACGACAGGTTCGACGGGTGGAACCACGGGCGGGACCACGGGAAGTGGCAAGACAGGCGGTTCGACAGGTGGCACAACCGGTGGAACCACTGGCGGGTCCACCGGCGGAACAACCGGCGGAACTACCGGGTCCACCGGTGGGACAGGCGGCTCGACAGGTGGCACGAGCAGCGGCTCCACGGGCGGAACTACCGGTGGCACGACTGGCGGAACTACCGGTGGCACAACGGGCTCAACCGGCGGCACGACCGGCGGATCCACCGGTTCCAGCGGCAGCGGCAAGACCGGTTCCGGCAGCACCGGCGGCACAACGGGTAGCGGTTCGACGGGCACGGGCTCTAGCTCGGGTTCCTCAGGCTCCGGCTCGAGTTCCTCCGGCTCGTCTGGCTCCACCACGGACACCAGTATCGCCCGCGCTATCTTCCGCTTCCTGCTCGAAATCATTCTCAACTTCGTCGACGATCTCTTCGGCGATACCCTTTCCTTCGACCAGATCGACGCCTTCCTCAACGACTTGCTCGGCCCGCCCTCCGCGTCCTCCGGGACCACCGATTCCGACGGCGATGCCGACGACGCCGGATCGACCTCCGGCAGCGGCGCCGGCTCGACCAGCGGCTCCGGATCCACCGGTTCCGGCACGGGGTCCACAGGGACCGGCTCCACCGGCAGCGGTTCCACCGGCAGCGGCTCCACGGGCGCCGGTTCCGGAAGCGGCTCCGCCGGCTCGGGTTCCGGCTCGACGACTGGCTCCGGCTCCACCGGCACGGGCTCCGGCACTACCAAGATGTGCCCCTAACGTCTCCCGCTTTCCTCGCTTTCCATCCCCTGCGGCGGTATGGTCCTTCGGGACCATGCCGCTGTTTCCTTGCGCGCCGTTCGCCTTGACCCGAGTCGTAAACCAGCTGGATAATCGCGCCTCCTCAAAAGCATGGAGGCGCCTTATGAATGGATCTCGCTTTCTGCCGCTTGCGCTGAGTTTCAGCGTCCTTCTCGTCTCGGAAGGCGCGGCGCAATCGGCCAAGACGTGCAAGTGTTCGCCTACGCCCTGCTGCGAAGCCGGGACGGACGAGGTTGTCTGCAAGGTCTATCCGCTTGCCGCGGTCGACCCCGACACCGCCGCCTGGATCGCCAAGACCATTCCCGACGTTGTTGAGCCTTCGTCGTGGCGCCCCGCCGGCGGCAAGGCGATCCTCTCCTTCTTCCCGCCCAAGCGCATCATGGTCGTGACCCAGACCGCCGAGGGGCATCGCCGCATCGACGCTTTCCTCAAGGAAGTCTGCCACGCCTCCGCCACGACTGCCGGCCACGCGCCGGCGACCGGCTTCGCCACGACCGCGGCGACCGCGCCGATCACTTCCACGTCCCCCGGTCTGCTCCCCGCCCACATGTCCACGGTGCCCGCCAAGATCGATGCGCACACGGAGCCCAAGACGACCGTGTCCAAAAGCACGGAGCGCAGGGACGGTTCGCCGCGCCATCTGTTCCACATCGTCGTCGACGGGCTCGATAGCAGCGACATGAAGATCAAGAACTTCACGCTCAAGTACGAAGGCGAAGGCCTGATCGACGCGAACATCGTCGAGTTGCTCAAGGGCATCGGGCCCCAGACGTGGTCGGAGACGATCCCGTCGCTGCCGTCCGCGACCTATTTGAAAAACCCGCCGATGTGCGCGCCGGAGTCGAGCAATGGACCCATCCCGGCAAGCGCCGTGACGCTGCCGGGGACCGTGCCGACGCCGAGGACCACGGGAAACCCGAACACCCCCGCGATGCCGGCCACGCCGATCGGCCCCCCCGTCGGTTTCCTCCCCGCCGGGGCGTTTGGCCCGATCCCTCTGGCTCCGACCGGCTTCGTACCGCCTCCCATGACATCGGCGCCCATCCCCGTCATGACCCGTCCGCCGTTTCCGACCGCGGCGCCGGTGAGCACGGCCCCGATCCCAGTGTCTTCCACTGGGTCAGCGCCGCGGCCCCCCGTCGCGCCGATGGCGCCCGCGAACGATTGACAGGTCGTACGATTGGACACGCAATCACCCCGTTCTCCGTTGTGGCGGAACGGGGTGGTTTTTGCGCTTCGTTCGCCTGGATAGCCGCGCAAAACCATCTCACGACCCCCCACACCAGCTTTCGTGAACACGTATCAGGGCGCCGCGCGGGCACAACGTCAGCGCCCCTTGACCCGTTGCTCCAGCAAGTACGCGATCAGGTCAAAGAAATCCCGTTCCGGAATCGCCTCGAAGAAAGTTGCCGGCATTGGCGATACATTGATCGCGCGTTGCTCGTCGATCTCGTCGACGGGGATGCGCACTTCCTTGCCGAGGTTGTCGATCAGCACCAGGACCTTTCCCTCCTTGCCCACCGCCAACCCGGTATAAACCTGCCCGCCCTTCAGCGAGACGAAGGTGGCGCGGAAGGCCTGGTCGACGTTGCGGTTGGGATCGAGGATGTCTTCGAGCAACCGCTCCACGCCGCGGATGCCGATGCCGTCGAGCTGTGGGCCGACCTTCGCGCCCTCGCCGCCGATCTGGTGACAGGCGGCGCAGTGCTTGGTGAAGATCATCTTGCCGCGGCCCGCCTCGGCCCTGGCGCTCAAGAAGCCCTTGCGGCGCGTCTCCTGCTGCTCCAAGGCCCGGGCGTCGGCGCTTGGATAGCCCTTGGTGAGCGTGGCGATGCGCTCCTTCAGCACGGGTAGTTTCGTCTCTTGCAAACGGCGGGCGAGAGCCGGTTCGGTAAGGAGCCGCGGCGACGCTTTGCCGAGCGACACCGCCTTGAGCAGTTGCTCCGCTCCTTGCGCCGAGCCGGCGAGGCCGAAGGCGATGGTCGACTGCAAGCCGGCCGGCGTCGTCTCCATCGTCTTGACGAGGATTTCGTGCGTCTCGGGCCGGTTCGTCGCCGCCAGGGAGAGGGCGATCTGCTCGCGCACGCCCTTGATGGTCTCTCCCGCCGTGAGGAGCTTCACGAGCGCGGGAACGTGAGCGGCCGGGTCGAGCTTGACCAGCGCGATGACGCCCCGGCGCCGCTGCGATTCGCCCAGCTTCGCATCCATCACCAGGTCCAGAACGGGTCTGGTGAGCGACATCAGCTTCAGATCGCCGGTGAGGTCCAGCGCGATGTCGAGGTTGGCGCTGCGGTCCGACTTGAGGACGTTCGACACCAGTTCCTCGGCCCAGGCCAGCTCTTCCTTGCCGAGGCCGGCGCCACGCTCCTGCCGCGCTTTCTTGACCGTGTTGAGCATGCGCGCCTGGTAGGAGATGTTGCCGGCGTGCCTGGAGCGGGCCAGGTCGAGGGCCCAGCGGCCGCCGTCGTCCGCACCGTAGCGCACGACGTGATGGACATAACCGAGCACCCGCTCCGGGTTCTCCTTGAAGCGCGTCAAATAGTCGCGCAGGAAAGCGGCGGCGTCCGCGCTGTGAACGCCGAGACAAACATCGGCGATGGCCCGGAAATCCTTCTCGCTCCAGGTCGACGTGTCCAACCCCTTCAGGCCCGGCCTGGTGACGAGCTGCTCGCGCAAGGCCAGGCGGACGACGTGAGTCAGGTGCGAATCCGTCGGCTTGACGGCATGACGCAGATCGAGCAGCGGCCGCACGTTCTCATTGGCGGGATGCGCCGCCAGGACCTCGGCCGCGCCGCGCTGGACGAGCGGATCGGCGTTCTTCAAGCCGGCGACGACGGCCTTGTGCCACGCCGCGTCGAGCTTGGGCCGCTCCGCGAGCAGCTTCATCACATGCGAGCGAGCGAGGCCCTCTTCCTCGTGGAAGCGTTTGAGCAGTTCATCCGTCAGGCTACCGTGCCGCTCGAGGACCCACATGCTGCAAACGGCGCCGTCGACCTTCTGGTCGGGCAGGCCCTTGATGACCGCGGCGTCGACTTCATCCTTGGGCCGCGCGACGAGGACCTGCGTCGCCAGCATGCGTGTCGTGAGGTTGGTCCGGCTCAGCTCCTTGACGAGGTCGGGCGTGCTCAGCTTCGTCAGATCGACGAGCGGCCGCACCTTCGTCTTGCCGTCCTTGCCGGCGTAGCGGATGCGCCAGATGCGGCCCTTCTCGCGGTCGCGGCCCGGATGGTCCAGCGGCACCTCGTAGTGGCCGATGATGCGGTTGTAGAAGTCGGCGATGTAGAGAGCGCCGTCCGGGCCGAGCTTGATGTCGACGGGGCGGAACCAGGGATCGTCGCAGACGACGAAGTCGGGCGTCGCCGTCCCCTTGGGAGAGACGCCGGTCCAGGCGAGGGTGTCGCGGTTGACGCGGTTGGTGACGACGTTGCCGACGAAGATGTTCCCTCGATACTCGACTGGGAACTGGTCGTCGGCATAGTAGGTGATGCCGGCGATGGCGGTGCTGCCGTGGTCGTGCGTGATGGTCTCGGGGCCGAAGCCCATGCCATCGTGCGGCTTGCCGAAGCTGGGGTAATAGGCGCCTTTGATGAGCTGGTAGATGGGCCAGGTGTGGCAATCGGTCGAGTAGAGGAAGCCGCGCTCATCGAAGGAGAGGCCGAACGGGTTGACCTGCCCCCAGGTGAACTGCTCGATGCGCGAGCCGTCCGGCTTGATGCGATACGTGTTGCCCGACTGCATCCGGATCTTCGTGTCCCCCTTGCTGCTGACGGTCGATTCGTTGGAGTAGCCGTGGCAACAGTAGATCCAGCCATCGAGCCAGTATTGAAACTCGCCGGTCATGCCGTGCGTGTCGCGATAGCCGTAGCCGCTGTAAAGGACCTTGCGCTCGTCGGCCTTGCCGTCGCCGTCGGTGTCCGTCATCAGGTAGATCGCGGGGATGCTGTAGATGAGGGCGCTCTTGCAATCGGCAAGGGGCTGCACGCCGATAGGGATGTTGAGGCCGTCCGCGAACGTGGTGATCTTGCGGGCCCTCCCGTCGGGGCCGAAGTCCTCCAGGATCTTAACGGTGTCCTTGGGCGTGTGTCCCTTGGCGGGGAAGGGATATTCCTCCGAGCCGGTGACCCAGAGCCGGCCCTTGGCGTCGAAGTTGATGTTGATCGGCTTCTTGATGTCCGGATCGGCCGCGACCAGCTCGATGACGAAGCCGGGCGGCAGGTGGAAGGTCTTCACCTGAGCCTCGGGCCGCAGCGGCGGCGTATCGGCGATGTGCGGATTGCGTGGCTGTGCGGCGACGAAAGCCGGCATCAAGAGGAACGCGAGGAGAGGACAAGAGCGGCGCATGAGAGGCTCCGGTGGGGGATTTCGCTATCTCCCAGGATATGCGCCCACACCGACCGGTGAAGCCCGCCGTGCGGAAGCGCGACCTTTATCGCTCGCGCCAAAAGTGACGGTTGACGCGACACGGGGCAAGCGCAGACAATAGCCAAAAGAACGAGGACGATGCGATGAACAAGGTCAGAAAAGAACTCCTGCGCCTCGCGGAGGAGATCTCCGACAAGTGCGACTGGAACGATGTCATTTTCGCGCTCCACGTCAAGAAGATCATGGAACCGGGTTACAAGACGAAGAACGATGCCATGATCCTACCCAGCCGCGAGTCCATGACCGAGCTGATGGAGGAAGTCGAACGTCGGGAGAAGGAGCTTCGCAACGGTACGGCCAAGACGATCCCCTGGGAAGAGGTGAAGAAGGCGATCAAGAACCGCCCCCGTCCCAAGCTCAAGAAACTGCCGGGCTTTCCCAAGCTCAGTCCCAAGGAGGCGGCCCTCCAGGCGCTCAAGGGCTTGGCGGATCATGCCGATTGGGACCAAATCGAATACCACTTGGAGCTGCGGCGAAAGGTCGAGGAAGCCCTCCAAGACATCCGCGTCGGCCGCGAATACGATCACGACGAAGTCTTCAAGGAATACGAGACATGAAGCCTCGCTGGTCGGAGTCCGCCCGCCGACACCTGCGAGAAGTCCACGACTACATCGCCCGCGACTCGAAAATCAACGCGAAGCGACTGGTCGCTCGTATCAAGAAGGCGGTGGAGCGGCTCGGAAAATCGCCGGAGGCCGGTTGGGTCGTCGAGGACTTCGACAATCCCCTGTTGCGCGAAATCGTCGTCGGCAGCTATCGAATCCTTTACGCAGTCATGGGCAAGGTCGCCCGCATCCTCGCCGTCCATCACGGCGCCCGCCGCCTGCCCCGAATGGAGCAGCTTCTCGATGACGATTGACAGGCTCGAATGGAAGTGACGGTTGACGTGACCTGGGGTGGGAGCCGACAATAGCTCAAGTGTGAAAGGGGCGCCGCGCCCGAGCATTGAGCACTGCAAACCCGCATCGACACGCTTTTCGACAAAGCCATGCGCCTGCCCGAAAACGACCGGGTCAAGCTCGGCGAGCGCATCCTCGACACCGTTTCCGAGAACGCCGTCAGGCAAGCATGGACGGAAGAAGCCGAACGGCGGATCGAAGAGATCGACAATGGGACGGCGGACAAGGTTTCCTTCGACGAAATGATGGCGCGAATCAAGGAGACCAGACGGCGTGGAAAGGAAAGCCCACAGACGCGGGAACTGGATCGCTGATTCGGTTGGGCCTGGTTTTGCTGAGACACCGAGGATGCCGTGCGAAAGTTGATCATTGACGCAGGCGAACAGGGAACGGCCAAAGGCGACCCAAGCATTCCTCAGGGCAAATGTCAAGAGGACGTCCGCGCTCTTGAACGCTTTGTTGTCGAGAACGACGATCTTCTCGCCCTAGAGTCAAGCCTTGGCAAGTTCAACATCTTCGATGCTCTTCGCCTTGCCCGAGCCGAAATCAGACACTCGAATTTCCTCGCCTTCATCCTTGATCCCGCCGAATCACACGGCCAGGGGCAGGTTTTCCTCAAAGCGGTGATCGCGGATCTGCTCAAGTCCGCGCAAGGAGACCGACCGTTGTCCCCGATTGAGCTGGACGGCATTGATCTCCGAGGTGTCGAAATCCGGCGAGAGTGGGAACGCATCGACTTGTTGATATTGTGCCAGACTCCTCCGTTCGTCATCGCGATCGAGAATAAGATTGGCGCAAAGGAAGGCCACAATCAACTCGATCGCTACAGAAAGTTGGTCCTGGCTCATTTTCCTCAATTCAAGCCTTTGTTCGTCTACTTGACCCCTGACGGCAAAAGCCCGTCGAAAGCGGAATGGATGCCATACCGGTACGGCGACTTGTATCGCGTTCTTCGCCGCATCAGAAACACGAACGAGAACGCCATTGGCCGAGATGTCCTCGTGTTTCTCGATCACTATCTCAGCCTCATCGGAGCTCGGTTCATGAATGATCCTCGCATCGACGAGCTTTGTCGGCGAATCTACAAGAACCATCGGCAAGCCCTGGATCTGATTTTCGACCGAGTTGGAGGACCTGCGTCCGGGGTTCTCCGGGAAGCCGAGGCTGTCCTCGCAGATGACGCTCGTTGGCACATCTTCTCGCGCGCCAACCAAGACATTCGCTTCGTTCCGAAATCCTGGCTAGAGTGGCTACCAAGCCTGGGCAGCGAGGAGGACCCTCGTTCCTGGATTATTTGTCGATTCAGATTGTGGGAAGGGCTTGTTGAGTTCTATGTCCAGGTGCGAGACATGGAGGACAAAACAAAGCGGAATTACATAGTCGACCGCTTGATTGCGCACCTTCCCGCCTTGGGCCTCAAGAAGAGCAAAGTGAAGATCGGAAAGGCGAAGAGCAGGCTCACGCGTGTTTCCGGGAGCGAGGCACTGTTGAGATGGGACGACGATGAGCCTGACTCCGAGACAGTTCGGGTCGCAGTCAAGAAAAAGCTTGAGCACCTGCAGGGTCATCTGGATGGAATTACGCAAACGGTCAAGCAGGTGCTCGGATTGAATCCGACCGCTGCCAGTCATACGACTTGAACGGCTTGAAAGGGAGGCGCCGCGCCATGTCAACAACGACCTTTGAAACCCTTTATCAGGGCTCGCTAGCCTTGTCCCCGACCGACCGCGCCCTGCTCGCCGAAAAAATCCTCCAATCCATCGAGCCCGTCTCCCTTTCGCCCGACTGGCGAGCCGAGATCGAAGAACGTCTTCAGCAGCTGGAGTCCGGCGCCGTCGAAGGCATCCCACATGAAGAGGTGATGTGGCAAGCCAGGGAGAATCGCCGTCGTGGAAGGCAAGCATCATCCTAAGAGCCAGGAGGATTTCCTCGCGGGCTTGGCGTTCTACGATGGCAGGTCCATCGACGTTGGGGACGACTTTCTCCGCGAGTTCGACGAAACAGTCGATGCGATTCGGCAAAACCCTGAGACGCGTGCCGTAATTTGGCAAGATGTCCGCGAACGTGAGATGCCCCGATTTCCCTTCAACCTTGTCTACGTCTGCCGTAAGAATGTCCTTAGGATCATGGCGGTAGCTCACCACAGTCGTCGCCGCTGGTACTGGAAAAAACGCCTGAAAGACCTCAACCCATGAACACCCTCCCCAACCTCCTCACCCGCCGCCACTTCTTCGCCCGCTCCACCTCCGCCCTCGGCCTCGCCGCCCTCGCCTCCCTCGGCGACCGCGCCCAAGCCTCCGAGGCCCGTGCCGGCGTCCTCCCCGCCACCCACTTCGCCCCCAAGGCCAAGCGCGTCATCTATCTCTTCATGTCCGGCGGCCCGTCGCACATCGATCTCTTCGACTACAAGCCTGCCCTCCGCGCCCACCATGGCCAGGAGTTGCCCGCCTCCGTCCGCATGGGGCAGCGCGTCACCGGCATGACCGCCGGACAGCGCTCCTTCCCCTGCGTTTATCCCATGTTCAACTTCCGGCGCCGCGGCAAGGCCGGCATCTGGATCAGCGACCTGCTGCCCCACATCGGCGCCGTCGCCGACGATATCTGCCTCGTCAAATCCATGCACACCGAGGCAATCAACCACGACCCCGCCATCACCTTCATCCAGACCGGCAGCCAGCAGCCCGGCCGGCCCTCCCTCGGCGCCTGGCTCAGCTACGGCATCGGCACGGAAAACGCCAACCTCCCCGCCTTCGTCGTCCTCATCTCGCAGGGCTCCGGCAACCGCACCGACCAGCCGATCTTCTCCCGCCTCTGGGGCTCCGGTTTCCTCCCCAGCGATCATCAGGGGGTCCGCTTCCGCTCCGGCCGCGATCCCGTCCTCTATCTCTCCAACCCCGCCGGCATCGACCCCGCCGCTCGCCGCGACATGCTCGACGCCACCCGCGACTTGAACCGCCTCGCCGCCGATACCTTCGGCGACCCCGAGATCAACACCCGCATCGAGCAGTACGAGATGGCCTTCCGCATGCAGACGAGCGTGCCCGAATTGACCGACCTCTCCGGCGAGCCGCGCCGCATCCTCGACATGTATGGCCTGGACCGCGGCCACGAGCGCGGCTACGACGACGGCGGCTTCGCCCGCAACTGCCTCCTCGCCCGCCGCATGGCCGAGCGCGGCGTCCGCTTCATCCAGCTCTTCCACCGCGGCTGGGACCAGCACGGCGCCCTCCCCGCCCAGATCCGCGGCCAGGCCCGCGACGTCGACCAGCCCACCGCCGCACTCCTGCGCGACCTCAAGGACCGCGGCCTCCTCGAAGACACCCTCCTCATCTGGGGCGGCGAGTTCGGCCGCACCGTCTACTCGCAAGGCGCCCTCACCGCCGACAACTACGGCCGCGACCACCACGGCCGCTGCTTCTCCCTCTTCCTCGCCGGCGCCGGCGTCAAACCCGGTATCACGTACGGCGCCACCGACGACTTCTGCTACAACGTCACCGAAGACCCCGTCCATATCCACGACCTCAACGCGACCGTCCTCCACCTCCTCGGCCTCGACCACCGCCGCCTCACCTTCCGCTTCCAGGGCCGCGATTACCGGCTGACGGACGTGCATGGCGAAGTCGTCAACGACATCCTCGCCTGACACAAAAAAAGCGCGCGGACGAGCTCTCGACCCGCGGGTCGTCAACTGTGCCGAAGTCCGAACCCAGCGCACACGAACAACAGGCGCCGCGGATTCGAAGCGACGTTCGCTCCGCGGCTTACACGGAGCGGCAGGTTGATCGCCGCCGCGCGAAGCGCTGGCTACTTGCTCTCCAGTGGATCGCCGTCCTTGAAGACGCGGTCGGGGGAATACATGCGGATGAAGCGCACTTCGCCGTCATAGCGCTCGATCAAGACCAGCCCGACTTGCAGCTTGTAGCCGTACTTGAGGTCGGGAACGTAGCCGGCGCTGTGGAAGACGTTGAGGCGACCGTTGACCGCGGTGAAGTGCGTGCGGTTCTCGGGCGTCCAGTAGTGCTTGTTCTTGAAGAGATGCCCGCCGTGCCAGCTGTGCGTCATCGACTCGGTCTTGACGCCGCCGCTGAAGACCAGCAGCGTGTGCTTGGCGAAGTCGATCGTGTCGGTCTTGAGCGCCGTTTGGGCCAGCGTCAGGGCCGCTTCGGCGTCGGCCAGGCGCAGCGCCTTGGCGAGTTCTTCCTTCGAGCGGACGACGAACTGGCCGCCTTCGACCTTCTTGTCCGTTACCTCTTTGACCTCGACGTGGCCGGCCGAGGCAAGCACCTTCACCTGAGTGATCTTGGTCCCCTCCGGATACTCCAGCTTGTTGGCGTGCTCCACCTCGAAGCGGACTGGGCCGTCGAAGCGCTGCACCAGCAGCATGTTGCCGGGATGGTGCTCGCGCGGCTCGTGGTAGCCGGTGGGATGAAATATCTCGCCGCCGACCACCAGCTCCCCCGCCTTGATCTTCAGTGACTTCACGCGGAACCTGTAGGCCTTGTTCGGCAGGACGCCGCCAGTGAAATGGATCAGCATCTGCGTGTTGTAATCGGGCATACGGTCGATGCCCAGCAGCGTTGTGATCTCCGCGTCGCTCATTGCCGGCCGCATGTTGAGCGGCTTGAAACCGTCGGTTTCCGCCTCGGAGCGGACGACGCGCTGGCGGGCCGGCTGCGCCGGGTCCCAGCTGTAGGGAATGGCGGCGTAGACGCGCAGGTCCGAGCCCTCGAACTCCGGATGGTTGCCCCCCTTCTTGCGCTCCAGCGGAAGCAACGGGCCGCCGACCTGCTCGTAAGTGACGGCGCCTTTCACCCTCTCAACCAGGAGCAGTTCCCCGGCGGCGAGAGTATACTTCGGCGGCGTGACCGACGCGTCGTAGCGCCCGCGCACCACGACGCCGTCTCCTGTTTTCTTGATGGATTCGACCTGGAAGGGGCAGCCGGGCCCGCCCTTGCCCTCGGGCGTCACGTAGACCAGCATCATCTTCGACCAATCGATATCGCGAACCTTGAGGGCCGGCAGCACTTTGGTCTGGAGCCATTCGTCCCTGCCAGAATACCTGTGCCAGCTGTCCATGCCGGGGCTGAAATAGGCGACGGTCACACCCGGCGATTCGGCCTTGAGATGCGGGGCAAAGCGGGCGTGAGCGTAGAGTTTGAGGTCGGAGCCTTTGGGGGGATAGATCTCGGTGAAGCCCTCGTCGGCGCCGCGCGGCTTGCCGTCGGCATGGTAGACGTCGTCGCCGCGCAGCTTCTGGAAGCGGACGGGGGGCTCGAAGACAACCGGGCCGTCGTAGCGCTTCGCGAGGAAGGCGGCTCCGCTTGGAACGAACGGCACGATCTTGTCGGCGGCCGGCGGGATTTCTTCCCAGGTCACGATCAGCTTGCCGTCTTTCTCGGCCAGCTCCTTGAACTTCACCTTCGTCCCCAGGCGGCGGTAGCCCAGGTCGATGGAGACGAGCATCTGCTTCTCGAAGGCGGAGAAGATGCGGAAATCACGGCGGATTTTGACTCCGGCGAGCGCGTCGCTTTTCTGCTTGAGGGCGGTCCTGGCCTGTGCCATGTCACGCAGCACGACGACGTTTTCCGCGGGCGGCAGGATGAAGCGGCCGGACTCCTTGCCCAGGGTGTAGGTTTCGAGGTGGGGAACCAGCGGGCGGTCGAGGCTTTCGAGCACGCGGTAGGGGTGCTCCGCAAGGTACTTTTCGCGCTCGGCCCGCACGATCAGCGGCAGGCGCACCTTCGGCTCGAAGACGATGTCGCCGTCAAATCGGTCGACGACCATGAGGTGGTAAAAATAGTGCCGCTCGCTGCGGCTCTTCTTGCCGGACACGGACGCGACGCTCCAGCGGATGGTGAGCGTCTTGCCGCGCACTTCCAGCGGCTCGCGCTTGAACTTCGGGCTCTCCAGGTCGGACGTGAGCGCCAGCATGATGACGGTGTGTTTGTCGAAATCGATCTTCGGCGCCTTGAGCTGCTTCTCGACGAGGGCCAAGGCCTCCTCGGGCGTCTTGCGGCCGACCGCCAGCGCCAGGTCTTTCGGGTTGCGGACAACGGCGCCGCGGTCGAAGGGGCGGGCGTCGATGTCGGCGATGCCGAGGCCGTCGGTGGCGCCGAGGACTTTCCAGTCGCTGGGCGGGAGGTCGCGGCCGGTGGGTTGCGCCAGAGCGAGGGTCAGGAAAAGGGTCTGAAGCATGATGGACGATGGCGACGGAGGAGGATGCGTCGGAGCTCTGCCATTAGACGGCGTTCGCAAACACCGCCTGACGGCCGCCTGCAACGGCGGACACAGAGAGATCCTATCGAGGAATGGTGGACCGAGGCGAAGCCGGCACGCTCATTCTCTCATTCCCTGTCGAACTTCCGCCGCAGGTCCCAGAACGCCACCCGCTTGTCCGTGCCGCCGGCGGTGTACATGCGGCGGCCGTCCATGGAAAAGGCGACTCCCTCGGCGGTGCGGGGGTGGGCGTTCAGTTTGCACAGGAGCGACCCATCGGCGACGGCCCAGAGGTTGACGATGCCACGGAAGGTGGCGCAGGCGACGATGGCGCCGTCGCGCGACAGGGCGATGCCGTTCGGCGACTCGCACGGTCGGGAGAAGAGAAGCTGCCGTTTTTCCAGGTCCCAGCAGGAGACGGCGCGATCCTGTCCGGCGCTGACGAGGCGCTTGCCGTCGCCGCTGATGGCCAGGGCGATCACGCGATCGGCATGGGCGGGAAGCGCTTCCAGCTCCTTGCCTCCGCGCCAGTCCCAGAAGCGAATGACGCCGTCTTCGCCCCCCACCAGAAGGACGTCGTCCTTCGACGTGAACAGGACGCTGCGCGCCTGTCCCCTGGCGCCCTCTTTCAAGTCTTGCAACAGCTCTCCGGTTTCAGCCGCGAAGAGGACCACCGAGCCGTCGGCGCTGGCGACGGCAAGCGTTCGGCTGTCACCTGAAAAGGCGAGCGCGAAAACGTTCCCTCTCTTCAACTCGGAAGCCACCTTTTCCTCCTTGGTGTTCACGTCGAACACGGCGACGGCGCCCGTGATTGTTCCGGCCGCGACGAGGCAGTCGTCCGGCGAGAACACGATCCGGGTGTGGGCGCCTTTCCGCGCCCACTGGTGCACCTTGGCGCCATTGTCCGCGTTGAAGAGCGTGAAACCGTCGTTGAAGGCGGCGCTGGCGAGGAAACGGCCATCGCCGCTGAGGGCGACGCCGTCAACCGTGCCGCCATGCTCGATGGTCGGGCCGGGGGTTGCTTCGACAGCGGTCAAGCGGCGAACCGGCGGAACGGGCTCCGGCGGAACGGGCAGGGGAGGTTTCGAAGCAGGCGCCACGGCGACGGCGACGGGAGGCGGCGTCCCTTCTTCGCCCGAACGGTTCGCCAGGACGACGCCGGCGCCCACCGCGAGCGCCAGGACCGAGAACGCCACCATGACAGTTCGTAACCGGCCGCGTGCCAGCCCGGCGAGAATGCTCTGCGCCAGCGCCGCCACTGCGCTCGGCGCCATGGCGCCAATGCCACCCAGCGCCGCAGTCCGCGCCAACAGGTCCAGGCTCGGCGCCCCTTGCGCCAGCCCTGAGAGGAGAGGGGCCAGGCCGATGCTCAGGGCGACACCGCGCCGCTCGAGCCGACGCCGCAGCAGTTCGCGGCCGCGCTCCAGCCTTCCCTTCACCGATCCTTCGGACCAGCCCAGAAGCTCGGCGGCGGCGTCGCGCGAGCGTCCCTCGAGGTAACAGAGGGCGAGGGGAACGCGATATTTGTCGGGGAGGCGCCGCAGCTCTTCGTCGACCAGGCAGGAAAACTCACTCGGTCCAGCCTCTTCCGGAGCGGCGACGTCCGGCGCGGCGGCCAGGGGCGCTTCGCGCAGCGCTTGCCGGGCGCGCCGGCCGCGCAGCTCGGCGGCGCTGCGCCACGCCACCTCGTGTAGCCAGCCGACGATCGATTGCTCCCAAGACGTTTTGGCGGCCTTGCGAGCCAGGACCAGGAAGGTGGCTTGAAAGGCGTCCTCGGCGTCTTGCTCGTTGCGTAGCAGCCGGCGGCACACGTTCAGGACGAGGCCGCCGTGTCGCTGCACGAGGAGCGCGAACGCCTCTTGATCGCCCGCGCTGAAGCGCTCGAGCAGCTGCCGGTCGGAGCCGTCGGCGTCCGTGCCGCTCGGCGCCAGCCCGCGCAGGAAAGTCGTCAGCAAGCCAACCGTATTCCTCGACATTCGCATTTTCCAAAAAGAGCCGTGCCGTCGCTTCCCTTGCGTCCCATAACTCCGTGTCCGTTTCCGACCCCAGGCCGGGAACAGAATACAGACGAACGAAAGGCGAGCCCCTTTCGGGGTCGTAACGCTTTTTGCGTGTTTTCTTCGGCGCCAAAGCGCTGCGTCCTCCTTGCCTACATGAGGCGAAGAAGTTCGAGCCGCGCATTCGCGTGGAAGACGCGAAAGGCAAGGTCCTCGGCGAAGCGACGGACAAGGACGGCGCCGGCGCCGCCATCGTCACCTGGGAGGCGACGGAGGACACGGCCATCCGCATCATCTGCATGTCCGCGAGCGCCGATGGCGCGGGCGTCTGCACCGTGTTCGTGCGCCCGAAGAAATGACCGTGCCGATTTCCCTGGACCCCACCGCCGGCGCGCGCCGCGATCCACACGCGGCGCCGCGCCGGCGCCGCTCTTGTCATCCGGCCGGAACGTCAGGCCGGATATCCTTTGCACCCTGGAGGTATGCGATGTTGAATGGTTTGCGCTTGCTCTGTTTCCTCTTTCTGGGCGCCGCTCTGTCTTTGGGCTCGACCGGCTGCGGCAAGAAAGAGAAATCCCCCGACGCGACCGGCGGCAGCAAGCTGACGCAGGAGAACTTCGACAAGATCAAGATGGCCATGGCCGAGAAGGACGTGATCGATATCCTTGGTCCGGCGACCGAAACGAAAGACATCACCGGCGGCAAGGAATTGACCTGGAAGAGCGGCATGAGCAACGTGACCTTGGAATTCAAGGAAGGCAAGGTCACGGGCAAGTCCGGAGCGATCGTGACCGTGAAGTGACCAACGAGCCTTGCGTTACGATACCATCCGCGCGGGCGGCCCACACGGCAGGACGCCGGCGGGCTTCTCGCGTTTATCGGCGCGGCCCCTGGACGTTTGGCTGACCTGTCGCGCCCCCCGGGGACGCTCCGCTTTGCGCCGCCGGCAATGGTACAATGCAGGGTAGACCGTGACCGAGATCCTTCGCAGCCGGCCGCGGCGCCGGCGTCCCATCCTTGCCTGCTCGCACAGGGCACAGTGGGCCGAGCCCGGCCTGTACTTTGTCGCGTTGTGGGTCGAAAAAGTCTACGAAGAACGGCCGCGTCCACCTTCTTTGCTTCAAGTGCGGAGCCGCCGGAAACCAGCTCGACCTTTGGGCGAAAGCGACCAAGAAGCGGCTCCATGAAGCCGCCCTTGAATTGTGCGCTCGTCTGTATCGAGAGGTTCCCTGGCTGCACAAGCGAACAGAGAAGAGGAACCCGTAACGGGACTGCGCGAGGCGACCGACGAAAACAACACGCAAAAACCGGATGAGCCTTCTTTGCTCCTCGGTCGATGTCATGGTAAGCCGGAAAGCGATCGATAGAACAAGACTAGACAGGAGCAAGGATGATCAGCAACAGCTACAACCTCACCCACCTGAAAGTACTCGAAGCCGAGAGCATCCACATCATCCGCGAGGTTGTCGCGGAGTTCGAGCGGCCGGTGATGCTCTACTCCATCGGCAAGGACTCGGCCGTCATGCTGCGCCTGGCGCAGAAGGCGTTCCATCCCGGCCGGCTGCCCTTCCCGCTGTTGCACGTCGATACGACCTGGAAATTCCGGGCGATGATCGAGTTCCGCGATCGCTACTGTCGCGAACTGGGCCTCGACCTTAAGGTGTGGATCAACCCGGAGGGGAAGGCCCAGAACATCAACCCGTTCGACCACGGCTCGAAGAAACACACCGACATCATGAAGACGGCGGCGCTGAAGCAGGCGCTCAACCACTACCAGTTCGACGCGGCGTTCGGCGGCGCCCGCCGCGATGAGGAAAAGAGCCGGGCCAAGGAGCGGGTCTACAGCTTCCGCGACCGTCTGCACCAGTGGGACCCCAAGAACCAGCGGCCGGAGCTGTGGAACCTGTACAACGGCAAGATCAACAAGGGGGAGAGCATCCGCGTCTTCCCGCTCAGCAACTGGACCGAGCTGGACGTCTGGCAATACATCCACCTGGAGAACATCCCGATCGTGCCGTTGTACTTCGCCGACGTCCGCCCGGTCGTCGAGCGCGACGGCACGCTCATCATGGTGGACGACGAGCGCATGCGGCTCTTGCCCGGCGAAAAGCCGCTGATGAAACGAGTCCGCTTCCGCACGCTGGGCTGCTACCCCCTCACCGGGGCGATCGAATCGAGCGCGACGTCACTGCCGGAGATCATCGAAGAGATGCTGCTGGCGCGAAACTCCGAGCGGCAAGGCCGGGTGATCGACCACGACGAGACGGGGTCGATGGAGCAGAAGAAGCGGGAAGGTTATTTCTAGTACTCAGCTTAGGGCCGCAGTCCCAAATCCTGCGACGGAGGCGAATCCGTGGAGCAACACTGTTGTGATCGAATGAAGCAGGCGGTCGAGTACGCCTGCGAACAACACTCCAGCCGCTTCGAGTGTCCCGACTGCCTGATTCACTTTTCACCCGAGCGCCGTACCTACGGTCTGATCGTTCATGACGGCGGAGAGTCGTTGATCAGCATTCGGTTCTGTCCGTGGTGCGGTTCCGCCTTACCTGAGCGGCTCGAACTCAGCGAGCGCGACAGCCGGCGGGTCATGGAACTGCTGGAGGATCCACCCCCTGCTAACGCCCGACTTCGCAAGGCCGCCCGTGACTTGTCGGATCGGTCGGCAAGGGCGCGTGATTGACCACGACAAGACGTGGGCAATGGAGCAAAAGATACGCAAGGGATGTTCTTGAATAGTCGTACGATGTTGGAGAGCTTGGTCGTGGAAGTGCGTGCCGATCCGGAAGGTTTGGATCGTCTCTACGTAACGGCCCCGGAATGGGACGCCGAGTTCGAGGTGTACGGAGCTTGTCCGGTCCAAGCGCTCGGCACTGTTCGCGGACGTGACCTGTACTTCCGCGCGCGGCATGGCGAATGGTCGTTCGACATTGCCGACACGGCCGGTAACCTGCCATCCGACGGCCATGCCGACTCAAACGGATTCTACCGCGAGGGCATCGACCCGCACCATGGGTACATGCCGCTTCAGGAGGCCGTCGCCGTGATCGCCGAGTGCCTCCGCGATTACACAGGTGGTCGCAAATCTTCAGCTACTCAAGGCTAGTAAATGAGAACTACTCCATGCAGGCCGTCGATCTAAGCAAGGAAGACATCCACACCTACCTCGCCCGCCACCAGAAGAAGGAACTGCTGCGCTTCCTCACCTGCGGCAGCGTCGATGACGGCAAGAGCACCCTCATCGGCCGGCTGCTGCACGACACCAAGATGATCTACGAGGACCAGCTTTCCGCCGTGAAGCGCGACAGTGAGAAGGTCGGCACCACCGGCGCCGGCGAGATCGACCTCGCGCTCTTGACCGATGGGCTCAAGGCCGAGCGCGAGCAGGGGATTACGATCGACGTGGCGTATCGATACTTCTCGACCGATCGCCGCAAGTTCATCATCGCCGATACGCCCGGCCACGAGCAGTACACGCGCAACATGGCTACCGGCGCCTCGACGGCGCAGCTCGCCATCATCCTCATCGACGCGCGCCACGGCGTCATGACCCAGACGCGGCGCCACTCGTTTATCGTGTCGCTCCTGGGGCTGCGGCACGTCGTCGTGGCGATCAACAAGATGGACCTCGTCGGCTTTTCGCGCGACGTGTTCGAGCGAATCAAGGATGACTACACGGGCTTTGTCGCCAAGCTCGACCTGCGCGACATCACCTTCATCCCGATGTCGGCGCTCAAGGGGGACAACGTCGTGTCCCGGAGCGAGGCGATGCCGTGGTACTCCGGCCCGCCGCTCCTGGACCATCTGGAGACGGTGCACATCGCCAGCGACCGTAACCTCATGGACCTGCGTTTCCCGGTGCAGTACGTCCTTCGCCCCAACCTCGACTTCCGCGGTTTCTCCGGTACGGTGGCATCCGGTATCGTCCGCAAGGGGGACGAGATCATGGTGCTGCCGTCGGGCAAGCGCAGCCGGGTGAAGTCGATCGTGACGTACGACGGCGAGTTGGAAGAGGCGTTCGCGCCGCAGGCAGTGACCCTGACCCTGACCGACGAAGTGGACGTCAGCCGCGGCGACATGCTGGTACGGCCGGATAGCCCGCCGCACGTCAGCAGCCAGATCGAGGCGATGGTGGTGTGGATGGCCGAGCAGCCGCTCGTGCCCGGCCGAACCTACACCCTGAAGCACACCACGCGGCAGGTGGCGGCGGAGGTCGCGTCGTTCCGCTACGGCGTCGATGTCAACACCCTGGAACACCGCGCCATCGCCCGGCTGGGACTGAACGAGGTCGGGCATGTCCAACTCAGCCTGACGCAGGCCCTGGCGTGTGATCCATACCGCACCAACGCCGAGACCGGGGCTTTCATTCTTATCGACCGATTGACGAACAACACGGTCGGGGCGGGAATGATCCTGGAGGCGGGCAGCGGCCGGGCAACGGGCGATGTCTGGGCATCGGAGCCCGCGGCGCGCCTGAAGGTGCGTGAGAGCCTGATCGCGCCGGCCGAGCGTGAAGAGCGCTACGGGCAGGCGCCGGTGACGGTGCTGCTGGTAGGGCTGACGGGGAGCGGCAAGAGCCGGATCGCCTACGCGCTGGAGCGCCGCCTGTGGGACGAGGGCAGGGCGGTGACGGTGCTTTACGGTCAGAACATGCGGCAGGGCCTGAACCGCGACCTGGGTTTCACCGCCGATGATCGTTCCGAGAACCTGCGCCGGTCAGCCGAGGTTGCGCGGTTGATGAACGATGCGGGCGTCATCACCATCGCGGCGTTCGTGGCGCCGCACGAGGCGGTGCGCGAGAAGGTGAGGCAGGTGATCGGGCGGGACCGTCTTCTGGAGGTGTTCTGCACGGCGCCGATGGAGGTGCTGCGGGCGCGCGACCGGAGCGGAGCGTATCGACTGGCCGACGAGGGCAAGATCGCGCAGATGCCGGGCGTGTCGGCGGCATTCGAAGAGCCGAAATCGCCCGACCTCGTGCTGCAGACCGACCAGATCAGCGTCGAGGAGAGCGTTCGCCGCATCGTCGAGTTGATGAAGGCGCGGGGCTATCTGCGCGAGCCGCCGTCGTGACGCGGAGCCGCTTGTTTCGGAACACCTTGATCCGCGGCGCCGCTTTGCCGGCGGACGCCAGATTGACACGTCGCGCCTCCGATAATACCTTGGAGCCTTTGCCGCTCCTGCCGGAGGCCGACATGCGTTCCGCGCCGCTCCTCATCCTGATATGTGTTTTGACATGGCTCGCGCCCGTTTCGGCGGGTGTCGGCGATCCGCAAATCCGCACGGACCATCCCTGGTATCCCGGCGAGCTTTCCTGCTCGACGTTCGAGCGTCTCTTCGCGACCCAGGCGGCCCTCTACGAGCGGGTCACCGGCCTCAAGCTCGTGAGCGATCAGGACCGGGCCTTGGCCGCGTGGCTCTGGCGTAACACCCATTACTGGCACGGCGAGGAAGGCGCCGAAGACCTCTGGGGCCTGGGCTTCCGCAAGGGCCTGGACATGCGCTCGCGCGAATACTGGACCGGCCTCTTCGCCCACGGCTTCGGCCTGTGCGGCACGACCCATTCGCAGTGGGTCGCCGAGATGGAGGCGCTCCTGGGTCACGGGCGGGGCCGCGGCGTCGGCGTCGACGGGCACAATACTTTCGAGGCGCTGCTCGAAGGCGGCCCGTACGGCAAGGGGAAGTGGGTCCTTCTCGACCACGACCAATCCACGGTCATCTTCGACAAGGAAGGAAAACGTCTCCTGGCCATGGCCGAGATCCACAAGGACTGGAAGCGTCTCACCAGCCGCGACTTCCTGCCGGAGCGTCAACCCTGGCTCGTGTGCGGCCTGCACCCCGGTGACGCCGAAGCCTACCGGCGCTACGAAGTCGCCGAGTACCTGGCCGGCTACAGTGGGCCGCCTCCCCTGATGCATCTGCGCCGCGGCGAGACGCTGCGCCGCTATCTCCACCCCGGCCTGGCGGACGGCAAGACCTTCGTTTTCTGGGGCCGCAACTACAACACGGGCGGCATTCCCGGCCCCGAGCGCTCGCACACCTGGGTCAACCAGCCGGACAAGATGTATGGCTCGCACGCGGGCGCCGGCTACCATGCGGGCCAGGCGCGCTTCGCCAACGCCGTCTTCACTTACCGTCCCGACTTCAACGGCGCTTACAAGGAAGGCGTCGTGGAGGAGAGCGACCGCCACGTCGTCTTCGAATTCCGCGCTCCGTTCCTCATCGCCGCCACGCCTCCCAACGCCAAGCCCTGGGGCATCTATGACGCCGGCTGCAAGAACGGCCTCGTCCTCCACGGCAAGGGGCGTTGTTCCGTTGCCGTGTCGATTGACGACGGCAAAACGTGGAAAGACGCAGGCGCCTTCCGCGACGGTCTCGACCTGACAGACATCGTCAAAGGGCGCCGCCAGTATCTCTTGAAGTTCGGCGCCGCCGCCTCCGAGTTAATCGACACCGGGCTGACGATGACCACGGTCTGCCAGGTCAATTCCTCGGTGGCGCCGCGGCTCAAGGACAACGCGACAAAGCTGACGTTCGAGGCCTCGGGTCACGCCGTCGTCTCCGCCGGGCCGAACCTCGACCATGCGCGGACACACCTCGTCGCCGGCAAATTCGGCTCGCCGCAGGTCACCCTGGAGTTGAAGACGCCGCGCAAGGAGCCGGCGCTGACGCTGTACGCGGCGGCCCACGTCCTCTCCTCGAGCCCGCCGCGGCCCGAAATCCGCTACCAGATCGAGTACTCGCTCGACGGCGGCAAGCGCTGGCGGCCGGTCGTCAAGGACTGGTCCATTCCCCGGCGGGGGGACGAACCGGCGGACTTCTGGTCGCAAAGCATGTGCTGGGGCTCGACGCCTCTCAAGGAGGAGCCGACCGGACCGGTGCAGGTGCGCTTTCGCAATGACGGCGGCAAGGTCTACGCGCGGGCGGAAGCCCACCTGGTCTACCGCGCGCAGAGCGACGACCGGACGAAGGTGACCTTCGCCTACACCGACACGACGGGGCCGCACGAAGCGTCCCATGTCTTCGGGTCCACGGGCACGGCGGAGATCACGACGAAGCGCGGAACGCAGACACGCTGGCTCGAGTTCGAAATCGTGAAGTGAGACCCGCCTTTCCCCGCCACGCTGCTATTTCGGCATGCGCCACAGCCGCGCCTCGCCGACCAGGTGCGTCGTCACGAGGAAGCGGCCGTCCGGCGTGAAGCGAGCGTGCGACATCGGCACGGTGCGGAAGGAATCCACGCGCTCACCGTTCGAAAGGTCGTAGAGGAGGGCCTGGCCTTCGAGCAGGGCGACAAGGAGATAACGTTTGTCCGGCGTGAAGGCCAGCAACTGGATGCCCGGTGGAATCGGGAAGCGGCCAATCTCGCGATCGGCGTCGAGGTCGTAGATCAAGAGCGATTGCTCGGTCGGCCAGGCGGCCCGCTTGGAATCGGCCGAGAAGGCCAGGCGCGTGAAGGGGCCGGCGTCATTCGGCGTCTCCGCGTGACTCAACCCGTCTTGCAGGTTGATCAGCCACGTTTCCTTGTCACCCGCGACCAGCGCCCAGCGACCGTCCGGGGAAAGCTCGACGGCGGAGTGCTCGGCGCCGCTCGGCAGCTTGAGCTTGTCGACGCCGGCGGCGTCGAGGAGGATGGGGGTCCACTTCTTGCGGGCGATGATGACCTCCCCCTTGCCGTTGAGGGCGAGCACGGGAGCGACGAGCAGGCGTTCCTTGGCGGGAGTCACCGCCGTCAGGTCCCAGATCTTGAGTCGGGGCGGCCCCACCTTGAGAAGGGCGTGAATGGTGAAGGCCGTCTTGCCGTCGTCGGCGACAGCGAGGCGGGTGGGGGGCGCCTTGCTGTCACGGACGGAGAGATCCTTGCCCGTCCGGATGTCGCTGATGCGCAGCGAGCCGTCCTTATGAATGGCGATCATCCGTTCGCCGTCGGGGAGGATGCGGAAGTCGATGCGGTCATCGCGGCCCGGCAGAAGCGCCTCGAGGCGGATGCTGGCGCGGGCCGCCGGAAGCGTGACCGGTTCCCCCGGTTTGCTCAGACGATACATCTGAATCGTGCCGTCGGAAAGACCGGCCGCCAGGTAGCGACCCTCCGCGCTGAAGGCGAGAGCGCCGATCGGGCTGTCCTTGAATTTCTGCGGCTCGCGCAGGGTGAGGCGGCGCGGGCCGTCCCCCCCACCCTCGGCCCCTCCCCCACCCGGGGGGAGGGGAGAAAGGTCCCAGAGGAGGATCTGGCCGTCGGAGCCGCCGGCGGCGAGGAAGCGGGCGTCGGGGCTGATCGCCAGGCGCCGGCCTTCGCCGCTCAGGCCGTGCAGCACATGAAGCCGCGCGCCTTTTTCCCAGTCCCAGACACGGACGGAGCCGTCGCGTCCCGTCGACAGCAACAGCCGGTTGTCGGGCGATCCGAGAAGGAAGTGGACGCCGGTCGGTTCCGGGGCGACGTCGGTGGAGTGGCCGGTGAAGAGGCCAAGCTGGCGGCCGGTGTCGGCTTCCCAGACGTGAATCTGTCCCTTGGCGCCGGCGGCGGCCAGGGCCTTGCCGGAGTGGTCGAGCGTCAGGCCCTCGACATCGGAGGTCGTGGTGGCGAAGGCGACGCGATCAGCCCCGGTATCGGCGTCGAAGGAGAGGATCTTGCCGTCCTTGCCGGAGACAAAGACAGTCTTGCCCTTGGGATCGAAGCTCGTTCGCAAAGCGGCGAAGGGAAGGCGAAGCGTCTTCTTGAGTCCTTCCTTGGGATGCCAGAAGCGGATGGCGAGGTCGCCGCACGGGACGGCAAGCCGCGCGCCATCCGGACTGACGGCCAGGCCTTCGGGGCTCGCCAGCGTGGCGAAACTCTGAGCGACGCTCTGATCGGCCAGGTTCCATACGAGGAGCTTGCGATCGGCGCCCACGCTGACGAGATGCTGGCCGTCCGGCAAGAACGCGAGGCTGACGACGGGGGCAAGGTGGCCGTCGAGGCCGGTCTGCGGCAGGCGGTCCTTGACGTCGTGAACGAAGAGGGTTCGCCCGTCATAGCCGACGTAGCCCGCGAGCCAGCGCCCATCGGGGCTCTGGGTAAACAGGCCGGGCGCGGTCCAGGGGGCGAGCAGTGTGGCGCCCAGGCGCTTGCCCGTCTTGAAATCGAGCTGGGTCGCCGAGAACGGGTTGGCGAGCTTGGCGGAGGCCAGCTTGGCGACGAAAAGAGAGCCGCCTTGCTCGAAGCCGAGCAGAGCGTCGCCGGCGACGTCGGCGTGCCAGGCCTTTCTCGTCGTCGCGTCGCCCGGCATTGGTGTGTGCCACAGGCTGGTCTCGGAGGCGCCCGCGATGGCAAGATGGAACCCGTCCGGACTGAAGGCGACGACCGCCTTGGTGTGGGCCTTTTCGAGCAGCGGCGGATCGGGGAAGTATGTCTTGAGGCGGCGGTGATAAAGGCGGACGGCGCCGCTGGCCTGCCCGATGGCGAGCCAATCTCCCTTCGGCTGGAACGAGAGTGACACTGCCTGGCTGACGAGCGGGACCTCCTCGGTCTTGTCTTCGTGGACCTGGTGCAGATAGAGCCGCGGGCTCTGGCTGAAGGCCAGGACGCTCGAATCGGAGCTGAACGCGACGGCATTCGCGGCGGCGAACCAGTTGCGCACCTCGACATTCTTCGGCAAGCTCCACAGGCGAACGCTCAGGTCACGGCCGGCACTGGCAAGCCATTGACCGTCCGGGCTCAGGGCGACCGCGTCGACGGGCTGACTGTGGCCGCGGAAGACGTGGCGGACGCGGCCCGTTCCTGTTTCGAACACCAGGACGTCGTCGCCGCTGCCGATCGCTGCGAGGGCGCCGTCGGCGCTGAAGCTCGGGGCCGTGCTGGGACCGGAGAGGCGATAGCGTGAGCCGCCGAGGATGCCGACGAGCTCGACCGGCGGCTTGAGGTTGGCCTCCCCCAGATGCTCCGGCACAGGGATGGCCGGAAACGGATCGAGCGGGCTGGCGCGCGCCGCCAGGGCGCCCGCGTCGGGGACGGGGTAGACGGGCCAGGCCGGCTCCTCCGGCTTGATGCGCACCAGGGCGATCGACGTCACCTGCCCGCGCGTGATGGTGACATGGTCGCGCACGAGACGCAGGCCCGGGAAGCCGTCGCCAAGCGCCAGGAGGTACTCTCCGGGAGGAAGGTCCAGCTCGCCGCGGCCGGCGCTGACCCGCAGCCGCGAGAACTCGCGGTCCGGCTCGTCGGCGCGGCGCACGATGAGGAGGGCGTCCGGCAGATCGGCGTCGGCCTGGAGCACGCCGTAGTTGGTCCGCTCGCGATAAACGAGGAAGCCGGCGGCGCCTCCGATCACGAGCAGCAGAAGGGCGCCGAGCAGCAGACGTCGGCGCCGTCTGCGGCGCGGCTCGTCGGCTCGCGCAAAAGGAGCCAGCGCCGCGGCGACCTCGGCAGGCGTCTGGTAGCGCTGGGTCGGGTCCTTGGCCAGCATCCTGTCGAGGATATAGGCGAGGCCGGCGGGCGCGTCGGGCCGGAGCTGACGCAGGGCCCTCGGCTTCTCCTCGACGTGTCGTTTCAGCTTCTCGGATACCTTGCCTTCGGGGAAGAGGACCTGGCCGGTCAGAAGCTGGTACAGGGTGCAACCGAGCGCATAGATGTCGGAGCGGATGTCGGCCGTGCGTGTATCCTTGATCTGCTCAGGGGCGATGTAGTCGGGCGTGCCCATGACGCTGCCGGCCCCGGTGAGCTGCCCGGTGCTTTCGGGTCGGCCGGGGTATGTAGCGGGGGCCGGAGCGGTTTCCGCCTTGATGCCGGTTCCGGTCTTCTCGGCGGCGGCCTCTTCCTGGGCGAAGCGGGCGAGGCCGAAGTCCAGGATCTTGATGTCGCCGCGCTCGGTGCGCATCAGGTTGTCGGGCTTGATGTCGCGGTGCACCATCCGGTTCTGGTGCGCGTGCTCCAGGCCGAGCGCCGCCTGGCGAATGATGTCGCAGGCCTCGGCGATGTCGAGCTTCCCCTTGTCCTTCAGATACTGGGCGAGGGTTTGCCCTTCGACGAACTCCATCACCAGGAAGTGCGTGGCGCCCGCTTCATCGGCGTCGAATGCGGCGACGATGTTGGGATGGTGCAGCCGGGCCGCCGCCTGCACTTCGCGGCGGAAGCGCTCGACCGAAGCGCGATGAGCCAGGTCCTTGGGATGGACGACCTTGAGGGCGACCGGACGGTCCATCATGCGATGCTCGGCCTGGAACACCAGGCCCATCCCGCCGCCGCCCACGAAGCGAGTGATCTTGTAGCGCGGGTGCTTGTGCAGCTCGGGGGGGACGTCGAGGGAGAAGGAAGACTCCGCGTCCGTTTTTTCGTCCGAGAGCAACGCGGCGACGTCGGACTGGAGCGTCGGCAGTTCTGCGGAGGAGGGAGGCTTGGCGGCGCCGGCAGGGGGAAGGAACTGCACGGTCTCCGCGGAGCGCGGCGGAGTACCGGGCGGCGCCTCCGCGCCTTCCGCGAGCGTCTTATGGTCGTCGTGCGGTTCCGCCATATCGCGTTTTTTCCTCTCTTGCAGTGTAACGCGGAGCGGAGCCGACGCAAAGACGCGACTCGCAAGCTCGGGCGATCCGTTCCCCAGAAGCCGACGAGATGATGGCTCCTGAAGATTGCACCCTTGCCGCGATGAGGCGAATGTCGCGGACGGGTCCGGCGGCGAGTGTTTACCGCATCTCCAGAAGGTACGCCCACTGGCCGATCACGTTCTTGTGGCGTCGCCAGCGAAACGCCTTGCCGAAGACGGGAGACGCATACCAGCCGGCCTTCGCCGCGACCGGCTCGTAGCCTGCCGGGCGCCAGACGAGGGGTTGGAAATCGATGTGCGAGCGGCGCGCGTCGATGAGCCAGTACTCCGGAATCTCCGCCTTGTGATATGCGTGCAGCAGCTTGTCGGCGTCTTTCTTCTCCGATGATGGGCTGATGATCTCGCTGACCCAGTCGGGCGTTCCTTCCAACTCGATGAAGTCCTGCCCGTCCTTGGTGGGGACCAGGCGGACCTTGCCGCTCTGGAGGGTCGCCCAGGTAACAAAGAGGCCATCCGGCTCGGTGGACAAGTCGGCGCCTTTGTTTACGAGCCGTGTCCGGTCGCTGTAGAAGTCGCCGAGGTTGTCACTCACGGCCAGGGTCGCCAGGATACGGGTTTCCTCGGTCTTGATACGGTTGTGGGAGAGGAGGCGTTCGGGGCTCATGTCCAGCCAGATCTCTCCATTGAGAAAGGTGATGACGCCTTCTCGCGGAAAATCATCCGCTTGGCTCCAGGCGCGAAAACCCGCCAGCGTGGTCGCGCCACGCGGGATGACGAGCGGGAACGGCCCAACGGGGTCTTGTTTCTTGCTTCGTCGCTCGGCAACGGTTGGTCGCATGGCGCCCGGTCTCTCGTCTGTGGGCAGCATTCGCCGCGGTTCTACGAACCGGGGCTAACCCTTTCGGTCAGTCGATGATCTTGTTCAGCGGATATTCGACGATGCCGCGCGCTCCCGCAGCCTTGAGCTGGGGAATGATGTGCCGCACGGTGTTCTCGTCGATGATGGTGTTGACGGCGACCCAGGTCTGATCCGAGAGCGAGGAGATCGTCGGGTTCTGCAACGCCGGCAGGATCTTGAGCACGGATGCGAGCTCGGCATGGCGCACGTTCATCATCAGACCGACTTTCCCCTCCGCGGCCATGGCGCCCTGGACCATGAGGATCAGGTCGTCCATCTTCTGCTTTTTCCACGGGTCCTTGGCCGCTTTCTGGTTGGCGATGAAGCGCGTCGTGCTCTGCAAAAGCTCGGCGACGATGCGCAGGTTGTTCGCCTTGAGCGAGCTGCCGGTCTCCGTGACGTCGACGATGGCGTCCGCCAGGCGCGGCGGCTTGACCTCGGTGGCCCCCCAGCTGAACTCGACATGCGCCTCGACGCCGTGCTGGGCGAGCCAGCGCCGCGTCGTGCCGACCAGTTCGGTGGCAATGCGCTTGCCCTGCAAATCCTTGACGTTCTGGATCGGCGAATCGTTGGGGACCGCGAGGACCCAGCGCACCGGCCGCCGGCTCACCTTCGAAAAGACGAGCTGGGCCATCTCGACGACTTTCGCCTCGTTCTCCATGACCCAGTCGTAGCCGGTCAGGCCGCAATCGAGCGAGCCGTCCTCGACGTAGCGCGGCATCTCCTGGGCGCGGATGAGCGTGCAGTGGATCTCCGGATCGTCGATGGCCGGGTAGTAGCTGCGGCTGGCGTACGTGATCTTGTAGCCGGCCTTGCGGAAGAGATCGGCGGTGGCCTCCTGGAGGCTGCCCGCGGGCAGGCCGAGGCGGAGTTGCGGGGGCATTATCGCGTAGTCCTTCTTTTCCAGATTCCAACCGTTAAGGACCAAATTCCAAACAAATCAGGCAATCCTCAAATCGAAAACCCCAATCAGTCAACAACGACGCAGTGGATTCAGGGTCATTGGGTTGTCTGGAGCTTGGTTCTTTGGTATTGGATTTTGAGCCTGTTACTTCTTGTAGACCGCCTTGGGATCGAAAACGCGCTCGGCGACGACCTTCAGCGCCCCCTTGTCCAGCTCGCGGAAGAAGCAACTCTTGTAACCCTCGTGGCAGGCGGCGCCGCCGATCTGGTCGACCTTGATCAGGATCGTGTCCTGGTCGCAATCAACAAAGACCCCTTTCACCTGCTGCACGTTGCCCGATTCCTCCCCCTTGCGCCAGAGCTTGTTGCGGCTGCGGCTGAAGTAGCAGGCCCGGCCGGTGCGGACGGTCTCCTCGAACGCCTCCTGGTTCATCCAGGCGAGCATCAGGACTTCGCCGGTGTTGTGGTCCTGGGCAATGGCGGGAACGAGACCGCCGGACTTCTGGAAATCGATCATGACAAGAGCCTTTCAACGGGAGCGACAGGCTCTTTTTATGGTTGCGCGGGGCCGGAAGAAGTGCGCGTCACAAAATGCGGCGTTTCACGGGGCCGCCACCGGCGCGACGAAGCCTTGCAGGTCGTTGATCGAGCGGCCCGGGCCGGCACTGATGACCCGGCCGTCTTCGATCCTCAGGAGAAGGACAGCGATCAGCGGCGCCACTTCGGGCAGGGTCTTGGCGAGAGGATTGTCTCCTTCCAGGGCGAAGTACAGGCCGTCGCGCCGCTTGTAGCGCAGCTTGAGCGTGATGGGAGCCACGGTCTGCTTCCCCGCGTCATCCCAGCGCACGTCCTGGCCGGTCACCACGGCGCCGAAGTCGTCCTTGAGCGCCTTCGGATCGGGCGGGGCGAAGCTGAGGCGGACGAGCCGGCTTGGCTGCCAGGCGCCGTCGCGCCGCGCGAACCACTGGCGAACGTAAGCGAGGCGGCCGTCCGGTTGCAGGAAGAAGCGGTTGAAGAAAATCGTTTCCTTCACGCGCTGGAAGTTGAGGCCGAACTTGCCGGCGCCGCCGGACGTGACGGTAAAAAACGCCAGATCGCCCTGGACCTCGTATTCGCCCTGCAGCGTGAGCTTGGTCGGCTTGAACGGCAGGCCACGAAAGCTGCGGTCGATGGCCGTGTATTTCCAGACAGGCGCCTTGTCCTTGATCTCCAGGGTGTATTCGAAATCGACGACGTTGCCGATGTAGGAGTTGACGATCTTGCACGCGAGCGAGGGCGCCTTCTCCGGAAGACGCTCGGGAGCGGGAACGAAGCCGAAGAAAGCGGTGAGGAAAAGAAGCATGGGACCACAGTGTTCCTGATCTCGGAAAAATGCCGCTCGGTGGAGGCGATCCTCTCTTTATACCGACGAACGACAGTGACGGGCCGATTGTCTCCGTTGTGTCCAGCGGTCTAAGTCATCCTGATCGAGAACGAACAAGGGTGGTCGCAATACAGGCGCCGAACTAATTTAGCAATACCAAGGGGTTGAATGAGTGGCTCTGTCAGGAGGGTCCGCCATGCGGCTCGCGGCAGCTAGCGTAATGGCAGTCTCCATCTATCTCAATGCGGCGGCGTCGGATGATTCGAAGGAGCTGGCAAAGCTCGAAGGATTCTGGAAAGTCGAGAGCGCTCTTGCGGGAGGAGAAAAGATCCCTTCCGAGCTTCACGCCAAGATGGGCTTCACTTTCAAGGGGGACGATTTGATTCCCGCCGATAATCCCAAGGATGTTGCGAAGGTGAAACTCGACCCGACCCAGAAGCCGGCGGCGATCGACCTGACCGAGAAGAGCAAGAAAGTGTCCCTCGGCATCTACGAGGTCGACCGGGACACGCTGAAACTCTGTCTCAACGAGCCGGGACAGCCCAGGCCCAAGACCTTTGCCTCCGCGAAGGGCAGCCGCACGGTGTACCTCGTGCTCAAGCGCGCCAAGAAGTAGGCGTCTCGGCAATGAGCTCGTCTGGCTCGAGAAGAATAGGCCTTGAATCACGCCCCCATCTTCTTTCCCGTCTGGCTCAGCAACTGCGCCAGGTGGTCCACCGACAGCCGCGGGTCGTCCAGCAGCAGGTGGTGCATCTCCGAGCGGATGAAATCGAAGAGGTTCTCCCCCGACCAGCCTTCGGCCGTGAGACGCTGGCCCAGGTGCTCCAGACACTGGTCGCGCAGGGCGTCGGTGCGGCGCGAGATGGTGCCTTCATGGACATCGAGCAGGCCCGCCACCTCGCGCTGGCTCATACGATAGCGCAGCCGCAGGCCGAGCAGAAGGACGTCTTTCTCGCTGAGAGAGGAGAGCCAATCGTGCGTGGCGGCGCCGAAGACCTCGCGCCAGCGGCTGTCATCGGCGCCGCTGGGGGCGCTGGTCAGGTCGTCCTCGGGCAGGGCCTGGACGCCGGTGTGGCGGCGGAGCTGCGAGATGTGCCAGTTCTGAAAGACGCGGATCAGCCAGGGGACGAGCGGGCGCTGGCCGTCATAGCGTGCGAGAACGGGAAGACTACCGGCGCTCTCCGGAACGTAAAGATGGCCCCAGAACTCGGTGACCGCGCTCTCCTGCCGCTCCTCGTCGCGCGGGAAGAGCCGGCCGGCGCGGGCGCGCAGGGCGTCCATCAGGAGGCAATCGCTGCGACCGGCCCGGGCGGCGAAGAGATGCTCCCAGGCGCGCTCGTTGCCGTCGACGCAGCCGCAGGCGATGAACCAGTCGAGCGGATAGAGGTTGTCGAGATAGGCGTCCCAGGAGACCTCGCCGTGGCGGCCCCGGTGCAGCTCGAAGGTGCGCTCCAGGTGGCGGCGGCAGGCGTCGAAGCCGAGGTTGAGGGCCGGCAACTGCAAGCGGCAGAAGTGATACAGCAGCTCGAGCCTGGATCCATCAACGGCGGCCGGTCTGTCCGTCATGGTTGGTCCTTCGAGACCTTCAGGGGGTCAACCTCAATCCTACCCGAATTGTATCGGGTGGCATGCTTTTGCGGGTCCAATCAAGGCTTGTTGAACTGTCAAGTTCCACCGCAAAAGCGTGCTTGGCGTTCTGCCTCAAACAGGAGAGGTCGCTGGTCATGAGGCGCCGTGGAGCATGCTTTTGCAGTGTGAGCCGGCGCTATGCTGACCCTGGCGCGACCCGCAAAAGCATGCCACCCGGCCGGCGCAACGTTACTTCGCAAACGCCGGCACGAACTCGACAGTCGATACGACCGCCGTCCCCTTGTCGAGCGCCTCGATGCTGACTTCGATCTTGCCCGTCTTCGTCTCGGTAGTGGACAGCGGCATCTCCACCTGCTTGCCCGGCCCGCCGAAGTCGGCGACGACCGGCAGCGGCCGGCCCTGGATGACGACCTTGCACTTGCGGCCGGCGGTGTCCCCATCAACGAGGAGGAGCCGCAGCGTTCCGGGCGTCTCCTTGGGCAGGGCGATCTCGAAGCGGACGGACTTCGGGTCCATCCAGGCGTGCTTCTTGACGGCGGCGGGCCAGCCCTCCAGCGGCTTTCCCTGGATCAGCTTGTAGCCGTAGTCTTTCGCCAGCTTGACGTCCTGCGCCTTGCCGTCCCCTTTGCCGCAGTCGAGGACAAGGGCCGGCTCGCGCGTGAGCGTCTTGATCGGGCCGCCAGGGGCGCTGACGTTGTAAAGAAGATAGGGACTGATTGCCTTGAACTGCCCCTTCGTTTCCGAGCCGCCTTTGTAGGCGGGGTAGAAAAGCTCGAGCACCGCGGCGTAGTCGCCTGGTTCTTTGGTGGGCAAGTCGATGGCGTCTTCGAGCCGGGCGTTTTTCGTTTGCAGCGATTTACCGTCCTTGAGGACATGGAACTGGAGACGGAAGCCGGGATCGTCCTTGACGGCGCCGCGGCTGAGGCGGGCGCCCTCGAGCTTGAGGACGGCGCCGGGGTAAACATGGGAATCGACGCCGAGCTTGTACGTCGGCTGGGCGGCGGCGAGGGAGGGCAGCAGGAAGAGGGCGAAGGCAGACGTCAGGCGCATGGCGGCGTTCCCGTGTTTGGGGGGCACGCCTTCCAACTTAACGCTTCGATAGGGGGGACGGCAAGTTCAGCCGGACGTCCGAGTCGGAAGCGTGAGTGACGCACAAGCTTGACCTTCACGCTTCCGGCTCTGACGGCGAAGTTGGCTATCGACAACGGGCGCCCCAATGCGCACAATCGTCAGTGCGTCTTCACCGAAATGGGACGCGCCCGCCCCGGTTCTGCGAACCGGGGCTAAACAAACAATCAACGGGGATGAACACCATGCTGCGATCTCTCCTTCTGCTGGGGCTCGTCGCCCTCGCCGTCGTCTCGGTTCCGGGCGTGCTCGAGGCGCAGGAGCCCTATCTTGTCTACGTCGGCACCTACACCGGGAAGAAAAGCAAGGGCGTCTACGTGCTCGAGTTCGACCCGAAGACGGGCAAGCTTTCCGACAAGGCGACGCTCGCGGCGGAGATCGCGTCTCCCTCCTTCCTCGCGATCCATCCGCGCGACAACTACCTCTATGCCTGCGGCGAGACGGCGGATTTCGGCAAGGTCAAGGCCGGCACGATCAACGCCTTCTCCTTCGATTCCAAGACAGGCAAGCTGACGTTCCTCAATCGCGAGTCTTCGGGCGGCGGCGGGCCGTGCCATGTCATCGTCGATCGCTCGGGCAAGTGCGTGCTGGCGGCGAACTACGGCGGCGGCAGCGTCGTCTCCTTGCCGATCCAGGAGGGGGGCAAGCTCGGACCGGCCGGGTCGTTCCATCAGCACAAGGGTTCGAGCGTCGACAAGGCGCGACAGGAGGGGCCGCACGCCCATTCGATCAACGTCGACCAGAAAAACCAGTTTGCCCTCGCCTGCGACCTGGGCCTGGACAAGGTGTTCGTTTATCGTCTCGACCCGGACAAGGCGAAACTCACCGAGCACGGCTTCGGCGAAGTTCCCCCCGGGGGCGGACCGCGCCATCTGGCAGTGGCGCCCAACAACCACTTCGTTTACGTCTGCAACGAGATGACGCTGACCGTCACGACCTTCGCCTTCGATGAGGACAAGGGGACGCTCAAGCCGCTCCAGACCATCAGCACGCTCCCCGAGGGCTTCAAGGGGAAGGGCTTGAGCACGGCGGAGACAGTCATCCATCCGAGCGGCAAGTTCGTCTACGTCTCCAACCGCGGCCACGACACGATCGCCATGTTCTCCGTCAACAAGAACGGCACGCTGACGCCGATCGGCCACGAGTCGACCAAGGGGAAGACGCCGCGCAACTTCGCGATCGAGCCGTCGGGGCAGTTCCTGATCGCCGCCAATCAGGACTCCGATTCGCTGGCCGTCTTCCGCATCGACCCGGAGAGCGGGCGGCTGACTGCGACCGGCCAGGTGGTGGAGGTCCCGGCGCCGGTGTGCGTGCGGTTCGTGAGGAAGGGGCGGTGAAGGCAGAAGTCAGAGGTCAGAGGTCAGAGGTCAGAGGTCAGAGGTCAGAGGTCAGAAGTCAGAAGTTGCTCGGAGGTGGAGCGTGATTATTCGATCCGCCAAGGACCTTGAGGTCTATCGGAAAGCGTACGAGCTAGCGATGCGTGTCTTTCGCTTGAGTCAGCGTTTCCCGGCAGAGGAACGCTACGCTCTTACCGGGCAAATCCGGAGGTCATCGCGATCCGTTTGCATGAACCTTCGCGAGGCTTGGGCGAAACGGCGTTATCCAGCGCATTTCGTCTGCAAATTGACCGACAGCGACGGAGAAAACAGCGAGACGGACACATCGCTCGATTTTGCCAAAGACTGTAACTACATCACCGCAGAGGAGCACACCGATCTCACGAGTCGCTGCGCGGAGATCGGGCGTATGCTCGGCGCCATAATCCGCAATCCGCAACCATTCTTGACTGAGCCTTCTTCCGACCTCTGACCTCTGACCTCTGACCTCTGACTTTCGACCTCTGACCTCTGACCTCTGACTTTCGACCTCTGACTTCCGACCTCTGACCTCTGACTTCACAATGGTCTTCCCCCTGTTCGACGACAACACCGATCGCCGTACGTGGCCGGTGGTCAATATCGGGTTGATCGTCGTGAATTTCCTGGTCTTTATTTTCCCGCAGCAGGCGAGCGAGGAGGGGAACGCGTTCACCTACGCCTGGTCGGTGGTGCCGGAGGAGATCCGCACGGGGCGGGACATCGAGGGGGAAGTGAAGGTGGTGAATCCGATCACCGGCGAGACGCAGGGGGTGATCGAACTGCAGCGGACGCCAGTGTCCGTCTATTTGACGCTCCTGACCTCGATGTTCATGCACGGCGGCTGGGCGCATCTGCTGGGAAACATGCTGTTTCTGTGGATCTTCGGCGACAACGTTGAAGATTACCTGGGCCACGTCGTCTATCTCGTCTTCTACTTGACGTGCGGGATCCTGGCGTCGCTGGCCCATGTCGGTTCGACCTTTCTTTTTCACATGAGCCCGTTCATTCCCAGCCTCGGCGCCTCGGGGGCGATCAGCGGCGTGCTCGGCGGTTATCTCCTCCTGTATCCGCACAAGCCGGTCACGGTCATCATGCTGCGTTTCCTCACCACGGTTCCGGCCTGGGTGGCGATCGGCATGTGGTTCCTGTTCCAGATCATCGAGAGCCTCGGCGTCTTCGGCGGGCAGCCGACGGGGGTCGCGTACGGCGCCCACATCGGCGGCTTTGTCGCGGGCCTGGCGCTGGTCCGCGTCTTCGGTTGGGGGAAGTCGCCGCCGGTTGCGCCGGGACCGCGGCGCGTACTCCCAGCGTGGCGCAGCCGGTAGGTCCGGCGAGCCGAGCCGGACCTGGCGCCGCTACCCTAGCGCACGAACACGAACTCATCCAGATTGAACAAGAGCCACGCGAAGCCCGTCAACCGGTCCGGATCGCCGTCGATGTAACGCAGCGCCCGCTCTCTCTCCGTGACTGAAGGCGAACGCGCCAGCGCCATACGATAGCCGAGATCGACGGCGGCGCCGAGGTCTTTCCCCGCCGCCGCCTTCAACCGCTCGGCGAACCGCGCGGTAGCTTTCTCGACGACCGCGCTGTTCATCAGGAACAGCGCCTGCGGGGCCGTGATCGTGTGCGCCCGCAATGGACAGGGCGCCCGGCCGTCTTCCGCGTCGAAGGCTTGCAAAAAGCTTGGCGTCACATCTCGGTTGCTGGCGTAACCGCGGACCATGTAGGCGCCGCGCCGCGCGGCGTCGGTCTTGGGATCGAACGATTTGCCGCCGAGCTTGCGGTCGAGGTCGCCGGCGGCGCTGTGAATCGAGTCCCAGACCGTCTCGGCATCGAGCCGGCGCAACGGGTAACGCCACAGAAAGCGGTCGCCCGGATCGACCTTCTGGTTCGCTGCCGTGATGGCGTCTTCCTCGCCCGCCGCCGAGGAGCGTTTGTACGCATCGGAGGTGACAATGAGGCGATGCAGCGCCTTCATGCTGAACTTGCCGCGGACGAATTCCGAGGCCAGCCAATCGAGGAGTTGGGGATTTGACGGGACGCCGCCCAGCGTGCCGAAGTCGCTCGCCGTCTTTTGCATTCCTTCGCCGAAGTGCCATTGCCAGAGCCGATTCACGGCGACGCGGGCGAACAGCGGGTTGTCCGGCGCGGTCAGCCAGTCGGCGAACGCCTCGATGCGGCCGTTGCGGAAATCGATCTTTTGCGGCGCGAACGGCCAGCCGGGCTGGACCTCGTTCTTGAGCTGAGGCCGCTTCGGATCGCCGCTCGTCAGGATGTAGCTCTTGTCCAGCTCCTTCTTGCGATCGACCTCGACTGTCCAGAAGAGCGGCAGCGCCGCGTCTGCCCGGGCTTTCTCCAGGTCTTTGAACGCCTTGACCAGCGTCCGGTAGGTCTCCTTCTCCGCCTCGGGCATGATCAGCAGGATCTTGCTCACGTCGATGCGCAGGATCGGGAAGTAATCGTCGGCAATCTTCTCCTCCGCCGGCGTACGCTCCTTCTCCGGCTTCAAGATGACGGCGCGCACGTCGTCCGGCAGCTGGGCCACGCGCTCGTCGAACAGCTTCTTCTTGTAAGGCGCGATGAGCTTCAACATCGGGCCCTCGACGGCCGCGAGCTTGCGGTCGAGCGCGTCGATCGTCTTGCCGTGGACGAGGACCTCAGCCGGGTTGGCGAGCGTGACCTTCTTCAAAACGAGCGGATCGAACAGCGCCTTCATCGCGTAGAAATCGCGCTGCGTGATCGGATCGTACTCGTGGTCGTGACACGTGGCGCAGCCGACGGTCATGCCCATGAAGGCGGTGGCGACGGTTTCGACGGCGTTGATGGGCAGCTCGCCGGTCTCCCCCTCGCCATGCACGACGGCGCCGCGCGCCAGAAAACCGAGGGCGAAGGCGTCGTCCGGCCTGGGATCGATCCGCTCGCGAAAGCCGATGGCCGAGACCTCGCTGCGGGCGCCGGTCCGGTAGCCGGTGAGCTGCGTGCAGACGAACTGGTCGTACGGCATGTCGCTATTAAGGGCGCGGATGAGCCAGTCGCGCCAGAGATGGATGCCGGGCGCGGCGATCATGCCGTCGTCGGTGTCGGCGTAGCGCAGCACATCGAGCCAGTGGCGGGCATAGCGGACGCCGTGCTGTTCGCTGGCGAGGAGGCGGTCGACCAGTTTCTCGTAGGCGTCCGGCGCTTCATCCTTGAGAAAGGCGTCTTGCTCGGCAAGGGTGGGCGGGATGCCGATGAGATCGAGATACAGCCGGCGCGCCAATACGCGGCGGTCGGCCGGGCCCAGCGGACGCAAGCCTTTTGCCCGGTGCTGGGCGGCAATGAACGCGTCGATGGGATTGGCCGGCGTGGCGCCGCCGCTCGGAAGCGCCGGCCGGACCACCGGCTTGAGATACCACGGCGTCTTGGCGTCACTCTTGCCCGATGGCTTCGCCGGCTTGTCGGTCGTCTGGGCAGGAGAGGGCGAGGGGCAAAGAACGGCGACCAGCACGACCCACCGCAACAATTTCATGGCGTCAATCTCTCCGGCATGCGTGACCGCAAATCCATGGCGCCGCCGTTTGGCCGCCCTCCGCCGACTATTGCACAAAGTCCCCCGCCGATCAACCAGAAGCCGCTCCGGATTCGCCTTTCATTCCCCGCGACTGCGGCCGACGGCGAAGTCGACGCGCAACGATTCGAACGCCCGCCTTCGTTCCTCCGAGGGCTCGCTCGTCCCCAGGGTCAGGAATACCTTGAACGCCGCGTGCCCGTCTCCGTCGAAGAACTGAATGCTGAGCGTCTTCTTGCCGGTCATGTGGCTCGGCTTGACCAGCGCGAAGGCGGCGCCCAGGTTCGGCCAGCGGATGTGCATGTCGAGCGTCGGCGTCTGCACGTTGAAGAACTCTTCCCAGACCGAGAAGCCGCCGAACCGGCCCACGCTCTCCAGCGTCGCCGCGCCGTTCGTCACGATCACGTGCACCTCCCCCAGGTCGGCCAGGCGCCGGATCAACTCCTCCCAGCGGCCGATGTCGAGCTCGGTCGCCCAGCCTTCGGGCAGCGCGCGGACGACCTGCTCTTCCGGCGCCCCGAGACGGCGCGCCAGCTGGAGGAACATCGCGTTCGGCGCGCTTTCCAGGGCCGTGCGGACGCGTTGGAACAAGTCAGCGGGGGGGAGTGAGGGCATGGTCAGTCCTTCAAGAGAAGCGGATAGTGGTCTGCGTGCGACGGGACGCCATCGCCCCAACTTCTCGCTGTGTTGCCATTCTAACAAAGTCCACCTTTCGTCACCCGTGGGCGGACGCCTTGCCGACACGCGGCGCTCAGGCAAACAAATCAAGTTTTCGCAAGCAAATCAGCATCGCTTGTTGCGAACCTCACGCACGCTGGTTAGGATGCCCGGGGCGGTCGCTGTTCGCGCCGATTTTCCTCAGGGCCTCGTCATGACACGCTGCATTGTCCTCCTTGTCCTTGCTGGCCTGGTTTCACCGGCCCCGCTCGCCGCCCAGGCCAAGCGGCCCAACATCGTCCTCGTCGTCGCCGATGACCTCGGTCTCGATCTGCCCTGCTATGGTAACAAGGCGATCAAGATGCCGAACCTCGAAGCGCTCGCCAAGCGTGGCATCCGCTTCAGCAAGGCGTATACCAGCGTCTCCTCGTGCAGCCCGAGCCGGGCCTCGCTCTATTCCGGGCTCTACACCCATCAGAACGGCCAATACGGCCTCGCCCACCCGCCGCACAGTCAGCACATCCACCCCTGGGTGCAGGGGCTGCCGAACCTGCTCGCGACCGCCGGCTACTTCACCGGCATCATCGGCAAGTTCCACGTCATCCCGACCAAGAACTTTTCCTTCGAGCTGGAGCTGACCAAGGTCAACCCGCGCAGCCCCGTGTCGATGGCCACCGGAGCCCGCGACTTCCTCAAGAAACGCGGCGCCCAGCCCTTTTTCCTCGTCTACGGCTTCACCGATCCGCACCGGGCCAAGAAGGGCTTCGCCAACGAGGGCTTCGAGAAGGACCCGGCCGAAACGCGCTACAAGCCCAAGGACGTGATCGTGCCGCCATTCCTCCCCGACCGACCGGAGGTGCGCGCCGAGCTGGCCGAGTATTACCAGTCGGCGAGCCGGATGGACCGCGGCGTCGGCGAACTGATGAAAGCGCTCGCCGAGGCGGGCGTCCTTGAGGAGACGCTGATCATCTTCGTGAGCGACAACGGCATCCCTTTCCCCGGCGCCAAGACCACGCTTTACGAAGCGGGCACGCACCTGCCGCTCCTCATCGCCGGGCCGGGCGTTCCGGCGGGGCGGACGAACAACGCCCTGGTCAGCTTCGTCGACCTGACGCCGACGCTGCTCGAGATCGGCAAGGCGAGCCCGCCCAAGTACAAGCTGCCGGGGCGCTCGCTCGTGCCGATCTTCAAGGACGACAACCCGAAGGGCTGGGACGAGGTCTTCGGCTCGCACCAGTTCCACGAGATCACGATGTACTACCCGATGCGGTCGCTGACGACGTCGAAGTTCAAGTACATCGTCAACCTCGACAACGCCAAGGAGTTCCCGTTCTCCTCCGACCTCTGGGGCTCGACGACCTGGCAGAGCGTGCGCAAGAACTCCCTCGAATGGATGGGGGGCCGCCGCGTCTTCACCTACATGAAGCGGCCCCGGGAGGAGCTGTTCGACTTGACGAAGGACCCCAACGAGTTCAAGAACGTGGCCGCCGACCCGGATTACGGCGACGTGCTGACGAAGATGCGCGGCCGAGTGCAGGAGTGGCAGCGCGAGACGAGCGATCCGTGGATCATTCTGGGTCGCGAGGAGAATCCGGACTTGAATCGGTGAAGTGAGAGCGTTTTTCAGGTATCCTAGGAGGAGAGGAGTGACCATGCAAACGGCGACTGTCGCAGAAGTCCAGGCGCGGCTGCCCGAGTTGCTCGAGCATATCGGTGCCGGCGAGGAGGTGCTTATCGTGGCCCAGGGCAAGCCGGTCGGGCGTCTCGTGCCCCCCGTGCGACCAAAGGGGATACCGATCCCTGGCCGTGGCAAAGGCAAGCTGGTGATCAACGCGGAGGATGACGAACACCTGAAGGACTTTGCCGATTACATGCCGTGAACCTGCTTTTGGATACTCACGCTCTGTTGTGGTATTACCTGGACGATCCGCACCTGAGTCCGGCAGCAAAGGCGGCAATCGCTGATCCGGCCAACCAAATCTTCCTCAGTCCGGCGAGCCACTGGGAAGTCGCGATCAAGTTGAGTACGGGCAAATACACTCTCCAGGTTCCGTTCCCTGTCTTCGTCCAGGAAGCGATCTTCGACAACGGGTTTCTGGTTCTACCCATCAACCCTGGACACACAGCCGAGCTGATCTCCCTGCCTTACCACCACCGCGATCCCTTCGACCGGCTCATCGTCGCTCAGGCGATTGCAGAGAGGATGGGTGTCCTGAGCGCGGATCCAGTCCTCGATCGCTACCCCATTCGTCGGCTCTGGTAAGGGGGCGCCGCGGCCGGTCAGATCCGCCGCAGCTCCAGGTTCTGCATCCCTTCCAACCGGTTCATCTCGTTGAGCAGAGCGAGCGGGGAGCTATCGGACCGTAAGCGCACGCGGTAGGTCATCTCGAGCGCGACGCCCTGGCGCACCGTCGCGGTGCTCAGCAGCTTGGCGTCCTCCAGGTGTCGAGCGAAGACGTGTTCCCAGGGACTGCGGTCACCGAAGCCGGCGCCGATGCGGATTTGCAGGCTCCAGTGCTCGGCCTCGCGCACGTTCAAGCCGGGAAGCCAGCGCATCGCGAGCGATGCGACGCCGACGACGCCGAGCGTCATGAGAGCCGCGAGAAGATTGGCGGTGCCGAGCGCCATGCCGACGACGACCGCGAAGATGACGAAGCCGGTGTCGCGCATGTCCTCGACGACCGTGCGGAAGCGGATGATGCCCAGGGTGCCGACCAGGCTGAAGGCGAGGGCCAACTTCTCGCCGATGACTTGCGTGACGGCGACGATGAGAACGCACAAGAGGACGAGGGTGGAAACCAGGCCCGGGGAAGCGGGACCTGGGCCCCTTTGGGTCCAGACGTAAATGCAAGCGATGGCGGCCCCGAAGACGAGCGCCGTCGTCAGGAGGATGAACAGCCTATCGAAATCGCGTACGGTGGGGACGTGGAAGGCCTTTTCGAGCCAATCGAGCCACTCGGGCATCAGCCGACCTCCCGGACCAGCGCCTCGCCGTGCCAGGCCTGCATCGCCGAGCGGTACTTGGAGAGCGGGATCGAGTTGAGGCCGAACTCGACGAGCAAACCCTTGAACAGGGCGGGGAGGACGCTGCCGTATTTCAGCTCCATCACCACCCGGCCGGGGAAGAGAGGTAGACCCGCGACCACCTCGTGGACCTGCCATTGATCGGTGGTGAGGCAGCTGAGCTTGCGGTCCATCGTCATGCGCAGGGGGCCTTCAGCGCTTTCGCCGACGAAGGCTTGCCGCTCGTAGTTGATGAGGCAGGCGGGACGCAGCCGGCGAAGCAGTAGACGTCGTTGATACCAGTGGCCGGCCCAGGCAGGGTCCTCGGGACCCGCGAGGCGAGGCAATTCCTGCTCCGCAACCTGGATGCGGCGCTTGGCGACGCGGTTGCCGTACTTGCGTTTCTGCTCGAGGAACACGACGGTGGAGCCGCCATAGCGACGGAGGCGGTACTTCTTGCGGCGATAGCCGGGGGAGCGGTGGAAGACGTCGTGCTGGGGGCTGTCGAAGTAGAGGCCGTGGACACGGTAACCGTGGTCGGGGCCGCAATAGGGATCGAGATGGAGATGGCTCAAGGCCCAGCCGGCGACGGCATGGGCCAGGTGATCGTCGAGCAGGAACTTGATCTCGTAGGCCGGCTCCTCGCGATCGTCGCGCAGAGACGGGGACAGGAAATCCGCGCCTCCCCAACAGAAGACGCCGTTGGCGAGACGGCGGATGGCTTCGTCGGCACGTCCGGCGCCGGAGTCGCCGTCGGACGTCTTGGCTCCCTGTTCGTCGAACACGTCTCCCTCTCGGTGCGAGGCCGGCAGCCTTCCAATCTAGTAACCGCCGGTTCCTTGCTGCCGCCGCGCCCGGCAGCACTTTTGTGAAGTTTGTGTGAGCGTAGCAAATGATATGCCCCAAGGAAAGGGGTCTTGTCTTCCGCCAGGGCCGCAAAACCGAAAATACGGAACAAACAGGGAGCCCGTTCGCTCCAAAGAAAGTAATCTCTCAAGTGAGCTATTGTTCAGACACCCGGCCCTTCAACCGCTGGTGTCGGCTCGACGGGAACGGCCGAAAGGCCGTGACATTGTTGTGGGAAAATCGAACAGCTGGTTCTTTTCGAGGCGTCTCGCGGGTCGCCTGGTCCTGCTGGTGATCCCGTGCCTTTCGGGGCCGGCGCCGGGCCAGGACAGGAAGGACGCTGACATCCCGGCGTTGATCCGCGCCCTGGGTGGCGAAAAATACGGCGAGCGCGACGCCGCCATGCGCAGCCTGGAAAAGCTGGGCCCACCTGCCTTGCCGCACCTTTACAAGGCGCTGACCGGAAGCCTGGAGACGAGCCAGCGCGCCAAGTCCCTCATCCACAAGATCCGGGAAAAGCAAGCGCAGGACGCCGCCCGCGATCCGGCGCCCTTCGCCTGGGACATCGACGATCAATCGCTGCTCGAGGTGTTGGAGGAGACGCAGAAAAAATGGGGCGTCCGCTTCGCCTATCGCGCCGACCGGGACAAGCTTGCCGCCGCCAGGATCACCCTGCGCACGACGCCGCTCCCTTTCTGGCAGGCCTGGGACAGGCTCCTGAACGCCGCCGGCCTCGTGGAATTGTTGCACGCCCCCGAAGCGAGTTATGAAGACGCTCTCGAGCCCTGGCTCCTGATCGCTAGGGAACGCCACGAATCCCCTGTCTTCAAGCCGGGAAAAACGCCCGCCTGGACTTCCGATTGCGCCGGCCCCTTGCGCGTTCGTTCTCTCGCGCTCGGGGAGAGAATCCTCCTGGAGTTACGGCCACGCCCCGGCAGCGGCTGGCTTTCTCTCGAAGACCTCCGCATCGCCAACCTCGTCAACGCCAAGGGGGAAACGGTCGCGCTGAGTCCCGACCTGCGCCGGGCGCATCAGGCGGCGCTCAAGAGCCAGCGCGGCGACTGGCAGCATCTGTTGCGGCGCGAGCGGCTGGACTCCGGCTCCCCCTGCGAAGCGATCGTGTTGTCCTTGCCGGGCGGCCCGTGGCGCGAAATTCAGGGCAGCGCTCTGGCCCGGCTCGTGGCGACGCACACCGAAAGCTGCGTGAAGGACGTGCTCCACCAGGACAAGGACCGCTGGGAGACGTTCGACGGCGTCCGCGGCAGGATCCTCGAAAAACGTCTCACGGACGAAAGCGTCCTCTGTCTACGGCTCCGTTTCGACAACTACGACAACTGGGTGTCCCATTACCCGGGCCAACCGGTCCGCAGACTCCGCACCGGCGTCGTCGTCTTCCTCACGCCGGGAGACATGGCCGCCGAAATGCTCACCGTGACCGACAAGCGCGGCCGGCCGCTCGAGCGCCTCAGCGTCGTGCCGGGCACATCGGAGGACGGCAAGGGGTTGGAACTGGAAGTGCGCTACCAGGGGCCGGCTGGGGGCGATGAAGTGTTCGATCTGTCGCTCCTGCACCAGCGGACGCTGACCGTGGAGTTTCCCTTCCACCTGCGCGACGTCAAGTAACACGGCGGTCAGGTCGCCGACTCGCCCGCTTCCCAACCTTGCAGCATGCGCATGTAGTTCGCCCGCTCGTACGCTTTCGGATCGGCGCAGCGCTCCAGGCTCATGCTGCCGCGCATCTGCCCCAGCGACTCATACCCTTGCTGCTCGAGCCAGTCCGCCATGGCGTCGCGCACCCGGCGCAGGCGCTCCGGGCCGTGCCGCAACAAAGTGGAGACCATCTGCACGGCGTGGGCGCCGGCCATGATCGCCTTGATCGCGTCGAGGTGCGCATGGACGCCCCCCGACACCGCCAGGGTGGGACGGATCCGCCCGGACAGGACGCCGATCCAGCGCAGGCGCAGATTCAACTCGGCGGGGCTCGAAAGGTTGACACGCAACAGCTCGAGTTGCTCCACGTCGATGTCCGGCTGATAGAAGCGGTTGAACAGGACGAGCGCGTCGGCGCCGGCGGCCTCCAGACGCAGCGCGTAATTCGCGATCGACGAGTAGAACGGAGACAGCTTGACTGCGACCGGAATGTTGATCGAGTTCTTGACGCTGCGGACAATCTCCAACCCGCGGCGCTCGACGTCGGCCCCCGTCTCATCGAGACTGGTCGCCAGCTCGTAGAGGTTCAGCTCCAGACCGTCGGCGCCCGCCTCCTCGATGAGCCAGGCGTACCGTAGCCAGCCGCCCGGCGTCGTGCCGTTGAGCGAGGCGATGACGGGCACGCTGACGGCCGCCTTGATGCGGCGAATCTGCTCCAGGTACTCGCGTGGCCCCAGCTCGAAATCCTCCGGATCGGGCAGATAGGACTGCGCCTCCGGATTCGAGTACCGCGTCGTCATCAGCGAGCGCGTCACGGCCAGCTCCTCGCCGACGATCTGCTCCTCGAAGAGCGAGCGCATCACGATCATCGGCGCCCCCGCGTCCTCCAGGCGCCGCACCGTGTCCAGATCGTCCACCAGCGGTCCCGCGCCCGGAATGAGAGGATGCGGCAGCGTGAAGCCCATGTAAGTCGTGGAGAGATCCATTCTTGTCTCCTTGTTACATTCGCTACGCCGGCACAGAGGGACAACGAGAGTAGGAAAGGGAGGGTTATGATTACGATTAAGATTAAGATTAGGATCAGAATGCTCGATGTTTCCTACGTGTCATAATCATAATCCTAATCGTAATCTTAATCTTAAACGTAATCCTAATTCTTAATCTTGATCGCAATCCTAAGCCTTCGCCCCATTGCCGAGCGCCGCAGCCCTCTCCTCCCTGTGCAGCGGCTTCATCGTGATCCTGGCCAACTGCTCGTAAAGCTGCACCCGCTGCGCGGTCCTTTCGCGCGCTTCCTGGGCCAGCCGCTTGAATCGCTCCGGATCGATCTTCTCCGCCATGCGAAAACGCGTCTCGTTCCGCATGTACTCCTCGACGCTGGCCCGACCGGGCAGGACGTCGATTTCCAGCGGCGGCTCGCCGCGCTCGAGGCGGCGCGGGTCGAAGCGGTAGAGCGGCCAGACGCCGGAGTTCACCGCCAGTCGCTGCTGCTCGTTGCCGAAGCGAAGGTCGTAGCCATGGGCGATGCACGGGCTGTAGGCGATGAGCAGCGATGGTCCGTCGTAGCTTGCGGCTTCCTGAAACGCTTGCACCGTGTGGCTATCCTTGGCGCCGAAAGCGATCGAGGCGACATACACATGCCCGTACGTCATCGCGTAGTACCCAAGGTCCTTCTTGTGGACACCCTTGCCCGCCGTCGCGAACTTGGCGGCGGCGCCGAGGGGCGTGCTCTTGGAGCACTGGCCGCCGGTATTCGAATAGACCTCGGTGTCGAGCACGAGGATCTTGATGTTGCGCCTTAGCGCGAGGACATGGTCCAGGCCGCCGAAGCCGATGTCGTAGGCCCAGCCGTCGCCGCCGATGAGCCACACGCTCTTGGGAACCAGGTAGTCGGCCAAAAGGTCGAGACGGCGCGCGGCAGCATCGCTTGCCCCGGACAGCTTCTCGCGCAAGGACTTGATCCGCCGTCGCTGCGCCTGCACGCCGGCTTCGCTCGCCGTCTCGGCCGTCAACAACTCCGTCGCCAGGGCGTCGCCGATGGTCGCGGAGACCTGTCGGACCAGGTCCGCGGCGTGCTGCCGCAAGTGATCGACGCTCAGGCGCATGCCCAGGCCGAACTCGGCGTTGTCCTCGAAGAGCGAGTTGGACCAGGCCGGGCCACGGCCGTCGGCGTCGACGGTGTAGGGGGTGGTGGGCAGATTGCCGCCGTAGATGGAGGAGCAGCCGGTGGCGTTGGCGATGAGCAGGCGGTCCCCCAGCAGTTGCGTAAGCAGCTTGATGTACGGTGTTTCGCCGCAGCTGCGCAGGGCTCGAGTACTCGATCATGGGGAGAAGAACTGGGACGTCTTCACGTCGACGTGGTGGATGCTCGCGCGGCGGGTCGGGCAGGCCGAGGAAGAAGTCGTAGTTTCGCTTCTCGGCGTCGAGCACCGGGGCGAGCGGCGCCATGTCGATCGCTTTGTGCTTCGGGTTGCTCTTGTCCTTGGCCGGGCAGGTCATGACGCAGAGGTTGCAGCCGGTGCAATCCTGCGGCGCGACCTGGATCGTGTACTTCCAGCCTTTGAAATCGGCGGCCTTGAAGTCGACGCTCTGAAAAGTCTGCGGAGCGTCCGCCAACGCGCCCGGCTCATAGACCTTGGCCCGGATGGCGGCATGGGGGCAGACAAACGCGCACTTGTTGCACTGGATGCAGATCTTCGGATCCCAGATCGGGACTTCCTCGGCAATGGTCCGCTTCTCCCACTTCGCCGTCCCCGTGGGCCAGGTCCCATCGACGGGGAACGCGGACACGGGCAGCAGATCCCCCTTGCCTTCCATCAGGACGGCTGACACGCGCTGCACAAAATCGGGCGCCGCCGCGGAGACGACGGGCGGGCGCTGCCGCGTGGCGGTCGCCGCCTCGGGGATCGCGACTTCCTCGAGGTGGGACAGGGTGTGGTCCACCGCCGCAAAGTTGCGGCGCACCATCTCCGCCCCCTTCTTGGCGTAGGTCTTCTCGATCGCTTTCTTGATCTGCGCGATCGCCTCGTCGCGCGGCAGGACGCCGGAGACCGCAAAGAAGCAGGTCTGCATGATTGTGTTGATGCGCCGCCCCATGCCGGTGTCGGCGGCGACCTTCTGGGCGTCGATCACATAGAAACGCGCCTTCCTCTCGATCAAGCGATCCTGGACCTCGCGCGGCAGCCGGTCCCAGACTTCCTCCCGTCCATGCGGGGCATTGAGCAGGAATACGCCGCCGGGACGCAAGGTCTCGAGCACGTCCAGCTTGTTGAGGAACTCGAACTGATGACAGGCGACGAAGTTGGCCGAGCCGATGAGATACGCGGAGCGGATCGGCCGCGGGCCGAAGCGCAGATGGGAAACCGTCATCGAGCCCGATTTCTTGGAGTCGTAAACAAAGTAACCCTGGGCGTAGAAATCGGTTTCCTCGCCGATGATCTTGATCGAGTTCTTGTTGGCCCCGACCGTGCCGTCCGCTCCCAGGCCGTAGAAGACCGCCCGCACGACGTTGTCCGGCTCGATGTTCCAGTCCGGATCGTAGGCCAGGGACGTGTGCGTCACGTCGTCCATGATGCCGATGGTGAAGTGATTCCGGGGTCGCTCCTTCGCCAGCTGATCGAAGACGGCCTTGACCATGGCGGGGGTGAATTCCTTCGATGAAAGCCCGTAACGTCCGGCGACGACCCGCGCCGGGCCGCCGGCGCGGTCGATCACGCCCGCCTGCCGCGCTTCCTCGAGGGCCACCATCACATCGAGATACAGGGGATCGCCGACCGCTCCCGGCTCCTTTGTCCGGTCCAGCACGGCGAGCGACTTCACCGAGGCCGGCAACGCGTTCACGAAATCCGCGATCGAGAACGGCCGGTAGAGCCGCACGGCGACGACGCCCACCTTCTCCCCGTGCCGGCACAGGTGCTCGACGGTCTCGCGCACCGTTTCGACGCCGGAGCCCATGAGCACGATGACGCGCTCGGCCGCGGGGTCGCCGAAGTAATCGAAGAGGCGATAGCGCCGGCCGGTGCGCGCGGCGAAATCGTCCATCGTTTGCTGAATGATCCCCGGCAGAGCGAGGTAGAAGAGGTTGCAGGCTTCGCGCGCCTGGAAAAAGGCGTCCGGGTTTTGCGCCGTGCCGCGCAGGACGGGACGGTCGGGAGTCAGGGCGCGTTGGCGGTGTTCGGCGATCCGGTCTTCATCGAGGAGGGCGCGGAGGTCATCGTCGGCGAGGGGGGCGATCTTGGCGACTTCGTGCGAGGTGCGGAAGCCATCGAAGAAATGCAGGACGGGGACGCGGGAGAGGAGCGTCCCCGCCTGCCCAATCAGCGCGAAGTCCTGGGCCTCCTGCACCGAGTTGGAGCAAAGTAGGGCCATGCCGGTCTGGCGGCACGCCATCACGTCGGAGTGATCGCCGAAGATCGACAGCGCGTGCGTCGCGATCGTGCGGGCGGCGACGTGCATGCAGAACGGCGTCAATTCGCCGGCGATCTTGTAGAGATTCGGGATCATCAGGAGCAGGCCTTGCGACGCGGTGAACGTCGTCGCCAGGCTGCCCGCCTGCAGGGCGCCGTGGACCGCCCCGATCGCGCCCGCCTCGGATTGCATCTCGACCACGTCCGGTATCGCGCCCCACAGATTGCCGCGCCCGGCCGCCGCCCACTCGTCGCACCATTCCCCCATGGGCGAAGAGGGGGTGATGGGGTAAATAACAATAACTTCGTTGGTTCGGTGCGCCACCGAAGCGACGGCTTCGTTGGCGTCCACGGTGATCATGTGCGATTCCATTGCTTCTCTGCTCACGGGACTTCGGGCGAGCGAGGACGCCGACGCGAAGACGCCGACGCGTCTTACCCTCATGCCGAAACATCGAGCGGCGACCTTCCCGACGGCATGCCTTATGCAAACGCGAAGCCAACGGCCGCACGGCAAGCAGGCTGCCCGTTTTCCTCCGGCTACAGGCGCTGTCGCCGCTCCAACGGGAAGCCGCCCCGGAGTTGTACGCCTTGCGCTTGCGCAGGGCCAGCGGTTAAACGGTTGATTCGACCAGGTTTCCGTCGTTTCAGGAGTGACTGATGTCCTTTCGCGCTGTCTTCATCGCCATCGTCGTCGGCTTCGGACTGGTGCTCGCGGGTTTCCTCATCAACGCCCGCCGGCCGAGTGCGGAGACGAGTCAGCCGAGTGCCAATTTCGTCAAAGCGACGGGAAAGTGTGCGGAATGCCACACCCAGCAACATCATTCCATCGTGCACGAATACGAGATGAGCGCTCACGCCAAGAAGGGCGTCTCCTGCCTGGAATGCCATCAGCCGGCCGAAAAACAGGACAAGCAGGACCACCACGGCTTCGTGATCAGCAAGACGGTAACCGCCGCCAACTGCCGCAGCTGCCACGAGAACGAGTATCAGCAGTTCCTGCGCAGCCGGCACGCCGCCCCTTCCTGGGCCGCCGTCTATGGCGGCGACAGCATTCCCGCCGAACTGGCCGCCTTCACCGAGAAATACCATCCCGGCACGTGCAAGGGGCGTGCGGCCAATCCGCTGGTCTCCCTCGAAGGCCCGGCCAGCGTCAAGGTCGGTTGCATCAAGTGCCACGGCGTCGGCAAGCCCAACGAGGACGGCTCCGTCGGCAATTGCACGGCCTGCCATACGCGACATACCTCGTCGGTCGCCATTGCTCGCTTGCCCAACACCTGCGGCCAGTGCCACATGGGCCCCGATCACTCGCAGCTGGAGATCTTCAACGAATCGAAGCACGGCGTCCTCTATCACGCTCAGTCGAAATTGCTGAACCTGGACGTCAAGCCGAGCAAGCTGACGACGCGCGACATGTTCATCCCCACCTGCGCCACTTGCCACATGAGCGGGCTCAACGGCCTCAAGACAACGCACGACACGTCCGAGCGCCTCTCCTATAACCTCGCCGCCGAGATCAGCGAGAAGCGCCCGGGCTACGCCATGGCCCAGGTGGCGATGAAGGAGGTGTGCGCCCAGTGCCATACTAAGCCCATCGTCGACAAGGTTTACACCGAGGCGGAGAAGGTGGTGGAGAACACGAACAGCCAGGTAAAGGCCGCCGCCGTCATCATGGACGCGCTCAAGGCGGAGGGGCTGATTCCGAAGAAACCGTTCACCGAGCCGATCCAGTTCGATTACTTCGATCTGTGGCACTACTACGGCCGCACCATGAAGCACGGCGCTTTCATGGGGGGACAGGACTTCGCCCAGTGGCACGGCGCCTATCCGCTCTTGCATCATTTCGTCGAAATCAAGGCCAAGGCCGAAGAGTTGAGGAGGAATCATGGCAAGAAGTGAGCGGCGGAAACAAGGTGTCTGACCCCTTCGGGCAGCGCCGAGAATCCCGATCCGTGACAAGGAGTTGAAAATGTCGGAGGGGGTCAGACACCTTTCTTCCGCGGCTTCGCAGCGTTGGTACATGCGCCCGGCGCTGTGGCTGGAGGGGTTCGTCCTGGTCAACCTGGCGTTCCTGACGCTGGACATCTACCTGGCGCACTCCACCAACCATTTTCATCACTGGGCGGAGTACATCCCCTTCTATTTCTCGATGGGGGCGCCCGCGCTGTTGCTGATCGCGCTGGTGGTCGGCACGTGCTTCGGCTACGCCCCGGCCTGGCGCGACCTGGGCTACCTCGTCGGCTGGGCGGCGGTGCTCATCGGGCTCACCGGCGTGGTGTTGCACCTGGATAGCCGCTTTTTCGAGGAGCGCACGCTCAAGAGCCTGGTCTACGCCGCCCCCTTCGCCGCCCCGCTGGCCTACACCGGGCTCGGCTTGTTGCTCATCCTCAATCGCATGGTCCCTGTCGAGTCGGAAGAATGGCCACGCTGGGTGCTGCTCCTGGCGCTCGGGGGCTTCTTCGGCAACTTCGTCTTCAGCCTCACCGACCATGCCCAAAACGGATTCTTCCGCAAAACCGAATGGATCCCGGTGGTCTCGAGCGCCCTGGCCGTCGGCTTCCTGATGTCCATCTTCGTGGCGCCGGTGGGGCGGCGCTATCTACGGCTGTGTTTCATGGTTCTCCTCATCCAGGCGGCGGTGGGGCTGCTCGGCTTCTATTGCCATGTCGAGGCCAATCTGCGCTCGCCGGGGGATAGCTGGTTCGACAAGTTCGTCTTCGGGGCCCCGGCCATGGCGCCTCTGTTGTTTCCCAACCTCGTGCTGCTGGCGTGGATGGGGTTGTGGGAGTTGCGGCGCCACGTGCCGGAGCGCGTGACGGACGCGAGCGGCGAGACGGCGGCGGGAGGATGAAAGCCTGACATTTCTTGGAACCGTCCTGGACGCTACCTGTTCTTTTGAATAGGCCATCTCTACGGCATTCGCCTAGCCGCGAAGCGAGCGAACATGACGCCCCAAGACTTCATCGCCAAGTGGTCCCGCGCGCAACTCTCCGAGCGCAGCGCCGCCCAGCAGCACTTCCTCGACCTCTGCGACCTCCTCGGCCAGGAAAAGCCGGCCGCGGCGGACCCGGATGGCTCCTACTACACATTCGAAAAAGGGGTCCAGAAGACGGGCGGCGGCAAAGGCTGGGCGGATGTCTGGCGCCGCGGTCACTTCGCCTGGGAATACAAGGGCAGACACCGGGACCTCGTCGAAGCCTATAGCCAGCTCAACCGCTACCGCGAGGACCTGGAAAACCCGCCCCTCCTCATCGTCTGCGATCTCGACCGCTTCGAAATCCACACCAACTTCACCAACACGCCGAAGGTTGTCCACGGCTTCGACCTCTCGGGCCTCGCCGAGCCAAAAAACCTCGACATCCTCCGCAAGGTCTTCACCGACCCCGAGTCGCTCAAGCCGGGCCAGACCGTCGAGCAGATCACCGAGGAGGTCGCGGAGCTTTTCAGCAAGCTGGCCGACGGCATGCGCGCCCGCAACATCCCGGCGCAGCAGGCCGCCCACTTCCTCATGAAGCTGATGTTCTGCATGTTCGCCGAGGACGTGGGCCTCTTCGACGCGCCGGGCATGGCCGCCTCCTCCAAGCTCTTCTCCAAGCTCCTCAACACGTCACGCTTCGACCCGCCCGCCCTCACCCGGCGCCTGCGCGGCCTGTTCAAGGAGATGGCCGCGGGCGGCGAGTTCGGGGCCGATCCGATCCGCTACTTCAACGGCGGCCTCTTCACGCAAGACGACGACGTGGTCGACCTCACCAACGAGGAGATCGACCAGCTGATCGACGTGAACAAGTGCGACTGGAGTAACGTCGAGCCGTCGATCTTCGGGACGTTGTTTGAGCGGACTCTGGACCCGGCCAAGCGCTCGCAGATCGGCGCCCATTACACGAGCCGCGAGGACATCCTGACGCTGCTGGAGCCGGTGCTGATGACGCCGCTGCGGCGCGAGTGGGAGGCGGTGCGGGCGCGGTGCGACGTGCAATGGAGCAAGGTGCAGGAGGCGGTCCGCAACCTGGAGAAGGCCGCGAGCACCCGCGCCCGCAAGGAGTTCGATAAGCTCCTCGAAGATTTCCTGGGCCGCCTCGCCCACACCAAGATCCTCGACCCAGCCTGCGGCTCCGGCAACTTCCTCTACGTCGCCATCAACCTCCTCCTCGACCTCGAAAACCAGGTCATCGCCTACGGCAGCCCGCGCGGCTTCAGCCGCTTCCCCCACGTCCGCCCCACCCAGCTCCTCGGCATCGAGATCAACCCGTATGCCCAGCAGCTCGCCCAGGTCGTCATCTGGATCGGCTACCTCCAGTGGATGCACCACAACGGCTACATCGCCCCCAGCGATCCGGTGCTGGAGCCGTTCGAGAACATCAAGCTGATGGACGCGATCATCGACCTGAGCGACCCGGAGCAGGCGAAGGAGCCGGACTGGCCGGAGGCGGAGTTCATCGTGGGGAATCCGCCGTTCTTGGGCGACAAGAAGATGCGCGGCGAGCTTGGGGATGATTACGTTCATGCCGTGCGGAAGCTGTACGATGGCCGCCTGCCCTCTCAATCGGAACTGTGTTGCTATTGGTTCGAGAAGGCGCGGGCAAAGATTGCCGCGGGCGAGGTCAAACGCGCGGGGCTACTCGCCACTCAGGGCATTCGCGGTGGCGCAAACCGGGTATGCCTGGAACGCATCAAGGCATCGGGCGATATCTTTTGGGCATGGTCGGATCGGGACTGGATCCTCGATGGCGCCGTCGTCCATGTAAGCATGGTCGGATTTGACCGTGGCGAAGAGAAAACGAGGATTCTGAACGGAGGAGCAGTCGACTCCATCCACGCCAACCTCGTTTCGGGTAGCCGGGCCGACGTCACGAAGGCGCGCCCACTTCAAGAGAACGCAAATCTGTGCTTCCTTGGCGTGATGAAAGCGGGTCCTTTCGACATCGTGGAGGAATTCGCCTTGGAGCTCCTTCGCTTGCCAAATCCCAACGGGTTGCCAAATAGCAACGTGCTCCGCCCGCGCCTCACGGCGCGAGACATTCTCCAACGCAGCGAGGTGAGTTGGATCGTCGATTTTGGGACCGACATGAGCGCCGAGCAGGCCTCCCTTTACGAAAAGCCGTGGGAGTATGTGGAGGAGTACGTGGAGCCATCCCGGCGCGAGAACCGCCGAAGCCGGCTGGCAAAAAAATGGTGGCTGCATGGCGAGCCGCGGCCGGGCCTGCGCGCCGCGCTCACTGGTCTGAGCCGTTTTATTGTTACGCCTGAAGTGTCCAAGCATCGGATTTTCGTGTGGCTCGACTCCGCGTTCCTCGCGGACCACCAGACTCGCGCCTTCGCGAGCGATCAGGACTATTTCTTTGGCGTCCTGCATTCTCGCGTTCACGAGATCTGGGCTCGTGGGCAGGGAACCCAGCTGCGCGAGCGCGAGAGCGGTTTTCGCTACACTCCGACAACCTGCTTCGAAACCTTTCCCCTCCCTCAACCGACCGAGGAACAAAAGGCCGCCATCGCCCACGCCGCCCGCGAGCTGGACCGCCTCCGCAACGCCTGGCTCAATCCCCCCGAGTGGACGCGCCAGGAAGTCCTGGAATTCCCCGGCGCCGTCGACGGCGCCTGGCGCGCCTTCGTCACCAACCCCGACCTGCACGGCATCGGCACGGTCCGCTACCCGCGCCTCGTCCCCAAGGACGACGACTGCGCCGCGGAGCTGGAAAAACGCACGCTCACGAACCTCTACAACGAGCGGCCGACCTGGCTGGACCTCGCCCATCAACGGCTGGATGCGGCTGTCGCGACGGCGTATGGCTGGGACCTGAGCGATCAGGAGATTCTGGAGAGGCTGCTTGCGTTGAACCTGAATCGCGCGAGCGCTGATTAGGGAAACGAGGCTGTAGAGCCTCGTAGGTGGGAGATCGTCAATGGCGAACGGCAATGGCTCGAAAGATAGAAGCATTAGATCGCTGATCGGCGAGTCGATGCAATATGCGCGCGACAAGCTTTGTAGATTCTGGCGCTGGATCTGGCCGCCGGACGTCCGTCTCAGAGAACATCCGGATTATGTTGCTGCGAAAAAGTACAACGAGAGTTTCGAGCTTGAGGCTGACCCAAGTCAATACGGCTGGGTTCACGCGTACGCAAAAGCTGAATATGATCGTTTGGAGAAGAGATTCGACATTCTCGATGAGAAGGCGGATAGTATCATCAAGTACCTTGGCGGTGGTACGGCGCTCATCGCGATAGGCAGCCTAGCCACGCTCACCAGGGAAAACGCAATCATGCCGCTGTTCTTGATCCCTTCCGTGCTTTGCGCGCTCGTTGCGGTAGTTTTTGCAGTGTCAGCGCGGAATCCTACGGACACCGATCAGCCGCCTCCTGTCCGTGGCGCAGTCCTTTACGTTAGCAGTTATGGGGATAAATCCGAAGCAATGTTCCTTGGCCAGTGGAACCAGGCATGTGAGGGAATGGCACGCGCTATACACACCAAGGCGGACAAGATTCAAAGGGCAAGCGTTTGGTACATGGCCGCACTCGCTTTCCTCTTGCTGCCTGTCGTTGCCGTCCCCGTCACCAAAATGACGACCAACCCCGTTTCCACGTCTTCGCGACAGGTCAACACCATCGCTCGTTAACGGCGGCGTCTGTTCAACTCACTCCCCTCGAGTATTTGCCGTGGCTGGACGACCTTTCGCGGGTCGTTGGAGGCGGACGGCCTGCTTGGCGGAACAGGCTTTGGGGCAACTACGCACTTCGGCTGCTTTGCCTTATCTGCCATTCTTGGCTTCTCCTTGGAGCGGCAAGTCTTTGGCGTCCCCTTTTATCGGCCGCGGTTGGACAAGAATCCGCGGATCAACAGGCATTGGTGGCGTCTTGGGGGTGGGCTCGGATCCCGACTTGTCGGTGCTTTTCGATTCTTCGGCCATGAAAAGACTCCTTCCTTAATCCTTGGCTTTGATGTCTCCTCGCGGCGGCTGCTCCTCACTGAAGTTAACCGGACGAGGCTGCACCGCCTTCCGCACATCAGTCTTAACTGGTACCGCCTGCTGCTTCACCGCGACCGGACGCGGGGGCGCAGGCTTTCCTTGGCTGTTGTTCTTGTTATTATCCGCGGCCACAGCGTTCCCTCGCTCTTATTTGGTCCTGAAGTCCTTGGGAGTCTTCTTGACGTTTCGAGGCTGAACCACTTGCCTCGGGTCGGATACGGGCGTCGGGCCAGGCTTTGGTTGTGGTTTTTGCTCGGGTTGCTTTGCCATGTTTTCCCCCTACATAAGCGGATTGTACCAGCACGGCCGAAAAATGCAAAGGCTGGGGCTGCGCGGAATGCCCCGCGAAGTGGATCGGTGCCGAGGGACGACGGTGATGTAACTCCTTCGGAGTAGGAAGGCCCTGTCTGGCGGCGTTCCCAGCGTAGGCGCTGCGCGCCAACGCTGGGCTTTTTGATGTAACGCCTTCGGCGTAGGGTTGGGCGTGGCGCGTTATGAGAACGGGGCGGCGGAACGCCGTGGAGGAGTGAATGGCCGAACTGAAATTCACCGAAGCCTTCGCCAAGTACGGCGCCAAGCTGAGCAACCCGCAGTGGGCGTTTTCGGCGCTCGCGTCCGACGGCGCGCTGGTCTTGAGTTGCTGGCAGCACAAGATCAGGATCAAGAATGGGGGCTAGCGCTACGTCGCTCCCCGTCGCCCCCCTCACCCCTACCCCTCTCCCCCCGCCGACACGTTCGCCGAGTCGGTTGCGGTCGCCGAGGCGGGGGGAGAGGGCCGGCTGTTCGCGGTTGCCGACGGATGGTTGCGTTGTTGGCAGGACGGGACGGAAGCTGTCAAAGCAAGTGCCCCCCCTATCGGCGGCGTTGAAGCGCCGGCCCAATCCCCCCGCCGGTTGACCGGGGACAATCGGTGGAGTCGTCGGCGGGGGAGAGGGGCAGGGGTGAGGGGGAGCCCATGAGGCGAGAACCAGACCGTATCGAGAGGGCACGCTCGCTTCGCCAACAGCCCGTGCGGATGTGGCGCCACTTGGGCCGCTGATTTGACTGTGTTCGATAAGGTAGCCCGCGATGCTCACTCGCCTCGTCTACCCCAACTGCGATTCCGCACGCCACCTCGGTCTGCCCGCCATCGACGCCTTTTGGGTGGAGGCGACGCCGGCGGAGGCGCGGCGGCTCGTTTTTCCGCTGTTGACGAGCGAGGCCCAGGCGGAAGCGCGCGAGTGTAGCCGTAGGCTTCCGCGCAGCGGCGTGCGCGGCTGCCGGACGCGGCCCTTCTGTTTCCTGGTGGCGCGTGATCTTTCGTTCGTGTTGCCTTTCCGGCCCGCGTTCCCTTTTGCGGGAATGTGGAACGCGTGGAACCCGTTTCGGGCATTTCCGCGGCGGAAGATCGCGTCTCTCTCGGAACTGACGACCATCCCGTGTCCGAGGCCTACGCCGGGCTCAGCGATCGGCACAATAGGCGACGTTGATGTAACTCCTTCGGAGTAGGAGAGCCTTGTCTGGCGGCGGTCCCAACGTAGTCGCTGCGCGCCAACGCTGGGCTTCGAGGTGTAACGCCTCCGGCGTAGGGTTGGGGCGTGGAGGTCGTCTGCGGAGCGCGGGGCGCGGGGCGCGTCCGAGCGGATGCCGGCGCGTTTTTTGCGCGGCGCGGCGGGCGGCGGTTGGTCAGGATCAAGTCGTTCTCGGCGTTGCGTTTTTGATTTCGTCGCGCCGGGGCAGAAGAGGGGGCGAGGGACGCGCTTGAAGCGGCGATCCGGAATTGTCGGCTGGCATTATGGTTATGGCGGCGCATAGATGTTGGTAGTCGATACGTCGCGCTGAGTGGGTGTGTGCGCGATGAGATGCGACGAAACAGCTGGCCGCAAACGGGGCTGCGCGGTGTCTAGGTCAGCTGTCGCTCACGGCGGTTTCAAGGTTCGTTGTGGGTTTTCAGTAACGGTGGCAGTGTGAAACGAAATGAAACCAGCTCATCGAAGCGGGCTGTTGATTCGCGACTTGGAGGCGTCGCGACGGTCCCTCTGGGGGCCGACCGGCTCACATCTCGTCGAGCAAGTGCCCGAGCTTATCCTTCTTCGTCTTGAGGTACCGCCAGTTGTTCTCGTTCGCCGGCGCCTGGATCGGCACTCGCTCGACGATGTGCAGGCCGTAGCCGTCGAGGCCGACGACCTTGCGTGGGTTGTTCGTCAGGAGGCGGATATCGCGGACGCCGAGGTCCGTGAGGATCTGCGCGCCGATGCCGTAGTGGCGCAGGTCGGCCTTGTAGCCGAGGCGGTGGTTGGCCTCGACGGTGTCCAGCCCTTCGGCCTGCTGGAGCTTGTAGGCGCGGAGCTTGGGCAACAGGCCGATGCCGCGGCCTTCCTGGCGCATGTAGAGGACGACGCCTTTGCCCGCTTGCGCCACCTGCGTCATGGCCTGATGGAGCTGCGAGCCGCAGTCGCACAGGGCGCTGCCGAAGATGTCCCCCGTGAGGCATTGGCTGTGGATGCGCACCAGCACGGGTTCGGTCTGCACCGGGACGCTGCCGTTGACCTCGGCCCCGATGCCGCCGAGCGTCAACGCCAGGTGCGGCTCGGGATCGACCAGCGAAGTGTAGGGGATCAGGTCGAACGTGCCGAAGCGGGTGGGGAGCTTCAGGGTGAGTTCGCGGTGGATCAGCTTCTCCCGCTCGCGCCGGTATTTGATCAGGTCCTCGATGGTGCACATCTTGAGGCCATGGGCCGCGCAGAAGTCGCGCAGGTCCGGCAAGTGCGCCATGTGGCCGTCGGAGCGAACCACCTCGCAAATCACGGCGGCGGACTTGAAGCCGGCGAGGCGGGCGAGGTCGACGCTCCCCTCGGTGTGGCCGGCGCGGACGAGGACGCCGCCGTCGCGGGCGCGCAGTCCGTTGACGTGGCCGTAGCCGCGCACGAGGTCGTCGGGCCCGGAGCGCTCGTCGATGGCGACGGCGACGGTGCGGGCGCGGTCGAAGGCGCTCGTGCCGGTGGTGATGCCGGAGCGGGCGTCGATGGTCTGGGTGAACGGGGTGGTCTGCGTGTCGATGTTGCCGCCGGCCTGGGGGAAGAGCTGGAGCCGGTCGCACATGTCGGAGGCGAGAGAGAGGCAAACGATGCCGCAGCCGTTGCGCATCATGAAGTTGATGGCCTCCGGCGTCGCCCTCTCGGCCGGAATGACGAGATCCCCCTCGTTCTCGCGATGCTCGTCGTCGACGAGGACGATCATGCGGCCGGCGCGCAGCTCGGCGATGGCTTCTTCGATGGGGCAGAAATCGTGGGAATGGGGCATGTCGAACTCGGAGTGCGAACGAGGAGAACCTTCTTCATTGTAGCGATGAGCGATGGTTGGCGCGGGAGCTTTAACCCGATCTCGATGTCATGCGAGCGTGCGTGTCTCTTTCCGCACACCGCTGCCGAGATGGCACAGGTGTCCCAGCTTCGCCGAAAAAAAAACGGGATTCTCAAGAGGCACGCTAACCCGTCCTTTTGTGCTTGATCTCGCCCCGCGTACCGGACTCCGAATTCGGGACCCTACTTAGGGGCACGAAACCTGCATTTCGCTTTACCGTTGTCGCTCCTTTAGCCATTCGCCCGGAGAGATTCCAGGGGCCGGGCAACTATGGGAGGGTTGCCATGTTCTCTCTGTTGAAACGGTGCGCCCGAATCTTGGTCCCAAAAGCACGCCGCAACACAAGACAGGGCTGGAGGGAACGAACGCGGAAGCTTTCCTTGGAAAGGCTGGAGGATCGCACCGTTCCCGCCGTCGGGGCGACCTTCTACCCACCGATCGTCACGCCGGGGACCGGCTTCGACGGCGTCGTACGGATCACTTGGCAGGTCTCCCCCGGCGCTTTTGGCGTTGGTTCTGGCGTCCTGCTCTACGATGGCCGTCATGTTTTGACCGCGGCTCACGTGGTCAGTGATAAGAATGGCGCGTTGCTCGTTCGCAATAACGACATCACCTTTGAATTGCCTAACGGCGACCGGACCATCACCATCCCGGCGTCCCAGGCGTCGACGCTGATCCATGTTTATCCGGGCTGGACCGGGAACTGGGGCGACAGCCGTGATATTGCGATCATCGAGCTTCCGGAGATTGCCCCCGGAGGCCGCTCCAATGGCTTCGACCTGTATCGCAACACCGACGAGGTGGGACAAACCTACACCATGATGGGGTATGGTATGGCGAACAACGACGGCAACCTGGGGTCGGAAAAGCCTGACGGAACACTCGCTCCCGGCGCGATCGGCGCCGGTGTCGACAAGAGAGAAAGCTCCAACGTCTTTGAATTCGCCGATACCAATTACCTCAAGTACGATTTTGACGACGGTACCGCCGCTCACGACGCCGGGGCCATCGTGTACGGTGTGTCCGACCTGGGATTGGGAAATAACACGGAATCGATCCAGGCTGGCGGGGATTCCGGTGGCCCGTTCTTCCTCGGCAACCGGATCGCGGGCGTGGTCTCCGGGCGAGCATCCAGCAGCGTCGACGTTTCCGTCAATGACTCCACCTTCGGCGAGATCGGTGTCCTCCCACGCATATCCAGTTTCGCGTCCTGGATCGATTCCCAGATCGATGACAGCAACGTTTCTGTCGTGTTGAACATGGGCAACCAGCCCGTCGGCGCCGACGGAAACGCGGACACCATCCGGGTCACCCTCGACGGCTCGTTGTTCGACCTCTACGTGAACGGCGTCCTGTACTACCGCGACAGCCCTTCGGACATCGCCTCGATTCGCATCGTGGGTTCGAGCGATCCCGACAGCTTGGTCGTCGATTTCCGTTTCGGCAATGCTATTCCCGTCGGCACCCTCGGCGGTCCCCCCGGCGGCCTCTCGTTCGACGGCTCGTTCGGTGGCGTCGATCAGATCACGCTCGTCGGCGGAAACTTCGACACGGTGACGCATGGCCTCGGAGGCAAACTGAGCTTTCCAACTGGCAGAATTGATTTCTCAGACGGGACAACGACAACAACCATTGGCTATGTCAACACCGAGTTCGTCCACGACCGCACCGTAGCCAAAGACCTTTTCATCAATAGCCAGCCCTTTGGAGGAACGCAGATGTACCTCGGTGACGACGGCCTGGACAACGATGTCACCGTGGTATCCGCCTTCGCTGGCCCCCTGGATGTGTTCGCGACGCTCGACTTCTACACGCCTGGCCGCAGTCTCACCCTGAACGGTGACGACGATCCCAATCAGATCACCGTCTTGCCGCTCGACGCGAACTTCAACAAGCCGGTGTTCATCAACGGCCTCGGCGGGAAGGACACCATCGACGCCCAGTTCTGCGAAATCCCTCTCTGGATCACCGGCGGTCCCGGCGACGATGTCATCACCGGCGGCGCCAACACCGACCTGATCTCCGGCGGCGAGGGAAACGACACGATCTCCGCCGGTGGCACGCGCACGCTCACGTTCATCGGCACGAGCCCGTCCATCGCGAACTCCGCGGCCGCCCTCTATCTGCGCGACGTGCAGAGCTCCAATATCTTCCGTTTCGTGTGCAACTTCCCCACGCCGCTGCCGCAGCCGCAGTTGGACACCGGGCGCATTGCCGCCAGCGGCTGGCGCATTACTCCGGATGTCAGCGGCGCCTACCGTCTCCTGTTCACAAGCGTTCGCCCCGGTTTCCTCATTACAGGCAACATCCTCTATGGCGCCGTGAACGAGGGTGTCGTCGACATCGTGACCTCCTTCGGTCGTGCCCGCTACCTCATGCGTTCCGGCGACAACAACGTGATGCTGGGCGACGCCGGGGACGATACGATCTTTGGCGGCAACGGCCGCGACATCCTGATCGGCGGCATCGGCGCCGATCACCTGTACGGCGGCCGGGGCGAAGACATCCTGATCGGCGGCGCAACCTGGTACGACAACTACGGTCTGGGGCTCGTGGCCATGCTGAACGAATGGAATTCGCAACGGGACTACGCGACGCGAATCGCCAACCTGAGCGGAACCGGCTCGGGGCCGCGTCTGAACAACGGCTATTTCCTGAACCGCTTCACCGTGATCGATGACTCGGCACGGGACGAGCTTTTTGGCGACCCGGTCGGATCGACCTTGGGCGACCTCGATTGGTTCTTCCAGGCGCCGTATGACGCGCTGATGGACCGGAAGGCCGGCGAGACCATAACCAACTACTGATCCAGTGCCGTTTCCTTTGTGCCGCCCCGACAACGAATGCCCCGGCCATGCCGGGGTTTCTCTTGGTTGCCGGTGCGGGAACCGCAACCGACAACGTCGTTTACATCCTGCATTTGAATTAGTAAAAGAATAACGACGTCTTCGGAGGCCAAAACGACGCGATGCAAACGGATGGCCTTCTTGCCGCTCACGAGAAGAAACACCCGGCGTCCTGAACCTTGGACCAACGAGGACTCATCATGAGACGTGCAGCCTTTCTGTTCCTGGCTTTCGTTCTGGCCGCCGGCTCGTCCGATGCGAGCCCGTTCCTCTTCACGCTCGATCCCGCGTCGCCAACCGTCAATGGGGTAACGATCACTCCCGCGGACATTCTGGCGACTCCTCCGCCGACAACGGTCGTTCCAGGAAGCGCCCTCGGCTTGCAGACGTTTTTTCCGCTCTTTTATGACCATGTCAACGCTCTTTCCTTTGGACAGGATTCCATTTCCAGGAATGTCTATTTCTCCGTGGACCGGCTTTCGCAGGGGCTCCCCGGTTCCGCGGTCGAGACCCAGTTTCTCCTCGGGGACGCCGCCGGGAGCATCTTCACATCGGGCTTGAATGGAAGCAATTCCTTGTTCGCCACGCCCTCGAGCCTGGGCCTTGTGCCGGGATTTTTCGGGGACGATGTGGCTTCGCTGGCCTTGATCCAATCCGGCGCGGATCGCGCCTACTTCTCCATCGATCTTTTTTCGACCTCCAACATCCTCAACCCGGGCCTGTCCGCCAGCATTCTGGTGTCCATAGGCGCGGGTACGTTCCAGGTCTTCGCGACGCCTGCCGACATCGGCCTGAACATTCTCGATGATATCGATGGGCTGGTTCTTCTCGACAGGGGGCGGCCCGGCATCCTCGATCCGGGAGTGGACCTGGCCCTGTTCTCGCTGAGCACTTTTTCGAACTCGGTCCTGCCCCCGAACAGCTTCGTTTCCTCGGCCGACATCCTCTTCACCGATTTCCAAGGCAGCTACTCCGTTTTCGCCAGCGCGGCGGACCTCGGGTTGCGGCCGGATGACGAACTCAATGCCCTGGCCACCGACATTGTCCCGGAGCCGGCGAGCCTGCTTCTTTGGATTGGGTTGGCGGCCGCCGGCGTCGGAATCGTCCTGAGCCAGCGGGGCCTCGGGGTAACACGACTCCGCGCGGAACCGGCTCGAGGCCGCGCTTGATATTTATCCCAGCCTCACGCTCCGTTCATCCCCCCTTCGCATGGCTGTGCTACAAACAGCCATGCGAACACTCATCCTGTCCGACGTTCATCTGGGCAACAAGCACTGTAGCGTGCCCTTGTTGAACGAAGTGCTCGACACGGTTCAGTTCGATCGCCTGATCCTCAACGGCGACACGCTGCAGAGCGTCAATCTCCGCAAGATGTGCGGCTCGCACTGGGCCCTGCTGGATCGTTTCCGCCGCCTGGCCAAAGAACGGGAACTGGTCCTCATCCGCGGCAACCACGATCACGAGACCGACTACAACCCCAGCCTCAACGGCCAGAACCCGCTCCTGGGCACGCATGCCGTGCTGCCCGGCCTCCTGGAAACGCCGATGCTCGAGGAATACGCGATCGAGGTCGGCCCGCGCAAGTACGCCATCCTCCACGGCGACCGCTTCGACCCGACGCTGCGCTATCCGATGATGACCGATGTCGCCTGCTTCTGCTACCAGCTCACCACCAAGATCAACAAGAAGCTGGCCAAGTGGCTCAAGAAAAAATCGAAGCGCTGGAGCGGCGTCCTGCGCCTGGTCCGCGAGCATTCCATCACCCTCGCCCGCCAACGTAATCTCGACGGCATCATCACCGGCCATACCCACTTCAGCGAGGACTCGTACGACGGCGACACCCACTATGTCAACTCCGGCTGCTGGACGGAATACCCGTGCTCGTACCTCACCGTTGACGGAGGCGCCATCACCCTGCATCACCAGACCGATTGAGCTCCAACGGCAGGAAAAAAGGGCCATTCCTGATGACGCCCTCGTCCGCGCTACCTTCCTTTGATGCGCGTTTCCTATCATGTCTTCATGCCGCCCCCATCCTCAATCAGCTTCGGGCAACGCCTCCTCATCTTTCTCCGCAGCGGCATTGTCGGCCTCCTGGCCACCGTCAGCGATCTGGGCTCGCTCGCCATGATGGTGCGCGTCTTCGGCTGGTCCCCGCAGGCCGCCAACGTGCCGAGTCTTTTCCTCGGCCTGATCGTGATCTTCGTGGGCAACAAGTACTTTGCCTTCCGTGACCGCTCGCGCGGCGTCCTCAAGCAGGGCGGCAAGTTCCTCCTCATCGAGATCGGCGCCATTCTCCTCAACATCCTCTTCTTTCACCTGCTCGTCACCTTTACCGGGCTCGTGCAGTGGCCGGAGGTGGCGCGGCTGATCGGCACGAACGTCACCTACCTTGGCTTCAGTTATCCGCTCTGGAGTATCTTCGTGTTCCGGCCGGAAACAACGCCGGAAACGGAGTCGCCCGCCGTCGCAGATTCCGTGGCGGACTGCGTTGACAAGACGCCGGTGGTGGGTTTGGGAAAAGAAGAGGCGTGAAGGTTCTTCGACGCCTGATCCTCTACAATCCAGGGGAAAGCGACGGGATTCGACGATGCGGCAGTTTCTCGAGCAAAGACGCGGCCCGGAGCATCGCCGGCCAACGAGCGCCCTGCCGTGCGACCATGGCGCCCCGCTGGCGCGGCGTCTCGCTGTAGGCGCGGATGGCGCCGCGCGTGTGGCCGATCCCCTGGCGCGCGACGCCGGCCTGGCGCTCGTCGAGGCTGCCCTGTTCGCCGCCGACGAACCTCTGTCGCCGCGCAAGCTGGCGCAGCTCGCCGGTCTGGCCGACGGCGGCAGCGTACGGCGACTGCTCAGGACGCTCCAGGCCTTTTACGAGGAAAGTCAGACGGCCTTTCAAGTCGAGGAAGTCGCGGGCGGTTTTCAACTCCTCACCCGGCCCGCCTTCCACCGCTGGCTCGCCGGCGCTCGCCGCCAAAGCCACGACCTGCGTCTCACCCCGGCCATGCGCGAGACGCTCGCCATCATCGCCTATCGCCAGCCGATCATGCGCGCCGAGATCGAGAGCATCCGCGGCGTGCAATGCGCCGAGACGCTGCGCTTGCTCATGGAGAAGGGGTTGGTCCGGATTACCGGCCGGCACGACTCGCTAGGACGGCCCGTGCTCTACGGCACGACGCGGAAGTTCCTGCAGATCTACGGCCTCAAGGGGCTGGAAGATTTGCCGAAGGCGGAGAAGCCGTCAGGCTCCTGATCCCTCCAAGCGTTTGAGCGCGCGCTCGAGGTTGGCGCGGGCTGGCGCCTCATATCGATGTTGAAAGAAGTCGGTCGCAAACAGGCGCGGACGCGCCAGGAAGCGGCGCAAGATGCCGCCGCGCTCCCTGCGGTACGTTTGCTCCGGAACCCACGCGTACTCGCGGCGGATGCCGAAGTCGTAGCGGTCGAAGACATCCGGCTCGCGCCCGAGGATTGACAGATCGATGTCGACAAGAAGCGCCGCATCCGTACTGCCGGGTGGCTCCGTGTGCTTGGTCGCCAGGACCAGGGCGACGACCCGTTCAACGCGCTCCTGGGCCGCGCCGCTTGCCGTCAAGGCGGACGACGCCCAGGCCGCGCTGCGTTCCTCGTTGTCGGCTCGGCGCGAATCGTAGACGGCGTCGTGGAACCACAAAGCGATTTCGATTTCGTCGGGATGTACGGCGCAAGCGCGGCAGGCGTCGAGTTCGCCGAGACAGTCGAGGATGTGAGCGGCGTTGTGATAGGCGCGCTCGGGCGCCGCATAGGAATCGGCAAGCGCGACGAAGAGGTCGTCAGGGGGAGGCTTCCCTGTCAACCGTTCCCAGGTTCGAAGGAATCGGTGGCAGTCGAGCATTTGCTACCTCGCGCGCTTGCTCGGCTGATACGTGGGCTCAGCGTCGAGGTCGAGCGACGCAAACTCGCCACGGCGCCAGCGCTCGACCGCGCTCGCCGCCATGGCGGCGTTGTCCGTGCAAAGAAGAGCGGCGGTACAAGAGTTCGACCCCCTCTTCCCGCGCCCATCTTCTCCAGCGCCTGCCGCAGGGCCCCGTTCGCCGCGACGCCGCCGCCGACCGCGAGTCGCTTCATCCCCGTCTTGCGCAGCGCCTGCCTTGCTTTGGCGACCAGCACGTCCACGACCGCCTGCTGGAAGCTCGCCGCGAGATCGGCGCGGCGCTGTCCCGCGGCCGGCGCCGGGCCCCGTGCGACGCCGACGCCGTGCACGGCATACAGTACCGCGGTCTTGAGTCCGCTGAAGCTGAAGTCGAGCCGGTCGTCGTGCACAAAGGAACGCGGGAAGGCATGGGCTTTCGAATCGCCGGTTCTGGCTTCGCTCTCAACGGCGGGACCGCCCGGGAACCCCAGGCCCAGGACCGCAGCCACCTTGTCGAACGCTTCGCCGGCGGCGTCGTCGATGGTGGCGCCAAGCAACTCGAACCCGGTGGCGGACGCGCACCGGAACAGCGACGTGTGTCCGCCGCTCACCACCAGGCCCACGCACGGAAAAATATCCCGAGCGGCCGCCAGCCGCGCCGCGAAGATGTGCGCCTCAATGTGATTGGCGGCGATGAGCGGGACATCCAAAGCCAGAGCGAGCATTTTGGCGGCGCTGACACCGACCAAGAGGGCGCCGACGAGGCCGGGCGTATTGAGGACGGCGACGCAGCCGATGTCCATTAGAGCTAGTTTCGCTTGCCGCAGCGCTTCATCGACCGTCGGCAACAACCGCTGCAAATGCGCCCGCGCCGCGACCTCCGGCACAACGCCGCCAAAGCGCGTGTGCAGGTCGAACTGCGAGGCGATGACCGAAGAGAGGATTTGATACTGGTCGGTGAAGATCGCGACGGCGGTTTCGTCGCAGGAGGTTTCGATGGCGAGGAAGTTCATGGGATGCCCAACAGCGGCTTGACCTTCGCCCGCACCTCATCGAGGACTTCCGGCGGCGCCACGTCAATGTGCTCGCAACCGCGCTCGTGCCAATCGGCGCGCTTGAGATGGTCGGCCAGAACGACGCCTTGAAGCGGCAGACCGTCCGGCAGCGTGACCTCGAACGCATATCCTTTCGCATGGCGCCCAACCGGGCAAACCAGGCAGAGGCCGACCTTGTCGTTGTACGAGCGCGGCGACAAGACCAGACCCGGCCGCCGTCCGGCCTGCTCGCGTCCTGCCTGCGGCGAAAACGAAATCCAGATCAGATCGCCGGCATCCGGCGCCTTGGCGCCGTTACCATGTTTCCTTCCCGACGGGCGGCCCCCAGTCCGTTTCGCCATGGATATTCTCCGGAGTGATCTTCCTGAGGAGTTCCTCCAGCGTGTATTCGCGCGTGCGCCGCTTGAGCAACAGCCCGTCCTTGACGCGCGTCACTTCGAGCTCGACCCCTTCCTCGAGGTCGAGTTCTTTTGCGTAGGTCCCGGGAATGCGCACGGCGAGGCTGTTGCCCCATTTGCCGACCTGGGTCGTCATGGGCTGACTCCTTGTGTATACAACGTATATCACAGGTTGAGGGACGTGGCAACGACAGAGTTTTCGGGAGCGTAGACGGTTACAAGACCAGGCTCCCCGAAAAACGGTCGAGCGCCGCGAGTCACTTTCAGCCGAATTGCGCCACAGTGTGCCAGTTGTCCGGCAGCTTCACCACCGTCGCCGCTTCGTCGTCACTCAGCGCTTCCATCCGCAATGTCGTGAACTTGATCCAGCCGCCGCAGCTCGGACAGCGGCCCGTGAACCCGGCCCCTTCCCACCAGGACTTTACGAGCGGTTTGTAAACGCCTTCAGGATCGCCAAAAAGCTCCAGCTGAAAATCGATCCACTCCATGGCATGGCCGCAACCCGCGTGCGGACAGACGCCGTTGGCGTAGTGAATATGGGGCGACGCCATCTGCCGTAGTCCCCCTTCCCGGTAGAAGCGGTCCAGGTCCTCGATCTCCTGCGCTGTCAGAACGGCTGACTTTTGCATCGTCAATGTCCCTCGCGTCAAACCGCCGCCTTCTTCCTCCGGGGGCTTACGCCACCCGGCTCGCCTTCTTTCGCCGTCCGCGCCGTTGGTTTCGACTCCTCCGCCGGCCACTCCTGCCAGCGCTTCGACTGCCGCCAGAACGCCAGCGGATTGTCGTACACAACCTTGCGGATCGCGCTCTCCGCGTGCCCGCGCCGCCGCATCTCCAGGACGAATTCCGGCACGGCGAGCGGATCGGACTTGCCCCAGTCTCCCGCCGAGTTGGCCATGATCCGCTCGGTCCCGACCATCTCGATGATGTCGACGGCCCGCTGCGGCGTGCACTTCGTCGTCGGATAGAGCGTCATGGCGCACCAGAAGCCGCCGTCCAGGGCGTGGCGGACCGTGTGCTCCTCGACGTGGTCGATCAGCACGCGCTTGGGATCGACGCGGCGATCGTTCTTGAGCATGTCGATGATCATCCGCGTCCCCTTGTACTTGTCTTCGAGGTGCGGGGTGTGGATGAGGATCAGCTCGTTGGTCTTCATCGCCAGGTCGACGTGCTCCTGGAAGATGATCGCCTCGTTGCGCGTGTTCTTGTTCAGGCCGATCTCGCCGATGCCCAGGACGTTCGGCTTGTCGAGGAACTCGGGGATCATGGCGATGACGCCGCGCGACAACTCGACGTTCTCCGCCTCCTTGGCGTTGATGCAGAGCCAGGAATAGTGGCGAATGCCGAACAGCGCCGCCCGCTTCGGCTCCACCTCGGTGAGGTGCCGGAAGTAGTCGCGGAAGCCGTCGACCGAGCCGCGATCGAATCCGGCCCAGAAGGCGGGCTCGGAGAGCGCGGCACAGCCGGAAAGCGCCATGCGGTGGTAGTCATCCGTGACGCGCGAGATCATGTGGATGTGGGGGTCGATGTAGTGCATGGGAGGGACCTCTGCGATCGATCAAACCGTTTGGCTGGTGGTGTTACAATTCTTCGGCAAGTTCGCGAAGGACCTTTGAAAGCAGGCGATTCCCTTGAAAAACTGCAAAGACTTCGATCCTTCCTTCATCCGCGCGAAAACAAATCATGTGGTTGGGAAAGCCCTTCACTTGCCAAAGGCGAAGACCCGCAAGTTTCCTTTTTCGCGATGAGATCGGCTGTCCGCTGGCTGGGAAGTCACGCAAGAACTCTATCGATTCGTCAACCGCAACGACAAACCGCTCTGCCGCATCAAGGCTGTCTCTCGCGATGTAATCCGCGATTTCCCAGATGTCCACCTTGACTCGGGGGCGTTTGACTGCTTCCAACCTCATGGCAGTTCTTTGGAGTCCTTGGCCCCGTACTTGTCCCGAAGCTTTTGACGAATCTCAGCGACATCGGCCGCCGTCCACGGAGTAGCGGGGCCACTGTCGATCGCCTCCTCGGCGATCTTCTCGATCTCTTCCGCCCAACGCTCGTGCGCCTGCTCAACGAGATGGCGCAAGAAGTCAGCCGGTTCCTTCCACGTCGACCTTATGATGTTGCTGTCAACAAATTCACGAAGCTCGGGCGGCAAATCGACAACAACGGGCTCCATGGCCAGCTCCTTTCAAAACCGCGGCTGCGGCTTCTCCCACTTCGCGTCGTAATCGAGCGAGAATACCTGCTGCACGCGCTCGGCGCGGCCGCCGCTCTGGTCCTGCAAGACTTCCAGCGCCTTGTGAATCCGCTCCAGGCGCGGATCGGCGGCGAGGCCGGCGGCGTCGCGGCCGCGGTTGATGCGGTCGAAGATGGCGGCCAGGTCGAGGATCTTCGAGCGGGCTTCGAGAAAGAAGGCGTCGAGGGCTTTGGCGGCAGGTAAAGGGGTCATGGGAGAGACCTTGGCAACCCCGGGGAACGCGGCGCTCATCCCGAGGCTTGACTCATGGGAGTGGATTCAATGGAGGCGGGGGCGTACAGTTTCTTGGTTTCCAGGGACACCAGAGCGTTGAGGCTTCCCGAGCGGAAGCCCTCCAAATCCAGTGTAACAAAGCGAAAACCGAGGGACTGCAAGATTTTCACCAGTTCGTCACGTACGCCCGGCTCGGCCAGCCGCACAATGCGGCTCGCCGGCGCCTCGATGCAGGCCAGCTCTCCCTCATGGAGACGGACGCGACATCGCGCAGACCTAACTGGTGCAGGTGCTTCTCCGCTCCTCGACACGGCTGGTCCGCTCAGGCGTCACCGTGACGCCCGGCGCCAGGCGGCTGGAGGACAAGGGGCGGCGGGTTTGTCCCAATTCGACAAGCCCCGTAGCGGGCAAGGGGCGGACGTCGGATTTGGTAAAGCCCGCCTCTTGCAGCGGATGCCGCACCCGATGCTCCGCCGCGGCCTTGAGGCCGGGACGGTAGTCGCCCTGGTCATCGAGGTTGGCGCCGCTGCAAACGACGGCGTCGCCGATCTCGGGTAGCAATCCCTCGATCCGGGTGTACAGTTCGCTCTTGCAGAAGTAGCAGCGGGCGCCGTCGTTCTTGACGTAATCCGGATCGCTGAACTCGTCCGTCTGCACGACGCGATGCGAAATGCCGATCGACCGCGCGATGTCGCGCGCCAGATCGATCTCGGCGCGCGGAACGCTCGCGCTGTCGGCGGTGATCGCGCTGGCGTCGGCGCCCAGCGCGAGATGAGCGGCCTTGGCGACGAGGGTGCTGTCGATGCCGCCGGAAAGGGCGACGATGACGCGCCGCAAGGATCGCAAAACGTCTAGCAGGCGGTCGCGCTTGACGGCGAGAGGGGCATCGAGATCGGAGACAACGTCCATTTACATCATCATAAGCGGGAGCCCAGCCCGCCTCAAGTTCCGTGCCGCCTATCGGCCGATCGTGAGAGGCGCCGTCGATGCGTCTTTGGCCGTCACGTTGACCGGTCGCACGCTCTCGAACCCCGCCTTGAACTGCAGCCGGGCCGTCTCGCGCGACTCCGGGTCGCGTTCGAGCCGCTCGATCTCCCAGTTGGGCAGCCAGCAATGGACCCGGTAGACGCCGGCGGGGACGCGATCCAGCGTGAAACGGCCGTTCTTGTCGGTAAGGCAAACGTAGGGATGCGCGGAGACGAACAGATGGCCACGCAGCCAGTAAAGGCCGCAGCCGGAGCCAAGCTCGACGTGGCCTTCCTTCAGCAAGGGCCGGTGCACAGCCCCGGGCTTCAAGAACGGAATGGTGAAGAAAGAAGCGCCGCGCGCCCGCAGGCTGATGACGTCGTCCTCGCGGCTTTCCCAGGTCACCTCGGCGCCCTGGCGGACCACGCCGATGGACGTGGGATTCTCGCCTTGGTAGACCATCAACTCCCCGTCGGCCTGAACCACGCGAACGGACGCAAGGTCCCAGGGGTGGGACCGGGCCGGATCGACGCTATCGAGAAAGACCAGGGCGCCGGTCACGAGGCGCGTCTTCGGATCGATGCACGGCTCGTTCGGATTCCGCTCCGTCCTGGTCGGTGAACCGGGTATATTGAGGATCAGCGGTTCGACCCGCGGCAAATCGCCCGTCCAGGTGACCGTGCCTTCGATGGTCCCGGTCCCGCTCGGCTCGAAGGCGGCGCCAAGCTCGACGACGGCGGACGCCTTCATCGCCTCGGGCGCGGGGGCGCATCCGCTCAGCAAGACGGCGACTACAACGAAGCGCCCGCGGTTCATTCATGCCTTCCGTTTGAGAGAGGCGCCCATGCCGACGGCCGCGACTTCCGGCTACCTGGTGCGACGACTGAACGAGGCGCCAAGCGTCCCCTGCCCATGCGGCTCGAGCACCCGACCGCTGACGCGAGCCGACAACGCGGCGTGCAACCTGCACGTCACGTTCATCACCGACTCCGTGCGGCATTACCATCGCGACTGCACGGAGGTGTACTACATCCTGGAGGGTCGGGGCAAGATGGAATTGAATGGAGAAGTTATCGACATCGAGCCGGACATGGTGATCTACATCGAGCCGCTGACGCGCCACCGCCTCTGGAGCGCGGTGGGCGTGCGGACCATCGTCTTCGGCACGCCCGCCCTCAACCCCGACGACGAATACTTCGATTGAAGGCGAGCCGGGCGGCGTAAGCCCCCGGAGCAAACCGACCGAGACCGTGAGTTTCATGCCACGCACCTTCCTCCTCCCCGCGCTCATGCTGGTCATCCCCGGCGCCGTTCACGCCGGCGTCCACTACTCCGGCGAGCGCTACAACGAGCTGCCCGCTCAGTGGCGCGGCTTTCTCCTCGACCACAAGACGCTCCGCGGCATCGCCGTCCCCCCCGCCGCCGGCGCCACGCTCAATCCCCTGCGCGCCCGCTATCAAGAGGAAGCCAAACGCCTCGAAGCCAGCAAGGACCGCTCCGCCGCTGACAGCGCCGATCTCGGCGCCATCTACATTCGTCTCGGCGAGCCGGCCAAGGCGATCGCCCTGCTTCGCCCCGCCCTCGCCAAGCATCCCAACGATTTTCGGATCGCGGCCAACCTCGGCACGGCCTGGCAGCTCCAAGGAGACCTCGAGCAAGCGGCAGCCTGTCTGGAGCAGGCCGTCCGCCTCGCCCCCGGCCGTTTCCTGGCAGCGGAGGAAGCGCACCTCCGCCTCGTCCGCCTGCGCCTGAAGAGCAAAGCCGACGGGCTCGATGATCTCTTCGAGACACCGTTCGTCTTCCCGGACGGCAGCTATCGCCCTGGCGAAATGCCGCCGCTTCTGAAGAAAAAGCTGCCGGCGAGCGCGGTCGGCGTGGCGCAACAGCTCGCCCTCTGGCTCCCGGCCGACGGCCGGCTCCTCTGGCAGCTCGCGGAACTGGCCGGCGCCCATGGCGATATCAGGACCGCGGCCGCCATGATGGATGGTTGCGTCGTCCAGTTCGGCATGAGCCGGCCGGACTTGCGCGAGCATCGTCGCCTGTTGCGCGCGGCGGCGGGTCCGGCGGCGACGTCGGTCGAAGAGAGCAAGACCGCTCATTCCGACAAGGACAAGGGGACGCTCGCCTTCCGCTCGCGCCGCCCACTCCAGTCCCACCTCGACCTCGCCGACTTGCCGCCGATCAGCGCCGACGGCGTCAACGATCTCCCCTGGCCGCTCGTCCAGGAGACGACCGTCGACAAACGGTTCCGGCCGACGTTCCCCAGGTATCTGAAGGACCTCGACGGCAAACAGGTCCGCCTCGTCGGCTTCATGCAGCCGTTGCGGGCCGAGACCGATCTCAACGCCTTCCTCTTCATCGAGTATCCCGTCGGCTGCTGGTTCTGCGAGATGCCGGAGACGACGAGCATCGTCCTGATCGAGCTGGAGGAGGGGCAAACCGTGAACTATCAGCGCGGGCTGCTGCGCGTGATCGGCCGGTTGAAACTGAATCCCTCCGACCCCGAAGACTTCCTTTACACCATCCGCAAGGCCCGGATCGCCGCGGCCGATTGAGCCCTCCCCGACCTCCCCTCCTACAATAGCGGCCATGGTACGTCCTGACGAATCGGAGATAGCCGATTCATGCTGCACTCAGCTTGCGGGTGAAAGTCCCGTCGCGGTAGGCGCCGGAGCGCCGCGTAGCAGGTCCCGGACGCACAAGGGAGACCTTGGCGTCTGAGTGGGATGTCAAGAGCCCGTATGGAGTCGTACGACCTCATGGCGGAGGGCAAGTTCGCAGGCCCAGCGTTGGCAGGCCTACAGCCTCGACATAAGAACCCGAAAGGTCAGTGGCGAGCCGCTCATGTCGCGGCGAGCAAGAGACTGCACCTGTTAGAGATGTCGGAGGTGCAGGTTGCTCGCGGGGTAGAGGGAGGCATCATCGGGCACGGCCGGTGCCCCGGAACAGGAGAGACCCGTCGGCGGCCACGTTGGGCGATGGCGGCTCCTATAAGCCGATGGCGAAGAGGAGTCGTGTCGGGCGGGAATCCGAGGGGTTCGTAGTACCGTCGAAGCCGGCGAAAGTCGGTGGAGGAAGGGACCCTGCTTTGGTCACGATGGCGGAGGTAAGCGCGAGGGCATGGTCAAAGACCCAACTACCCTTGACAAAGTGCGAGAACTCCAACGCAGTGTTCACGGCAGCCAAGCGGCATCAGGAGCGACGCTTTCACGCTTTGTACGACCGGATCTGGCGGATTGACGTTCTGCTGGAGGCGTGGCAGGTGCGCAGCAACAAAGGAGCTGCAGGCATCGACAGCGAGACGCTGACGATGATCGAGCAGCAAGGCGTCCGGGCACGGTTCCTGTTGGACCTGCAAGACGTACTCCGTGCGGGAAGTATCGGCCGCAACCAATTGCGTCAGCGTCTGTTCCAGGCGGATAAGGCGGCAGCGGCCGCTGGGCATCCCGACGGTGCGGGATCGCGTCATGCAGATGGCGGCAAGATCGTGTTGGAGCCGATCTTTGAGGCGGACTTCGAACCGTGCAGTTACGGCTTTCGTCCGCGCTGCGGCCGCGACACGCAGGCCGCCAGAGGCCATCCGTTTGACGGGTGGGCGGCCACTATCGTGGTGGACGCGGACATTCAAGGCTTCTTCGATGCCATCAACCAGGACATCCTTCTGGAGCAGTAGCGCGGAGGATTTCGGATCGGCGGAGTGCTCAAGCTGTTGCGGCAATGGTTACCAGCAGGCGTCATGGAGGATGGTCAGGTGCGGACGGCGACCGCGGGGACTCCGCAAGGCGAGTCATTTCACCGTTGTTGGCGAACGTGTACCTGAACGATCTGGACCGCATCTGGACGGCGACTTGTTCTCACCTGGGTGAAAAGCTGGTGCGTTACGCGGATGACTTCGTCTCTTGTGCCGCAGGCTCAGGCCGAGCAGGCGCTGGCTGAAGGCTGAGGATGATTCTGGATCGGCTGCGGCTGCAACTGCATCCGACCAAGACACGATTGGTGGAGTTAGGCTTGGGGAAAAGGCTTCGCGTTTCCTGGGATGTTACCTGCGGATCGTGCGTTCGCACTTCAAGGAGCGACGCTATCTATTCCGCTGGCCGTCTCCGCGAGCGATGGCCGATCACCACCACCGAGATCCGACCTCACCGAACCGCGGCGCTGGGCGTGGATGAAGGACATCCGGTGATCCGGGTGCTGAATCCGGTCCTGCGTGGCTGGGGCGGTTACTTCCGGACTGGCAACACGTCGGCGAGTTCAGCGCGGTGGACAGCTACGTGCGTCTACGGCTGCTTCGGCTGCTGGCTCAGCGTGGCGGCCAGCGACGCTGGCAACCCGATGGGCGTCCGTTCCGGCCGAGCGCTGGCCGCATCGCCGCTTCGTGACCGAGCATGGCCTGTATCAGTTGTTGGGCACGATCCGTTACCCGGGAGTCGCGCATGCTGTCTGAAGACCAACGGTAAGCCGTATGCAGGAAATCCGCGTACGGTTTGAACGGGGGTCTCAGGAAACGGAGCCGGCGCGCCACCGCGCCTGAGACCTACCAATGCCCATTGGCGTGGCAAGGCTCCCTCATTCGTCCAAGGAACAACAACGTGCCTCTCTTCAACGCCGCCGCCCTGGAAACCTTCGCGGCCGACGTCTTTCAATCCTTCGGTGTCGCCGCCGCCGACGCCCGGCTGGTCGGCCACAGCCTCGTCGACGCCAACCTGTGCGGCCACGATTCGCACGGCGTCATTCGGCTCGTGCAATACGCCGACGCCCTGCGTGACGGCCGGCTCAAGGCGAACGCCGAGTTCAGCGTCGCCAAGCAAACCGCCGGTGTCCTCGTCGCCGACGGTGGCTGGGGCCTCGGTCAGGTGATGGCGCATCGGCTCCTCGAACGGCTCGTCCCGCGTGCCCAGGCGCTCGGGCTGGCGGCCGGGACGCTGCGGCACTGCGGGCACATCGGCCGGCTCGGCGAATATGCGGAAGCGGCCACGGCGCAAGGCCTGGCGTTCATGGCGAGCGTCAACAACCACGGCTTCGCCCGCGGCGTCGCCCCTCCCGGCGGCACGCTGGCGCGCCTCGGCACCAACCCGCTCTGCCTCGGCGCCCCGACCGACGGCGACCCGGCCGTGCTCGACATCGGCACCAGCGTCGTCGCCGAAGGCAAGGTGCGCGTCCTGTTCAACAAGAAGCAGCAAGTCCCGCCCGGCTGGCTCCTGGACGACAAGGGCCAGCCGACGACCGATCCGGGCGTCCTCTATCGCGATCCGCGCGGCACGATCCTGCCGCTGGGCGGCGCCCAGGCCTACAAGGGCTTCGGCATCGCGCTCCTGCTCGACATGTTCGTCGGCGGACTATCCGGCGGCTCGTGCAGCAACCCCGCCGCGCCGAACATGTCCGCCAACGCCGTCTTCTTCCTCGTTCTTGACATCGATCAATTCGCCGGCCGGCAATACTTCCTCGACCAGGTCACGGAGCTCGCCAAGAACGTGCGCGATTGCCCCCGCGCCGAAGGCGTCCAGGAGATCCTCCTGCCCGGCGACCCGGAGCGGCGCGAAAAAGCGAAACGCGTGAAGAACGGCATCGCGCTCGATGACGGCACCTGGACGCAGCTCACCGAGCTCGCGCAAAAGCAAAAAGTGGCCATCCCGCCGACCAAATGACAAGGAGACTGCGTTGTCCGGCCCCCTCGTCCTCGTCTTCCACTGGCTGCCCGACGGCGAACTCGCCCGCTGGCGCAAGGAGTTTTCTTCCTGCGAGTTCGTCGACGGCCCGAGCAACCTCGAGCGCCTCGCCGACGCCGCCGTCTGCTACGGCCTGCCTGATCTCGAGCTGCTGGCCAACGCCAAAAAACTGCGCTGGCTCCAACTCGGCTCCGCGGGCGTGCCGCACGCGCTTTGCCCCATCGCGACGCAGCTCAACATCACCGTCACCAACCTGGCGGGACTTTACGGACCGACCATCGCCGAGCACGCGCTGGCCATGCTCCTTTTCCTCGCCCGCAACCTGCACTCCGCGGCCCGCAACCAGACGAAGGAAAAGTGGGACCGCTCCGTCGCCACCGGTCTGCGCGATCTGCACGGGCACACCCTCGCCATCCTTGGCCTGGGCAACATCGGCCGTGCCATTGGACGCCTGGCCCGCGGCTTCGGCATGCGCGTGATCGGGTGTCGCCGCACGCCGGAACCGGTCCCGGGTGTCGACCAGGTCTACGGTCCCAACGCGCTACGCGCGATGCTCCGCGATGCCGACCATCTCGCCGTCGCCGCCCCGTGGACGAAAGAAACGGAAGGGATGCTGGGGCACGAGGAATTCGCCGCCCTCAAAGCCGGCGCTTTCTACATCAACGTCTCGGTGCGCAACGTCGCCCGGGAGGAAGCGCTGCTCGCCGCGCTGCAAAGCGGTCACCTGGCCGGCGCGGGATTGGACGTCTTCACTGTCGAGCCGCTGGCGCCGGGCCATCCCTTCTGGTCGATGCCGAACGTCCTGATCAGCCCGCACTACAGCGGCGAGACCGTCAACACCGGCCCCCTTCCGGCGCAGCGTTTCGTTCGCAATCTCAACGCGTGGTTGGCCGGCCGGCCCCTCGAAGGCATGGTCCGGCTCGAGCATGGGTATTAACGTCTCGACAATCTGCCCACGGATTCGTCTCACGGTCAGTTATCACATAACCACTGGTTAATAAATAACTTAATTTGATTCGTCTCACGACCACAGGCGCCCGTTTCCCGGATAACCCCAAAAAGAAAAGAACTACCCACCTCGATCCCCCGTAGTACAATGGGAAACGGTATCACTTAGTATGCCCATGAGGCCCGTCCCATGGCCCCGCGCCTGGCGCTCGCCGGTATTCTGGTTTCCATCCTCTTCGCGGGTTGCGGCAAGCGGCCCGGTATCTGGGACGACGCCCCGGCCGGCCAGAAACGCGTCCTCGCCGTCACGCCTCCCCTCTACTGCTTCGCCAAGCGCATCGGCGGCGACAAGGTGGCCGTGCGCTGCCTCCTCACCACCGTCGGCCCGCACGATTACGAGCCGACCGCCGACGACGCCCTCCTCGCCCGCGGCGCCGATCTCTTCCTCGCCAACGGCCTGAGCCTCGACGACGGCTCCGTCGCCAAGGTCGCCACCAGTTCGGGCAACAAGAAGCTGCAAATCTTCAAGGTCGGTTCCGTCTTCGAGGAGAAGGCGGAAGACGACCCCAAGCTGCACGAGATGCTGGTCCACAACGACGAGCACGAGCACGGCGACGAGGGCCACAAGCACAAGCACGCCGGCGAACACGACCCCCACATCTGGCTGTCGCCGCCGCTCGTCAAACATCTTTCCGCGCTGATCGCCGACAAGCTCATCGAGATGGACCCCGCGAACAAGGCCGCGTTTCAAGCTAACCTCGCGGCGTTCAACGCGGATCTCGACGGCCTGATCCGGGACGGCGAAGCCGCGTTCGCCAAGAAGAAGAAGTCCCACTTCCTCACGACGCACGATTCGATGCGCTACTTCGCCCACGCCTTCGGCCTCGAAGAGCCCAAGGCGATCCAGCTCAAGCCGGGACATGAGGTGGAGGCGCGGCGGCTCAAGGAGCTAGTCGATTGGTGCAAGGCGAAGAACGTCCGCGTCATCTGCGTCGAGCCGCAATACAGCAAGGGCGCCGCCGAGACGCTCCAGACCAGCCTCAAGAAGGACGGCATCGATCTCAAGCTCGTCGAGTTCGACCCGATGGAGACCTTCCCGCCGGGCAAGGCGCCGGACGCCGCCCATTACATCGAGCGGATGCGCAAGAACATCCAGGACCTCGCCAAGGACCTGCCATGAGCTCGCTCGTGACGATTCGCGACTTGCACGTCACGCTCGGCGATACGCCGATCCTCCGCGGCCTCCGTGCCGACCTCGTCCGCGGCCGCATCACCGCCCTCATGGGCCTCAACGGCAGCGGCAAGACCACCTTCCTCCGCGCCCTGCTCAAGGAGGTCCCGTACCAGGGGCAGATCCAGTTCCACTGCGCCCACTCCGCCAAGGTCGCCCTTGGCCATATCGGCTACGTCCCGCAAAAGCTCCGCCTCGAAGCCCAGCTCCCGCTCACGGTGGCCGACCTTCTCGCGCTCGCATTGGAACACCGACCGATCTTCCTCGGCATCCCGCGCAAGACGCAGGAACGCATGACCCTCATGCTCGGCCGGGTCGGAGCGCCGCCCGTCCTTCTCCAGCGGCCGGTCGAACGACTCTCCGGCGGCGAATTGCAGCGCGTCCTGCTCGCCCTGGCCCTCGAGCCGACGCCGGAGCTGCTGCTGCTCGATGAGCCCGCGGCCGGTGTCGACTTCAAAGACCAGGAAGCGTTCTACGAGCTGATCATGCGGCTCAATCGAGACAACGGCGTCACCATCCTCCTCGTCTCCCACGACACGCACGTCGTCAGCCGCCACGTCGATCACGTCTGGTGCCTGCGCGACGGCCGCATTCACTGCGAAGGCCATCCCAACGAGATCCTGACGCCCGAGATGCTGCACGAGGTTTTCGGCAAGGACCGGACGGTGTTCACGCACCAGCATTGAGCGGGTACAGCGGCCGGCGCACTTTCCGATACTCCAGCCGGTGCGGATTCACCGCCGTGATCCCCGGCGTGTCCACTTCAATGATCGTCCCCGCGATCGGCAGATAGGCCGCGCGATACGCGATCGCCGCCTTGACGACGAGGATCCGCATGTCGCGTGGCTCCAGGCCCAGACAGGTGACTTGACGCAAGCTGAACGGCGGGTGACGCTGCGTCGTCAACACCAGGAAGTTCCGCTCGTGGACTTCGACGACGGCCGTCAAGCCCATCGCGTGAAAGCGCTTGCCGCCGTGACGCGGCAACGGCTCCATGTAATCGCCGTCGTGGAGCAGACGCACCTTGCCGGTGACCGTGACGGGAGCGCCGTGCAACCGGTCGACTTTGCCCCCCAAGGTTAGATCGACCATCTGACCGACGCCGACGACCTGGCACGTTTGCACCTCCTCGGGAGCGTAAAGGCAGACGACGCTATCGGTCGCCCCTTGAGCCAGCAGTTCTTCGAGGATGACCGTGCCGTCCGCGGCCGAGCCGCCGCCGACGTTGTCGCCAGTGTCGACGAGGACGACCGGCCGCTGCGCCGCCGCCAGCGCCTGGCGCACGGCCTCTTTCGCGTCGGGAAGCGGCCGATTCATCTCCTCGCGCTTGCTCCAGATCAGCTCGCCCAGCCGGTCCGCCTCGCGTTTCGCCAGCGCGGCGTCGTTGTCGGTGACGACAATCACCGCCGGCCCCATCTGCGGCACGTCCGAATAGGCGAAGCCCGGCAGGACGCTCACCGCCAGCACGCCCGGCCTTTGCTCGATCCCCCGCGCCTCCGCCATGATGCCGAGCAGCGGCTCGCGCGACGTATCGTGCGCCATGATGTTGACGATCATGGGCGGCTTGGCCAGCGCCAGGCGCGGGCGAACTTCGCCGCGGACGATGCGTGTGATGAGCTGTGCCGCCTGGGCGCCGCGCGCCCGCTGATCGATGTGTGGGTTGGTGCGATAGGCGATGGCGGCCGTGACATTATCGACCAGGCGTTGCGAGATGTTGCCGTGCAGATCGAGCGTGATGACGATCGGGAAGTCCGGCCCCATCGCTTGTCGCAATAGAGCGACGAAGGCGCCGTCCGCGTCGTCCTCGTGCGTGGCGACCATGGCGCCGTGCAAGGCGAGCAGCAACCCGTCCGGCTTCTCGCGTTTGAGTCCGGCGATGATGTCGCGCGAGACTTCCTCGAATACCGCCTGTGTCACCGGCCCGGACGGCGTCCCCCAAGCCATCAGCAGCGGGATCGCGTCGACTTTCTCGTGCGCCAACCCCTCGAGGAAGCCGCCGACCTCGTGATAGGCGTCGCGCCAGTTCGCGGTCAGCTGCGGCCCCTGGTGCCAGCCCTGCGCGAGAAACGCCGCCTTGTCCGTCAAGAGCGGATTGAACGTGTTCGACTCGTGCATGAAACCGGCGACGGCGATGCGCATGGGAAACTCAATGTTTAGCCGCGGGTCGCGGAACCGGGGCGGACGTGACCCGCCCGCGATCGCGGTTCATTGTGGTAACCCTCGCCCGGATCGGCGATACTGGCTCTTGGATGGAATCGTGTCCGCCCCGGTTCTGCGAACCGCGGCTAAACTTGCGCCATGTTACTAGGCTACAACACCACACGGCTTCGCCCATCACCGGCTCGACGACGCGCTCGAGATCCTGGCCGAGCTAGGCTACCAGAGCGTGGCGCTGACGCTCGATTACCATGCGCTCAACCCTTATCAGCCCGACTTTGCCATGCGGATCGAGCAAACGCGGTTCTTGCTCGAAGAGCTGAAATTGGCGTGTGTCATCGAAACCGGCGCTCGTTTTTTGCTTGACCCTCGCCGCAAGCATCAACCGACGCTTCTTAGCCCGGCGCCCGAAGATCGGCAGCGACGCCTCGATTTCCTCGTCCGTGCCGTCGACGTCGCCGCCGGTCTCGACGCCCAGGCTATCAGCCTCTGGTCGGGCGCCGCAGCCGATCAGGCGAGCGAGGAGGAGCTATGGTCGCGCCTCATCGACGGCTGCCTCCGCCTCGCCGAATACGCCTCGCAGCGCAACGTCCGGCTCGCCTTTGAGCCGGAGCCGGGCATGTTCATCGACACGATGGACCGTTACGCGCAGCTCCAGGAGAAGGTCGACTCGCCCCACTTCGGCCTGACACTGGACATCGGCCATCTCCAGTGCCAGGGGGAAGTCCCGATGGGGCCGCATGTGGTCCGCTGGCGCGACCGGCTCTGGAACGTGCACATTGAAGACATGCGTCGCGGCGTCCACGACCACCTCCTCTTCGGCGAAGGCGAGATCGACTTTCCCCCCGTGCTCGTCGCCCTCAAGGAGATCGGCTACAAGGGCGGCATCCACGTGGAGTTGAGCCGGCACAGTTATGACGCAGTGAACGTCGCCCGCCGCGCCATCGAATTCCTGCGCGGCCGCGGCGCTTGACAATCGCCAGGCGAGCCGAGCGGCGTAAGTCCCCGGAGGGCCTAACGAAAACACAGCCCAAAGAAAGCTGGCCCAAGTTCATGGACGATGGCATATTCTGGAGTAGGGCTTTGACAGCTTCGCTGGTTGAGCGGAACTTCGGGAGGAAAGATGGCTGATAATCGGGAAGCATTTCTGTCTCGCCGCGAACTCCTCCGCCGCAGCGGCACGGGCTTCGGCCTCCTTGGTCTCACCGGCCTCCTCGAAAGCCAGGGCCTGCTCGCGGCGCGCGCCGACGCGGCCGCCGTCAATCCGCTCGCGCCCAAGGCGCCCCACTTCAAGGCGCGGGCGCAGCGCGTCGTCCATCTCTTCATGAACGGCGGGCCGTCCCAGGTCGACACGTTTGACCCCAAGCCGATGTTGACGAGGTATCACGGCCGGCCGTTGCCGCGGGCCAACCTGCGCACCGAGCGCAAGACTGGGGCGGCGATGCGCTCACCGTTCGCGTTTCGCCGCTACGGGGCCAGCGGTATCGAGGTGAGCGATCTCTTTGCCCGCACGGCCGCGCTGCACATCGACGACATGGCGATCATCCGCTCCATGCACGCCGATGTCCCCAATCACGAACCCTCCCTCATGATGATGAATTGCGGCGACGGCCGGCTGCCGCGCCCCAGCATGGGGGCCTGGATCACCTACGGCCTCGGCTCCGAGAACCAGAACCTGCCCGGCTTCATCGCCATGTGCCCCGGCGGCTATCCCATCGTCGCCACGCAGAACTGGCGCTCCGCCTTCCTCCCCGGCGCCTTTCAGGGAACCTATGTCGACACGCAGCACACCGACGTCCGCCGCCTCATCGAGAACATCCGCAACGACACCCTGAGCCCCGCCGAGCAGCGCCGCCAGCTCGACCTCGTCCGCCGCCTCAACGAGTTGCACCTGGAGGAGAGGCAAGGGGACGCGTTGCTCGAAGCGCGCTTGCAAACGTTCGAACTGGCTTACCGCATGCAGTCCGAGGCGACCGACGCCTTCGACGTCACGCGCGAGCCGCTCACCGTCCGCGACCGCTACGGCCAGACGACGCACGGCCGGCAGCTCCTCATCACGCGCCGCCTGCTCGAGCGCGGCGTGCGCTTCGTCCAGGTCTGGAGCGGCGGCGGCCAACCCTGGGACAACCACGACGCCCTCGAGACCAACCACCGCAACCTCGCCCGCGACTGGGACAAGGCCATCGCCGCCTTCCTCACCGACCTCAAGCTGCGGGGTCTCTTCGACAGTACCCTCGTCATGTGGGGCGGCGAGTTCGGCCGCACCCCGGTGGCGGAATTGCCGGCCCTGAGCGGCCGCGACCACAACCACTACGGCTTCTCGATGTGGCTCGCCGGCGGCGGCGCCCGCGGCGGCTACGTCCACGGCGCCACGGATGAGTTCGGCTTCGCGGCGGTGGAGCGACGCGTGCACGTCCACGATCTGCACGCGACGATCCTGCATCTGCTGGGGATGGACCACACGCGGCTGACGTATCGCTACGCGGGGCGCGACTTCCGGCTGACGGATGTGCATGGGGAGGTGGTACGGGAGTTGATTGCGTGAGGCTGCGCGCGATTGGTAGCAGCCGTGTGCCATCGCAAACGCTACGCGTCCCTGGGGGACGCCGCAAGCGGTAGATGTTCGAATTGGATTCGCGATGCCAACACTATCACCGGCTCTCCTTGTCACTCGGGCAGTCAAGCGGCGAGTTTGGCCGGCGTTGAAAGCATTGGGCTTTAGCCAGTTCTCGGGTCGCTCTGGCTGGCGGTCCCGCCACCTATTCATCGATGTCGTCAACTTGCAATCGGCCGTCGGCAAGTATCGCACGTACATCTCTCTCCGCGATGGCACGCACGCGTCAGCTGGCAGTTTCGCCGTGAATCTCGGCGTCTTTATCGATGTTCAACGTCTGCTCCCATGGGCCGAAACAACAACGGACCGCCCCCTGGAATGGGAATGCGATTATCGCCTTCATCTGGAAAGGCAAACACCGGAGCCGCGAAACTACCCCCAGACGGTCTGGCCGATCGCGGGCGATGCGGGGATGGTCGAGAACACCGTCTGCGATGCCGCCGACGTCATCCTCAAGCAAGGCCTGTTGTGGTTCGACAAATACACGGATCCCGAAGCGATTCTCAAGGAATACGCGAGTCTCTGTGATCGCAATTTGGTTGGACACCCGGATTTCTGCTTTCGATCCGAAGACCGTTATGCAGGATTGGCCATCGCTCTCGGAAGAAAAGATCAGGCTATCGCGGTGTACCGGAAACTCGCCGAACGGCCCGAGGAGCCGGGAGAAAGAGACGGTCACCGGAAGCTCTTTCGGGGCAAGATTCCGTTTTGGAAGGACGAGGCCCAGCGACGCCTGAATATGCTGTTGCAATTCTGATGTCGCAAGCTAATGGTTCGTGCGGGCCGCGTATTGAACTGAGCGCCTTCAAGCCGCCGAATGTCGCAAGAGAATTGCCACGCCGAGAAAGACATTGACATGGACCTACAACAAGCCACCGTCCAGGAAATCCAGCTCGAACTCATCCGCCGCACGCGTTTCAACGCCTTCGACGGGCCCAAGATCCACGACAGCCTGCTGCGCCACCGCGACCTTTGGATCGCCGTCCTCTTCGATCAGCCGGGCCTGTGCGATTACACCAGACCGGGCAAACTGCTGACCAGCGGACTCATCAAGCTGCGCGACCTGGATGACAATATCTGGAATGTCGATCGACTCTTTATTCTCACCAAGTCGCACGCCGACGCGGCGGGCATCGCGCGCGTCGCGGAGGAGGAGGACTGGAGCGCCGACATAGTGCGCTGCCACACCGACGAAGACGAGATCGGCCGAGCCCTCGGCACAAGCGAGCGGGGTTTTGGCGTGGTGACTGCCTGGTGGGATTGAGGCGCCGGAATGACGACACGCCTCCGGCGGCCTCGGGATCCTCGCGCCGTTGCTCTTGTGGGCCGCGCGGATCCTTGAGCGGCCTCAAATGTACTCGACGCGCTTACGCATTTCGTCCGGTTCGAGGATCTCCCAAACGACTTCCAAAGCACGGATCATCTCACCGATGGAGCGGCTCTGCTGATGACAATAGACGATCCCTGGGTGTTCGACGCCCCGGTCGTGCAACCGCAAGAAGTCGGAATCGTTGGTGAAGATAACCCGGCCGTTCGCGACGGCGGACGCGATGTGATCGGGATCTTCGGCGCCGAGCAGACCGGCGTCGGCGCTGGTAGTTACATCGATGCCTCGGCGGCGGAGTCCCTGGCGACGGCGAAATCGATGTGTTCATCCAGGTGAAATCGGATGGTTCTGGGCATCCTTCCCTGCCAGTTTCTGCTTGAGTGGCGACGGATGCTTCTGCTTCATCCGCTCGACGAAATCGGTTTCCTCCTGCATTTGCCGCTGTATCTCATCGCGATTGTCCCAGTAATAGGACAGGGCGGCGTAGACGTCGGCCATCGTGAGGTGCTGGAAGCGGGAGACGATCTCGTCGGCCGAGAGTCCCTGTAGCTCGTGCCAGACGTAAACGTCCTGAACACGAATGCGCGTGCCCGCGATACAGGGTTTGCCGCCGCAAACGTTCAGCTTGCTGACTATGTGCTCGGTTTTGGTCTGGCTCATGCTTGAATCTTACCGTATGTGGCCAAGAAAGGAAAAGCCGGGATATGACGACCCGCCTCCCACAAGTCATCCTGATCTTTTCCACACTCCTCGCTTCCTGGCTCGGCATGCAAGCCGTCCACGAGCTAGGCCACGTCCTCGGCGCCTGGGTCAGCGGCGGCCGCGTTGCGCGTGTCGTCCTCCATCCGCTGACCATCTCGCGCACCGATTTCGCCGAGAACCCGAGCCCGTTGCTCGGCGTGTGGGCGGGACCGATTTTCGGTGTTCTCGCGCCTTTGCTCCTCTGGGGCGCGGCTGTGGCCCTCGGTCTGCCGGTCGCGTTCCTCTTCCGCTTCTTCGCCGGCTTCTGCCTGCTCGCCAACGGCCTCTACATCGGCGTCGGCTTCTTCGATCGCGTCGGCGACGCCGGGGACATGCTGCGTCATGGCGCCGCTCCCTGGCATCTCTGGCTCTTCGGCGCCTTGACCGCGCCGCTCGGCCTTTGGCTCTGGCATCGGCAGGGCAGCCATTTCGGCCTGGGCGCCGCAAAGGGACGGGTCAATCATCGTGTCGCTTATGGCGCCCTGATTGTGTGCGTTCTCCTCACCGTCTTTGGTTTTCTGGTTGATGGTGAGTAGTAGAGAAGTAGAGAACGGCAGTCCGATCGCAAACCTGTAGGGTTGCAATGTTGGTAGCAAAATGCTACCATTTCCTCATGAGCCAACCCGTCAAACTTTCTGACGAAATCGTTCTCGACGCGCGCCTCACGGCGGAGGTTGCCGAGCGGTCCATCGCGGGTCAGATCGAGTTCTGGGCCAAACTTGGGCGGGCCATCGAGCCCTTGCTGGAGGGCGCCCGCGCGCTGGCGCTGCGTCGGGCGGGGGCGGTAAAGCCGCTCTCGGAGCTCTTGGCCTCGGTCGACTCCAAGAAGGGGCGGCAGCGGGTCCGCGCCTATCTCGAGTCGCGGCCCTTTCCGCACTACGAGCCGGCGCCCGGATCTCCGAACTTGCTCGTCCGCATCGACGAGGATGGAACCAGGACGGTCGGCCGCTTCGTCGGGCGTGAGTTTCGGGCCGCCGAGTGATCCATGGACTTCTCCCGCTTCGATGAACGGCCGATCGTCGTGGCGCTGGCTGGGCCCAACGGGGCCGGCAAGACGACTTTCTATCACGCGCATCTGGCGCCTGCCGGGTTGCGCTTCGTCAATGCGGACGTGCTCGCGGAGGAGCTGGCTCTCGGGCCTTACGAAGCGGCGCGAATCGCTGACGCCGTGCGGCGCGAGCTGCTCAAGAGCGGGGAGAGCTTTGTCTTCGAAACGGTCGTTTCGGATCCCGTGGGGGACAAGGTCGCATTCCTGGATGAAGCGGCGCGAGGCGGAGCCATCGTCGTCTTGTGTTACATCGGAATCGCCGACCCCGAGCAGTCAACCGAGCGCGTGGCGATGCGCGTGTCGCAGGGTGGCCACGACGTTCCGGATGACAAGCTGCGGACGCGATTTCCCCGAACGCTGGAGAATCTCGAAAGGGCGATGCGGCGCTTACCCCATGTTTTGGTTTTTGACAACAGCGATCTGGCGACGCCGTTTCGACAAGTCGCGCTCTTCGACCATGGCCAACTGGTCGAGTTGCATGAGCCTGTGCCCGCCTGGTTAGCGGGATTGATTGCCTGACACGGTGAGCACGAATAGGACCAGAAGGGACGTCTCGCTCTTAACGGGGCGAGGCGCATCGAAGCGCGAGCCGCGGGCGTTCCGTCGCTCACGCTTTCGGCTCTGAGCCGCGACAGCATGCCATACTTCCGCACCGACACGACACGGCTGACCTTCCGCGAGCTATGGCGGATCTCTTCCACCTTCCCCGTCTTCCTGGCGGCTTGTGTCAAGAAGATCCTCCGCCTGCGCTCGCCGGCGCGGCACGCGATCCTCCACGAGGAGAATGTCCGTGAAATCCCATTCGAGCGGATTTCGATGGAGGCGCTCGACGTACTCGAGCCGCTGGTGGAGGAATGTGAGCGGCTGGGCGCCCGCCTCGCCTTTTGTCAGACGGTCTACGGGAGCGAAAACCTGGAAGCCTACTCGCCGGTCCTGCTGGCGCCGCGCGGCGACGCCGTCATCATGCTCACCTGGGCGCGAGCGAGCCTTACCCCGAGCCGCAAGGCAAGCCATGGCTGCGCCGTCAGTTCGCGCCTGGAGGACGGGACGTTTCTGTCGACGACCAATCTCCGGGCCCGCTTCCTCACGCCGCCCGAGTATGTGGTCGAACGGCGCCTGCACGCTGGCCCCGCCGAACTGCTTGCACGCCACGAGGAAACGCTGGCCGGCGTGACCTCAACGCCTCTGCCGATCCGGAACGAGAACCAGGCGAAGGACTTCCTCATCGCGGTCAAGCGCCGCACCTTCGAGTGGAACGTCGGCCGCGGGATCTGGGTACTGCTCACGCCGCAGGAGGAGGATCGGCTCGACCTGCCGGCGCCGCCAGGGTGACGGCTGCCCGGGTGAACGGGAAGTTTTCCTAACCAGCCGCAAGAACAATGATCGGCGCCCCATTTGGCGCCCGCAAAACCTGCATCTTCCGCACAAATATCGGGCAGACGCTCATGGTCGCGTGTAGCCGCCGAAATAAATCCATCAACTCAACCCATTTTGTAACAAGCACCTGCTTCTCAATCATCCCGTAGATCGCCTTTACGGCTCAAGTTTTGCTCACCAGCCCGTTTTGTTAACAAGGAAATCTCCTTCCTCTCCTCGTTCGCTGTGCGCCCGCTGGCGGCGAGAGCCATCCTGGTCCCCAAGGAGGTTGCTGTGCCGACTGTTCGCAAGGCCATTCTTGCCGGCCTTTTGGTCTGCCTTTTCGTCTCCTTCTCTCCCCGCGCCGCCGCGGAAGAGCCCCCGAAACTTACCCCGGTAGAAGAGGCTCAGAAGGCCGGCGAGGAGGGTAAGACGAAGGGGGACAACGCCTGGATGTTGATGTCGACCGGCCTCGTGATGCTCATGGTCCCCGGCCTCGCCCTCTTTTACGCCGGCATGGTGCGGCGCAAGAACGTGCTCGCCACCATGATGCAGAGCATGATCGCTCTCAGCATTGTCGGCGTTTACTGGGTCGCGGTTGGTTACTCTCTCGCCTTCGGCCACTCGCACGGCGGCATCTTCGGCTGGAGTTCCAAGCTGTTGTTCCTGAGCGGCGTCAAGCCGGACGACGTTCTTCCGAATACGAACATCTACGTGTATACACACATGCTCTTCCAGGGCATGTTCGCGATCATCACCCCGGCGCTCATCAGTGGCGCCTTCGCGGAGCGTATCCGTTTCGGGCCCTACGTCCTGTTCCTGCTGGTTTGGGTGACGTTCATCTATTGCCCGTTGGCGCACATGGTCTGGGCGATGAACTGGTGGGACCTCGACCCCTCCGGCAAGGTGGCGGCGGACGCAGGCAAGAACCTGGTCGGTCTGCTCGGCCGGCCGACCGACGCGGGCGGCTTCGGCGCCCTCGACTTCGCCGGCGGCACGGTCGTCCACATCGCCGCCGGCTTCTCCGCGCTGGGCGGCATCCTCGTTCTCCGCAAACGCGTCGGCTATCCCGAGCACGCCATCCATCCCAATAGCATGGTGCTTTGCCTCGTCGGCGCCGGCCTGCTCTGGTTCGGCTGGTTCGGCTTCAATGGCGGCAGCGCCGGCGCCTCCGGCTCCCTGGCCGTCTCCGCCTTCGCCGCCACGCAGGCGGCCGCCGCCGCCGGTGGCCTCTCTTGGGTACTCGTTGAGTGGCTGCACCGCGGCAAGCCGACGGCCCTTGGCCTCGCTTCGGGCCTGGTCGCCGGCCTCGTCGCGGTGACGCCCGGCTCCGGATTCGTTGTCGTCTCCGGCGGCCTCATCATCGGGCTAATCGCGGGAGCCGTTTGCTACCTTTCCGTCTGCTGCAAGCCACGTTTCCGGTACGACGACTCGCTCGACGTCTTTGGCGTCCACGGCGTCGGCGGCTTTCTCGGCGCCCTCCTGACCGGCTTTTTCTGCCTCAAGTACGTCAACCCGGACTCCGGCGCCGATGGCCTCTTCGCCGGCAACGCGGCGCAGGTCTTCAGCCAGCTCAAGGCGGCCGTCGTCTCGGCGGTGCTCGCCTTCGCGGGTGGCTTCGTCATCACCAAGCTGATCGACGTGACGCTCGGCTTCACGACGACGCCGGAAGCGGAGATCGAGGGCCTCGACCAGACCGAGCACGGCGAGGCGGGCTTCGACTTCGGCCTCGCCGCCGAGACGGTCTCGGCCGCCCCCGAGCCCAGGCCGGCGAAGATGCCCCCCGGCAGCAAGCGCTTCAGCGTCATCGTCGACGGCGTCACCAACGGCGAGTTGCTCTCGGCTTGGTCGGAGATGTGCCAGCCGGGCAAGGCGCCCGACGCCGGCGCCTTCAAGGGAGTTTACCCCTTCATGACGACGGTGACCGGCAATCGCTTCCACTTCCGCGGCGGCGACCCGGAGACCGTGAAAACCAACCTGCAAAAGCTCTTCGCGGGCACGCTCAAGAAGAACGTGTCGCTGAGCGTTCAATAGAAAAATGTTCATTCCCGGAGCGAGGCGGAAGGCCTCGCCCGCTCGGACCGATCCGAAGCGTGCGCTTCGGATCTGGTCATTTCTTGTTTGAAACGCGAGCCATGAAACTCATCACCGCCATTATTCGCCCCGAAAAGCTGGACGCCGTCCAGCACGCCCTCAACGAGGTCGACGTCTACCTCATGACTGTCAGCGACGTGCGCGGCTGCGGCCGGCAGCGCGGCTTCACCGAGGTCTACCGCGGCACGGAGTTCGTCGTCCGCCTGCTGCCGAAGCTGAAGATCGAGATCGCTGTCAATGACGCCTTCGTCGAAGCCGCCGTGGAAGCAATCGTCCATGCCGCCCGCTCCGGCGAAACCGGCCAGATCGGCGATGGCAAGATCTTCGTGCTCCCGCTCGACGATTGCGTCCGCATCCGCACCGGCGAGCGCGGCGGCCAGGCGATTGGACCGTGACAGGCATTTTTCGCCGCGGATTCCACCGATGACACGGATGGAGAAGCCATCACGGGGCAAGAAAAGAGCAGCGTTCTCCATTTTTCTGCCTCCAATTTCTCTGCCTGCTGGAAACCGACGCCGTCCGAGTGATCCGTGGTTGGAAATCTTCATTCCGTTCATAAAAACAAAGCAACGTCCCTCACCTTTTTGGAGCCTCACCTGAAATGACACCGAAAGAAGTACTCGCCCTGATTCGCGAGAAGGAAGTCAAGGCCATCGACCTGCGCTTCATGGACTTCCCCGGCATCGCGCAGCATTTCACCGTTCCCGCCAAGACGTTCGAAGAAAGTGTCTTCGAGGACGGCCTCGGCTTCGACGGCTCCTCCATCCGCGGCTGGCAGGCCATCAATGAATCGGACATGCTGGTGATCCCCCAGCCCGAAACCGCCTTCATCGACCCCTTCATGAAGGACACCACCCTGGTGATGCTTTGCAACATCCAGGACCCGCTCACCCGCCAGGACTACTCGCGTGATCCGCGCAACGTCGCTCGCAAGGCCGTCAACTATATGAAGGCGTCCGGCATCGCCGACACCGCCTACTTCGGCCCCGAGCTCGAATTCTTCATCTTTGACGACGTCCGCTACGACTTCACGCAGAACTCCGGCTATTACTTCCTCGATTCCTCCGAAGGCGCCTGGAACACCGGCCGCGCCGAGGGCCCCAACCTCGGCTACAAGCTCCGCTACAAGGAAGGCTATTTCCCCGTCCCGCCGGCCGATAGCCTGCAAGACATCCGCAGCGAGATGATGCTGACGATGATCGACTGCGGCCTGCACATCGAGGCGCAGCATCATGAAGTCGCCACCGGCGGCCAGGGCGAGATCGACATGCGCTTCGCCCCCTTGGTCGAGATGGCGGACAACGTCGTCAAGTACAAGTACATCGTCAAGAACGTCGCCCGCAAGCACGGCAAGACGGTCACCTTCATGCCCAAGCCGCTGTTCCAGGACAACGGCACAGGGATGCACGTCCACTCTTCGCTGTGGAAGGGCGGCACGAACCTCTACGCCGGCTCCGGCTACGCCGGCCTTTCCGACACCGGCCTCTACGCCATCGGCGGCCTCCTCAAGCACGCCCCCGCCCTGTGCGCCATCACCAACCCGACCACCAACAGCTACAAGCGACTGGTGCCGGGGTACGAGGCGCCTGTGAACCTCGCTTACAGCCGGCGCAACCGCTCTGCCTCGATCCGCATCCCGATGTACTCCGCCTCTCCGAAGGCCAAGCGCATCGAGTTCCGCTGCCCCGATCCGTCCTCAAACCCCTACCTCGTCTTTTCCGCCATGCTCATGGCGCAGCTTGACGGCATCAAGAACAAGATCAAGCCCGGCGAGCCCCTGGACAAGGACATCTACGACCTCGAGCCCGAAGAGTTGGCCAAGGTGCCCAAGGCCCCCGGCTCCCTCGAAGAGGCCATCAACAACCTGGAGAAGGACCACGACTGGCTCCTCCAGGGGGACGTCTTCACCGAAGACGTGATCAAGACCTGGGTCGAGTACAAGCGCGTCCGCGAGATCGACCAGGTCCGCCTGCGGCCGCACCCCTACGAGTTCTACCTCTACTTCGACATTTGACCGGAGAAGGGAAGGACGCCCCCCCAAGCCCGCACGCGAGTCTTCGAGCGTGCGGGGTACCGATACGCCAAGCCCTCGAGTCGTCCTCGAGGGCTTTTCCCTTTTCGCGGCCATAACCAGCGGCTCTTTCCTTTTGCCTGAAGCACGGTCCTGCCCGATAATGCACGCGGTGTCGTGTCGCCGCAGTTCAACCCGGAGCGACCCATGCGCTGCCTTTGCATTCTCCTTTTCTGCGCCGCGTTTGCCGGCGCCGATGAGCCAAAGACGCTGATGACGGAGCGCGGCAAGCTGCTGCACAGCGAGGACTTCAACAAGCCGCCGGTGAAGGAATGGAAGGTCGGCAAGGGGAAGTGGGAGGTGGTCGACGGCGTCTTGCGCGGCTCCGAGCTGAAAAGCGACATGCACGGCGCCGTGATGCGTTATCTGCTGGACTTCGACGCCATCGTCATCCAGTACGACTTCCGGCTCGATGGCGCCAAGCAGACGACGCTGAGCATCAACGCCCCCAAGGGACACATTTGCCGGGTGGTCGTGAACGCGGCCGGCATAAGCGTGCGGAAGGACCAGGACAAAAAGAAAAAGGAGAAGGGCGAGATCCTCGGCGCCGTGAAGACCCCCATTTCGCCTGGCGCCTGGCACACGCTGGTGCTGGAGTTGAAGGGAAAGGAGATGGTGGCGAGCCTCGACGGCAAGCATGTCGCCTATGGAACGCACGACGCGATCGACGTGAAGAAGGCGAACTTCGGGCTGACAGTGGCGGGAGAATCAGCGTCATTCAAGAACCTGCGCGTCTGGGAGGCGCAGGCGAACAAATCGTGGGACGCGACGCGGGCGAAGCTGAAGGGGCGCGGGAAGGGCGAGTAGAGCGGAAACTCACCTGCCTTCGCCCTGCGTGTGCTGGCGCTGCAAATCGAGTGTCGCCTCGAGAACCGGGAGGGCGGCAAGATCCTTGGGGCGGCCAGCCGCCTTCTTGGTTTCGATCAACAACGCAAGAGGCAGCACCTTGATCGCCATGCCACTCACCTCCATGTCCAGTGACTGGCCGATGATCTTGTCGTAGCCGCCGATAGCGCTCATTTCACCCAGCAAGTCGACATCTTCGTTTCCCAACTCGAGCGTGAAGTTTGTCCCCAATGCCAACGCCCGTTCATCGACGACGAAGGGGAGGTCGGGCGGAAGACCGCGCAAGCGCGGTTGGAACGGCTTCAAGGCGTCCGCCAAGCGTCTTATGTTCTCGGGCGTTCGTCGATAACAGAGGTCGATATCCTTCGTGACGATGGAGGCGCCTTGCAGCACGGCGCTTGACTCCGCCCACCACGATGAACTCAACCTTCGCTGCAATCAGCTTTTGGAGGAGTTCCTCGAAGAAGCTTTGCACGTGGCGCCACCTCTTTCAGAAAATAGCGCCAACGTTCGTGATGGCGCAGCCTTTCGGTCGGCGTCATCCGCAGCAAGCGGAGGATCTGGGTTCGGTCCACGTCGCCATGATGGCCCAGGTCGAAGAAGACAGGCCCGACTTCGCCGTAGTTGGTCACATCCGATACGCCATGCTTCATTTCCCTCGATTATTGTAACGTCACTCCGCCTTCTTCAACCTTAAAGACACCAGGAAGATGATCTGGCGCTTGGCTTTATCCATCGTCACGTCGCCGTTGGCGAAGCCGCTTTCTCGACCCGCCCAAAATCCGCCGCTTCGTTCCCCACCTCGCCAAAACCCGCCTACAATGAACCGCTCCGCGAAGGAAAACGCGGCGCCGGACACAAGATAGGGATGGGGTTCCTTTGTTCCCGCCGCGGCCGCTCGGGTCGCGCCTGTCGCCTTAAGTCTTTTGGGCCCTTCTTTTTCCGAATCCGGCAATCGAATGGAGTCGCCCCTTCGTCTGGAAGGATGAGGGTATGAGCAAACTGGCCGTGAGCACCCAGAAAGTGCAGCCGACGTCCAGCGGCGTGGAGCTGTCCGCGGAGATGTTCGTCTGCGCTTTTAACGATGTGCGTGCGGAACTGGTGAGCACCCTGTTTTTCGTCCTGGGAAATCAAGAGGATGCCCAGGACGCTGCCCAGGACGCCTTCCTCAAGTGTTGGCGGACGCGCAAGGGCCTGGCCGAGGTGAGAAACATGCGGGCCTGGATCTTCCGCGTCGGGCTGAACGCCGCCAAGGATTTGCAACGCAACGCCTGGCGGCGCCGCGCCAAGCCGATGGGCAGCGACATCAATCCGGAGGCGCCGGCCAACCATTCGGCGGCCGACGCTCTGGAGGAAAAAGAGACCCTGGACCGGCTCCGTCTCGCCCTCAAGGAGCTCAGGCCAGAGGAACAAGCGGTCTTTCTTCTGCGGCAGAACGGCGATCTGACGTACGAAGAGATTGCGGAGTTGCGCCGGAGCCCTGTCGGGACCGTCAAGACGCAAATGCGAGCGGCCCTGCACAAGCTCAAAGGCGCGCTCAAGGAACAGTAAGCAATGGCCCCCTGCGAGACCTATCGCGAGCAACTGCTGGACTTCCTGTACGGCCTTCTCGACGAAGGCGAGAAGATCGCGCTCGAAGCGCACCTGAGCGGCTGCGCCGAATGCCAGTCGGCTTTGGGCGACGCCCAGCGTCAGCAAGCTCTCTTCAACCGGGCGGCCCACATCGTCTGCGAGGTGGCGCCGTTCTCCCTGCCCGGCCTGGTGGCGACCGAGGCGAGCGCCCCGAGCACGCTGGTCGTCGAGGAAACGCCGGCGACGCTGCCCTTGACCGCGCGCCCATCGAAGCGCTCACACCTGCGCCGGTTCTGGCCGGCGTGGACAGCGGCCGCCGCGATCCTGGCGGTGGCGATCGGTTTGCAACAGATGTACCAGGGCGGCCACGCGGAACGTGAGCAGGCGGTGACGGCGTCGCGCAAAGAGATCGAGAAGATCGACGGGGAGTTCGCGGCCCTCAAGGTGAACACGGACAAGGAAAAACTCACCGCATTGCGCGATCTGGGCGGAACGAGCCACGTCCATGCCATGGGGCCGACGACGTATCACCCGGCGGTCCCCGCGGAGTGCCGGGTCACAACGCGAAGCCTCGAAGGCAAGCCCGCCAAGGCCGATGTCAAGTTGGATGTGACGGACGCGGCGACCGGGGAGGTACTCTACCACAAGAAGATAACGAGCGAAGGGGAGGCTCGGTTGCCTCTTCCGGAGGGCCTCGATCTCAAGCGGCCGGCGAAGCTTCGGCTCGAGGCGAAGGCGGGCGAAACCCGTGAGGTGTTCGAGGAGACTTTGACCCCGGCGCCACGGGTTTATGCGACGCACCTGGCGCTCAACAAGAACACGTTTCGCGTCGGCGAGGTGATGTTCTTCCGCACGGTCACGCTGGACCGCGTCAGTCACCAGCCGCCGAAGGAATCGATCCCGCTCCGCTTCTCGCTGGTGAACGACGCGGGTAAGCCGGTGGTCGAGGTGGCGGCGACGACGGGCCCGGGCGGTATCAGCGCCGGCAACCTCGCCCTCACCGACGAGCTGGCCGGCGGGAACTACACACTGCACGTGCGCCCGGAAGATTCCGGCAAGGAGCATGTGCTGGGCATCCGGCAGCCGGTCGAGGTGACGCGCGAGTCCCTGGACATCGAATTCGACCGCGCCAGATACAAGGCTGGAGACGTTGTCACGATCACCGGGCGGGCACGCTCCCCGGGCAAGAAAAAGGACACAGTGACGGCGGCGCGCGAGGGGGGCAAGGACGACAAGGCCGAGAAGGCGATCACCGGGGCCAACCCGTACGACGTGCGCATCGTTGTTGACGGCAAGCCCGTGCCCGCTCTCAACGCCGGCGCCTACGCCGCCGATTTCTCGCAAAAGCTGAACGCCGATGCGCTGGGCAACACGCTCCTGCAGTTCAAATTGCCGCCGAAGATCGAGCGCGGCGACGCCTACGTGGAGCTGGAGCGCAAGACAGGCAAGAGCGTCGAGCGCATCGTGCAACCGGTGCCTGTGGCGCCGTCGCACGTGATCGCGAACTTCTACCCCGAAGCCGGCCGGCTCGTCCCCGGGGTACACAACAAGGTTTATTTCAACCTCGAGTCGCCATCGGGCGCTCCCGTCGATGCCGCCCTGGAAATCAATTCGAGCAAGGGGCTCGTCTACCGCTCCGAAAAGCAGAGTTGGGGCTTCTTCACCTTCACGCCGCACGGTAAGGAGAAGTACGATGTGACGCTGCGCTCGAGCGCGCTGCCCGGCGGCAAGCTCGACCTGAACAACGCTCTCGACAAGGTCGAGATGGCCAGCGACGGCGTCGCCCTGCATGTCAAGGAGCCGGTCGCCAAGGCCGGGACGCCGATCGAGGTCGTCCTCCGCAATCCTGGGCCGCCGCGCGCGGTGTTGCTGGTCGCCGCCTGCCGCGGCGTCGTTTTCGATCAGCAGGCGCTCGCGCTCGCCAAGGGTGACAACACGGCATTGGTCGCCGCGCCGGATGCGATCGACGGCCTGTTGCGCGTCACTTTGCTGGAGGCGCCCGGACGCATGGTCGAGGGCCGCAGCCTGGTCCGCCCCCTGGCAGAGCGGCTGGTGTTCCGTGCCCCGGCACGCAAGCTCGACGTGACCTGCACGCTCGACAAGAGCGGCCCGCTCAACCCGGGACAGAACGTGAGCGCCGACATCGACGTGCGAGATGAAAGCGGCAAACCGGCGACCTCGTGGATCGGGCTCAGCATCGTCGATCAGCGCGTCTGCTCGCCGTTCTCCGAGTCGAACATGCACGCGTTCTTCAACGTCGCCTCCGACATTGCGACCGGCGACGACCTCGATCAGGCGGTCCTGGCGCTCAACGACACCAGAGGGAAGGACGCGCCGACCGCCCTCGACCTGTTCCTGAGTGTCCACGGTTATCGCCGCTTCGCGCCGGTCGGCGGCGAGCACGCCGAGCTGGCCAAGGTGGAGGAAGAGGCCAAGAAGGTCGGCGACAAGACGACCGTCACGGAGCGCAAGGGAGAAAGCGGCGGGTACATTCCGCTGCCGATCTTCAGCCGGGAGAACCGTTCGCTCTTCGAGGGAAGGCTGGCGTTCCGCAGGGAACTGACGGACAAGCTCGCCCAGGATGCGAAGTTGGCCAACGGTCGGCGCGTCGAGCTTCAGGCGGAGCGCGAGCGGGCGGTCCTTGTCGCCAGGGACGCCCTCGAAAACCTGGCGAAATTCGAGGCGCTGCCGACCCTTTACGGTCGTTTGGCGCTGACGGTTCTCATCCTCGCCTGCCTGGCGCTCGGCGGCGGCGCGATTCTCTGGGGCGCGTACCGTTGGGCCAGGGCCGCCTCGCCTCGTCTTTCCTTTAGCGTCTCCATGGCTTGCCTGGCGTGCGCGTTCGGCTTGTATTTCCTGGGACGGCAGGAGGCGACCGTGGGTTCCGCTCCCGGCGGATGGCTTGTCGCGATCCGCTACGATTCTTTCATCGAGCCGAACCCGGTATTTCGAGAGATGTTCAAAACCGGCGACGCGCCGACCATCCTCGGCCCGTTCGCCCTTAAAGCTGAAGAACGGCTCCGAGATGAAACGGAGAACGTGATGGAGGCTGGAGTCGCGCCGCTCTTGGCCAAGCGCCTGGCGGCGCCTGTGGATGCGACGGCGACCACCGCCACGACGATACGCCAGGAGCAGGTCCAGACCACGAAGCTGTTCGAGTCCCTCACACGCGACAAAGGCGGCTCCTACACGCCCGTGCCGATCGAGCCTCTGTTCCAGAACGAGGAGATGCAGGAGCGGTTCAAGGCGGCCAAGGACGTGCAGAAGCAGTTTGACGAGTACAGCGCCGCCCGGGCCGGAGACAAGGAAAAGACAGCGGAGGGGGACAAGAAGGACAAGAAAAAGGAAACGACCGCGGAGACCAAGAATCCGCTGCCGCCACCGATGTCGACTCCCAAGGACGACGCGCGGAAGGGGGATGCCGACGAGAATGAGGGGCGCTATCTCCTGGTGCGAGAGTACGCTTATCGCTCCTTCCCGTTGCGTCCCGATTTCCAGGACACGGTGCTGTGGCATCCGGCCCTCGTAGCGGAAAACGGTAAGGCGAGCGTCAGCTTCGACCTTTCGCCGGATGTGCCCGCCTACCGCGTCCTTTTCTTCGCCCATAGCGCGAGTGGCCGTCTCGGTTTCTACGAGCGACGTCTCGAAGTGCGGCCCGCTGCAGCGCGGAAGTAGCGATCGGTGGCGCCGCACGCTTTCCGGCCGGCGCCGCTACTCTCAAAGGATCGTTCTCGGCTCGGTTTTGGGAAGCCGTGTCACGTACTCACATCTTTTCCTGCCCGACGCGACTGATCGATCCGCCGTCGTACGCGAGGCGCCCGGATGCCGCTCTGCGCGGCGCGGGACCCGGCGGGTCGTGCCGCCTGGAATGGAAGCGCGAAAGGGCGTGGCGGCCGCGATTTCGTTAGGTTTTCGCATCTGGACCGTTTACGCCATTGAAGGAGGTCCGGATTTTCCCGCCTTCGGCTCGTTTTTCTGCGGCTTTCATGCGGCGCATCCTCCCCTTCATCCTCGGATGCGCGGGAGCGCGCTGGTTCTTTTCTTGACGCGGGCGGCCTCTACGCCCGCAGACACCGGCTCGATCAGGACGAACAGACACTCAAAGATGGCCGGGATCAAGAGCGACGACAAGAGCCTGCTTCAGTTCTTCGAGAGCCGTTCGCTCAAGGACAGCGACCGTCCGGCCCTGGTGGAGTTGGTCGACAGTTTCCCTGGAAGCGAGGTCTACAAGAACGCGGAAAAGCCATGCAGGACCTGCTCCGGTACGACGGGCGCTGCCTTTCCTTAAAGACGGCCTGAAAGACGCTCCTCTGGAGCGCTCGAAGCGTATCGATACGTTGATGAAAAAGATCGAAAGCACGATGGGGCCGGATCAGCCGATTGCCGCGGCCCATTTGCTCGCGGCGCGCAAGCCGGCGGGCGCCATCGAGACGCTGCTGAACTTCCTGCCCTATGCGAATGACGAGTACGTGGAGGAGGAGGTGCTCACCAGCTTGGGCGGTGATGGCGGTGGACGGGAGCAAGGCGTGCAGGCGGCACTTCTTGGGGCGCTCAAGGACAGCTACCGCAGCGGCGGGCGGCGGCGGTCTACAGCCTGGGCCGGGTGGGGGATACTGGTCAGCGGAGACGGTCCGCCGTTCTTTGCCGATCCCGACGCGCTGGTCCGGCCCGGGCCGAGCTGAGTCTGACCGGTAAACGCCGCCGCAAGCCTGAAGGACAACGCGGGCAGGATGAGAAGTTGCTGGCGGGCAACGGCGCTCAAGATACCGGATGTGGAGACCTCGCTTCTGGAGTTCCTGAAGAAGCGAACGTTGAGCGAGGATCAGAAGCGTTTGCAGCAGATGGTCAAGGATCTCGGGGACCCGATCTACAAGGTGCGCGCCTGCGCCCACTTTGCCCTCATCAAGGAAGGGACGCCGGCGAAGCGGCCTTCCTCGGTTTGCGCTGGAGAGTCCGGAAGCCGAGGTGGCCCGGCGGGCCTTCCTGTGCGTCGAAGAGATCAAGAGAGGCCCTGACCGCTGCCGAGCCATGGCCAGTGCCTGCTGGCCAGGCCGGGGGTTGGCGCTACCGCCGGCGGCCGCCATCCGCGTACTGCTCGCGCAATGCTCCCTTCGCCGACGACGAGAGCGTCGAGGAAGACGTGGTCACGAGCTCGACGTTGCTCTCGGCCCGCGAGGTGAAAGTCGATCCGTTGCTGCCCGCCGCCCTGGAAGATCTGCTCCCAAGGGCGCGCCGCGTCGCCGCTGGTCCTGGGCTGATCGGGATCGGCGAGCAGCACGCATGCGCAAGCTACTGAGCGACCCCGTCCCCAATGCGCCTCCAGCGCCGCTCAGGGCCTGCTCGCCGCTCGGGACAAGGCCGGTGTCCCCAAGCTGATCGGCCTCATCAACGACCTTCCCGCCGCCCAGGTTCGGCAGATCGAAGAGACCAGCGCGACTCGCGGGCGAGAAGGGCCCGATCGAAACCCTGGCCGATGGCTCTCTCCGCCTCCAGGGCCAGCTTCGCCGCGCCTGGGACAAAGTGGTACGCCGCCCACGCCTCGGCCATCGATACCGATGGCCGCGCGATGCGGGCGCCCATCTCGGCCTCATCATGGTCTGCGAATACGACTCAGCGGTCGGCGTCCCCGGCGGCCAGGTGTGGGGAGTCGGGCCGGGACCTGCGGCCGCGCTTCACCATCAAGGGCGTCATGGGGGTGATGGACGCCCAGGTGCTCCCCAACGGCCGCGTGCTGCTGGCGGAGAACTCCGCGAACAAGATCACCGAGCGCGATCAGACGGGCGCCATCACGTGGGAGTACGGCGTGCCCGGCAACCCGATCACCGCGCAGCGGTTGCCCAACGGGAACACCTTCATCGCGATGTACAACAGCGTGATGGAGATCACACCCGAGAAGAAGATACTCTACAACCTGAACCGCGGTCCCACCTTTTACATCTTCAGCGCCTCCAAGCTGCGCAACGGCAACGTGCTCGCGATGACGGCCCAGGGCGTGATCATGGAGTTCGATCCATTCACCAACAAGGACGTGCGGACCATCAACCTCGGCCCCGCGGGGGGCTGGTGCAGCGTCGAGGCGATGCCCAACGGGCATTATCTGGTCGCCACCATGAACAACAGCCAGGTGCGCGAGATCGACACCACGGGCAAGGCGCTCATGACCATCAACATGGGCGGCGTCTTCCGCGCCACGCGTCTCCCGAACGGCAACGTCCTCGCCGCCAGCATGACCACGCGCGCGGTCGCCGAGTTCGATCGCGGCGGCAATAAACGCTGGGAGAAGATCTGCGACGGTCGGCCGTGGAGCGTGCGCTATCGCTAAAAAGAGCGAGCCTCGGACAGCCTACAGCCGCCGGATGATGTCCCACACGCGTTCCGGGCCCAGGAACAGGAACGACACGCCTAAAACACCCGCGAGGCCCAGCGCCATCGACCACTTCAGCATGCCCAGGCGACGCTGAAAGCGGGTTTCGACGTGGTGGTTGGCGTCGAGTTGTTCGAGAAAAGCGACGCGCTGGGCGATGGTGCCATGTTGCCAGGAGGATAGCCAGCCGGGCTTGTCGCGTGGGATGCCGTTGAGGTGGGCCACCTTTTCCAGGGCGCCGATGAAGGCTGCGCAGGAAGTGGCGCGGGAGCCGTAGACATCGGCCTGTCGCTCGCAGCGGCGCGAGATGTAGCCGAAGACGACGACGATGTAGACGGCGATCAAGGCGAGCAGCGGGATCATGAAGGCGATCTCGTTGCTGTCCACCTGGGCCAGGAGCGTCGGCCCGAGGCTTCCCAGGAGATAGCCCAGCTGATCGCTACCGAGGAACTGGCGGCTCATCTGTCCCAGGGCGAGAAGCGTCAAGGCGCTGCCTAGTAGGAACAAGATGTAAAAAAGCATGTGATGATGCTTGACGTGCCCGACCTCGTGGGCGAAGACGGCCTCCACTTCTTCATACGACAACTCTTGAATCAACCGGTCGGTGACGACGATGTAGCGCATCCACGGCAAAAGGCCGGTGACCATGGCGTTGGCGATGGTCTGCCGTGTGTCCCAGACGAGGACGTCGGCGAAGCGGAAGCGGAGACGCCGGGCCATCGCTTCGAGGCGGTCGCGCAGAGGGCAGGGGGGCAAGGTCTTCAAGCCGAGGAAATAGCGAAGCAAGAGAGGGATGCTGACGAAGGCGAGCGTCAAGAGACCGACGGCGAGGAAGGGGGCCAGCGCGCTCGATTCCTGCAGGCCCGGCCAGAGATAGAACAGTGTCTGTTCGAAAAGGAAGAGAAAGATGGGTGGCACGATGAGGAGCAGATTGTGCCGCGCCTGCAGCGCCAGGTAGGCCAGAATTCCGGGGAAAGATTGGGGCTGCGTGAGACGGTCGTGGGCGGCTTTCTCGAGGGGATAGGCGCACAGCCAGGAAAGCAGCAAGCCGACGAGGAGAGGCGCAAGCAGCAGAAGCTGCAATCCGGGGATCTGCGGGACGGTAGCTGTCGCTTCGCCCTGAGTCGCGTCGATGACGGCGCCGGGCCAGGA
>JAXMAR010000023.1:0-107586 GCA_046350295.1 Gemmataceae bacterium
GATGCCGCGGCGCATCTGGAAACCGTGCGTGCGTGACGCGGCGCCGATCAGGGACGCGCTTCTGGGTCGCCTGCGACTTCGCCCAGGCGCCGTGTCAGAAACCGGCGTTCGCTCTCGTTGGTGGCCAGGTCCAGGGCGCGCCGATAGCTTCCGGCCGCCGCCGCGCGATTTCCGAGGCGGCGCAACAGGTCGGCGCGGGCCGCATGGAGCAGGTGATACCCATCGAGCTCCCCGCGCGCCGCCAGCGCGTCGATCTGGGTCAGCCCGGCCCTTGGCCCCTCCACCATCGCCAGGGCGACCGCCCGGTTCAGCGCGACGATCGGGGAGGGCTGCGTGCGTTCCAACAGGTCGTACAGCCCGAGAATGCGGCGCCAGTCCGTCTCCTCCGCACGCGCCGCCCGGCAGTGCTCCCCCGCCAGCGCCGCCTGCAGCGCGAACGGGCCGGGCCCGCTTATGAACGCGTCCTGCACCAGAGGCAGCGCTTCCGCGATTTGTTCCCGGTTCCAGCGCGACCGGTCCTGCTCCTCCAGCAGAATGATGTCTCCGGCCTCGTCGAGACGGGCTTCACGCCGTGAGTCGTGCAGCAGCATGAGGGCGAGCAGACCCGTCGCTTCGCCGGCGGGCGTCAGGGCCAACAGGGCATGCACAAGACGGCCAAGACGGATCGCTTCGGCGCATAGATCGGTCCGCACGAGCGATTCGCCGCGCGTCGCGGTGTAGCCTTCGTTGAAGATTAGATAAATGACCGTTAGGACGGCGCCGAGGCGCTCGGGCAAGTCGCGCGTTTCCGGGATGACATACGGGATGCCGGCGCTGCGGATCTTGCTCTTGGCCCGCACCAACCGCTGGGCCATCGTCGGCGCCGGAACGAGAAAGGCGCGGGCGATCTCGTCCGTCTCGAGACCCCCGAGCATGCGCAGCGTCAGCGCCACCTGGTTCTCGGGCGCCAGCGCGGGGTGGCAGCAGGTGAAGATGAGGCGGAGCCGGTCATCCGCGATCTCGTCCGTTTCGAGCGCCGGCTCCGCCGCCGCAGGGCGGGACGCGGCGTAGGTCTTGAGCTTGTCTTCGGTCAGCGCCTTGCGGCGGATGCGGTCGATGGCCTTGTGCCGGGCGGTCTGGATGATCCAGGCGCGCGGCGAATCGGGCACGCCGGACTCGCGCCACTGGTCGACCGCCGCCGCGAACGCCTCCTGGGCCGCCTCTTCGGCCAGGTCGAAATCCCCGACCTGCCGGATCAGCGTGGCCACGATGCGGCCCCAATCCGAGCGGTAGACGGAGTCCAGGGCGGCAGCGGCGTCGGCGGAGGTGCTCATTTCGTAAAAAAAGTGCGGGCGCCGTGTCGATTCCAGCGAGCCCCGTTCGACCAGGTTTTGTGGGGCAGGCGGCCTCGCCTGCCGAACGGCGCTCCCAACCCGGAGACGGACATGAAGTACCTCCTTTTAATCTACATGGGCGAGAAGGCAATGACCGACGAAGAGCGGCAATCCTGCTACGTCGAATCCACGCAGTTGTGTCAGGAATTGGCCGCCGCAGGCCAGTTCCTCGGCGCCAACCCGCTCCATCCGGTCTCGACCGCGACCAGCGTCCGCGTTCGCGACGGCAAATCGCTCGTCACCGACGGCCCCTTCGCCGAGACCCGCGAGCACCTGGGCGGCTACTTCCTCATCGACGCCGAGGACCTCGACGACGCGATCCGCATCGCCTCGCGGATCCCCGGGGCGCGGAAGGGGACGGTCGAGATCCGGCCGGTCATGGAGATACCGGGGATACCGACGGCGTCGTGATTGCACGGCTTGGCCGAAGTCGTGAGACCACGACTTCAACTACGCGCTTGGCTGAAGCCCGATAAGCGATAAGATCATCAGCGCTCAAATCGATCGCTGTTCCGGACCATTTCACGCGGACATTCAAAGGAGCAAGCATGAAAACGGCAGGCGTCGTGTTGGCAACCCTCGCTCTCATCCTGGTCGCGAGCCGCGACGGCTCCGCGGGGAAGGACAAGGAATTCAACGTCAAGCAGATGTTCGGCAAATGGGCCATCGTCGCCGGCGAGAAGAACGGCGAGAAGGCGGACCCGGCCGAGCTCAAGAAACAGAAGGTGACGATCGACGCCGAGAAGCTCGTCCTCAAGAGCGACGAGGCCGAGTTTGTCATGAAGTACACGATCGACGCCAAGAAGGACCCAGTGCAGATCAGCTTCGAGATCACCAAGAGCCCGTTCGGGCCCGGCGCCAAGGCCAACGGCATCATCCAGGTAAGCGGTGACGAATTCAAGCTCTGCTACGCCGTCGAAGGCGGCAAGGCCCCGGCGAAGTTCGAGACCAAGGCGGCGAGCGGGAACCGGCTGCTGGTGATGAAGCGGGTGAAGTGAAAGCGCGGCGTCGAGAGCATTGTTGACCGATAATGTCGCCGAATTCTCGCGGGTGCCGGGCCTTCGCGTGATTCCGTTCCAAAGCGGCGTGCCAGAGGCGAATTGAGGCTCATCCGGGAAACGCGCGTTTTGGATTCCGGGTGGAGTCATTTGCCGGTATCCTGTTACGGGTTCCTCTTCTCTGTTCCCGTGAGCAGCAAGGCATGTCGGCCATCGACTTCGCAAAGTTCGAGAGGCGGTTTCCATGGCGGATGTCCTTGGGCTACTCGGTTTTGAGGCTGCCCGATCCGCCGGAAGCCAGGTTCGGGGCCGTGCCCCCTGCATGGCGAAGAAGGCGGCAACCGCGTGTTTTCCGCCAATCTCATCAAGCATGCCTTGCGCTGGTTCAAGTGCGGAGCCGCCGGAAACCAGCTCGACCTTTGGGCGAAAGCGACCAAGAAGCCGCTCCATGAAGCCGCCCTTCAATTTGCGATCGTCTGCATCGAGAGGTTCCCTGGCTGCACAAGCGAACAGAGAAGAGGAACCCGTAACGGGACTGCGCGAGGCGACTGACGAAAACAACACGCGAAAACCGGATGAGCCTCTTTTCATTCCATTCCGCGCTTCGGATTCTGCAGTCTCTGATCCGCGTTCATCCGTGAAATCCGCGGCTACTCTCCGAAAATCCGCCGCAAAAAGGCAACCGACGCGGCCACTTCCGCGGCCCCGAGGTTGTCGCCGTCGACCACGAGCCAGCCGCGATAGTCGATCTCCTCGAGTGCCCCGGCGAGGCGCAGCCAGTCGACGTCGCCGTGGCCGACAGGGACTTCCGCGGCCCGGCCCATGACGCTGACGAGGCGGGCGTCGCGAGCATGAGCATGCGCGACCGTCTCCCGCAAGATGGCGGCGCTCTCGTAAGGATCGAAGCCCCCCGCGAGGAGGGCGCCAGGGTTGTAGCAGACGACGAGGCTGCCGGTGTCGAAGCGCTTGAGGAAATCGCGCAGCGCCGGCGCGGATTCCAGGCCCATCTCGAGCGCGAGGCGGCCGCCGACGCGGTCGCCGTGGCGGGCGATCTCCTCCAGGGCGCCCTGAAACAGCGGCAAGCGCGGGTCGTTCTCCAGAGCGGGGACCTTGCCGACCGGCGCGACGACGAGGCGCGGGCCCAACTCGTAGCTGAGGGTGAGAGCTTGCTTGAGATACTCGACGCGGCCGGCCTGGTTCTCGGCGGCGTCGAGGCCGCGCCGCAAGGGGGCGTACAGGGCGGCGACGTCCAGGTCCTGGGAGCGGAAGAGATGCTTCAACTCGCGCCGGCCGGTTTCGGAGAGCTGGGACGGCGCGAGGTCGCCGCCGACCTCCAGTTCAAGCCCCGCGACCCGCTGCTTGCGTGCCTGCGTGAGGGCCTGCCTGAGCGGCAAAGCGTAGGCTCTCGACGAGGTCCCAATCCTGATCCGGGCCAAGCGGCGCCTCCAGCGGCAAGGTGTGACTGTAGAAGCGGAACGGCCGAGCCAGCTCCTTGAACTTCGCGCCCGGCAGCGACACCGTCCCCCACTTGGGACTGCGGACCCTCATGTGCCGGCGGTACTCTTCGAGAGCCACGGCGCGGAGCAGATAGCGGGCGTCGCGGAAGGTCCACAGGTCCGGCGTGTCGGCCGGTATCTCAATTGTAGGCTGAAGGCGATAAAGGAACACGAACAGCGCATGATAGCCGGAGCCGAAGAGACGGATCCAGCTCTCCAGCCCCGCGATGTCTTCGAGCGTGGACCAGTTCTCCCAGACGTAACGCTCCTTGCCGACGGGCCCGGTGGGGAATTGCCGGCCCTTGACGTCGACAAGGAGACGCGAGCCGGCGGCGCCCAGGACGATGAAATCGAGGTTCTTGACGGAGACATTCCCCAGGAACGAGCGCCGGCTCTCGTCGACGGCGACATAGCAGAGGCCGGTGCGCTGGAGATACGCCTCGAAGGCGGCTTCGTAGGGGTTGCTGCGGATCATGGCTGCATCGAGAACAGGTCGCTGCAAAGAATACGTTGCTCTCCTAATCCTAATCCTAATCGTAATCCTAATCTTAATCAAAAACCGGATTACGATTAGGATTAAGATTATGATTAGGTCAATCATCTCGGGTCACTCCGCCGTCGCTTTTCCATGCTCAACTCGTAACGCCTCCCGTAACGCCGCTTCGAGCTCCGAGTCTCCCGCCGTCTTCTCCTCGCGCTTGGCCAGGTCTTTTATCTTCCACACCCCCTGATTGAATTCGTCTTCACCCGCGATGAGTGCAAGGCGGAAGCCGCGCTTCTCGGCGTACTGGAACTGCTGACCGATCTTCTTGGCGTCGGGGAAGACCTCGACGCCGATGCCGGCCGCGCGCAGCGCGCGCGCAGTCTTCTGATAGCGGCCCAGGAAGCGCGGGTCGAACTGCACCATGAGGACGGGGGCCGGGGTCGCCACCGTCTCGAGCATCTTCAAATCCTCCAGGGCGGCGAGGAGGCGGTCGAGGCCGAGCGAGGCGCCGACACCGGGGAGCACCTGCTTGGTATAGAGGGAGGCGAGGTTGTCATAGCGGCCGCCGGAGCAAACGCTGCCGATGCCGGGCAGGTCGGTGAGGAAAGTCTCGAAGATGGTCCCGGTGTAGTAGTCGAGCCCGCGTGAGATGGCGAGGTCGATCTTCAGGCGGGAGGAGGGTACGCCGGCCTGTTCGGCGACGTCCAGAAGCTGGCGGAGGCGGGCGATGCCGTCGCGGCCTTTCGCGTTGTCCTCGACGTTGCGCTCGGCTTGCGCCAGCGTCTCACGGCTATCGTCGGCGGACTGGGCGAGCTGGAGGACGCGCTCGGCCTGCTCGGCGGTGACCCCCGCGCTGGTCACCATCTCGTCGCGCGTCGCCTCCTTGCCGATCTTGGGGAGCTTGTCGAGGGAGCGCAGGAGCGGCACGGCCTTGTCCGCCAGACCGAGGCGCTCGAGCAGGCCGTTCAGGACCAGCCGGTTGTTGACGCGGATCTGGAAGCGCTCGATCCCCAGGGCGACCATCAGGTCATGGATGACGAGAACGGTCTCGGCGTCGGCGGCGTTCGACGTGGTGCCGATCGTGTCGAAGTCGCACTGCCAGAACTCGCGGTACCGGCCCTGTCCCGTGTTCTCGCCGCGCCAGACGGGGCCCAGGTGATAGCGCTTGAAGGGGGTTCCCATCTTGGGCACGTACATGGCGGCGAAGCGGGCGAACGGGACCGTCAGATCGAAGCGCAGGGCCACATCGCGGTCGCCATGGTCCTTGAAGCGATAGATGATCTTGTCCGACTCCTCGCCCCCTTTGCCGAGCAGGATCTCCGCATATTCGAGGGCCGGGGTATCGATCGGCGCGAAGCCGTAGGAGCGGTAGACGCGCCGCGCTTTTTCGAGCAGATGCTCGCGCGGGATCATCAACTCGGGCGGATAATCGCGAAAACCCTTTAGCGTGCGTGGTTGGATGAGTTGCGACATTGCCGGACGTCGGAAGTCAGGGTTTCGGCAGTCAGAGTTTCGGTAGTCCGTTACAGGGCATCTTACGAGAACACAGCGCCACGCGCAGCCCGCGCGCTGACTTCTGACTTCCGATTTCTGACTTCTGACTTCCGACCTCAGCTTCGGTTCCGATACCGAGCGGCGACTTTCTTCAGAAAGCGCTGTTCCTCGTCGGTGAGGCTGTGCTTGCCGTGCTGCTGGATCTTTTCGAGCAGTTCGTCCATGCGTTTCTCGTCCGCGATGCGCTGCTCCGCCTCACGCTGCAGCTTGCGCTGGGCGCGGCGCTGCAGCCAGCGCTGGATGAAGTTCTGTTTTTTGGGGCGTGGGGGGGCCGCCTCCGGCGGATTCTCGCGCTCCAGGCTGGTGTAGCCCTGGGAGAAGTCGTAGCCGAACAGGGAGTCTTCTCCCCCCGCTTCCAGGCTGCGCCACTCGTTCAGGCAGGAGAAGCCGATGTAAAGAGCGAGGAACAGGAGCAGCACGTCGTCCCAGATCATGCAGGCCAGGCAGAGCAGGACCACGACGCCGAAGCCGGCGTAGATCGAGTACAGGGTCGCCTGCCGGTAGCCCACGTGCGGCCACAGGACGGACTGGAGCATCCGGCCGCTGTCCATCGGATAGCCGACCAGGACGAGGTTGAAGAGGAAGAGAAGCCAGCTTATGTAGAAGAGGCGGGCGACGAGCAGCGCGGCGGCGGGCGCTTCCTCGAGGCCGCCGCCCCAGATGGGGAGCCGCGATGCGAAAGGCCACCAGCCCCCCCAATCGGGGATCGGGTTCCACGGGGGCTGGAAACCGGGGGCGAAGGCGAAACCCAGCACGAGGGCGGCCACGGCGCAAATGACCAGGTTCATGAGCGGCCCGCCCGCCGCCGTCCAAAAGTGGGCGCGCGGGTGGTGCGGCACGTCGCAAAAGGCGAGGCCGCCCAGGGGCCACAGAAGGACCTCGCGGGCGTCGCCATTCACCCACCGGGCGGCGACGCAATGGCCGAACTCGTGCAAGAGAACGACGAAGAAGATGAGCAGGACGAACACCGAAGCGTCGAGCCAGGGCACGTACGCCTTGGTCGCGAGCCGGACGATCAGGCCGACGGCGAGGACGGGAAAGAGCCAGTGAACTCGGATGCCGATGCCGAAAAGCCGACCGATCGGGAAAGACCAGGCAAACGGATCACGCATGAGACCGCCTCTCCTTGCTCATTGATCGTACCAGCCCGGCCAAGGGGAAGCAATCTTCGGCAAAGAGACGCTGCGGAGCCCTTCCTCACAAGGGAAGGAGAGATTACGCCCGGAGGGATTCGAACCCCCAACCCTCGGTTCCGAAGACCGATGCTCTGTCCAGTTGAGCTACGGGCGCGCGATCACCTACCATCTCGTCGACGGCTGCGCTGCCAACGCGACGCCCTCTTTCTCCGCTGCGGAGAGAGAGGGCGCCAGCGTCTTTGCCGCGCGGCAGTCGTTGATAACTTAGAGACACGTCCGCCGGCCGCAAGGTTCCGGCTGAGACCCGGGCGCCGCTCGACTCACGGGGGCGACGTCGGCAAAATCTCTTCGTACTCCGAGCGGTCCTCCTGCTCCCCCTGGCGCGCGGGCACGAGCACCAGGTCCTCGTTCATCTCGTCGCGGCAGAAGATCTTCCGGAACTTGGTGATGAACAGTCCCTCTTGAAGGTGGCCGGCAAGCTGCGTCAAGCCTTTGACATCATCGGCCGGCACGTCGCGGACCGCGTAACCGAAGGGGCGTTCCTTCTGTGCCTTCGCGAGCCGCGCCTGGATCACCTTGACGATTGCCTGGGCGCGCTTGGGGTCCTTCATGTCCGCGGCGGTGAAGCCTTCGTCGACGTTGGGAACCTTCTCGCTGTAAGGCGCCTCCCCTTTGAGCACCTTGATGTCGGCGGCGCTCAGCTTGCGCCCCCATTCCATCGTCGTCGGGATGTGCCCCTTCGGATTGGGCGCCGGACGCTGCCCCGGCATGAAGCGGAAGCCGAGATCGCTCGCGCGTTTGAGCAGCACCGGGACCTGCCCGCCGAGCGCCTTGACCCACTCCTCGCCGCCTCCCTGGATTCCGCCCGGCGTGCAGCCGGTCGCGGCCTGGAGCATCGGAACCCAGGTGTACTGATAAGTCCAGTCGCCGGGGAGGTCGACCTTGTGCGGCGCTTGCACATAGATAAGCGCTTCCGTCTTGTCCTTGACGCTGATCTGCGTGATCTTGAGCGGGTAGATGAACTTGCCGCTGGCGAACTGGAAGCGCGTCGGCGTCACTTCGCCGGAGAATGTGCCGTCCTTGTTCTTCTTCATCGCCATGGTGTCGATCTTCATGACGGTGAAGAACCACCTCTTCTTGACGTAATGGTCGAGCGTCGCCTCATCGCCGGAGAACTGGTACTTGTTGTCCTTGAGCCACTGGTAGAGGGCGTCGGCCCGGTCGGCCTCGAGCACCTTGTAGTCGAGGGAGCCGACGACGCCGGTCTCGAGGATGCGGACCGCCGGCAGTTTTCCCGTTTTGAGGGTTACATCCGTGCCGTCCAGTATTTCGAGCGCCTTCATGGCCCGGCCGACACCGCGAAAGCGATCGTACAGCACCGGCAGCAACTCACTGTGCGGCGACTGGCGCCGTTTCAGGACGGTGTAGATCGCCAGGTGCTTGAAGAACTCCTTCGGCATCTCGTGCAGCTTCGGCTGCGCCGGGGTCGGGATCACCATGCCGAAGTCGAGCGCGTTGCCTTCGAACTTCGGCTGGACGGTGAACGTCTCGACTTTCTCGGCTGGATCATAGGTAAGGAAGACTTTTTGCGCCGGCTGGAGGATATCGGCGTTCTTGGCGGAGAAGTAACAGCAGGCGGCGTCGGCCTGCGCGGCGAAGGCGAGGCTGAGGAGGCCGCACAATGCGCTTCTGGTCATGGCTCGGTCCTTTCCAGGAATACGGTTGCTCTGCCCTACAGACGGCAAGAGGACCCGCGGGGATTGAGCGTAACACGATCCGGGCGGCGCCGCCATCGATTCCGCGCCCGTTGAGAAAGCTCGCAGGATGCCGGGCTACTTCATCAGCTCATGCTTGAACAGCGTGAAGTTGCGCACCGCCATCCCGGTGTCACCGCTGGCGCTGACTTGATGAAACGCCGGCAGGTCCCAGGCGCCCAGGCGCTGCCAGCGGTCCTGCACCGTCTCGGTCCGCAGCAGCCGGCCCGATGCCGCGTCCCAGTAATGGACGATGTAGCTGCGCGACAGGGAGCGGCCTTCCGGGTTCGTGTCGTTGTCGACGATGGTGATCGTCATGTTCTCGGCGCCCAGGTTCCGGTTCACGACGGCGATCTGCTTGTCCTTGATCCGATAGCTCGACGCGAACTTGCCGCCGTCGAAGATGAGCAGCCGGCCGAGCGGATCGTCCGCCTTCCCCTCGGCGAAGCGAACGATCGGCTTCGCCTTGCCGGGCCGGGCCGGCCGCGCGAGCCGGTGCAGGACGATGGAGCCGAACTGCTCCTCGACCCATGCGGAGACGGTTTCCTGGTGGCTCGGATCGTCGTCGCTGAAATCGATGGCCCCGGCCGCGTCGATGGCGACGCTGCCCGCGAACGGCCGGCCGACGACGGCGCCCTTGATGCGGGCGCGAAAGCCGGGGAACTTCTCCCACTGCGCCCGCGCCGCCACGGCCTCCTCGAAGAGCGCCACGGCAGCCGGGTCGGCGTCGCCGCGGACGAGGGGCCAGGTGAACGCGACCGTGGCGAAGTCGCGGATCTCCTCGTATTTCTTGCCCCCCGCCTCGCCTGCCTCCTTGCGCGTGTGCCGCGTGTAGACCGAATAGACCCCGGACGCGGCCGGCTTCCACACAGCTTCCCCCTTGGCGTCCGCCGTCAGCTTCGTGTTGACGAGCGCGGCGTCGACGGTGATGAACTCGGCGCCGGGAAAGGGCTTGCCGTCGAGCAGGGCGACGAAGCGTACCTCGTCCTTCGAGAAGGTGGGCACGATCTCGAGGGGCAGCTTGCCGAGGGGCTGCATCCGGTTCAGCTCTTCCGGCTTGCCGGCGACCGCCTTGGGGAAGTGACGCAGCAAGAACGGCGGCTTTCGCGTCAGCACGCCGTAGGCGCAGGAACCGACCACGCACACGCTCCCATTAGCCGGCACATGGGCACGCAGCCGATCGGCCGCCTTGGTGGCGACGAGCGGCTCGAACTTGCCCGGCGTCGTTTGCAGCCAGAGCTTGGTGGCGGAAATCTTTTCGATGAAGCGAGGGTCCCCGGCCTCGGCCAGCTCGCTGAAATAGACCTCGGCAAACCGTCCCCCCTCCGCCGGCGGCAAGACACGGGCAAACAGGAAATGCGCCTCAACTGCGGGGGCAAAGGAAAACGCGAGCGCGAGGACGAGCGGAAAACGACGCGGCATCATGATCGGATTCCATGGGAGTGGGAAAGCCGACAGTGGGAATCTAGGTACCGTCTTGAGACTGCGTTGATCTCTTTGCACGGTCTGTGGCAATTGTTACTTGCCTTATGACACTTTCGAGAAATGGGCCGTAAGCTTTTCGTTGCCTTGGTTCGACCTGATTCCTGGGGAATGTTTCGACGACATCGCATTGGACAAAGCATCTTTTTTTCATGCCCAGTCGCGGCGGGACTTCGATGCGATCTTCAGGAAGAGAAATGGTTTCGTTTTCGGAGATGGCGACCACAAGCAGTCTTCCCGAGTCCCGTATGTCCTTTCTTGTGCTTAGTACAATTCCAGGATGTCGACCGATGGAAAAGGGTGCGATAACGATGCTACCGACATCCAGAGTCTCCACATCTTGTTCCCCATCATCCACTCATTCAGTCAAGTAGATCGCCCTCGTCGCCAACATCGTACCACCTATGATCTCGCGTCAATAGTGACAGTCGCGACGCTTCCTCTGCCTCGGCTGGGGTCATGTGCAAGTCCCTTATCGACTGGTCGATTTGGGCTGCATATTGCGGATCGACCAAATAGCGAAGGGTCGCAGCATCAATCGCAATCTTCTCATTGTTGTTGATAACATCCACAGCTAGCCCGGTTTCGTTTGGTAACGTCTTTGCCGTCCTCCAATCGAGTCGATTGGCTGGAACATCCAACGCGGTCACGTCCAGCGAGAAAGTTTTGTCTGGAAAGGTAAGATCCAGCGTCGTTGGCGGCGTGAAAACAAGGCTACGAAGGTGATCCAATGGGGGCTGCTTATTCATGGGCCCAATGGCATCAGGAGAGGCAGACCGGCTGCGAATCGCTTCTTGCTTGAACGGACATGCCATCTCCGCAAACGCTGGTGGTGGGGAAACAACAACGGAGAAGACAGGTACAGGAGAAACCGGACCGCTGAACGTCCAAGCGCCAGTGGTTGCGCTATTTCCTGTGTCTCTTGCGTTGACTCGAATTTGGTGTAGCATCGCTGTTTCCTTTCGCTGGCTCCGGCGGCGCGATGAGCTTGATAGGCGTCCTCGCCAGCACCGTGTTTGTAGCATCTCCCATGACAAGCTCGATCCAATACAACCCGTAACCGCCCCATAAAACCCGAAAGCGATTCAAGACGTTGACTCCTGATTCAGCCCCTGAGTCCGGCGAGACGGAAAACGTAAACATGCCAATTGGCGTCTTCTTGCCCGATGGATCAACCGCTAGGAGCGCCAGTTTGTGTTCACCAAGGGCGTCTCCCCTTTTGAGCAGGGTGACCATGGTTACGTCACCAATCTCGATCATCGTCTCGTTGTCACGTTTATCTTCTTTTGGCAGGGTGATCGTGTCTATCACTCGAATCAGGCTGACGGTGGAATCGTTCCCTTGGATTACCCTGTCACAAGCAACGCAAGCGACACAGATCGGTTGGCCGCTTGGCGCCGTGGCGACTGGTTCAGTTGCTGGATTCTTTTTCCCTTTAGCCACGATTGCCACTCCTGCCTAGAAACGCGACCGGCCGGTTGGCTGACTCAAGTTCTTTTCGAGCAATTGACCGCAACCTTTCACGAACCCATGCTGACAAGTCTAGTCCAGCCAGGTCCGCCGCTTCTCGAAAGGCTTGCTTTTCGGTGTACTCTAGACGGATGTCAAGATACTCGGCCTTGACGCGATTGGCAGCTTTTGGCGGTCTGCCGCGCCGGGGTGTTGTGGTTGGCATACCTTTAATGTACCGACAAAAAATATCCTGTCAAGCTCGCTCAAGCTCATCGTCGCTCTTCGCATCACGCGCCGCCGCCTGCGTCGGATCGAGCCTCAGGCCGCGCAGCCGAGGCGCGAGGGCGGCCGCGAGCGCGACGACCAGCAACGTGACCAGGCCGCCGGCCCAGACGGAGCGCTGCGGTCCGAGCCAGGCGGCGGCCAATCCGCTCTCCAAGGCGCCCAGCTCGTTGGAGGAGCCGATGAAGATGAAGCTGATGGCGGCGATGCGGCCGCGCATGTTATCGGGGGACATCAGACGCAGGATCGACTTGCGGATGACGACGCTGACGCCGTCGAAGGCCCCGGCCGCGGCGAGGGCGAGCAGCGAAAGATAGAAGTTCTCCGCGAGGGCGAAGGCGATCATGGCGACGCCGAAGCCGGCGACCGAAAGGAGGAGGTTGCGGCCGGCGTGGCGAACCGGCGGGCGCTGCGTCGCCAGCAGCATGGTGGCCAGGGCGCCGACGGCGGGAGCGGCGTTGAGGCAGCCGAGGCCGAAGGCGTCGACGCCGAGCACGTCCTCCGCGAAGAGAGGCAGGAGCGCGATGGCGCCGCCGAAGAGGACGGCGAACAGGTCCAGGGCCATCGAGCCGACCAGGACCTGATCGCGGGCGACGTAACGGATGCCCGCCGCGATGCTCGCCCAGACGGACTCGGTATCCGCGCGCGGGATTGGGGGACGCGGCGCGATGCCGAGGACGCACAGGCCGGCCGCGGCATAGAGCGAGGCGATGCCGAGATAGGTGGCGGAGGGGCCGAGGTAGGAAAAGCTGAGGCCGGCGAGCACGGGCCCGACGACGGCGCAGCCGAGCCAGGCGGCGGAAAGCCAGGAGGAGGACTGGACGAGAAGGTCGCGCGGGACGATCTGGGCTTCGAGCGCGGCCGCGGCGGGGGCGGCGAAGCCGCGGGCGATCCCGGCGATGAACACAACGCCGTAGAGGAGGGGCAAGGTGGCGCTGCCTCCCGCGTTCAAGGTCAGGAGCGCGAACGAGGCGGCACACACCACCAGGGCGCCCAGCGTGGTGCGCAGAATGGAGCGCCGGTCGCTGCGGTCGGCGACGTGGCCGCCGTAGAGCGCGAGGGACAGCGCCGGCACGGCTTCGACGAGGCCGAGCAGGCCGAGCGCGAGGGGACTCTTGCTGAACTCGTAGACCTGATACCCGACGACGACCGCCAGTCCGCGTCCGGCCAGCGTCGAGCAGGCGTTCGCCAGCATCAGCCGGCGAAACTCCGGATGGCGAAAAACGGATTCGTTCCAGCCGGTGGGTCTAGTCGCGGACAAGACCGTGCTTCTCCAGGACCGTCAGCACGCTGTTCCACACCTGGACCACCGGCTTGTCGTCCCCCTTCCGCCATGCCGCGGCGGCCTCTTCCAGGATGGCCAGGCCCTCGGTCCGCGCGGCGCTCCAGCCGTCTCGCGGCTTCCGGGCGGGAGCGACGTTGCGCTCGGGCGCCGGGACGGAGCGAACGGGGACCGCTTGCCGCGGGACAATCTCGCGCGGCCCGTCGAGGGCCTCGTTGCAGAGCCGGTCGGCTTCGGCGTTCAGCTCGCGGCGGACGTGCTGGAAGCGGACCTCGTCGAAGCCGCGCTTGAGCGCCTGCGCCTCCTGGTAGAGCGGCAGGAGACCGGTGTTCTTCACCTTGTAGACCCCCGTCATCTGCTTGACCATCAGCTCGCTGTCGCTCTTGAGGAGGATGCGCTTCGCCCCCAGCTCCTTCGCCCGCTCGAGCGCCCGGACAACGGCGGTGTATTCCGCGATGTTGTTGGTCGTCTCCCCGAGATAGCCCTTTTCCTCGAGCGGCGGCATGCCGGGACGGGCGAGGACGAACGCGTAGGCGGCCGGGCCCGGGTTGCCGCGCGCGCCGCCGTCGGTATGGATGGTGATGATGTCGTTCATGGTGGATAATGTGGCAAAGCGGGCGGGGCGGGGAAAGGGCAATTCATGGAACGCCTCCTGATCCTGGAGACGTCGCAGAAGGTCGGCACGGTGGCGCTGGCCGAAGGGGAGCGCGTCCGCGCCGAGCGGCGGCTGGAGGAGGCGCGGCGGCACGCGCGCGATCTTGCCCCCTATGCGCGCGACCTCCTCGCCGAGCAGGGCTGGACGGCGCGCGACCTCGCGGGCGTCGTCGTCAGCCTCGGGCCCGGCAGCTACACCGGCCTGCGCGTCGGCGTCATGTCGGCCAAGGCGCTCGCCTACGCCACCGGCGCTGCCCTGATCGGCGTCGAGACCTTCGCCCCCCTCGCGCTTCAGGCGCCCGAAGACGCCCCCCTGGTCGACGTGCTCGAAGACGCGCAGCAGGGCCGCGTCTACGTGCAGCGCTTCGAGCGCTCCGAAGGCGTCCTCCGCGCCGCCGCCCCGCTCCGGATCCTTTCCTTCGCCGAATGGGCCGCCCAGGCCCCCCCCGGCCTCTGCGCCACCGGCCCCGGACTCGCCCTCCACCGCACGGCGCCCCCCGGCGTCACGCTCACCACCGAAGATCACTGGCGCCCCGCCGCCGCCAGCCTGCTCCGCCTTGCCTTGCCCCGTCTGCGCGCAGGCGAGCGCGACGACCTCTACCGCCTCGAGCCCCTCTACCTGCGCCCGAGCGAGGCCGAACAGAAGTGGCGGCGCTAGGAACGGGAGGGTCCTGGCGAGCCCTACCTGCGGCCTGAACCACCGCGCTCCCTGGCAGGCGACCCCTCCCGATCGCGGCGTGCGTTTCGTCGAGGGCCTGAGATTTCATCTGTGGCCAAATCTAGTGTCTGCTCACTTCGATTTTAATGTTTTTTGTCTCTTGAAAACTTGCCTCCCCCCAAGATAGATTTACCCCCCGCAGGCTTGGTGGGTCGGTCGCTTCTGGCCCGCATCCGAATCGCCCCGCAGCCTCGATCCCCATGCGTGGCGTAAAGGAATCCCGTTTTCTCTTCCCGGAGGCCATCCTGCTCGGTAAGCTGGCGCGTGTCCTGTCTCGTCTCTTCGCCCGCAAGGCTTTGCCCCCGCCCGGATGTCGGCGGCCCCGTTTTCGGCCCCAGCTCGAAACGTTGGAGGCGCGCGTGGTCATGACCGCTTACACCTGGACCGACGGCACGGGCAATCACCTGGCCGGGACCGCCGCGAACTGGGCGCCCGCCGCCGTGCCCAGTTCGGGCGACTACGTGTACCTGGGCAGCGGCGGCTCGAACACCGACTGTCTCGTCAACATCGCCAACTGGGCCCTCGACCGCATCCTGGCCGACAACAGCTACACCCATTCCCTCAGCATCCTGTCCGGCAACGTCGTGACCACGACGAACGAGGTCGTGCAATACGGCATTCTGGCCATGGGTTCCGGCGCCACGCTGAACGTCGGCGATTTCTACGACGGCTACGGCCTTGTGACGACAGCGGGCGGCAGCACCGCGACCATCGCGGCGGCGGGAAGCTTCTTCTTGTACTCCAGCGGCACGATCACGGTGACCGGCGCCGTGACGGGTGGTAACGTGCTCGATGTCAGCTCGGCCGGCTTCGACGACGCGGGGACCATCAACGTCGGTCTGAGCGGGACGGCCGGGACGATGAGCATTACCGGCCCGATCACGCTCCAGTCGAGCGGAACGATCAACGTGGACGACTCCTCCGCCCTGAGCTTCTTCGGCGGCGGGGGCGGTTCCCACCCGGACCTGCAAGGCGCCTTCAACCTGGGCACGTCCAGCGGAAGCGCCACCGTCAGCACGGACACGCAACTCGACATCGACGGCGGCACGTTCTTCTCCACCGGATCGAGTACCAACAGCGTGGCGGGCGACGTGCGCGTCTACAACGGCGGCGTGATGGAGGTGGACGTTGGCAGCACACTCACTTCAACATCGGGTTCGACGTCCATTGAGGCAACGCTCAATCTGGATACGGGCAGCATGCTTGCCTTCCCAAGCGCGTCGGCGAGCACCTTCACGGCGACCGGCGTAATCAACATGTACGGGGCGATCATCGCGATGGACCCTGGTCGGGTGTCGACACTCAACGTGACAGGCTATCTGAACACGTACGGTGCGTCGGGGCCATTCGGCTTGACGGTCAACGACGGCATCGTTGGCAACCTCACCAACAACGGGCAGGTGGTGTTCGGCGGTCCTCTGCATCAGCTACAACTCGCGCCGCTTCTCCTTGCGGGCGGAGGCGACTACACGCAAGGCAGTTCGGGACAGCTGTCGATGCGACTGGACATCGGGGGCGTCAGCGATGGCGTTGCGGTTGGAGGCGCCACTAGCCTTGCCGGCACGCTAACTCTCACCGGTTTGCATACGCTCACTGGGGGCGCCACGTGGACTTTGATCGGAACAACCGGCAGCTTTTCTGGGAATTTTGGCACGATCAACTGGCCCGACGCCAATCCTAACTGGGTAGCGAATCCTGGAGCCGCTTACACTGTGAGCAATTGATTGACAAACCCAACGCCTTGGGGTCTGGCTTTCTGTCGCTCCGCGAAACTGGTGAGGGTCTCTAATGCATGCAAAAAGGCGCGGTCCCGCCACCATTCGACTCGCGGCCTCCCCTTGGGGTCTCGCGCTAACGGTGGCGTTCCTGGTGTTGTCCCTGGTTTTTGGCGCTCGGGCGTCGGACGAAGAGAAGGTTGAGATCGTCATCAAGGTGAGGAGAGATTCCGTTGTTCTGCCGCTAGCGCCCAGGGAACAGAAGCGAGTTGACCTCGCTATCGAAGGGGGGGTGAGTTTCCTCCGACGGACTCAACTCAAGACGGGCTCATGGGTCGACGGCAAGCTCGTGGTCAACCCCGAGGCAGGGGCGGCGGTTAACCCGCGCCTTTGGCCTGTCGGATTCGCGGCTTTGCCGCCTCTGGCATTGTTGGAGTGCGGGGTCGCGCCGGGCGCTCCCGAGATCCAGCAAGCAGCCGCGTTCGTACGTGCGCATGGTCAGGCGTTGATTCGAACCTATGAGGTGTCCTTGGCGATCCTGTTCTTGGATCGACTCGGAGAAGCCGGCGATCGGCCATTAATCCGCTCGTTGATCTTGCGGCTTGCGGGCGGGCAAACGGCTCTTGGCGGGTGGGGATATACCTGTCCGACATTCACGCCTGCCCAGGAAAAGAAACTCATCGAGCTACTTCGGGAAAGGAAAAGAGAAGCCGCGCCGAAAAGTGTATCTGTGCCGGCTCCTCGCGGTACCGCCGAACGGGCTGACAACTCCAACACCCAGTTTGCCCTCCTGGCTCTCTGGATAGCGCGAAAATATGAGCTGCCTTTGGATTATGTTTTCGGCCAGGTGGAGCGACGTTTCCGCGCCAGTCAGACTCTCGAAGGTTGGGACTACAATTGGTGGGCGCGCAGAGAGCGCGGGGCTGGATCCATGACCTGCGCCGGTTTGCTCGGCCTCGCGGTTGGCCTCTGCTCTCGTGAGGAAGATATGGCCCATAAGACCGACTCGCCTAAACCGGGCGACGATGGGATCGCGCTGGGGCTTCGCGCTCTTGCAATCTACACAACTGATCCGAGTGACTTTCGCGGGACGTCGGCGAGCACAACACTTGGGCCTAAGGGAGTCCCCAATCTCTACTTCTTATGGTCCATCGAGCGAGTCGGTGTGCTTTGCAACGTAAGGACTATCGGGAGCAAGGATTGGTATCGCTGGGGCCTCGACCTGCTCTTACCCACCCAACGGCCAGACGGCAGCTGGCTAGGGCGCGGCTCGGGTTCGCCGGTCATCGACACGAGTTTCGCGCTGCTATTCCTCAAGCGTTCCGACCTCCTTCCGGATCTCCGAGAATCGCTCGGAAAGCGAGTCACGATCACAGACCCCGGGTTGGGCCCAAAAACCGCCGTGCCAAGAACGAAGAGCGAATCACCGAAAAAAGGCGCCGACTCCAGCGAAGCTGAGGAAGGTCCGCTCTTCGCCGATCTGGGCGCCGTCAAGTCCGAGCATCTGACCAAGCTGCAACTGCGCGTGCGCGGCCCCGGTACGTTCCGCATCACGGGCATCCGCGGCGACACCGACGAGATCCGAGTCGAAACAGACGGCAAGAGCCGCGAAGTACATCAGCTTACGGTCGCGCTCAAGGTGCAGAAGACAGGAGAGTTCCAGCGAACCATTTACCTGCTCACCGACATTCCGGGTCAGCCCGAGGTAGCAGTACAGATCCGTGCGAAAGCCGGGTCGTGAGGGACGGCGGCCTAACTCGATCGCCGAGGAAGATGCGCGGACTGCCAGCCTTGGAACGATCGGCGCCGGCGCGCGATGCGTCAGGCGGAATTCGTTGCAGATCGGGTGCAATCCATTTTCATGGTTCCGCGCAAGGAGTTGCGGCGAAGGAGAACAATGGATTGCAGAGCGGGGGTCTGGGTGTGAATGCAATCCATTCCAAACGAGGAGCGATCATCGCCATGGACTCCGGTCGGATGTCGACGGTGTTGGGCCTGAAATCGAGCGCTAGTCAGGTGATCCACAGATCGTTGCACGCCAGCTCGTAAGCCGGCTCCAAATCAAGCGGAACCACGCGCTCGGCGTTCAGCCACAACGGAAGCGTCGGCAGCGGTTGGCCGATCGCCAGGGCGTGCGACCACGCCTCCAGCTTCATGCCCTTGTCTCTCGGGACCCAGCGACACGACGCAGCATAGACGGACGGGGGCGGAATGCCCAAGGTCGAGTCCTTCTGTCCGATGAACGCCAACAAATCGGTGTACAAATTAAAGTGACGGACGGTAACCAGGTCGACAATACTGACCGCGACTTCTTTCCGAAGTAGTGCCGCGCATTTCGCGACAAAGTCGTTTCGGCTTTCCGGTCGATCTTTGTTTCCAGGACTGACGATTTCGATCGCGGCCACGAGCTGTCGCCCGCGCCGCGTATCGTAGATTCGCACTTCATACTCATCGTAGTCCGGCAAGGACGTTTCCACCGCGACGCTCGGAGTTGGAGGCGACCATACCACAGTCGCCACGCCGCCATTGCCCTGACTGCCGTCAAATCTCGAAGTACGGTCGGATTTCTCGTACGTGGCGACGTCGATCTCCACCCGGGAGCCGGCGTGAACCGTCGGCGCGGCGACGTATCCCGAGGGGAGTGTTTTTCGCAGTTCATGAACGATCATCGCCGGCCACTGACCGTGCAGTCCTTCCCAGGACACCTGGTCATCTACGGGCGGGCGAAAATGATCGCGCAAAGGCATGGTTCAGTCCTCCCAACCGTGATTCTACTCGATGTGCGGCCATTCTCCATGAGGCGGGGAATTACCGAGTTTGAGGCGACCCATCCGCCGCCAGAGCATCGCGGTCGGGAAGGAGGGTCAAGGCGCCCTTGGCCGAAACCGCGCGCGTCTCGCCGAATAGATGCTCCAACTCGGTACACGCCGCGGCGCATTCCTTCACGGGCGCCTTCTCCAGCAACTCCTGGAGATGGAACCAGGGGTGGAACATTGGCCGGTAGAAGTTCTCGACCAGGTGGGTCTTCAACTCGCCGCTCCTTTGCTCGCGCCATTGCTTGTCGGCGACTTTCAAGACGGCGCCGAGCTGCCAGCGCTCGATCCACTGGAGGAAGACGCCGGCGACGACGCCGCCCGCCGCCGCCGCGCCGACGACGCCGATGCCGCCGGCCGCGACATGGAAGATGCCGCCGGTCGCGAACAGGTCGATGACGAAGACCGTGCCGCCCAGGACGGCCAGGGCGTCGCCGACGCTCGGCAACAGGTCACACAGCCAGGGGTGGGCCTTGGCCCAGACCTGCACCTCGCGACGGACGTGGCTTTCCCAGACCTCGCCCGGCTCCGGCGGCGGCACGTGCTTGAAGCGCTCGCGCATCTGGGCGATCCGCGCCTGCTCGAGGAAATGGGGGTCGACGGAACGCCAGTCGCCGCGCCAGACGTTGATGAGATGCTCCACCCCTTCGCCGAGGCGGCGCTCCTCGAGCTGTTGCCGGGTCAGCATCTCATCGTGCATCTCGGCGCCGCGGAAGACGTTGATCAGGTTCTTGCCGCTCTGGATGGCCCCGCCGATCATGCCGCGCAGCCAGCGGAAGGGGAACATCACCCCCTTGAGGACCCAGTTCTGCGACTGCCGCGCCTCGCCGAGGACGATCTGCATCATCCGTGTCAGCGGAAACTCGCTACCGGCGATCCGCTCCGCGACGTCGTCCGTCACCTTCTTCGCGTCATCGAGATGCTTCTTGAGCAGGTCGATCTTCTGCCGCACCGTCCCCAGCTCGCGCCGCACTTCCTTGACGACGCGCCCCGTCGGCTCGAGGAGCCCGGTCAGCAAGAGGTTCTCGGCGTCCAGGCCACGCAAGAGCGAAGAGAGCGGCGGCGTCGCCGGCTCGACGGGTTGGATGTCCTCCAGGCTCGGCATGCTCGGCGCGTCGCGGCGCGGGCTGAAGTAGACCGGGCTACTTTCGAGAAAGTCGAGCAACGTCCGGCCGTCGCTGCGCTGCTCTTGAAACGCCTCGGCGTGCATCGTTTGCTTCCTGCGCAACGTTTGGAGCAGGTGTTCCCATTTCTTGCGGGCGTGCTCGGGCGTGGGCGTCTTGGTGAAGAGGTAGGCGAGGCGGGCGGCGATGCGGCAGCCGCGGGCCAGCTCGCGGACCACCGCCTCATTGGCGTAGCCCTCGCCGTAGACGAGGAAGACGACGACTTCGGCGCGCTGGAGCATGTACTCGGCCTTGGTCCAGTTCTTCTGCTCGACCGAGTCGAAGTCGGGGACGTCGGCGAGGATCAGCGGCAGCTCGTCCCGGTTGGATTCCGGGTAGCCGACGTGGAAGAGGCGGTCGGGCCGATCGTCCGGCTGCCGCAGTTGCAGCGGATCGCGCAGCGGCTCGAGCTGAAAGCGCGGGAAGACGTGCCGCAAGCGCGCCGGATCGTCCCAGGCCTGGGGCACGGCGACGGCGCAGGCGTAGGACATTGGCCGGACGACGTCGCCGGCGGGGACGTCGACGCCCGTGAGCAGGCGGAAGAGCGTACTCTTGCCGGCGCCGGTCGGGCCGAAGAGGGTGGCGACGAGGACGGGCTGACGTCCCTGGGCCTGGAAAGCCTCGAAGCGCTGCACCATCGCCGGCCAGCTTTCAATCTGGCTGACTTGCTGGCCGGGGTGCAGGAGCTGGTAGATGCCGGGGAAGAGTTGGAGCAACGTTTCAACGCTGTCGGCATAGGCGCTGAAGCGGTTCGTTGGCGGCGCGACGAGAGGCAGGGCGTTGTCCATGGATTCAAGGTAGCGATCGGGGGCGAGGAACGAAACGGGAAGTAAGCGCCCTGCCAGCCCGTGTTGCGTAACGCGATCGCCGACAAATCTTGACTGACCGGTCAGTCTAGTTATATGCTAACAACGTACGCATCGTTCCTGAAAGAATTCGTTTCCATGCGTGTGATCGATCCCAGCCGCCGCGAGCAAATCGTCGACACCGCGGCGCGCCTCTTCGGCCAGGGGCGTTACCATGAGGTGCGCATGGAGGACATCGCGCAGGCGGCGGGGGTCGCCAAGGGAACCCTTTATCGTTACTTCGACGACAAAGAGGATCTTTACCTCGGTTTGATCCTGACCGCTTCCAACCGGCTCTTCCAGGAGGTGGATCGCGAGATCAAGAAAACGGCGGACGGAGAACAACAGGTCTCCATCTACGTCGAGGCCACGATCCGCTTCTTCGCACGCTTCCCCTATTTCCTCGAGCTGGTGCAGCGCATCGAGACGGGGGCGGCCCCGCAGCGTCTCGCCGCGCTGAAGGAGTCGCGTGATCGTTTCTTCCGCCTGATCGAGGGCATCGTCCAGGCGCTCATCGACTCGGGCAAGTACGCGACGAGTCGGCCGGATCTGGCGGCGCTGGCGCTGAGCGGCATGACGCGGCAGATCATGCGCTTTCACGCCCAGCCCTTCAATGCCGAGATGGGACAGTGGATCGTTCAGCAGTTTCTCCACGGGCTCCGGCCGGTGGAGGCCAGGGCGCACGCGGCGCGGCGGGCGGCGAAGTAAGATCCCTCGAACATTTCTGCCGACCTCTCCTTCCGATGTCTGGGTTCCTGTCGCGGACATACCGCGTAGAATGGCGGCGGAATCCAACCCGAGGACACGACGATGCCCGAGCCGACACCCGCGCCCGACAGCTTCGACAAGGAGCAGCTCAAGGCCGCGTTCAAGGCGTTCAAGAAACGCCTCAAGCTGACGCGGCTCGAAGAAGAGTCGAAGCTGAGCCGCAGTCCCGTGACAAGCGGCCGCGGCTCGGGGATCGTGGCGATCACGCCGCCGGCCCGGTTTCCGGCCGCGATCTGGGACGAGCTGGTCCGGCTGGGAAGGCTGAAGCGGGCCGGGCACGGCATGTACGAGCTGGGTGAGGAGCACGGGGGGAGCTGAGCCGTCTGCGTTACCTACTTACTCGACCCCGTGCGCCGCAGGTTGCCGCGAAACATCGTCCAGGCGCCGGCGCCGCGTTCGAGAGGAAGCGCGAAGGCGCGGCCATAGTTCATCGGCCTGGTTTTGTCCGAGAGGCCCCGGCCGGCGACGAAGAAGGCGGCCAGCTTGCCGTCTCCCTTGAAGTCGGCGATCAGAGGCGCCGAGTCGATTCCCTCGAATACCTTGCCCTCGACGGTGGCGTCGAAGGCGAACAACTCCTTGCCCGTTTTCCCTTCCAGGATGCGGAACTTGCGGTCGGAGGCGCCGAAGAAGAGATCGAGCGTCCCGTCGCCGTGCAGGTCGGCGAGAGCGACGCCGCGCGGCACGCTGCCGTACTCCGGGCTCCGCCATATCTCGTTCCCCTCGAGGTCGAGAACGACGATGCGCGGCCCCGGGACGACGATCCGCTGTTTTCCGTCGCCGGCGAGAGCGCCGACGCTGGTCGGGCCGAAGAGATAGCCACCGATCTTCCTGCGCCAGATGTCCTTGCCCTGGGCGTCGAGGAGGCAGACGTCGCCGGCGATGGAGTGCGCGACGATGCGCGGCGGCTTGCCGGGGATGACCGAGACGCCGTGGTACATGTCGCCGGCCATCTGGGCCGTCCAGAGCTCGGAGCCGTCCTTGCCGTTCAAGGCGCGCACTTTCTTGTCGCCGCGCCAGGTGGTGACGACGGCGTCGAGGACGCCGTCGCCGTTCAGGTCGACCAGGGCCGGCTCGGACTGGACGTGGCCGGGGACCTTGGCCTGCCAGCGCTCCTTGCGCGTCGCCGCGTCGAGGGCGATCACCCGGCCGTGGCGATCGCCCAGGGCCATGACGCCGACGACGATGTGCGGCTTGCCGTCGCCGTCGAGAGGGGCGACGGCGGGCGGGGAATCCGTGGAGTTGGGGAGCTTGTGCTTCCAGAGGACTTCGCCCTTGTGGTTGAGGCAGAAGAGCGTGCCGGTGGAGGAGTCGGCGGCGAGGACTTCCAGCTTGCCGTCGCCGTCGAGATCGACGAGGGCGACGGAGGCGTCGAACGGCCCGCCTTCGGACTTACGCTTCCAGAGGAGGACGCCGTCCCCGGCGCGGACGGCGTAGAGGTGTTCGTCGTTGAAGTAGGTCCCGAAGACGATGACGAGATTGCCGTCGCCCGCGAGGTCGCCGATGGCGCCGCCACCGTAGGACGGGGCCCTGGTGTCGAGGGTCCAGAGGGGCCGGGTCTGGGCAGACGCCGCGGCGAGGCCGAGGACAACCGCGATCAGGCAAACAGTGGAGCAGATCCTCATCCGGCGCCTCGGGATCCATGGCCCTGGCTGGGGCTAACCTAAATCATAGAAATCGTCAGGCTGCCATCGCCCAGAAGGCGTCCCATTGCTCGCTGTCGCCATTGCTCGCTGTCGCTCTGATACAAGGCGAGCAGGTGAGCGACTGCGTCGGACCTGACTCCCCCCTACGCATGCCGCCCATGCACAGGCGCCGCTTCATGGACTGGTCACGGTGAGCGTATAGGACGCGGACGTGAAGCCGGTGATTTGTATCCACTCGGTCTCATCGGCCCCGGCGGTCCACTGGACGCTGCCTGAGTCGAAATGGTAGCCGTCGACCAGGCTATTGAGCGACTCGGGCGAGCCGTTGTAGACGTTGAAGGACAGCACGAAACTGCCGGAGACGGTGACCGTGACCGTGTACTGCACGCCATAACTGGCGCTGAGGACGAACCAGTCGTTTTGCATCATGCTGAGGCTGCCGGCTGACGCGGCTCGAAGAAGAGTCGAAGCTGAGCCGCAGTCCCGTGACAAGCGGCCGCGGCTCGGGGATCGTGGCGATCACGCCGCCGGCCCAGTTTCCGGCCGCGATCTGGGACGAGCTGGTCCGGCTGGGAAGGCCGAAGCGGGCCGGGCACGGCATGTACCGTAGGTGAGGAGCACGGGGAGCTGAGCCGTCTGCGTTACCTACTTACTCGACCCCGTGCGCGCAGGTTGCCGCGAAGCATCGTCGAAGCGGCCGGCCGCGTTCGAGGAAGCGCATCGAGCGCGGCCATAGTTCATCGGCCTGGTTTTGTCCGAGAGGCCCCGGCCTGCGACGAAGAAGGCGGCCAGCTTGCCGTCTCCCTTGAAGTCGGCGATCAGGGCGCCGAAGTCGGTCCTCGAAATACCTTGCCCTCGACGGTGGCGTCGAAGGCGAACAACTCCTTGCCCGTTTTCCCTTCAGGATGCGGAACTTGCGGTCGGAGCGCCGAAGAAGAGATCGAGCGTCCCGTCGCCGTGCAGGTCGGCGAGAGCGACGCGCCGCGCGGCACGCTGCCGTACTCCGGGCTCCGCCATATCTCGTTCCCCTCGAGGTCGAGAACGACGATGCTGACCCCGGGACGACGATCCCGCTGTTTTCCGTCGCCGGCGAGCGCCCGACGCTGGTCGGGCCGAAGAGATAGCCACCGATCTTCCTGCGCTGAGATGTCCTTGCCCTGGGCGTCGAGGAGGCAGACGTCGCCGGCGATGGGTGCCGACGATGCGCGGCGGCTTGCCGGGGATGACCGAGACGCCGTGGTACATGTCGCCGGCCATCTGGGCCGTCCGGAAATAGGAGCCGTCCTTGCCGTTCGGCGCCGCCTTTCTGTCGCCGCGCGCTGGTGGTGACGACGGCGTCGAGGACGCCGTCGCCGTTCAGGTCGACCAGGGCCGGCTCGGACTGGACGTGGCCGGGGACCTTGGCCTGCCAGCGGCTCCTTGCCGTCGCCGCGTCGAGGGCGATCACCCGGCCGTGGCGATCGCCCAGGGCCATGACGCCGACGACGATGTGCGGCTTGCCGTCGCCGTCGAGGGGGCGACGGCGGGCAGGGAATCCGTGGAGTTGGGGAAGCTGTGCTTCCAGAGGACTTCGCCCCTTGTGGTTGAGGCAGAAGAGCGTGCCGGTGGAGGTCGGCACGGCGAGGACTTCCAGCTTGCCGTCGCCGTCGAGATCGACGAGGGCGACGGAGGCGTCGAACGGCCCGCCTTCGGACTTACGCTTCCAGAGGAGGACGCCGTCCCCGGCGCGGACGGCGTAGAGGTGTTCGTCGTTGAAGTAGGTCCCAGGAACGATGACGAGATTGCCGTCGCCCGCGAGGTCGCCGATGGCGCCGCCACCGTAGGACAGGGCCCTGGTGTCGAGGGTCCAGAGGGGCCGGGTCTGGGCAGACGCCGCGGCCGCGAGGACGAGTTGGATCCAGAGGACGGTAGAGGCGAGGGTCTTCATTTCGGATTCTGGAAACGGTTCAATCTCTGTAGCGCCGGCCCACGACGATGGGCCGTTCCCAGAGCGTTTCTTTCTTTACCATGTCGACGGCCTGGACGGTTGGCGGGGCGCCGTCTTTGCCGGGGAGGGCATAGAAGACGCGCGGGCCTGCGGTCCAGGGCGGCGTGCGCCCGTCCGGAGGGGTGAGGCGGCGCGACTCCATTCCCGTCTCGACGTACCAAAAGCCCCGAGTATACCTTTGGACAGGGCTTCCCTCTGTCATCATCATCGTCGATAGAAACAGTGAGGAGGTGGCGGCCATAGTCGCCACGTGGGAAGGCGGTCCCCGAGCGCTTTGAAGCGGACGTACTCCACCGGCGACGCGGATGGCGTGCAGGCAGGGTTCCGGTGGTCAAATCCCAGCAGACCAGCATAGTGTCGCTCACGATGTCGCTGTCTTGAAATAACCGCCAGCACATTGCCGGCAACCCAACGTCTTCGGAAGTGCAGCGCATCTTCCTGGTCCGGACGCCGCCGCGTCGATAGCGAACCAGCTCCTTCGGTCGCGGATCCTCCAGGGGTTTCAAGGCGCCTTGGCAAGCCAGTTGCGCGGTCCCAACGCGTCCGGGTCGGCTGCGATCTTCGCAATATCCTCGTATCGTGGTCTGGGGCCAGGCGCGGGTACGGGGTCGTCCGCGCGTGTACTTGTCACCTTCCCCGTCGCGGGGTCCACCAGGGCCGCGTCCAGGCCGGTCGCGTACCACTCGAGGTAGAGCTGGCCGCGGCGCATGCGTCCCGCGCAAATGATGCGAAATGGTCAGGCAAGACCATCCGACTCGGGCGGTCCTTGCGTAAATCGTCCTTGGGCGGCGGTGGCGCCAGTAACTCGATCGGATCGGAGATCATCACGCGCTTGCCCTTTGCCGCAATGTTCAGAGCCACGACGCGCAATGGGTTGACGTCAGTCTTCTCCTGGGCGTAGAGCCGGTCGTCGTGGATTACCAGCGGATACGAGGCGGCGTCACTGTGCCAGAGAACCTTGCCTGTTTCGAGATCCACGGCATCGATACCGCCGCCGGGATTGACCAGGAACCCCGTCTTGCCTGAAAGATCGGCGATACCGCCGGGAATGGCGCCGGGCTCCGGAAAGAGAACGGACTCTTCTTTTGCCTCCTCCTTTATCTCTTCTTTACCCTCCTCGTTCTTCTCCAGGGCCTTTCCACAGCCCGCAGGCCGCGACCAGGAAAGGCGAGACAGAGACAAGGTGGAAGCAGACGCATGGCGGCCTCCTGGAAGCGCGCGATTAGGCTCAATGTTCGATGACGCACATGGGCAGCTCTTTTCTCAGGGCCGCCGCCCGCCTTCGTCACGCCGGTCAGGAGCAGAGACAGCTTTCGCAGGCTGCGCGCTTCGGCCAGGTTCATCAGTTGCCCCGGCATCTTCGCTGATCGCGCAATGGGAGATGGTCAGTTCCGCGGGCGGCTGAAGGCGGCTTCTCCTTCAGACCGGCGTCCGTCACGTCGGCGAGATGCAGGTGGAAAGAGACGTTCTCGTCCGGCGTCTTGGCGCGGCCGCGGTCCTTGGCGGCACGGCTTCGCTGAGCAGGTGCAAGAGGCCGAGCTTGCGCAGGGCGCGCAGGTTGGCGTCGTTGAGGGAGACGTCGAGCCAGGCGAGCTTCTTCAGAGGGAGCAGGTTCTTCAGCCCGGCCGGCGTGACGTCGGTGTTGACAAGCGAGAGCGCTTCCAGGTTCTCGAGCGCGGCGAGGGCGGGCAGGCCGGTGTCGCTGACGTTGGTGAAGCCGAGGTAGAGGGTGTCGAGCCTTGCGAGGGAGGCGATGGGCTCGAGGCCCGCGTCCGCGACGCTGCAGTTGTTGAGGTTCAGCGTGGCCAGGCTCTTGAGCCTGGCCATGTCCTTGAAGCCGGCGCCCGTCATGGAGCAATAGCTCAGATGCAGATGGGTGAGCTCGGGGAGGACCGCGAGATGTTTCAGGCCGGCGTCGGTTACCTTGGTCTTGGCCAGATCGAGGGACGACAGCTTCCGCAGCGGGGCGAGATGGGCGAGGCCGTCGTCGGTGACCTGGGAGAAGGAGAGGTAAAGGGTGGAGAGGTTCTTGAGAGCCGCCAGTTCCTTGAGGCCGGCGCTGCTGATCGGGGAATGATGGAAACCCGGCTGGGCCAGCGCCGTTCGCGCGGCCTCGGCGAGGCCCGCATCGGGGCCGTGGACGCCGACGAGGCAGAGGGAAATGACGGGTTCGAGCGCCGTGTGGCCGTTGAACGTGCGGAAGAGGCGGGCGTCGCGCCCCTTCAGGCGCTCGAAGTAATGGGCGTTGACGCCGGCGAGGTCCAGGGTCTCCACGTCTTCATCGGAACGCGGGCGGCCGCCGTCCTTGCCATGGGCGCTGTCCAGAAGGTGTATGAGGCCAAGCGCCCCGAGGTCGCGCAGGGCGGCGTCGCTCAACTCGAGGCGGACAGTGTGGAGCTTTTTGAGGCGCCCCAGGTCCTTGAGGCCGGCGCCGGTCATCCCGGTCCCGCTCAGGTCGAGCGTCTCGAGATTGACCAATGGCGCCAGCTCCTTGAGCCCGCCGTCGGTGGCCTTGGTCCCATGGAGGCGGACGGCGACGACGTCCTCGGCAGAGACGGGATCGGCGTGATCCTTTGCGGCGGCGTAGCCCGAGAGCGTGTGCACAAGGCCGAGGGCGTGAAGCGTGCGCAGGCTGAGGTCGGTGACCTGATCGCCGCTGAGGCCGAGGGAGTGGAGTTCCTTGAGCGGGGCCAGGGCGACGATGCTCGTGTCGGTGATCTTGGTGTGGCCGATGCCGAGCCTGCGGAGCTTCTTGAGGCGGGCGATGTGGTCGAGGCCCCTGTCGGTTATGGGCGTGAAGAACAGTTCGAGGGCGGTGAGGTTCTCGAAGCGGGCGATGTCGCGGAGGCCGGCGTCGGTGACTTTCGTGCCCTGGAGGTTGAGGGTGGTGAGGTTGGTGAGGGGCGCCAGGTCCTTGACGCCGAGGTCGGTGATCGCGTTGTCCTGCAAGTTAAGGTTGGTGAGGCCGGTTAGCGCAGCCAGGTCCTTCATGCTGGCGTTCGACAAGCGGGCGAACGTGAGATTGAGGGTCGTGAGGCGTTTGAGGCCGGCCAGGTGCTTGAAGGCGGGACCCTTGAGGTGGGTCCAGCTGATGTCGAGCGTGGTGAGGTTGTCGAGGGCAGTGAGATGCTTCAGTCCGGCGTCGGTGATGTGAGCGGAGCTGAGGTTGAGCCTGGCCAGGCGTTTGAGACCGGATAGCTCTTTCAGCCCCGCGTTGGTGATCGCCCTGTCGTCATGGGGCTCTCTCAGGTCGAGCGCGACGAGGTTAGCGAGGCCGGCGAGCCGCTTGAGGCCGAGATCGCCGACCCCCGATTCGCGCAGGTCCAGGCCGAAGGGGACCGCGGCGTCAGGAAGGGGCGGCCCTTTCTTTGGAAACTTTTCGAACCGAAAGGCGGGGAAGCCTTTCTCGGCCTGGTCGCGGCCCGGGCGAAACTCGGGATAGCGGTCGAACATGCCGCCATAGACGCCACCGAGCTTCTCGTAAGCGGCGATGGTGGCCGGATCGACGTGCCTGGCGGGGTTCTTGTCCTGGGCGGCGGCGGCCGGCGCCGTGAAAGCGACAAGGGCGAACAGGAAAGCACGCATGGCCGGCCTCCAGGGAAGAGACCGCGCCACTCTACCATCGACTCAGTGAAAACGCGAGCGTCGAAGCCCGGCGTTCGGGCCGTCGCGCAGTCGAGCGTTTTTTTTTCTGCGACGCCTGTCTAGTGAACCACGCAGGTTCGCGTTACTTTATAGTTCGTGACCTCCAGAAGTCGTCGTCCGCAACCCTACATGCCCTCCTCACGTGATTCCCTGCCCCTCTCCGCCCTGAAGCGCATTGACAGCCTTTGCGACCGTTTCGAGCAGGAGCATCGCGCCGGCAAGACGCCGCGCATCGAGGATTATCTCGGCCAGGCTGAGCTTGACGAGCGTAGTGTCCTGCTGCGCCATCTGCTCCGCCTGGAAATCGAACTGCTTGCCGCCAGCGGCGCCACTCCCGAGCGGACCTCCTACCTGCGGCGTTTCCCCAGCGAGCAAGAGGCGGTCGACGCGGTCCTCTCGGAAACGCGCGAGGACGTCGACGCCAGCACGATCGCGCACCGCCTCGAGTCCCGCGACGACACCTTGGCACCTTTGCCCAACGAGGGAACCGGCCGCCGCCTCGCCGTTCCCGGCTACGAAATCCTCGGCCCGCTGGGGGGCGGCGGCATGGGGGTCGTCTATCGCGCCCGCCACCTTGACCTCAATCGCCTCGTCGCCCTCAAAACGATCCTGAGCGGCGGGGAGACGCGCGCCGGTCTCGTGCGACGTTTTCGCGGTGAAGCCGAGGCCGTCGCACGTTTGCAGCATCCGCACATCGTGCAGATCTTCGACTTCGGCGAGGCGGACGGCGTCCCCTACTTCACGATGGAGCTGGTCGAGGGGGTAGACCTGCGTCAGGCCCTGCGCGCCAAGCCGCTCCCGGACCGGGTCGCGGCCGGGCTCGTCGAAACGCTCGCGCGGACGATGCACGTCGTCCATGGGCACAACATCATCCACCGGGACCTGAAGCCGGCCAACATCCTCCTGCGCGGCCAAGCCGGCGCGGCGGAGGGATTGCATCCCTTGATCTCCGATTTCGGCCTGGCCAAGCCGCTCGATGACGCCGGGCAGACGGGCGCCGGAACCATCGTCGGGACGCCAAGCTACATGGCGCCCGAGCAAGCCCGGCCCGGCAAGCAGGCGGTCGGCCCGGCGACGGATGTCTACGCGCTCGGGGCGATCCTCTACGAATGCCTGGTGGGGCGGCCGCCGTTTCGCGCGGAGTCGGCGCTCGACACCATCTACTTGGTCCTGGAAGCGGATCCGGTGGCGCCGCGCGTGCTCCAGCCCAAACTCGCCGCCGACCTGGAGACGATCTGCCTGAAGTGCCTGCACAAGGACCCGGCGCGCCGGTATGCGACGGCGCTGGAACTGGCGGAGGACCTCAAGCGCTATCGCGACGGCGTCCCCATCCGGGCGCGACCGGCCGGCCCCCTGGAGCGCGGCTGGAAATGGGTGCGGCGTCATCCGCGTCTGGTGCTGGCGACGACCACCATCTTCCTAGCCCTGCTTACCGGCATCCTTGGCGTGACGTACGGGCTGTTCGAAGCGTGGCGCGAGCAGGAGCGGGCGGAGCGCGAGGAGACCAGGGCGAAGGAGGAGAGCGAGCGCGCCCGGCGAGAAGAACGCAAGGCGCGCGATCTCCTGGCGCAGAGCTTCGCCCAGACGGCGCAGCTCGCCGCTCAGCGCGGCCAGTGGCGCGTCGCCCTCGAGCAGCTGGACAAGGCGCTTGCCGAAGGACATCCGGACACGGCCGGCCTGCTGGCCCAGCGCGTCAAGGCATTGGTGGCGCTCAACGATCCGCGCGCCTTTATGGAGGTCGAGAAGCTGGCGGCACGCGCGGACCTCGGGGAGCACGAAGGAGAGGCGCTCTTGCTGCGCGGCGACCTCGCGCTGCTCACCGATCACGAAAAGGCTATCCCCCTCCTGCGTCAGGCGCTCGAGAAGAAGCTCGCGCCGGCCGATCGCGCCTATGTCCAGGGCCTGCTCGCCGACAGCACGCCCACGGCGGCGCGGTATTGGCAGGAGGCCCTCACGCTCGATCCGTTCCATTACCGCGCCAACGCCATGCTCATGCTCGCGCTTCTCTTCCTGGGGGAACTGGACAAAGCGAGCCATCGCTTGGCCGTCGGCGAAAGCCTCTTTCCCGACGACCCGAGCTATCAGCTCATGCGCGCTGTCCTCCTCACGCTTCGGGACGACCCGGCCGGCGCCGAGAAGGCCCTGGCCCGCGCACGGCCACAACTCGGCGAGCAAGAGGTCGTCATGGCCCAGAACGCCTTGGAACTTATCGGCATCGTGCATCAGATGGGCGAAGTGACGCCCCTTAACTTCAGCCCGCTCGACAAGCGCATGGCCCGGGCACAGAACCTCGGCCAGCGCCTGCTGAACTATTCCCGTGAGGTGCGAAGCGAGAGCGGCAGCCGCGCCGCGCTCGCCCTGCACCCGGCCCTCGCCAAGAGCTTCAGCGCGCTGCCCGGCGCCATCACCGCCTCCGCCTTCAGCGGCAGCCTGAACCCGCTCAACGAGTTTCTCGGCCGGTCGTTGAAAATCCACCCGGAAGGAACCATGTACTACGTGCGCGGCATGGCGCTCTTCGCCGAGAACCGCTGGTATGAAGCGGAGGAGGCGTGCCTGAAGGCGATGACGACGCCGGCTCTCTCGCACGTCAAGCGCAACGCCCTGTTCCTGGCCGTCGTCACCGAGGGCTTCCTCGGCCGGCCCAACCAGACCAAGCCCGATCTGCTGATGCGGCGCCGGGCGGCCGAGAACCTGCGCGAGCTCTTGAAACTGGCGCCGATCAAGCCGGAGGAGGCGGAAATCCTGACGAAGATCGCCCGCTTCTGCGACGAGACGGTCCTGGCGAGGCAGATCCTGGAGCAATGGGAGAAAAAGGCGCCGGAGAGCTTCGACTTCCTGCGCCAGAAGACCCTTGTCGAGCTGCAAGCAGGGGCCTACGAGACGGCGCTGGCGTGCGCGGAAAAAATGGTGCGGCAGAGACCCACCGACGCGGAGGCACAGCGGCTGCGCGCCGAGGCGAAGAAGAACGCCAAGCGCTGAACAGCAAACAAGCGGCTTTGAAGGCTGCTTCAAAACCGGTCACATGGACACGTCCCTTTCGCTTGCCAAACGACGACCTTTTCTTCGCCTGAGCGGCGTTTCGAGTCCGGTCGGGCGCCGGAACCATCGTTGGGTCGCCAAGCAACAACGCCTGCTCCGCGCTTGTGCGGCGGCGTTAGGAAGTGGCGGCCCTTTCTTTGGAAACTTTTCGAACCGAAAGGCGGGGAAGCCTTCTTCGGCCTGGTCGCGGCCTGGGCGAAACTCGGGATAGCGGTCGAACATGCCGCCATAGACGCCGCCGAGCTTCTCGTAAGCGGCGACGGTGGCGGGGTCGACGTGCCGGCCGGGGTTCTTGTCCTGGGCGGCGGCGGCCGGCGCCGTGAAAGCGACAAGGGCGAACAGGAGAGGACGCATGGGCCGACTCGGGGGGCTGAAGACGGCGCTCACTTTACCACGCGCACAACGAAATCGCGAGCGTGCTATCGGTGGGGCACGGGGGCAAGGCCGGCCAGCAGTTTTTCGAGCGCGGCCGTTTCCACGGGCTTCGTCAGGTGGTGATCGAAGCCGGCCTCCAGCGATTGCCGCTTGTCCTCGTCCTGTCCCCAGCCTGTCATCGCGATCAGGGCGACGTTGCCGCCCCACGGCTCATGTCGGATGCGGCGTGCTACCTCGTAGCCGTTCATCTTGGGCAGGCCAATGTCGAGCAGCACGATGTTGGGCTGGAATGCCGCCGCCGTCTGCACGGCTTCCAGACCGTCGTAGGCCGTGCGCGCCTCGTGGCCCATCATTCGCAAGAGCGTCGCCATGCTGTCGGCAGAGTCGCGCAGGTCGTCCACGACGAGGACGCGGCGCCCGGGGCCGCGACGCGGAGCGTCGCTCTCCTTCGGCGGCGCCTCTACGGGCACATCGACAATCGGCAGCTGGATGGTGAATTCACTGCCCTTACCGACGCCGGCGCTGCGGGCCTCGATCGTGCCGCCGTGCAGCTCGACCAGTCCCTTGACGAGCGAGAGGCCGATGCCAAGCCCACCCTGCGAGCGTTCGAGGGCAGGAGTCATCTGGGAGAAGATCTTGAAGATATGCGGCATGTGTTCGGCGGCAATACCGATGCCGGTGTCGCGCACGGAGACGACCGCCTGGTCGCCCCGTCGCTCGGCGGTTAGCCAGATGTGACCGGCTTTTTCCGTGTATTTGGCGGCGTTGTTGAGAAGGTTGGAAAACGCCTGAGCGAGTCGGATCGGGTCGGCGTGGAGATGCAGCGCCTGCGGCGGCAGGGCGATGGTCAGCTCGTGGGCCGATGCGTCGATGAGGGGCCGGGCTGTTTCAATGGCGGCGTTCAGGACATCCGCCAATGAGACGCGCTCCTTGCGAACTTGCAGCTTCCCCTGCGTGATACGGGAAATGTCGAGCAGGTCATCCACCAGCCGGACGATCTGGCTTACCTGCCGTTCCATCATGCTCCGCGCCTGCTCCATGAGCGGCTTGTCGTCGTCGGTGCGGCGCAGGAGTTCGAGGGCGTTGCGGAGGGGGGCCAACGGGTTCCTCAACTCGTGGGCCAGTGTCGCTATGAACTCATCCTTGCGGCGGTCGGCCTCACGCAGCATCTGTTCGGCCTTTTCCGCTCGTCGCGCTTCCTCCGTGCGCTTGCCGAGCGCCACGGCCAACTCCCCGGCACGCGCATCGCGTTCACGCTCCAGTTGCTTGCGCTCGGTGACGTCGACAATGGTGGAGATCCAACCGATCACGTGGCCGCTCTCGTCCCGGTCAGGCGTGTACTGCACGCGCATGAAACGCCGCCCGACGCGGGCGTAGGCGATCTCGGACTCGAAATCGACGGTCTCGCCCCGCAGCACGCGCTCGATGTAGGGCTTGATCGTGGCGAAGGCGTCCGGTCCCATGATCTCGGCAATGGGGTGATGGATGACATCCTCGGCGCGGCGCCCGAGGAAGTCGGCGGCGGCGCGGTTCACGAACGCATAGCGCAGGTCGCGACTACAGCGAATGAGCAGCAAAGGCGTGCGGCTGATCACCAGGTCCAGCTCCGCTTCCTTGGCCTTTAGGGCTTTCTCCACCCGCTTGCGCGCGGTGATGTCCTGCGCGATAACGGAAGCGCCGAGCAACTCGCCGGAGCTGTTCCGCATGGGCGAGACGCTGAGCGCCACCTCCACCCGCTGTCCGTCCTTGCGGACCCGAACCGTCTCGTAGCGTTCGATCCGCTCCCCGCGCTTGAGCCGCTCCATGATCCCCGGCGCCTCGTCGGGCAGATCGGGCGGGATCAGGAGAGAGACGGACTTCCCAACGACTTCTTCGGCGGTATAGCCGTAGAGCCGCTCGGCCCCCCGGTTCCAACTGGTGAGGACACCGTTCAAGTCCTTGCTGAAGATGGCGTCCTCGGATGATGCGACGATCACGGCCAATTGGCTCTGGGCCGCTTCCGCCTGCCTCCGCTCCGTGATGTCGCGGAAAACCAGAACGCAGCCGACAACCTCGCCCTTGATGCTCCGGATCGGGGCGGCACTGTCGTCAATCGGTAGTTCCGTGCCGTCCCGCCTGATGAGGACCGTGTGGTTTGCCAACCCGACGACGACGCCCTGCCGCAACGCCCTCGTCGCCGGGTTGTCCACCGGCTGGCGCGTCTCCTCGTTCACGATGTGGAACACCGCATCGAGGAGTTTCCCGAGGGCGTCATGGTGCGGCCAGCCGGTCACGGACTCGGCCACGGCGTTCAGGTAGGTGATGCGGCCCTCGGCGTCCGTGGCGATGACCGCGTCGCCGATGCTGGCGAGCGTCGTCCGCAGTCGCTCCTGTTGTTCGGCCAGCGCTTCCGCCGCCCGTTGCCGAACAACGAGATTGCGCTGACTGAGATAGAACACGCCGCAGACCAGAGCGACAGCGAAGCCCGCGGGGAGCAGGATCGCCAGGATGGTGATGCGGAAACTGGCGGCGGATTCTTCGGCGCGCCGCTCGAGAAGGGCTTCTTCCGCCTGACGCATGACGCCGACCCGACGCCGCAGGTCATCCATAGTGGCCTTGCCGGTATTGGCGCGGACGATCCGGATGGCGGCGGGTCGGTCTCCCTTCCTCATCAGGGCGACTGTCTGCTTCAACTCGTCGAGCCGGACGGTGGTCTTCTCTTCCAGCGCGGCGAGCCGAGCCTGCTGATCGGGGCTGTCGGACGTGAGCTCTTTGAGATGGGCGACCACAGCCTGCACGCGTCCCAGGGCGTCTTCGTAAGGCTCCAGGTACTTCGGATCCTCGGTGAGCAAGTAGCCACGCTGTCCCGTCTCGGCGTCCTTGAGTGTCGATAGCAGGTTCTCCAGTTCGCCGATGACCTCGTGCGTGCGGACAACCAATCGTTCGTTGTCGGCCAGACGGCTGGCGCTCCAAACGCCCAGCACGCCGCCGGCCGCCAGCACGGCCAGGAGCAGGACGAAGTTGATGACGACGATATCGCGCAGGCTGTGCTTCTGGCGAATGGATTCGATGGTTGCGGACGTAGGCGGCGCGAAAGGATCGTGGCGTCCGGCAAGCTCCTCGTAACGACGTCGGGAAACTCGCGTGGCCTCCCCGAAGCCGATGACGAGCGCGCAGGTGAACAGGTTCAGGACGAGGCCGAGGTATTGATGCGATTCGTGGATGGCGAACGAACCACGAGGCTCGATGAAGAGATAGTTGCAGGCAAGATAGCCCAGGACGGTGGCGACGATGGCGGGTCGGTAGCCGCCGTACCAGACTGCGGCGGCAATGGCCCCGTACAGCGTGACGAGGGGCAGGTTGTCGCCCAGCCACGGATCGAGGAACCAACGGAGAAGCACCATCGTCGCCGTCGCAGCGACGGCGACGCCATAGGCGGCGACCGAACTGCGCATCTGGTCCGCCCTTTCTTTGGCCTATGCGTCTGAGGCGAATCGAGCCGCGCCAGAGCGACGGCCAATCTACGGCACGCGTATTGAACAGGCAATATCTTGAGCGGGACGGAAAAGGCCGCGCCAACACCGGCTTGATTCCTGGTAGTGCTGCCGCCGACTGGCCCCGCCGTCCCCATGGACGGAAGGCCGCCGCTGCCGACCGGGACGCCTCGGGACTTCTCACCTTTACGACCGGGCCCGGCGAAGAACGCCGGGCCTTTTTTCTTTACAAGGGCCCCGTTCGCGTGGTTAGATAGAGGCTCGCAAACACCCACTCACCCGGTGGGCCCCGGCCCACCCACTCGGAGCCGACGCATGGCTCGCTGGAGCCTCCTTCCGCTGGCGCTCCTCGTCGGCTTTCCGCTCGGAGCGTGCGGTCAGGGCAGCCGCGACGAGGAGGCTCGCCTCGATTTCTTCGAGCGCAAGATACGGCCGCTGCTGGCGCACAACTGCTACAACTGCCATTCCGCGGACACCAACTCGCGCGGCGGCCTGCGCGTGGATGACCGCAACGGTCTCGTGCTCGGCGGCGACCGCGGGCCGGCCGTCGTCCCCGGTCATCCTGAGAAGAGCCTGCTGATCCAGGCGGTGCGGCAGACGCACGCCGTCCTGAAGATGCCGCCGAAGAAGCGTCTCGCGGAAACCGACATCGCCGACCTGGAACGCTGGATCAAGGACGGGGCGACGTGGCCGCGCGCCGACCTTCCCGCCTCGGTGGGCCGCTACAAGGAGAAATACGCCAAGCTGCGCAAGGAGCACTGGGCATGGCAACCGGTGCGCGATCCCAAGGTTCCCACCGTGACCGACGCCGCCTGGCCGCGCGATTCCATCGATCGTTTTGTCCTGGCCACCCTGGAGAGCAGAAAGCTGGCGCCGGTCGGGGCTGCGGATCCTGTCACGCTCATTCGCCGGTTGACATTCGACCTCACGGGACTGCCGCCGACGCCGGAAGAGATCGACGCCTTCTTGAAGGAGTGGGACGCGAGCCCGAAGACGGGGGCCGAGGCCGTGGCGAAGCTGGTGGATCGCTTGCTCGCGTCGCCGCAGTTCGGCGAGCGCTGGGGCCGGCACTGGCTCGACGTGGCCCGCTACGGCGAGTCGACCGGCTCGGCGCGCAACCTGCCGTATCCGCATGCCTGGCGCTATCGCGATTACGTCATCGACGCCTTCAACAGCGACATGCCGTACGACCGGTTCTTGCGCGAGCAGGTCGCGGGCGACCTCTTGCCGGCGAAGGCGCCCGCGGAGCGCGACCGGCAGCTCATCGCCACCGGATTCCTTGCCCTCGGCGTGCGCGATGTCAACCAACGCTTCAAGATCCGCTTCGTCATGGATAACATCGACGAGCAGATCGACACGCTGGGTCGGGCGGTGCTGGGCCTCACGCTCGGCTGTGCCCGCTGCCACGACCACAAGTTCGATCCGATCCCGGCGACGGATTACTACGCCCTGGCCGGCATTTTTCAGAGCAGCGACATCTGCATTGGTTTGCGCAGCAAGATGGGAGGCGGCGGCCTGGACTACTACGACACGGCGCTGTTGCTGCCGCTCAGTTCCGTCAAAGGCCCGGACCCGGCCCTCGACGCGAAGCTGGCCGAGGCGAAGACGGCCCTTGCCGAGGCGCGGGCCAAGCTGCTCGCCCTCGCGGAAAACGTCGACAAGAACCCGCCCGGTCCAGACGCCGAAAGAAGATGGCCGTGGCATAAGGAGAAGTCAAGGCGGCGCAGGACCAGATGATCGCCCTGAGCGATCCGGCGCACGCGGTCCCGTGGCCTACGGCTTGCGCGACGGCAAGACCATCGGCGACGCCGAAATGCGCATTCGCGGCGAAGCGGAGAAGATCGGGCCCGTCGTGCCGCGCGCTTCCCGTCGGTCTTCGCGGTTCCGGGCGCGTAGCCGATCAACGTCAAGCAGAGCGGCGGCCGGCTCGAGCTGGCAAACTGGCTCGCCAGCGAGAAGAATCCGATGACAGCGCGGGTGATGGTCAACCGCGTCCTGGTCGCACCTGTTTGGACAAGGCATCGTCACGAGCGTCGACAACTTCGGTGTGACCGGCGACGCGCCCGTCATCGAGGAACTGCTCGACCACCTGGCGACGCGGCTTCGTCAAGGACGGCTGGTCCGCCAAGCTGATCCGCATCGTGCTGACCCGGACGTATCAGCTAAGCTCGGCGGCCACGCCGGCCCATCGCGTCGATCCCGCCAACCGCCTCCTGTGGCGCCATGCGCGCGGCGGCTCGACGCGGAGGATATCCGGGACGCGATGCTGGCTGCCGCGGGCCGCCTCGATCTCACCCGGCCGAAGGGATCGCCTGCGATGGACCTCAAGGTGATCGAGCGCGGCACGGCCCGGTCGGACGCGAAACGGCTTTCACGCCGAAGCGGCAAGCAAACTCCGCAGCGTCTACCTGCCGCTGCTGCGGACGATCCGCCGCGCTTGCCTGGAAGTCTTCGACTTCGCCGAGCAGGGTCTGGTCACCGGCAAGCGGGATACCACGACAAGGCGTCCGACGCAGGCGGCTCTATCTCCTGAACGACCCGTTCGTGCGGCAGCAGGCAGGGGCGGCAGACGCGTCCTGAAAGGGGACATGGCCGACGCGAGCCCATCCAGGTTGTCTACCGGCTGACATTGAATCGGGCGGCGACGGACGCGGAAATCGAGCAACTGACAGGTTACCTTGCGGACTGGTCGCCGGGCCGGGCGAGACGATCCGCGTGCGGCGGCGTGGACGAGCTTATGTCACGCGATTCTGGCGTCGGCGGAGTTTCGGTATGTGAGGTAGTCAACGCCCGAGGAGAGACTTGTTCCGACTTTACCGAGCAGTGTCGCCTGCGGAATTGGCCGACATCGGGGCATTCGGTGGATTCCGGCCAGCGACTGGTACCTTGATGGGAAAATGGTTTGCCGAAACGCTGGACCACGCCAGGCGGTGGGGACGAGCGGCTCTATCAAGGAGCCGTGTTTCACGTGATGCAATTGGAAATCCCAACCGACCTCGCCGATCAAATGTTCCGGCTGCCTTTGCTGGATCAAATTGGGCCGGCGAGATACGCTGAAGGGGATCTTGACGCTCGTCAACCAGCAGCATCAGGGATCTCCGAATCGCCTCAAGCGATTTCCGGAGGCCGTGATGGCGCCCGCTTCCACTATTCGGCTGCGATGGCTCACCCCCGAAGAGGGTGGTCGAGGGACTCCTATTCAGGCACTGGGCGGCACACACGCCCGGCGCGCTTTGCGGGAGAGAATGATCAATTCAGCGTGGTCTTGGGGTTTCCCGCCAGACGCGCCCTGCGGCCAGCGGAATGGGACTCTGCAGCTGCTCTTTCCGGACCGAGTCGAACTCCAGCAGCGGATTCGTCCGGGCGTCAATCTTGAAATCATGGAAGGCAATCGCGTTGTCGCTCGCTGCGGCTGTCGAAAGCTCGAATTAGGGGCTCGTGTGATGGCAAACCCAATGAATCCGCATCTCCTCTCCCGCCGCCAGGTCCTCCAGACGGCCGGGCGCCGGCTTCGGCTATCTCGCTCTCGCCGGGCTCCTCGGCCGGCGCGCCGCCGGCGCCCGCCCGCCCCAGGCCGCTGGCCCCCAAGCCGCCGCATTTCCCCGTCAAGGCCAAGCGCATCATCTTCCTGTTCATGGAAGGCGCGATGTCGCAGATGGACAGCTTCGAATACAAGGCGCGCTTGCAGCGCGAGAACGGCAGGGTCGCTCCCGGAGGCGCCATCCTCACCGCCTCGAAGTTTCGCTTCGCCCGCCATGGCCACACGGGAACCTGGGTCTCCGAACTGTTTCCGCACACCGCCCGCCACGTCGACAAGTTCTGCTTCATCCGCGGCCTGCACACCGATACGCCGGCCCACCCACAAGCCGTTATCCAGCTCCACACCGGGACCGCCATCGCCTCGCTCACCCGGCCGTCGATGGGCGCGTGGCTCCTCTACGGCCTCGGCACGGAGAACCAGGACCTGCCCGGCTACGTCACCGTCAATCCGTCCCCAAACTTCGGCGGCGCCATCAACTACGGCAGCGCCTTCCTGCCGGCCCACTTCCAGGGCACGCGCGTCAGCGATCGCGGCGAGATGGACAACCTGCGCCGCGCCTCGCTTCCCCGAGCGCAGCGGCGCCAGCTCGACCTGATCCAGGCGATGAACCGCGACCTGGCCGCCCGCTCCGGCGCCCCCGACGAGCTGGACGGCGTCATCCAGTCGTTCGAGCTCGCCTTCCGCATGCAGGATCGCGTACCCGAGTTGCTCGACATCTCGCGCGAGCCGCAGTCGGTCCTCGATGAATACGGCGTTCGAGCCGGGCCCGAAGGCAGCTTCGCTCGCCAGTGCCTCATGGCCCGGCGCCTCAGCGAAGCCGGCGTTCGCTTCGTCGAGATCACCCAGTCCGGCTGGGACCATCACAACGGCCTGCACGAGGGAATGATCCGCCAGTCGCGCATGGTCGACCGCCCCACCGCGGCCCTCCTGGCCGACCTCGAACGCCGCGGCCTCCTCGACGAGACCCTCGTCCTCTTCGGCAGCGAGTTCGGCCGCATGCCGACGGCTCAAGGCCCGGACGGCCGCGATCACAATATCACCGGCTATCCGATGTGGCTCGCTGGCGCCGGCGTCAAGAAGGGCTTCTCCTTTGGCGCCACCGATGAATACGGCCTGCACGCCGTCGAAGGCCGCATGCACACGACGGACCTGCACGCCACCCTGCTCGCTTTGATGGGCCTCGACCACAAGGAGCTGACGTATCGCTACGCGGGACGCGATTTCCGGCTGACCGACGTGGCGGGGACGGTGGCGGATGCGATTTTCGGATGAGCGAATCATGCAGGGAGGATGGCCATTGAGTGTGTCGTGAACGACTCGCAGTTCGATGTTTATCAACTACGGCTGATCGCAATCCTCGTCGCGAAGTGAAAAAAGATACTCCAAAAGAATACGGCGTGCCAGTGGCTCGCCTAAGAGAGGCCGTGCAGAGCGTAACCTTCCACGTTGCCAGCAGTGGGTGGTTGCACCGTGATGGATGTGGACGGAGTTCCCTGCAACCTGTCCTCACTTTTGCCTGAACACGGAATGCACCCAGCTTCTCACGTCGCAAGGCGGCGGCACGTGGATGCATGAATATGCGCTACAAGCGCCGCGTCCTCGCCATCGCCCCATGACACTGGAGGAGTACGTCGCCCACTCACCGGCTGAAAAAGAGAGAAGAATGAAAGACATCATCATGAATTGCCCCCCGGGACGTCTCGGGTCATGAAAAAAAACTCATGAGATACCGCCAGGCGAAACCTTGGCCGGACGGCCGTGTTTCATAATTGGAAGTGCGCGCCGAAGGTGTGCCGATGGAAGTGACGGCTCGCTAACGCCCGTGAGCCGCAGGATTACGGCCCTGCACGCGATCGGTTAACCGATCTGCTCTCTACCGAAAAAGCCCCCGTTCCACGTCTGCTAACTTCCGCGACCCGGCGACGCCTTGCCCTTATGGAATGTGCGCGCCGAGGATCTGGCCATGGATGTGAAACTCGTCGTTCTGAGCGGCAAGCACAAGGACCGCGAGATCCCCTTGCCCCCCACGATGTTCCTGATCGGCCGCGATCGCAACTGCCACCTGCGTCTGAAGAGTCCGGTGGTCAGCCGGCGCCACTGCGCCATCGCCACCTGGGCGGGCAAGGTATGCGTCCGCGACCTGAACAGCGTGAACGGCACCTACGTCAATGGCTCGCGCATCAAGGGCGAGATGCGCGTTGGCGACGGCGACCGGCTGCAGGTCGGCAGACTGTTGCTGGCCTTTCGCGTCGTGGAGGCGCAGCCGCAAAACCTCGAACGTCCGCTGCCCGGCTCGCTGGAGTGGTTGAGCGTGGAGGCCGAAGACGGGGCCGGCAGTCCGGAGGCCACCGAGCGAACGCTTTTCGATCCGCTCAAGCCCGGATCCTCGGAGTCGGTCATCGCCGGCGCATACCTGGAAGACTACATGAAGAAGCGCCGTTAGCGAATCCGGCGCCCGCAGCGTTTGTTTCCGCCCGCTCGGACGGCCGACGAAAATCCGGGCGGCCGCCGTCATTGCCCATATCATTGCAGAGGAGTTTTTCTCGCTCCGAATCCGCTCCGGCGCGATCGAGCGCTTACCCTGAAGTCTTCTGGAGTCGGTCATGCGGTCACGTCCCGTCCTCGCCGGAGTCCTCGTCATGCTTGCGTCCCTGTCCCGCGCGCGGCCGACGACACGACCACCGCCCGTGCCAAGGCGTTCGTCGCCGCTTTCATCGGAGAAGTTCCCTGGCCGATCGACATCGAGGCCTCGCGCGTGCCTGGTGGGACGCGAACATCACCGGCAAGGACGAGGACTTCAAGCGTAAGGAGGAGGCGCAAAACAAGATCGACGCCTTCCTCTCGGCCAAGGACGTGTTCGCCGCGACGAAGGCGGCGCTCAAGGAGAGCAAGGAGGTCGACGATCCGATGCGTCGCCGTCGACGTGATCTACCTCATGCAGCCGAGAAGCAGGTCGACTCCCGAGCTGCTCAAGCAAGATGACCCGCGCTGGGGAACAAGCTCGAGAAGACGTTCTCCAACTTCCGCGCTAAAGTCGACGGCAAGGAGATGACCGACGCCGAGGTCCGCGACGTCCTGAAGAAGTCGACGCTCTCCGCGCGCGCGCAAGGAGGTCTGGGGAGGCGAGCAAGGAGATCGGCAGCTCGTCGAGAAGGACCTGCACGGCTCGTCCTGGTGCGCAACCAGGTCGCCAAGAAGCTCGGCTTCGCCAATTTCCACGCCATGCAGCTCTACCTGAACGAGCAGAACGGCGCCGACCTCATCAAGCTCTTCGACCAGCTCGACGAACTGACGCGCAAGCCGTTCCTGGCGGCGAAGGCGGAGATGGACGTCGTGCTCGCCAAGAACTGCGGGGTCAAGGTCGAGAACCTCATGCCCTGGCACTATCACGACCCGTTCTTCCAGGAAGCGCCCGCCGTCTTCAAGACCGATTTCGACAAGATCTACGAAAGCCAGGACCTGGTCGGCCTGTGTCAGAAGTTCTACAAGGGCATCGACCTGCCCATCGACCTGGTCATCGCCAAGACCGGCGACTTCAAGCCGCACCCGGGGAAGAACCCGCACGCCTTCTGCACCGACCTCACCCGCGACGGCACGGACGTGCGCGTCCTCGCCAACGTCGTCAACAACGAGTACTGGATGAGCACCCTGCTGCACGAGTTCGGCCACTCGGTCTACTCGAGCATCAACATTCCGGACAAATTGCCCTACGTCCTGCGCATGGAGTCGCACATCCTGACGACCGAGGGCATCGCCATGATGTTCGAGAAGTTCTCCAAGCGCCGGCCGTGGCTGGAGAAGATGGGGATCAAGGTGGCCGACGCGGAGGATTTCGACGCCGCCAGCGCCCGCGCCATGCGGAACCGGCTCCTCATCTTCTCGCGCTGGTGCCAGGTGATGCTCCGTTTCGAGAAGAGCATGTACGAGAACCCGGAGCAGGACCTCAACAAGCTGTGGTGGGACCTCGTCGAAAACTACCAGGGCCTGAAACGCCCCGAGGGACGCAACGCCCCGGACTACGGCAGCAAGTACCACATCATCGGCGCCCCGGTCTATTACCACAACTACATGATGGGGGAGCTGTTCGCCTCGCAGCTGCACCACGCCATCGCCCGCGAGGTCTACAAAGGCGCGGCGCCGGACACCGTCGTTTACGTGGACAACAAGGAAGTCGGCGAATTCCTGAAGCGTCGCGTCTTCGATCCGGGCCGCACGATGTCCTGGAACGAGCTGACGCGCCACGCCACCGGCAGCGAGCTGAGCGCGGATGCCTTCGCCAGGGACTTTCGCGGCAAGTGATCCGTCCGCCGTCCATTCTCGGAACGGGGATACCTCCGCGTCTCGCTCAGACCTTGCGCCGTCGCGGCCGGTTCACTTTTCTTCGGCTCGGGGGTTGCTTGCGCACCCACTTGAAGAACCCTGCCAGCTCCGGCGCCTCGCGCAGCTTGGCCGGCGTCGGATAGAGGCGGGCGAGCGTCTCGTTGGTGAAGGTGGCATGGACCATGCCGTGACATTGCCTGCAAATCAGGTCGACATGGTCGCTCGTGCCCCCCTTCTCGCGCGGCAAGAAATGGTGGCGGGTCAGCTCCTTCTTGGGGAAGGGACGCTCGCGGGGAAGGGACGCTCGCAGAGGGCGCAAATGATCGATTCTCGCTCGTTGCTCATCCTTCCACGCCGAAGAAGGCCCTCGCATCGCGCGCCAAACGTTCCAGTTGTCCGGCTTCTGTCTTGACGCTCGCCTCAACTCGCCAGTCTTCAGGGTAACAACCAGACCGGAGGACGACATGGATCGTGATGTGGCCCAGCTTGTCGTGCACGCACCGAAGTTGCAACTCGCGCTCCAGCGACTCGAACGTCAGCTCCCCGGCCCATCCACTCCACTGCCGCGCCATTTCCTCGAACAACCTGGCCGGATGCTCGCTCGCATACTCGGCGTAGACATCCGCCTCGGCGACCAGGTTCGCGTCTTCGATCCGAACCCGAAAGTGTTCGACAGGCTGCGCTCGGTCCTCGGGCAGCCGGTTCAAGAACGTCAGGCCATGCTCTGTCCCGATCGGAATCTTGAAGGTGTCCATGCCGAGACTCGTCCTCGCCCTCTACGCTCCGGTTCCCTCATTTCTTTTTTCCGTGTCCTCTCGTGTTTTCCGTGGTTCAATCCCGCATCCGCACCCGCAACGTCGACGCCCACTCGTGCGCATCCAGCGTCCGCGTCCCCACCGGCGACGGCTTCAGGGCCGCAAGCGCCAAACCGAGCATGAACTGGACGCCCCCCTTCAGCTTCACCCGGCCCGCCACCAGGATCCAGCGCGACAGGTCTCCCTCGGCGTCGCCGGTGAGCATGTTGCGGAAGAAGTGGGTCGCGAAACCCTGATAGCTCACCTGTCGGGGCCAATCCTTCACGCGCGGCTTGTCTTCCTTGTAGATGTCCCCCAGGCCGGCCAGGACCCGCTCGAGCAGGCGGTCGATTTGCCCCGTGTCGAGGCGTTCCTCGGCGTCGGTCCCGGCGGGCGCTACGACGACGAGACGCAGCCGCACCGGCACGCCCTCGACGAGGAGGCGGCGATCACCGGTGCGCGGCGGGGCCTCGGGATACTCGGTTAGTCTCTCTTCCAAGGCGCGGGACGGTGGGTCGACCTTGTGCGGCTTTCGGGGGATGAGGGCGCGGAGGGTCGTCCAGAGGATCAGCAGGAGGAGTAGGCCGCCGACACCGAGGATGACGTACCAGCCCCAATCGAAGAGAGCCTGGCGGGCGGCGCCCTCGGGAAGCAGCTTGACGAGCCAATCGGGGGGCTTGGTGATGTCCATGCGTGTCTCGTGGAGAGTCGGCGTCCAGGCCCGGGCAGGTTGCTACTCTTACCTGAAACGACCGATTTTGCAAGGCGGCGTCCGTGGGCGGCCTGGGCCGCAGGCTCCGAGCGCACTCGCCTGAGAGAGACGTGGGTATTCAGCGGGCGCCGTTGCGGAGCCGTTGCGGACCGTGCAGCTTGCCCGGCGTCCGACCGACCATGACGACGCACATGCCGCCGCGGTTCGCCACGTTGACCACCTGCTTTTGCGAGGCCCGGCCGAAGACGGCCACGCCGGAGCGCGTCGCCGCGAAGCCCATGACGGTGTAAAAGGGCTCCAGGTGAGCGGTGCGCTCCGGCCCGACCACCGGAAACTCACTGGCCGGAATACTGGCCCGCTCCTGCACCACCCAGCGATCCGGGCCCTTCAGCGCTTCCTCCATGGCGCTCTCCCATTCCGCCTGTGTCATCAACAGGCCGATCTGCACCCCCTGGCCGCCGAACGCCCGGTTCGGCTTGAGTACCAGCGTCTCGCGCTCGTGGCGCACATGTTCGAGCAAGTCGCCGGTGTCGCCGCGCGGCAGGCGCGTGCGGCGATTGGAGAGGACGCGGGTCCACAACACGTGCCGGCGAAACACCTGCCGCTCCTCGGCGTTGTAATGGCGGCCGGCGATGTCCGGATCGGTCAGCACTTCCCAGCAGCTCTTCTGGTCGAGATCGCCGCCGATCGACGAAACGACGCGGTTCTGGCGGAACAGCTCCTTCATCGCCGCGTCGCGCCCGGCGGCCTTGAGCGCGAGCAGGTCGGTCACCAGGTAATCGCGATAGACGAGATCGACGACGGCGCCTTCGTAATAGACCTCGCGGCCGCGCAGCTCCAGTTCGGCCGGATCGGCGTGCAGCACGTTGAGGCCGTGCCGCTCGCGCAGGTACCCGGCCAGCAGCTCCTGCTCGTCGGCGCCGCTGCCGACGTACTTGGGATCGACGAAGCAGATGCTCCCTCCGGGCCGGCCGATCGCCTGCAAATGCTCGAGCAGCTCCTCCATGAGCAGGTCGCGGATGTCGCGGCACATCTCGAGGCTCACGCTGGGATCGAGACGGCCCAGGACCGGACTGACGACGTCCGTCACGATCTCGTTGGCGGTGGGGACGAGGTAAAGCCCGCCGATGCATGACAGGTTGGGCTCGACGAACTTGAGGGAGTCCTTCCACATGGGGCTGATGAAGTCGACCAGGGCGTCGAGGCGAGCGAACATCGGGTTGTTCTCGCGCTGGCTCGGTCCCCAGCAATCCCAGAGCCAGGCTTCCTCCTCGGGCGGCAGCCGCAGGATGTCGCGCACGCTGAAGTCCGCCATGTAGAGATCGGGCAGACGCTTGAGAGCGTTCTGGATCGTGACCGTGACGTAATGGACGTATGAGATCTGCTCGGGAAGGACCGTCAGCGGCAGGGGCATGACGTGGATGAGGTCTTCGAGCCCGTCGCGCATGTAACAAAGGCGGCGGAGCCGGCACTCCTCCTGCACGCGCTCGGCGATCTCGATCAGCTCGCGCTCGGGAATGCGCAGGAAGGCGTTGCGGACGCGACTGGCCAGGCTCAGACCGCTCAGGCCGAGAACTTCCGCCGGAGTCAACATTGGGGGCGACCTCTTGGGGCAAGGGATCGGGGTAACGCCATCATAGCAGGGCGCCGGGGAGGCCGCGAATCCCGGGGGCGCCTCCGCGGGCGTCTCCGGGGGCTTACGCCGCCCGGCTCGCCAATTTGGCGTGCCGTCCATTGCATTCTTGAGTTCCCCGTTGACGAGGACGGCCTGATGGGAAACAATCCGTTGAGCGGCGTCGGGCCGCGCATCGAGTCTTTCGTCACGGAGCAAGCACGATGAAACGATGGAGCCCTGCTGTCGGCCTCGCTTTCCTGGCCGGTCTGGTCTGGACCGCTTGCGGAAACAGCGGCGAAACCAAGGACAAGGCGGACCCGGAGAAGGGGGTCGAGATCAAGATCGCGGACGTCGAGGATTATGTCGCCAAGACCAAGGCGCTCACCGTCAACAACCTGAGCATCAAGGAGACGCCCAACGAGGACGTCAAGGGCTTCGTCAACTTCGAGTTCAAGGCCAGCGTCAAGAACCGCTCGGACGCGAACGTGAACTACATCCTGATGGTCGCCGGCCTGAACGCCGACAAGAAAATCGTCTGGACCCTCGCCCCGCGCACCGGCCTCAACGCCAACGACCAGCACGTGATCGAGGAGCAGGTCATCGTTCCGGAGGGGGCGAAGAAGGCGACGCAGTATCTCTGGCTGCGCGTCGTGAACCGGTGATCGCCCCCCGCGGCGCCAGGTATTTGCAACAAAAGGGACTGTCCGTCGCGCCGAAGCGGACAGTCCCTTTGTGTTTTAAAGGCGGGGTCCGAGCGCCGTTCCGGGCCGTCTCTGATAAGGTCGGGGCGCCTGGGCAAACCGGGCAAGGGCGGCGCGGGCCGGACAATCGTCAATACCCTCACCATCCGCCTTTTCCCTCAACTCCACGTAACCGGCATCCGAAGAATAATAGGACGAACCGCAACCGGGGCGGAACCCTCGGCTTGGTTTGCTGCGAGGATGCCATGAGAGCACGGACCGCTTTCCTGATCGCGCTTCTGACTCTCTCCCTGGGCCGCTCCACACAGGCTCAGGAGGTGATGCCGCGACCCGTCAGCCCGGAGCTGCTCCCGGCGCCACGCACCGGAGGCGGGCCCGACTCCGCTCCGACCCATATCTACGCGAGCGACTCCGGCCACGGCGGCCTCTCCGACTGGATCACCTACCGCCACCGCAGCTGCTGGAGCAACGACTGGGACCCCCATGTCGTCACCGAGCTCTATCTCCGCTCCGGTGTCGACTTCCCCTTCCCCGGTGACGTCCTCGGCCGCATCCTCAGCCCGGGCTGGAGCATCACGGGGGGTGGCAAAGCGATCTTCTTCGACAAGAGCTACACCCGCGCCTGGTTCGCCGATATCAGCCTCGGCAACACCTTCAACGAAAGCAACAACGCGGCGCCCTTCAACCCGATCACCCTCGTCCCCGGCCAGGTCGGCCGCGTCCGTGACTACAACCGCACCTGCGTCGGCCTCGGCCTTGGCCGCGAATGGTACCTCATGGGGGACGGCTCCCACTGCAACGGCCCCTCCTGCGCGTCAGCTTCGACGGCGGCGGCCGCTGGGGGTCCGCCTCCGTCGCCTTCGATTCCCTCAAGCACACCAGCGACGTCATCGGCGCCGTTTACTTCGGCCTGGAAACCGACTACGAATGGCCCATGCAGTGCGCTCCGTGCACGTTCGTGTTCGGCCTCCGCGCCGAATGGGACTACACCTGGAGCGACATCCTGGAACAGCGCAGCGACGTGCAGGACCTGAGCATCCTTTTCCACTTCGGCGTCCGCTTCTAGTTTGCACCTGCGGCTGCATCGAACTCAATGGCGACTGGCAACAGTTCGTCGCCTGGTTCGAGCAAGAAACCCAGCTCGTCTAAGAGGGCGAGCGATGCGAGATCCTCACCAATCAACCCTTAACTCGAGCCGGGGCAGCGTAGAGCCAGGTGGGCGATTCAGCTCCACCCCTGTCATTTCTTCTCTTCCTTTTCCGGCGCCTCCAGCACCTTGCCGTCGGGGGCCAGCGTGATCTCGACGCTCTTGCCGTCCGCCTTGCGCACGATGATCTCGTAGCCGTGCAGCTTTTCTTCTTTTCCCTTCACGTCGGTCATTTCCATCGCCTCGGTCATCTTTCCCTTGGGATAGCGTTTCGCGACGGCCTTCGCGACGGCTTCGGGCAGGTCCTTGACGGCGATCTCCTTCTCGAAGTTGAGCAGCGTGCCGTTTTCCTTGATGTCCGCCTCCCATTTACGCGCGCCGATCTTGAACTCGATGTCGTAGACAACGTCGGCGCCCTCCTTCTCCCGGGTCCACTTGTCGATCACCGCCTTGGGAAACCGTCCCTTGAGCGTATCCATCACGGCCTTCGGGATCTTGTCCAGGTCGGCCTTGCCCTCCTTGTCGTCGCTCCGGCCGGAGCCCGTGAAAAACAGTGCGGCCACCAGAACCGCTAGCCCGCCGAACAGGCAGTTGCAACGCGGCGCGTTCATGGCAATCTCCCCTCACCGCCGCGAGTCGGCCGCCCGGAGAGCCCGAACGGTTTGCCGCCGCGGCTATGAGGAATCTAGGCGAAGGGCTCGGTTACGCCATCGGTCACGCTGAGAAAGCTTGGTGAGGGGTCGCTTCGAGATGGAGGAATCTGGTTCACACCTCCAGCAGCAACCGCTCCGGGTTTTCCAAGCATTCTTTGACGCGGACCAGAAAGAGCACCGCATCGCGGCCGTCGATGAGGCGGTGGTCGTAGGTGAGGGCGAGGTACATCATCGGCCGGATGACGACCTGGTCGTCGCGGACGACGGGGCGTTTCTGGATGGAGTGCATGCCGAGGATGGCGGCTTGGGGCGGATTGAGGATCGGCGTCGAAAGCATGGAGCCGAAGATGCCGCCGTTGGTGATGGTGAACGTGCCCCCCTGGAGGTCGGTGACGGCGATCTTGCCATCGCGGGCGCGGACGGCGAGGGCGGCGATGGTCTTCTCGATGTCGGCGAAGCCGAGGCGGTCGGCGTCGCGGACGACGGGGACCATCAGACCCTTGTCGGTGCTGACGGCGACGCCGATGTTGTAAAAGCGCTGGTAGACGACGTCGGGGCCGTCGATGCGGGCGTTGACGATGGGGTGGGCCTTGAGCGCCTCGACGACGGCCTTGACGAAGAAGGACATGAAGCCGAGGCCGACGCCGTGCTTCTCCTTGAAGGAGTCCTTGTACTTGGTCCGCAGGTCCATGACGGCGGAGAGGTCGGCTTCGTTGAAGGTGGTGAGGCTGGCGGTCGTGTTCTGCGCGGCGAGGAGACGCTCGGCGATGCGCTGGCGGATGGCGGACATGCGCTGCCGCGTCTCGCGCGAGTCGACCTCGGCGACGGGCTGGGCGAAGGGGATGTCCTGACGTTTGTCGAGCTCCGTCTGGATGTCTTGCTTGAGGACGACGCCATGCCTGCCGCTGCCGGGGACGTGAGCGGGGCTGATGCCGCTTTCAGCGGCGAGGCGCCGGGCGGAAGGGGAGATGGCCGGGGGCTGAGGCGGGACGGGCGGCGGGGGCGGCGTTGGCTTGGCGGCGGGGGGAGGCGGAGGCGTGGGGCGTTGCGCTTCGGACGGCGGCGGTGGGGGCGTCGCAGCCCTGGGCGGAGGGGGGGCTTCCGCCGCGGCGTCGATGCTGGCGACGATGGCGCCGATCGTGACCTTCTCGCCTTCGCCCGTCTTGATGCGCAGGACGCCGGCGGCGGGGGAGGGGACCTCTTGCGACGCTTTCTCGGTCTCCAGCTCGAAGAGAGGCTCGTCCTGGCGGACCCGCTCGCCGTCCTTTTTGATCCAGCGCGCAATGCTGCCTTCGTTGATCGACTCGCCGACGGAGGGGACCTTGACTTCGACGGGCATGCGTGGGCTCCGGTCGTTTAGCCGCGGTTCGCAGAACCGGGGCGGGCGTGACGGTTAGGCGGTTGCGACGTTGCGTCCGGGCATATCAACGCGGCGGTTTATGGGACGCGGTCCGCCCGGTTCTGCGAACCAGGGCTAAACGACTGCGGCCGCGTCACGTCCCCGAGACGCGGCTCTCGATCTCAAGGGTCGGCGGCGGCTCGATGGCGAGGCCCTCTTGTTCGTACTCGGCCTGGCGGCGCTGGGAGGCGGTGGCGAAGGAGCGGACCAGGTGGGGCGCCTGGCCGCGGATGGCCGCTTCGACCAGCTCTTTTTGCTCGCGCAGGTGGACCTGGCGCGAGCCGGTGGCCGGGCTGGCGCTGGCGTCGCGCCCCACGTACTTGAGGCGGAAGCCCATGGCCCGCAGGCGCGGCTCCACGAAAGACCAGGCGCCCATGTTGAGCGATTCTTCCTGGGCCCAGACGTACTCCTTCGCCTTGGGATAGCTCCGCACCGCCTTCTGGATCGCTTCGGACGGGAACGGATAGAGCTGCTCGACGCGGACGAGGACGACCGGCTCCTCCTTGCGCTGTTCGAGGAGGTCGTAATACACTTTGCCACTGCATAGGACGACGCGCCGAACCTTCTGGGCGTCGACGGCGCGGTCTTCGAGGATCTCGTCGAACCGGCCCTGCGTGAAGTCGTCCAGGCTGGAGACGACCAGCTTGTGCCGCAGCAGGCTCTTGGGGGTCATGACGACGAGCGGCTTGCGGAAGTTGCGCAGCAGCTGACGGCGCAGCAGGTGGAAGTACTGGGCGGGCGTTGTCGCGTTCACCACCTGGAAGTTGTCCTCGGCGCAGAGCTGGAGGTAGCGTTCCAGGCGGGCGCTCGAATGTTCCGGCCCCTGGCCCTCGTAGCCATGCGGCAAGAGCAGGACAAGGCCGCTGTCCCGGTTCCACTTGCTGGAGGAGCAGGAGATGAACTGGTCGACGATGACCTGGGCGCCGTTGCCGAAGTCGCCGAACTGGGCCTCCCAGAGGGTGAGGCAGTTGGGGGAGTCGAGCGAGTAGCCGAACTCGAAGCCGAGCACGGCGGACTCGGAGAGGAGGCTGTCGAAGACGTTGAAATCGCCCTGCTTGTCCTGAAGATGCTGGAGCGGCGAGTACGGCTTGCCGGTCTTGTAGTCGTACAGGACCGAGTGCCGATGGCTGAAGGTGCCGCGGCGGCTGTCCTGGCCGCTGAGCCGCACGTCGATACCGTCGAGCAGCAGCGAGCCGAACGAGAGCAGCTCGGCCATGCCCCAGTCGATGGCGGCGCCGTCGTCGACCATGCTCCGGCGGTCTTCGAGCAGGCGGGCGACCTTGGGATGGGGCGTGAAATCCTCAGGTAGCCGGGACATGGCTTCGACAAGCTGCCGCAGCGTCCGCTCGGGGACAGCCGTCGCGGTCGGGCCCCAGGAATAGTCGCGGACGAGCGCCTTCCACTGCCCCTGGTAGCCGCGCATGCCGTGAGCGCCCGGCGTTCCCTTCACTTCCTCCTGCGCCTTTTGCAGCCGGACCTGGAACTCCTGCACGAATGTGGCGATCTCATCCTCGGAGAGGTCGCCGCGCTCCAGCAGCCGGTCGTGGTAGATCTTCGTCATCGTCGGCTTCTTCTGAATCTCGGCGTACATGATCGGCTGCGTGAAGGAAGGCTCGTCTCCTTCGTTGTGGCCGTGCTTGCGGTAACAGTACATGTCGATGAAGAAGTCCTGGTTGAACGTCTGGCGGAAGTCGACGGCCAGCTCCGCGACGAAGAGGCAGGCTTCGGGGTCCTCGGCGTTGACGTGGAAGATGGGCGCTTCGATCATCTTGGCGACGTCGGTGCAGTAGCGCGTGCTGCGGGCGTCGCGCGGCGAGGTGGTGAAGCCGATCTGGTTGTTGATGACGACGTGGATCGTGCCGCCCGTCTTGTAGCCCGAAAGCTGGGAGAGGTTCAGCGTCTCGGCGACAAGCCCCTGGCCGGCGACCGCGGCGTCGCCATGCAGCAACAGAGCGAGGCATTGCATATGGCGCCGGTCGCCGAAGTGATGCTGCTTGGCGCGGACGCGGCCTTCGACCACCGGATTGACGGCTTCGAGGTGGCTTGGATTCGGCGTCAGGGAGAGGTGGATCTTGTTCCCCTTGCTGCTGACGCGGTCGCTGGAGAAGCCGAGGTGGTACTTGACGTCGCCGTCGCCCGCCATCGAGTTGGGAAGGAAGTTCTCCTCGAACTCGGTGAAGATCTCCGTGTACGGTTTCCCGATGATGTTGGCGAGAACGTTGAGGCGGCCGCGGTGGGCCATGCCCAGGACGATCTCCTTGATGCCGTTGTCGGCGGACGCTTCGACGACGGTGTCGAGCAGGGGGATGAGCGTCTCGGCGCCTTCGAGACTGAAACGCTTCTGGCCGAGGTAACGGGTGTGCAGGAACTTCTCGAACAGCTCGGCATAGTGCAGGTTCATCAGGATGCGCAGCTTGCGGCGCCGCGTGTAATCGGGCCGGTTGCGCGACAGCTCGATGCGGTCCATCAGCCAGGAGCGAATGGTGCGGTCGGCAATGTGCATGAACTCGACGCCGATGGTCCGGCAATAAGTCGCGCGCAGCTCGGTGATGAGGTCGCGCAGCCTGGCGTGCGGCATGTCGCCGAGGAAGTAGCTGGTGTCGAACGTGCGATCGAGATCTTCCTCGGAGAGGCCGAACGCTTTGAGTTCGAGGAGGGGGACGGACTGGGGCGGATCGCTGAGCGGGTCGAGCCTGGCGAGTAGATGGCCGAGGCGCCGGTAGGCGTCGATGAGCCGGATGACGCTGAATTGCTTGGCGTCGGCGGTCGGACCGGCGGCCGGCGCAGCGGCGGGCTGCTGGGCGAGGCCGAGGTCGAAGCCTTCGAAGAACCAGCGCCAGGAGGGATCGACCGAGGCGGGATCGTGCCGCCAGCGCTGATAAGTGGCCTCAATCAACTCGAGATTCAAAGGACCGGCGATGCTCGCGGGTGTCATAACGGAGTATCGAACGCCAGGAGAGAGCCGTGGCTCGTGGTTCTTTTGTGATGGCCGGGCGTACCGGCGCAGGCACGGGCGCCCCTCTCTGCATTGTAGGGGGCGACGGGGTACAAGCCGGTTGTCGGCCTCGTTCACGCGACGACCCTGGCGCCGGAAAGCCGCCGCGGTTTCTTTATTTTGACCAGCGTTTGCAGTTTGGCGCGGACTTTGGACCGCGAGAGGCGAATTTTGACGGACAGGCTTGCGGGCTTTGCCGAGGGACCGGCCTGTAGAGATTAGGAGCGAGACGGCAAACGCGAAAGTCCAGGCTCTAACGCCGCTCTAACGCCGCTTCCGCCGAATCCCCGCCAACTTCTCGAACTTCCGCAACCCCTTCTCATACTGCGGCCGCCACTCCGGGTTCGGCTCGACCGGCTCCTTGAAGCGGACCATCTGGGCGACCGCGTCTGCGACCGTGTATGGCTCCTCGCCCGCGGCCTTGCGTCCGAGGTTTTCCAGGCCGGCGAGGGCGGTGACTGCGGCGCCAAGGGCGGGGCCTTCGTCGGATTGGAGGCGCTCCAGGCGGCGGTCCAGGACGGTCGCGAGGATCTCGCACATCAGGGGGCTGCGGGCGATCCCTCCGGACACGGTGATGCGGCCAATGGTTTGCCCAATGGTTTGCCCGGCCTGCTCGTGGGCGTCGACGCCCAGCGCGATCACGTAAGCGAGGGCTTCGAGCGCGGCGCGGTATTTCTTGCCGGGATCGCGCGGGGCGGCGGGGTCCCAGCGGAACGTTTTCCGTGTCACACCGAGCGATGGCTCGGGGAAGACGAAGGGGAGTACCGTCGCGCCGTCGCAGCCTGCGGCGTGCTGTCGCGCCCGGGCTTCGAGCGCGTCGTAATCCGGGTCCTTGCCGAGCACGTGGTTGAGGAACTGGGCGCCGTTGGTGTAGCAGCGCATCCAGAGATAAGGGCCCCAGTTGAGGCGCATGGCGTCGAGGTTGTCGGTCGCGGGCGGCTGGGACGCGGAGGAGTTGACGACGGCCGAACTGCCGAGGATGATCGCGACCTGGCCGGCGTCGACCGCGCCGCCGCCGACGAGCCCGGCCTGTTGATCGTCGGACGAAGGGAAGACGAGCGGACTGCCGGCCGGGTCGATGCCGGCGTCGGCGCAGATCGAGTGGGACAGGCGGCCGACGGGCTCGAGGTGATCGAGGACGCTGGGCAACTGACGCCAGGCCAGCTCGCGATGCTCGGGATCGGCGAGGGCATCGAGCATCTCGCGGCGCCAGCGCCCGGTGCGGAGGTCCATGATGCCGGTCGAGGCGGCGGCGGAGACGCTGACAACCTCGAAGTTGCCGGTCAGATAGCCGGTGGCGAGGGCGCCGTGTTGGACGATGCGGTGCGTGCGGCGCCAGTCGGCTTCGGGGAGCGTCGCCTCATCTTTGACGAGGTGCGATAGGGAGTAGCGAATAGCCCAGGGGCCGCCGATCAGCTCGCGCACCTTCTTCTGTCCACCCAGCCGCTTCAGGCCGAGGGCGTGGTAATCGGCGAGGCTCTGGTCGTTCCAGCAGATGGCGCGGCGGACCTGGTTGAATTGGGCGTCGATGCGGCCTGCCGTGTGATGCGTGGCGGAGATGCCGTTGGCGAGCCAGTCGGCGAGGCGTCCCGCTGCCCGCAGCTTGGCAGCCAAGGCGCGTGCGCCGGCGCGGGCCTGGCCTTCGAGTTGAAGAAGGTTAAGTTCGGACACGCCGTCCTGCGTCCAGAGGTCGGTCGGGAGCCGTATTTCGGCATGGGTTTTGCCCTCCAGATCGAAGGCCAGGCATTTGACGCCGCTGGTGGAAAAGTCCCAGCCCGCGATGAGTGCGGAGGATGGGACGTGACGCAGGGGCTGTGGCATGCGGTTTCCCATGGGCGGTCTCTATGGGGCAGGCTTCTCCCTTCCGGTTCCTATCTGCGAGCACGTCGCTGAAGAATGCATGTAGCTGAGGTTTCGAGACTTCAGCCCTGAGGTCTTGGTGCAAATCCGGAAAGCGAGAGCCAGTCGAGACGAATCCGAAAGAGGCGATTATACTTATTCCGGCGCGGCGTGCATCCAATTCGCCACCGAGGCATCTAACTCTAACCCAACGGTCGGCAGGAGAACACCCATGACTGCTCGCGACGTTATCAAGACCGCCCTGACCAGCACGCAGAATCTTCTCAACTGGTACCTGAGCGATCTGAGCGACGCCGACCTGGCCGTGCGTCCCGTTCCCACCGCCAACACCATCGCCTGGCAGCTGGGACACTTGATCAATGCCGAGGTCGGCCTGCTCAAGGACCTGCCCGGCGCCAGGTATCCGGAGCTACCGGGCGCGTTCAAGGAGCAGTACACGAACAAGACCTCCCAGATTGCCCCCGCCGGCGGCTACATGAAGAAGGCGGAGTACGTCGATTGGTTCAACAAGGTGCGTGCCGCGAGCCTGGAGAACGTCGACCGCCTGGGCGAGTCGGACCTCGACAAGCCCAACAATAACGTTGTGGCCCAGTTCGCGCCGACGCTCGGCGCTCTTCTGGTCTTGATCGCCAACCACACGCTGATGCACGCCGGGCAGTTCACCGTCGTGCGCCGGGCCCTCAACAAGCCCGTGTTGTTCTGACCATCCCCTTTCGCGCCGCTCTTCGCCTGTCTTTGGGTCATCGCATGCCTCCCGAACACAACGTCACGGGCATCGACTACGGCCGGCGCGACCACCTCGTCTACACGGGCCCGATCTACGATTTTCACGCCCATGTCATGGTCACCCGTCCCGGCGACCCGCCGACCGGACCCCCAACCGGCACGGGACCGGGCGCCAGCACGGAGCAGGCGGCGCTCATGCTCGAGGTTGGCCGCGAGTTCGGTGTCGTCCAGACGCTGACGATGTGCCCGCCCGACGACATCCCGGCGCTGCGCGAGCGGCTGGGGGACGCGCTGGCGTTCAACGGCATGATCAACAAGAAGGCGGACGAAGGGGACGACGTCGCCTATCAGCTGCTCGATCGCTTTCTGGAGCTGGGGATCAAGGTCATCAAGTTCTGGGCGGCGCCGCGCGGGCGGGAGCGCGGGCTTTTCCTCGATACGCCCTGGCGCATCGAGGCGGCGAAGCGGGCGCAAGCGGCGGGCATCCGCGTGGCCATGGTGCACGTCTCCGATCCGGACGCCTGGTTCCGCACGGTCTACACGGACACGGCCAAGTTCGGCACGAAGGCGGATCAATATGTGCCGCTCGTTCGCATGCTGGAGATGTTCCCGGAGATGACATGGGTCGGCGCGCACATGGGTGGCGACCCCGAGCATCCCGATCACCTGGAGGCGCTGCTGGAGAAGTATCCGCACTTCTGCATCGACACGAGCGCGACCAAGTGGCAGGTGCGCGAGGTGTCGCCGCGGCGCGACGCCATCCACGATCTGGTCTGCCGTTACCCGGACCGCTTCCTCTTCGGCACGGACCTGGTGACGCGGCATCACCTGCAGCGCGAGCATTACGTCAGCCGCTACTGGGCGCAGCGCACGCTCTGGGAAAGCCGCTGGGAAGGGCCGAGCCCGATCGCCGATCCGGATCACAAGCCGGCGGACGGTGAAGGCGAGACGCCGCGACTGTGCGGGGTAGGCTTGCCGGCGGCGGTATTGCGGCAGGTGTACTGGGAGAACGCGCTGCGGCTTTTGGAAGCGCCGGTGAGGGTGGCGGCGGTTTGAGAGCCCGCCCGTCAACAGGAGTCGGCTATGTACGCGATCTTGCTCGCGTTCGTCGTATGCGCGGCCGGGATCGCGATGTTCGCTCTGTGGCAGCGCCGGCGCGCGCTTCATGGACCGATGGTTTTCCTTGAGGACGAGGAGGGGCCGGAGGAGCGCGAGGAGACGCCGGAGAAGAGTGAGGACGCTCGATTCGTCGTTGACATCACGGCTGAGGCGATTTCATGCCGCTGTCCAGATGGCCGCCAGCAATGGACGCGCTGGGAAGAGCTGCGAAGAGTCGAGCTGGTCATCACGGACACCGGGCCATTTCTGACCGATGTGTTCTGGGTCCTTCACGGAGCGGACAGCGTTTGCGTGATACCGCAGGGAGCGACCGGTGAACGCGCGCTGTTGCGGAGACTGCAAGAACTGCCCGGCTTTCGCAACGAGGCGGTGATCGGCGCGATGAGCTGCGTCAGGAACCGCGCATTTCTCTGCTGGGAGGCTGTCCACGTCGATTCGTGAACCTGGGTGGTGGATTGCCTGCACGATTCAACGGGATGTCTTCTTGGGTTCGTCGGCTTTCTTTCGTCTGTCGTAGCGGACGTAGCGGAACTTGGATTGCTTGTAGACCTCGTCGACGAGTTCGAAAAGACCGGGGTCGTACTTTTGCAGCTTCTCGCGCGTGTTGGCGCCGAACTGGGGACGCATGCAGTCGAAGTAGGCCTGGGCGCCCTCGGCCCAGTATTCTGCTGGGTTGGTCGCGACGTAGGTTCCCTTCCACAGTTCCTTGGCCATGGCGTCGTCATAGGCTTTGCGGAGCCGTTTGTTGAAGGTCGGATCGACAAGGCGTAGGCCTTGCTGATGGATGGCGTGATTGAACTCGTGGATGAGGATGTTCTCCTGAGCGTAGCGATCGCGCTTGAGGCAGAGGAGGTTCTCCTCGCCGCAGGAGGAGAGCCTGCCGCCCAGGCCGCGGGCGCGGGTGTCCCAGTTGGTCTTGGGGTCCTTCTTGAGATGGCGCTGCTCGGGGACGTCGGTGGTCATCTCAGTCGGGGCCATGACCATGAAGCGGCAGCCGGACTTGATCATGGCCTTGAGGATGTCCTGGCGCTCGCCGAGGAGTTGATGGATGAGGAAGCGGGCTTCGTGGAGGGCCTCGTCGGAGACCTTGGCGGAGCTGAGGATGGAGAAGCCGTTGTAGTCGAGGTGTTTCTTGTAGAAGTCGGTGTCGAGCTTGTATTTCTTGAGGATGTCTTCGGGGATGGGCGTGACCTTGGGGTCAGCCTTCGCTTCGCTCTTTTCGATGGGGTCATCGGGAGCAGGGCCGTCGCAGGCGGCGCGGACAGGCGTGGTCAGGAGCAGGACTGCAAGCCAAGCGAGCGAGAAGCGCATGACTTTCTCCAGCGGGTCTGGGCATGGGAAGGGACGGCACGTTTCGATTCTCGCAGTGGTTTTTCGGAAGATCAAGTGTCCGTACCTGGCAGGCTCGAAGACTCGCCTGCGGCCTCAGGAGGTGAGTTTTGGCGGGGGCCTTCGGACTCTTCGGTGAGCTTATGGAACTTCTTCGAGGGAGCCGTCGAGCCCGCGGCTTGATCAAACACGGCGCGAAACAGGTCCTGACAAGCTTTTTCTCTTATAGTCGCAGCAACCTTGCCGCCACCACTCGGCCGCGGATGAGCATACCGGATCAACTCGCGAAGGGCGTCGAGCAGCGGGTCGCCGTAGCGCTTTCCCCATGCCTTGTCCACCACCTCCTCCCGAACCCGACGGATGGCTTCAAACACCAGGTCTATGCTGGGCGTAACAATTGCCCGCAGTTTTCCCTTGAGTGCCGCGGGAAGTATAGCGGAGATAGCGGTAACCAAGCGGGCTTCAGACTCGGAACGGACTTTCGGGTTTGTAAACCAAACATTACCGACCAAGTGGTATTCAACGCTCGTCACTTGCGACGGAGACGGAAGCCAGTCTGGGCGCTGCTCCCAAAGGCGAGGAACGTTCGCGAAGCTGTCGTCCCACCATGTACTCCACTGAGGCCTTTCCGCCTCAACAAACACCTGGCGGGCTGGGCCGCGCGCCTTACACTCAGCGATGCGAACGGCGCCGTCACCTCGAACGCCAACCACATCCACGTCGGAGTAACCACCTTCAACACGCAATGGAACGCGCGTAACAGACAAAAAGCCGTCGAGCCGCCACACGCTGCCGACGAGGGACTCCAACGCCATCGCTTCCATGGGGTGTACTCCTCGAGAAGCAAATGTCGAAACACCAAAGCGGCGCACGTTGAGGGTTCTATGCGGCGCGCTCCGCCTGGCAATGCTGCGGCTCCGGCTCGACGCCGGCCGCGTCACGCGGCAGCGTGACTTCGGCGCAGGCTATCGCCCTGGCCAAATGGCGGCTACGCTACGAAGCGGTTTTTGCCGGCGGGCCTTCGGGCTCTTCAGTCAGCTTGAGGAAGACTTCTTCGAGGGAGCCGTCGAGGGCGGCTTTCTCGCGGAGATGCTGGAGGGAGCCGCAGCCGATGAGCTGGCCGCGGGCGATGACGCCGATGCGGTGGGCGAGTTCCTGGGCGACGTCGAGGGAGTGGGTGGAAAGGAAGACCGTCGTTCCCTTCTGCGCCTCCTGGCGCAGGACGTCCTTGAGCAGGCGGATGGAGCGGGGGTCGAGGCCGACGGTCGGCTCGTCGACGATGAGCAGCTCCGGGTCATGGAGGAGGGCGGCGGCGAAGACGGTGCGCTGGCGCATGCCGTGGGAATAGCGTTCGGTGAGGTCGTCGACGAACTCGGTGAGGCCGAACAGGTCGATCATCTCGGCCATGCGGGTCGTGGCGCGGTCCTTGTCCATGCCGTACATGTCGGCGATGAACTGGAGGACTTCGCGGCCGGTGAGCTTCTCGTAGAGGAAAGGTTGATCGGGGACGTAGCTGATGAGGCGGCGGGCTTTCTCACCGTCGGCGGCGAGGTCGAAGCCGCCGATGCGGATCGAGCCGCGGGTGGGGAAGAGGAGGCCACACATGAGCTTGATGGTGGTTGTCTTGCCGGCGCCGTTGGGTCCGAGGAAGGCGAAGAGCTCGCCGCGCGGGACGTGGAGGTCGAGGTCGTCGAGGGCGCGTTTGGCGCCGTATTCCTTGGTGACGTGGTCGAGGTGGATCATGACTTCTGCGAGGGCACGGTTACCCCGCAGGCTCGAAGACTCGCCTGCGGGCTTGGGGTTTCTTTAGAAGCGCGGCGGGTCGCGCAGCAGGGTGAGGGTGATGCCGGCGTGTTGCGCTTCCTGCTTGAGGACGACGCCGTCGCGGCGGCGGACCCAGGTGTGGGCGCTCGGCTCGGCCTTGCCGGGTTCACGATACTCGATCTTGAAGCAGTCGACTTCTTCTCCGTTCCAGTCGAGGTTATCGGCGACGACGAGGGCTTCCAGCTCTTCAATGACGGTGTTCTTGCCGAGCCAGGATTTGAGGTCGCCGACGGGGTCGAGCAGCGGGACGCGCCATTTCTGCCCGAGGCGCAGGCCGGGGATGCGGCGGTGGGGCATCATGGTGTTCATGACGTTGCCGCCGGAGCCGAGCTTGACGCTTTGGAGGAAGGGCAAATCGGGGATGGGCTGGCCGTCGATTTCGAAGACGGGGGTCCAGGTTCCGTTCTCGACCTTGCCCTTGACGCCGAGGTGAAGGTCGAGGCCGGAGAGGTTGACGCGGAGCGACAGGGCGGTGTCGAGGAGCCGGCCTTCGGTGTTGACCTGGTAGCGGGTTTGGATGCGGATGGTGCGCAGATCGACGTCGAGAAGGCGCATCTCGCTGGCGGCGAAATCGCCCTTCATCTCGAAGAGGTCGTCGCCGAGGCGCCGCACCTGCGTGGTGGCGCGGCCGATGCGTTTGCCGTTGACGAGGGCTTGCCAGTCGACGGCGGGAGCGCCGACCTCGTCGGTGAGGTCGATATGGAAACTCGGGTTGTCTTCGCGACCCCAGCGCGGGGCGACTTCGCGGGCGACGTACCAGCCGGCCATGGCGAGCCAGAAGAGGAGGATGGCGGCGACGATGGGGCGCGCGGGCATGGGTTGTTCCGGCGGGTAGAGGTGGCGCTTTCATGATAGGGGGCGGGAGGGAAGGGAGAAGGCAAGATGGAGAATGCAGAATGGAGAATGCAGAATGGAGAATGCAGAAGTGAGAGCAATATGGCGTCAAGCGCTTGCCGTCTTTCTCTTGGGTGAGCCCACGAGGTTTTGCAAGGTGCGGAGATTGATCGGGTCCATGTCTTCGTCGTTTGGCCCTTCTTTCGGGGTTTCGAGGATCATGGGATGGTTGCGAAAACGGCGGTCGTTCACAAGGAGGCGGAAGGGCTCGAGGCCTAGCTCCCCCGCGCCGATGTGCGCGTGTCGGTCGACGCGGCTGCCCAGAGGCTTCTTGCTGTCGTTGACGTGGAACGCTTTGAGCAGATCGAGGCCGACCGTGCGGTCGAAGTCGCGGAAAGTGCGGCGGTAGGCCTGGAGCGGCGCCAGCGGGTAGCCGGCGGCGAAGATGTGGCAGGTGTCGACGCAGACGCCGAGCCGTTCGGGGCGGCGGACGCGCTCGAGGATGGAGGCGAGGTGCTCGAAGCGATGGCCAAGGCTGCAGCCCTGGCCAGCCGTGGTTTCGAGGAGGACCTGGACGCGCGCTTTGGGGGCCCGGGCGAGAACGTCGTCGAGCGCCCGGACGATGCGGTCGAGACCTCGCTCCTCATCGCCGTCGGTGGGACAGCCTGGGTGGGTGACGAGGTAGTCGAGGCCGAGCAATTCGGCGCGCTCGATTTCGTCGGCGAAGGCGTCGATGGAGCGGCGATAGAGCGTCTTGTCGGGAGACGCGAGGTTGATGAGGTAGGAATCGTGCGCCAGGGCGCAATGGAGGCCGGAGGCCGCGAACGCCTGACGAAAGCGGGTCGCCTCTTCGGCGCTGATCGGCTTGCCGCGCCATTGCGAGTTATTCTTGGTGAAGAGCTGCACCGAGGCGCAGGCGTCTCTTGTCGCGGCATCGATCGCGTTGTGATAGCCGCCCGCGATTGATTTGTGAGCGCCGAAGGAAGGCATGTCGTGGTCGGAGATCGGGGAGTCGGAGGTCGGAGTCCGTGTCACTGAGCGTGGGTCGGTCTTCTCCATCGTTTCACGTTATCTTACAATAGGCGCGGTCGTCTCCCGGAGTTCGCTGACCCAACGCCTGACATTGATATGAACGGAATCCTCAACACCCTGCACAGTTTGATCGTCGACCTGGGGACGCTCGTCGGGCAGCTTTTCTCGCTCGCCCTGGCGTGGTCGCTGCTGCTGATCTGGACGGCCTGGTGGCTCTGGGGAGTGAACTGGTCGAAGATGGGGGACGCGCTACGCCATGGGGCGTGGGCCCCGGTCGCGCTCCTGCTCCTGGTCGCGGCGCTGGTGTGGTCCCGACTGGCGCCGGAGCCGTGCCGCTGCCTGGGCATCGGCAACTTCTGGTGGCAGCTCGGCGCGGTGGGATTGCTGGCCGGCTACACGCTCTTCCTCGGGTGGCTGCAAGGGGTGTTCGGCTGGGCTCCGACGCCAATCAACCTCGACCCGCCGCCGATCGGGACCGACATCCAGCATCCGGGACATGGGCATCATGAAGCGGAGCCACACCCGGCGCAGGAGCATCATGCCGCGGCCCATGGCTCGGCCTCCGGGCATCATTGAGTTTGCGTAGGCCTTGTCGCCGCGAGGAGTCGGACCGAGGACGCTAGGTCCGGCTCGGCTCGCCGGACCTACTGACCCCATGGTCAGCGAAGATGTGTGACGGCGGCTAGGTCGGCGTTGGTCACGCGTGTCGCGTTTTCAATCGCTTTTTCCCAGTTCGGGTCGTCAGGTTTGAAGCAGGCGGTGATGCCGCGCGAGCTGTTGACGACGGCGCCGAGGCCGTCGTCGCGAAAAGCGGCAGCGCAGTCGGCGGCGCTCCCCCCTTGCGCGCCGTAGCCGGGCACGAGGAAGATGGTCTCGGGCATGACGGCGCGGAGTCGGGCCAACTCGCGCGGATGGGTCGCGCCGACGACGGCGCCGACGTCGCCGAAGCCGCAGGCGCCGCGATGTTCACGGCTCCAAGCTGACACGGCCGCGCCGACGTGCTCATAGACGGGCTTGCCTTCGCACATCAAATCCTGGAATAGCCCCGCCCCCTTGTTGCTGGTGCGGACAAGGACGAAGACGCCTGCCCCGGCGGCGCGAGCGCTGACGAGAAACGGCTCCACGGCGTCGCGGCCGAGATAGGGGTTGATGGTCAGCGCGTCGGCCTGCCAGACGGGGCGCCGGCCACCGTCGACGACCGTCCCCGCGAAGGCGGCGTCGGCGTAGGCCTGCGCGGTGGAGGCGATGTCGTTGCGCTTGGCGTCCAGAATGGTGACGAGGCCAAGTTCTCTGGCGCGGCGCTGGAGGGAGGCGAGGGCGAGGAAGCCCGCGGGGCCGCACGCCTCGAAGAAGGCCGCCTGCGGTTTGACGACGCCGACCAGGGGCGCGACGATATCGAGAACGCGGTGACAAAACGCCTCATAGGCGGCAGCGACGCCCTCCAGCGTGCTGCCGTCGTGGCGCTGACGCAGCACGAGAGGCAGTTGCTCCCAGCGCGGATCGAGCCCGACGCAGAGGGGCGTTTTCTTGGAGCGGACAGCGGCGGCGAGGCGGTCGGCAAAGTGTTCCATGCGCGTAGTGTAGGCGTCATTCAACTTCGATCCACTCAATCCGGCGCGTCGCGGTGTCGAGCAGGGCGAAGGTCTTCACGCGAGCCCGGTGCAGCGCTCCCGGGTTGATGACGCGCGTGGCCTTCACCATTTCATCGCGGATCACGTGGGTGTGCCCGTGGAAGACGAAATCGAACGCCTCGCTGTGGATCAGGTCGCGCAGCAACGTCGTGTCGTCGCCGTGCGTGAAGCCGAGGTTCAGGCCGTCTTGTTCGACGTGCCCGAAGTTCTCGTGCAGGATCGAACCGCCGCGGGTTATGGCGCGGGCGATGCCGGCGCGGTCGCTGTCGCAATTGCCGTAAACGAAGTGCATTTTGGCGGGGAAGAGGGGGATGACCTCCGCGTCCTCGATGTCGCCGCAGTGGAGGATCAGCCCGGCGCCGCGCTGTGCCACCAGGTCGAGGGCCTTGCGGATGGTCGCTTCGCGGCTGTGGGTGTCGCTGAGGATGGCAATGAGCATGGTGAGGGGTTTGGCGACGACCGGCGACAATCCTGCCTCCGCAGGCATTCGGTCAACTCATGGATCGTGCGGTCTGCACGAACGCCTCGAAGTTGGCGACCGGAGTCGCACGGTCGACGCCGTGGTTGAGGTTTAGAATATGCCGCCTGCCGCCGCCGGCGGCGAGGCAGCGGCGCGTCGCTTCTTCCACCTCCGCCGGCGTGCCGGCGCGGAGGATGTCTTCATCGACGTTCCCCTGAAAGACAAGGCTCGGATAGTCGCGCCGCGCCGCCGCCAGATCGTGGCGCTTGCCGAGGCTGATGACATCGGCGCCGCTCTGCGTCATGGCTTCCAGGTAGGGGCATTCCTTCACGAACAGGATGCGCGGGATGGAGCGGGCCGCGGTCAGAATCACCTGGTGTTGCGTTCGGGCCCAGCGGTCATATTCCGCGGGGGTCAGCATGCCGGCCCAGGAATCGAAGAGCTGGTAGGCGTCGGCGCCGCGGCGGGACAGCTCATTGATGAACGAGACGGTCGCCGCGCCGAGCTTTTCCAGCAGCGCATCCCAAACCTTCGGTTTTTCGGCGGCGAAGCGGCGCGTCGCCTCCATGTCCTTGCCCGTGCCGATGCAGTAGGTGGCGACCGTGAACGGCGCCCCGGCGAAGACGAGTACCGGCAACTCGCCGCGCAGCTCCTCCTTCACGCGTTTGAGGAGCTGCAGGATATGATCGTAACTTGTGGGGTCCGGCTGCCCCTCGAGCCTCTTCACGTCGTCCAGCGTCCGCACGGGCCGATCGGGGACCGGCCCCTGCTGCGGCAACAGCTCGAAGGGCAGACCCATGGCGAAGGGCAGGGTGGTGATGTCGTAGAAAAGGATGATGGCGTCGACGCCGAAGCGGCGCGGCGCCAGGGAGCACTGCGCCGCCCGCTCGACGTCCGCGGAGAACTCGTAGAAGGAGCGGCCGGCGCGGATGCGGTTGTACTCGGGGTCCCAGCGGCCCGCCTGCCGCATGGCCCAGACCGGCGTGCGCTCCACCGCCTCGCCGCGCGCGGCGCGGATCAACAGATGATCCACTTCTTGTCCTCGTTTGGCGCCTCGCAGCGGCGTCCACTTTGCCAGGGCCGACACCCTCGGCTCTGCGCCCGTGCGCCGGCCGGCCCGGCCGGGGCGCCGTCATTTCTCGCCGATATACAGCGTCGCCACCCCGAAGGTGAGGGGGTGAAAACGCACGTTGCGCAGGCCCTGCCGCCGCATGCGTTCCGCCAGGGCCTCGCCGTCCGGAAACTCCATCACGCTCTCCGGAAGATAGCGATAGGCGTTGTCCTTGCTGCGCGAGATCGCCTGACCCACGAGCGGCAGGACACGGCGGAAATAGAAGTTGTAGAGCGCGCCGAGGATTTTGCCGCGCGGCCGGGAGAACTCGAGCACGGCGACCTTGCCGCCGGGCTGGGCGACGCGCGCCATCTCGGCGAGGCCGCGATCGGTGTCGGTGACGTTGCGCAGGCCGAAGGCGACGGTGACGATCTGAAACATGCCGTCCGGAAACGGCAGCTTCTGCGCGTCCGCCTCGAGAAAGCGGATGCGGCTCGACGCCCGCGCTTGCTTCGCCTTGACGGTGGCGCGCTCGAGCATGCCATGGCAAAAGTCGGCGCCCACGATCGGTGTGCGTCCTGCCGCAGCGCGGTCGTAAGCAAGGGCCAGATCGCCTGTGCCGGTGCAGAGATCGAGGATGGGAGCCGCGCCCATGGGCGGGACGAGCCGCGTCGTCCGCCAGCGCCAATAGTGATCGATGTTGCAGCTCAGGAGATGGTTGAGGAGATCGTAGCTGGGAGCGATGTTCTCGAACATGCTCCGGATGCGCGTCTCGCGTTTGTCGACCAGGTGTTCCGGCATGATGTCCTCGGCGCGGCAGAATCTCATCCTAGCCAAAGAAACCGCAAGTGATGAGGGCCGACAACCGCGGCTCCGCCGGAAATCCATATGGCCCAAGCACGGGCCATCAAGCGCACGCTTTACCCATTGGCATATCGCCGTTCAGTTTGAGACGCCGCAATCCCATGCAGGATGTCAGGATTCTCCAGCTGGCCGGCACGGTGAGGAAAAGCACGCCCGCTTGGCCGTGCCAGGCGAGCAGCCCATGGAGCGCGACAAAGACGCAGCCGTGCAGGATCCCCAGGCGATAAACCGTCCTGAGCCGTCCCTGGGAGACGAGCCAGCTGAGAACCATGCTCAGGCTGCAGCCGATGATGGAAAGGAGCGTGATCATTGCCAAGGTTTCCCCGTTCGAGGCCGGCGCGATGACGCCTCTAATCGCTCGCAAGCTGGATGTGTTTTCCCGCTTAGAACGTCATTCCTCCTTGAGGGCGCGGCTCGGATTGTGACAGAACGCCCCGGGCGGAGCACGACCTTCCGGTTTGACGGGCAGCGGGCCCCTGGATGGGCCGGCCCCGGAGGAGGTTGCGAAAATCGCGCGCTCCTTCCTGCCGCCAAGGCAGAGTAGGAGCGGAACGAAGTTCGCCCGGGGGACCAGACGCGTTTACAATAACCGGGCGATGTCTGTTGTCTTTGGGATGAGGTTTCCCGGGGCGACATTCGGGTTCGCTTCCTGTCCGAAACTGGTGCGCCATGCTTACCGCCGAAGGCTGCCGTCAGCGCCGCTTGCGTCTCTGGGAGCGTCTCGATCCGCCACCCGAGGCTGATTACCTGTTGCTGAGCGATCCAGTCCACCTCGTCTATCTCGCCAACTTCTGGGTGGATCCGATCAGTCTGGGCGCCGGCTTCCCCGCCTTTCTTCTGGTGCGGCGCGACGGTTTCGCCAAGGTGCTCCAGGAAAACCGGGCGCCGCGCTCCGTGCAGGAGGCGCACGTCGATGAGCGTCGCGTCATTCCCTGGTACGACGGCCAGTCCCCCGGCAAGGGACCGCGACAGCTCGCCTGCCTGGAGAGCGTCAACCCGACGCGGGCGGGGCTGCGCATTCACGACCGCCCCGGCGATCCTTACGCCGCGACCGTCATCCACGCCATTGCCGACATGCGCCGGCAAAAGGACCCCGACGAGATCGAGCTGCTGCGCCGCTGCATGCGCGTCACGGAGGCCGGGCACGCCTGGGCCCGCGCCAACGTGCGGGCCGGCATGACCGAACTGGACGTGTATTCGGCGATCTGCGCCGCCTGCGTCCGCGCCGCCGGCATGCCGGTCATCGTCTATGGCGACTTCGCCGTCAGCCCCGGGCCTGAGCGCCGCGGCGGCCCGCCCACGGACCGTGTCCTTAACGAGGGCGACATGGTCATCCTCGATTATTCCGTCGTCATCGGCGGCTACCGCAGCGACTTCACCAACACCCTCGTCGTCGGCGGCAAGGCGAACGCCGCGCAGCAGCGACTCTACGACCTGTGCATGGCGGCGCTGGCGGCGGGGGAAAAGGAGCTGCGCGCCGGCGCCTCCTGCCTGAGGGTCTACGAGGCCGTGCGCGGCGCCTTTGCACAGGGAGGCATGGCGGATCATTTCCCGCATCACGCCGGGCACGGCCTGGGCCTGACGCATCCGGAGGCGCCGTTCATCGTCCGCCAGGCCACGGAGACGCTCGTGGAGAACGACGTGGTGACCCTCGAACCGGGCCTCTACGTCGAGGGGGTCGGCGGCATCCGCATCGAGCACAACTATCGCGTGACCGCGAGCGGCTACGAGCGGCTGAGCAACCACACCATCGCGCTCGCCTGACCGGCCTCAGGTCGTCTTGGACTTTTTCGAAGCGCCGGTGGCGAAGCCGGAGATCGGTATCGCCGTGATGGTGAAGTTGGTGTTCCTGGGCAGACTGTTGAAGGTGAAGGTCGCGGTTGTGGTGCTGGTGATGTCCTTCTTCTTGGGCGTGCCGTGATGCGGTGGGGACATCGAGATGACGGCGGAGACGGTGACGGTACCGGGGCCGGCGTAGCTGACCGTAGCCGTCGCCGAGGTCGGGCCCGGGCTCACGGAGTCGATGTTGAGCGCGATGGCGGAGGCCACGGTGATGTTCTTGGCGTCGGCTCCGTCGTGCCCGGCGACTTCGTTGACGCTCAGGATGTAGGAACCCGGCGGTACGCTTTCGAAATGGAGCGTCCAGTTGGGAAGCGAGGGCGTGCAGGTCACCGTGGCGGGGTTGCTTTGAATGGTGGCGCCCGACGCCGTGTCGGTGAGTATGCCGCTGACGCTGGCGTCGGTGGGCTTGGCCGTGCCGCTGACGTCGAAATCGGCCGTCGTGAAGGTGTAGTTGTCCACCAGGTTGATGACGACCTCATCGCCCGCGGCGGTCGGCGGCATGTTTGCTTTCTTGGCCATGGCAGTGTTCTCCAGGTTGAGTGATAGTTACTTCGGCATGGCCTCGATGGAACACGAGCGGAACCATGCCGAACCTCGCTTGACCAGTAAGCCCAGGCCTTCCTGGGGCAGGAATTGCGGTTGCACGAGCGGCTGCACGGGGCTCTTGGCGACAAGGAACGCGGCGCCGGTGCGCATGGCGGCGCGCGACGCCGTCCGCAGCGGCTTGCCGTCCCAGGTGATCCGGATCTCCTCCGGTTCGACCTCCAGTTCCAGCTTCCGCCACGATTCCACCTTGGATTGCCCCGCGGACTGAAAACTGGCGCCGACGCCGACGCCGGCCGGGTGGAGGCGCAGCACGAATTTGTCGGGCGCCTTCCAGTAGAGCAGGTGCAGGCTCAGGGCCACGTCGTTGCTTTGCTCGGGCGGCCGCCCCGGAATAACCGCGATGTCGTTGAAATAGAGGCCGCAAAAACAGTGCACCGGCATGCCGTCGGCCGCGGCCTGCTTGCTGTAGCCAAGGTAGACGCCGACGGCGCCGTCCTGATCTCCGCCCTCGTGATGAACTTCCAGGCGTAAACGGTAGCGTGTGAGCGCATGGGGTGGGAGCAACTCGACGAGGCCGAAGCCGTCCGCGTGTACCGAGAAGGGCTTTTCCGCCTCGTGAGAGATCGAGTCATGCGGCCCCCTGGGCGTGACCCAGCGGTAACCAGGCGCCGGCCCGGCGGCAGGTATGAGCGTCAGGCGCTCTTGCGTCGCCAGTTCGGCGGGAAGCGCCTGAAGCTTCTTGTTCGCCTCCGCCGTCCAGTCGCGCGTCTCGGTCACGCCGGACCCGGCAAGGAACGTCACAGCCAGGACCACTGAAAAGACGAGAAGCAGGGCGAGAGCCGCGCACGCGGCCGGATGGCGCCGCGCCTGGCGCCAGAGGCGGCGCGGCCAGCGCTCCGGTAGGATCGCCTCGCCGCGCTGCCAGCGTTGCAGATCATCGGCGAGCGCCTGCGCGCTGTAACGAGCAGCGGGCTGTTTCTCGAGGCAGCGCAGGCAGATGGCTTCGAGATGGCAGTCGAGCTTCGGCCGCACCCGACGAAGCAGCGGCGGCTCTTGCGTGCGCACGGCCAGGCGGACGGCGTCCGGGTCTTTCCCTTGAAAGGGGCGCTGGCCGGCGAGCATCTCATAGAGCATGACGCCGATCGACCAGACGTCAGCGGCGCCGGTGACGTTGGCCGTCTCGCCGGCCGCTTGCTCGGGAGACATGTAGGAGGCGGTGCCGACGACCGCGCCGGCACTTGTGAGCTGCGTGTCGCTGGAGTCGCCGCCGCCGGGCTGATCGGCGTGGCGGTCGAAGAGCTTGACGAGGCCAAAGTCGCTGACGAGAGGTTCGTCCAGGTCCGCCTTGAGCAGGACGTTGCCGGGCTTCAGATCGCGGTGGACGACATTCTTGCCGTGCAGGTAGTGCACGGCCTGGGCAATCTTGACGGTGAGGGCGACTGCCGCCTCGGGGCTGGTCGCCAGACGGCCCAGTTGCCGGGTGAGAGCGCCGCCGGCGACATACTCCATGGTGAAGTAGGGATTTCCGGCGTGTTGCCCGGCGGCATAGATGCGGACGATGCGCGGGTGCTCGAACTGGGCCATCGCGCGGATTTCCAGCTGAAAGCGTTCCGCCGCCTCGGGGTTCAGGACGGCGCGCGGCTGGATCATCTTGAGCGCTTCGATGCGGTCGATGGCGCGGTTCTTGACCTTGTACACGACCCCCATGCCGCCGTGTCCGAGGGCCCCCAGCACCTCGTAACCGGGAATCACCGGCCATTCCGGCTGCGTTTCCGTTCTGGGCCCCAACGTCGCCGTCTTGCCCGCGGGGCCGCTTGTTAACACCGGGACTGGGGGGAGACCCTCGCGGGCCTGAATGCGGCGCCTGAGCTCGTCAACCAAATCCGGGGTGTCGGCACAGAGATCTTCGAGCGCGATGGTCCGGCCTTGCGAGCGCAGGGTTTCCCATTGCAGCAGTAGCTCGGTCAAGCGCGACTCTGGGTGCATGAGCGAGGCTTCCCCCTAGCGGTCGCCCGACGCGGACAGGACCCTTTTGAGCTGCGTTGGGATGGGATGTTTTGAGCTACCCGGCCTGGATTCGAACCAGGACAAAGAGAACCAAAATCTCACTCGGCGTTTGTCGAGGAGTCGCAAGAAAACCACGGCCTTCTTGCGAAGTTCATTCGCCGGTTGAACTTGTGGCAAGGTAGTTATCGGTCCATTTTAGGCACGTCTAGGTCTGATTTGGCCGGTCTGGGCGGCCATTTGTAACCCTATTGTAACTCGGTCTTCAAGGCGCCGAACCGAGGAATCGTCAGCCAAGACACCGACCGCCGACGCCCCACACTTTCACGCGACGGCCAAATATCCGTCGATAGCAAAAGCAGGGCTTCACTTGAAATGCAGCGATAGCGCCCAACGCGTACGTCCTCGCCTCCGCTCCAATGCCGGGAGAGGCAACGGCGGTTGCAAGGGCAGACAGAAACGCGCTGTCGCAGTCGCAGTGGTGGCCATTCTCATCGATGCACAGATCGTGGCTCTTGCAGGCTGCGTCGACTGCATCTACAGGAGGTGTCTCGGGTGATGACGTTCGACAGTTTCCGCACCAGCGCCCGTACTCTGGAGTGCACGGATCAAACGCAGATGCGGGAAAGCGCAGAAGGCGGTCACCCAAATCCGTTCTGGTGTCGAACGGGGTCTGGCTAGAAGGAGTTGCTACGCCGCTCGTCGGCGGCGCGATGGGCACATGCATACCGGCGAGTCCCTCATCGGGCGCTCTGGGTATCGGCATGGCGGTCGATACCAGCGATCGCGCCGTCTCAAGGGGCATCGGCACGGCATTCAGCAGATCGCGCAACATCCTTGCTTCCGCCGTCTGCGGTTCCTTCATTTCAAGGCGGACGAGGTCATGAGTGTGATCCCGACAGGGGACTTTTCCCAACCACGTCACGTTCGTGATGAGGTCGATGGGTATCGAAACCCATCGTCGGCAGGATGTCCCTGCCGCGAACATCAACGTGTTTGGGTCATCTGCTTTTTTGACCATCCCTTCCAGGGCGAATGTTTCTTTTAGCCGATCTTCGTTCAGTGCCTTGATGAAATCCTGGATAGAGAACGACTCCGCCATGGCGTACCCTCCACGCGAGGATGCGACGAATGTATCCCAGATAAACGTAGGCAGGCGGATGCAGGAAGCAAGGTAGCTTGCTTGGCTGGTGCGACTCACAGCACGGTCCGAACCTGCGACCGCGCTCGCGATGTAATTGCATCGACAATCTGCTGATCAAGGACACCGAAACTGGAGACGTACCGATGTGCGAGATGCGTCTCGAACTCCATAAGTGACTCGCGATTCGGCCAAGGCAAGGTCGTCACCTCATCAATCGCTGGAAGTGCAGGCCCCAACAGTCGCCGCCCCGGCATGTGCTTAACAAGATCTGCGTTGAACGGATTGGGCATGAACACCTGCGGCAAGTTCCTGCACTGGATACTGACATGCGCATAGGTGGCCGAGTAGACTCCATGAGATCGCAGGAGTCTCGCTCCAAAACGGATCATGGCCGCGGTCATCGAGCAAATCGCCTCGCCAGGAAGAAGCATTACTTCCCTTTTTGTGCCATCGTGCTCGGTGACCGGCTGGGGAAGCGGTGGGATGAGGGCTCTCGCTCTTGTCGCGCACGCTTCGTGAATGACGACCGCAACCGGCACGTCGAGGCTGCGCGATTCGGGCAGGCTGTTGAGCCCGTGGGAGTAACCTTCGACGAGGCCTTCCGTCTGCGCAGGCAAAATGTGCTCATGTAGATAAGGATTGGCGAGGAGCACATGGTAGTCCATGAAACGGCGGGCCAATTGCTGCGCCGTCGTGAGTCGTTGCTGCTCGGGAAACGCTGGACAAACAGTGACGTCAATCGCCGCATGCCTCTCACGCACCTCTGGAAGGATGGCACTGTGATACTTGGATTACCAGATTTCGAAAAGGCGCCGCTCGGCCTGCTCAAATGGGCTGGCGCCGAGCGAGAGCAGCCTGTCTGCCCTCGCGCAGCTGCCGTATAAATCGAGGGACGGTTGCCGAGGTTCCTTGTAGTCACGCACGCGGTAGGCTCGTTCGTCGCCGACCGATACGTGCAGGGTCTCGCCACTCTGCGCCGATGACGAGGATGGCGCAATGGCGTCGTTTGGGTTGACGAGACATTGCTGGAAAACGACGCCACCTCGAGCATTACGGCCTAGCAGGCTTGGTGGATGACCTGGTTTGGATTGTTGCCCAATGCTGCTCCGTCAAACGGCGGCACTGGCAGTTCGTTGTTTTCGTCGACTCAAATATGATTAAAACCGCCCTGCGTGTTGCGTAAGCGCAAGCCAGCTTGGCGATGCCGTTCGCATTCGGCAGCTCGCGTAGCCAGTCAAGCGAAATGCCTTCGCGAACACGCCGCCACAAAAAGGCGACGACATCTTGAAACGTCAAACGCTCCACGGGTTTTCCAAACAAAACGCACCTCCGACGTGGGGCAAAACCTCAGTAAACGAAGTAAGTAGGCGGGGGACTTGGACAAACGATCCCGCGAGCAGATGCTCGTCAACGTTGTCCGTGGATCGGCATGCCCCGCGAAGTCCTGAAGATCAATTATATCAAGCCCCGCTCTCGCGCGGTCGTAAGCGGTTGCGCGGAGCATGAAGTGGACGGTGATCGCGGGATCGAGATGCAGGCGGTGAACGTACCGCTCGATGAAGCCGCTGCACCGCCAGCGTCGAGGTCTTGGCCGCAAATCCCGTCCGCGTCCGCGCGTCCTCAGCGGCCGGAAGAGCGGTAGACCTTGCGCGTCAGGGCGCAACCGCCAGCCGATGCTTCGGGGTGGAGCGGCACGCGGCATCCCTTCCGCCCTTGCCGCGAATTTCGAGCTGCTTGTGGCCCGCGGTCATCTTGTAGTCTTGGATGCGCTCGGCGAGTTCCCCGACGGCGGCCGGTGTAGGCGAGGACCGCAAGGAGGCGGTCGCGGAGGCCAGCGGCGTCTCGTGGTCAGGGGCATCGAGGCAAGCGCCCGGCTTGCTCCTTCGGTGTGAGCGCGACTGTGCGGCCATCCTTCGGAAGCGGGACGCTGACAAAATCACTGTGCGCGGATTGGCGCCGGCGTAGCCGCGCAGGTCTGAAGGTAACTGAAGAGCGACCGGAGGACGCGTGATCTTCCGGACGATCACGCGGAGTTCGAAAGCCCGCGTGCGCGGAGGTGCTCGCCAGGCAGCAGCTTGAGTTGTACGCGAGCGAGGTGATCGAGCGCGTCGGTATAATGCCGGCGAAGGCGAGGAACTGTCGCAGTTCCGGCTGTAGGCGGCTCAGGTCTCCAAAGATGGGAGCGTCAGGCAGGCGGTGCAGGCTTCTGCGAAGAAGCGCCATGTGTGAGACCTTCGGTCAAGCCTTCGAAGGTGGGGTGGTCGGCGTGGACACCGCGACCGTTTCCTGGTCTCCTGACACATCGCCCGGACGAGCACCGTCTGGTCTTGACCGGTGATCCGATTCCTGGTCGGCGAGTACTTCACCCGGCAGCCGTCCATTTTCGCTTGACGTTAGGGCGACTCCGTTGGCTGCCAATGGTCGAGGAGAAGCGATTCACGTCGCGCAAAGTGCGTTTGCCGAACCATGGGAATAAGAGGAAAAGAATGCCGGGAAAAGGAAACCGGCCTTGTGGCAAGGTTGGCAGGCGACAAGACCATCGAGTCGCTAGACAGGCAAGACGGGAGGTGAGCAGACCACAGAACAGTGGTTGTGGCAAAGACAACTGCGCTGGGACCACGGACGGGCCTTGAGCGTGCGTGATCAGGACACGAACGCAGCGATGTGGCAAGTCGTGAATGGACAATTCTCCAGGAAATGTAGCGCCCGTTCGCCAGCCGTCCCAGGGCAAGAAGCGCCAGCCCTTCGCCGCGAGTCGGCTGAGGGAGCGGCGGGCAGGAAGCGGGTACAGGAGAGGAGTCTGCGCCGGTTGAAGGCCCGACCCAGTCGGGCAACAAGCGTAACGGTGGACAGGCTGCCCGTCGGTAAGCACTGTATGGCGTCTTGCCTGTCAATGACAAGATCGGTCTGACAGGAAAACCTCAATAATCGTCTGCATCCCTCTAGTGGGCGCGCGTGGATGCAACTCTGACGTAACTCACAGTGCGTCGTCGACAGTCCTCCACTCGCTTTCGCTGACGGCACGGAGCACGGTCGATCTCCGTGCACGCTCCTCCAGCTTTGGAAGGCTAATGCCGTTCAAGCTAGAGTCGGCCAGGCGCGTACATGCCCCCAGGATTGTGGGGACGCAGTTGAAGGACGAGCGTCACGTACTCCGGCCCGTGCATGTCCTCCTTGAATCCCCAAACGTCTTGATCCTTCACGTTCAAATGCCGGTACTCGCTTACGATCGATCAATTCGGACATGGTCGCCTCGCGCGTTGCAGATGGCCTCGCGCCTATCGTACCGAAATCGTTGGCCTCGTCCCCATCATGGACACGCGCCGGGCAGGTTTGTGCTGAGAGCACACGCGATGCTATGGTCTCCTCCTTTATGATCCGCCATCTGGAAGGCGATTGCGGCGTCCTGCCCACGCTGAAGGCGAGTTCTTTCTGATGCGTCGTCACGTCGCCGCCGTACTGGAAGAAGCGCTTCTGCCGGACGATCCATTCCGCCGAGGCCTGGAGATCGGGCAGGAAGCGGCGGTCAAAGAGTACATCGGGACGCTCGTCGCGGTCTTCCGGCAGGTCGCGGTGCTCATGGGCAATGGGACTCTGTGGCTCAACCTCGGCGACAGCTACGCCGACAAGAAGACGGCGACCGCCGCTGGCGTGCAAGAACGGCGACCTCATCGGACTGCCGTGGCGAGTCGCGATGGCGGCCGAGCCGGGGTGGTATCTCGCAGCGACACGATCTGGGCGAAGCCGAACCCGAAGCCCGAGCGTACGCGACCGGCCCACGAAGGCGCACGAGTACCTGTTCCTCCTCACGAAGCGCCAGCAGTATCACTACGACGCGGACGCGATCCGCGAACCATGTACCTCAACCGGCGGCGCCTGCTTCGGAAAGCAACGCCACTCCACGGAAGGGACCGGGGCGCAGAGCCGCCGCCTAAAGTCGCCGGCCGAGCGCAATCACCCGCTCGGGAAGAACAAGCGGTCGGTTTGGAAGATTCCCGTTCGCTCCTATCCCGGTGCGCATTTCGCCGTGTTTCCAGCAGAATTGGTGCGTCCCTGTATTCTGGCGGGCTGCCCGAAGGGCGAGACGGTCCTCGATCCGTTCGCTGGGACGGGGACCGTGGGCGCTGTCGCGGAGGGGCTGGACCGTGATGCCGTGCTGATCGAGTTGAACCCAGTCTACGTCGATATGCAGAGAGGGCGAAACGCGCTCAACCGCGTGTTGCAAGAGAAAGAGGCGAGCCCACAAGAGAAGGCCGAAGGCTGGCTCTTCTGATCTTTGGCGTATCAAAGAGCGAGTGCGGCCCTCAAGCATGCATCGACTCGCGACATCATTGTTTCCGGCAGATTGCCGAGCGTCCGCGCGATCCTGCTCTGCTCGACGGTGAAGACGTTCTCGCACTTGATCGCGGAGGTATGCAAGAGGCCCGTGTGCTTTCCCGCCTGCGTCGCGATGTCGATCAGCAGTTGCGTCGGCTCGCGAGCGGCACGGTCCGTCGTCGAAGTGATCATGGCGACAATCGTGTTTCGCAAGCGGTCGTTGTTCGCGTCGCACTGCACGACGATGGCCGGGCGGACCTTGCTGCCCTTGCCGTCCGCGAATGGGAAGGCCAGGAGAACGATGTCGCCGCGTCGGAGCTTCATGCAGGCGAGGAATCTTTGGCATGTCCGTCGTAGGCGTCCATCGCTGGATCCGCCCACCCTTCGGCTGCCGCAACAGCGTCCTGCAAGGGGTAGCTCTCGCGCACCGGGAAGTCCTCTCCCTGGAGAAGCGAACGAATCCGCTGGAAGTCCTGCGCGGGCAGAAGCACATAGGTCATGTGCCGTTGGTCGTCGAACACGAAGACCGGCGCCCCGCCTTCGGCGTCCAGAGCCTGCCGTTGATCGTCACTGAGCTTGGGAGTCATTGGAGAAGTGATGCCAAAATCATAGCATAGACGGCCCGGCGCAGAAAGCATTGCGACGCGGTGCTGCACCGACGGCACGCCGAATACCTGTTCCATGCTCTATGGCGCCGCTCGGCGGATCGCCAAGGAGATGGGCTTTCGCCGGCTGCTCACATACACCCTCCGAAGTGAACCCGGTACGTCGCTCAAAGCGAGCGGATGGGTGCAGACTGCGGAAGTGCAGGGCCGGTCGTGGAGCCGGTCGCGGCGACCTCGCCGAGACAAGCATCCGACGGAACCGAAGCGTCGCTGGGAGTGTATGCTTGCCTGCCGGGCACAAGAACACCGTGATCGTGGGCTCTACAAAGCCCCCTGCATGTGCAAGGGGCTTACGTCTGAGAGCGATACAGTGGTCAGTAGGGGATGGTTTCGGAAGGCGGCGCCTCGCCGTTGTCGGCGCCGTGCAGTTCGTCGTATTCCTCGCCCTCGACCGGCTGACCCGGTAGCGGCGTGGAGGCGATATACTGCCGTGCGTGCGCGAGGATCAACTCCAAAGTGGCCAGGTCCACGGGGCGGTACGAGGTGGCGTCCTTCCACTTGCCCGTCTCCGGCTCGAGGTATCGGCGCGGGGCCAGGGTCACGGACCGGAAGAACCGTTTCCCCTGGGGCGTGTCCACCTCATTGAGCCAGATCGCCAGACCGAGGCCGTTGTGTAGCGGCCCAAACTTCTTCTCGGGACGGCGCGGCGTGCGCGCCGCTGCTTTCGTTTTCGCGGCCATGTGGGAACCTCCTTCGTGGTGAGAAAGACCGCTCTCAGACGGTCCTTGCCGACAGGCAAGGGAGAGACCTTGCCACAGAAAAACAAGGCCGTCAACTGTCCGGAAGACGCTTTGGACCTACTTGGCAGCGTCGGCCTGCTTCGCTGGACCTTGCGCAAGCATCGCCTTGGCGACGGCCCGAATGAGTTCAGCGATGCCAAGGATTTGCTCGACCGTGAGGCGGCTGTCACGCAGGTCGCGCAGGCACGCCATCACCTGTTCACCATAGCTGACGCCATCGGCGCCGATGGGACGATAGGGCGATCTGGGCTCTCCCCATGGCCGATCGATGCCGGCTTCCTCGGCGGCCCGATAGACCTCGCTCCAGGCGAGATATCTGCTCTTCATGGGTGCTGTGGGGAAACGACGCGCGTGATCTCCCGCTTCGCAGTCTTCCTCGGCGGTGGCTCCTCGACCTGCTCGCAAATGGCGACTCGATGCCCCGCCTGGAGTAACCGGCTCAGGTATCGTTCGAGGCTATGGTGCGGGAAGCCGACCATGGATGACTTCTCGCGGCTCGTGAGCGTCAGGCCCAACTCCTTCGCCGCTGTTTCCGCATCCTGCTCAAAGAGCTCGTAGAAGTCGCCGATTCGAAAGAGGAGGAGCATGCCGGGGTGGCTCTCCTTCGCCTCCCGCCACTGCTGCATCACGGGGCTGTTCTGCAGCGAGCCTGGTGGGTCAACGACTTTCGTCCGTTTCACGGGCGGCGGTTCAACCGGCGCCTGTTTCCTTCGCGTCCGCTTGGGTTTCTCGGGCGGCGTAGGATCAGCCTTCAATCGTTCGCCGGATGCCCGGATCGCGGCGTACATGTCGACGGGCTTGTACTCGGGCGGCGGCCCGAGAAGTTGCCACATGATTTTCCGGGCCTCCTCGCGAAACTTGACCTCGGCCTCGGGATTTGGATTCGCGGTCATCTGGCCCTCGAACGTCGCGAGGCGATAGACGGCTGCTTCGATCTTGTCCTTGTCGAACTGCTGCCCCAGCGCCTCGATCTTCTGAAGCAACTCGCGATACAGGCAGCCGCGGTAGCCGATCTCCCGCGCGACGGCGGTGTAGACGGGCTCGAAATAGACTTTGTGCCAGAGGGGACGTTCCTTCTCCATAGGGGCGGGAGCATGCCACCAGGGGCAAGCGAGGTCAATCGACGGAGTGCCCATCGGCCAATGCTGGATCCAGGCGTCGGCGGATGCGCACGGTGATCGGCTCCTCGGCAGCCGGTTGACGCTGGCTGTCCCGCTCGGGCGCCGTCTCAACCGTGTTGGCGGCCTTGAGCGCCTTGATCTCCTCCGCCAGTTCCCGAGCGCTTGGCCCCTCTCGCGGCTCCGCTTGGCCGCCTCCAAGGCAGGTCTTCAGTTGATCGCGAACCGCTGTCAACGCGCAGAGATAGCCGTCGTGCGGGAACGGCTTGCCAAGCCGTGCCTGATAGTCGCGGAGTTGGGATTCGGCAAGGGCAAGGTCTTGGCGGAGGCGAGCGCATTCGGATTCGTAGCCATTGGCGAGGCGCTCCAGAGCATTGAGGATCGCTCGCGGTCCTTGATGTTCGCGCAGGACCCCGGAGCGCCGCAGCGCGGCGCCTTCGAGATAGACGTCTGGGCCGAGATGGGGGTGGAGGACCAGGCCAAACGGGAGACCACGATGAATACCGAGCGGCACGCGACGAATCTCGATGGAACTCGCTGGCAGGGCGTCCAGAAGACCCGCCAGGAGTGCCGGGGCCTCCTCTCGTTCGCAGCCGCGGCCGCCGATCACGATGGGGTCGCCAACATGTGCGGCGACGGTCGCCTGGTCCTCAGTCAGCTTGCTCAGGCGGTCGGAGAGCGACTGAATGCTCTCCGGCAAATCGCGCACGCTCCGGCGGGCGAGATACTGCTCATCCAGGTGATTCCGCTTGAGGATCGTCAGCCGCGCGAGCTCCGCATCGGCCTCGGCGAGCGTGAGCACGGCCGGGTTGCCGGATGCGATCGCTTTGACTTCGGCGTACGAGAGCTCGGCACCGCCGATGTCTTCGGCGCGGCGAAGGGCGTTCTCACCGGTCATGACCTGGGCGATGAACCGCGCCTTGGTTTCGAGCGCCTGCCACATGTACGCGTCAAACGACCCTTCGGTGACGTAGCGAAAGATCGCCACCTTCTCGTTCTCGTTGCCTTGTCGCAGGATGCGGCCCTCGCGCTGCTCGACCTCGGCCGGCTTCCATGGGGCGTCGAGGTGATGGAGCGCCACAAGTCGCTTCTGCACGTTGGTACCGGTCCCCATCTTCTGCGTGCTGCCGAGGAGCACTCGCACCTGACCGCTTCGGACCCGCTCGAAGAGCGCTTGCTTCTTGGCGTCCGTGTCGGCGTCGCCAACGCCGGTGACCTCCGCACGTGGGACGCCGCGTGCGGTCAGCTTCCCGATGATGTCCTCGTAGACGGAGTAGCCCCAGGGCGTCGGCTGCACGCCCATGTCGCAGAAGATCATCTGCGTGCTGCGTGCGGCCTGAGTGCGATTCCAGATCGACAACACTTTCTCCACGAGCGCGTTCACCTTGGAACCGGGGAAATCCTCCGCTCGCACGGAAAGGAGCCGAGCGTCGAGGGCGAGCTTGCGGCCGTCCGTCGTGATGAGCAGCGCGTTGTCTTCACGCGGATCGACCTTCTGCGACCGCAGCCGCTCGTAACGTTCGACCAGTTCCTGCTGGATGCGGCATTGCTCCTCCGACATCGGACAGGCGACGACCGTAGGTTTGCCGCCTTCGAGCTTCGGACGGGGCAGGTCGAGCATCGCGGCCGTCTGCACGTCCGCGAAGGCACGAAACATCTGCTGGAGTTCGGGCAGGTTCGTGAAGCGGGCGAAGCGACTTCGGGGCCGGAGCGACGCCCCGTCCGGCGAAATCTCCATGGTGTCGATGACTTCGCCGAAGGTCGCCGCCCAGGCGTCGAAGTGATCGATGCCGCGGCTGCGCAATCCCTCCGGATCCAGGTAGCGCTGCATCGTGTACATCTCACACATGGTGTTGCTGATCGGCGTGCCCGTGGCGAACGTGACGCCACGGCCGGGATGCTGTTCGTGCAAGTACTGCGCCTTCATATACAGGTCGAAGGCGCGCTCGCTGCCACCAGTCTGGATGCCGGCGACGCGTTCCATCTTGGTCGGCGTCTCCAGGTTCTTGTAGTACTGAGCCTCGTCGATGAAAATATGGTCGACGCCAAGCTGGTCGAAGACCAAGCCGTCGTCCTTCTTGTCCTCGGCGAGTAAGTCCTTCAGGCGCTCTTCGCGTCGGGCCTTCTGCTTTTCGATCGTCTTAATGAGGTTACGCTGGGCGCGCGTGACGTTCTTGCTGGCGCCGTCGCGAAGCAACTGTTCGTACTCCTCGATCTGCCGCTCCAGAAACCGCTCTTGGTAGTCTCGGGACATCCCCATCCGCTCAAAGGAGCTGTGCGTGACAATGATACCGTCCCAGTCGCCGCTGGCAATCTTGGCGGTGAGCGCCTTGCGGCGTTGCCGCGTCAGGTCTTCCTTGCCCGCGATGAGCAGCCTGGCGTTGGGATAGAGCTGGAGGAACTCGCGGCCGAACTGTTCCAGCATGTGATTGGGTACGACGTAGAGAGGTTTCTTAACGAGACCCGCCTGCCGCATTTTCATCCCGGTCGCGGCCATGATGAACGTCTTGCCGGCGCCGACGGTCTGGGCGAGGAGCGTATTGCCCGCAGTCATGCAGCGCCAAATGGCGTCGCGCTGATGGGCGCGGAGTCGCAACGTCTGGTTCATGCCGGGGAAATCGAGGTGGGAACCGTCGAAGAGCCGAAGGCGGATGTTGTTGTAGGCGTCGTTGTAGAGCCGCACCAGCCGCTCCGCGCGCTCGGGATCGGTGAACACCCAGCCGCGGAAACGCTCCTTGATCTGCTTCTGCTTCTCGCGGGCCGCGAGCGTGGCTTCCTGGTTCAAGACGCGTTCCTCTTTGCCGCCGTCCGTGATTATGTCGTAGATGACCGGGGTCTTCATGTTGAGCGCGAGCTCCAGGAGCCGGACGCCGTTCGCGCGCGACGTGCCGTACTCGGACGTGGCGGCGACGGATTGCTCTGCCGCAAAGTCGGCGTCGATACTCCAGGTCGCTTCCTGCTTCAGGTGTCCGACCGAGATTGACGACGGCTCGACATGGAAAAGCGCGGCGGCGAATGCCTGCACATCGCTCGCGGGGATCCACGGTGCCCCGAGATTGGCATCGATGTCGCCAGGCAGCACGTCCTCCGGCTGCACGGCCTGGAGCGCCGCGGCGTTGCGGCCGTACTCGCCGCCGGCGTTCAGGACCGCGGCCAGCTTGCTGCGCACGTTGCCGGAGAGATACTGGTCGGCCGTCTGCCATGCCTTGGACTCGGGCTCCTGGAACACGAGGTCGCCGAGCTCGCGGATGACCTGCTCCTCCGGCTTGCCGTAGAGCGTTGCGATGATCGATACGTCGACGGCTCCGCGCTGGTCAAGGGAGACCAGCAGGCCCTCCTCGGCGCTGGTGACGGACATGACCGGCGGCTTCCTGCCCACCACGTCCTGTTTCATGATCGCCGCCGTGGTCGCCTTGCCGGTGACCTCGTCGTAGATCTCCAGGGACATGACGAGCATCGCGTCGGGGTCCTCACGGAATTTGACGAGGTTCGGCATGCGCCGCGCCACGCGACCGTCCGTCGTCGTGGCGCATGTCGTCTTGTTGATGGGGCCGTAGACTCCGGTGAAGCGCTCGTAGGCCCAATTGAGTTCCCGCCGCGCCTCGTTCCTCTGCGCTTCGGGCCACCCCTCGTTCTGAGACGTGAGGACACGGCGTGCGAGGTCGCGGAGCCGGACCAGGGCGGCGAGGCGCTTGCCGGTGTGCGTGCCCCTCGCGTGGAGGCGTTTGCCCCCGTAGCGAACCGGTACGAGTTCTCCGTCGCTGCGCTGGCAGATAACGCCGTTCTCGTCGATGAGGAAACTACCTTCGCTGATGTGCGGTTCCGCCGCCGTTGTCCGAGGGCGGTGTGGCGCTTGCAATGAAGCGGCTTGAAAGCGAGCGAACTTGGGGAGGCGCTCGATGGCATCCTTGAGTTGCGTCGCCAAGTCACCAGTGGGTGTGACGCTGTAGCCTTCGCCATAGAGCGTGTCTCTGCGGGTCCACGTCCCAAGCACCCTCTCGGGGTGATTGAGGAAGTAGCGGTTCACGGGAACGTCGATGCCTTCAATGCGGAGCGGCGCGATCCCTAGCCATTCTGAGTCCACATGATTCGGAGGCTCGTCGACGGAGCGCTTGCGCATGAGGATGATGTCCGTGACGACCGCGGTCCCCTCGCGCTTGAAGGCGTCGGACGGCAGCCGGATGGCGCCCATGAAATCCGCTCTGGCCGCCAGGTACTCGCGGATGGCGGCGTTCTGCTTGTCGAGCGTGAAGCGACTCGTGATGAGGCCGAGGACGCCGCCGGGTTTCAAGGCGTCGATGGACTTGGCGAAGAAGTAGTCGTGGAGCGCGAACTTCTGGCCGCCATGTTCGAGCCGGAGGTCCGCGAACGGGACGTTGCCGATGACCGCGTCCACGCTTCCATCGGGCAGGTGCGCGTCACGGAAGTTTTGGATGCGGATGTCTTGCTCCGCGTGGAGCGCCTGGGCGATGCGTCCGGAGATCGAGTCGAGCTCGACGCCGATGAAATGCATCCCGCGCGGCGCGAGGCTCATGAAGTTTCCGATGCCGCAGCCGGGTTCGAGGACGAGGGCGTTTTCGGGGACACCCAACCGACCGAGGGCCTCATGCATGGCGAGGATGACGGTCGGTGACGTGTAGAAGGCGTTGAAGGTAGTCCGTTTGGCGCTCTCGTACTCATCAGGCGACAGAAGCGCCCTCAGTTCCTCGCCGACCTCCTGCCAGGAAGCGTCCTTGTATCGGCCGGTGACAGGGTCAGGGAAGATCGAGAGAGCGACGGGGCCGAAGCCCGCGAAACGCACGAGGGCCTGCTTTTCGTCATTAGTGGCGCATCGGCGCTCGCTCTCAAGCGTCTTGAGCGTACGGATGGCAGTGAGGATGTCTTGAGCCTTGGCTTTCTCGCCACTGGCGATAGCGGGCGCTAGACGAACCGGGGAAGGAAGCTCGGAAAGCTCAGACGGGGCGGGATTGCTCGCTTCGGCTGGCGCCTCCTCGCGGGCCGGCAGGTACGCGGGAACGGAGTCGAACAGGGACCGCGCGAAGCGTCGGGTCTTCTGTGCATGATGCGTCCATGGCCTGGACCCGTTGGGCGCGCGGCCCCGCCCGATTTTGAATGGCCCGGGGCCGGTGCCAGCGTCGTCAGAAGGGCTTGGTTGGTTCTTAGGCGGATCTGACTCTCGGAGCTCAGGTGCCTCCTGATGAAAGTCGAGGGAACTCTGATGCCAGGACACACCTTCGGTAACGTTCTCAGACCTGTGCGGTTCAGGGTGACTCGATGGCATGGCCCAAAGAAAGGGGCCTATGGTGCGCTTCTTCTGACCCCAAGGAAAGTCGGAATGCCCGACGGGCCGCGCCTGACGCGCTTGGGAAGCACAACGCTACCTGCCTATCGGGGAACGGCGACTGCTGTGTGCTGTCCGGTCGATAGGACCGGGAGACCTCGTTAAAGTCCCGAGGCATGTCTGCCCTCGCTGCGGACGCTTTCGGGGGTAGAATCGTAAGCAAGATTCTCTTTTTGCCAGCCGCGCGGGGACGATGATGAGCGAGGACAGGCCACGTGAAGTGTCGATGCATGTCACGGTGTATTTCCGCGATGCCCTCAAGGATGCCATCGCGGCGATCAATAGGAGATTCCCCCATCACACGATCACAGAGTTCCAAGAAATCGGCCACACCGAGATGCTGCAGGAACTTCAAGAACGCCATGTGTGGCACGGCTACTACGAGAACTGGCCGTTGCAATGGGCGTTCGTTGTCGAGAAACGGGACCCTGATGCGCCGGGGCCGAGTCGCGCGGAAGTCCTAATACACCCGATGTTCGACGTGATTTTCAAGGACTTCAAGGATGTGTTTTTCGTGGAGATTGGCTTTAAGGATAAGCCAGCAACATTTAGAGTCGCGGGAACAAGTTCGCCCGCCCTCGATGCTCATGTGTTTTTCAACCCTGACGGCGATCTCTAGGTTTAGCGCGGTTCGGTCGATCCGACGCAAGGAGCCGTTGCTCGTGTCGGTCAATTGGACCGAGACAGGCGAGGCTCTCGGATGCCGGCGCGCTTCGTTCCGCCACACGTCCGACACGCCGATGCCCGTGAATCGGACGACGGCAAAGAGCCGCGAGAGTTGGAAGGCGGAGGAGGCCGCTTGCGGTGCCACCATCTGAAAAACCCCCGGCCAAAAATGGCAGGGGGCGATGTCTGAGCATCGGGACTTTCAGCGGCGGTTTGCGCCCGCCTCAGTCGGTGTCAGGGAAGGTCCAGTCCGGCGCTCGCGTTTCTTGCGAGCCAGAACGGTCTCCAGGTCGCCGACTGTCGTCACGAGCCGCTCGACGGCGTCGATGAACCGTCGCTGCTCGGTGCGGGACCAGAACAGCATGAGCGGCGTTTCTTTCTTTCGGCATCTCAAACGTCGCGCCATGAGGCGCCTCCTTTCGGTGTCATGGGCCATTAGCTTTTCGCCGGTAATGGCCGCGAAGCTTGTACACAAACCACGCGAGCAGGTCCCAAGACTCCATGCACTTCTGCAGCGCAGCTTGGTAGCCGCGCCGGCAGTCGTCCTTCGTGAAACGATACCTGGCCCTGCTCTTCTGCTTCTTGGCTGAGCGTGCTCGCGCCATGGCAGCCTCCTTGGCTAGGCCGGCTGCTGCGGGATGCTCCATTCGCTGCGGATGATCTCCAGAGCGATGAGGCAACCGGCGCGAGCAAGAGCGCGATTCCAGTGGGGGCCGAGGTTTTGCCGGAGGACCTGCGGCGGGAAGCCGCCGTTGTCCAGCCACGCGAGCAAGTCGGTGGCGCGTTGTTCGATCACGTCCCAATCGCCCTCCGCGTAGGCGCAGAGCAACTGGTCCCAGGCGGCCTGGGGATCCATAAGGGTCTCCTTTTCGTCGTTGAGGGTTACCAGGGGAGCGAGATGTGGGCGAGCGAGCAGAACAGCTCGGTTTCGCTCCAGGTGAGTTGGCGGCAGAAGCATTCCCCGCCTTTTCGCCAGAAGAGCCGAAAAGCTTCGGCGCCCTCGGCGAACGCGAAGAGGCTACCACGTTGATACTTGGGCGGAAGGACTTCGAGCCAGTAGAAGTAATCATCCTCCGTGACGGCCGCAACGCGGCCGGGCACGGAAATGCGCCCGACATGGGCAGCCCACTCTTCGTTCTCAGGGCGTGGAACCAACTCGGCTTGCTGGAGTTGGGCAACGAGTTCCTTCAGCGTCGCGGCCAGCATACGATGCTCCTTTCGTGAACAGTGGTGTGAAAGACTCGATCTCAGACATGCCCTATCCCGACGCGGGATAAGGGGAGCATCATGCAGCGAAAGGGTTTTGGGCGCAATGGCCAGATCGCGGCCTTGCTCAAGCCGCGAACGCCCGGGAGATTTCCCGCTCGACACGCTCGGCGGGCCGGGCGTAGCGGTAGCGGGTGTAACGCCGGATCATGTGCGGTCGCCGCTCATCGGCGGACACGGGCGGCGGCAATGTCCTGAGGGAGAAGGGCCGGCTTGGCTGGCCGTTGATCAGGAGCCGGCAGTACGCGTGAAACTTGGGGAGCGCGAGCAGGTCTTTCGGCGTCAAGGTTCCGCCGAGTTGGGCGGCGAGCGGCTCGACGTCTTCGACGCCGACCTGGAAGACGACCATCGAGCCGACGTTGCCCCAGACGGCGGAGAGGGTCTGCCCCTCGACCTGGGCGAGGTACTGGTTGGCGATCGTGAGATTCAAGCGGTACTTGCGGGCCTCGGACAGGATCGTGGCGAACGAGCGCGTCGCGTAGCTCTCGAACTCGTCGACGGTGAGAAAAAAATCCCTGCGCCGCTCTTCGGGAACGTCGGCCCGGCTCATCGCGGCGATCTCGATGGCGGTGACGAGAAAGGACCCGAGCAGGGAGGACGCGTCCTCCCCCATGCGGCCCTTGCTGAAGTTGCACAAGAGCACCTTCCCCTCGTCGAGCACGCGGCGGATGTCGAGAGTCGAGCGCGGCTGCCCGACGATATTGCGCAGCAGGGGGTTCGTCGTGAGGGCCCCGATCTTGTTTTGCACGGAGCTAATGGCTTCCGCGCGGAACTTTGGCGGCCAGGCGTTGAATTCCCGGTGCCAGTATGCCCGCACTACGGGGTCGGACACCTTGGCAATGGCGGCGTCGCGGAAGTCGGCGTCGCTCAGAAGCCGTCGCACGGAGAGCAGAGACGTACCGGGGATCTCGAGCAGGGTCAGGAGGGCGTTGCGGAGGATGTCCTCCAGGCGCGGCCCGAAGAACTCGCCCCACAGCTTCTTGAAGGCGCCGACGATGCCGGACGCCACGCGCCCGCGCATCTCTGGGTGGGGGCAGTAGAGGACATTGAAGGCGATGGGGAAGGCGCGATCGGCCGCGTCGAAGAAGATCACGTCGTTGGTGCGATGGGAGGGAACCGCGGCGAGGACGGCGTCGCACAGGTCGCCGTGCGGGTCGATCAGCCCGACGCCGCGGCCGGCGGCGATATCGGCGCTGAGGAGCTGGCGGAGGAGCGTCGATTTTCCCGTGCCGGTCTTGCCGGCGACGTAGAGATGGCGCCGGCGGTCATCGGGCAGGATGCCGCACGCTTCTTGCCGCGACCGGAAGCAGGCCTCGCCGAGGACGGCGATGCCCGGATAGCGGTTGGGCGTGGGAAGCTCCAGGGGAGGCTCGCTCTCCCGGCTCTCCACCGTGGTCATGGTCGGGGCGCGCACGGTGGCGGTCGGAGGATGCCACAGCGTCGCCAGCTCCTCCGTGGAGAGAAGAAACGTTTGGGAAGACCGGCGCGGCGTTCCTCGACGCGGGCGACCGAGATGGAAGTGCGCCTGGCGGCCGTTGAACTGTCCGAAGGCGCCCGCCAATCCGCGCAGGGCGCGCTTCGCGTCCTTGGCCGCTTTGCGGGGCGCCGCCAGGCGAAGGCGGATGTGCGTCTCGAAGAGGAGCTTGCCCGCCTTGTCGCTGGCAGCTTGCAAGTCCTCCTCGCGTTCGTGCTGCCTGCTCGCCGAGGTGTCGAGGGGCCTCAGCTCCGAGACGCCTTCGCCGTGAGCGAGCCGGCCGAGGAGCCATCCGAGTACGCGGCAGAGACGGGACCGTGAAAAAGCCAGGAAGAGGTAAAGCTCCGCGAGATGGTGATGGACGCGGAAGAAGGGATGCGCGAGTCGGCGCAGGCAACGGCGAGCGCGCGCGACGTCCCGCTTCCTGGTCGGGCGGATCGTGATTTCCACGGCGGCGCTCCATGGCGCCGCGCCCGCGATCGCGCTCAGTATCGCGCTCAAGGGATCGGCGCTCTGCCGATTCAGGTTGTCGTCGAACTGAGCATAGCGCTTGATCGGAAAGAGGGCGTGAGACAGCCATAGCTCCGCCGTCCAGAGCTCCATGCCCGGCGGCGCATCAAGCGCTATATCGGGGAGGGGCGCGATCTTCGCGTCCGGGTACTGGGCATAGAGCTGTCCTTCCACAAGGCCTTGCAGTTCGGTCCCCAAGCGGCAGCACAGCGTCGCGGCGCCGGCATGTGTCAGCATCGCCAGCGTGACGGCGTAACGTCCCGGATTGCCTTGGTGCGCCGCGGCGAGGACCTGGTCCATGTAGAGCGGACCGCGTTCGTTTTCCGCCGGCACGCTGACGGCGCGCAGCACGGCACGCAGTGTAGCACGAGGAGGGTCCTCATGGGCTCACAAGTCCACGGGCTTCCACACGTACTTCTCCAAGACGCGCCGGTCCCTTGCCGGGAGCTTGCGGATGGTGATGCCCTTGACGATGCGCTCCGCATCCAGGTGGATGTACCGCCATTCCTCGTACTCCCGGAGGAGCTTCTTGAGGTGGCCTTTGCGCCCGGCGATGACGCGCAGGACCTTGCCAAAGTCGTCGGTCGCGGAGATGTAATGCCCCCGGTAGTTGTGCCCACCGTGGCGAATGAGATAGCTCACGAGATACTCCTGCATCTCCCGGAGTGTAGCGCTCTCGTCATCGACGCGCAACGCCCGGCTCTTGCCAGCCGGCGCCGTTCGCCGAGCTCAGGGCGAGACACCCGGCTGTCAGACGGTCTTCCCCGCCCTCGGGATGTGTCTGGGTCCTGAAGGCGGGGCCTGCGAGCGCCGTTTTCCCGTTGGTCGCGGTCCGCAATCCCCGGAGGGATTCCCGACAAGACGCCATCGAGGAGCAGCACGCCCCCGACGGGTTCATCGAGGTCCTGTGCTGGGGGAAGGGAAACAGCATGCGTTTCATGCCGTCTGCAAGCCTCGAAGGAATGGGGGCCGGCAGGCGAAACACCGTACCAAAGCCGTCAGGCCTGCGCCAGGGTTGGAACCAGCGCGACGAAGGCGCCATGATGATTGCGAAAAGCGGGCTGGTGCAGCGGGTGCTCGTGGGCGAGGTAGTCGCCGAGGTGAATGCCGTAGAACACGGTCCGCTTCTCGTCTCTGGCGAGCGACGCCGCGACGGTGATCAGGTTGTCTCGGCGGACGGCGCTGCTGGTCACGACGCCGAGGACGCGGAAGCGCTCCCCCGTGTCGCGGAGCTGCTCGTAGAATCGCAGCTTGCGCCCGAAGCTGTCCCGCGGCTTGTCCGAGCGGACGGGCTCGGTCCCGGTGTCGATCTCCACGAAGTAGCGCAGCCTCGGCAAGCCGGGAACCTCGAGCGTGAAGGCGGCGTCCGGACAGAGGCGCTTGTCGCCGACGACCAGCTCGACGCCGTTCTCCGGCGAGAAGTCCGCGAAGGCGATCCCCGCCCGGTGGGCGGCGATGGCCGTGTGCACGAGGAACTCTTGCAAACACTGCGTATGGAAGTGCCGGGAAACACCGATCGGGCTGTACGCCCTCGGCGCGGGCGCCGCCGTGTCGTCCACCATGCGGGCGCTCTCGGGCGAGAGCGTGTAGTACGCGGCGCCGCCGGGGCCTTGCGTGGCGTACCACCACTTCCGGATGAGTCCGGCGGTCGCCAGGGTGTGCAGCCGTCGTTGCAGCCGGCGCGTGCTCGGGAAGGGGGCGGAGAAGGTTGGGCTCAGTTTGAGGACCTGGCGCACCGTGAGAGGCCCGCGGGCAAGCGCCCGGAAGAGGTCGAGGTCGCGCGGCGTTACAAGGCTTCTGGACACAGGTCGCGTTCCAGCGTAGCGTGTGCCCCTTTTTCTCCTCAAGTTTTTTTTTTGCTTCCTGCCCCGGACTTTATGGCCTCGGAAAAAAAGTCATTCATCAATGTCGACGAGCTGATGCCGCAGGTCTCCCTCGAGCAGGTCGCGCAGTTCTACAACGTGCCGCTCCCCACGCTGAGCAAGATCGGCGAAGAGACGCGCGCGGCGTGTTTCCTCAACTGTGCCAAGAAGGAACCGACCGGGGACCGCGCCCTCGCGATCCAGTGCGCCGATCCCTTCAAGAAATGGCACTGTCATCAGTACGGGTGCGGCAAGGGCGGGAACCTGGTCTCGCTCTGCGACCTGCTCCGACCGGGTGCCAATAGCGGTGGCCGGCCGCGCGGCGAACGGTTCAAGGACATCGCGGCGGACCTGCAGGCGATGATCAGCGGCCAGGTCGCCGCCGCCGTGGCCGCCGTTCTGGCGGCGCCGAAGGCCGCGCCGCCGATCGAGGTCAAAGCGAACGTCCCTTTGAAAGATTCTGAGAACGAGCGCGCCCGGGTTCTGGTCGACCTCGATCGGAAATTCGTCGTCGATCTCGGGGCCATGCCGCCAGCCGCCTCGGCGTACCTGCGCCGGCGGCCGTACCTGAGCGCCGAAGTCTGCAAGGCGTGGCGCATGGGCTATCTGCCGCGTGACGTGGGCGGCCAGGACAAGTCGGGCGGCACTATGCGGGGCAAGATCGTGTACGCGTACCTGAACGACGCCGGCGAGGTGCTCACCTGGTTCGGCCGGGACCCCGAGTATGAAGCGAAGAAGGAGAAGTGGGAGAAGTCGGAGCGAAAGGACCCGGCCCCGGAGAAGTTCCACTTCGTAAAGGGCTTTCATCGCGGCGTCGAGCTCTACGGCGTCCACCAACTCCGCACGCCGGCGGCGGCGGAAAAACTCCGCACGCTCCAGTGCCTTCCGCTCGTCGAAGGGCCAAACGATGTCATCCGGCTATCCATCCTCGGCGTACCGGCCGTGGCGCTGTGCGGCAATCGCATCACGCGCGAGCAAGCCCTGAAAGTGGCAAGCCTCGCCCGCGAGCTTGCCGGTGGCACGGTCGGCGTCTTCCTGGACGTCGACGAGGAAGGCCTGAACGGGATGCGCCAGTGCCTCGGCTACGTCGCTCAGCTCTGTGCCGTCCGCCTGCTCTGGACGGATCGGATGTTCGGCGGCAGGTTCAAGGGGAAGCAGCCGGAGGGCCTCGGCGCCGACGATTGGGAAGCGATCAAGACGTACCTCGTGACCGGGAAGCCGGAAGGATGGTCACTGACCTGATACCTCCATGGAGACATGCGATCCCTTCGACGATGGCAAGAACCGCTGCGACGTCTGCGGCGCCGAAATGCCGTGGCAGGTCCGCGACTACTGCGGCGACCGATGTCGCGCTTTGTTCTTCGGGACCGACAAACAATTGGAAGCCATCGCAGACTACCACGAGCACCGCGCCCGGCATTCAAACTGCGATTGTCCGTAACCCATCGCCGAATCGCCGGTGGCGGCGACCCGCTCCGCGGCTGATCCGCGGGAGTCCGCGGCGGCGTGCGTGCGTCTCGAGGGGGTCGCATGGATGCGGCCCCGAGCCCCCCTCTGCAGCCGCGGACCGCTGCGCCGTAGGGCGCGCGGTGGTGGCAGGTGACTGCCCCAGCGTGTCGGAAGAGGGGGGCTCGGGGCGTGAGTCCCCGAGAGACGCACCTTCTAAGGCGGCGTACTCGCGGCTAGCGAGAGCGGAAAAGGCTCGGCCTCCGGCCGGCCGCTACCTGGGCGCCGGGGTGGGCGTGTGGACGCCCGAGGAAACGCCCAGTCGAACGCCCGGGGGCAGAAGTTCAGCTCGTCGTCGTCGGCCGATCCTCCGGCTCCTCGGTCGGCGCTGAGCACGCAGGGGTCGCCCCCCACGCGAGCCCCATCCCCAATTCCCTCTTCCCGAGGTGTAAGAAAAACACCTCACTGCCCCGCCGCTCCCGCGGCGGGTTCCGGCTGGGAAATCAGCACGCCGTCATTTGGCGCTCGGGCCAACTCCAGAATGCAATAGCGCTCGAACATCGCCGGGGCCTTGACCATATGCGGCCATTGTCCGCGAATCCGCTGCTCGATCTCTTGACGGTCGTGGGCGGGAAGGGCAAGCCAAATGGGGCGGAAGCGGGTCAGAATCTCCTGTTGGGCTTTCCGCTTTTGTTCCTGGACGGATCGCGCCGTCTCTTCACGCGCCGCTTCGTCTCTCTGCTTGGCGGTGAGCTGTTGGCGGCGGTCGTAATCCTTTTCCACATCCGGGATGTACTTGACGATGGCGCCGAAGGTCTTGGCGTCGGGCCACTGCTCCTTGACGCGGCGAATCGTGAGCGGGAGCAACGCATGCAGCTTTGTCGCGCCGTAGCGTTCCAGCAGGTCGCGGGCGACGGACAGTTCCTTCGGGCTGGGCTTGGAGAAGGTATTGCCCGACCAAAGTTGGTAGAACTGCCGCACGAGGCGCCATTCATCGGAGGTGTCGTTGCGGATCTCACGGACCTGTACGGAGCCGAGCGAGTCCTCGGCGGTGGACGCCTCCGAGGCATGGTCGTTGGCGGTGCGAAGCAAAGGCCCCTTGGTGAAGTTCAATTGAATGTCCCCGTCCCGGCTCTCCAGCCATTGGAAGTCACGCACGACGCCGGCTTGCTGGATGAGCAGTAGCGCCGGTTGCAGTTGTTCGCGGGCGTCGGATAGGTAGCGCTCGGTCCGCACCGGCAGCAAGCGGGACAAGTTGACGTAGTTGATGCGGAACAGTGGCGTGCCGCTGTAGAAGTTGAGCAACAGAAACTCGTAGAGCCGGCTGGCGGTAGGGCTGCGCGCCTCCAGCGACCGCCACGAGCCGTAGTCGAGGGGCGCCGAGTAAAAGGCGTTCAGGTTGTCGAGGTACCAGTCGGCGAGCCAGACGGCGTTGCGGTCCGCGATCGTGCCATCCGGCAACGGCTCGTTGCAGAAGGCGTAGTCGGCGTACAGGTGGTGGCCGCGCTCGTGCAGCGGCAGCGGCCCCTTCCGCGTCTTGTTGTAGAGAGCGTACTGACTGTGGATGACGACGCCGTGCGTCGAACGGATCGCTCGTTTCAGTTCCGCGAGCGTCTTCTTGCCGCCGTAGGCGATGTCCATGCGCCGGCAGAGATCGCGCCAGTTCCAGGTAATCGGGTTCTGAATGGGGAAGCCCTGTTCCGTGGCGATGCTCAGGAACGCGAAGTGGATTTTTCGGGAGAGCGGCCCAGGGTAGAGCGACGCCGTGTTGCGGCTGATGCGGAGGAGGTACTCCTGGGTCTTGCCGTTGCGAGTGATTTGGCCCCGGCACTCGATGCCTTCGAGCGTGCTGAGCCCCTTGGTGTGCAGGGCGAACAACGGCAACCGCAGGAGATTCGCCTCGGCTTTGATCGCGCGGTCGGGGCCACTGCTTTCTGGACCGAAGATTGACAACGATTGAGAGTCGTCGCGTTTTGATTGGCCCAACGTTTTTTCGACACACACCATCGTGGCGGCCATGGTACGGGCGCGGGCGGCGTGCCGTCAAAGGCTGGTGTGGCAAGAGGTCATAAGAAGTCGTAAAAGGTTGTCCCTGACGGAAGCGCTGAGATCGCCGCACGGGAAAGCCAACTTCCGTGGTTGCGGCTCCCTTCCAACCTCCCGGTTTCTCCCTTCCAACCTCCCGACCGGTCGGTTTCAACCTCCCACAACCTCCCTTCCATCCTCCCAGCTATTCCCTTCCATCCTCCCAGGGAATTTCGCCGGCGAAATTCGGGAGTCACTTGTTAGTGATGGGGTGGTTGTTGGCCAAGTCGTAGACGCCGTGCGGAATCGCCTTCCCCAGCGCGGGCTCTTGGAAGTCATGAACACGGACCTCTTCGGGTTCTCCCCGCGTGTACACTCCCGGCCCGGATTCTTGAAGTCCCCGATCAATTCCTTCTTTTCGTGTCGCGGAGCGCGTCTTGGGGTTGGGCTGCAAACCAGGCTCGATGAGCGACGCGGACATTGACACCCTGGTCCGCCCGGCAGCGGGAGTGGGCAAGCGACGGTAGGGTCTGCTTAGAACGAAGTGGAGAAACGGAGGCAAGATCGCTCGCCCGCGTTGCTTGTCGTTCGATCTGCTCTGACGCGCATCCTTCGGCCTCGACAAACGCCTCTTGCTTCTTTCACCGTTCTCATTTTCTCATGCTTATGACCGTCCGCCTGCCAGGCCGGACCTCCACCCAAAACGACTGTACCAAGGCGGGCACGGCCACACCGGGCGCGCCAAAACCGCCAAATGGCGATCCTCCGCCATAGACATTGATCACCCGTTTCCCGGCCTCGGCGGTCACCTCGATGCTGGACGATCCGACAGGCCATGTCTTCGCGTGGGAACTATTGTAGTCGCTACTGTCCACGCACACTCTAACGTAGATCCCTATCGGGCGGGCGTTCTTGATTAGCACCGTTCCGGTTACAACCCTTTCCGAGCGGTGGGCGTCATCAAGTATGGTTTTGCTTGGCTCCGGCTCCACCTTCAAAGATCCCTTGGCGGTCAGCTTAAGGGTCGCTGCCCAGTCACCATGGTTCCAAGTCACCCCCTCCAAGCGGCGTAGGTCTTCTGAAAGCGTGAGCTTGTATTTGTCCAGGCCAAGCACACGCTTAGGGTCATCCTTCGCGTAGCCTTCGACATTGAGCGCGCGCGTGCTGGCATTAAAAGTGCCGCGCACGTACTCGGTTCCAGTATCCCCGACGCGGGGGGGAAGCCATCCGTATGGTGTGACTCTACACCTCCAATAGATCGCTCCCTCAACGGCATCGGAGGGAGAGAGCCGGAGGCGCATTTCCGCGTCCCCAACATAGCCATTTGGAGCTGTCCACGTCCCGACCCAAAGCTTACCGATGGCCATTCTTTCTCTTTCATCGGCAAGCGCGGTTGGTCCTTCTGGGCCAGCCGGCGCTGGATCGCTTTTCGCCTTTCCGCCAGATGGCTCTACGTCCGCGCTCGTGAGATTAAACGTGGCGCTCTTGCCGACGTCGTTTGCAGTGCCGTTCAAGAACGCCAAATCGTCAGATAACGTGAAGTGGTAATTCACGGTTACGAACGTTCTGTGTCCCACCAGATCAAGCGTCCGACTCTTGGGGTCGAAATGACCGTTGATGGGCTCCTTCCCCGTACTACCCTCCTTGATGAAAGCCCTAGCCATTTCACTTGGCACTTTCCTATAGGTGTAGTCAATCCAGCCGTCTACGGCGTCCGAGGGCGAGAGGCGCAGGTGCATCTCCCCCTCGAATACGAAACCACTTCCGCTCACCCAGGTGCCGCGCCATACTTTCGACAGCGCACTCCTTGCCCTCGCGAATTCGGCAAGAACGGGCGCTGGCACGCTTACCGGCGGCGGGTCTACTCTCGGCGAAACGGGGACGGTTTTTTCTTCCTCGCGGTAGAAGAGTGAGCGAAAAAAAATCACGCACAACGCCAAAACGACAAGGAGGGCGACACCGCCGCCCGCGCCCCCGCCGCTTGCGCCGCCGCCGCCACCACCACTTCCCGCGACACTTGAAGCGCTGGCTGAACTGCCCGAAGCACTCTCGGCTCTTCCGCCGCCGCCACCGCTACCTCCGCTTGATTCGCCCTTCTCATAGCCGGGCTTGTAACCCTGCACGTAATCTGCGAACGATGGGCTGATGCACGTCCCTAATTCGTCAATTGCGTTGATAGCCGCCGGCTTGCCTGACCGCGCGTCGCGCTCGCCATCTTTGAATCCGCGTTCCTTGTCCGAGTCGGAGATGAGCCCCATCGTCATTCTCCAAGCCCCGCCATTGGACGAAAGACGGCGCGCGCCTTACAAGCAAAATCCGTGTGGCCGTTCAGCCACCGTCCCGACGTAAGGCTTGCGGAGGAGACGGCGCATCCGTCTTTCGCGGTCAGCGCCCGCATAGATCGAAGGCGCGGGTGCTACGGTGCAAACGGACCCCGTGGCCCACCCCGCCATTGGACCAAAGACGACGCGCGCCTTGCAAGCAAAAATCCGGAAATCTACGGAGCCTGAAGCAAGAGCCGGCTCCAACATGACGACTGCGAGCCGACGTTTCGTCACGCCCGCTGACTGTTGCGGTCTGGATGCGTCTCGCGGAGCGCCTCTTGCGGTTGGGCTGCAGCTCCACCTCGTGCAGGATCGAGGCGACCGTGCAGGCGCTGACCGGATGCCCTTGGCGCGTCAATTCCTCGGCCAGGCGACGGGTGCTTTTGCAGGTCCAACGCAAAGGCGACTCCCGGATCGCCACACGCGTCGTGGGATCAGCGCGTCCAGGCCGGTCACAGGGCCCGCATCCGCGTCCACCAGATGCTCACGACCGCCACCGGCTTTGCATTCGCGGTGTGCGCCCCGGCGTGGTACCAAGGGGCACTGGAAGATCACGCTGCGTTCTTCGCAAGGCGGATCGCCTCCTCAAGCGCGAGCCGGCAATCGGCCTTGGCGGCCCCTCTCGGAAACGCCACAGTGACCTTGGCGCCGCAGGGGACCTCCCACGCTCGGACCACAGGCTGCCCCTTGGGCCGTCTTCCTCTGGCTTCGCCGCTCGTCTTGGCGGCCTTCTTGAGCGGCGCGGTGATCTCTCGAACTTCGCTGCGCGTGAGATCGAGCTCGACGACCTGGCGGAGTAGCGGGAGTTGCTCGGTGGCAGAAACCTGGGCCACGTCATAGAGCAGATCCAGGCTCGTGAACCGCTCGGCGTGGTCGGCGATGAACTGCTTGGACTCGTCGCTCACCTGCCGCGTCAGGGTCAACGCCTTCTGGACGAAGGAGACGCTCTTGCACATGAGGGTGGCAAGAGCGTCGGGCGCCTCGCCCTCGTCGAGCAACTTCTGAAGGGCGTGGCCGAGTTCCAGCGGCGTGAGATTGGCGCGGTGGACGTTCTCGTGAAGTTGCAACCGCAGCGCCGTCCGTCCATCCGCGTCGATCAGCTTCACCGGCACTTCTTGCAGCCCGGCGAGCTTCGCCGCCGCCAGGCGGCGCTCGCCCGCGATCAACTTGTAGATGTCGTCCTCCTGAATCCAGCGGACCGTGAGCGGATTCTCCAAGCCAAGGGCGCGAATGCTCTCCGCCAGTTCCTTCACCTGTGGGTCGTCTGCGGACTTGTTCTCGGTGCGCACCTGGTCCGGGTCCGGGCGGATGCGGTCGATGCCGAGGAGGAAGAGCGACTTGTCGGGCCTGCGCTGCGCCAGCGGCCCATGCTCGACGCCTGGGACGACAGCCGGCCGTTCCGGCCGGCGCATCGCGTCCGCGAACGTCTCCTTAAGCCGTTGGTCGATGCTGGTGTCCATGGTGAACGTGGATGAGCTCCTTGGCGAATTGGCGAACGACGGTGGAAGCCTTGGAGCGGGGGCGATAAGAGACCACCGGTTTGCGAACGTTGATGGCCGCTTCCAGGGTCGCCATCACGGGAATGGCGGTCTTGAGGACCATCTTCTCACCGAAGGCGTCGCTGAGCATGTCACGGTACACGCCCTGGGTTGCGGATTTGCTCGCAACCTTGGACAGGAAGTAGCCCAGGAGCTGAAGGCGCGGATTGAAGGTGCGCCGCGCCAGGTCGATCTCCTCCATGAGCCGCACCATGCTGCGCACAGAGAATTGTGACGGCTCACAGGGGATGACGACGTGCGAGGCGGCGCACAGGGCGGCAAAGGCCGACAGGTGCGGCCGCGGCGGGCAATCAAAGAGGATGAAATCGTACTGGTCCTGTACGGCGGCGACGGCGTCCGCAAGGCAGGTGACATTGGCGTCGGAGACAAACCCGTGCGTCTTATCGACCACGTTCAAGCGCTCGTCCGCGGTGACGACGGAGACGTTCGGGTACTCGGTCTGATGAATGAGGTCTTCGACGCGGGCAGTGCTGTCAAACAGGTTGGCGATGGACTGCGGTAGTTGGTCGGCGCCGGGACTATAGACGGCGGAGAGGTCGCCTTGGCTGTCGCAGTCGAAAACGAGAACCTTGTACCCCATCTCTGCAAGGGCGGCGCTCAGGTTGATCGCCGTGGAGGTCTTGCCGACGCCGCCCTTGTGGTTGACGATGGCGATGCGCATGAGCGGACGCTGGCCGGCGGCGGGACGGGAAGGTGGTGGTAGCGCTTGGACGCCGGCGGCTTTTCTCGCTGGCGGGGCCGCTTTCGCTAGGGAGATAGGCGCGCTCGTTCTGTCCTTGACTTCGATGGACTTCCCCCAAAAGGCACGCACGAGGCGGTGTAGAGCACGCTCAATGAGAGAAGAACGCCGAGTCTCGGTCAGTTGGCGCCGGTCGCCATCGATCTTGGATGTGGAGGCGGGCAAGCGCAAGGGAGTATAACCCAGATGAGAAGCCAAGTCGATCCGCACGTTCCAACGGCGATTGAGGAATTGACGCCGCCGACCATTCGTCGTCAGCCAGACTCGGGTAGGCGAGCCATGCCGGGCGGTGATGCGAGAGAACCGCAGTGGTATACAGCTCGGGTGCAACCTGCCTCGTAGCCTACCTCGTCCGGGCAGGACGTGGGCGATGAAAAGGCCAAGTCGTTGATCGAGTGTTACGAGTGTTACAACCATGCTTGTAAGCGGCGGTCCAATTTGTTCAACTACGGATAGGTGATGGACACGCTTTCGAGTCAAAACGCCGAGACACGGGACCATGCCGCCGTACTTCTCGTTCACGCTTGCGGCCGTTTCCGAATTCCTCAAATCCTGCGAACGCTTTCGAAGCGTCGAAGGGTTCTTGAGCGATTTCGAGGGATTTACCTTGATGCAATTGGCCGCGCACGGGACAGGGGTTGGGGAAATCGTGGAGATCGGGAGCTACCTGGGCAGGTCTACCTGCTTCCTGGCCGCCGGCACGCTGAAGACGGGAAGGGAGAAGGTTCACGCCGTTGATCATTTTCGCGGTTCCCCGGAGCACCAAGCGGGCCAGTCGTTTGCGAGCAAGGTGCTTGAAGAGGAGGGAACTACGCTGCACCGGTTTCACGCGAATCTTCGGCGAGTCGGACTCCTGGAAAAAGTTTCGACCATCCAATCCGCATCTGACCAGGCGGCGCACAGCTGGACTCAATCGATTCGGCTGCTCTTCATCGATGGCGACCACTCCTACGAGGCGTCTCGCCGGGACTTCGAGTGCTGGGCTCCCTTCGTGGGTAAGCACGGCTACGTCTGCTTCCATGACATTGGGGGATGGCCGGGGGTGACGCGATTTTACAAGGAACTCTTGGAGCAGACCCAGGAGTTTCGCGAGATTTTGACGGTGGAGACGCTGAAGGTGATCGAACGCACTTGAAGGCTGCGAGAAGAAAGGCTGAAAACTGGATAATTAACGTTTCGTAACTTGATCCAAGTCGCTGCCCCCAGGATATTCGGTGGTGCTGGTTTCGCCATCGATGGAACAAACACCATGTATCGCCTTCACCTTCCAGTTAGCCGTCTAGGACCGCTTGCCATCCCCTGGCCTTGCGACTGACGCCAAGTCTTAGGGATCAATCTCCGTAAACACCTGAGTGTCCAGTCTTTTGCCCAAGGATCCGCACAATGAAAAGGATCTTCTCGCCCAAGAACTGGCTGCGTTTTGATAAGCTGTGGGACGGGCTGTTTTTGCTCAGCGATTGGAGCAGCCGCATCATCAAGGGGACGTTCAGCTGGGTGCGCTCCCGGAACCCGCATAAGGCTCACCAGGAAAGCAAGGGCATCCGAAAAGACTTCTACCCGTCTTTTGAACCGCTTGAGCCGAAGGTCGTGATGAGCACGATGAGGCTCCTGCCGACCTATTACACTAGCGAGGGGATCGGCAATGCTGCCGTCACGGTGGAGCGTGACACGTCGAGCGGAGCGGCGTCCGTCTGTGTCTCGACCTCGGACGGCACGGCTGCTGCTCCAGGCAAATACACGGCGACATCGGGCTATGTCACGTTTGCGGACGGCGCCTCGAGCGCTTCCTTCGCGGTGCCGATCATCGACAACGCGCTGATCGACGGCACGGAATACCTGAACCTGAGCCTGAGCGACGCCAGCGCGGGCTATGGTATCGACCCGAGTGCAAGCTCCGCCAAGCTCTATATCGTCGACAACGACGGCTACGGCACCGGTCGGGTTCTGTTCGGCGTGGAAGAGCAGCAGTTGAGCGGCGTGGTCGCCAGCTTCACGGCCGTCGACCCAAGCTCAAGCGCGAGCGACTTCACGGCGAAAATCCTCTGGGGCGACGGCTCCAGCTCGGCGGGGACGATTGCCGCTAACGGAAGCGGCGGCTTCGACGTCAGCGGCTCGCACACTTACGCCGAGGAGGGGCCGTACACGCTGGCAGTGCAGATCAAGGATAGTGCGGGCAACCGGCTGACGGCGGCGGCCTTCGCCAACATCGTCACCCTGGACGACGACAGCCGGCTGCAAGTGATCCAGTCGGGCGGAGTCACTGGCAGTGGCAGCTTCAGCGCCACGATCACGGACGTCGGCGGCAGCTACTCGATCAACGGCGCCGGGAACTTCAGCTGCACGGTCCAGGAGACGGCGGTCGACGCCCCGTACAACGTGTTCACGTTGACCGACTCGGGCTCGGTCAGCTTCAACCTGATGGAGACCGGGCAGGAGTCGGCCAGCTCCTTCACGCTGGCCAGCTCGACGCTGACGGAGACTGGCTCGGTTTCAAAGGTGACGACGACGACCGGCAACGAGCTGCTCGGCACCTTCCAGCGCTCCGAGAGCGTCAGCCACAGCTTGAGTCTGAGTAAGACCGGGACCGACACGACGGGGCAGTACTCCTGGTCGCTTTCGGACAGCGGGACCGGGACGCTCAACGAGACGGGGAGCTATCAGACCGGCGCCTACGCGCGTTCGGAAAGCCTGTCGCTGTCGACTTCCATCTCCGGGGCGGCCAACTTCCTCTCCGGCAGTTTCACGCAGACGACCTCGTCAAGTGTCAGCGCCACCCGGCAGGAGAGCGGGAACCAGCTTGACTACACCTACAGTCTCAGCGAAACGCGCAGCGCTTCCACCTCGATTCAACAGAGCGTTGATCTTACGAGCGACGGCTACAGCCTGACGGGAAGCGAGAGTTCCAGTCATAGCCTCGGAGAGACGGCGACCAACCCGGCCGGCGCTTACACGCGGACCTTGGTGGAGAGCAGCGGCACCAGCATCACGGGGACGGGGAACGACGCCTCGTACACCTTGGATGTCATCCGGAACGGTTCGGGCAGCCGAACGCTGAGCGAGACGGGCTACCAGGGGCCGGACTCCTACTCGCTGACGGAGACGACGACCACCAGCCAGCGCGAGGAGTTGAGCGGCTCGGAACTGACTGGCTCCAACACCTTGAGCCGGTCGCTGACGCAGCAGCCGACGGGTACCGGACGCTCGACGGACTCGGGAGAGACGGACAGCCTATCGAGCGGGGGTTCGCTGACGCAGACGACGATCGAGACGGGGGACGCGGTCTACGGTAGCTACAGCCTGACGCAGATCAGCGCCCAGACGGTGAGCCAGGGCGAGTCGATCTCCAACACGGGGCTCGGCATCTCCGCCAACGACTCGGGCGTCAACAGCGTCACATTGATCGAGACCGGGAACCGGCTGACCGGCTCGTACAGCCTGTCGGAGACCAGCTCGCTGACGGTCGGCGAGAACGGTCAGTCGACGGACTTCATAGAGGGAGATACCGGCAGCGGCTCCGTGGTCGGCACGGCGGCCCTCACCGAAACTGGCAACCGGAACACCGGAAGCTACAGCCTGACGCAGACCGGCTCGCAGCTGGTCGGCCAGGGGGACTCGATCACCGACCTGGGCGAAGGCCTTTCGATGAACCAGTCGGTGACGAGCAGCGTCACATTGACCGAGACGGGCAATCGCAAACTCGGTGACTACAGCTTCACGCAAGCCAACACGCAGACGGCAAGTGACATCCTGTTCGACGCCGACAGCGGCTGGAGCACGACGGAAGGGGATTCGGTCACTGCGGCCGGGACTGTCACCGAAACCGGTAACCGCCTGACCGGCAGCTATAGCCTGACCCAGACGGGTACCCAGACGGTGAGCCAGGGGGATGTGGTCAGCAATGTCGGACTGGGGACGACCGCGAGTGAGACGCTGACGAACAGCGTGTCCTTGTCGGAAACGGGGAATCGGATCACGGGCGTGTACAGCCTCGTTGAGAGAGACACGCAGGTGGGAGGAGAGAGCGGCGTCGGCACTGATCACGGCGAGGGGGACACCGAGACCGGCTCGATTACCGGTAGCGCCACGCTCACGGAAACCGGGAATCGGCTGTACGGCAGTTACAGCCTGACGCAGACGAGTTCGCAGGTGGTGAGCACGGGCGGCTCGATCACGGACTTGGCGGAGGGGATCTCGTCGAGCCAGACGGTGACGGTGAGCGCCACCCTGACGGAGACGGGGAACCGCAAGCTGGGCAACTACAGCTTCACGCAGACGAGCACGCAGACGACGAGCGACGTCTTGTTCGACGGCGACTCGGGCTGGAGCACGACGGACAGTGACACGGTCACGGGCAGCGCCACCATTACCGAGACGGGCGACCGCATCTCAGGCAGTTACAGCCTGACGCAGGTGAGCGCGGAGGTGGTGAGCGAGGGGAGCGTCGTCAGCAACGTGGGCCTGGGGACGACGGCGAGCGAGACGGTCACCAACAGCGTGACCTTGACGGAGACAGGCAACCGCAAGCTCGGGGACTACAGCCTGACGGAGACGAGCCGGCAGGTGGCGGGCGGCGGGGACAGCGGCAGCGACCACGGCGAGAGCGCCACGGACACGTCGTCGGTGACGGGGCTGGCGACGTTGACGGAGACGGGCAACCGCCAGTCGGGCAGTTACAGCCTGACGCAGATCAGCAGCCAGATTGTCAGCCAGGGAGATGTTACCACCAATACCGGCCTCGGCATTACGGCGAGTGAAACAGTCACGAGCAGCGCCACGTTGACGGAGACCGGCAATCGGAAACTCGGGGACTACAGCTTCACCCAGCGGAGCGCGGAGATCACGAGCGGCGGCGATGTGTCGACGCAGAACGTTGAGAGCGAGACCGATCAAAGCTCGGTAACAGGCACCGCCACCATCACTGAGACGGGCAACCGGGTCTCCGGCAGCTACAGCCTGACGCAGATCAGCAGCCAGATCGTCAGCCAGGGGAACGTTATCTCCAATACGGGCCTCGCGGAAACGGCCAGCCAGACGGTCACGAGCAGCGTGACGCTTACGGAGACGGGCAACCGCAAGCTGGGGGACTACAGCCTGACTCAGTACAGCACAGAGACGAGCGCAGGCGGTGACCAGACTACTGATCAGACCGAAGGGGACAACACGAGCGAGTCGGTGACAGGCAGCTCGACGCTGTATGAGACCGGCAACCGCCAGTCGGGCAGCTACAGTCTCACGCAATACAGCACGCAGACGGTCAGCCAGGGGAACGTTATCTCCAACACTGGCTTGGGTGTCACGGCCAGTCAGAACGCCGTCAACGGCGTCACCCTCGTCGAAACAGGCAACCGAAAGCTCGGCGATTACAGCCTTACCGAGACCAGTACGCAGACGGGGACCGGCGGCGACGTCGGCAGCGAGCTGGGCGCCAGCCAGGTGGAGAACGGCTCCTTCTACGGCAGCGCCACCGTGACCGAGACGGGCAACCGGATCTCCGGCAGCTACAGCCTGACGCAAGTCAGCAGCCAGACGACGAGCCAGGGCTCCGTTGAAACCAACCAGGGGGACAGCGACACCGGCGCAAGCAGCGTCACGAATGTGGCGACGCTGACCGAGACGGGCAACCGCAAGCTGGGGGACTATAGCCTGACCCAGCTCGGCTCGGCCAGCTCCTCGCAGACCGACTACGGGACCGATGGCCGCGGCAGCTTCACGCAGACGCAAACCGGCTCCTCCGGCTCGACGCTCTACCAGACCGGCAACCGTATCGTCGGCGGCTACTCCTTCACCGACTACGAGACGAGTTCGAGCGCCGAATACAAATCGGGCGGCGACGGCACGACCAGCTACAGCCTGGCGCAGAGCACGTCGGCGAGCTCGACGCGCGTCGAGAGCGGCAACACCATCGCCGAGACTTATGGCCGCAGCCTGTCGAGCTTCAGCAGCGTCTCGCTCTACGAGACGGGGACCTACCAGAGCACGACCTACGCGCTGGTACAGACGAACACCGACAGCTCGGCGGAGCAAAAGACCGCGGACGACCTGAACGGCTCTTACAGCCTGACGTCGACGGACACGACGAGCGGCGTGCTGAACGAGAGCGCCAGCGACGCGACGGGCAGCTACACGTTGAGCAAGAGCCAAGGAGCGAGCCTGTCGTGGCAGGAGACGGGGGACAGCGTCCAGGGGGCCTACACACACACGGAGAGCGACGCGCATAGCTCGACCAACGTCGAGGCCAACACGCACCCGAGCGGCACCTCGACCTTCACGGAGGTGTTAAGCGACAGCTACACCAGCACCGAGACGGGCAACAACGAGACGGGCTCGTTCAGCCTGACGCAGGTGGGGACGAGCGTCGCGTATCTGGTCGACCAGGGGTCCAATGCGGGCGGGACGTTCAGCCTGACGGACGGCAGTAGCGACGGCTTCAGCCTGACGAAGACCGGGGACACCGTCACCGGGGATTACAGCGTCATCGAGACCGTGGACGACACCTACAGCATGACCATGGTCAACGCCTCGGGCGGCTACAGCTCGACGCTGACCGAAACGGGGGACAACAGCTTCACGTTGACTGAGACCGGTAACACGGAAACGGGGGACTACAGCCGGACGCAGACGGGCGTCGACACCTACACGCTGCTGGAAAGCGGCGCCAACTCCGACGGGAGCTACACCGAGACCCTGACCGGCTCGGAGACCTATACACAAACCGAGGTCGGCAACACGCCCAACGCCAGCTTCACGCGCAGCGCCACCGGCAGCGGCAGCTACTCGTTGACGGAGACCGGCGCCGGCGCTCACCTGACCTCTGGGCCGGGAACGTACTCCTACTCGATCGCCGAGACGGGCAGTTCCCTGAGCGGCAGCTTCAGCAAGAGTACGACGGGTACGGATCGATACAACTTGCTCGAGAGCTTCAATGACGTCTCTAACAGCAAGAATGGGTACACGCCTGGGAACCTGGAGTTTTACACATACGGAAGGCCGTTTGTGGATCCGGCAGGGGAAGAACAATGGCATCATCTTTTGCCTCAAACATTGTTCCGCCGCTACGGTCTGGATCGCGTAGTTAACATTCACCTAGGCGAGTTCGGAAGGATGATGGACTCCGCAGTACATTCGCGGCTAGGGTCCTTATGGGAAGCTGAATGGGAAGCGTGGATCATAAGACAAGGGCGCAATCCAATAACGGAGAGGGCCATCCGCGACCAGCTGCAGACAATGATGAGAAGCGAGAGATTCAGAGAGTTTTACACTCCTGCCAATGCAAGGCCTGTAAGGTTCGCCAATTACGCGGAGTACACGAGAAACGGGCTGCCATCTTTGCAGGCGCACACTGCCCGAGTTGCGGCCGCGGAGACCGCTTTACAAGAAGCTCGGGTCGCCCGAAATGCAGCTCGTATCGCGGAAGCAGAACGTGAGTTGACACGTGCCCGTCATGCGCTTCGGGGATTGGAGGAGTTGCTCGACCGGCGCGTGGTTCAGATCACTCGCCAAATGAGATTCCGATTCGCTGCACGTCCGGCGCGGGCCTTGTCCGGCGCCGCACGGACTCTCACACGGTTGTTGTCCCGGCTCGCACAGAATCCGGTGCTGCGAGTTGGAGGAAGGGTATTGGCTGTGGCAGGTGTTATTCTTGTACCGGTGGAGTTTGTGATTGCAGCTAACAGCGTTCAACATCAGAATCGTTTGCGCGACGCGATCGGTGAGCTTCATCAGGCGATAATCGGAGAACTCCGGTCGACGGAGTACCAAATGGATCCTGCCGATGTGGCAGAATTGACAGAGTACGCTCAGAGCCTTCGGAGGCTTGTTAATGAGGACGATGATATCGCGGCCAACCGCCCATTCAAAAGGGCTCTTCTCACCTATCTTGATGCGATTGAGTTCAATCTTCAAGTCGGTTCGGGCGACAGGGCGAACAGTTGGATCACCGACGAACATGACTTTGAACACCCCCTGGTGGCTCCGCGAAGGCGTCCGAGGCCAGACGATTGGGATGGGGGAGGCGGCGATCCTGCGCCAATGGCAGGGGAGGAAGACCCCGTGCGCGAGATGGAGTTCCGCCTTAGAGCCAATTACGCTACGTCGGTCCCATTGGCAGCTGAAATGCTCGAGAGAGAAAGAGCGACCATGAATCCAGTCCGGTTCGCTCGTCTAGTCGGTCTGATTGATCGGTCTAATATCCTTGACGCGCGTATGGTGGGAGGGAGATCAACGCCAGCGGAGCGTGCGGAATTGCTGTCCGCTCTCGACGAGATCGAGGCATGGGTCGCGCCCTTTCGAAGGCGTCGTCCTCGGAGGTAACGTAATATGTCACTATGAATCGCAAACAACGACGTGCGGCGCGCAGATCTTTGTTGTAGGTGCTGAAAGGTTTTGGGACGTTGCTCTGACTGCAAGGAGCTGCGGTGCGAGTTACCGCGAGCGGCAGTGCGAGTAGAACGCGAGTCGAGACGAGGATGGAATGGCGCTTGATCGACAGGGACAACTGCTGCCCGAAGGAGCGATTGCTCGCATTGGCAATACCCGACTCCGAGGCGCTCCGAACGAAGTATTGTTTCTGGCAGAAGACGCTCTGGTCGTAGCCGGAAGGTCCGTTCAGTGGCTAGACATCCCAGGAGCCCAATGCTCTTCATTCGCTGAGTGTCATACCGAGCGGATTTCTTGTATGGCAAGGTCGGCGGACGGGCGCCTTTTTGCTTCGGGAGGCGAAGACACGACCATCGTGTTGTGGGACGAGGGACGCGTTCCGGTTGTCCATCTGCGAAAGCACAATAATGAAGGACGAGAGATTCTGCGAACAGGCCAGCCACCAATAATGGCGGTGATTGGTTTGTGTTTCGCCGCTGACGGACGGGAGCTATGGTCCGTTCATTTCAACGGAGTCGTATGCAGATGGGACTGCGGATCTGCTCGATTGGTGCAATCGTTCCGCCTGGAGAAGGGCGGTGTCTGCCGTTTTGCTGGTTTGCCAACCAGCGTAATCGGCTGTGCGGCTCTCGATGATGGAAGCATGATTGCATTTGATCTGGAGACCAGTCGACAGCTTTGGGGTGTACGTGCTCACGACGGCCTGATTGGGGATTTGGTGGCGTCTCCTAAGAGTTGTGCGTTCGTTTCGGGAGGGAGACGAGACGGCGCTGTGCGTGTTTGGGAGGGGAAAACGGGCAAGTCGCTTGGCGTGCTTGGGGGCCCGCCTGAAGGTCTGTCAGCATTAGCGGTCTCTTCAGACGGGGGACTACTTGCCGTCGGTG
>JAXMAR010000024.1:0-107061 GCA_046350295.1 Gemmataceae bacterium
ACGGTAGCGCAAGGCCTGGAGAGGGTGGGGCAAGAGGGCCGAGCAGCGTTCCTCGCGCTGGCCGAGAAGGCGGTAGGTCTTGACGTCGTCGCCGACGCCCGCGGCGAGACAGGCGCTGGCGTTGCACCAGGCGACCGGCAGGGGCCCGCTGGCGCCCGCGGACAACACGGTCAAACATTCGCCGGTAGCCACCTTCCAGATTTTGATACGGCGGTCCTCTTCGGAGGAACAGGAAGAGATCATCAAGGTTCCGTCGCTGCTGAAGAGAAGGTCTTCGAGCGGACCATCATGGGCGATCGCCAGTTCGCGCGCCGGCAAACGGCGCACGAGGCGGCCGCTGTGCCAGTCGATGAGAAGGAGGCGGCCGTCGCGTGCGATGGCGGCGACGCCGTCGAGGGGATGGAAGCGGAAGGCGTCGGCCCGTGTCATGAGAGGCGGGCGGGCCGGCTTCAGGGTCTGTGGGTCGAGAAACAGGACGCGGTCTCCGGAGGCGATGCAGGCCAGCAGGTCCTGGACGGGGTTCAGATCGATGCCGAGCCGGCCGGGCCTGATTTCGACCCGCGCTTGTTCGGTGGCGGCGGCAGGCTCGAGGCGCCAGCTTTGCACGAGACGGTTGGCGTCGCTGGCGGTAAGGAGCGTGTTGTCGCCCGCGAACAAGACCCGACCGACCGGGCCATTGGCGACCGTCCAGGAGAGCGCCGGGGCGTCGCCGGGCGCGTGCAAATCCCAAACGTGGATCAGGCCGGACCGAACACCGATGGCGAGGCGCCGGCCGTCGCGTGAGACGGCCAGACAGCGGGCGCCGTCGGGCACGAGGCCACCACCTTCCAGGATCGCCTGAGGCGGGAAACGCAGGGAGCGTTCGATTTTTCCGGTCTCGCTATCGAGGACCAGCACGGAGCAGGGCAGGAGCGGAAAGGACCGGCTCTGCGCGACGGCGAGTTTCTTGCCGCCGGGTAGATAGGCGATACGGTGCGGACGAAAGAGGAGCGGCACGTGGCCTTGCTCCACCAGGTCGACGCCGGCCAGGACGCGACAGGCGGCGCCGCGCAGGGCCAGGGGATCGCGCGATTCGATGTCGAGGGCGCTTGCTTCCTTGAGGAGCCGCAGACACTCGGAGCGCCAGCCTATCTTGCGGCGTGCGACGAGTTCCTCGACGCGACTCACGGTGGCGAAATACTTGTGGGTGTTCGCCGCCTCTTCGGCGGAGCGGCGGGCGTGTTCGGCGGCGTCGCGGGCGCTGACGGCAAGGCCGGCGCCCTTCTCGGATTCGCGGCGCCGGGTTTCGCTCTCATCGAGCCGCCACTGGTACCAGGTCAAGCCGCCGAGAAGGCCGGTGAGCGCGACACCCAGAAGAGCGGCGAGAGCGCGGGCCGGATGGCGCCGGCTCCAGAGGTGAGCGCGGCGCCACCAGGGAAGCCGTCGCGCCTGGATCGGGACACCGGCGAGGAAGTCGCGCAGGTCGCGGGCCAGATCGCCGGCGCTGGCGTAGCGCTGGGTCGGGTCCTTGCGCAGGCATTTGAGGCAGATCGTTTCCAGGTCGCGGTGGATCACGGGGCGCAGCGACGAGGGCGTTGGCGGCTCGTCGTGGATGACGCGATAGAGCAGGTCGACATCGGTGTCGGCCTGGAACGGTGGCCGGCCCGTGAGCAACTCGTAAAGGATGACGCCGAGCGCGTAGACATCCACGGCGGCGCCGAGTTCAGTGGCTCGGCCCTGCGCCTGCTCGGGGGCCATGTATTGCGGCGTGCCGAAAACCATGCCGGTCTTCGTGGCGCCGTGGCGGCTCGCTTCGGCGTCCGCGATCTTGGCGAGGCCGAAGTCGGAGATGCGGGGGACCAGTTCGTCCAGGGAGGCGATGGCGCACGGGTCGGCGCCGGCGTTCAGCGGTGTGAGGAGGACGTTGCTGGGCTTGAGGTCGCGATGGAGAATACCCTGGCGATGGGTGTAATCGACGGCGTCCGCCAGGGTCGCGACCAGGCGGACGGCGGCGGGTATGGGGAGATCCCAGACGGTGGCGTTCTCGGGATGACGCCAGCCCTTGAGCCAGGTCTTGAGGTCGGCGCCGGGGCAGTACTCGTTGGCGATGAAGCAGACGAGACCGATGTCCCCCGCTTCCAGAACGCGGACGACGTGGGGATGGTTCAGGGCCGCAGCGGCGCGTGCCTCGCGCAGAAAGCGTTGCCGCAGGTCCGGCGTCAAGAGCGCTTCGGGACGAGGGACCTTGACCGCGATCTCGCGCTTGAGCACCGGATCGTGCGCGAGGAAGACGATGCCGCCCCCGCCCTCGCCGAGCTTGCGCACGACGCGAAAACGACCGAGGAAATCCGGGGCGGCGTCGTCAGCGACGGGAGCGTGACCGGGCCAGACCTGGCGCAGCATGTCGACGCAGGAGAGGGCTGCTCTCAGAGGCGGCGTGACCGCGGCAGGGACCCGTCCCTCCTCGACGGCGATCAGTTCATCGAGGAGTCGTTCATCGACGGCGTTCAGCTCATCGTTTTGCATCGTCCCAGTATAACGCAGGCGCCTGAAGCGCGAGCGCCTTTTTTTGCCGCAAGGCCCCCAGCGTTGACGGGTTCTTGCGGGCAGGCTAAGTTGACAGGAACTTCATGAGGGGGGCGTGTGTCCCCCTCTTGGCATTTGGCTACGTCCGGATTCAGACCGGCATTGGCGCCGCATCGGCAAAGGCATTCGCATGCCCGCTTATAACCCGCAGGTCGTGGAGCCGCGCTGGCAGCGGTTCTGGGAAGAGAACAAGACGTTTCGCACTCCGGACGCCTCCGACAAGCCGAAGTTCTACATCCTCGACATGTTTCCCTACCCCTCCGGCGCCGGCCTGCACGTCGGCCACCCCGAGGGCTACACCGCCACCGACATCCTGGCCCGCTACAAGCGCATGCGCGGCTGCAACGTCATGCACCCGATGGGCTGGGACGCCTTCGGTCTGCCTGCCGAGCAGTATGCCATCGAGACAGGCACCCATCCACGCATCACCACCCAGAAAAACATCGATACCTTTCGGCGTCAGATCAAGAGCCTCGGCTTCTCCTACGATTGGGACCGCGAGGTCGATACCACCGATCCCGCCTACTTCAAGTGGACGCAGTGGATCTTCCTCGTGCTGTTCGATACCTGGTTTGATCCCGCGCAACGCAAGGGCCGGCCGATCAAGGACCTCCCCATTCCCGCCGAAGTGCAGAAACACGGGCCGGACGCCGTCCGCCGCTATCAGGATGGCAAGCGCCTCGCCTATCAAGCCGAGGTCGCCGTCAACTGGTGCCCCGAGCTGGGAACCGTCCTGGCCAACGAAGAAGTGGTCGACGGCAAATCGGAGCGCGGCGGCCATCCCGTCGTACGCATGCCGCTGCGGCAATGGCTGCTGCGCATCACCGACTACGCCGAACGTCTGCTCGACGATCTGGACAAAGTCGACTGGTCGGAGTCGATCAAGCTGATGCAGCGGAACTGGATTGGCAAGAGCGAAGGCGCCGAGGTCGATTTCGCGGCTCAAGAACTCCCCCCCTGGTGGTGGCTGGAGGGGGGGATCCGCCGGTCCGCGTCTTCACCACGCGTCCGGACACGCTCTTCGGCTACCACCTACATGGTCCTGGCCCCGGAGCACCCGCTGGTCGACGCCATCACCACCCCGCTGCAAAAGAAAGCCGTGGACGCCTACAAGGCCGCCGCGGCGCGCAAGAGCGACCTGGAGCGCACCGAGCTGACCAAGCGCAAGAGCGGAGTCTTCACCGGCGCCTATGCCGTCAACCCGGTGAACAACGCCGAGATCCCCATCTGGATCGCCGACTACGTCCTCATCAGCTACGGCACGGGCGCCATCATGGCCGTCCCAGCGCATGACGAGCGCGACCTCGCGTTCGCCAAGCAGTTCAAGCTTCCCGTCCAGCCGGTCGTCAAACCACCCCAGGACTGGTTGAAGAAGACCACCGTCTTCGGCGTCGTCCACCGCATGACCACCGGCAAGGACCAGCGTTACAGCGAGCAGCACCTCGCCAGGCCGATCACGGGCGCCGAGACGCTGTCCCAGCAGGAGGTCACCATCGTCGGCCGGGCCACGCGCATCGCCCGCTCCGTCGGCATGGACGCGCTCAAGATCACCGAACAGCTCTACCTCCAGCACGTCGACCTGTTCGACGAGTGCTTCGTCGACGACGGGGTCGCGATCAATTCCGGCGCCTTCGACGGGCTCGCCACTCCGCAGTTCAAGAAACAGATCACCGAGCGGCTCGTGCACGACGGCAAGGGCCAGGCGAAGGTCAACTACAAACTGCGTGACTGGCTGTTCAGCCGCCAGCGCTACTGGGGCGAGCCCTTCCCGATCCTGCACGAGCTGGACGCCGCCGGCAAGCCGACCGGCCTGGTGCGGCCGCTCACGGTCGACGAGCTGCCGCTGCGCCTGCCGGAGTTGGAGGAGTACAAGCCGTCCGGCGCCGCCGAGCCCCCGCTGAGCAAGGCGAAGGACTGGCTCTACGTGACCGTCGACGGCAAGCAATACCGGCGCGAGACGAACACGATGCCGCAATGGGCCGGCTCCTGCTGGTATTACCTGCGCTATCTCGATCCCAGGAACGACAAGGCGTTCTGCGATCCTGCCAAGGAACGCGCCTGGATGCCGGTCGATCTCTATGTCGGCGGCGCCGAGCATGCCGTGTTGCACCTGCTGTACTCCCGCTTCTGGCACAAGGTCCTGTATGATCGCGGTCACGTCGCCGCGCCGGAGCCGTTCCAGCGCCTTGTCAACCAGGGCATGATCCTGGGCGAGGTCGAGTACACCGGCTTCACGTTCCAGGATGCGTGGCTCTCCGCCGAGGACGTCGACTACGACGGCAAGGCCGCCAGGTACAAGGACGGCGGCGACGAGCTCAAGACGGTGTCGCTGCCGGAGGAGAAGGTCGAAAAGCAGGGCGATCACTTCGTCCTCAAGGACAATCCGCGCATCTGCATCGACGCCCGCGCGTACAAGATGTCCAAGAGCCGGGGTAACGTCATCAACCCGGACAAGGTCGTCGAGCAATATGGCGCCGACAGCCTGCGCCTCTACGAGATGTTCATGGGGCCCCTCGAAGCCACCAAGCCCTGGAGCATGCGCGGCGTCGAAGGCGTCTTCCGCTTCCTGAACCGTGTCTGGCGGCTGATCGTGGATGAGCGTGCCGAGGAGACGAGGCTGGGCGCGGAGGTGGTCGACGTCGAGCCCGACCGTGACACGGCGCGCGCGTTGCACCGCACCATTCAAAAGGTGACGGAGGATCTCGACAACCTGTCCTTCAACACCGCGATCGCCGCCATGATGGAGCTGACGAACTACCTCACCAAGCTGGAGAAAAGGCCGCGCTCCGTCCTCAAGACGTTCATGATGCTCTTGAGCCCGTTCGCGCCGCACCTGGCTGAGGAACTGTGGCGTGCCCTGGGCGAAAAGGAGACGCTGGCCTACCATGCCTGGCCGAGCTACGATCCGGCGCTGTTGAAAGCCGACGTGATCGAGGTGCCGGTGCAGGTGAACGGGAAGCTGCGCGGTAAAGTGACGGTGGCGCCCGACCTGGACCCGAAGGCGCTGGAGCAGGCGGCGCTGGCGGACGAAAAGGTGCGCGGCTTCCTCGAAGGGAAGCAAGTGAAAAAAGTGATTGTCGTGCCGGGGAAGCTGGTCAATCTCGTCGTATCCTGAGACAAAAAGATGACCGCACCGCTCCGCATCGTTCTGGCGAAGGTCGGCCTCGACGGCCATGACCGCGGCATCAAGGTCGTCGCGAGGGCGCTGCGCGACGCCGGCATGCACGTCATCTATGCCGGCCTCTGGCTAACGCCCGAGGCGGTCGTCCGCGTCGTCGCCGATGAGGACGCCGACTGGCTCGGCCTGAGCATCCTCTCGGGCGCCCACATGACGCTGACGCCGCGCGTCCTCGATCTCCTCAAGCAAGCAGGGCTGGGAAACGTCCGCGTTCTCGTGGGCGGCATCATTCCCGAAGGGGACATCCCCAAGCTGCTCGGCATGGGCGTGGCGCGTGTCTTCGGGCCAGGCACGGCGCTGGAAGAAATCGTCGCCTTCCTCAAGGGCGTGGGGGAGGCGGGCCATGCTTGAGACGTTGCTGGACGGCCTCAAGCGGCGCGACCGCCGCGCGCTCAGCCGGCTTCTCACCCTGGCCGCCCGGGGGGAGGAGCTTCACGCCATCGACGCCGCGTTCCGGGGGCTAACGCCGCCCGGCTCGCCGCGCTCGCCCGGCGCCGCGGTGATCGCGATCACCGGCAGCGCCGGCGTCGGCAAAAGCACCCTGGTCGGCAAGCTGATCGAGCGGGCGCGGCAGGACGGCAAGACCATCGCGGTCCTGGCGTGCGATCCCGAGAGCCCGATCACGGGCGGCGCTCTTCTTGGCGACCGCTTCCGCATGTCGCCGCGCGACGAGGACGCCGTCTTCATCCGCAGCCTGGCGACGCCGTCGGGCAGCGAGGCGATCGCTCCGCACCTGCCAATCCTCGTCCGCCTGCTGCAAGCCTTCAGCTTCGACTATATCCTTCTGGAGACCGTCGGCGCCGGCCAGGCGGATACGGCGGTGAGCCGGCACGCCGACCGCGTCGTCCTCCTTATACAGCCGGAAACGGGGGACGACCTGCAATGGGAGAAGGCAGGCGTGCTCGAAGTGGCGGACGTCATTGTCATCCACAAGGGAGATCTGCCGGGCGCGGAGCGAACCTTGACCCAGGTAAAGGCGTCGCTGGAGATGTCGACCCAGCGCGACATTCCGGCGCTGCTCGTGAGCAGTCGCACCGGAGCCGGTATCGACGAACTGTGGCAGATCGTGAAGGCGGCGCCACGGCGCCGTGCCCAGGGCGCCGAGCTTGCCGAACGCCTGCGGGATGATTTCGAGCGGCGCCTGCGTGGTCTGGTCCGGGAGCCGGCGTACCTGTCGCTGCAAGAATCCTTTGGCTCCGGCGACGAGATCGCGACCTTGCGCGAGGCGTGGCGCTTACTGCTCCGTTAGTCGTTGGAATCGGCCGCGTGGTGGAATGGCAGACACTGGGGACTTAAAATCCTCTGAGGGGCAACCCTCGTGCGGGTTCAAATCCCGCCGCGGCCACTCTGACAAATGCTCGGAATTGCCGGTTTTTCCAGGGTTTTCAGCGATTGACAATACCATGTCATCGCCCCTCGGTTCCGTCTCAGATTGTCTCTCAGAATCGCCCGAAATCCGCCCCGACAGGCCAAGGTTTGGGCCAAGTTTTATTTGCCCACTCTTCCCCTCCCCGCCGCGGTTCGCGCCGTCCGTTCCGGTGGCCTTCAGAACGCCTACGCTCGCTTCTGGCGCGTTCGGACCGCTCGACATGGGCGGAAGGCCGTTGACGGCTTGCGACAGGTCATAAAGGCCAGCGTGAGCGTAGCGGCCAAGGGTGAGTTGAACCGTCGAATGCCGGGCGAGGGTCTGCGCCACCTTGGCGGATGCTCCGCCCTGAACGATGCGAGAGACGTAGGTATGTCGCAGCGCATGGAAGTCGATTACGCGCCCCTCGGCGTCGAAGTAGGCCAGGAAGTCGCTTTGCTCCGCTTCGTCCCGTTTGCGGGCATCCTGGAACGTTTGCAGCCATTCGGCGCGGGCTTCCCCCAGGTCGAGGCGGATCATCTCGGCGGCGTCCTCATGCCACTTGCCGGGCCAGAGAAGGGCGTCGGCCGGTTTCCCGGCGAGGAAGGGGCGCAGGGTGTCGGCAAGGTGATCGGGTAAAGGTTGCTCGACTTGCTTGCGGTTCTTGGAGTAGGCGGCTTCAAGATGGACAACGGGGGGCGAGGCGTCAAGGTCGAAGGCGCCAGCGGTAAGGCTTGCCAGTTCGGAGACGCGCAGGCCGGTCCCCGCAGCCGTCCGATAGAGCGCGGCGCGTTCCGGGCCGGACAGGTCCCGATAGATGCGCCCGCTTTGCGCGGCGTCGATCAGGCGGGATAGCTCGTCTGGCGAGTAGTCGCGCCGGACGCGCCGCACGTCCGTCCCCGCGTTTGCCAGCTTCGACATTCCGGCCAGCGGATCGGCGGCGACGCGTTTATCCTTCCAGAGCCAGCGCGTGAAACCCTTGAAGGCGCCAAGGTAGTAATTGGCGGTTAGAATGCTCGCCCCCTTAGATTGGCGCAGCGAGGCGAGGAAGTCGAGGACAGCGGACGCTTGAACGTCCGGCGCCTTGATGAACTGGCAACCGTCGAGGCAGGCGAGAACGCGGGCCATTGTCTTTGTGACATGCCGCGCCGTGTTCCCCTTTGCGGCCAGAAAACGGCGGTAATCCTCGGCATGTTCCCGCAAGGGGCGCTTGGCATCCTCTTCAAAACGGTCGGTAAACCCGGATGCGAGGCGCTCGGCTTTCTTCTCCAATTCGGCGGCCAGGGTCGCGGTCGCCTTGCGGTCTTTGAACCCCTTCACCTTGGGGCGGCTTCCGTCCGGCTTGTAGTACCGAATCCACCATGTACGCGACTTTCGCTTTTGCTTCTTGCCCGTTTGGGGATCGGTAACGGTGTAGGTCGGGCGGAAAATCTCAGCCATGGAAAGCGGTCCTCTCTGAGAACGGCCGCGCCCGCCTCCCCCGGTTCTCAGGTCGGGTTCAGCGGGGCGGCCAAAGGATGCAGAACGATTCTACGCTTCGCGGTCCAGCACGCGGGCAACTTGCATCGGGTTCCAGGGCTTGCCGCGGCGGGTGGTGTGCCCCTCGGCGTTCAGCCGCTCGGCAATCGCGGCGAGGCTCAGCCCCTCGGATCGCCATTGGCTCATGGTCGGGGCGAGGTCCGCATACGCTTCACGCGCCCGCTCGCCAATCACCTTGGCGGCGACTTCCCGGCCGCGGGCCAATCCGCTCAGCCGCGCCTCTTCCCGTCCTTCCCAATGATCGGGGCGGGCGCTTCCCAGCTTGACGCCGCGGACCTTGGCGGCTTGCAGGGAGGCTTTCGTCCGGGCCGAAATGCGCTCGGCTTCGTCCTCGGCGACGGCGGCGAGGATATGAACCGTCAACTTGTTTGCATGCGGATTGTCGCAGGCGACGAAATCCGCGCCGGACCGCATGAGGGCGGAGAGGAAAGCAAGATTGCGGCTCAGCCGGTCCAGCTTCGCCACGCACAAGGTTGCCTTGCTCCGCTTGGCATGGGCCAGGGCCTTCGCCAATTCGGGGCGGTCCGCTCGCTTGCCTGATTCCACTTCCCGGTAACTCGCCACGATGCGCCCGCCCGTTTGCTTGGCATACGCTTCGACGGCGGCTTTCTGCGCGTCCAGCCCCAGGCCGGAATCGCCTTGCCGCTTTGTTGAAACCCGGTAGTAAGCGATTACGTCTGGCATGTCTGATTCCCCTTGTCGCTCGCATTTCAACCCGACAAGGGTAATATAACATTCGTTTCGACGCTCGTCAAAAGTTATGTTATGATTTCCCCCTTCGCCTCAGAATCTTCCCGACCAGGCTTTCGAGGGTATCGGCAAGGCGTCGCGCATAGTCGCGGGTGACGCTCGACAGCCGGGCATCTTCGGCAATGCGTCGATGGACGGCGAGGGCTTCCTTGCGGTCACGGGTTGGCAGGGTGGCCAAGCGCTCGGCCTCGGCGCGGATTTGGTCTTTCATTGGCGGCCCTCCAGAATGCGGCGCAGGCTTTCCAGATTGCGTTCCTCGGCGCGGACGATAACCCAGGCCGCGGCCAGGGCGAGGCGGGCATGGGCGGGGTCGAGGGCTTGCTTTGCGAGGCGGAGAAGTCGAGGGCGAAGGGCGTGGGAGATGAGCCAGCCAGCCTTGATAGCGTGGGCCAGAAAGCGCAGGTCGGCGCGTGTACCGTCCAGACACAATGGCCCCCCAATCCCCCTGAGGATTTGGGGGCCTGACGCTCGCCTCCGCCTTCCGCCTGCTCTTGAGCGAGGCGGCGGCGGTTCCGTTTGCGATTCTTTCTACTCGTCCATGCCATTGTACCGGTCCCCCATTTTTTCATAGGAATGGCGTCCTGAAATGCGGCCCGCTCGCCAATGGTCTATGCGGGCAGCGGCCCACTGGATGCAACCGGGAAGGCGATAGCCTCGGCCAGTTCCGCGGGGTCCCAATCCGGAAGGCGCCGGCATCCCTCCCAGGCGATTGCCTCGGCCTCGGTCATCTCCCGGACGGTGTTTCTAAGATGGTCACTTCCAGCGCCCGGCCCGGCTTCGAGAAGAGGGACACAAGGGCGGCAGCTTCGAGGGAGCGTAGGGCACGCCGCGCAGGTTGCTCCCGTATTCTCATTCCAGCCATGCGGGACAGCGGGAACGAAACGGTCCGGCTCTTCTTCATCCCCGCTTCCAGCCAGAGGGCGAAGGCAAGGTGTAGGGCCTTCCCCGGTAATCGTCCGGCCGCTTCGAGCCAGGGCCAGGGGATCGGGCCTTTCAAAAAGCGCTCCCCGATTCGATGCCGCGGCGGTCGCTTGCTCGGAAGAGGCGGCGCGGTCATCCCGGCCGGAAGGCGGAACGCCTCGGCATTGAAGGTCGAGGGCATGGGTATAAGAGAGAGAAGAATAAGAATGGACGGGGGTATTACGGGTGATAGGGGTAGCCCCTTCATGGGTGATAGGGGTAGGGTGGCCGATCAGGTCCCAGACTTCTCGCCAGAACCGCTCGCCTCGGGGGTCCATGTAGCGGCCAGGCCGTCGGACAATCTTCGCCTCGGTGCGAATCCGAAAGCCGGATAGGACGACCTCGGACGCTTCCCGCATGGCGGCTTGGGTCGCGTCTACAACCGCTTCGATTTCGCCGTCTGCGCCTTCAACAAGCAAAGCGTCATGGACAGGAGCGCAGACGTTTATCCCGCGCTCGGTGGCGAAGATGCAGGCGAGGCGCAACATTTCCGCGCCGTTGCCTTGGAGCGGGAAGTTTCTCAGGCTTCGCGGGTTCGCATCCGGCCCGACATGAACCGTCCAACCAAACGCAGTTTGCAGGCGGCCGGACAGAAAGGCGGTCATCTCGACAGCATCGGACCATTGCCAATAACGGGGGTAGGTCCGTCGATGCAGGGCGAGCAGTTCCCGGCCGCGGATCGGCGCTTCGTCCAGCTTGCGGGCCAGCGCCTCGGGTCCCATCCCGTATTGAACGGCAAGCGACAGCACCTTGAAGCGTTCCCGCTCGGCCTTGTGACTCCCTTTCGTCCCATCCCTCGGCACGGCGCCCGCTTGCTTGGCAAACGTCAAGTAGGGGTCGGCGGAAGCGTAGGCGTCCATCATGGCCCGGTCCCCCGATAACGCCGCGGCGATGCCGAATTCCTGTTGCTCCCAATCGACATAGGCGAGGGCGCGGCCGGGTTCCGGTCGGATCAACCCACGGAGCCAGGTCGAAGGGCCAAACATGAAGGCGGCATTACTCGGCTGATTGCGCCCCGTCCGGGATCCAAAGGGAGAGAGAAGGCAACGGTTGCGATCATCGTTGCCAACGGCGAGGGATTCGAGGCGCAGAAGCGAAAGCGATTGACGCAGTTCCCGAACGGGTGAAATCCGGTCCGGGTAGGCGCGTCCCATTTCGTGGAAGCAATCATCGGACAGGTCGAGGGCGCCGGAAGCAAGGCGCGGCCAAGGTATCCCCTCGGCGGTGAGCCAATCGGCGAAGCGCTCGGCTTTGAACGTGCGGCCAAGGTAAATGCCGCGGCCGGCGTCGATGCATTCAATAAGGCGATCTTGGATTGACAGCCAATTGTCACGCAGCAAGGCGAGGGCGGCGGCATCCAGAGGCGTTCCCGTCCATTCCATGCGGGCGACGGCGGCCATGTAGCGGCCGCGGAGAAGAGCACGCGGTACGTCGATCCTCGGCGCCATGACAGGGAGCAACCGGGCCAGCGCGTCTACGTCCGATTGACAATAGTCGAGCAAGGCACGGCGTTCCTCGGCGGTGTAGGGTTCGCCACGTTGAGCAAGCGCCCGCATGGAATCCTTTTCAACCGCGGACAATCCATCCAGGCCGAACCATGACAGCGCCCCCAGCAATCCATTCCCGCAAGGGACGGTCAGCCCGGACGTAAGACAGCGAAACTCGGCGTAAAGGTCCAGGATTCGGGCGGGCATCGGCCAAGGGAGCGACAGGAAGCAACCCAGCTCGGCGGAAGCGAAGTAGGCGACGAAGAGGGATTCGCGGCCCGTGGCAAACGGCGGTTCGCGCAGGTGGGCCAGTTCATCGGCCCAAAGGCGGAGAAGTCGGCCGCTTCGGAATTCCCGCGCCACCATGCAGACGGAGGTAGGGCGCTCGCCCGGTGGCGCAGAGAATTCGAAGTCGCAAAGCCAGACTTCCCGGAAGTCGGCGAGGCGGTCCATCCCTTACGCCTCCCCGCGCAGGCGGCGTAAAACGGGATGGTCGAGGGAGTCGATAACCCGGCCCTTGAAGGCGACGCGCAGAATCTCATTCAAGGGCAGGGCGGGCCAGTCGGGTTCCGGCCAATCGGCGGTCGCTTCGAAAACGTCATAGGCGCCAAGCGCCATGTTGGACGCTACGCGAACCCATCGGCTTTCAGCCATGCTTGCCGCTTCGAGGGCGGAGCGGTTCCAATCGTCTATTTTGCCGTCCGGTCCCGGAAGTCGAACCGGCCAGACGAATAGAACGCCTTGGCGGTTCATGGTCGCGTAAAGCGCCCGCGGTCCGAATGTCGATTCGCTCGCCAGTTCCTGCCAAAGCGGGGGAGCGACAAGGTAGGTTTCGCGGTCCTCTTTCAGTTCGAGGACGCAGGTTTCGAGTCGCAGAGACGGATTGCAGCGGACGAACCATTCCTTCGCGGGCTTGCGACATGGCACGGTCAAAAGGGCTTTCTTGACGCCTAGCGATTGGCTGAAGTCTTGGGACAGTCGCAGGCTTCCAAGGTCTGCGAAAAGGTCCGGGCTTTGCCCGTTTTTCCTTTCGCGGGGATCGTCGGGGTTGCCTAGTGCGACGGGCGGCCGATTCTTCGGCGGTGCCATGCCGTTGTCACTAGGAGAGGAAGAGGGTAAGCTACTTTCAGCGTGCAGGCTCATGAAAAGGGCCTCCTTGATTTTGCCAAGCCCGGGGTAGCTCCCGGGCTTTGGCGTTTCCTTGGGGTCAACTCACAACGCGGGGATAGCGGGGGTGGGCTTGGGGGTGCATCGCCTCCCAGGTCCGGCGATCAGGACATTTCGCAAGAATCCAGGCTTCAACTTCGGCGCGGTTCCATCGGACGGCGCGGCCAAGTTTGACCGCGGTCGGGCCGATCTTGTCGGCGGCGCGGAGCCGATGCCAGCTTGCGCGCGAGATGCCACTGAGGGCCGCGGCCTCGGTGTCCGGGATTAAGAGAGGGGTTGCGTCAGTCGGCATGGACGACGCCTCCCCGATGCTTGGACTCGGCGTCCGCCTCGGCATAGTCCTCGGCCCGTTCGGCAAGCCGGAGAAGCATGCGCAGCAATCGCTCTTCTCGGAGAACGTCACCTAGTCGATCGCGCACAAGCGCAGCAGACGGCAAGCTCGCGATAAGGGTCTGTAGGTCCATCGGTCGCTCGTCTCCTCGTGGACAACGCAACCGAATGTAGGCGAAGTGGCAGAAGCGGTGCAAAACGCGACCCGCGATAGGAAGTAAGGTGTCCTGGTTTTCATCGGACCAGCGCATAGATGCGCGCCAGGCAAATCTGTTAGGTCTTGGCGGGCAGCTGCCATTCCCATCCGCCTTTAGAACCGAACCCTCCTGCATGTTTGGAAATGATTCCTAAACGAGACTTGGCCTTGCGGATGGTATGGGGGGTGTAGCGTTTCTTCCAGGTCTGGAAGTCGGCAGCGGGTCGATTACCAGCCTTTAATGTTCTGCGCAATTGCTCCATGCACTCTTCCACGGTCCCCGGACTCGTCAGCGCAGACTTTTCCAAGAGCGATTCGATGACCAACTCCTGGCAGGTTCGACGCCAATCTTTCGCGGTGGGGTGGGCAATTTTGCCCCAGAGTCGCAGCGCTATTTCTGCTTGGAAGTGTACGTCGTCATCCGCAAGCGCCCTAATGGCCTCTCCGGTTAAGCATCGGTCGAGCCACTCACGGAGCGGCAAGGCTTGCGTTGGACTCATGCCGGTCACGCGGCAAATCTCCAATAACAGGTTCTTGCGAAACTCCGCTTCGCGCGCCCTGCGTGCATCGGACAGAATCCGGGTGCGTTCGTCGTCCTTTATCGTCAGCTCCAGGCGGCGGGGGGAGGGTCGTTCGATCAGCAGCGGCACTTTCCATTCTTGAAGTTTGCGGTTTACGGCGCATTGAAGTGTCCGAAGGTTTTGCCGGAAACGACGCTTGCCAGTTGTGTCCAGGGTTCGCGCTCCTTGCCCGTAAACCTTGCGAACCAAGCGGGCCTCTCCGATCTCGCCGCCGTTCCAGAGTGCAAAAAGCAAGAGCCGTTCTTTTGGCCCGAATCGACACTTTTCGGCAATCTCATCCCGATGTAGGCGCCTGGCGCGGGAAAGACCGATAGGCAGAACCCTACTGGGCCGAGACATGAAGACGCATCCTCAGCATCGGGCCGGTCCGGGCCAGGGCGGCGAGGATGAGGCACTCATCGAACCGAAAACCGAGAAGAAGTGATGAGATTCGTGCATATCGCGTCGCGGATTCTGACTCTTCGGGCATCGCAAAGCTTCATCGTCTGTTCTTGAACACGTCCACCATAGTCAGAATCCCGCCGAGCAGCGCCGCACCTAGACCGCAAAGGATTCCCGTTGTGCGCTCGTTCAACAGGCCGATGTTGTGGACACGCATCCCGAAACCTGTATCGACGGTCGTATCAAAGAAAAAAGCGAAGTATCCGGCCGCAATGAGTCCACCCCCCACGAGTAGCGACCACAGTGGGGAGACGTGGACCGGCTGGTCCCGCCGCTCATCGTCATAGCGTCGCCCGCGCGATCGTTCCTCTTCATACCGCCGGCCATCGTAATACCGTTCATCGTCGTACCGTCGAGGTCGCCGGCGCCGTCGTTCGTCCTCATACCGATCATCGTCATACCGTCGTCGCGGCAGTTCCTCTAGCGGCGCCAATTCCTCTAGCGGGATCGTCTCGACTTCCTGGACTTCCTGGAGCGGCGAGAGTTCAACCAGGGACGGCAGGTCTTGCCCAGGCACCAGTGGCGGCGAGGGCGGTGGCGCTTGCGGCGCAGGGAGGAGCGACGGATCGATGAGAACGTCGCCTATCATGGTCTTGTCGCGGCGGTCCTTGATCGGCTCCGGCACGCTCACTTTCTGCGAACAGAACGAGCAGTAAGTCTTGTCTCCTGGCTTTCCGCCGTTCATCCGGATAACGCTCCGGCAGCTGGGGCAACCAAACTCGACCACGTCAGCCGCGTCTGGCTCGTTTGCCTTGGGCTTCGCCCGGATCGCCATCGTCTTGTTGCAGGAGGGACAAACTAGGCGCCCGCCGGTGAAGCCTTCGGGCAATGAGAATGGCTTCGCGCAGGCCGGGCAAAAAAACGGCTTGCTCATAGGGGAACCTGTGGAGGAAACCCCATTCGACAACCCACAGAGGAGCAAAGCAACAAGAATCTGCAATCTGATTCTGGAGGCAGGGTCCGCTAGACGGCACCCGCCGATAGAGCAAGCGTCTCCCTATGGCGTCGGATAAGCTCGTCTGTGCTGAGCTGGGTGAGATCATTGATTTGCACGGCAGCGGCTGGCGCGGCAACCGGCTTTTGTTCGGTGGCCCCTAGCGCAATCTGCAACTCCTTCAGGTTCTGCGCATCCAGAGCCGCCAGCGTCCTCACGGCTGCAATCTTCGTCCTTGGGCTTTTCGTCTTGCGCATCGTCTCCATCACCTCATCGACTGCCTCGCGCCTGTCGCCTTCCGTGATCGGCCAGCGGTCGGCGCAACCTCGCAACATCGCGAATTCGGAACGCTTGAGACAGGAAGGTCCCCCGCTTCCCCCCCCCCGTTGGATGTGTCGTCCATGCCCGCCATCCTACTTCCCCTCATCCCCGTAACGCAACCCTAGGACCGTAGCCGCTTCCCCTTCCTCGGCAACTGCCCCGCCAACGTCTCGGCGGTGGTGCAGAGCAACTTTCGCCCCGCTTCGGGTAGGTCGGGCCAGAGGGCGACGAGACGGGCAAAGTCGGGGTCGTTTTCCAGTTTTCGGGCCAAGGTTTGGGCCAAGGTTTCCGGGGCGGTTTCCGTAAGGTCTTTACCCGCTTGCTTCTCTGGAAATGACCTAGGGGACTTAAAATCCCCTCTCGGGCAACCGGGGTGCGGGTTCGAGTCCCGCCGCGGCCAGTCGACAAATCGCTGGAATTGGCCGCTTTTTCCAGCGAGTAATGCGTTGACAGTCCGGTGTCAACCGGCCCGGTATGTCTTCGAAATGTCCTCCAAGCGGATGAGTTCCATCCTGTTTCCTCTGCGCTCGCGTCCGACGACTCCTGCCAGTCGCTCGACGCTGCCCGCCGCCGAAGAAAGAGGGCAGGGGTTTGTTCCCGGCTTCTGCGGCATTGCGCGAAGAGAGAAGCAATTGCCGCGCCCGGTTGGTAACGCGCACAATGCGGTTTTGCCATTGGTATTCTCATCCCATCGTCCTGAGTCTCCTGTGCGCTGTGCGATGCGGCACAGAATGAGCCGACATCGCACAGCGCATTGGCCCTCCTCTTTCGCCGGTTTCCTCATTTCCATCGTTATCCTCGCTTCCTCCGGAAAGTCCGCGCTCGAGGCGCGGCGTTTGCGTTGTGAAACTGAAGCATTGTTGCCTGCCGCGTCTCACTCCGCGACATGAACCTACCGAAACACCGGCCAACGATCCGGACGCCCCGCCTCCTCCCCAGCTGATCCGGCGCCCGATCGCCCCGGTTCAGCGTGAGGGAGCATCATGTCCCGCATCTCCATTCCCCAATGCTTTCGTCGAGTTCTCTCCTGGTGGCGCCGGCCGCGGCCGCTGCGAACGCGGCAGCGAACCTTCAAGGCCCGCCCCCGCCTCGAATGGCTCGAGGACCGGACGACGCCGTCCACCATATACCACGTCGACGCCAAGGCCCTCGCTGGCGGTGACGGCTTGACGTGGGCCTCGGCGTTCACCAATCCGCAGCAGGCGTTGACGCTGCCGACTCTGGCGCCGGGGGACGAGATCTGGGTGGCCCAGGGCATGTACTCGCCGGGCGCCAACCGGACCGATTCGTTCAACCTGCAAACCGGCGTCGGCATTTATGGCGGCTTCGCGGGAAGCGAAACGTCGCGCGGCCAGCGCGACCCGGGCGCGAATCCCACCGTCCTGAGCGGCGGCGCCAACAGCTATCACGTAGTGTCCGTCCCCTTTGGGGTCGACAGCACAGCTGTTCTCGATGGCTTCACGGTCTCGGGAGGAACGGCGAACGGTTCGGTCTGGCAGGACCAGATCGGGGCGGGCATCTGGGACCGGGGCTCGGCCACTTTCTCTAACCTCATGATCTCGAGCAACGCGGCTGGCACGGGCGGCGGCATGTTCATCGATGCGGGCAGCACGTCCGCGCTCAGCGGCATCACTTTCTTCGAGAACTCCGCCGCCGATAGCGGCGGCGCGATTTACAACTCCGCCGGCGCTCCAACTCTGACCAACGTCACGTTCTTCCGCAATCACGCCTTGAACTTGATGAGCCGTGGCGGCGCCGTTTTCAACGATGCCGCGGCGCCGACGTTCACGAACGTCACCATCTACGGCAACGACGCCTTTTCCGGCGGAGGCGGCATCTACAACTCCAACAGCACGCCGACTATCACCAACGCCATCATCTGGGCCAATTTGGCGACGTTCGGCAGCGCCCAGATCGAGGACGGCGGGACAAGCCTCTCCACCGTCAACTACAGCGACATTCAGGGCGGCTGGGCCGGCGGCGTCGGCAATACCGGCGGCGATCCCCTGCTCACCACTCTCAACAGTTACACCGGGCCGACGCAGACGGTGGCCCTCCTGCCCGGCAGCGCCGCGATCGACACCGGCACGGCGACGGGAACGCCGGGCGCCGATCAGCGCGGCGTCGGTCGGGTCGGCGCAACGGACATGGGCGCCTTCGAGTCGCGCGGCTTCACCATCACCGTCACAGGCGGCAGCGGCCAGAGCACGCTCGTCGGCACGCCCTTTGTCACGCCGCTGACGGTGAAGGTCGCCAGCGCCTCCGGCGAGCCGGTCAAATCGGGGAAGGTGTTCTTCACTCCACCCGGCTCCGGCGCTTCGGCGGCATTGTCGAGCGGTTCCGCGGTGATCAACGCCGCTGGAGAGGCCGGCGTCACCGCCACCGCCAACGCGATTTCCGGGACCTACACCGTCAACGCCCAGACAACCGGCAGCGCGGATGTCGGCGCGTTCGCCTTGACCAACACCATCGACGCGACCGCTTTCGCCCAGGCGCTTGTCGGCACCGGCGTCACCATCGCGAACGCCGTCTTCACCGGCGACTCGCAGGCCATCGGCTACTTCGATAACTCCTCCGCCGATGTCGGCAGCCAGATCGGCATCCCGTCCGGTGTCGTCATGGCATCGGGCAGCGTGCTGAACCGCTTCGGGCCGAACACCGTTCCCGACGTCACCACCGACTTCCAGCAACCGGGGGACGCCGACCTCGACGCCCAGATCACCGGGTACACCACCTACGATGCCGCCAAACTCGAGTTCGATTTCACCCCCAACCAGGACACGCTGAGCTTCCAGTACGTGTTCGCCTCCGACGAGTACAACGAATGGGCGAACACCGCCTACAACGACGTCTTCGGGTTCTTCGTCGACGGCGTCGACATCGCGGTCATTCCGGGCACGACGACGGCGGTCAGCGTCGACAACATCAACGGCGGCAATCCGTTTGGCACGCCCCCCTCGTCCCATCCCGAGCTGTTCCGCAACAATGCCGCCAACGACCCGCCCGGCTTCATCCCGCCCTACAACATCCAGTACGACGGTTTCGTCACCATCCTCCAGGCCGTCGCTCATGTGACTCCCGGCGTTTCTCACCACATCAAACTCGCCATCGCCGACGCCGGCGACCATATCCTCGATTCCGCTGTCTTCCTCAAGGGAGGCAGCTTCGTCAGCGGCTCGGCCGACCTGTCCATCGCCGTGAGCGACGCTCCCGACCCCGTCGGCGTTGGACAACCGCTGGTCTACACGATCACGGTTCACAACGGCAGTTCCGAGGCGGCGTCCGGGGTGATCGTCAGCGACAGCCTCCCCGCTGCGATCGCTGCCAATCCGACCATCTCGGCGTCCGGCTGGTCGGTGACCCTGAACCCCGACAGCCACGTCCTCAATGCGATTGTCGATAATCCTCTGGCGCCAGGGGCCAGCGCCTCCTTCACCGTCACCGTCACCCCCACCGTTCCCGGCACGCTCTCCTCGTTTGTCCGCCTGTCCGCCAACGAGGCGGACGAGGGGCAGGACGACAACCAGGTTTCCGTCAGCACGACGGTTTTCGCCGGCGGGGACGCCACGCCGCCAACGACGACCGCCACTCCCAGCGCCGCGCCCAACGTCGACGGCTGGAACAGTACCGACGTCACCGTGACGCTGAATGCCACCGACAATCCGGGCGGCTCCGGCGTCCAGGCCACGTATTACACCATCAACGGCGGCGCCACGCAGACAGGGACGAGCGTCACGCTGAATAGCGACGGCAAGTACGACATTCAGTACTGGAGCGTCGACAACGCGAACAACGCCGAGACACCCAAGACTCTGTCCGTGTGGATCGACAAGACACTGCCGACTCTGACCGGCTCGTTCAGCGGCACGCCCGGCGCCAACGGCTGGTACATCAGCGCGGGCCAAGGCGCGCTCGAGGCGACCGATGCCGGCTCCGGCCTCGCCGGCGCCATCGAATTCACTTTCGACGGTTCCCCCCCGATGTTGTACACCGGGCCGCAGTGGATCGACGTGGAAGGGACACACACCATCGTCGCCACGGTAAGCGACGTCGCTGGGAACGTGGCCACTGAGACCTTCTACATCAACATCGACTGGACGCTGCCGACCGCCATCCCCGGCGGACCTTACGTCGCGCACCCGGGTAACGGCGTGACCTTGAGCGGCCTTGCCTCGAGCGACAACATCGGCGTCGACACCTATTCCTGGCTCGTCAAGGGCGTACCGCTTTCCGGCGCCACTCCCACCTTGACCGCAGCCCAGGTCAACGCGCTGGGTCTTGGCACGTTCGACGTCAGTCTCACCGTCACCGACCTCGCGGGCAATAGCAGCGCTGTCGCGAACACCTCGCTCAGCGTAGAGGAAACGCCCAGCCTGGAGGTGACGACCACTGATGATGTGGTCGCGAATGATGGCAAGACAAGTCTGCGCGAAGCGATCACCTACGCCAACAGCCATCCGGGAGACGACATCATCACCTTCGCGCCAGGCCTGACCGGCGCCATCAACCTGAGCCCGGCCGAGGGCGGGCAGGGCGCTCTGCCGCTCACGACGAACGTCACGATCGACGGTAGCGGGGCCTCGATCATCCTCGAGGGCGGAAGCGCCAAGGGGGGGATCGACAACATTCGGGTCATGACGGTCAACAACGCCGTTGTGGCCTACCTGAACAACCTGACCATCCGGTACGGGCGCACGTGGGCCGACCCCAGTGACGCGTGGAATTGGTCCGGCGCCGGCATCAGGAACCAGGGCGCGCTGACCATCGCGAATTGCACTTTCACGGGCAATACCGCCGCGGGTTACGGCGGCGCCATCGCCAACCGGTTTGGCTCCCTCACGGTGAGCAATTCCACGTTTGTCGACAACTCGACCGAACTTGGACAAGGCGCCGCGCTTTTCAATGACAATGAGGTCTACGCCGGGACCCAGATGAGCGTGACGAACTCGACCATCGCCAACAACACGGGCGCCATTGTCAGCTATGCCCCGCTGAGCGTGGTGAACTGCACCATCGTCAACAACACCGGATCCCTCGGCGGCATCGTGTCACATTCGTCCGTCACCCTGACCAACACCTTGCTCGCGCAGAACGCCGCCGCCGACTACTGGGGAAACCCGGTCAACGCCGCTTCCTCCAATAACCTCATTCAGGTCGAGTCGGGTTCCGGCCTGAGCGATGGAGTGGGCGGCAACATCATCGGCGTCGGCGTCACCTTCGTCGGCCTCGACCCGAACGGCCTGCAAGGCCACGGCGGGCCCACGCCCACGATCGCCCTTTTGCCCGGCAGCCAGGCCATCAACGCCGGCACGAGCAGCTCGGGCGTGGTGATCATTCCGTCCACCGATCAGCGCGGCTTGAGCCGGGCGGCTGGAACCGACATCGGCGCCTTCGAATCGCACGGCTTCACCATCGGCGTTACCGGTGGCGACGGCCAGACGGCCACCGTGAACCACGCGTTCGCTCAGGCGCTGGCTGTAAAGGTGACGGCCAACGATTCGCTCGAGCCAGTCCAGGGCGGCCAGGTCACGTTCACCGCGCCCGTCGGCGGGGCCTCCGCCATTCTGACGGGAACCCCGGCGACCATCGCGGCCGACGGCTCGGCCAGCGTCACGGCGATGGCCAACGGCGTCGTGGGGCCCTATGCCGTCAGCGCCGGCGGCGCCGGCATCGCAACCCCGGCCAGCTTCGCCTTGAGCAATGCCAGCGAGGGGGAGCTCCCGAGCCTGGTGGTGACGACCACCGAGGATGTGGTCGCGAATGACGGCCAGACCAGCCTACGCGAGGCCATTGCCTACGCCGAAACGTTGACCGGTCCCCAGATCGTGGACGCTACCGGGGTCGCCGGTACGATCAACCTCAACAGCGCCCTGCCGGCCCTGACCGGCGAGATCACGATCGCGGGCCCCGGCGCGGTGAGCCTCTTTGTCGACGCGTCGCATGTAACCGGCGGCGTCAGCGCCTGGAGCGTCAGCAGCGGCGCCACGATTACGATCTCCGGCTTGACCATTCAGGGCGGCGTCGCGACCGATGGCGGCGGTATTTACAATAGCGGCACGCTGGCCCTCCATTCCATGGTGATCACGGGTAACCGGGCGTCTCACTTTGGCGGCGGCATCTACAACGCCGGCTCCTTGACCATCGAGAACAGCCTCATCGCCACCAATGACGCCCTGAGCTCCGGCCAGGGAGGCGGCATCCAGAACGCCGGCGCCGCTTCCCTCACCATCACGAACAGCACGGTGACGGGAAACCGCGCCAGCTTCTACGGCGGCGGCATCAGCAGCGGCGGCGCCCTCACCATCATCAACGCCACCATCGCTGCCAACCAGGTGACGGGAGGCTACGGAGGCGGCATCAGCGCCTCGCAGACCTTCACCCTGCTGAACTCGATCGTCGCGGGCAACACGGGAGGTTCTCCAGATATCTCCTGCGGGCTCGCGATTGCCGTCAACTACAGCCTGATCCAGAGCACGTCTGGAAACGGCAACTTCGCCCCCGGCTCGAGCCACTACATCACCGGCGTCAGCCCGCTGCTCGCCTCCCTCGCCAACAACGGCGGCCCGACCCAGACCATGGCGCTTCGGTTCGGCAGCCCCGCGATCAACGCGGGCACGACCGGCGTCGGCGTCCCGGGCGTCGACCAGCGGGGGACCACCCGCGACGCGACACCGGACATGGGCGCCTACGAGTTCGTCGGTGTCGCAAGCGCGAGTTCGACGTCGCCCGATGGCGCATACAAGGCCGGCGTGATCGTCCCGATCACGGTGGCCTTCACTCAGAACGTCTTTGTCGCCGGCGCCCCGCAACTGACACTCAACGACGGCGCGGTTGTCGATTACTCGACTGGCAGCGGCACGACGACTTTGACGTTCAATTACACGGTCAGCGCTGGCCAGAACACAAGCGATCTGGACTATCTGTCCGCCACCGCGCTGGCCTTGAATGGTGGCACGATCAAGGATAGCGTCGGCAATGACGTCACGCTGACGCTCCCGAACCCCGGCGCCCCCGGCTCGCTCGGGGCCAACAAGAACCTGATCATCGACACGATCGCGCCAACGATCAATGCCGCGCGCGATGGCCTCGATTACGCCCTGGCCCACGGCGGTTGGAACAACTTCAACATCACCGCCAGCTACACCGCCTCCGACGGCGGCTCCGGCCTGGCCAGCCCGGCCACCGGCTCGCAGCTCTTCAGTTCCGACGGCGCGGCCCAGAGCGTCACCTTCACCGTCTACGACCTGGCCGGCAACAGCGCCAGCGCCACGGTGAGCGACATCAACATCGACAGGACAGCCCCCACCCTTACCGGCGACTTCAGCGGCACGCCGGGCGCCAACGGCTGGTTCGTCAGCGCGGGCATGGGGTCCTTGACTGGCGGCGACTCTCTGTCCGGCGTGGCCGGCGTCGAGTATTCGGCCGATGGTATCGTCTACCTCCCCTACACCGGCCCCGTGCCGATCAGCGACGAAGGGGCGCATACGGTCTACGGCCGGGTCACCGACGCGGCCGGCAACCAGACGACCCAGAGTTTCGCGGTCAACATCGACTGGACGCCGCCGACGACCACGGCGACCCTGACGCCGGGGATGCCGGACGGCCTCCACGACTGGTACGTCAGCGACGTGACGATCGGCTTCTTTGCCGGCGACGTTACCTCGGGCGTCGCCCGGACCGAGTACAGCACCGACAATGTGACCTGGACCACCGGGACCTCGCTCACGCTCAGCACGGACGGCTTCCACACGATCTGGTACCGCAGCGAGGATGTGGCCGGCAACACCGAGAGCGCTCACGCGCTTGACCTGAAGATCGACAAGACGGCGCCGACGATTAGCGCCAGCGCCAAGAAGGCAGACGGTACCCCCTATGTGTCCCCCGGCTGGACCGCGCAAGACGTGACCGTGACCTTCACTGGCGACGCCGCCGGTGTCTCGGGCCTGGACAGCCCTGTCGGTCCGGTCACCCTCAGCGCCCGGGCGCCGGCCAGAGCGTCATCGGAACCATCACCAGCCTCGCCGGTCACAGCGGCAGCCACACGCTGAGCGGAATCAACATCGACAAGACGGCGCCGGTGGTCACACGGTCACCCCCGACCGCGGCCCGGACAGCAACGGTTGGTACAACCACGCGATCAACTTCACGGTCGGCGCCACGGACGCCCTCTCCGGTGTCGTCGGCCAAGATCCTGACTTCAGCTACAACGGCCCGGAGGGAAGCGACGTCAGCGCCGGCGCCACCGCCGTGGATCAGGCGGGTAACTTCGGCACGGGCGTGTTCACCTTCCACTACGACACGACCGCGCCGATCACCACGACCACGCTGACCCCCGCGGCCCCGAACGGCAGCAACAACTGGTACGTCAGCGACGTGAGCATCGCCTTCTCCGCCAGCGACAACGCTTCGGGAGTCGCCTCGACCGAGTACAGTGTCAACGGCGGAGCCTGGACGGTCGGAACCGCGCTGACGCTCAGCGCCGAGGGCGTCTACACGGTCTCGTATCGCAGCGTCGATGCGGCGGGCAACACGGAAACCGCGCAGTCGCTGACCGTCAAGATCGACAAGGCGCCGCCGGTAACGACCGCAACCGTCACGCCCGCGACGCCGAACGGCAATAGCGGGTGGTACGTCAGCGACGTGACCATTACCTTGTCCGCGACCGACACGATGTCCGGGGTAGCGGTGAGGGAGTTCAGCACCGACAACGTCAACTGGATCACTCCGAGCTCACTCACATTCACCGATGACGGCGTCCACACGGTCTGGTATCGCAGCTGGGACAACGCGGGGCACATCGAAGCCGCGCAGTCGCTCACCGTCAAGATCGACAAGACCGGGCCGACCCTGACCGGCTCGTTCAGCGGCACGCCCGGCGCCAACGGCTGGTACACGAGCGCCGGCGACGGCGCCCTGAGCGCGAGCGACGCTTCGTCCGGCGTGGCCGGCATCGCGTATTCGACCAACGGCGGCGTCGACTTCGTCCCCTACACCGGTCCCGTGCCGATCAGCGACGAAGGAATGCACTCGATCGTGGCGAAGGCCACCGATGAGGCCGGCAACGTCACCACCACCGTCTTCGACGTCAATATCGACTGGACGCCGCCCGCGGTGACCCTCACACCCGAGCGCGGCCCGGACAGCGGCGGCTGGTACAACCATCCGATCGGCTTCACCGTCGCCGCGACCGATAGCGTTTCCGGTGTCGGCGCCCAGGATCCGAACTTCACTTACAGCGGCCCGGTTGGCGCCGGCGTGATGGTGAGCGCGACCGCCACCGATGTCGCGGGCAATGTCGGCACGGCGTCGTTCACCTTCAACTACAACGACGTCGTCGAGGACACTGTCCTCACAGCGCCCGACGGGCTCGGCTACAGCGTGGACGGCAACCCGTACACGGGCAGTCACACGTTTAGCTTCGCCTATGGCTCCACGCACACGATCGCGACCACGTCGCTGCAAGGCGGCCTCGCCGGCACGCAGTATGTGTGGAGCAACTGGTCCGACGGCGGCGCCATCTCGCACACGATCATCGCCAACACGCAGACGACGTACACCGCGAACTTTACAACGCAATACCTGCTGCTCACCGGCGCATCTCCGAGCGACGGCGGAAGCGTCGGCCCCGCCTCCGGCTACTATGACGCCGGCCAGACCGTGACCCTCTCGGCGACGGCCAACCCCGGGTACACGTTCACCGGCTGGACGGGCAGCGGCTTGGGCAGCTATACGGGGTCGAATCCCGGCGCCACGATCACGATGAACGGCCCGGTAACGGAAGCCGCTCAGTTCATGCTCAGCACAGTCCAGACGACGGTTACCACCGGGATCGATGGGCTGAGCTTCAACGTGGACGGCACGACTTACAGCAGCGCCCAGACGTTTTCCTGGGTCCCCGGTTCGCTGCATGCCATCGCGACCACTTCGGTGCAGCCGGGCGGCCTCGGCACGCAGTATGTCTGGAGCAACTGGTCCGACGGGGGCGCCATCGCCCACACGATCACCGCCGACACACCGACGACCTACACGGCCAACTTCACCACGCAGTACCTGCTGATCACCACAAGTGTACCCCCCGGCGCCGGCGGCAGCGTCGGCCCGGTGTCCGGCTTCTACAATGCCGGCCAGACGGTGGCTCTCTCCGCGACCGCCAACCCCGGTTACACGTTCGTGGGTTGGACGGGCGCCGGCTCGGGCAGCTATACCGGGTCGAATCCGGGCGGCTCGGTGACCATGAACGGACCGATCACGGAGAGCGCCCAGTTTCAGGTCAACACTGTCCAGGCGACCGTCACCACCGGGATCGCCGGACTGAGCTTCGGCGTCGACGGCGTGACGTATTCCAGCGCCCAGACATTCACCTGGGATTTCGGCTCGCAGCACACGATTGCGACCACCTCGCCGCAGTCCGGCGCCGCGGGCACGCAGTATGTCTGGAGCGACTGGTCCGACGGCGGCGCCATGTCGCATACGATCACCGCCACGGCGCCGACAACCTACACGGCCAACTTCACCACGCAGTACCTGCTGACCACCGCCGCCTCGCCCGGCGCGGGGGGCAGCGTCGGACCCGCCTCCGGCTACTACAACGCCGGCCAGACGGTGGTCCTGTCGGCGTCCGCCAACGCCGGGTACTCGTTCACCGGCTGGACCGGGAGCGGCTCGGGCGCCTACACCGGCTCCAGTCCCGGCGGCTCGGTCACCATGAACGCTCCGATCACGGAGACCGCCGGCTTCGTGACCGGCACAGACTTCGGCGACGCCCCGGCGCCCTATCCGACCTTGCTGCCTGACGGCGCCCGGCACGCCCTCGGCGGCCCGCGCCTTGGCGCCGGGTTGGACGCGGAAACCGACGGCCAGCCCAACGCTTCAGCCACAGGCGACAAGTACGACGACGGCGTCACCTTCCTCTCGCCGTTTGTCGCCTACGGCACGGAGGCGCTCAACGTCAACGTGCAGAACGCCCCCTCCGGCGCCATGCTCGACGCTTGGATCGACTGGAACCACGACGGCGACTGGAGCGATCCCGGCGAACAGATCGCGGCGAGCCTGGCCATGGGCAATGGCGACCATGTCCTGACGATTCCGGTTCCGGCCGATGCCGCGGTCAACGCCATCAGCGAGACTTTCGCCCGCTTCCGCCTCAGCACGGGCGGCGGCCTGCTGCCCACGGGCTTCGTCAACAACGGCGAGGTCGAGGACTACATGCTCAGCCTGCGGCCCGCGCCGAGCGACGTTTACGTCGACGCCGCCTTCAGCGGGACTCCGGGCACGGTCATCCCCGACGCTGATCCGGCTGTGGACGGCGCCCAGCCGGCCACGCTCGGCGCCGACGCCTTCGCCACCATCCAGCAGGCGATCAACGTCGTCGCCCCCGGCGGTAGGGTCCATGTCGCCAACGGCACCTATGGCGAGGCCCTCAGCATCGGCAAGTCGCTCAGCCTGCTCGGACAGTCGGCCGCAGGCGTGGTCCTCCAGGGCGCCGGGAGCGGAACGGGCTTGAACGTCTCCGCGCCGATCGTGAGCATCAGCAACCTGACGGCGCAGAACTTCGCGACCGGCCTGAGCGCCGTCAACATGACCAGCCTGAACCTGACCGACGTGCGCGAGAACGGCAACACCTCGGCCGGCGCCGTCACCAAGGTCGTCACGGTGAACTTCACCGGCGCTGACACGGCCGAAACGTACACCGTCAACGGGACACGGTTCGGCCGCGCCGACGCCCTGCTCAGCTACTCGGGCGTGACGAACCTCAACGTCTCCGCCCTGGGCGGCGCTGACGTGATCACGGTCAACGGCACGGCGAGCGGCACGGCACTCCAGGTCGACACGGGCGCCGGCGATGATGTGATCGAGATCGAAGCGCCGAGCGCCCGGCTCGGCAACATGCTCGGTGGCCCGGTCACCGTCAACGCCGGGGCCGGGACGAACAAGCTGCGGGTGAGTGAAGCGAACTGCTCCGCGGGCGATGTCATCACCATCCTGCCCACGCAGATCCTCGGCGAGGGCCGTTCCCCTTCACCATCAACTACAGCGCGACCGGCGGCAGCTTCGCCAACGGTATCTACGTCGACACCGGCTGGAGCGACGACTGGATCCGCATCCGCGGCACGCCTGCCGCGCCGCTCACCGTCTCCACCAGCACGGGCGATGAGCACATCGACATCGACGCCCCGAGCGGCCGGCTCGGCAACGTGCTGGGCGGCCCGGTCTCCATCGACGCCGGCCCAGGCGTCAACCAGCTGCACATCAGCGAGGCGAACTGCTCCGCGGGCGATGTCATCACCGTCCTGCCCACGCAGATCATCGGCGAGGGGCCGTTCCCGTTCACCATCAACTACAGCGCGACGGGCGGCAGCTTCGCGGGCGGTTTCGACCTGACGACCGGGTATAGCGACGACTGGGTGCGCGTCCACGGCACGCCGGCTCTGAGCCACCTGAAGATCTACACCGGCGCCGGCAATGACCCTGCCGATGTGGACGCCCTGAGCGGCCGGCTCGGCAACGTGCTGGCCGGCCAGGTGTCGGTCGACGCCGGCGCGGGCTCCAACGAGTTCCACCTCAGCGAGGCGGCGTGCACGGCTGGCGACGTGCTGACCATCTACGCGAGCCAGATCCTTGGCGAAGGGCCCTTCCCGTTCCTGATCAACTACGTCGCGACGGGAGGAACCTTCTCCAACGTACAGGTTACGACCGGCTCGAACGACGACTGGCTGCGCGTCCGCGGCAAGCCCCCCGTCCCGTTCATGATCGACACAGGCGCCGGCAATGACGTGATGGACGTCTACGTCAGCCCGACCAGCTTCTACTCGAACCTGTGGCTCGACGGCGGCGCCGGCAGCAACTCGCTCACCGCCTTCGACCTGACCGGCGGCTACGGGGTGGGCGCGGTGATGGCGAACTCCGCCACCAGCGGCGACCTGCGCGTCACCTACTTCGGCATGTTCGTGAGCGACCTGCTCTTCCAGAACGTGCCGTGGGGCGGGGTCCGCGTGAAGCCGGCGTAATCAAGAAGCCGCGGTTTTCCCCTGAGCGGAAGGGGCGGTCCCTTTTGCGTTGCAGAGTCCGAATACACTGCTCACGGCCTTCGGGCCGAGAAAGGACGGGATCATGTCGAAGAAATGTCGCGTGGCGCTGGCGCTGCTGCTGGCCATCATCGCCGTTCCCATGGGCGGCTATTACGCCGGCGAGAAGGCGACCGAAAAGAAGGCCAGCGTCTGGATGAAGACAAAGCTCGAGTTCTCGCGGCGCATCCTCGAAGGCCTGACCGAGGCTGATTTCGACAAGATCGCCGACAATGCCAAGAGCCTGAACTACGCCGGTTTCTTCGACGCCCTGTTCCGGCCGCCGAACCCGGAGTACAAGCATCAGATCACGCTCTTCGTGAGCGCCAACGAGGAGATCATCCGCCAGGCCAAGGCCAAGAACATCTACGGCGCCACGCTGGCGTACAACCAGCTCATGGTAAGCTGCGTGCAGTGCCATCAGATGGTCCGGGACGCGAGGAAATAGCGCGGCGAGCTTTGCCTTCTCTCCGCGCGTCGTCTCCTCCCGGCTTTAGCCTCCGACGAGGAGGCGGCTGAAAAGCTTCACACAGGCTGTCTGCCGCGACGCCGGCCGAAGCAGCCCGCGGCGACGGCCGCCAGGCCGAAGATGACGAGGCTGGTGGGTTCAGGAGTGTGTGTGGGAACCAAGGAGACGTCGTCGAGGAAGGTGAAGCTCGGATCGTTCGCCGAGACGAACCTCAGGGTATCGCTTCCCGTGCCAACCACATCGAATGTGAACAGCGAATACGGCTGAGCGCCGTTGTTCATTTCGGAGAATAGGAGAGTGTTGTCCCAGAACACGGCCAGGCTGGTTATCGGGCCCCCATCGAGGACGGTCCGCCAGAAGCTCAACGTGTAATGCTGTCCTGTCGTCGTCAACACGGTTTGCGAAAGCGTGTCGGGATCAGAGCTGAAGCCGGCGATTTGGGCTGCGAAGAGGCCGCTATGGACAACCGCGGGGGCCGAGTCGACAGAGACGGGGAAAGAGGGGTTCGGTCCCACGGTCCATCCGGTCAAGTCGCCCGTCTCGAACCCGCCGTTGACGATCAAGTCCGCCCGCGCCGGATCCACGCCAAGCAGAAGAGCCAAGGCCGCCAGAAGTAAATTTGTACGCTTCATGAGTCCGTCATCCTTTACGGAATGGAGAAGCATCGTAAGACTTAACAGAAAGTGTATTCCTATTCCTACGGCAGGCAACCTGTCTCACAGTCTCTCGCGGAAAGGACTCCCATGCGCGTTCATGATGAATGGCTCCTCACTCCTGACCGCGTCGCCGTGCACGAGCCGAGCGCGACGGCCGTCATCGCCGACCTGCATCTCGGTTATCTCGAAGCCCACGGCGGCAGGCGGGGACGCGACTTCCCCTTGTCCCCCTCGCCACGCTCCTCGGGCCGCTGGGCCGCGCGGCTCAAGCGAACGAAGGCGGCCCGCCTGGTCATCGCCGGCGATCTCTTCGAGAAGCGTTTCCTCGCCGATCTCTGGGCGGAGTTTACCGACTGGCTGAAGAGGCGCGGTGTCGCTCTGGTCGGCGTCGTCCTGGGCAATCACGACCGGCGCTGGCCTCAAGCGGAGGCGTCCGTCTGCCGCGACGCCTTGCCACTGGGAGACTGGCAAATCGTGCATGACGCTGCCCGTGGAAGGCGAACGGGTCGTGTGCGGCCATTTTCATCCGGCGATGCGGCATGGCGGGCGGCTGGCGGCCCTGCTATCTGATCAAGGAGAATCGCCTGGTGTTGCCGGCGTATTCCCAGGATGCGGCGGGGGTGACGTGTGGTCGCTGCGGGCTGGGACGGCTGGCGGCTGCCTGGTGATCAGGGTCGGCGCGTAGCGAACGTGGGGATCATCGGGCGAAGGCCGCCGGCGGATCTCGTTGTTTGGCAAGCCGGGGATCACACGAGCGCGACGAAGTCCTGCTTGAGCCGTTGCGGCGGGGTGATGTTGCCACGCCTGCCGCAGGCGCCGTGGTCAACGACGAGGCCCAAAGAAAGAGCAGCAGCCGCGGCTCTTTTCGATTATCCGTGAAACTGGTCCCCGCTCCGGACCACGCTTCTTCACCGCCGCATCCCGTCCAGGAACCCCTCGAAGGCTGCCGGCTCCTCACCGGGTGCTGCAGCTTTTCGCACCGCCTTCGCCTCGATTTGCCGCACGCGTTCGCGGGTCACCTTGAAGATGCGGCCGACCTCTTCCAGGGTGTAGGTGTAGCCATCCCCAGGCCATAGCGGAAGCTGATGATCTCGCGCTCGCGGTAGGTCAGCGTCTTGAGGACGTGGTCGATCTTGTCCTTGAGCATCTCCTGGGTCGCGGCCGAGACGGGGGACTCGGCAGCGCTATCGTCCTCGATGAACTCGCCGAAGAAGCTGTCCTCGCTCTCGCCGACGGGACGGTCGAGGCTGATCGGGTGGCAGCTGATCACCGAGGACACGGCGTCTCCTCGATGGAGATGCCGGCGGCCTTGGCGGTCTCTTCAATCGTCGGCTCGCAGCCCCATCTCCTGGAGCAGCTTTTGGAGACATTGCGCTTGCTCATCGTCTCGATCATGTGCACCGGGATGCGGATGGTGCAGGCCTGATCGGCGATAACGCGGGTGATGGCCTGGCGGATCACCAGGTCGCGTACGTCGAAACTTGTAGCCGCGGCGGTACTCGTACTTGTCGACGGCCCGCATCAGGCCGGTGTTGCCTTCCTGGATGAGGTCGAGGAAGGAGAGGCCGCGGTTACGGTACTTCTTGGCGATGGAGACGACGAGGCGGAGGTTGCCGCCGGAGAGGTCGCGCTTGGCCTGCTCGTACTCGGTGAAACGGCTCTTGGTGACCTCGGAACGGCGCCGCAGCGACATCGGCGTCTCGAGCGTCATCCGCATGAGGTCGAGCAGCTCGACGTTCAAGTTGGCCCGGTCCTCGCGGGCGTTGCGCAGGCCTTCCAGCTCGGTGACGCGATCGGCCAGCTCGTCCATTCGCTGACTGATCTGGTCCATCTTCTTCATCAGGGGCTGGATCTTCTGGGTGCGGATCGACAGCTCCTCGACCAGAGTCACGGCCTTCTTGCGGCGGATCGAGAGGAGGCGGCGATGGCGCAGCCGGTCTTCGAGCGGCAGCGTCTCGTCCATGCTCTTCTGGAAGTCTTCGCGATTCTGTTCGAGGAGGCGCTCGAGCGTCTTGAGGTTGTGGGGCATGCGCTGGAGAATCTTGTCCTTCTCCAGGTTCTCGGTAAGGGACACTTTGACGGTGCGATCGAAAGGCAGCTCGCCGGCGTGGACGCGTTTGAGCGTGTCGACGACGTTACAGAGAGCGTAATCGCATTCAAGGACCTTGCGGCGGAAACGCTTGCGGGTCACTTCGATCTTCTTGGCGAGCGTGATCTCCTCGTTGCGCGACAGAAGGGCGATCTTGCCCATCTGCGTCAGGTACATGCGGACGGGATCGTCGATCCTCTTGCCGTCCCCTTCGTCTTCGAGGAGGGCCATGTCCAGCTCGCGGAGGTCGGCCTCTTCGACCGCCGCCGCCTCGGGGCCGCCTTCGCGCTCCTCGGCCTCCGATTCGTCGATCAGCTCGATGCCCTGTTCCTCGAGAACGGTGAGGAGCTGATCGAGCTTCTCGGGATTGACCGCGTCTTCGGGGAGGAATTCATTGACCTGGCCATAGGTCAGGAAGCCTTTTTCCTTGCCGGCCTCGATGAGCGTCTTGAGCCCCTCGTCCAGTTTCAGGTCCATTCAAAACCTCCGACAAGCGAATGCAGCATGCGGAATGGAGAAGTGAGAATGAACGGCCGTCATTCTGCATTCTTCATTTTGCCTTCTGCATTGGGTTGCAAGCGTTTTAGTAGCTCGATGGCCTGGTCGTGGTCTTGAGCGGCCATCACCTGGGTCTTGATCGTTTGCGCGTGGCGCTGGGCCCGCTTGTGCCTGATGCGTTCGACGATGCCGGCGAGTACGTCCTGCCTGTTGGCGAGTGTGAGACCCGTATCCTGAAGTTCCAGGGCCTTCCTCATCAACGGTTCATTATCCAGCCGGCTTCGTAAATGGTCCAGGTCAGCTGGTTTGCCTTCCTGCTGCAATTCGGCGAGACGTTCCAGAAGCTGGCGCAGCCCTGGATGCTCGACCTCTGCCAGCGGGATTTGCTCCAGCGCCTGGGGCAAGAGCCCCGGTTCCGCCAGCACTACCTGTAGCAGCTCGACTTCGTGCCGTGCCGCCGGCGCCGAGCGGATCTCGACCGGCCTCTCGCTCTCCTCCGGGGGGCGAGCGGCCTGCCTCTCGCCGCGGCCCTTGGCCGCCCGCATCTCGCGCAGTTGTTGCCACAGCTTCTCCTCCTTGAGCCCGAGCCGATGGGCAATCCGATTGACCATCAGATCGATCTTGAGGTTCCTTTCCTCCGGGCAGGCCGCGAGGATGCCGAGCATCTGCTCGACCGCCCGCCGCTGCCCCTCGACTCCCGCGTCCTTTTCGCGCTGCCAGACGCGGCGCAGCTTGAACTCGAACACGTCCACCGCGCTGTGCAGCACCTGCAGGAACGGGTCCGCTCCCTGCTGCACCAGGAGATCGCATGGATCGAGCCCCTCGGGGAGGGTGGCGATCCTGAGGTCCACTTCCTGACTGACGAAGACCTCCATGGCACGATCGACGCCCCCTTCGCCGCCGGCGTCAGCGTCGAAGACGAGCACGACGCGCGACACCAGGCCGCGCAGCTTCTTCACGTGCCTGGCGTTGAGGGCCGTCCCCATGGTGGCGACCACCGGCAGAACGCCGTACTGATGCGCCCATCAAGACGTCCGTGTAGCCCTCGACGACCGCCAAAAACCCTTCCTTCTGCGCGCCTGCCGCGCTGGTCGATCCCGTACAACTGGTCGCTCTTCGAGAACAAAGGCGTCTCGGAAGAGTTGTAGTACTTCGCGACCCGTGCCGATGTAGGAGAAGACGGCAGAAACGCGCCCGCCAAAGCCCACCGGCGCCCCGCATGTCGCGGATCGGGAACATCAAGCGGGTCGCGGAAACGGTCGTAGTAGCCGGGGCCGTGCTGGCTCTTGCCGATCAGGCCGACCTGCTCGAGCACTTCCTCGGAAAGCCTTTTGTCGCGCGCCTTCGACCAAAGCCAGTCGTTCGAAGCGGGGGCGAAGCCCAGCCCGAAGCGGCGGACGATGTCTCCTTTGAGTCGGCGCTCCCCCAGATAGAGGCGTGCCGCCTCTGCCAAAGGGGACTCCAGAAGGCACTCCTGGAACTGCTCGGCTGCCCAGCGAACCACGTCAAGCATAAGGGCGCGGCTCGGGCCCTGCGGCGACTTCTTTAGAGAATCCGTGGAAATTCCCGCTCTGCGCGCCAACAACTCCAGCGCTTCCGGGAAGGTGATATGCTCGAACTCTTGCACAAAGTTGATGACATCGCCAAACTTGCCACAAGCCCAGCACCGATAGCGCTGCCGCCGCGGATCGACGTCGAACGACGGCTTCTGGTCGTCGTGGAAGGGACACAGGCCCTTGAAGGTGGGACCCGCCGGACGCAGGGAGATATAGGCGCCAACGACGGCGACGATGTCGCTGGCCTCCTTCACCTGATCCTTGAGAGCGATCCAGTCGTCCAAGACACACCCGGCAGCTAGGACGCGCCACGGCGAGCGGGGGGCATGGGGTCCCTGTTCAGGGCGCCGCGCCCCTTGCCGGGCCGCCGAAGGCACGGCCCAGCGCACGCCATCTTGCGTGGCGCGAGCACTATCAGTATACGCAGGGGCCGTGAACAAAAGTCTGCCCGTCCGTGGGAAAGCCGTTTGGCCGGTTTGCCGTCTTGGCAAGCTTTGCGGCCGTTACCGCATGATATAGCGTGCGTCCAAAAAAACAGGGGCGATTTCTCTTGATCGCCCGCAAATCTTCGAGGCGTCGCGGCTCTGGCATCGCGGGTGGAATCCGCAGTTTTGCCAATGCTAGTGCGACCGGGAAAAACGGTCAAGCCGGGCAAGCGCGGCGATGTGGCCGCCCCTGCGTGCTGTGCGCGGCAACGGCAAGTCGAATCACGACTTCCCCCCGAGTTTGAACTCCTTGATGGCGGCTCCGTCCGCCTTGAATTTGAGCGTCCGCGTGACACCGTCCTTCTCCACCTGAACCGTGTAGTAGACCTTGGGCGTCTCCACAGCGCCGAAGCGCAGCGCAGCACGGATCTCGAAGGCGCGGGCCGACGCCAGCTTCGCCCCCGGCGCCGCCTCGTCGAGCGCCTTGGTTACCGCTTTCGGCAGGTCCTTCGCCTTCACGGCCGCCCAGAGGTGCGGGATCACGCCTTCCGGTGACGCCACCATCTCGCGCTCGATCCGCTTGGTGACGAACTCGATCTCGTAGGTCAGGATCTCCAGGTCGCCCGTGCCGCCGTCAAACACTTCGTGCGTGATCTGCTTGACGATCGCGTCGGGGTACAGCGCCTTGATCGCGGCCACGGCCTTGCCGGCCTTCTCCGGAATGTCGAGTTCCTTGGCCGGTTTGTCCGCCTTCTTCTCGGGCCGGATTTCGGTCGTCTTGGCGCTCTTGCCGTCGGGGCTGACGATGAAGCGCGTAATCTTGCCGTCCTTCGTCACATCGATGGCGTAACGTTGCACGTTGGCCTTGTCGAGTGCGACATATTTCATGGTGGCGCGCATTTCATTCTTCTGGGCGCTTTTGCTCGTTTCTCCGGGCGCCGCCTTGGCCAGGGCAGCCGCGACGGCCTTGGGCAAGTCTTTCGCCTCGATCGGGATCGGCAAGCGAATGATGACGCCCTCGGGAGTGACGGACAATTCCTGCTTCTTGTCGCCGGTGTGGAACCGCACCGTCCAGTAGAGCGGAACCCCCTTGCCGCCCGAGCCGCCGAAGCCCTTCGGCTCGGTCGCCTCATCAATGTCGGCCTTCGGAAACGCCGCCCGTACGGCGTCCACCGCCTTCGCCGCGCCCTTGGGAAAGTCCTTCGGTTTATCCGTACCGGCCCGAAGAGAGCCGGGAGCGCAGAGGAGGGGCGCCAAGGCTAGGGGGAGGAAGACGATGTGCCGAAACATGATCGACTCCGGAGCGGGGAGGGAAGGCGGGTGGGTCTGAGGGGAAGGTATTCCACCGCGGCGGCAGTGGCAAGAAATCCTTCCACTACCAGAGCCCCAGGATCTTCCACCACGCCAACCCGACCGTCAGCCAGATCGCGAGGTTCACCAGCGAGAGAAGAAAGCCGACGCGCCACCATGTTTCCATTGGCACGTAGTGGGTGTTGAAGAGGATCGGCCCGTGCGTCGTGCCGTAATGGGTCAGGCCGGCGGAGAGATTCGTGAGGAACGCGAAGGCGGCGGCGGCGAGCGCGGGAGGGACACCGGCGGCGATCAGGACTCCGATAAAGGCGGGGTACATCGAGACGATGTGGGCCGTGATGCTGGCGAAGGCATAGTGCGCGTAGAAATAGATGGCGAGCGTGACGAGGAAAAGGCCAATAACGGACAGGCCATCGAGATCGGCGGCGACGCTTTCGGCGAAGACCCTGGGGATGTTCGTGTCCTTGAGCAGGATGCCGAGTTGCACGAGGCCGCCATACCAGATGAAGACGTCCCAGCCGGATTTCTCGGTGACGCAATCCTCCCAGGTCAGTACGCCCGAGAGGAGCAGGACGGCGGCGCCGCCCAGCGCGATGCCGGCGACGTTCTTGCCGCCGCCCGCGAAGCCGTCGACGATCCAGCCGATGCAGACCCCGGCGAAGACGATGAGAACTACGGTCTCGCCCGGACGCATCGGTCCAAGCGCGGCAAGCTCGCGTCTGGCCATCTCCACGGCTTGCGGCGTGTGGCGGATTTCCGGTTTGGTCAGCCGGTAAGTGAGAAAAGGAACGACGAGGAGCGACACCAACCCCGGCACGCAGGCGTAGAGTAGCCAGGCTCCGTAATGCAGGTTGAGCGGTTCGGCGCCGGGATCCTTGCCCTGTTGCGCGGCCTCGGCGGTGATCCGGCGCGCCTCGGTGGCCGCCAGCGGGTTGCTCGCCTGCCCGGTCAGGAACATGGCGCAGTTGACGACGTCCGCCTGGTAAATGGCGAGCATGAGGAAGGAACCCAGGAGCGTAGCGCTGCGGCCGGGGAAGGACTTGTAGAGTTCGGCCAGCGACCGACTGATCGGCAGGATGACGCCGCCGACGCGGGCGGCGTTGGAGGGGATCATGCCGGCGAGCAGCGTGTCGGTACCGATCAAGGCATAGCTGAGGCCGAGGGTGCTCTTGCCGATGGCCCGGACGAAGAAGAGAGCGATGCGTCGCGCCAGGCCGGTTTTGATGACGGCGCGGGCGATGAAGTAGGCGGCCAGGACGAGCCAGACGCTGCCGTGCCCGAAGCCGCCCAGCGCCTGCTCGGTCGAGATCGTTTGCGTCAAGACGGCGACCGTCAGGCCGAGCAGAACAACGGCCCCGCCGGGGAGCGGCCGCAACATCAGGCCGAGGATCGTTGGGAGGAAGATGGCAAGGAGGCGCCAGCCCTTTTCGGTTACGCCATCGGGGCGTTGCTGGAGGAAAACATCCCAGAGCCAGACACCCAAGCCCAGGCCGAGCATCAGGGCCCAAGCGAGGGCTCGCGGCACGAAGGGCCTATCGAGGAACGGAGTGGCTTGGTCGGCTTTCACAGGTGAGGGCCGAGGGCAGTAGGGTTACGAGCAGGATACGTATTGGCGGCAGAGAGGGGATGGAGGATTCGGAAAACACGCCGCGGGCCTTCCGTGTCTCCCGCATGCCAATGCTGTTGTACGCCAATAGAAATGTCCGGTCTTTGGCCAATAGAAATGTGCGCCTAGCGTGAAGGAGGACGAGACCGGTTCGCCATGAGTCCGCGGGAGCGGGATCGCTTGCGGGTGTCGCAGGACTTGAATGGGGGCAGATACACGCAGGTCAAGGCCGCGGAGTTGTTGAAGCGGAGCGTGCGGCAGGTGCGTCGTTTGCAGGAGCGGCTTGCCGGACAGGGCGTGGCCGAGCTACGCTCGCTCGTCGGCCTCTGTCCACAAAAAACCACGGCGACTAGCAGGTCAAAAGGCACTCAAAGAGCACGTTTTGAACTTGCCAGTCGCCGTAAGTGTGTCGGGCCGACTGGATTCGAACCAGCGACCTCCTGAACCCCATTCAGGCGCGCTAGCCAAACTGCGCCACGGCCCGAGCGGCCGGTCTTCATGACCGGACAACGGGATTCTAGCGGTTGGACACGATATTGCAAGGTCAGGTTCACGCCGGACCTGTAGCGGTTTTTCCGGCTTTTCCGGGTTCCGTCTCCTGTCGGGCGGCGCGGAAGGGTGAACTGGGAAAGACAAGGCGCGGGCGCCTTTGGGAGAATGCGTTCACCCGCGCCGGCTTCCGGAAAAAGCTTGCCATGTCCTGGTTTCATCGCCTCTGCGGTTTGACGTTGCTCCTAGCCGCGCTTTTCTTCTGCGTCCGGTCTGAGCCGCAGCGCGTCCGTGCCGACGGCGAGCCGCCGGCGTTCGGGGCACAGGCGCTGGACCCGCCGGCGCCGCTGGTGAAGATTCGCGTCCGCGTGCCCGCTTGCTCCGGTCCCGGCCGCGACCTGATCTATTGCATCCTCGTCGAGAACTGCTCGCCCGCCGAGGCGCACCATGTCGTCGTCAAGGACCCGCTCCCCAAGAACGCGAAGTTCGTCAAGGCCGATCCGGAGCCGGCGGTCAAGGACGGGGAGCTGCGCTGGAACATCGGCACGCTGGGGGGCGGGGCCTGTCGCGAGATCAAGCTGGTGCTGCGGCCGACGGATCTGGAAGACGTGAAGAACTGCGTGCGCGTGCAATACGAGCACGGAGAATGCGTCGTGACACGGCAGCTGGCGGCGTTTGGGCCGGCAGTGATTGGCGAGCCGCCGCTGCTCGAACCGGGCAAGGAAAAGCCAAAGGACAAGATCCCGCCGCCGCCCGATAAGGACAAGCCGGCCAAGCTCAAGGTGACGGTCGATGGACCGGCCAAGGGGTATCTGAACCGGTCGGCGCGCTATTTCATCACGGTGAGCAACGAAGGGATCGGCCCGGCCGGCAACGTGCTGGCGACGTTCAAGCTGGCGGCGAAGGCGGAGTTCGTGAAGGCGAGCGACAAGGGAGAGCACCTGGAGAGCCAGGTCGCCTGGGTGCTCGGCGATCTGCCGGTCGGCGCCAAGCGGACCGTCGTCGTGGAAGTGAAGGCGAAGGAGCCGGGCGAGCTGTGCCATGAGGCCGCGGCGCGGGCGGACGGCGGCATCAGCTCGGGGACCGTGAGCTTTTGCACGACCTTCGCTGGAATTACCGCGTTGATGCTGGAGATGTACGACCGGGACGACCCGATCCCCGTCGGCGGCGACACGGCTTATCCGATCCTCATCCGCAACACCGGGACCGGCGCGGCGACGAACCTCCAACTCAAAGCCTACATCGGCGATGGGTTGATGTTGACGCGCGCCAAAGGCCCGGCGGATCACCGGCTCGGCGAGAAGACGCCGAAGGCGCAGGAGCTTGTGTTTGAGCCCATCGTGAGCTTGGAGCCGGGCAAGGAGTTGAACTTCGAGGTGTTCGTCAAGGGGAGCAAGGCGGGGGACGCTCGCTTTCGCATCGAGCTGACGGCCGACCAATTAAGGGAAGGCGGCCCCGTGCTGGAAACGGAAAGCACGCAAGTTTACGCCGAGGATCCGGCGGTGAGTCGACGCGTGAGCCCGCCGGAGGCGTATCGGCCGAGCATTCGCGAGCGGCGGTGACATCAGGTTTTTTCGGTCGGCGGCGAGCCGGTTTTCCGTTTCGTCATCGGAGCGTGTCAGATAGGCGGCCGATCAGTGCTCGCGTCCTCTCCTCGTTCAAGTGCAGCGGATTGATGAGCAGCGCCCCTTCGCGCAGCCGCGCTTGGCCGAGGTGCACCTCCGGCTTGCCGCGGCGCAGCGCTCGGGCGATGTCGAACGCCGTGCGGCCGAGGCGCTTCTCGTCGAGGACAATTTCCAGGAGCGGGAGTGTTTGGCCGTCCGCGGAGGCGTGAAGGCGGCAGGTGACTGGGCAGTCGGCGAGCGCCGCCGCGATGCGTTCCAGAAGCGTCTGTTTCTCCCCCAGTTCCTTGTCGTAGGCGCCGCTGTTGAAGAGTCGCAGCGCCGTGAGCAGAGCGACGATTTGCTCCTTGGACACTTTGAGGGCACGGCCGATGCCGTGGCGCGGCATGCCCTTGAGCTTGGCGCGATCGATGAGGTCGGGTGGGTCCCAGAGTTCGATGTGGTCGTCCATGTCGAGCATCTGGAGGAGGGCGGGGCCGACGAGGTCGCGCCGGCCGCACAGGATGCCGGTGGCCTGGGGGCCGCGGATGGCTTTGCCGCCGGAAAAGGCGACCAGGTCGGCGCCGGTGGCGAGGATGTCGCGCAGGTTGGAGCGTGGCGGCAGTTCGCCGGCGGCATCGACGAGCACGGGCAAGCCGCGCGCGTGGGCGACGGCCACCACCTCAGCGAGCGCGGGGCGGGCGGCCGCATCGTAGACGTAGAGGACGCCGACCGTACGCGGGCCGAAGGCGGCCTCGTATTCCCAGGCTTCGGCGCGGCGGACGCCAGCCCCGGCGACGATCTCGTGAAAGCCGACTTCGACGAGGCGGGCGCCGGCGGCGCGGACGGCGTGGTCGTAGCCGTTGCGTTGCTCGCGGGCGACGACGAACTCATCGGACCCGTCGCAGTGGGGGAGGCGCTCCATGCGGCCGGCGTCGTAGCCGGTGAGGATGGCGGCGGTCCCCAGAAGAAGGCCGGCGGCGGCGCCGGCGACGACGATACCGGCTTCAGCGCCGGTGATCTCATTAAGAACCCGTGAGGCGGTTGCCTGAAGCTGCTCGAGGGGAACGCAATCGGCCGCGGCTGCGCGGAAGGCGTCGAGCACGGTGTCGGGCATGGGAGCGCCGCCGAGGCGGGTGACGCTGCCGGCGACGTTGATGATGGGGTCGAGGCCGAGTTGCTGGTAGATGTTCATGGGAAGAAGAGGGCATGGTGGCGCAGGCGGCCTCACCTGCCGGCACCGAGGCAGGCCAGGCGGCCTGCCCCACGGGGCGTGGACTGCCCGCGGTTAGTCTTCCTCGTTATCGATTTCCTTGATGAGCGACGAGATGCGCTGGCGCGTCGGTCCTTCTTCGCGCGGCGGGCGGGCGAGGCCGGCCTTCTCCAGAAGAGGAACGTCCATGATGTCGTCGGCGTCGTCGAGGATCTCGTCGAGCGACTGCTGGCCGATGGGGGTGTATTTGATGGTGAAACTGCGCTTGGCGATGGTGATAACATCCTCGGGATGGAGGACGCGTTTGGCGGTCTTGACGCCGTTGACCTTGAGGCCGTTGGTGCTGCCCATGTCCCGGACGATCCAGTGGCCGCTGCGGTAGACGAACTCGCAATGGAGGCCGGATACGTTCGGAAACTTGAGGCAGATGTCGCAGGATTCACGGCGGCCGAGCGTCATCTGCTCGCGCAGGAGAGGGACAGGATCGCCGCCGCCGACTGGAATCAACTCGCCGTTGCCTTTGAAACTCATGGCTCTCTCTTGATTTGCAGGAGCCGGTTCCGGGCCAGTCCCGTTGTTGAAGAGGCTTTGATGGGGAGGAAAGGGTTGGGCCGATCCTTTCTTCAAAAGCCTCTCTAATATCTACTTCATAATAACGCAAAAGGGGGGAACGTCCAGCGTCAAGGGGGCGACGGGGAGGATTCTTTGGGCTCGGCCGGCCTCCGTTTCGGATCGACTGCCCTGTTTTGAATTCGCTTGGCCGCCGTTTTGGCGCCGCGTATACTCACAAGAACGACTTCCCGCCAAACCGCCCGCGGTCGACCCGCCGGTCTTTTCTCGAAATCGAGGCGTGCATGCCCGCCAGCCGACTCCTTGCCTGCCTGCTGCTCTTGGCCGCCGCCAACGCAAGCGCCGCGGACTGGCCGCAATTCCGCGGCCCGAAGCGCGACGGGATCTCCGCCGAAACCGGACTGTTGCAGGAATGGCCGAAAGATGGCCCCAAGCTGCTCTGGACCTACCGCGACGCCGGCCTGGGCTTTTCCTGCCCCGCCATCGTCGGCGACACGCTCTACACCTTGGGCGGCTGGGACGACGGCGAATATGTCCTGGCCATCGACATGAAGACTGGCAAGGAGCAGTGGAAGACAAAAGTCGGCAAGCTTTTCGACTTCAAAGGGAACGCCTGGGGGGATGGACCGCGCAGCACGCCAACCGTTGACGGCGCCCACATTTATGCTCTGGGTGGCTTCGGCGACTTGATATGCGTCGAGCGCAAGGCGGGCAAGGAGGTCTGGCGCAAGAGTTTCGTCAAGGACTTCGATGGCGAGATGATGAGCGAGTGGGGCTATAGCGAATCGCCGCTGGTTGACGGAGACGTCCTGGTGGTGACGCCGGGCGGGTCCAAGGGAACGCTGGCGGCGCTCGACAAGAAGACGGGCGCGGTGCGCTGGCGCAGCAAGGGGACGACGTTCGCGGCGCCGTATTCGTCCGTCATGATCAGCGAGGCGGCCGGCGTCAAGCAGTACATTCAGAACAGCTACGACAAGAACGCCATGCCGGAGGAAGGCTTCACCTCGGGCATCGACGCCAAGACCGGCGAGACGCTCTGGAAAGAACAGATCTTCAAGCAACACAGCTACGCCATCGCGCCGGCGCCGATTGTGACCGGGGACCTGGTCTACATTACCTCCGGCTACGGCGGCGGCTGCCACCTCTTCCAGATCAAGAAGGGGGAGAAGGGCCTCGAAGCGAAGGACCTGTACTCAAAAGCCATCCAGAAAAAGGTGAAGAACACGCATGGCGGCATGGTGCTTGTCGACGGGAAACTCTACGGTCACTCGGAATCGAGCCAGTGGGTGTGTCAGGACCTGAAGAGCGGTAAGGTCCTGTGGGCGGACCGCGATAACCTGGAGACGCAGAGCGGCTCGATCACCGCGGCGGATAACCGCCTCTATCTCCTGTCGCAGGAGGGGGAGGTCGTCCTGCTCGAAATAAGCGCGAAGGAACGGAGCGAAAAAGGTCGCTTCAAGCTGCCCGAGGCGTCCAAGCTGCGCGGCAAGGCGCCCAACCGGCAGTACGCCGCCGTCTGGGCCTATCCCGTTGTCGCCAACGGCCGCCTGTACCTGCGCGACCAGGAATTGATTTTCTGCTACGACATCAAGAAATAACCGCCGGCGAGCGGGGGGCGTCAGCCTCCTGTTGACATGGCCTCCCAACCGACAAACCCCGAACGCAGGCATGTGCTCGAGCGCCAGCGCGACAAACTCCGCCGGCTGCTCGCGGCCCTGATCGCCGCGAACGTTTTTTACGGCCGAAAACTTGTTCAAACAGGTATAAACGAGCCGACTGAAGACGCCTTCCGCCGCCTGCCGCCCACCACGAAGCACGAACTGCTCGCCGACCAGGAAGTTAGCCCGCCCTATGGAACGAACCTGACGTACCCGCTGGAGCGCTACGTCCGCCTGCACCAGACCTCGGGCACGAAAGGGACGCCCCTCCGCTGGCTCGATACGCAGGAAAGCTGGGACTGGATGCTCGGCTGCTGGCGGCGGATTTTCGCGCTCACGGGCGTGAAGCCGGGCGATCGGCTGTTCTTTCCGTTTTCGTTCGGCCCGTTCCTCGGTTTCTGGACGGCGTTCGAGGCGGCGACCCGGCTGGGCTGTTTGTGCATCGCGGCCGGCGGTATGAGCACCAAGGCCCGGCTCCGCCTCCTGGTCGACAACGAGGCGCGGGTGATGTTGTGCACGCCGACCTACGCCCTGCACCTGGCGGAGGCGGCGGCGCAGGAGGGGATCGCCATCCGGGGCGCCCTGAACACGATCATTGTCGCCGGGGAGCCGGGGGGCAGCATTCCGGCGACGCGGGAGCGCATCGAGGAAGCGTGGGGCGCTCGCCTCTTCGATCACAGCGGCATGACCGAGGTCGGGCCCATGACGATTGGATGCGTGAACCGCCGCGGCTGTCTGCATGTACTGGAGGAGGATTACCTGGCCGAGACGCTCGATCCGAATAGTTTGCAACCAACGCCCGAAGGAGAGATCGGCGAGTTGTGCGTGACCAACCTGGGCCGGATCGCCAGTCCCGTCTTGCGTTACCGGACCGGTGATCTCGTACGGGTCAGCACACAGCCCTGCCCCTGCGGCCTGCCCTACCTGACGCTCGAAGGCGGCATCCTCGGGCGGGTCGACGACATGATCGCAATCCGCGGCAACAACTTTTTTCCCTCCGCGCTGGAGAACGTCTTGCGGCGCTTCCCCGAAATCGGTGAGTATCAAGTGCGGGTGGATACGTCGTCGCCGCTGGCCGAGTTGCGTGTCGAGATCGAGACGAGCGGTCATGACGAGGCGTTGCCGGCGCGTGTGCGGCAGACGATCCGGGACGAGTTGTTCTTCCGTGCCGACGTGACCTTGGCGACGCCGGGGAGCTTGCCGCGTTACGAGATGAAAGCAAAACGGGTGATTGTTCAATAACGTGGGGCAGGCCGCCCCGCCACGCTGCGGCAGGCCAGGCGGCCTGCCCCACGATCGAGAGAGGTTGCCATGCCAATGCGTTGCTTGCTGCTGCTGGCCTGCGTTGTCGCCTTCTCCCCCACGGCCCGCGCGTCCGACTGGTGGAACTGGCGCGGCCCCTGGCAGACCGGCGTCTCGCCCGAGAAGGACCTGCCGAGCAAGTTCTCGCTCGACCCCAAGGACCCGGACGGTAACCTCGTGTGGAAGGCGCCCTACGGCTGCCGCTCCACGCCGCTCATCATCAACGGCAAGGTCTTCATCATCAATGGCTGCGGCGACGGCGTGTCGCAGCAAGAGCGTGTGATGGCGTTCGACGCGGACACCGGCAAGGTGCTGTGGGAATACAAGTTCAACGTCTGGCACACCGACATCGTCGTCTCGCGCCTTGGCTGGGCCAACCTGGCGGGCGATCCCAAGACCGGCTACGTCTACGCGCACGGTACCCAGGGCCTGCTCCTCTGCCTCGACTCGGACGGCAAGCTGAAATGGCAGCGCAACCTGACCGAGGACTTCGGCCGGGTCAGCGGCTACGGCGGCCGGCTCCCCAGCCCGACGGTGGCCGACGATCTCGTCGTCCTCAGCATGAACAACTCGAGTTGGGGGGACCAGGCCAAGGGGGCGACGCGCTTCGTCGCTTTCAACAAGATGAACGGCCAGGTAGTCTGGTGGGCCGATCCGGTCGGGCAGCCCAAGGACTCCTATCACAGCTGCCCCGTGGTCGCGAGCATCGGTGGCCGCAAGCAGGTGATCGGCGGCTGCGGCGAAGGGAGCCTCGTCGGCCTGGAATTGAACACGGGCAAGGTCCTCTGGCGTTACAAGCTGGGGACGGCGATGATCAACGCCACGCCGGTCGTCCAGGGGAACCTGGTGTTCGCGGGGCATGGCGAGGAGAACGACGACAGCAACCTGCACGGCCGGATCGTCTGCCTCGACGCGTCGAAGATAACCGACGGGGCGCCCGAGGAAGTCTGGAAGCATGACGGCATCGAAGTTCGCTACGCCTCGCCCCTCGTCGACGGCGACCGCGTCTACTTCCCCAACGACATCGGCCGCCTCTTCTGCCGGGACATCAAGACCGGGAACAAGATCTGGACGTTCGCCTATGGCCGCAACTCGCGCGGCTCGCCGCTCATGGCGGATGGCAAGATCTATGTCGGCGAGGTCGGGGCGAAGTTCCACATCCTGAAGCCGGGCGCGAAGAAGTGCGAGCGGCTCTTCGAGATGGAGTTCTTCTCCGAAGGCGGCAAGGCGGATGTCGAGATCAACGGCACCGCGGCGGCGGCGAACGGGCGGGTCTACTTCTCAACCAGCGAGGAGACGTACTGCATCGCGACGCCGGAGGGACGCAAGCACTCGGCGACGGCGAAGTCGAAGGATGGGGCGCTGAAGATCACCGGCGTTCCTGCCGAGCTGCAAATCTATCCGGCGGACGTGACGGTTCAGCCGGGCGCGAAGGTGAAGCTGGAGCTGCGGGCGTACGACGAGTTCGGTAACCCGGCGGTGGTCAAGGGGGACGCGACCTGGACGTTGCCGACGCCGCCGGTTCCGCCGGGGAAGAAGAGCGGGCCGCCGGCGCTCAAGGGAACGATCTCGGGAGATGCGACGAGCGCCCTTCTGAATGTCGATGCCAAGGCCCCCTCCCAGGGGGGCTACGTCATGGTGGAGATGGGGAAGATGAAGGCGAAGGCGCGGGTGCGCGTGGCGCCGACGTTCCCGTACGCTCAGGACTTCGAAAAAATCCCGGACGGCGCCGTACCGGGCGGCTGGACGAACACCCAGGGCAAGTGGTTGGTGAAGACCCTGAAGGACGGCAGCAAGGTGCTCGCCAAGGTGAACGACAAGGCGAGCCCGCTCCTTGCCCGCGGCAATGCCTACATCAGCGTGCCCGACGCCAAGAACTACGTCATCCAGGCCGACGTGATGGGGACGAAGGTGGGCTCGGACATGCCGGACATCGGCGTGGTAAACGAACGCTACACGCTGTTCCTCGCGGGCAACATCCAGAAGCTGCGCATCGTCTCCTGGGACGCGCTGCCGCGGCTCGACAAGACGATCCCGTTCGAGTGGCAACCCGACACCTGGTACACGCTGAAGCTCGTCGTCGAGGACGGCGGCAAGAGCGCGACCATCAAGGGCAAGTGCTGGCCGAAGGGGAAAGAAGAGCCGGCGGAGTGGACGCTTCAGGTCACTGACCCTTACCCGAACGGCGAAGGGGCGGCGGCGGTTTACGCTTACGTGACCGGCATTCCGGCGTCCGGCGGTCCGGGAACGGAGGTCTACGTCGACAACGTGAAGATCACACCGCGCAAGTAGCAGGCGCACTCCCTGTGCCTGGCGAATACATTCACTGGATCCGGAGATCATCATGAGGCAGATTCCTCAGCTCACGCGTTGTCTGGCCGCCGCGGCGGTCTTCACCATTGCTCTCCTCGTGAACGGCCTGAATAGCGCCGGTCCCAAAGCGGGGGGTAAGGAAGGCCCGGAGTGGGACACCAGCGACAACTGGCACATGTTCGGCGGCACGCCGGCGCGGAACTTCGTCAATCTCACGGCGAAGGGCCTGCCGGTGGAATGGAGCGTCGAGGCGGGGGACCTCAAGAACACCGTCTGGTCGGCCGACCTGGGCTCCAAGGCCTATGGCGGCCCGATCGTCTTTGACGGCCGCGTCTTCATCGGCACCAACAACCAGAAGCCGCGCGACAAGAAGTGGATGCAGGACGAGGTGAAGGACGGCAAGAAGGTGCTGGGCAAGGACGGCAAGCCGCGGCGCGTGCCGATCGACCTGGGCATCATCATGGCGTTCGACCAGAAGAAGGGGGATTTCCTCTACCAGATCGTGTTCGAGAAGCTCAAGGCCGGGCGCGTCAACGACTGGCCGGAGGAGGGCATCTGCTCGACGCCCTATGTCGATGGAGACCGGATGTACTTCGTGAGCAACCGCTGCGAGGTGGTCTGCGCGGACACCAAGACGGGGAAGGCCGAGTGGAAGCTCGACATGATCGACAAGCTGGGCGTCTTCCCGCACAACATCGCGGTCTGCTCGCCGCTGATCGTCGGCGATTACCTCTGGGTGGTGACGGCGAACGGCGTCGACGAGGGGCACATCAACGTCCCCGCGCCCAAGGCGCCGAGCTTCATCAAGCTCAACAAGAAGGATGGGAAGGTCCTGTGGCAGTACAACGGCCCAACCATTCGTCTTACCGAAAAGGGAGAAGAAGAGGGGTTCTTCAAGCGGCTCATCGATCGCGGCGAGTTGATCCAGCACGGACAATGGTCGAACCCGGCCTACGGTGTCGCGGGCGGCCAGAAGCAGGTCATCTTCCCCGGCGGCGACGGCTGGATCTATTCCTTCGACCCGGACACCGACAAGCTCCTCTGGAAGTTCGACTGCAACCCCAAGGACGCTCAGTACCACCTCTCGGCCAAGGGGACGCGCAACGACTTCATCGCCACGCCGGTCGTCTACAAGGAGCGGGTCTACATCGGCGTCGGCCAGGACCCCGAGCACGAGACGAACGTCGGCCACCTGTGGTGCATCGACATGAACAAGCGCGGCGACGTGTCTCCGGACCTCGTGACCGACGCCGCCGTCTTCCCGCCCAAGACCAAGCCGAATCCGAACTCGGCGAAGGTCTGGCACTACGGCGGTTTCACCACGCCCGAGGACAAAGCCAAGCTCAAACGCAACTACTACTTTGGCCGGACCATGTCGACCTGCGCCATCAAGGACGACGTCCTCTACGTCGGCGAGCTCCTGGGCTATATCCACTGCCTCGACGCCAACACCGGCAAGGTTTTCTGGACGCACGACACCGGCGGGCCGCTGTGGAGCTCGCCGTACTACGCCGATAACAAGGTCTACATCGGCAACGACGCGGGCACGGTGCTCGTGTTTGCCCACGGCAAGACGAAGAAGATCCTCCAGGAGAACGACATGGGGGGCCGGGTGCGGGCGACCCCGGTGGCTGTCGGCGACACGCTGTACGTGATGACCGAGAACCGGCTGTGGGCGCTGCGCAACAAGAAGGAGTGAGGACGTCCTTCCACCAGAGGCGACGCGCGGGCGTCGCCTCCGTCGTCTCCCCGCGCGACGCTGGGGCGTCGCTTCAGGTAGGCCTCTCGAACGGAAAAACCTTCATGCGCTATTCGCTTCTTTCCTTGCTGCTCCTGGGTTGCGGTTGTTGCAGTTCGTCATCCGAGCCGCCCCCAGCGACGCCCACGACATCCACGCACGCCGACTGGCCGTTGTTCGGTGGCACGCCGGCGCGCAACATGGTCAATCCGACGGCCAAGAACATCCCGGCGACCTTCAGCGCAGATGACAAGGACAGCATCCGCTGGATCGTCGAGTTGGGTTCCAAGGCGTACGGCGGCCCGGTCGTCGCCGGCGGCAAGGTCTTTGTCGGGACCAACAACGCCAACCCGCGCGACCCGAAGGAGAAGGGGAACCTCGCCGTCCTCCAGTGCTACGACGCCGCGAAGGGGACCTTCCTCTGGCAGATCACCCATCCGATGCCGGAAGACGAGATTTTCAATGAAGTGACTAAGACACGCATGGGGCTGTTATCCACGCCGGTCGTCGACAAGGGCATGGTCTATTACGTTACGCCGGGCGCCGAGGTGGTCGCGGCCACGACCGATGGCAAGGTCAAGTGGTCCTTCGACATGCTCAAGAAGCTGAAGATCCACCCCTACCATTGCAGCAACTGCTCGCCGCTGGTTGTTGATGATCTGATCGTTCTGCTCACGGGCAATGGCATCGCCGAGGGGGGCAAGGTCGTCGCGCCCAAAGCGCCGAGCTTCATCGCCCTCAAGAAGGACGGCACGCTCGCCTGGCAATCGAGCCTGCCGGGCGCGGACATCATCGAGGGGCAGTGGTCGAACCCAAGTTTGGCCGTCGTGGGCGGCAAGAAGCAGCTCATCTTCCCGGGCGGCGATGGCGTCGTATACGCCCTTAAGCCCGAAGACGGCAGCCTGATCTGGAAGTTCAGCTGCTATCCCAAGGGCATTAAACGCGAAGACGGCGATCCGACGCCGGCCTATTTCGTGTCGACGCCGGTCGCTCAAGAGGACCGCATCTACATCGGCATGGGGACGATGCCGGAACACCCGACCGCCCCGCGCTTCAGCTACTTTCTCTGCATCGACGCCACCAAGAGCGGCGACATCTCCCCCAAGACCCTGACGTCCGACGCCAAGGAGAACAAGGGGACCGGACTGGTATGGAGCTATGGCGGCGCCATCGTGCCGCGGCCCATGAAAGGCCGCCCGGTCAACTTCGGTCCAACCATCAGCACCGCCGCGGTTACGGGGGAGCTCGTCTTTATCGCCGAGGAAGCCGGCTACCTGCACTGCCTCGACCGCAAGACCGGCAAGCGGCACTGGATGCACGATTTCAAGTCGGCTATCTGGGGCAGCCCGTACGTGGTCGACGGCAAGGTCTTCTGCGGCGTGGAAGACGGCATCCTCTACTGCCTGGCCGCGGACGCCAAGCTGAAGGTGATGGCCGAGAACGACATGGGGGAGCTGATCCATGGCACGCCGGTGGCGTCGGGTGATACACTTTATGTGTTGACGCGCTCAAAGCTGTTCGCGATCGGCGCGAAGAAATGATTTTCAAAACGGGGACGCGACTCCTAAAACCCCAAGAAGACAAAGAGTCGCGTCCCCGTTTTGAAACCGAGGTCGTCGTTTAGCCGCGGTTCGCAGAACCGGGGCGGACGCTGTTCCAATGCAATCGAAGAACCCAGACCTCTGGAACCTGGTCCGCAAGCGACCCCAAATCGATCCCAAGGATCTGGCCGAGGCGGTCCGCGCCGAAGCGGTGACCAATCCGCAATCGTACCGCGAGCGTCTGCTGATCCGCGACTGTCTCGATGCCCTCCGCACGCACTGGGGTGAGGCGCGGATCGAGGCCTGGCTCAAAGGCAAGCCGGAAGAGCGGGCCATTCGTTCGATCTGGCAGGAGCCCTTTGACGAGGTCGGCTATCCCTCCATTAGAGATCGTCTCATGGAGAAGACGGAGCCTGATGAGATTCGTCAATTTCTCGAGGAGCTGAGCCGGGGCGTGCGCCAGGACTTGCGGCTGAACGTCGCCGGCTCTATTGCCCTGATTCTGCCGGGATTCCTCGTGCGACACACCGAGGACATCGATATCGTCGGCGATGTGCCGGAAATCATCCGCAACAACCATCGCCTGCTCGACGAGCTGAAGAAAAGCTATGGTCTGCAGATCGGACACGTGCAGACCCATTATTTCCCGTCGGGCTGGGAGAGTCGCGTCCACTCTTTTGGTGTCTTCGGACCGGTCAAAGTCTACCTCCTCGATGTCTACGACGTGTTCCTGAGTAAGCTCTTCAGCGCGAGGCGGAAGGACCAGGAAGACCTGCGCGTTCTCGCCCCGCAGCTCGAGAAGGACCTTGTGATGCGTAAGCTCAAGGACCACGCCCAGGGCTTTCTGGCGACCCCGCGCCTGCGCGAGCTGGCTACCGACAACTGGCGTTTACTTTACGGAGAAGATCTGCCCCAATGAGCACCATGACCCCCGCACAAGCCAAGGAACGTCTCGATCAGCACGTGCGCGACATCGTCGAGTGGCACTTCAACCCCGAGACCGGCTCCCCCTTCTGGGTCGACGCCGCCCAGGGCAAGAACCCGCTCCTCAAGCTCGGCTTCGACCCGCGCAAGGAGGTCAAGCGTTTCGAAGACCTCACGAAGTTCGGCCTCTTCGAGGATGACTGGCTGCGCGGCGGCCCCGTGCGGCGCTGGCTGCCCAGGGCCCTCTGGAGCAAGCCGACCTACGTCTTCGAGACCGGCGGCACCACCGGCATCCCCAAGAGCCGCGTCGTCGTCGATGATTTTCGCATCGATTACGAGCAATTCAGCGCCACCCTGCCCGACAAGTATTTCCCCAAGGGCGCCAACTGGCTCATGCTCGGGCCGTCCGGGCCGCGCCGGCTGCGGCTCGCGGTGGAGCACATGGCCCAGTTCCGCGGCGGCATCTGCTTCTGCGTCGATCTCGATCCGCGCTGGGTGGTCAAGGTCATCAAGAAGGGCTGGATGGAGCACCTCAAGGCCTATCAGGAGCACGTCATCGACCAGGCGATGACGATCCTCTCCGCCGGCCACGAGATCAAGTGCGCCTTCATGACTCCCAAGCTCTTGGACGCCCTGGCCGCCCGCCTCGAGAAGGAGGGCTCCTCCTTCAAGCAGGCCGGCATCACCGGCATCTTCTGCGGCGGCACCGAGATGACCAGCCAGTGGATCCGCTTCGCCATGGAGGAGTACCTGGGGCCGGACGTCTACATCGCCCCGACCTACGGCAACACGCTGATGGGCCTGGCCGCCTCGGACATGCCCAAAGCGGAGGAGAACTACAAGATCGCCTACTACGCCCCGGAGCCGCGCGCCGCGGTCCAGGTCGTCGACTTCGACAACCCGGACAAGGTGGTCGACTACGGCCAGGACGGCCGCGTGATGCTGACGACGCTGACCAAGGAGCTGTTCATCCCGCGGTTCCTGGAGCGCGATGAAGGGGTGCGCGAGAAGCCGAGCGCGAAGTACCCGTGGGACGGCGTGAGCGGCGTCAAACCCTTCCGCGGCATCGCGAGCCAGACGGTGGTCGGGGTCTATTAGCCGCGAATCAGGGTTTCGCCGCGGATTGCACGGATGAACGCGGATGGGCGAGCGGCTTGGATACGAAAAGGCGCCTGACCCCAAGGTCAGGCGCCTTTTCGTTACTAGCCAACGCCAATGGCCGCATGAAATGGTTTGCATTGCAACCCAGACACCCGATCTGCAAAGCATTTTGGCGCTTTGGACGCAAGCGATTACTTGGACGTGACTTATTTCGTTGCAGTCGATCTGCAAAGCATTTTGAGAGGTCGTCGGGCGAGCGGCTGCCGGACGATCCGCCCTTGCCTACGAACGCGTGGCGTCGGCAGTCAATGTGCAAACTATCGGACCGCGCAAGAAGTCCGGCAAGCAGACGCCGCCGAAGGCGGGAGGGCCGTGACATGGTGATATTGACGCCTGAAGAAAACAGAAGATGTATTTCTCCATGCCCGCGACTACCGCGTAAAGAGAGGGCGCCGCAGATAATCGCAACTTGACGTTACAAAGGGCGCAAGTCTGCTCCTGGGAAAAAAAAAAGATCTTACGCCAGACAGGGCATTTTTTGTTGCCAACGTTATTGCGCGACGGTCGAATGGAGGACACCCTTTGGAGGTCGCCCATGAGTCGGCGTAGCGAGCCTAACGTGCGCCAGCAGCTTAACGAGGACACCCTGGAGTACTTGAGAGCCCTACACACAGCTTCTAGCCCTGGAAAGATCTACAGTTACGCAGGAATTCCACTGCTCCTTATCGCCATTTCGGGTCTTTTCGCGGGTCTTGTCCAGGGGTTGAGAGCGAGTGACAACGTGGCCGCAATCGTGGCAGGCACTGCAATCGTTGTCCTTTCCGGCGGGGGTACCGCGTTGATTTACATTCTTCGGCGCGCAGCAATTGAGCGCTACGAAAACAGCGTTGATTGGGTGGAGCTTGATCACGACCGAATGCCGGCCGTCCTCACTGAGAGACATGAGGACTTTATCACCTCCCTCCGAAAAGTCTCACAAAGCGAAGTGTGGGAGTTGGTCGACTCCAACAAAGGCCTATCGAAGGGCTTCGAGGCGGGGATTCACAGGAGCTTACCCAAATGGGTTGAATGCGATCTTCCTGTCTATTGTCTCGACCTGGACGGTCGGATTTACTATTTCTTTCCCGAGGCCGTGCTGCTGTACACGAGAGACGATATCGAGATGTTTCACTACGACGAAATGAGTCTTTCGGTCCATCGAGTAAAGATGTACGACGGTGAGCGCTTGGCTGGTTATCAGTGGGAACATCAAAGAATTGACGGTGGGCCCGACCGCCGTTTCAAGTTCAACAGCCAAATTCCAATTTACGAATCCGTTTTCCGCAAGGTCTCCGCTCTGAAACTGCGCCACGACACGTCGGAAGCTCTGCTTATGGCTGAAAACGAAGAGTTCCTCGACATTCTCAAGGCGGCTATTCAAGAATGGCGCGAAGCTCTCTTTATCGCACACCAGCGATAGACGTAGGTGACTGGCTGCACACGCACAGGCGTCCCCTGGACGCGGCTGCGACATCGAGGTGGATTGTGAAGACAACGGCCTTGCGACATCAAGGCCACCGGTCATTTCCGCTTTGCGAAAAACAGCGAACGCCCCTTGAACACCGTTAGGTTTGTCTCCGCTCTATAGTAAATAGCGACCGCTTGCCTTAGCTGTGGCATTAACTGCTCCAGCGTTCCTCGACACGACGGTGTCAAAGCCTCCAATCGCTTCGTCCGGTCTTCCATCTGCCCGATAACTTGCTGCTGCAGATTGCGAAAGGCCACTACGAGCGAGCGTTGCTCGCTTGCCGCCACAGCGGTATTCGGGTCGAATTGGAATCGACGGAGCACTTCTTCCTTCCATGCCAAGAGATTACTGATAAGAACATTCCCAAAGCCCCTGATCTTCTCAATCTTGTATGCCTCGATATCGGCAGCTGTGTAGATGTTATGTGAGGCTAACACTTGCCGTCGGCTCGGCCCGATCTTGTCAATGTCCCCGTCCGCTATAAGGTGTAGGCTCAAGTGCCGTACCCGCGCAATGGCTTCGGCATTGGCGCGCAGCTTCTGCAACTCGCGCTGATATTGTGACGCCAAGCCCTTGCATTGCGACGCGAGCTTTTGCACCGACGCACGGAGGTTCGAGCAGGAGTGCTGGTAGTCGCCAACACTTCGAGTCCACTGACATTCCAGGTTGTGAAGCCTCTGAAGCGAATGATCTCGGGACAGCTTTCGGCTGCGATACTCTTGGTGCGATGGTGACAATGAAATATGGATCGCGAGCCACACGCCAAACACGAGCGCGCCGAGCAAGGCCGTGATTCCGATAGCAATATGCACAAAAGCCAGCGGCAACGCGAGAACACAGCAGAACCCAGCTGCGCACGCGAGAACGATCCCCAGCGTCCGATGTTCCTCCATCCCCTCCGGAAGTGGGTCGGGCATAGTGGAAACGGTCGGCGCAAAACGGCTACGATCGTAAGGGAACTCGAATGGACCAGAGGCCTGAAGCCGCTGCAGGACGCTCTGGATTTTCGCCTCGTCAACCGAAAACGCTGCAATTCCCTCTGCTACCCCAAAGAAATACTCCGGCCCTCGCCCTCCCTGGCCAATTCGGCACCAAACACACGAACCGGCGCCGCGCCAGTACCTGTGCCCCGGGTCGCTTGGGCACTCAGTTATCGCCTTTTCGAGAGCCGTCAACCCGGCAAACCATTCGTCAGGACGCGGGCGACTCCCGGAGTCGCTTCCCCTCTCAAAAGCACGCCGAAAGAGCGTGCCGAGTTCTACCGGAATGTGTGCGAAAGTCGGTGTATGCGGGGGAGGCGCCATTCCCCAACTCGCGGCCATCGGCCCTTGAGCGAAGCGAAAGTTTGCAATCAACTCCTCGTCGTTTGCGTCGTCGCTGTGCAGGCCCATATACGGGTGACGCCCGACGAACAAAAGCTGGTAAATCAGGACTGCGAGGCCAAAGCGATCGTGGTTTTGCGTTCGGATCAGCCCCCGGAATGATTTTCTCTGTAATTCCGGAGGCGTATATTGAGTCACCCCGACAGGGCACAGAAAGGGTTTTCCACCAGCATGCACTTGAAAGGAATCACAGTCAATCAAGCGAACCAATGCCTGCGACGACACCATTTCATTCCGCTCGTTCACGTCACCCATCAAACAGCCGATTCTGTGCAATTCGTCGAAAGCCGCGGCGAGATTCATGGCCGCGCGGACCTGAAACGCCCAACTCGCGCGCGGAAAGATCTTTAACCGCTGAACAGGGTTATACAGACGCTGAATAAGGTCGAACCCCACGAGGCGAGGCATCGTGAAGCCGACCCATTGTTTTCGAGAATCAAACGCCAATCCATTCGGCCAGGCTGCGACGCTCAAGAGCCTCGCGTTTGCCAGCGCGATCTGCGCTTTCAGTTTCTCGAATCGTTCAGGTGTCCGTTGATCAGCATGGTATACCTTCGCCGCGAGCGTTCCGTTGTTCAGGACGCTATAAACAGTCCCTTCCCCCCCCCGGTCGCCGAGTTGGCTTTCAACGGGAATGGGCCGACCGTGGTGATCGAAAAGGGAGGGCAGAGCGCTCATGGGTGGCGAATGGCAAACACGAGTGTCTTGTCATCGTCGGTGCGCTCATTCACCTTTTCCGAATCAAGGAAGGCATGAAGCGGCGCCATAAGCGCTTCGGGATTCCCCGCAAGTCGCAACTCTTTGAACAACGGTTGAAAAAAGGGGGCGAACGGAGTTCGCGTCGCGAAATCCAGGGCCAACCGCTGGAGACCGTCAGTTAGTACTGCAACTTCATTCGGAGAACCCTCGAGGCATCGAAAGAGAACGCATTCAGCAAAGGAGTCATCTGTCAAGAAGTTCGTGGCATTAGCGTATTCGGCAGATTCCGGCCAAAACGCCAGGTCATAGTCATCTGCATTTCGAAAAACGATGGCGCCGTCTCCAACTTGCGCGAACACTGTACGCTCCGGCGTAGCGATCGTTAACACGGCAGTGCAGGCTAGGTCTCTTGCCAGCAGCCCCCGCTCTTCCGCCTCTCTGCAGATCGCGGATCGCGCCTCTTTGAGGACTTCCATGATTGTATCACGGTCGAGTGGGTTGGGTAAGCCACAGTCAACAAGGCGGACAATTTCATCGCACGCCTTCGTCGCTCCGAGTTCCGAATGAGGCGCGCTTCCTGCTCCATCCGCGACTACAATGGCAAGCGACTCCTTATCTTTACCGAAGGTGCGAACGCCGAATGCGTCCTGGCATGGTATCGCTCGGCTACCATGTGATGTACCGGTTACCTTATTTCCGAGGGTGATCCACCCCATGGCTCACCCTCACAAGTTCGCCCATCCGGCGGGAGAATCAAACTTGACCTGATCCTCCTGGTTTGGCGAAGAGTGCGATAAGGTTCGCTGAGACTGAGAGAGCCAAATAAACATTTCTCTGAAGCTGTACCCCTTTAATGGAAGCGGCTGCCGGACCGATATCTGTTTGAGCACGTCAAAGTCCGTGGCTTCGCCGGCTCCCTGAACCCCTACGGCAAAAAAGGCAAACTCTTTTTTCTTTTCGCCTGCATGCACCCGCTCGGCGGCGGTTCTCCATAAATCAGGGGGCGTCTCGACCGGCCTTCCATCGGTTATTAGGAAGATCCAAGGACGAAAATAGTTCAGGCCATTTTCCCTGTAGAGACGTTTTCGTGCATCAATGGCCTCTATCGCCCTAAGAATCCCTGCCCCCATCGCTGTTTCCCCTGCTGCGACCAAGATAGGAGGGAAAAACTCCTCGGCGCCCACAAACGGTAACACGGTTTGGACGCCACTTCCGAACGTGATTATCGAAGCCTCAACGCGCTGACGCGCGAGCGAGTCTGCCATCATGTCCGCATGGTACGCTCGCAAGCCTTCGTTCACCAGGTCGATTTTCGTGGTCCCGCTCGTGGCTATTCGATAGGTCCTACCGTCCGCCTGAACGGTCTGGCCGGTGTCCCGGCCCGCATTTGCGACGATTTCTCCCATTGAACCCGACACATCGATGAGCAGCACACTGGCGCACCGAGGCTCTGGATTCTGGGCAAGTGCAACATCACCGAAGGCCCGTTGTTCTGACATGGACGATCTCCTCGACGATCAAGATGAATGGGCTTTCCTAGACATGAATGCGTGCTTACGAGTACAATCAGCCTTCCCATCGGGATCGGGCTTGCGTCCAATGCCGTGGGATTCGGATATGGTACGCGACGTGATCAAGAACCTCCATCAAAATACCAGTTTCTCGTCAAACCGCTGCGCGAATCGCTCGCCGTCGGCCAACACCGCGCCAGGGTGCCATGGGCGCCATGCCCACGGCTTTTGCGTGGGCATGGTGTGACCTCTACGAATCCTGAGACAAATCGCCGGCCAAAATAGTGCAGGAACTCCCGCCGCTCGGGTCGACACGGCGGCGGCCCGAGTGGCCGCCACGCCGGACCCCTGATCCCCTTTCTCCAGCTGACGATATCCCGCCGCGACGAGGCGGCGCCAGATCGGTCAATTCCTGCGGCGCTGCCCCTTTTTGGCTTGCTCGCGTCTGAAGATCGCCGTGCGTCGCCGAAGTCGCTGTTGATTCGTCGCTCAGAGGGATATGGGTGGCGGGAGTGAGAAAAGCGCGTCGTTGGCCATAAGGCGAGGAGCCGTGGTACTGTTGTGTCGCAATCGAGAAGTCAAGGTCCGTTTTGTCGCGGTGAGTGGGCGCAGTGGGCGCCAGTGCGACGAGACGCGACGAAACGGGAGTTTGCCGCAAGGGGGGCGGGCCTTACCTGTTGCGGCGTAATCGTGAATGTCAATGTCGGTGAGGATTTCAGTAACGGTGGCGTGTTGAAACGAAAGAAACGCAAGCGGCTGCTGCGGCGACGACCAACCGATTCACAAGCTTTGTTGTTCTTATTGACAGCTGCGCGGTCAAAGAAACCTGTACCCCCTCACCCCGGCCCTCTCCCCCGCGGCGGGGGAGAGGGAGATCGCATTGGCAGCGCAGCCGTCAATAGCGGGCTCCCAGCTCTTTGAGAAGCGTCGCCGCGCTTGGCCGGTCGGCGGCGTTCGTGCTTGGGTGGGCGTAGACCAGGCGTTGGTCCTTGTCCAGGATGAAGTCGCCGCCCAGTTGCAGCAGGTCCTCACCCTTTCCCGGTTTCCTGGGCAGCCAGCCGGCGAACATCATCTTCAGGAAACGCCACAGGACGCTCGGCCGGAAGAAAGAGCGCACGCGGGCCCGGCCCAGCGCGAAGGCGCGGTAGGACGCCATGTCCGGATCGGAGACGACCGGGAACGGCAACGGCTTGCGCTCGACATAGGCCTTCACCTTGGCCGGCGGCGTGAAGCTGACGACGAGCACGCGGGCGCCGAGACGCTCGATCTCGCTCTGGACCTTGATCACCTCGCCGAGGTGAGCGCGGCAGGCCAGTCAGGCGAGGTGGCGCAGGAAGATGACGATGAGCGGTTGGCCCTGGAACGAGCGCAGCGCGAGCGGGGCGCCGTCCGGCTCAAGGAAGGTGAAGTCGTCGACCAGGTCGCCGGGTTGGAGGGGCATGGCTTCGCGCGAATCTCGAGTGGGCCTTTCCGGCGCCGAAACTTGCAGGGCGTTGAGCGGCGAAGCGGAGTGCTCTCACGCGGAGCTTGCCTGGCACGCTCAGTGAGATTAGGAGTCGCGCCAAAATAACTTACCGATCTCCGCGCTTGACGCGTGGATGGATTTCGTAGTTCCATTCGCTATTCGTTACGCGTGATATTACAGTCAGCCAGTTCCTCATCGCTCACTTTTCGGCCTTTGTCGTAGGTGCTCTCGTCAGGCCAGGCATGAACTTCCAGGCCGGTTTCGGTGGTCGTGAAGCCAATCGATTCGACGACGACTTCCAACGTCTCTAACGGAACTCCCTGCCAATTGCGCATCATCAGCGGCGAACACGCGGTGCTCGATCTTGTTCCATTTGCTCGTGCCCGGCGGATAGTGACAGACCTCGACAATCAGCCCCGTCTCGTCGGCCCACTTCTGCAATTCGACCTTCCACAACCGGCAACGCGAACTGTTGCTGCCGCCGCTGTCGGCCGTTACCAATATGCCGAAAACTGGCGCCCCTCCGTAGCGGCTTTGCGACTGGCCCTGGCTACCAACGACGAATCGCCGCCACCGCGAATTCGGCCGTATCGTGGCTGATGCCAACCGACACGCCTGCTTCGTTGCCATGGATGTCGTAGACGCCGTAGGGGATCGCCTTGCCCAACTTGGGATCCGGAAAATCGTGGGTCTTGACTTTCTCCGGCTTCCAGCCCTTGGGACGATAGGTTTGCCCCGCATTCTTGAGATTTCCCAGCACTTCCTTCTTCTTTGTGTCCACCGACAAGAACTGGTTCACTTCGCCCGCTTTTTCCGCGCGCCACCCGTTCGGCGATGTGGCGAAACTGGCCGTCGCGATCAGGATGCTGCTCGCCTTCCCGCGTCTTGCGGTTGGCCTGCAGGCTATAGCCGCTGGCCGCGAGCAGTCGACGCACCGACGTCATGGCTCACCTGATACCTTGCTTCCGCAACGCCTTCGCCAGTCGGTAGGTGCTCTTGATCGTCCAGCGCGTAGTGGTTGCATCGGCGACCCGCGCGCCCGTCGGCTCGATCAAGCGGTCCAGCGCGCTGCAATCCAGCTGCGTGATCGCATGCGATCTACGACCACCCCTGGCCGACGCTGTCGATGCCCGCCAACGGGTCGGCTGCGTCAACTCCTTCAATCCCGTCGAATGGTCCGATCCGACAACCCTGTCGCCCGCGCCCCACGACCGCAATTCCGCCATACCCCAGGGCACGCTATTTCGACGGCTGCCCAACGCCGCCTGCCACGCTCGTCGAGGTCATCCGAGTTCAATGCTTTGCCTTCAATGGCTTTAACAATCGTTGTATCCTGCATCCCAGGACAATCGCACAATCAGCTGAACTCACGCAACGGCACTTCAGCAAGTTATTTTGGCGCGATTCCTTAGGCTGAGTCTATGAAAGTAATGGAGACGCCGACGCGGGCTTTCCTTTCAGCCGATGTGCAGCAACGCATCGAGGAGCGCGTGACCTCCGGCAAGTATTCTACCCCGGAAGAGGTAGTGGCTGCCGCGATTCTCGCGCTCGACCAGCAGGAAGAGTTTGGCGATTTCGACGCGAGCGAGCTCGCTGATCTACTCGCCGAGGGGGAACGGAGCATCGAGCAGGACGGGACGCTCGATGGCGATGAAGCCCTCCAGTTGCGGCGCGAGCGGCGTGCTCAACGGCGAAAGTCGCTCGGATGAAATATCGCATTTCACGCCGGGCGAACACGGACATCGAGCGCGTCTGTGACCACATCGCCCAAGAGCGCCCGGACGCAGCGGAGCGTCTGGACGAGCAAATCCACAAGACGATCCAGCTACTTGCCGAGTTTCCGAAGCTCGGACACACACGCGCGGACGTGAAGGATAAGCGTTACCTCTTCCGGGCTGTCGGTAGTTACATCATTGCCTACCGCATAGAGCAGGATAGGCTTGTGGTTGTCCGGGTCGTCCATGGCGCTCGTGACTTCCGTCGCTTGTTCAACTCCAAACAGTAGATCCTCGGCGCCGGCCCCCTCACGCGTACAGCTCCCGAACCGCGGCTCCCCTGGTCCAGCACCTCGACGGGCCGGCCTTCCGGGGTGCGTCAGCCAGGTGTGCGGGTTGACGCCGACGGCTTCGTAGATCGTGCAGGCGACGTCCGCGGGGGCGACCGGTCGGCGCGTCACGTACGCGCTTGCCGGTCCGTCTGCCGAGCACCAGGCCGCCGCGGATGCCAGCGGCGAAGAGGAGCAGGCGGCCGAGCCCCAGAAGTGGTCGCGGCCGGTGTCCTTGTTGATCTGCGGCGTGCGGCCGAACTCCCCCATGACGACGACGAGCGTATCGGCAAGGAGGCCGCGGTCGTCCATGTCGTCGATCAGGGCGGAGAAACCCTGGTCAACTCGGGGAAACTGCGGCCCAGGCCGGTCAGATCTGGGCGTGGTGGTCCCAGCCGCCGAAGTTGATGGTGGCGAAGCGGACGCCGCGGCTCGACGAGGCGGCAGGCCAGGAGGCAGCTCGGCGAGGTGTTGCGGCCATGGCGGTCGCGCAGGCCGGTGGACTCGCGGCTCGATGGCGAAAGCGCCCGCGCGCTCCTCGGTGGAGAGGACGATGTCGGCGGCGGCGGCTGGAACTCGCCGTAGGTGGCAAGCTGGTCGCTGCCATGGATGTCGCGTGCCAGCGTATCGATCGCCGACAGCAGGCCTTGACGGCGGGCGGCGCGGGCGGGCGCCATCGTTTCGCGCGGCTCGACATCGCGGACGCGGGAAGCCCGAGTCGTTGGGGTCGCCGGTCTTGAACGATTCGTAGCGGCCGCCCAGCCGAACGCTCTTGCCCAGCTCCCAGGTGAAGGACGGGTTGCGCTGGGGATGGAGACATAAGGGGGCAGCTCGCCGCGGAAGCCGAGCTGATGCGACACGACGGCGCCCATGGCCGGGTAGTCGCCGAAGGGGAGGCCGAAGCGGCCGCACAAGGACCCAGTTGGTAGCCGTCTCGTGGTGGTCGTTGTTGTGGGCGCCGGAGCGGACGAGGGCCACCTTGTGCATGATCCGGCTGGTGCAGAAGCGGCAGTTCGCCGATGAGCGTGCCGGGGACGCTGGTGCGGATGGGGCTATAGGCGCCGCGGACCTCTACCGGGGCCTCAGGCTTCAGGTCGAAGCTGTCGTGGTGCGACAGGCCGCCGCCCAGATAGACGAGGATGACCGAGCGAGCGCGGGCGCGGCGCGGCGTCGCAGGCGTCGCCTCCGATTGGAGGGCGGTGGCGAGGCCCAGGCCGCCGATGGCGCCGACGCGGAGGAAGTCGCGGCGCGAGAGGCCGTCGCAGCGGCGGTTGTTCGATCCAAGCACGATGTCGAGCATTTCGAGCCCCGGTTGCAAAACAGCGCTTCGCGATTGGAAGCGTCTTCGTTATTATGCCAATATGAGAACCAAAAGCATGACCACCGACCTGCGTTTCCTCAGGCGACTACACCTGCCGAAGCGACGCCTTTCTCCGGAAGCCGCCAGCTTTATCCTCGACATCGGTTTCGCCGACGAAGATATCGAGCGAATGAACGAACTCGCCGCCAAAGCGCAAGAGGGCACGTTGAGCGGGAAGGAGTGGGAAGAAAGTCTCAACTACGACATTGTGGGCCATCTGATCGCGATCCTCCATTCTCGGGCCCGACGCTCCCTTCCCAAAACCGCCACGCCCAAATGAAAACGCCCCGGCGTCTTGTCAAAGCCGTGCGCCGTCGCGCCGACTTCCGCTGCGAGTATTGTCGCTTGCCGCAAGCGTTCGTTTTCACCCCGTTTCAAGTCGACCACATCCGAGCGAAGAAGCACCTGGGAAAGACCGCCCTCTCAAACCTCGCGTTCGCGTGCTTCAGCTGCAATCAGTTCAAGGGAGATAACATCGCGGGGCTTGATCCTCGTACCGGCAAGCTCACCCGCCTTTTCAATCCGCGCAGGGACTCGTGGCTTCGCCATTTTCGCTGGCGAGGGGCGACGCTTGTGGGTCGCACAGCCATCGGGCGGACAACCATTCAGGTTCTTGCGATCAACTGGGGTCTCCGAATTCGGGTTCGTCGGGAACTAATCCAGGAGAAGGTTTTCTTCGAGTAGGAGACCGGCCGGCGCCCCGGACGGGCATCACGCCAGATTCTCGTCAGGTGACTCCTCCTAATGATTGAACGAAAACTCCTGTGCGTTCAGCACCGCCCAGAACACGTCTATGAGCGACTTCTCCCGGTCCGCGGCTCCGCCGTCCTTCAGGAAGCGCGTGATCGTCGTCCGCTCGTCCGCGCGCGGGAGGCGGGCCAGGCTCGACAGGAAGATCGCGTCGACGATCTCGGCGTCGGACTTTTTCTCCTTCAGCATGCGCTGCACAAGGGCGTGAGGGTCCGTGAGGCGTGAGAGCGTCGTGTCCCCGCCCCGCAGGTGCAGCGTCTGCGGCAGGGTGACATCGTTGTTGCGCTCGCAGGCGCACGCGGTGATCCGCTCGCTGCGGCCAAAGGTGGCGAGGAAGTACGATTTCACCGAGGGATCGGGGACCTGCACCGCCCGCACCCCTAACGGATACCCTTCGAACGGCTCCGGCACGCCACTGGCCTGGCAGATCGCGTCCAGCAGCACCTCCGCCGGAAGGCGGCGCACGTAATAGTGCGAATAGTGGCGCTGGTCCTTCTCGTTGCTCGGCTTGGTCGCGCTAGCCAGCTGATAGGTCCGCGAGTTGAGGATCAGACGGATCAGGTGCTTGCGGTCGAACCTCTTGTCGACGAACTCCTTGACCAGGGCGTTCCACAACTCCGGATTGCTCGGCGGATTGCTGGCACGCAGGTCATCGATCGGCTCGACCAGGCCGACGCCAAGGAACTGCGCCCAGAGGCGATTGACCATCGCGCCGGCGAAGTACTCGTTCTTCGGGTTGATGATCCAGTCGGCAAGCGCCTTGCGCGGATCGTCTTCGGGTGAAAGCTGCATGGCCGCGCGATCGAGCGGCTGCGGCGGCAGGAACTTGCCGGTGCGCGGCTGGACGACACCGATGGGGTTCTTGTTTTCCGCCGGGTTGGGCGCCGACACCTTCAAAAGCGTCGGCCCCATCTTCGGTTCCTTGCGGCTCATGCTGATGCGCGAGAAGAAGCCGGCGAAGTGGTAGTAGTCGTCCTGCGTGTATTTTTCGAGCGGATGATTGTGGCACTGGGCACAGCCGATGCGCGTGCCGAGGAACGTCTGCGCGACGCTGGAAACGACGCTCGACATGTGGGCCTCGCGCCGCTCGCCGACGGCGACGATGTAGTAGCCGACGGCCGGGCTGTTGTCCGTGCTGCCGCTCGTAGTCAGGATGTCCTGGGCCAGCTGGTCCCACGGGCGGTTGTTCTTGACCTGCTCGCGCAGCCAGTGGTGCAGGCTGCGCACGCCCTTCGTGCCGCGCACATCGTGGTCGCTCTCCTTGCGGTTTTGCAGGAGATCGTCGAGCCACCAGGTCCAGAAGTCGACGAACTCGGGGCGCTCGAGCAGTTGATCGATGACGCGGGCGCGGCGATCGGGCCGCTTGTCGGCCTGGAACGCCCTGACCTCCGCCGGCGTGGGGAGGATGCCGATCGTGTCGAGATAAACGCGGCGGAGGAAAACTTCGTCGCCGCACAGGTCACTCGGCTCGATGTGCAGGGCGGCGAGCTTCTTGAAGACAAAGTCGTCGATGAAGTTGCTCTTCCGGGCGAACGCGGCGGGATCGACGTGCCGGTCGTGCGGGGCCGTGACCATCACGATGCTGACATTACCCAGAAAGGAAGCGCGGATGGCGGTCTCGCCGGGCCGGAGCATCTTGACCTGGCCGGAACGGGAGACGCTGGCGACGGTCACGTCATTGCTCTCGAATTGTGTCAGCCAGGTGACATTCTCGGTCGCGCCGTTGGCGTACTCGGCGTTGACTTGAAGCTGCAACTCATCCCCCGCCTTCAGCGTCTTGTTCCCCGGCAGGATGACGAGTCGCTTCAACTCCGGATCGTCCTTGCTCGGGCCCGGAGCGCCGGCGCGAATCCAGTCGCGCAGCAGGTTGTACTCCCGGCTACCTTCCTGCATCACCACGCCGCCGCCATGCGCGACGACGCCCATCCCCTTGAGAAGAACCAGGCTCGCTTCGGGGACGGCGAGGTTCAAACGCCGGCCGCTCATCTCGCGCATCAGCCAGAGATGGTCCCATTCGGGGGCGTAGCCGCGCAAGGAGAGGCGAAAGCCATTCTGGCCGGCGTTCTTGCCGTGGCAGGCGCCCTGGTTGCAGCCGAGGCGGGTCAGGAGGGGCTCGACTTCGTTGAGGAACGACGGGGGCTGGTTGGGCTCCCGGGCTGATGCAGGTAGCGTGAAGTTGAGACAGGCCAGGAATAGCAGGAGGCGCGAAGACCGAAGCGTCATGAAGGCCTCGAACAAGGCAGGCGGGAAAACTCGGCGGGAGCGTGCGGCGGGAGAGAGAGCACCGCGACGCGTGTACCCTTAAACTACCTGCGCCGGCTGCCACAGACAAGGAAAAACGACACGACCGCGCCGGCGCCGGTTCGGATTGGCCGGCCGTCGCTTGCTCGTATGATAGTCGCGCAAGCATCACCAGCGCGGGAGTTGAGCATGCGCGACCATCGTCTCTATGTCGGCACGATCGGCGAAGGCCTTTTCCGCAGTCTCGATGCCGGGGCCTCCTTCCAGCGTGTTTGTGACGGCATGTTTGTCGAGTGCCATGTCCGCGCCCTGACGACTCATCCACGCGATGAGCGCACACTTTTCCTCGGCTCCGAGTTGGGCCTTTTCCGCAGCGACGATGGCGCCGATTCCTGGTCGCAGGTCGCCGGCCCGATCGATGGCAAGCAGGTCTGGTCCATCCTCGTGCACCCGGCCACGCCCGATCTGATCCTGGTCGGCGCCTGTCCGCCGCGGCTGTTTCGCTCCGAGGACGGCGGCCGAAGCTGGAGCGATGTCACGCCGGCGTTTCGGCCCGATTGTCCGCGCATCGTCTACAATCGCGTGACCACGCTCGCCGCCGATCCCGCCGATGCCGACGTCATCTGGGCCGGCGTCGAGATCGACGGCCTGTGGCGCAGTCGCGACCGGGGGTGGACCTGGAATCGGCTCGGGCAAGGACTCAGCTCGCAGGACATTCACTCGCTGCACCTCCCGCCGCGACGCGACGGCAAACGGCGCCTCCTGGCCGCGACCAACAACGATCTCAACGCCAGCGACGACGAGGGAGAAACGTGGCGCCCGCTTGGCATCGGCCGCAGCTTGCCGCACTCGTATTGCCGGGCGCTCGCCTGCCGGGTGGACCGGCCGGAAGCCATATTCCTCGGCAACGGCGACGCGCCGCCGGGAACGACGGGCGTCGTCGGCCTGTCGACGGATGGCGGCCGCTCGTGGCGGCCCGCGTCAATGCCGCCGGCGAACAGCACGATCTGGAACTTCGCGGCCCATGCGGCCGAGCCGGCGCTGGTTTACGCGAGCAGCGTCAGCGGACTGGTGTTCCGCTCGGAAGACGGGGGAGCGACGTGGACGCGGCTAAAGCGGGAATTTGGCGAGATCCGGGCGCTGGCATGGACCAGCTGAACCACGGAATACACGAAAGATACGAAACGAAGGATGAGAGTTTGGCGTTCGGGGGATGACGTCGCATCGCGCTTGCCCGTTCCGGTAGTCGGTGGTATGCAAGCCCGTCCTTTCTGCACGGAGGAGAATCGATGCCGCGCCTCGAGCCGATGACGCTGATGTGGATCCAGGTCGCCACCGGGTTCATGGGCGCCTGCACGCTGCTCTTTCTCCTGCGACTCCTCGCCCGCAAGCTCGGCCTTGTGCTCGACCTGAAGGCCCACTTCTCCCCCAACGGGGGGGGCCGCGACGCCGTCTTGCACGCCCTGAACAAGGCGCGGCGCGAAGTGCTCGTCCATACCTATGCCTTCGCCGACCAGCCGCTTCTTGCCGCGCTGGTCGAGGCCAAGAAGCGGGGCGTGACAGTCGAGGTCGTCCTCGACGGCCACCACGACAAGGTCAAAACCGAAGATTACGCCTTTCTGGTCGAGCAGGGCATCGATCCGCTGCTGGACACCGAGGCGCGGGTCAGCCCGCAGGCGATCGTCATCGACAGGAAGGTGATCGTGCTGGGCAGCTATGACTTCTCCGCGCAAGCCGAGACGGAGCATGTGCAGACGCTCCTGATCGTCCGCTCCCATCCGGACCTGGCGCGGCAGTTCCGCGACCAGTTCTTCAAGCACAAGTCCCACTCGAAGGCGGCGCAGAAAAAGGAAGAAGACAAGCTGCGGCTCGCCAGCTGATTCGTTGACTACATCTGTCCCATCGCGGCGGCCTTTCGCGCCGCGCTCTGCTTGCGTAACTTCGCCCGCCGTCTCAGCTCACTTGGCTTTTCGTAGTGCCGCCGCTGCGCAGCTCCTTCTGCAGTCCGCTCCGCTCCAACAGCTTCTTGAAGCGACGCAACGCGCCGCCGATCGGTTCCTTGTCGAAAAGCCGCATTCGCAAAGACATAGGTTCCCCTCGACTCCTTCTGAATACTTGGATGGATTCGCAGATCGTCTATCCTAGAAGAAAATCGGCCGTCTGTCGAGATTTATCCACGCCGGAGACGACAGTGAACAAAGAAGCGCCTCTCCTGATCGACACGCACGCCCACCTCGACGACGAACGCCTTCGCCCTGACCTGCCCCTGGTGCTGGAGCGGGCCCGACAGGCGGGGCTGGCTCACGTTCTCGGCATCGCCACAACTGCTCAGGACAGCGTCGCTTATGTTGACCTTGCCAGGCAATATGCCCCTCTCGTCCGGGCCAGCGTCGGTATTCAGCCCAACCACGTCGCCCAGGCCGGGGCCGGTGATTGGGACGAGATCGAACGCCTCGCCGCCGATCCGCTCGTGGTGGCTCTGGGGGAGACGGGCTTGGACCGCTATTGGGATTACACGCCGTTTCCGCAGCAGGAGGACTACTTCGCCCGCCATCTCGCGCTGGCGCGGCGTTTGAAGAAGCCGGTCGTCATTCATTGCCGCCAGGCGGAGACGGACGTGGTGCGAATGCTGCGCGCGGACTACGAGCGCCATGGTCCGGTCGCGGGCGTCATGCACTCCTTCACCGGCGATGCGGCCACGGCACGGGCCTGTCTCGACATGGGACTCTACATTTCATTCGCCGGGATGGCGACGTACAAGAACGCCGACGACCTCCGCGGCGTGGCCCGCGACATCCCCCTCGATCGTCTTCTCGTCGAAACCGATTGCCCCTACCTCGCCCCCGTGCCGATGCGTGGCAAGCGTAACGAGCCAGCGTTCGTGGTACACACGGCGACCGCCCTGGCGCAATTCCGAGAGGTTTCCCTCCAATCGCTCGCGGCAGAAACCACCAGGAACGCACGCTCGCTGTTCGGATTCTAGGTCGTGAGGGCGCGACGGGGTCGGAGCGAGACTCGACCAGCCCGCGTCAACGTCGAGACAGGCCGGGGCCACCGCCAGATCCCCCTAACACGTTGATTGTAGTCGCCGCGCGCACCCTACACGTCCCGGCGCCGCCTCGCCGCTTTCCATCCCTCTCATTCAGCCCCACCGCGCCCCCCACAAGCCCGCGGGCGAGTCTTCGAGCCTGCGGGGTAACCCCGCCGCGCCCGAAAACGCGCCCCCGGCCCGCTCAGGCCCCACGCCGCCGTTTACCCGCTTTCCCCCTCCCCTTCTTCCCCTGCTTCAGCGTCCCCCCCGACGCCACCACCCGCAGGTCCTCCATCGACCCGAACAGGTCCATCGACCCCGTCCGGAACACGTGCGACATCACCCGCGCCTTCCCCGCCGTCAACTCCGGCCGCATCTCGCGCACGATGTCCAGCGGCAGCGACGGGTCCATCGACTTCAGGATCGGCGTGATCTCCTCCATCATCCCCTGCTCCGCCTTGTACCCCTGCCACTCGTCCACATCCACGCGGTCCGGCGCCACCCCCTTGGGCAGGATGTAGGCGAAGAGGACCCGCGCCGCCGCCACGTCCCCCTCCCGCGCCCGCGCCGCCAGCGTCTTGCCGATCTCGACGATGTCCTCCTCCGTCACCGCCTCCAGCAGCAGCCTCTTGTAGAGCGCCACCCGCCGGTTGTACGGATTCCCCGGCCCCCCCTTGCATCCCTTCAAGAACCGCCCCGCCTCATCGCGCTTCCCCCCGCCCTCCAAGCCCGCGGGCGAGTCTTCGAGCCTGCGGGGTGAAGCCACCCTTTCGGAAGCACCCGCTCCCCCTTCTTCCCCTCCAAGCCCGCAGACGACTCCTCCAACCCCTGACAGACACGCAGCGCCGCCGCATCCGCATGCCCCGTCCCATTCGTCGCAAACCCATTCGAAGAAAAACGCGAAGTGTCCATGACGTGTCTCCAAAGAATCGCGCCGGATGTGACAGGACGACGAGCCGCGCGACCGCCCGCCGCCGGGAGGACATCCCCCCACTCCACCGTACCACGACCACAGCCCCGGCCGATATGTCGGTTGTCGTCATCCGGCTCGATCCCGACGCCCGATGCGCCACGGTCTCCACCGAAGCCGCGCCCCCTCCGCGCGCCGATTGACGCGCAGCCAGGGACATTGTTACCATCGAAGGGTTCCCAAGAAATGAAGGAGGAAGTGGTGCCTTACAGACCCTTTCTTTACATGTCGCTGCTCGCCCTCGCCTTCGGCACGGTGGCGCCTGCCAGTCGCGCCGGCGATGCCGCATCCTTCAAGCAGGAGAATACGCCGAAAAACCTCAAGGCGCTGTTCGAGTTGCTCCGCCAGACAATCCATGGGAAGAAGGATCTCAAGCAGGCCGCGGCCCTGTTCCAGTCCCTGATCCCGGACGAGGCCCGCGCGAATCAAGCGCTCAGAGCGGATATCGCCCCCGAACTGCTACGCCCGATCCTGGACCAGCACAAGAAGATGGTGGTGAGTGAAGCCGACGCCGGCAAGCTCTCGCGGCCGGATCAGACTGTCGTGAAGGTTCACGCTGCGACCACGGAAGAGATCGCCAAGTACGAAAAAGACTCCGTGGCCTTCAAGGAGTTCCCAGGCGGGGCCAAGCGCCTGGCTGAGAAGGTTCTTCGCCGCGGCGTCACCTTCTACGAAGTGGAATTCCTGGCGCCGGGGAAGGAGGCCGGCATCAAATACCACCTCTTCTACTGGGACGGCAAGCAGTGGTCGATGTTGGGCCCAATGTGGCGGGTAATCAAGTAACAAAAGGCTCATCCGGTTTTCGCGTGTTGTTTTCGTCGGTCGCCTCGCGCAGTCCCGTTACGGGTTCCTCTTCTCTGTTCGCTTGTGCAGCCAGGGAACCTCTCGATGCAGACGAGCGCACAATTCAAGGGCGGCTTCATGGAGCGGCTTCTTGGTCGCTTTCGCCCAAAGGTCGAGCTGGTTTCCGGCGGCTCCGCACTTGAACCAGCGCAAGGCATGCTGGATGAGATTGGCGGAAAACACGCGGTTGCCGCCTTCTTCGCCATGCAGGGGGCACGGTCCCCGAACCGGGCTTCCGGCGGATCGGGCAGCCTCAAAACCGAGTAGCCCAAGGACATCCGCCATGGAAACCGCCTGTCGAACTTTGCGAAAGTCGATGGCCGGCATGCCTTGCTGCTCACGCGAACAGAGAAGAGGAACCCGTAACAGGATACCGGCAAATGACTCCACCGGAATCCAAAACGCGCGTTTCCCGGATGAGCCTAACAAAAGGTGTTTGGACCCTTTTCCATAAGCGACCCAGAAGTGGCGCCGGCTGGCCGACTCGGTTTCTGGACCCCTTTTTCCTCCTCCCAAGAGACGTATCCATGTTCCGCAAGTCCCTTGCCGGCTGCTGTCTCGCCCTCTTGACCCTGGCGCCCGGCGCTAGCGGCGGCGATGAAAAGCCCATCGTCCTCTTCTCCGGCACGAGTGCCGATGGGTTGAAGGGGTGGAAGGCGAAGGACAAGAAGAAGAGCGCGTGGCTTGACGCACGCGTGCAGCTGGACAAAACGACGCCGGAGAAGCTCGCCATCGCGGGTGTCGGCCGCACGGGCAACGCGCTGATCAACCTCATCGCCAAGGACAAGCCCAGCAGCGACATTTACACCGAACGAACCTTCGGCGACGTCCTGCTCCAGGGCGAGTTCATGGTTCCCAAGGGCTCGAACTCCGGTATCTACTTGATGGGCGAATACGAGGTCCAGATCCTCGACAGCTACGGCAAGGCGGATGACAAGCTCAACCAAGGCGACCTCGGCGCGCTGTACAGCGCCGCCGCCCCGAAGAAGAACGCCGCGAAAAAACCTGGCGAGTGGCAGACGTTCGTCATCGACTTCAAAGCGCCGCGCTTTGACGGGGCCAAGAAGGTCAGCAACGCGAAGTTTGTGAAGGTGACGCTGAACGGCATCGTCCTCCACGAGAATGTCGAGATGAAGGGCCCCACCCCTGGAGGCCTGACGGGCAAGGAGCATCCCACCGGTCCACTGATGTTCCAGGGCGACCATGGCCCGGTCGCGTTCCAGCACATCACCATCACCCCAAGGAAATGATCCGGACTCGGAGGAAGAAAAGTACCGACCGGGGTTGAAGCTCGCTCGGGCATGGTCCGCGTGGCACGTCGAGCCTGCGGGGTGAAGCCACCCTTTCGGAAGCTCCCTCCTTCCCCTCGACGCCGGCGGATGAGCCCGGCGTTCCGCGCGACTCCTCCAACCCCTGACAGACACGCAGCGCCGCCGCATCCGCATGCCCCGTCCCATTCGTCGCAAACCCATTCGAAGAAAAACGCGAAGTGTCCATGACGTGTCTCCAAAGAATCGCGCCGGATGTGACAGGACGACGAGCCGCGCGACCGCCCGCCGCCGGGAGGACCATCCCCCCACTCCACCGTACCACTCGGCGTCCCTAGCCGATATGTCCGTTGTCACCCAAAAAACAGACCTCGACCGCTTGCAGCACGTCGCCATCCCCGCTTACACTCGACGACGGGCACGCACACTTGCAAGCGGGGGGCGACATGGCGATCCAAAGATTGATTTGCTCCAATCCCCTTTGTGGCGCCCGTCTGAAACTCGCTCAACCAGCAGACGTAGGTACCCGAGTCAAGTGCCCCAAATGCGGAACACGGATCACGGTCACAGCATCTGCCGGCGAAGCGAGCGCGTCGCGTGTACAAGGTCGCCTCCAGGAACTTCCTGCCGGGACAGTGCCGGCGGTCGGCGAGCTGCACGGGCATACCAGGCAAGTCCGCAGCCTCGGTTTCTCGAAGGACGGGCGGCAACTTTTTTCCGCCGGCAATGATGGGACGGTCCGCATCTGGGACTTGCTGACCTGCCAACAACTGCGCTGCATCGAAGGATGCGTCAAGCCCGAGCCGGATCATTCGAGCAGGCAGAACATCGCTTTTTCCCCGGATGGAGTCCACGCCCTGACCCACGGCGAAGGGACGGCCATCCACCTGTGGGACATAGCGGCGACGAAAGAGCCGACCAGCCTCTATGTCGGGCACGCGGGCTCGGTCTACGGCTGCGCCTGGTCCGTCGACGGCAACCGCTTCTTGTCCACCAGCTCGACCGGTTCAGGCTGCACCGCCATCCTCTGGGACCTGAAGGAGGAGAAGGAAGTTTGGCAGTTCGAGGGCAAGAACGGAATCGTCGCCGCGCTTTCCCCCGATGGTCGCCGTGCGCTCACGGGATCGTCAGCGACCGAGCACGTGATCCGGTATTGGGACGTCGAGAAGGGGAAGGAACTACACCGGCTCGAAGGCCATACCTCTGCTCTTCCTCCGCGCGGCCTCACTTTCTCCCGCGACGGTCGCTCCGCCGTGTCCGCCGGGTACAACGACGGGACGATTCGAGTCTGGGATCTCGAAGCCGGGAAGGAAGTGAAACGCTATCAGCAGCTCAGTTTGAAACACGTCAATCTCAAGGCCGTGACCTTCACCCCGGACGGTGTTCACGTGATCTCGGCCAACCCGTGCCGACTCTGGGAACCGGAAACCGGGTTGGAACTGTACCGCTGGCCGAGTCATCCGCATGTTTTCGCCATCTCGCCCGAGGGTACGAAGCTCGTCACTGGGGAAACCAAGCTGATCCGCGTCTGGGACATGCCCCGCCCGGACGAGGCGAGTCTTGCCACCACGATCCCCCGCATTCCCGACGATTTTTTTGCGACCCGCGTCAATCGCTTGAAGGAGGGATTGCCTCGGCTAGGTAAGACCAAGCCCGGGAAGGCGTCCCCTGCGGATAAGGCCCATATCATCGCCTGGGTGGAACGCGTCATTGCGGCGAACCCGCAACATTCCAAGGACTTCCTTGGTCAGATCATTACGGACTTACAGGTCTATCCACTGTGGGAGGCGGCGCTCCTCTGGGTGAAGTACATTCCGGTACCCGCCACCCCCACGCTGCCTTTCCCAAAAAACCAACAGCTAAGCCTGGCCCTGCTCGATGCCGGCGAATTGGCCTATGAGACGCTCGGTGGTTGAGGCAGGCCGCAACCCATCCGTGGCCCGAATCGTCAATAGCGCGTTCACAAGGAGATTGTGGTACCCCCCGGCTCACGCCGCCTTCGTCCCCGCCTCCTCCGCCCGGCTCTCCTTGCGGTAAAACAAATTCGCCAGCAGGTTCTCCCCCGCCAGCAACAGCAGCAACGCCAGCATCAGGTACGGCAACAGCCGCAACGGCTCCTGCCGGTAGCTCTTCAGCGCGTCCTTCACGTCCGTCGTCGGCCCCACCGCCAGCACGGTGTTCGGCCCGAACACGCCTTCGACCGCCCCGACCGGCAGCCGCGCCATGCTTCCTTCGCTCGACGGGAGATTGACGCTGAACGCCCCGATCCGGTCCCGCCCCATTGGCGAGACCGCGTCGACCATGTAGTTCCCCGGCGTCCGCGCCTCGAGAAAGACGAGCGGGGCGCCTTTGTCCGGCGGCAGGAACTCGCGCCGGACGCCGGGACCCGTCAGGGCGAAGCCGGGATACGTCTTCGTGGTCGTGAGCGCCCAGGATGGAGGGTCGGGCTCGTCCGTCTGGAAATTGGTTCGCCGCGGCGCCAGGTCCCCCGCGAGGTAACCGGTCGCCTGCCCCACCAGCACGACATACATCGACGTGCGCGTCTCCAGGTAGCTCGTCCAGGCGGGCGCCTTCGCATCCAGCGGCGTCGTGAGCAGCAGCACCTTGCCGAGGCGATCGCCTTTCGGGTCCGCCGGCAATTCGACCACGGCGGGACGATTGCGCTCATCCGGCTCGAGGCGCGAGCCGGCGCGGTAACGGACGAGGACCTGGGCCCCCGGCCGTGGCTCGACCTCCCAGTACTGATAGGCCCCGGCCGGCTGCGCCGTCACGTCCACCTTGGGATTGTTCCGCCAGTCGCGGAACGGACGCAGCAGCGGGTGCTGGAAAATCGTGTCGTCCGTGTCCAGGTCCCAGACGGCCCCCAAGCTGCGGATCGGGTCCTTGCGCGGCGTCTGGCGGAGAAGCGTCGCGGGCATCAGCTTCTTCGCGGCGTCGCTGTTGTAGGCAGACTCTCCCCCGCGCGGCGGCACGATGCCGAGGCCGCCCCCCTTGTCGACATACGTTTCCAGGATGGGCCAGCTCTTCTCGGGGTCGCTGACCTCGAACAGGTAGACGGCGTGATAGGGGAGCGTCTCCATCCGCGCCGCCTGGTCCGGAGTCACAAGCTCGGCCTTGAAGCGCAGGGCTTCGAGCGCCTTCAGGAAATAGGCGGGCGTGGCGGCGTCATCGGCGATCACCAGAACGCGCCGCGGCTCGCGGATCGCGACGGTGAGGAAACGCTGGTTGTTGAACGGCAGCGCGTCCGCCACCTTGAAGCCGACGTCGAGCGAGGCGAAGCCCTGGTCCCATTTCAGCTTGGAGCCGTCGATCTCGAACGGGACGGCGACCTCCTTGTCCGCCGGGAAGTCGCGCGTCACTTCCAGCGTCTCGCCGGGGAGCTTGCACACCACCGTCGCCCCCTGGTCCTTGCCGCTGGCACGGACGACGGCGCGGAGCAGCCATTTCTCGTCGCGTTCGAAGACGGTCCGCGGCGTCCCGTCGCTCCCCACCGGCGTCTCCAGACGCACCAGCGCGAGATCGACCGGCTCGTCGAGGCCGACGTCCAGGAAAAGGCACTGCACGCCGCGCAGCCGGGCCATCACCTTGCCCAGCTGTTGACGGAGGCGGTCGCGGTAGTCGTCGTCCTTCGGTTCCCTGGCCTCCTTTTCCTTCGCCTTTTCTGGCGGCTCGACGAGGCCGAGCAGCTCACGGCCCTGTTCGAGGATGACCGGAATCGCCTCGAGCTTCTTGGTCGCGGCGTTGATGTCTTCCGGCGTGAGGCCGACCAGATTGCTCTGCAGCCGGCCGAGGGCGTCGATCAGCGTCTCATCCGGATAGGCCACGCCGCTCCCCGGCGGGATCTTGGCCTTGAGGTTCTTCAGCAGGTCGATCAACTCGGGAATGTCCCCCTGGACCGCTTGTAGACCTTCGTAGCTCGGCGGGATCTGGTCGGCCGTCCGCGCCACCTCCTTCGCCAGGCTCGCCTGCCACGAGCCCTCCGTGCGATCGGAAAAGACGCACAGGAAACACGGCAGGTTGCGCAGGCGCGGCTCGTCGTCGGTCGCCAGGTCGCGCAGCCGAGCCAGGCCGTGTGTGATCTGCGCGGCGAGCGGCCGGCTGGACGCGCGCACCTTCAACTCCGCGATGCGCTTCCCCGCCTGATCGACAGACGCCGCCCAGTCCTGCGCCTTCGCGTCGCCAGCCGCGCTCTTGCGCGACGACGGCGGAGCGACGCCGCTATCCAGGATGAGGACCTTGCTCTCCGGGTGCAGATCGGCGAGCAGCTTCTGCGCCTGGTTGCGCGCCAGGTCGAGCCGGGTCGAAGTGTCGCTGGCTTTGTACCCCATCCGCGGGCTCGTATCGAACACGAAGACGACCGCGACTGGATGATCGCCGCCCAGCCCCCCGCTCGTCGAGAACAACAGCGGCTGCGCCAGGGCGAAGAAGAGCCCGGCAATGATCAGGACGCGCAAACACAACAGCAGAAGATGCCGCAGCCGCAGCTTCCGCTGATTGGTGCGATGCCGCTGCAGAAGAAACTGAAACGCGGGAAACAGAAGCGTCCGCGGCTTCTGCCGCATGATGAGATGGATCACGATCGGAATCCCGATCAACGCGGCGCCGCCGAGGGCGATGGAGAAGACGAAGGACATGATTGCGTTTCCAACCACGGAACACACGGAAAACACGGAAGAGAATGCAGGCCGTTCCGTTCGTTGTGTCTGGTCTTTTTCCGTTTCTTCCGTGTGTTCCGTGGTGGTTAGTCTCAAAACCGCTTCTGCCGCTGCAACAGATACTCCATGAGCGCCCGGTCGAAGCTCACGCTCGTGTCCATCGCCACGTAGTCGATCCCCGCCTTGGCGCATTCCTCCCGGTACATGTTCTGAAATTCGCCCAGCGACCGCAAGTAATCCGGCCGCATACTCTGGGCGTCGATCGTCAGCTTCCGCGGCGCCTCCACGTCCTCGAACTCGATGATCCCCTCGAACGGGAAATGCGCCTCCGCCTCGTCGAGCACGTGGAACAGGATGATGTCGTTGCCGCGATGCCTCAGATGATACAGGCTTTCCAGCACCGGCTTCGGGTCGGTCAGGAGATCGGAGAAGAGCATGACCAGGCTTTTGCTCCGGATCATGCTCGCCAGCTGGTGCAGGCAGGCGCCGATGTCCGTCTGCCCGGCCGGCTTGAGTCCGGCCAGGAGGCCCAGGATCGTGCCGAGCTGCGTCCGCTTGCTCTTGGGCGGCAGGGCGGTCTGGATCTTCGTGTCGAACGTCACCAGGCCGACCGGGTCCTGCTGGTGGATCATCAGGTAGCCGAGGGCGGCCGCGAGGCAGATGGCGTAGTCGAACTTCGTCAACTCCTGCCGATAGGTGTAAGCCATGGAGGCCGACAGGTCCATGACCAGGTAGCCGGTGACGTTGGTCTCGGCCTCGAACTTCTTGACGTAGTAGCGGTCGGTCTTGGCGTAGACGTTCCAGTCGAGGTCCTTGAGGTCGTCGCCGGGGACATACTTGCGGTGCTCGGAGAACTCGACGGAGAAGCCGTGGAACGGGCTGGCGTGCAAACCGGTGAGGAAGCCCTCGACGATGAACTTGGCGCGCAGGTCGAGGCGGGAGACCTGGCGAATGACCTCGGGGCGCAGGTATTTCTCGGCGGTCATGGGGTCATTGTACCGGATGGTGGTGGTGAGTGGTGAGTGGTGAGTGGTGAGTGGCGCCTGGTTGGCGTATGATGGGCGTGTCTTTGCGTTCGCGGAGGGCTTTTTCATGGCTTCGCCATTTCCCGGAATGGACCCCTACCTTGAAGAGCCGGGGATCTGGGAAGACCTGCATACGACGCTCATCGTCGCCATCCGGGCCGACATCAATCCGCGCCTGCCGAAAGGCTACATTGCGGCGACCGACCGGCATGTCTGGATCGAAGGCGCGCGGCCGCGCAAACGGCGAAAACGGTCGCCGGACGTCTACGTCGTGAAGGATCGCAAGCGACCGGGGGGCGCGGCGCCGGCGCTCCTGACCGCGCCGCGGACGATTTCCCTTCCTGTCGTGGAGCGGAAGGGCAAGCCGTACGTCAAGATCGTCGATACGCGCGAGCGCAGGGTCGTCACGGTGCTGGAGTTGCTCAGCCCCACGAACAAGAAGGCGGGGGAGCACTATGCGGAGTATGTCGCCAAGCGCGAGGAGTATCTGGCGAGCGGCGTAAACATGGTGGAGATCAACCTGCTGTGCGGCGGCCAGCCTCCGCCGCTAGGCGAGCTGGAGGGGGAGGAGTTGGCCTACTACATCCTCGTCTGCCGCGCGCCCGATCAGCCCGAGGCGAAGGTTTGGCCGTTCACGGTGCGCGATCCGATTCCTGAGTTCCCGATTCCCCTGAGTTCGGGCGCCGAGATCGCATTTAAGCTCAAGCCCTGTCTCGACCGGGCGTATGAGGAGGCGCGCTTCGGCGACGAGGTCGACTACGCGCGGCCGCCGGTCCCCCCTTTCGCGAGTGGGGAGGCGCAGTGGGTTCGCGAGGTGGCGAGAGGGGCGGTCAAGAGATGAGTCGCGCGGGTGTCAAGGGCGGCCTTTGGGCGGTTGTGCAGGATGATTAGCTTCGTGCTGTGCACGAGGTCGTCTCTATCGCGCGGGCGGTAGCCTCGACCATGACGCGTAGGTCCTTGGCTGGTCCGACGACCTCGATGTGCGCGTATCCCGATGCGGCAAACGCGGCCAGCCACAACACAGCAATCACGAAGCGCATTGCTATCTCCCGAAAACGTCGTTACTACGTAGACGCCGGGAGTGATCCCGTGGATTTGCCGCGCCACCGGCGGTTAAAAACAACTCAGAACATCAGGCTCTCGATCATCGACCGCAGCCCGGCGATCCTCTCCACCTCCGCCTTGGCCTCGAAGGCGCCGATGCCCGAATGCTTCTTGTAATGGTGGATCGCTTCGATCTTCTTGCCGGCTTCTAGGGAATCGAGCACGGCTCGCACGACATCCATCGGCGCTCCGATGGTCGGCTCGTACTCCGAGCGCCTCACGAAGAAGATGTCGTGAAACGCCGGGCCGGCCGCTTGCTTGACTTGTTCCCAGCGCTCGGCCGGGAGAACGGCCACGCAAAGGGTGTCCGACGGGTGATCCTGCGCGAGCAGGCGGAAGACGAGCCGCTGACCGGTGGCGCTTTCGAGGCGCTTGATTCCTTCGATGAAGACGGTGTCGCGGCTCGGGTCATATTCGAGGACGGTCTTGGATGCGCCGTCGGCGGTCGCGATGTCCAGCTCCGCCAGGTCGCGCGGCGGGTCGAGGTACCTGTAGGCGAGCTTGACGCCGAGGCGGGGCGCCAGCTTGCAGAGGGGATCGAGGAACTCGGTATCGAAGCAGCCGCGCCAGTCGTAGACGATGCCGTACGGTGAGCGAACGATCTTGTTCGACAGCTTGCTCAGGAAGTTGCGCTTGCCGGCGGGGAAAAGCGTTTCGAGCTTGTCGCTGGGGACATCGAAGCACGCCAGGACACGGCGAGCGGTTTCGGCGTCGACCTTGGCGCGGGACGGCATGGTGTTTTCAACGAGAGCGGGAGGGCTGTATTGTGCCGGGTGAGGAAGCCAGCACATCGTAATCGATTGTCGCGGCGATTGGAACGGAGACGGATAGCCTGGCGCTTCGTCCCGCCTCGATCGAAGCGTAGCGGAAGTCGCCAGACTTCCGCGGCCCGGAACTCTGGCGAGTTCCGCTACCCATCACCCGGTCGTTGACGAGACGCTAGCCTGCCAGCCCGGTCTGTCGGCGCCGCTCCTATTCCTTCGGCGGCGGCGGGGGTGGCGGTGGAACCGGCGCCGGGGCGCTCGGCGCAACGACCGTCGTCGGCTCTTCCTCGATCACCGCGCCGCCCGTCAGGAGCGGGGCGCTGATCTGGACGCGGAAGCGGGCGTCGCCGGCCTTCACGCCTTCCATCTCGAACTCGTAGACGATCTTGTTGCCCGGCGGCAGGGCGTCGACCTTGGCGAAGCTGATCTGGTTGCCTTCGATGGTCTCGCGGGCCGGCGCCTTGATGCGTGAGATCTTCAACTCCGGCGGCACGAGGGCGCGGACCTCGATCTGGTCGGCCGGGAGCGTGCCGGTGTTGGTGATCTCCAGCGTGTACACGACCTTCTTGCCGACCTCGCACGGGTCGCCGTCGTCCACCATCTTGGTCTGCAGGGCGGGCAGGCCGAAGATCTCGAGCGTCGCCGCGGTGTCCTTGCGGATGCCGCCGTCGGCGCTGGCGGCGATCGACTGCGTGGCGGCCTTGGTAATGGTCTGGGCGCGGATGGTGAGGGTGACGATCCGCTCGGCGCGGGGGCCGAGATTGCCGAGGTTCCAGGCGACCTCGCCGCTGTTGAAGACGCCGCCCGCCGTGGCCGAGACGAAGGCGAACTCGGCGGGGAGCTTGTCGCGGACGATGACGTTGGTGAGCGGCGTATCGCCGGGGTTGGTGACCTTGATGGCGAACTCGGCCGGGCGGTCCTTGTAGCGCTTGGCCGGGCCGTCGACGCTGAGCGACATGCTCGCGGCGCCGACGGTGACGAAATGCTCGGCGCTGTCCATCATGGCGCCGCTGGTGGCGATGACCTTGGCGCCGAGGCGGCCGGCGGCACGCGGGATGGCGGTGAGCGGGACGTTGCGCGTCTCGCCGGGCAAGAGGTTCTCGACGCTCGTGTTCAGCTCGCGCACGCCTTCGGGGCTTTCGAGGCCGGGGTCGAACTTGGCGTTGAGGAGCACCTTCGCCAGCGGGGCGCCGCCGGGGTTGGTCACGGCGATCTGGTAGTTGAGCGCGGCGCCGACGACGCCGGTGGCCGGGCCGGTCATGCCGACCTTGAGCCCGGCGGTCGTGATCTGCGTCGTCACGCACTTCTCATCCTTCTGCCCCTCCTCCGTCTGGAGCTGGGCGCAGCAGGTGACGTTGCCGGCCCGCAGCGACTTGAAGACGGCCTGGATATTGTGCGTCCCGCCGGTGGGGAGGATGCCGAGCGCCCAGACCAGCTGTTTACCCTCGACGAACGCCGGCGGGTTGGAGCGAACGTACTGCAGGCCGTCCGGAATCACCATCGCCAGCGTCTGGCTGCGGCTCTCGATGCGGCCGGCATTGGTTACCTTCGTGTCGTAGATCACCTCTTCGTTCAGGACGGCGATGGCCGGGCCGGTGTGCAGGAGCTGGACGTTCGGCGCCAGCCATTCGATGCTCGTCTCCCCCTTGGCGATCGGGACGCCGGCGCCGGACGGGGCGGTCGGGTCCGGCGGCCGGATGATCTCGATGCTGATCTTGTTGACGCCGTAGGCGGCGGCGGGCTGGACGATCGCGACCTGGGCCGCGCCGTCCAGGTTGCTGGTCGCGACGAATTCGGTCGTGCGCGTCGGCAGGAAGAAGGCGGCCGGTCCGTCGATGATCTTGTAGCGGACCCGATATTTGGCGAGGGGCAGGCGGTCGGTGGCCTTGAAGACGCGCGTCGTGAAGACGTGCTCGGCGCCGCCGCGGACCTGGGCGGGCGGCGGAAACTCCCAGGCGACGTCGGCCCAACGGACGTTGACGGTCACCGCTCGCTTGTCCCAGTTGTAGATGCCGGGAGCGTAGACGGTGACGTAAGTGTCCCCTTCCACTGGCGAGGTGACGACGCACCAGCTCTGGCCGGGGTTGATCATGAAGTCGTCGTCGTTCTTGGTGGTGCCGCGCGTCACGCGGTGCGTCGTGCCGGAGGTGTAGCTGACCGCGTTGGAGTGTTCCTTCTTGGAGCCGCATTCGAAGAGGTAGCCGTGGTGATCGGCGTCGAGGATGTGGCCGACGCCGGAGAGGCTCCACTCGATGCGGCGATTGCGGACGGGGACGTTGTTCTCGTCGTAAAGCGTGGCGATGAGGACGTGCTGCGTGCGGACCTGGTCGGTGGCCTCGGCGGGGCGGACCTCGAGGCGGACGGCCCGGGGATCGAGGTCGAGGTACTGCCCGAACGTGCCGCAGCCCGAGGCGCCGCCGAGCGCCGCGAGCAGCACGAGGAACAACAGACGCTGTCCCTTCCGGGTCATCCCACGCCTTTCTCGTCCGCAGCGCCGGCCGCTCGGCCCTTTTCCAGGCTCGAACGTCTTCGACGCAGGCAAAAATCGCCGTCAAAAATCGGCGCACAGGCTAAAGTCCGGCCGATATAGAACGACGCGCCGGAATTTACAAGCGGAGTTGGCGGTCAGGGATGTGGCAAGTGGGGTAAGAGAAGTGACGCAGAGAAGTCAGAGCCCGGAGCGTGAGCGATGGTCCCTGCGAACCGTCGCTCACGCTTCCGGCTCTGAATGAATCATTAGCGCTCGACGCCGCCCACCAGCTCGGGCTCAGTCGGCTGGGGCGCGGCTTCGGGCTTTTTTCCCCATCGCGCCCTCGCCCAGGCGATGAACATCGGCATCACGGAGAGGACGACGACCAGGATCACCACCTTCTCGATGTGGTCCTTCACGTCGAACTCGGGATTGCCGAGGAGCGTGCGGAACATGGGGTTGATCATGGTCGTCAGGAAGAAGCCGACGAGGACCATGCTGAAGACCCAGCCGATCCCGCCGATGACGTTAAAGGAGACGAAACGGCGATAGTTCATCTTGGCGACGCCGGCGACGACCGGGGCGAAGGTGCGGACGATGGGGACGAAGCGGGCCAGGATGATCGTCTTGCCGCCGTGTTTCTCGTAGAACGCCTGCGCCTTGACGAGGTGGTCCTTCTTGAAGAACCAGGACTTCTCGCGGTTGAAGATCCGTGGCCCCGTCTTGTAGCCGATCATGTAGCCGACGCTATCGCCGACGATGGCCGAGACGCTCAAGGTGCCAAGCAGCAGCGGCAGGTTCCAGTCGGCCAGATGCGCGACGACGCCGGCGGTGACGAGGAGCGAGTCACCGGGGAGGAAGAAGCCGATCAAGAGGCCGGTCTCGACGAAGACGATGACGTTGAGGGCGATGAAGGCGGCGAGGGTGAACTCGGGCTGGCTGAGGATCTGGAGCAGGCCGCGGCTGTTGAAGAGGTTCTGGAGAATCTGGAGAAAGAAGCTCGGCTTGTCCGCTTGCGGGACCTCGATGGTCCCCTCGGTCTGGGCCCGCGCCGCGCCGCACAAGACGACGAGCACGAGAAGCGACCAGGCGAAGAGGCGGGCCGAGGTCCGGCGTTGGGGCTTATCCATCTTTCGCATCCTCTGTGGCGGCACGTTTTCAACGTGCCTCTATAGCGGCATCCGTTGCCGGCTCCTACTTAGCGGTTTGCCGGTGTCGGGCAAAGGTCAATCACCGATGCGTGCTTGCAGTTGGCCGGACACGCTCAACTTGTAAAAAGCGTCACCATTTCCAACGGCGCTCATGCGGATTGCTTGTCCCTGAGGATCACGTCCACTCGTTTCAGGATCTCCTCCGCCGAGACGAAACTCTCCTCATGCCCAAGCGACTCCAAACACGCCTTCTCCAATTCCGCCGGGTCCTGATCGCGATCGATCTTGGCCAGCTCCAGATAGCGAGCTTGTTGCGCTGGGCTCAAACCCTCGGGCACTCGAATTTCCGGTGGCGTTTTCACGTCTTTCTCCTTCCGCCTCCAATATATCTCAGCGCCTTTCTTGCGCGAACGCGAATCCGAGCGGCTTGGCGGGAGTTGGGCGAAGGTCAAATCGGACGGCTTTATTCTAGCCTTTTTTCGGTATTCCGCGCCGATTTCGAGGCGATCTGTGTCGGCGCCCACTGGCGGCTTTCATTCTGCTCCCGGTCTTGCTTCGTGAGACCCCTTGACGTTCTTGTTTCGCTATACTGACGAAGACAAAGCCCATCGTCCATCCCTTACCTTATCCGGGATATGCCATGAACCGCATGCTGTTGGCCGGGATGCTTGTCCTGGGTGGCGCCGGTTTGGCGCGTGCCGACTTCGAGGCCGATCTGCTGGCCCAGTACCAAAAAGACGATCGCGCGACCGCCGACAAGCTGAGGCGAGAGATCGAGGGCGCTTTGGCGCAGGCGGGGAGCTTGCGCTACGATCCGGAGCGGGCGGAAAAGCTGCTCCGCGCCGGCCTTGATCTTTTGAACAAGGACAAGGCGCTCCCGGCGGCCGATCGTGCCGGCCTCGCCGGGCGCGTGGAACAGAAACTGACGGAGATCCGCGGCGTCATCGCGGCGCGCAAGAGTGACGAGGACAAACGCAAACGCGAATGGGCGGCGACGGAGCTGGCGAAAACGAAGACGCCCTACGTCGGCGGCACGAAGTTCCTGGGCGGTCCCACCGAGCAGCCGGAGCCGCGCGAGCGCAGCCCGATCTTCTTCTCCCCGCTCGTGGCGCCGTTCCCCAGCTCCGCGGACGTCACCGTCACGCCGGTCGTTTCGCCGGACCGGCGTTGGGTGCGCATCGGCATCAGCGCCGGCTTCATCTTTCCCAGGATCAGCTACGTTCCCGTCCCGGTCGTCACCCCGACCGTTCTGGAAGGGCCGGGCAAGAACCTCACCGTCCTGCCCATCTATGGCATTCGCTACGTCATGGCGGCCGTGCCCGCGGGGTTCACGACGGCGTCGATCAGCACGACGGTCATGGCCCCCGACGGCGGCAGCGCAACCGTGGGCGGTTACTCGAGCAGCATCCTGTCGAGCGTGGAAACGGGAACGCCCCTCGTGAGCGGCATTCCGTACCTCAGTCCCTTCGTGAGCAGCCGGGCCTATGGCGTGAGCCGGAGCGGTTTCGGCGTGAGCGTGTCGCCGCGCGTCATCGTGCTGGGCGACGATTAGTAGGTCCGGCTCGTAGGTCCGGCGAGCCGAGCCGGACCGGCATGACCCTCGCGAAACCGCCGGGCTTGCTCGCCGATGCGGCGTGCTTGCCCGCTTTCCCCGCTTTTGCTAGCCTTGCGGCGGACAAGGAGGCCGCCAATGGACCTGGATTACGTCCTGATCGCCACGGGCGCCACCGGCGCCTACACGACGATCTTCCTCTTGAGCACGCTGTGGCGCTGGCTCCGGCCGGTTCCGTCTCACGAGGTCTTCTTCTCCCCCAAGGGGGGCTGCACGGAAGTGGTGGTGCGCGAGATCGGCAAGGCGCGGCACGAGGTGCTCGTGCTCGCCTATTCCTTCACGTCCAAGCCGATCGCCGACGCCCTCCTCGCCGCCAAGAAGCGCGGCGTTCACGTCGATATCGTCCTCGATCACTCCAACGAGCGCGAAGAGCACACCGACCTCGGCTTCTTCCTCCAGGAAGGACTGACGCCGCTCGTCGATTCCGAGCACGCCATTGCCCACAACAAGGTGATGATCATCGACAGCCGCACCATCGTCACGGGCAGCTTCAACTTCACCAATCAGGCGGAGCACGAGAACGCCGAGAACCTCATCGTCCTCAAGCACTACGCCGAGCTGAGCGCGGCCTACCGGCAAAACTTCCACGCGCACAAGGCGCATGCCCGCGTCCCCGAGCTGAAAGCGCCGGGCCCCAGCCGATTTCCGGAACGAAGGGCGGCCTGAGAAAAGGCCCCCCTCCGCCGCTGGCCCCCAAGCGGAGGCGCGATAGAATGGCGGTGTCTGCGTGGCGGGGTAGCTCAGTGGTTAGAGCAGCGGCTTCATAAGCCGCGTGTCGCGGGTTCGACCCCCGCCCCCGCTATTTCCCACGTACGGTCGCGCGTTCGTCTTCCAAACTCTATTTCCACAGCTGCGTCGCCAGCGACGCGATCACCGGCTCGGAGCGCTCCCCTTCGTAGACGTGGACCGCGTAACGCAGCGTCAGCGTCTGCCCCGGCTCCAGCCGTACCAGTTCTTTCTCCCCCTTGGCCCCGGGGAACTTCGCCTTTTCCCACCGCCCGAACGGATTGGCCGCCATGAGTCCGTAGCCGCGCACGTGCCAGCAGGTCGGCTGCGGGTTGCTCGGCGCGGCGAAGACGGTGACGCCGACTTTCTTGCCGTCGACGGCGCCGGCATAGTCGCACCAGGGCGCCTTCTGGCCCCAGCAATCCTTCTCCCCCTTTTTGCCGGGGATGCGGATCTGGCCGTTGCCGACCTTGTCGGCCCGCATCTGATCGTTGATGCGCAGGCCGAGGGCCCCTTCCTTGGTGTCGCCGAAAATCACGGCGTGATCGGGCGCCGTCAGGTCGATCTTGAAGACAATGAGCCAGCCGCCGGGGGCGGGCCGGAAGGTCATGACGCGATGCTCCTTGAGCACGAGCAGCTTGCCGCCGAGCCATTCGTTTTCGGTGTCGAGGATGACCTCGTTGCCCGACTTCATCGGGCCCTTCATCGACTTGAGGCGGATGTCGCCGTGCCCCTTGGCGACGGACCAGAAGTCGACCCCTTCGATCCCCTTGATCTTGGCCTTGGGCGTCTTGCCCACCGGGATAACGTCGCCGTGGCAGAACCAGAACGACTTCTGGTGGGGGTGATCGGTCGATTCCCCCTTGATGGACGTGTCCATGGGCCAGGCGCGGGTGACCGGAACGCCGCCGGCGAGGACGGGCCAGAAGATCGGCTTGGGAACATCGGCGCCGGTGAGGTAGCGGGTGGCGAGCTTGCCATCGAGGAGCAGATCGACGCGACCGGGCTCGGTCTTGAAGTCGACCTTCGGCTGGGCCTCTGCTCCAGACGCGAAACCGAAGCCAAGGAGCAAAGCATAAGCGATGGGTCGCATCGGAGAGTCCTCGAAGGGATGGCAAAGAAAAAGGCAGCCGTTCCGAAGGGGAACGCCTGCCTGACAAGGTTCGGGGAAAGAGGCGGGTCGTGCAAGCAAAAAAAACGTCCCGCGCGAGAACACTCAGTGTCGCCCAGTCACTGAAGGCTCATCGACGCGGGACAGTCTAATTATAGACGTCGCGCCCCTCGGAAGGAAAGAGAAAAAGAGAAATTTTCCCCGAGTCCTTCCTCGCCATAGATTGTCCTTCACTAACTTCAGCGGGAATGCGAAATGGCCGACAAATTCGACCTGATCGTCATCGGCGCAGGCCCCGGCGGCTACGTCGCGGCCATCCGCGCCGCGCAGCTGGGCATGCGCGTCGCCTGCGTCGACAAGAGCGCCAGCCTAGGCGGGACCTGCCTCAACGTCGGCTGCATCCCCAGCAAGGCGCTGCTCGATTCGAGCGAGCTTTTCGCCGTCGCCAAGGGGCGATTCGCCCATCACGGCATCAAGGCCGACGGTCTTGGCATCGATCTGGCCAAGATGCTGGAGCGGAAGAACGGCATTGTCAAAGGCCTGACCGATGGCGTCGCGTTCCTTTTCAGGAAGAACAAAATCGCGGTGTACACTGGGGCGGCGCGCATCCCTCGACCCGGCCTTGTGCAGGTTCAGAGTTCGCCACCTGCCGAGCTGGAAGCGCCCGCCATTGTCCTGGCGACCGGCAGCGAGCCGGCGCCGTTGCCGTTCCTGCCCTTCGACGGTTCGGCGGTCGTCAGCTCCACGGAGGCGCTGGCCTTCGACAAGGTCCCCGAGCACCTGATCGTCATCGGCGGCGGCTACATCGGCCTGGAGCTGGGCTCGGTCTGGTCGCGGCTCGGCTCCAAGGTGACCGTGCTCGAGTTCCTGCCGCGTCTGCTTCCCGCCAACGATGTCGAAGTGGCGACCATGCTGCACCGATCGCTGACGAAGCAAGGCCTCGACATCCACACGTCGACCAAAGTGACGGGCGCGAAAGCAGGCGAGCCGGACGGCGTAAGCCCCCGGAGTACCCAGGTCACCGTTCAGACGGAAGCCGCGGGCAAGCCGGTCGAGTTCAAGGGAGACAAGGTCCTCCTCTCCGTCGGCCGGCGCCCTGCCACGGCGGGCCTGAATCTCGAGGGGATCGGCGTCACCCTGGAGGAAAAGACAGGCAAGGTCCGCGTCGACGAGCGCTACGAGACGAGCGTGAAAGGAATCTACGCCATCGGCGACCTGATCGCGGGGCCGATGCTGGCGCACAAGGCGAGCGAGGAGGGGATCGCTTGCGTCGAGCTGCTGGCCGGCAAGGCGGGACACGTCAACTACGGGGCGATTCCGAGCGTCATCTACACGCATCCGAAGCTGGCCGCCGTCGGGCTGACCGAGGAGCAGGCGAAGGAGGCCGGCCGGCCGTACCGTGTCGGCAAGTTCCCGTTCCTGGCGAATGGCCGGGCGAAGTGCCTGGACGAGACGGAAGGCGTGGTCAAGGTAATCAGCGACCAGAAGACCGACCGCGTGCTCGGCGTCCATATTCTTGGACCGCGCGCCTCCGATATCCTTTCCGAGTGTGTCCTGGCCCTCGAGTTCGGCGCCTCGGCCGAGGATATCGCCCGCACCTGCCACGCGCATCCGTCGCTGTCGGAGGCGGTGGGCGAGGCGGCCCGCGGGGCGTGGGGGACAATGATCCAGCTGTGACCGTGATCCGTCCGTTTAGCCCCGGTTCGTAGAACCGGGGGGCCGAGGCGCCCTTTCCCATTTCCCCCTTTTTCGCTCCCCGCTAGAATACATCGGTCCGCAGGGCCCTCCCCGCCTCGCCCGCTTCCCGGAGGATGTTCATGCTCGTCTCGCTCCGCGCCCTTGGCCGGCTCCTCACGCGACCGCGTGTTTGCCGGCTTCTCGCGGTCGCTCTCGTCCTCGTCATCCTGGCCGGCTTGCAGGGGCTTCCCTCCGGCGACAACGCCATGGCAGGCGACAAGGGCGAAAAGAAGTTCCGCCAGGCCCCCGAGCTGACCGGCGGCAGCGACTGGATCAACACCGCCGGGCCGATCGACCTCGCCGATCTCAAGGGGCGCATCGTCGTCCTCGATTTCTGGACCCTGTGCTGCATCAACTGCATCCACACGCTGCCCGACCTCGCCAAGCTCGAGGCCCGCTATCCCGGCATCCTCGTCATCATCGGCGTGCACAGCCCCAAGTTCGAGCACGAGAAGAACTCCGACGCCATACGCAAGGCGGTCCTCAAATACGAGATCAAGCACCCGGTCGTCAACGACGCCGACCACAAGATCTGGAAACGCTACGGCGTCCGCTCCTGGCCGACGCTGGTCGTCATCGATCCGGAGGGGAACCTGATCGCCAAGGGAGCCGGGGAGGGGCTCCACGACGCGCTCGATCGGGTCATCACCGAATTAATCAAGGAGCATCGAGCGAAAAAGACGCTGAAAGAGACGCCGCTCGACTTCAAGCTCGCCAAGGAGAAGGAGCGCACGCCCCTCTTCTTCCCCGGCAAGGTTTTCGGCGACGCGGCAAGCAACCGCCTCTTCATCGCCGACAGCACGCATCACCGCATCGTTGTCACCGATCTGGACGGCAAGAAGATCGCCGTCGCCGGCAGCGGCGTGGAAGGCTACAAGGACGGCCCCTTCGAATCGGCTCAGTTCAGCGATCCGCAGGGAATGGCCCTCGTCGGAGACACGCTTTACGTCGCCGATCGCAAGAACCACCTGATCCGCGGCCTCGACCTCAAGAAACAGACCGTCAGCACCGTGGCCGGCACCGGCGAGCAGGACCGCCGCGGCCGCTTCCTCGGCGGCGACGCCCTCAAGACCGGCCTCAACAGCCCCTGGGACCTCCTCGTCGCCAAGAACAAGATGTACGTCGCGATGGCGGGGCACCACCAGATCTGGATCTACGACTTCAAGGAGAAGACCATCGAGCCGTTCGCCGGCTCCGGCAGCGAGGACATCGAGGACGGCCCGTTCGACCGCGCCTCCTTCGCCCAGCCCAGCGGCCTCGCCACCGATGGGACCAACCTCTTCGTCGCCGACAGCGAGACCAGCTCGATCCGCAGCCTGCCGCTGAGCGGCAAGGGGGAGGTCACCAGCATCGTCGGCGAAGGCCTCTTCGACTTCGGCGACAAGGAAGGGACCGGCAAGGACGTGCGGCTGCAACACCCGATGGCCGTCGCCTACTACAAGGGGCTCCTCTACGTCGCCGACACCTACAACAACAAAATCAAGGTGATTGACCCGAAGACGAAGGAGTGCGTGAACTTTCGCGGAACCGGCTGGAAAGGCAATGTGCTGGACGAGCCGGGCGGCCTTTGCGTCATCGGCGACAAACTTTACATCGCCGACACGAATAACCACCGCATCCAGATCGTCGATTTCCGTAGCCGCGCCCTCGCCACGCTGGGGCTGACCGGCGTGACGCCGCCGGCACGCGAGATGGCGAAGGGGAAATGACGATAAGACGTTGAAGCGAGCAGGCGTCAAGGTAGTCGACTCGCTCCGCGAGTCGACAGAGCGCCTTCAATGACCATTTTTTGATACGCCATCCCGTCGACTCGCGGAGCGAGTCGACTACTCTGACGCCCGGAGCGGCGTCGCTTTCCCGACAGAGCCATGCGAAACCATCCGCTGCGAACCGTCTCCGCCTTGATGGCTCTTGCCCTTCTCGGCGGCCTGGCGCGAGGAGAAGAGACGCCCAAGCGCACCTTTACCGGGACGTTCACATGGACGCAGGAAGTGATCGTGCTGCCAACGGCGACGGCGGGGAAGCATGAGTTGACGGCGATCTTGAAGGTGCAGGTGTGCAACGATGGCCCAGGCGGCAGTTGTTATCCCGGGTACTATGCGCCTTTGACGTTCCCCGTCGAAATTGTTGGAACCGCGAGCGAGCTGCCGCCCGGCGAAAAGAAGATTGTGGAAGACGCCGTCGCTCAACGCGCGAAGGAGAAGGCGCCATCGGTTGACATCAAGAGTTTGTCGACCAAGAAGCTGCTGGAGATCATCGATTTCAAGCTCTCGGTTGGTCCCGACGACCCCTTCGCGGTCGAATACAAGCGCGACGCCCCCGCCCCGCCGCTTCTCAAGGTTCGCCCCGGTCAAAAGCTCTACGCGACCATTCAAGGTCGCCCGAAATCCGGCTACTACACCTACTCGATTACCGAGAGCACCACACGCGTCATGATCGGGGACGGCAAGACGTTCGTCGGAGTCGGGCCGATTCGCGAAGCGCCGGAGCCGGAGTTGCACGGAGCAACGCCCGAAGTAGCGACCGGCCGTGGGGACAAGACCCGCGGCAAGGGAAATCCCGGCGGCGTCGATACGAACGACTTCTGGGGATTGATGGTGGCGGCGTTTTTCGGCGGCTTTTTCATGCTGCTCACGCCCTGCGTCTTTCCCATGATCCCGATCACGGTGAACTTCTTTCTGAAGCAATCGGAGAAGGAGCATCACCGGCCGCTCTTCCTCGCGAGCGTATACTCCGGGACGATCGTTTTGCTGCTCACGATGACGATGCTGCTCTTCGGCAACGTCGTCATCACGCTGGCGAATAACGCGTGGTTCAACCTGATCCTCGGCGGCGCCCTGGTTTTCTTCGCCTTGAGCCTCTTCGGCATGTACGAGATCGAGCTTCCTTCCTTTCTCGCCCGGTTCACTTCGGCGCGCGAGGGACAGGGCGGCGTGATTGGCGCCTTCTTCATGGCGCTCACGTTCACGATCACCAGCTTCACCTGCACCGGGCCGTTCATCGGCATCTTTTTGACGCCCGTCGCGCTGCAGAAGCCGCCGTTCCTCAACCTCGTCGCGGCCGCGGTGGTTTACTCCGCCACGTTTGCGGCGCCGTTCTTCTTCCTGGCGTTGTTTCCGACTCTCTTGCGAAAGATGCCCAAGAGTGGCGGCTGGCTCAATACCGTGAAAGTGACGATGGGCTTTATCGAAGTCGCGGCGGCGCTCAAGTTCCTCGCCAACGCGGACTACACGTTCTTTCCCGGCCAACCGCGTGTCTTCACGTTCGATGCCGTCCTCTGCGCCTGGATCGCCCTCTCCCTGGCGACCGGCTTGTACCTTTTCGGGCTATTCCGTTTGCCGCACGACGACGCCGTGGAGCATGTCGGCGTCTTGCGCATGATGTTCGGGACCATCTTCATTGGGCTGAGTCTTTACATGACGCCGCTCTTGTTCGGCATCCGGCCGACGGGCGCCGTGGGAGAGGGTATCGTCGCGTTCCTGCCGCCGCGGCTGGGCGAGTCGCCGCTGGCGTTCGGCGGCGGAGGCAAAGAAAACCTCAAATGGCATTCCAACTATGCGGAAGCGTGGGCGCTGGCGAAGAAGGAGAACAAGCTGCTCTTCATCGACTTCACCGGCGTGAATTGTCCCAATTGCCGTTACAACGAGTTGAATGTCTTCCCAAACAAGGACGTGCAAAAGACACTGCAGAATTACGTGCTCGTGCAGCTCTACGTTGACATCGTTCCCGATCGGAGCCTGAGCAAGGCGCAAGCGGAGGAACTCGCGGAGCAATACGCCAGGTGGCGCGATGACCTTGGCAAGACTTCGGCGCTACCGACCTATGTCGTCGTGAAGCCCGATTCGAGTGGGGTGTTCAAGGAAGGAGCGGTGAATGGCACGCCGATTGACAACCGCAGCGGCGTTGTGGAAGTGAAGGACTTTCTGGCATTTATCTCGCAGCCGCTGGAAGGCAAGGTTGCGGCGCCGAGATGGCACTCTGACTACGCCACCGCCTGGAAGCGGGCCAAGGAGGAGAAGAAGGACATCTTCATCAACTTCAGCGGCGTGAACAATGTGAATTGTCGGTTCAACGAGGAGCAGGTCTTTTCCAGACCAGAGGTAATCGCGGCGCTCAAGAAGTATGTGTTGCTCGAGTTGTTTTGCGATTCCGTCCCGGACAAGGCCTTGACCTTTGAAGAAGCCGGGATGCTCGGAGAGCGAAACGCCGAATGGCGTGAACAGCTGACTCAACGCTTCTCGGTTCCCACTTATGTCGTGCTCCGTCCGAACAGCGCTATGCCATTCAAGAAGTCCACTATGGCCGGCGCCGTTCTCGACACGCGCGACGGAGTCATCAACGATACCGCGGATTTCGTCCGCTTTCTCGAGCATCCCGAAAAACGAGCGGCCTCCGTCCGCCGTACGGAGCTCCTCTGCCGCCGCTCCGATCCTCTCCCTGCGCCCCCAACGCTCGCTCCGCCCGCCTTACTGTCACGTCTTCTGGCCGCCGAGTGATTTGCTCGGCGAACGCTCCCGTATGATTACCACGGGCGCCGTCTGGGCCGTCGCTTACGCTTCCGGCTCTGATGGCTTCGCGTGCGCTTCGCTTCACCGTTGGGAACACTCGCAATGAGCAACCGTCTCGCCAACGAAAGCAGCCTCTATCTGCGGCAGCACGCCAACAACCCCGTCGACTGGTATCCCTGGGGGAAGGAGGCGCTGGCGCGGGCGTGCACGCTGGAGCGGCCCATCTTTCTCAGCATCGGCTACTCGGCGTGCCACTGGTGCCACGTCATGGAGCATGAGAGCTTCGAGGACCCGAGCGTCGCGGCCATCCTCAACGAGCATTTCGTCAGCATCAAGGTCGACCGGGAGGAGCGGCCCGATCTCGACCAGATCTACATGACGGCGGTGCAGATGCTGACGCGGCAAGGGGGCTGGCCGATGTCGATGTTCCTGACGCCGGCGCTCAAGCCGTTCTACGGCGGGACGTATTTTCCGCCGGACGATCGCTACGGCCGGCCGAGCTTTCGCCGCGTTCTGCTGGCGGTGATCGACGCCTGGCGGACGAAGCGGAAAGAGATCGAGGAGCAGGCCGACGATCTGACGCGAAACCTGCAAGGGCATCTGCGCCTGGAGCCGTGGGCGGGGGAGCTGGGGCCGGAACTGCTTCAAGCGGCGGGGCGGACGCTGAGCCACGTCTTCGACGCTCGGCACGGCGGCTTCGGGCAGGTGCCCAAGTTTCCGCACCCGATGGACCTGCGCCTCCTGTTGCGGCTGTGGAAGCGCTTCGGCGATGACAATGCCCTGTCCATGGTGAAGACGACGCTCGATCACATGGCCCTGGGGGGCATCTACGACCAGCTCGGCGGCGGCTTCCATCGCTACAGCACCGACGCGCAATGGCTCGTGCCGCATTTCGAGAAGATGCTCTACGACAACGCGCTGCTCGCGGTCGCCTACGTGGAGGCGTTTCAGGCGACGGGGGAGCCGTTCTATCGCGAGGTCGTGGAAGAGACGTTGGAATACGTGCGGCGCGAGATGCTCAGTCCCGAGGGGGGCTTCTACAGCACGCAGGACGCGGACAGCGAGGGGGAGGAAGGTAAGTTCTTCGTCTGGACACCGGCCCAGATCGAGTACGTCCTAGGCGCGGAGGAGGCGAACCTGTTCGCCGCGGTGTACGACGTGACTCCGTCGGGAAACTGGGAAGGGCATAACATCCTCAACCGCACACGGAGCTACGAGCAGGAGGCGAAGCTCCAGCGGTTGCCGGTCGAGGAGATGCGGCGGCGGTTGGACGAAAGCAAAAAGCGATTGCTCGAAGCGCGGGGCCGGCGCGTCTGGCCGGGGCGTGACGAGAAGATCCTGACGGCGTGGAACGGGCTGATGATCCAGGCGTTCGCGGCGGCGGGGCAGGCGCTCGACCGGGCCGACTACGTCGACGTCGCCGTCAATGCGGCCCGCTTCGTCCTCACCAATCTGCGTACCAAGGAGGGCCGCCTACTGCGGACGACCAGCGTGGGGACGGCGGCAAAATACAACGGCTACCTCGAAGACTACGCGTATCTGCTCGACGCCCTGGTCACGCTCTACGAGGCGACGTTCGATCCCGGCTGGATCAAGACGGCCCTCGAGCTGGCCGGGACGCTGGCCGAGCAGTTCTGGGATGAAACGGAGGGAGGCTTCTTCTACACAAGCAAGGACCACGAGGCGCTGATCGCCCGCAACAAGGACCCGCACGACAACGCGACGCCGTCGGGCAACGCGATGGCCGTGACGGGCCTGTTGCGGCTCGCCAAGCTGACGGGGCGGCGCGACCTGCAAGCGATGGCGGAGAAGACGCTGTCCCTCTATCGCGGCTTGATGACGCAGGCGCCGACGGCGGCGGGGCAGATGCTGATCGCGCTCGATTTCCACCTTGGGCCGGTGGCGGAGCTGGCGATCATCGGGCCCAAGGAGAACGTCGAGACGAAGCGGGTGCTGGGGGTGGTGCGCGGGGCTTTTCGGCCGCACAAGGTGGTGGCGTGCAAGTTCACGGACGACTTGCAGCCCGACGCGGAAGAGGTCGTGCCGCTCCTGGCGAAGAAGAACGACCAGGGTGGCGTGACGACGTACATTTGCCGGGACTTCGCGTGTCAGGCGCCGGTAGTGGGGGCGGCGGCGCTGGAGCGGGCGTTACCAAGGTAGTCGACTCGCTCCGCGAGTCAGACAGGCCGAAGGCCTTTGAGGTAGCGTTCGAGCATTGCTTCCCGTTATGCAAGCCTGCAACACTCAACTCCGGCGTTGTCTCGGCGAACACGGCTGGGAACTCGTCGACATTATCGCCTCGGACGATTGGTGGGCCGACGAATTCTGGAAGATCGAGTCGCGTCACGCTGCTTGGGGACTTGAGCTTGTCTTGACGTTCCTCGTGGATCCGATGTGGGACGCTCCGCGCAAGCAAGGACAAGGAGTATGGGCGGTTGGCGCCACGAAAGAGATCCCAGCCGACCGGTATGTTGCGGAGCAAGGAATCGCAAAACTATGCAGGGTGAAGGGCAGGTTCGATTGGAACTTGGCGGAGTTCGTCGCAGCCCTTGACGCCTATCGGGAGGCTCAGTGAGTTCGTGCACTCGAACAGTCTGCGGGCAAGCCAAGCATGCTTTTGCGGTGTGAGCCGGCATTACAGCGAGCCCTGATCGGATCCGCAAAAGCATGCCACCCGCGGCACGACTGGCTACTTCAGAAACCACGACATCAATTCGTGTCCGCGATCGAATTTGAGGTTGCTCCCCGACGCGACCGCCTCATCATACGACGCCTGCCCGCGCGGCGCCACGCCGGTCCCGGCGACGGCGAACGGCACCGCGCCATGCGCGTGCCGTCCGCAGCGGCGTGCGGTGGTCGGCGACGAGGATCGCCATCGCCGTGCTTGGGGCGCTTTCGAGCAGTGGGCCGACGATGTGGCGGTCAATCTCTTCGAGCAGCTTCACCTTCGCATCGGCCCGGCCTTCGTGGGACGCTTCATCCGGCAGCTCGACGTGGACACAGACGAGGTCGTTATCCTTGATCGCGTCGACGGCGTAGCGGCCCTTGGCGGCGTAGTCGGTGTCGAGGTAGCCGATAGCGCCGGGGACGTCGATGCGTTTCCAGCCGAGGAGGACGCCGAGCGCGCGGACCAGGTCGACGGCAGCCAAGATCGCTCCTTCTTGCCGTAGACCTCGGCGAAGGCAGGCTCGGCGCCTTGCCCTGACCCCAGAGCCAGATCTGCGTGGCCCGCTTGTCGCCGCGCCCTTGCCGCTCCTGGTTGACGGGGTGGTCGCGGAAGACGTCGCGGCTTCGCTTCATCAGCTCGCGCGGGAGGTCGCTACCCGGCCCCTTTGGCAGATGCGGCTCGATCGGCTGATCGGGGACATCGTGCGGCGGCTGCGTTTTCGTTTCGGCGGAGAAGCCAGGGCCGCGGTAGACGAGGATGTTGCGATAGCTCACGCCGGGGACGAATTCGAAGCCCCGGAAGCGAACTCGGCCGGCGGGGCGCCGCCGAGCGTGGCCTGGATGGATTGGATGAGGCGGCGGCCGTCGTCGGAGGTGATGTGGCCCGCCGTGAAATCGCGCATGCGCTCGTCGTCGGTGTTGACGAGGTTGCAGCGGATGGCCCAGTCATCCGGCCCGAGCGCGATGCCCATGGCGGCGGTTTCGAGCGGGGCGCGGCCGGTGTAGACCTTTTCGGGGTCGTAGCCGAAGAGGCTCAACGTGGCGACGTCGCTGGCCGGGGTGAGCGAGGCGGGGACGTTGTTGGTGAGACCGACGAGGCCTGTGGCCGCGACGCGGTCCATGTTCGGCAGGCGGGCCGCTTGCAACGGCGTCTTGCCCCCGAGGGATTCCTGGGGCTCGTCGGCGCAGCCGTCGGGGATGACGATGGCGTATTTCATGGCTTGCACGCAATGTAGTCGCAGGCTTTAGCCTGCGACGGAAGGGCCGTCAGTACATGGCCGATCGGCTAGCATCCGCAGGCTAAAGCCTGCGGCTACAATGGGGTGTGCGCTTGGCGTCACTTCCCCGCCGCGCCGATCAGACCGGCGAGGAAGTTGACGGCATGCCCTTGCTCGCGCGCCACTTCGGCAAGCGTCTGATAGTCACCCGTCTTCTGGCAGAGCTCGATCAGGTTGGGGCAGGAAAGGCGGGCCTCGGCGACGTGGCGCAGGTGCTCCTTGGCGACTTGTACGGCTTGCTTCTGGCGGTCGAGACGGAGAAGGAGGCTGACGAGCACCTCGGCGGGAAAGGTCGTTCCTTCCTCCTTCGCCTGCGCCAGCTTCCCCTCGAAATGGGCGATCGATCCCGCAACGTCCTCGCCGGTCAGCGCCGCCAGGTACATGTCGAAATCGCGATACTGGCCCTCGAAGGGGGGATCGCTCGGGAAGGCGAAGCGCGGCGACAGCTTCATGCCGTAGGCGCACAGATCGCGGGCCAGCTTGTGCTCGGGGCAGGGCTCGATCTGCATGCTCATCTGCACGACCGACGAGAGGTGCGACAGGTCGATGTGGTAGCAGTCGTCGGCGAAGAGCCAGTCGCGGCCTTCAATCATTTCCTTGATCGTCTTGCCGCTCGGCTCGAAGCCTTGCTGGCCCTTGATTTCGTGGGCGAGCCGCTCGGTCAGCTCTTTGTGCAGCGTCTGGATCAGGCGGCGGATGCAGTAGTCCTTGACCTCCGGCCCGAAGGGGACCTCGCCGCCGCCGAGGCTGGTGATGGCCGAGCAGGTGCCGTAGCGATCGAGGACCCAGTCGAAGCCGCGCTTGGGGGCGACGCCTTGATGGAAGGCGATGTCGATGAGGGGCTGGAAGTCCTCGTCAGGCTGCGGCTGTCGCTTCTCGAGCGCCTGGGCGATCGGCTCCGGCTCGCCGAGCATGCGGAAGTAGGCCCAGGCGGCGGGGATGTTGTCTTCTTCGAGGTAGAGTTTGCCGACGGTGCGGGCGGCGTGGCGGATGCCTTCCTCGAAGCCGGCGTGGGCGGCGGCGGGGAGGTCCTGATTCGTGCCGGTGGCGATCGGCGAGACGCCCAATTCCAGGCGCTTCTTCATGAGGAGGGCGTAGAAGAGGGCGGCGTAGTCCTTCTTGTCGCGCAGCGATTGACACAGGCGGTCGATCGCCGCGGCGGGACCGGCGGTCTTGAGGGAGGCTTGAAGATCTTCGAGAAGCGCGGAGTCCATGGGATGCCAATCAATGGGTGGGAGAAATCGCCCGTTCGTTTAGCCTCGGTTCGCAGAACCGGGCCGGACGGCGTCCCCATTCAAGATAGACGAAGCGCCCATCGGCGCCCACTCACGGTTGCAGCGCCGGCCGGCAGACGACGGGCGGCTTGGAGTAGTCGAAGGCGCTACGTGGCGGCGACGGCGGGCTGCTGTAGATGAGGGCGAGGGCGAAGACGAGGCCGAGCAGGCCGGCGCCCAGGCCGACAGCGGGGATGCCGAAACCCGCCTTGCGCGCCTGGATCATGTCGCCGGCGAGGAGGGCGAGCAGGAGGACAAAGGCGACGAGGGATTGAACCGGGGCGGGGCCGAGATCGAGCAAGCCGTTGGGGCATTCGAGGGCGCCGGTGCGGACGAGGTTGGAGTGGAAGACGGCGACGGCGAATCCGCCCATGGCGCTGGGCAACGCGAACAGGCTGGCCCGGCCCGGCTTCAGCTCGCGCAGCAGGACGCCGAGGGCGAGGGAGCCGGTCGCCGTCAGCATGAAGACGCGCTGGTAGAAGCAGAGCGGACAGGCGGTCAGCCCGAGGCCCCAGGTCAGCGCCAGGCTGCCGATCGAGCCGGCCGCCGCCATGGCGAGGGCGGCCCAGAGCCAGCACGGGCAGACGGCGGCGCCCGTCGAAACGGTTGTCTCCGAACCATCGGCCATGATTCACTCCATGCGTGTTCGCGACGGCATGAACGCGGCGATCAGGAGCAGCAGCGCCCCCGCTCCGAGCAAGGCCCAGCCCCATTGCCATTGAACGGCGCTCACCGCCGGGGCGCCGGCCTTTTCCGCCTCGGCGGCGGCCTGCTTCGTGATCAAGAAAAGCTGAACGGCGACCGTCACGATCGCGGCGACGGCGAAAAGCCCGGTGACGAGAAGGCCAATATAGGCGCGGCACGCCGCCAGCAGCAAGGAAAAGACGGCCATGCCGGCCACGACCCCGAAGCAAGCGAGCGTGATGACCTGAGCCGGTTGGAGGTTCTCCCAAGTCGGCGGCCAGGCGAGTTGAAAAAGGTTCGCCGTGCCGAAAGGGGGGACGCCGACCAGCGGCGCCAGGATGCCGAGGCCGAGGATGCCGGCGCCGAGGACTCCGAAGATCATCCCGCCATAGGCCGGTGTTGTCGGCTCCTCCGCGACGCCCGGCGCAGCGACGTCGGGGACCGCGGACCGGGATGGCATGAAGGCGGCGATCAGTATGAGGAGGGCGCCGAGGCCCAGCGCCGCCCAACCCCATTGCCACTGGATGGGGATGACAGCGGCGTCGCCGGCCTTGTCGCGCAGCTCCTCCCCCATCTGCCGCATGCGAATGAACAGTTGCGTGGCGGTCGTGACAAGCGCGGCGATCGCGACCAGGCCGGTCGCCAGGAGGCCGGCGTAGGCGCGGCAAACGGCCAGCAGGAAAGACAGGAACGCCATGGCCGCGACGGCGCCGAAGCAGGCGAGGTTGACGATCTGGAACGAGTTCAGGTTGTCCCAGGTCGGCGGCCAGGCGAGCTGAACGAAGTTGGCGTTTCCCAGCGGCGGCAGGCCCACAAGAGGCGTGAGGACGCTCAGACCAAGGACCGCGGCGCCGAGCACGCCGAGGATCATGCCGCCATAGCGCGGGGCGCCGCGCTCAGGGTAGCGCGGGGGCTGGCTCGGGTAATAGACAGGCGCCCGGGCACGCTGCGCTTCGCGGCGCCGTTCCTCCGCGGCGCGCAGGACCGGATCCAGGGTCTCATGGCAGTGCTTGCAGATCTTCGCCTCGACCAGGATCTGCTCGGCGCAGAACGGGCACGGCCGGTAGGCGGGCAGGGGAACCGCCGCGGGTGGCGCCGGCCGCGCCGCCGGCGCGGGCTCCGGGACGGGAATCGCCTCCATCGGGGCGGCCTGGGCCACGGCGAACGGCGCTCCGCAACTCGGGCAGCGGATGTGCCGTCCCTCGAACTGATCGGGCACGTTGACGCACTTTCCGCACGAAACACAGCAGGCGACGATAGGCACGGCGAACCCTTGCAAAACGGCGTCCGGTCACGGTCTTGTTGTCCGGACCGCGCCATATTAAGATGGCGCGGCCGGGTCGTCAAATCTCCACCTCTCGAATCCGCTCATGCCATGAACATGCGCCGCTCCTTGCTCGCCCCGGTCCTCGCCTGTTTCCTCATTCAGGCGTGCCGCGCCGGCGCCGCGGAGGCGCCCATCCCGAAAGAGAGCGCCGAGCAGGCCGGGCGCCGCCACGAGCAGGTCGCCGGGCGCCGCAAAGGCGTCGCCATATTCTGCCATCGCGGCGCCTCGGTCCACGCGCATGAGAACACGCTCGAAGCCTTCCGCGCCACCTTCGAGCTCGGCGGCGACGGCAACGAGTTCGACATTCGCCAGACGAAAGACGGCGTCCTCGTCGTTTTTCACGACGACATGCTCGATCGCCTCCTCGAAGCCTACGGCGACGTCAGCGACTACACGTGGGCCGAGCTGCGCAGCTTCCGTTTTCGCTCGCCCGGTCCGCTGGCGGACGAGTGTCTCATTCCGACCCTGGTCGAAGTGTTCGAGCTGCACCGCAAGTACGGCGGCCTGATGAACCTCGACATCAAGCGCTCCGGCTACGACAAGGCCATCGCCGACCTTCTGACGCGCATGGACCTGTGGGACCATGTCGCTTACTGCGGCAAGGAAAACGGCCCGGCCATCGTCGCCGATGCGCGCTTCAAGCCGCGCCGCTACAAGGCCGGGCTCTATCTCGATCGGGGCGAGATGTTTCCCGACGCCATCGCCGCGGCGCTCAAGCGGGTCGGCGACGACCTGATGGTGGAGGACCCGTGCGGCGCCGTCCTGGCCCTGGGGCGCAAGATCGGCAAGCTGTCCAAAGGCCCCGTGACGCCGCAGAAACGCGAGCCACGCAAGGGGTCGGCGCTGAGCGAGCGCGAGGCGCTTGCCTTTCTGAGCAAGGCGGACGACTGGCGCGTCGTCGCGGAAACGGACGCGGCGAAGGAAGCGTCGGGGCGCGCATCGTCGCCGCGCTCGGGCCGCCGAGCGGCTTGCTGGAGGCGAAGGTCTCATCGAAGGAGGCCTTCGCCATCCTGGAGGATCGGGTGCGGCGCCGCAGTTTGCACAAGGACTGGATGTATCACGGACTCGACGGCGCCATGGCCCTGCGCGCCCTGCTCTTGCTGCGCGCGCCGAATGCGGTAGCGACGGCGCGTCTCGCGCTCTTCCGCGACGATCCCGACCTCGATCCCGTGGTCGACCCGCGCTGGAAGAACCCCCGCCCCTGGACCGACTGGCGGCTCAAGCTCGTCCTCTGGCCCGCTCTGGAGCATTGCCCGGGCGCGGACGCCGAGAAGTTGTGTCGCGACTACCTGGCCTTGAGCGATGCGGAGGCGCGGAAGATCGGGCCGCTCCAGTTGGAGGAGGCGGCCAAGGCGTTGCTCGTCATCAGCCCGACCAAGGAGACCGCTCTGGACTTGCTGAAACACCGGCTCCAGGTGGTGCGCGGCCGGGCCATCCTCGATTGCCTGGAGCGCCGCGCCGACGCCTGGGCGCGGACGGCGCTCGAACAGGCCGCGCCGCACGCGCTCAAGTATCGGCTCGAGTAGGCTGGGTCCACCTGGCCACGTAGAATGGGATGATGCTCAATACCGCTCTCAAACAAGCCGTCACCCGCCTTTTGCCGCGTGTGCAGACGCCGGCGCAGTACCTCGGCGGCGAGCTAAACGCCGTCGTCAAGGACCATCGGCAGGTCCGCGGCAAGCTCTGTCTCGCTTTTCCCGACGCCTACACGCTCGGCATGAGCCACCATGGCCTCCAGGTGCTCTACTCGCTGATGAACGCCGACCCGCAATGGGCCTGCGAGCGCGCCTTCACGCCCTGGATCGACTTCGAGCAGACGCTGCGCCGCCACGGGCTGCCGCTTTACAGTCTCGAGACGTTCACGCCGCTGCGCGATTTCGACATGCTCGGCTTCAGCCTCCAGTACGAGGTCTGCTACACGAACATCCTGACGATGCTCGACCTGGGCGGCATTCCGCTCCATAGCCGCGACCGCACCTTCGAGCATCCTCTCGTGATCGCCGGCGGACCGGGGGCCCAGAACCCGGAAGTTCTGGCCCCCTTTGTCGATGTCTTCGTCATCGGCGACGGCGAGGAGAGCTTGCCCTGGCTCATGGAAAAATGGATGACCCTCAAGGAACGCGCCATCCGCGACTCTTCGTTTAGCCCCGGTTCGCAGAACCGGGGCGGACCGCGTTCCTCGGGCAACCGCGCCGACGCCATCGCCGAGCTTGTCGGCTCCACCACCTGGGCCTACGCCCCGCAGTTCTACGAGCCCGAATACCACCAGGACGGCACGCTCGCCGCCCTCCACCGTACCCGCAGCGACGTCCCCCGCGAAATCGTCGCCTGCACCATCGATCAGGACCTCGACGCTATCCCGCTCCCCGTCCGCCCCGTCGTTCCCTTCGTGCAGACGCCGCACGACCGCATCGCCATCGAGATCATGCGCGGCTGCCCCTGGCAATGCCGCTTCTGCCAGTCGACGACGATCAAGCGGCCGGTGCGGATGCGCGAAGTCGAGACCATCGTCCAGGCCGCCCTCGACAGCTACAAGAACACCGGCCACAACGAGATCAGCCTGCTCAGCCTCTCCACCAGCGACTACCCCGACTTCGAGAAGCTGGTGACGCGGATGCACGAGGTCTTCACCCCCCTCGGCGTCAACATCTCGCTGCCCAGCCTGCGCGTCAACCATCAGCTCCGCAGCCTGCCCGCCCTGATGAAAGGGGTGCGCAAGGCCGGCCTCACCCTCGCCCCCGAAGTCGCCCGTGACGACATGCGCGCGCAGATCCGCAAGAAGATCAAGAACGAGGACCTTTACGTTGGCTGCCGCGAAGCCTTCAAGAACGGCTGGCAAAAGGTCAAGCTCTACTTCCTGTGCGGTCTGCCCGGCGAGCGGCAAGTCGACCTCGACGGCATCATCGAGATGGCAGAGACCATCAGCCGCATCGGCCGGGAGGTGAAGGGCCGCTTCATGGAGGTGACCGCCTCGGTCTCCAACTTCGTCCCCAAGCCGCACACGCCCTATCAGTGGAACGGCATGCAGACGCGCGAGTACTTCCAGTGGGCCGGCCGCTATCTACGGAGCAAATGCCGCTTGAAGAGCGTGAAGGTGAAGCAGCACAACGTCGAAGTCAGCCTGCTCGAAGGCGTGCTGACGCGCGGCGACCGCCGCATCGCCGTCGCCCTCGAAGAAGCCTGGCGCCGCGGCGCCCGCCTCGACGGCTGGACCGAATGCTTCAACGCCGATCTCTGGTGGAAAACATTCGCCGACCTCGGCATCGACGCCACGTTCTATTCGCAGCGCAGCCGGCCGATGACGGAGACGCTCCCCTGGGACCACGTGAACGTGAAGAAGCCGGGGCGCGATTTCCTGGTGAAGGAGCAGAACCGGAGCTTGGTGCAATTGGAAGTAATGGCGGACGCGGAGTGAAGGAGTCGAGTCAATGGCCCCAAGCGGAACTTTTATCGCGACTTTCGCGTTTGCAAAGTCGCGGACCTGCTGCCGTAAGGTAGTCGACTCGCTCCGCGAGTCGACAGGCCGCAGGCCTTGCACAGACGTCAAACAATCCACCCACGCAACGCCGCCTCTTCGATGCGTTCGGACAGACATAAGATGACGCGGAGGACAACGATCCTCCGCTGTTTCTCTCTACCCCGCGGCGATGTCACCCCCCGGTTCCCCTTGTAGTCTGTGCTTCCCACGTGCCCGTCGATCTCTCCCACACCCTGGTCATCGGCGTCTCCTCCCGCGCTCTTTTTGACATGGAGGAGGCCAACCGCGTCTACGAGACCGAGGGCGTCGACGCCTACGCCCGCTACCAGATGGAGCGCGTTGATGAGGTGATGGCGCCCGGAACCGGCTTCGGCCTGATCAAGGCGCTCCTCGAGCTGAACCGCATCGCCACCGGGCCGCGCAAGGCCGAGGTCGTGATCATGTCGCGCAACAGCCCCGCGACCAGCTTGCGCATGTTCCATTCGATCGAGCACTACGGCCTCGACATCCTCCGCGCCGCCCTCGCCGGCGGCGCCGGCCTGGCGCAGTACCTCCACGCCTTCGACGTCGACCTTTTCCTTTCCGCTCACGACGAGGACGTACGCACCGCCTTGAACAGCGGCGTCGCCGCGGCCCGCATTTACCCGACGCCGGCCGCCATCGCCGATCCGGGGGAACAGATCCGCATCGCCTTCGACGCTGACGCCGTCCTTTTCTCCAACGAGGCCGAGCGCATCTACCAGGAACGCGGTCTAACCGCCTTCCTCGAGCACGAGGTCGCCAATGCCCGCAAGCCGCTGCCCGAAGGGCCGTTTGCCCGGCTCTTGCGCACCCTCTCGGGTCTTCAGGCGGACGCCGGCTTCAAGAAGCCGCCCATCCGCATCGCCGTCGTCAGCGCCCGCAACATGCCGGCCCACGAACGGGTCATCCGCACGCTCCTCGCCTGGGACGTCCGCGTCGACGAGGCGTTTTTCATGGGCGGCGTCAGCAAGACCAAGGTGCTCGAAGCGTTCGCGCCGCATATCTTCTTCGACGATCAGGAGGCTCATTGCGGGCCCGCCGCCGGCAGCGTGCCGACGGCGCGCGTCGTCGAGGTGTGCGCCATTCCCGCCGCGCCCAAAAAACGCGGCAAGCGCCGCTGATTCTCGGGCGCGCGGCAATTCACTTCCGTCTTCGCCCGGATGTCGGTTTCGGCCGCCGCGGTCGCTGCCGTGTTGACACCGATTTGATGATCAAGCGGCGCGGCGCCGTTTCCGCCAAGGGCGTTCGCGCTTCCATCAGCGCGCGACCAATCAAGTCTTGTACCGCCGGCTCATCCAGGTCGTCCGCGCTCTGAAGAACCATGTGCCGTACGCGAACGCCGGTCCCCCTGAGCAGACGGCGCGGATCGGCGAGCGTCGCCCCTTGCAAAAAGAAGAGGCTTACCCAGCGCGGGTAGAGAACGAGCGAGAAGATGGCGTCGGCGGCGCGCTCATTCGGCCCGAAACCGATGACGAGCGCGTTGTAGTTGTCGTAGACCAGTTCGACGGCGCCCGCCAGGCGGGCCCGCAGCTTGGCCCGCGCCTTCTTCGCCACGGCGGCGATGTCCGGCTCGTACTTCGCCAGAAAGGAGGAAAGCCGCGCGGCGGCTGTTCGCGTGCCGCGCGGCCCTTCGGTCTCAGTCTTGGTTCGACGTGATTTGGCGTTCATCGTGACGGCATAGAAGCGCCGTACTCCGGAGTCAGGCCGGCTCGAGCACCTGCAGCTGCACGCCGACCACGAGGTCCTTGACACGCAGGCGGTACTCCGCCATGTGCGGCGCCTGCATGTGCGCCTTGAGCGCTTCCAAACTTTCCCACTTCTCGACGATCACGGCGACGTTGTCGCGCACCGGCCCCTGCGCCGCCGCCCCGCTCGCCACGTCGACCGTCGGGCCGTACTCGATGCATCCCGCTTCGGCCCGGACCAGAGGAACGATGCGGTGGAACTCGGCGAGAAACGCCGCGCGCTCGCCGCGCTGGACTTCGATGGTCGCGATCACATGAATCATGCCGCCCCTCCTTCGTCGCGCTTGAATACCGCCTGGATTGGCAGGCCGGGCGGCGTGCCCCACGCGGTTCTGAAACCGCCATTTGACCGTCTTCAATTCTCCGCGAGCGGCAGTTCCACCGCAAAGGTTGTTCCCTTGCCCGCCTCGCTCGCAACGCGGATTTCTCCCTGGAGCGATTGAACGATTGTCTGGCAGATGCTCAGGCCCAGTCCGATGCCCTTGTGCCCGTCGCGCCATTGCCGCGAGCGGTCGACGCGATAAAACCGGTCGAAGATGCGGCACAGCTCGCCTGCCGGGATGCCGCAGCCCTGGTCGATGACGCGAAACACGGCACGCTTGCGCTGCGGCGCCGCTTCCCATTCCACGCGCACCCCGCCGGGCGGTTCCGTGAACTTGAGGGCGTTGTCGATCAGGTTGCGCACGATTTGCCGCACGTGATACTCATCGCCGCGCACGAGCGCCGCTCCGTGCCCTTTCAGTTCGAGCTTCACGTCCTTGGCCTCGGCCACGCCCTGGAACATGTCGACCGACTCGCGCAGGATCTTGTCCAGCCGCGTCGTATGCTGGGCGGCCTCGATCTTCCCCGCGTCCCCCTCCGCCAGGAGCAGCAACCGGTCGACCAGGGCGCCGAGGCGGGCACATTCCTCGACCACGCCCCCCAGCAGGTCGGCGTACTCCTCGTTGGAGCGCGGCCGGTTCAGCGCCACCTCGACCGAGGTGCGGATCGCGGCCAGGGGCGAGCGAAGCTCGTGGGCGGCGCTGGCGATGAAATCGCGGTCCTGCTCGATGTAGGAAGCGATGCGATCGAGCATGCCGTTGATCGTCGTGGAGAGCTGATCGAGCTCGTCGCCGCCGCCGCCCACCGGCAGGCGCTCGTCGAGACGCTGGGGCTGGAGGCGGGCGGTGGTGGAGATGATCCGCTGCAGAGGCCGGGTGGCGCGGCCGGCGAGGAAGAGGCCGGCCAGCGGCGTCAAGATGAAGATGACGACGCTGGCGAGAATCATGACGCGATCGAGCAAGCGGATGTCGGAATCGAGATTGACGCGCGCCACGCCGACGCGCAGCAGCCAGCCGCTCGCCGGATCGCGGCTTTGCGCGTAGAAGACCTTTTCGGCCTCGAGGTATTCCAGCTGATCGGGAACCGTTGGCGGCGCCAGGGGCGGCAGCGGCGGCGTGGCCCGGCTTTGCCAGATCGGCTCCCCCGTCGGCGACGCCATCTGCACGAAGTAGACGTCCTCCTCCTCGGCGACCCAGAGTTCCAGCTTGTCGAACAGGGCGGGCGGCTGATGCTCACGCAACATCTGCTTGAGCTCGAACATGTCCTTGCGCAAGAGCGCGTAGAACTCGGCGAGGAGCGAGCGCCGCACCACCTGGCCGATCACGATCATGCTGAGCGTCACCAGGACGAGGACGACGACGGTGACCCAGAGAACCAGGCGAAAGCGGAGCGTTAGGAAGAAGTCGCTAAGTCGCGCGAAGCGCATAGCCGCGTCCCCGCACGGTGTGGATGAGGGGCTCGCGCGTGCCGCGCTGGAGTTTGCCGCGGAGCCGGTTGATGTGGACTTCGATCACGTTCGTCGTCCCCTCCCAGTCCGATTCCCAGAGCGCCTCGCAGATCATCTTGCGCGTCACCACTTGACCTTCGTGGCGCATCAGCATCTCCAGGATACTGAACTCCGTCGGCGTCAGCTCGATGTCCGAGCCTCCCAGGGCGACGCGGCGCGTCGACAGGTCGAGGCGAAGGTCCCCCGCCTGGATGACGGGGGATGGCCGTTGCCCGCTGCGCCGCTGCAGCGCCTCGACGCGCGCCAGCAATTCGGCCATGGCGAAAGGCTTGATCAGGTAGTCGTCGGCCCCTTTCTTGAGGCCCAGGACGCGATCGTCGACGGAGCCAAGCGCCGTGAGAATGATGACAGGGGTCTTGACGCCGCTCTGGCGCAGCTTTTCCAGAAGGTCCAGACCGGAGAGACCCGGCAAGAGCAGGTCGAGCACGATGGCGTCGAAGCGTTGCGACATCGCCTGCTCCAGCCCCACCTTCCCGTCCGTCACCCAGCGGCTCACGTGACCGGCCTCGCCGAGCCCCTGATGCACCGCCTTGCCGATCGCAGCGTCGTCTTCAATGAGGAGAATTTCCATGTGCGCCTCTCCAGGGGGCCGCGCGCGCCCGGCAGCTACTCCACGGGGGCGTGCAGGGGACGCGGCCCAAACATTCCGCTAATCTAATGTATCAGGAATCGCTTGGAGGGCGGGAAGAACAAATCCCCCCTCCTTTCCGTCTATTAATGCTCGCGGATTACCTCATGACGCGATGCTTGGTCACCGGCGGCGCCGGCTTTATCGGCTCGCATCTGGTCGAGCGCCTGCTGCGCGACGGACATTCCGTCCGCGTCCTCGACGATTTCAGCACCGGCAAGCCACACAATCTGGCCGGCGTCGTCGACCGTCTCGAACTCCGGACGGGCAGTATCACGGC
>JAXMAR010000025.1:0-106715 GCA_046350295.1 Gemmataceae bacterium
GTCGGCGTCGATCCCCAGTCGCGCAACTACATCTTCCAGACGATCGAAGGACTCGTCGCCGCCGGCCTCACCATCCTCTACACGACGCACTACATGGAAGAAGCCGCCCGCCTGTGCCGCCGTATCGCCATCATGGACCAGGGCAAAATCCTCGCTCTCGACACGCTCGACGGCCTCATCCGTTCCCACGGCGGCCAGGCCACCGTCGAGGTCGAGCTCGCCGAACCCCCCGCCGATCCGGCCCGGCTGCCGGGCGAGGTCGACGGCAAGCGCGTCGTCTTCCGCAGCGACCGGCCCCAGGACGAGTTGATGCGGCTATTGCAGGCCGGCGTCGCCATGACGCGCTTCGAGGTCGAGCAGCCGACGCTGGAGAATGTCTTTCTCAACCTCACCGGCCGGAGGCTTCGCGACGAATGAGGTCCATCTTCACCCTCGCGTTCAAAGACATCCGCATCCAGACCCGCGACTACTTCGGCCTGTTCTGGATCGCCATCTTCCCTCTCCTCTACGCGATGTTCTTCGGCGCCGTCTTCTCCGGCGTTGGCGGCTCGCCGGAGGGGCGGTCGCTGCAGATCGTCGTCGTCGACGAGGAGCGTTCGCCGGGATCGGAGGCGTTCGTCGACCGGCTGAGAAAATCGAACGCGCTGAACGTCACGACGAGCGGCCTTGAAGATGCCCGCCAGGCGGTGCTCAAGGGCAAGGCCGTCGCCTATCTCGTCATCAAAGGCGGCTTCGGCGCCGGCGGCCTTGACTTCGGCGGCAAAGGCAAGCAAATCGAGATGGGTATCGATCCGGCCCGCAAGGCCGACGCCGGCGTCCTCAAGGGCATGATCATGGAGGCCGTCTTCGCGGACATGCAGCAGCTCTTCTCCGACCCGGCCAAGGGCCAGGAAATGTTGGAGAAGGCGCTCAAGCAAATCCAGGCGGCCAAGGACCTCGATCCCGCGGCTGTAGTGTTGCTGGAACTGGGCCTCAAGCAACTGACCAAGGCCATGGCGTTCTTCACGGAGGCTCGCGATTTCGGGCCCGCCAAGGACGCGAAGGGCTTCAATCTCGTCGATCTGAAAGAGGAAGCGGTGACCTTCGGTGGCGCCACCGAACGCCCACGCAACTCCTTCGAAATCACCTTCCCGCAATCGATCCTCTGGGGCATGATGGGCTGCGTCGCCAGCTTCTCGATCTCGATCGTCGTCGAGCGCAACCAGGGGACGTTTCTGCGCCTGCGCACCAGTCCCCTCACCTGGCGCCAGGTCCTCGCCGGCAAGGGAATGGCCTGCTTCCTGACGAGCGCCTTCGTCATCGTCGCCCTGTTGACCTTCGCCGCGCTGATCCTCGGCGTCCGCCTTGGCAACCTGCCGCTCCTCGCCCTCGCCATCGTCTCCGTCGCCCTCTGCTTCACCGGCCTGATGCTCTTCTTCTCGACGCTCGGCAAGACCGAGGCCGGCGTCGCCGGCTCCGGCTGGGGCATCATGATGCCGATGGCCATGCTCGGCGGCGGCATGGTCCCCCTCATCTTCATGCCCGGCTGGATGCAGACCGCCAGCAACTTCAGCCCCGTCAAGTGGGGCATCTACGCCCTGGAAGGCGCCGTCTGGCGCGGCTTTGGCCTTGCCGAGATGCTCCTGCCCGCCGCCATCCTGATCGGCGTCGGCGCCGTCGCCTACGGGCTCGGGGTGTGGAAGCTGAGCCGGGAATAATTGGAACAGAGCCGGAAGCGTGAGCGACGGACAACGTCGCGCGCGTTCCGGTACGACGTTCAAGTCTCCCGCCGATCTTCTGCAGAGGCGGCTCTATCTCAGTAAGAAATCTCAAGTCTCGGCCTGATTGCTTGAAGGCGCGCCACCCCTTCCTTGGAGATCAGCGTCCCGCTCAGGTACACCTTCTTCAGGCTTGGCATCGCAGCGATGTCGGCCAACCCAGCATCACTGACCTGAGTTCGGGTGACAGCGAGTCCTTTAAGCTGCTTGAGCTTGGCCAAGGATTTGAGAGACTTGTCTGTTATTTTCGTGTCCGATAACCCAAGAGTCGTCAAGCGTTGGAGATGCTCGATGTTCAAGATCGCTTCGTCGCCCACGTCCAGACCCGTGAGGTCCAGGTAGGACAGTTGTGACATCTTGCCAAGGGCCCTGAGGTCGGCTCCGCTTATCTTTGTCCCGCCGAGGGAGAGTTTCTCGATTCTCTCGAGTCCCGCCAAGTGCGGCAGCCCGGCGTCGGAAACATCTGTACCACCGATGTAGAGCCACGATAGGTCGCGAAGACGACCCAAACTCTTCATTCCCTCGTCGTTGAGCTTGGTCCGATCGAGAAGGAGCGAGGTGAGGCCGGAGAATCGCTCGAGGCCTTTTCCCGTAACTTGAGTGCTCGACAGGCCCAAGTGCGCGAATCGTCCGGGATCCTTCTTTGAAAGCGCGTCAACGCCGGCGTCTGAGAACTTGGTGGCCTCAAGGCTGAGCGAGGTAAGGGCTCCGAGTCCCGCCAGCGTCGGCGCCGCTTTGTCGGTGACCCCGGTGAAAGAAAGATCGAGTTGCCAAATCGCTTGCAGCGGGCTTAGGTTTCGCACGCCCGAATCGGTGATTCTGGTGTCGTAAAAGGAAAGACCTTTGAGCCCTTTCAACTCTTTCAATAGCTCCAGGTCGTCGTCCTTGAGTTTGGAACCGCCTAGCTGAAGCTGCACAAAGCCGCGCAGTTTCCGGAATTCGACCAGTAATGGCCTGACCTCCGGCGTATAGAGCCGGATGATGAGAATGTCGTCGCTCTTGCCGTCTTTCTCGAACCTCGCGGTAATCAGCTTTTTCTCCACCAATGGGCGCACAAGATCCTTGTCGGACCCATCCGTCGGCGCCGCTTGGGACGCGGCGAGGAGAACGAGAAGGGAGAACGAGCGACGCATGTGTGTTGAAATCTATCCCGCCGCCGCGAACGGGTTCCCCTTGCCGACGCGCAGCGCCTTCGGCTCGTACTGCCCGTCGCGGACCTGGAAGTCGAACCAGATGTAATCGAAGCTCTTCACCGCGACGCCCTTCGACTTGGCGTAACGCAGTTCTTCCTCGATCAGCTTTTTCTCGCGCTCGCGCGGCAGGATCAGGACGATGTGCTTGACCGGGAAGCCGATGCCCATCTCCTTCGTCACCCCCTCCACCGACGGCGGGTGGCGGTTGAACCACTTCACGGCGTCCTTGTATTTCTCCTGCGTGTCGAGCCGCGGCTGCAGCGGCTTCGCGGCGGTGTCGATCGTGTAGAAGCGGCCGTCCGCGCCTTCGAGGCCGACGATGAAGCCGATCTTCGTCAGCTTGTCGAGGTGGACCTTCGGCGGGCCGCTCAGATCGAAGTTCCAGCGCTGGGCCAGGAACTCGGCCCGTGTCATCGGCCGGCCGCCGCCGCCGGGACCGCCCGGTCCCCACTTGCTCCCCTTGCCCGGGCCGGGCCCGTAGCCGCCGCCGTCCGAGCCGCCGACGCCCCCCTTCGTGCCGCCGATGCCCCCCTTGTCCTTCGTCCTGGGACCGGGGCTTTTGGCGATGGTCGCCGGGGTCGTCATCTTCTTCGGCTCGGGTGGCTCCTTGGATGTCTTCTTCAGCTCATCGAAGACGTCCTTCGCCGTCGGGTCGGGATCGGGCTTGAGGGCCGCCGGGTCCAGTTCGGGCGGCGCGATCTCGGGGGCGGCGCTCTCCGGAACGAATTTCTGACCATAGATTTCTTCGATGGCGCCGGGCGACCCCACGTTCACCTCGATCGGCTTGCCATCGCCGGGCAAACCGGAGGGCCCGCTCCCTCCCTCGGGACCGCCGGCCCCCGGTCCAAGCTCGACCACGTCGTTTTCCGGCGGTCTCTCGTTCGGGTCGTTCCACCGTAGCTGCGCCAGGTAGCCAAGGAGCAGGATGAGCCCGATGACGACCGCGTGCAGGAAGATCGAGATCGCCGAGGAGAGGGGCGCCTCGTGGCGCGGCGAGTACTTTTTCCAGAACGTCTCGGGCGGCGGCAGCAGCGGTCGGGTGGAAGAAGCGGTCGGCTTGGGGGCTTTGGCGGTGGACATGGCGCATCCCACGTTTGGAAATGTCTCCTTTCATGATCCCAAAACTTCTCGCCCAGGGCAAGCGCCGAAAACGCCACAGTCGCGTGGCGCCGTCCTTTCCGCTTTTGCCGGAGAGGACAGCCGAACCGGCTGTGCCGATCAATCAAGCACGGCAAGCGAGAAAACCCAGGCAAAACACGCAGTCGCTATCGATTCCGCCGCCGCGCCTGCGATACCGTGGAGCCATCGTCGCCTTTCGCTTCGCGAAAAGCCTCGCATTGCGCCCAACCGTCGGAGGCCCGATGAACAGCCGTTGCGACAAACACCGTGTTGTGCTCGCGGGAGAAGCCAGGAGCCGGGAATTGATGCGCCCCCTCTTTCACGGGGACGCCCTGAAGCACTGGGACATGCTCGAAGCGGAGAGCTTCTCGCATGCCCGCTATCTCCTGCAATACGAGCCGGCCGACGCCCTCCTCGTCCATCAGGACCTCCTCGACTCCGACGGCGCCCAGGGGCTCTCCTGGTTGGCGTCCCATCGCAAGGCGCCGGTCGTCTTCTTGTCGCAGGAATGCCTGACGTCCGCGGCGCTGGCGTACGAGCTGGGCGCCAGCCTCTGTCTTTCCATGCAGGAGGCCCTGGCCCATCCGCTCCTGCTCGCCAAGTCGCTCGAACGCGCCGTCTACTGTCACGCCATCGAAACCCAGCTCGACACGACCCGCGAGCGCCTGGCCCGGAGCCGGCGCCACGTCGACCGCCTCGTCAACGTCATGTGGCGGATGACCCCGACCGACGCCGATTCTCCCTGGTTCTCCCAGCGCCACATGATGGAACGCCTCGACGAGGAGATCGCACGCTCCAAGCGGCACAAGGCGCCTCTGACCATAGCGCTCGGTGAGCTGAGCGACGCGAGCACGGACGAAGGGACGCTGCCCCACTGGACCGTCGAGGCGATCCTGAAGACCAAGCGCCGCGACGACGTCGTCGGCCAGTACGGCAAGAACGGCTTCCTCCTCCTGCTCGTCCACACGCCCGTCCAGGGCGGCATGCACTGCGTGCGCCGGCTCCAGAAGATCATCGAGCACGACCGCGCCGAACTGCAAGCGCCTCACCGCCCCCGCGCCTACTTTGGTCTGACCGGCGCGGACGAGAAACGGGAAGACGCGATCGCCCTCCTGCGCGCCGCCGAGGAAGGGCTCGACACGGCGCGCCGCGAGGAGAACGAGCGCATCGCCGTCGGATAGACGTTTAGCCTCGGCTCGAAGAGCCGAGCGGACAGGACCTTCACTTCCGCTCGTACACGTTTCCCGGCAAGCGCTGGATCACGCCCGCCAGCTCCATTTGCATCAGCAGCGGTGTCAGCGTCACCACGCTCTGATTCAGCCGTTCGGCCAGCTCATCGACGCTGCACGCCTCCGCGAGCCCTTCCCAGATCGACAGCTCCATGCCGGTCAAAGGCGGCGGCGGCGCGGCTCGTTCGGTCGCGCCGAATGACGGCAGCCCTTCCAGATCGTCAAGGATGTCGCGCGCATGGCGCACCAGCCGCGCCCCCTGCCGCAGCAGCGCGTGGTTGCCGCTCCAGGTGGGGCCGTCGGCCGGGCCGGGGAGGACGAAAACTTCGCGTCCCTGTTCGAGCGCATGGCGGGCGGTGATGAGGGCGCCGCTCTTCTCGTCGGCTTCGATGACGCAGATCCCGCGCGACAAGCCGCTGATGATGCGGTTGCGCGCCGGAAACAGCCCCGCGAGCGGCTCCATGCGCATGCACGACTCCGTGACGAGAGCGCCCGACGCGACGATCGCTTCCGCCAGCTCCGCATGTTCGGGGGGATAGATCTTGGACAACCCGCCCGCCAGGACGGCGATGGTCCGGCCCCCGCCGCTCAGCGCTCCGCGGTGCGCGCAGCCGTCGATGCCGCGCGCCAGGCCGCTGACCACCGTCCAGCCGGCCCCCGCCAGGTCGCGGGCCATCCGTTCGGCGAGACGCTTGCCCAGGGACGTGCAGGTGCGCGAGCCAACGAGGCCGATGCATTTTTCGTCGGGGATCAGTTGGCCGCGGACGAAGAGCAGGGGCGGCGCGCCGGTGACGCTACTCAACAGTGAAGGGTAAGACTCGCCGCCGCGTGTAAGGACTTGAACGCTGTGGCGTTCGAGCAGCTCGATCTCCGCGTCGACGTTGCGGTTCTTCAGCGCCTGCCACAGTTTCATGGCGAGCTGCGGGCCGATGTGCGGAACGTCGGTAATGTCCTCGGGCGCCGCGTTCACGGCCGCGAGCGCCGAGCCGAAGCGTTCGAGAAGCGCGTCGAGGAGCTTGGGTCCGATGCCCGGGACGAGATGGAGGGCGAGCAGGGCGCGGCGCTCATCGTCCAGGGGCATCTTCGGGTCCTGTGCTGTGGGCCGGCCACCCGGCCTGACTGGGCCACGGCAGGCCAGGCGGCCTGCCCCACGTTATCCGAACTTGCGGCCCGTCAAGCGTTCGTAAGCTTCGAGGTATTTCGCCCGCGTCTTCTCGACGATGTCCTGCGGCAAGGGCGGCGGCTCGCTGTTCTTGTCCCACTTGCTCGCCTCCAGCCAATCGCGCACGAACTGCTTGTCGAACGACGGCGGGTTGGCGCCCGGGCGATACTGAGCAGCCGGCCAGAAGCGCGAGCTGTCCGGCGTCAGCACCTCATCGATGAGGATGACCGAGCCGTCCGGCGTCTGGCCCCATTCGAACTTGGTGTCGGCGAGGATGATGCCGCGCTCCTTGGCATAATCGCGCGCCCGCCGATAGACGTCGAGGCTCTTGTCACGCAGCGTTTCCGCCAGCGCCTTCCCGGCCCCCTGCGCCATCACCTCGAACGAGATGTTCTCGTCGTGCCCCGTCTCGGCCTTGGTCGACGGCGTGAAGATCGGCTCGGGCAACGCCGCGCATTCGACAAGACCGGCCGGCAGCTTCTGGCCGCACACCGTGCCGTGCGACTTGTATTCCTTCCAGCCGGAGCCGGCGATGTAGCCGCGGACCACGCATTCGAACGGGACGACCTTCGCCTTCTTGACGAGCATCGTCCGCCCGGCCAGGCTGTTGGCCTGACGGGCGAAGGCGTCTGGCATGTCTTCCAGGCGCGTGCTGAGAAGGTGGTTGGGGACCTTGAGGAAATCGAGCCAGAAGAGCGTCAGGCTGCTCAGGATGCGGCCCTTGTCCGGGATGCCGGTCGGCAGCACCCAGTCGAAGGCGCTGATGCGGTCGGTGGCGACGATGACGAGACGGTCGCCGAGGTCGTAGACGTCGCGCACCTTGCCGCGACGGACAGGAAAGCCGGGGACGTCGCTTCGCAGTAATGGCTGGGTCATGTGTCTCTCTTGGTTGTGGGCTGAGATTTTATAGGGTATCCCCGTTTAACGGCTGTTTCAAAACGGGGACGCGACTCTTTGTCTTCCTGGAATCTTAGGAGCCGCGTCCCCGTTTTGAAACAGCCTCTAGCCTTGTAGCGTGGACTTTAGTCCACGCGCATCCCGTTCACGCGCCGATCGTTCATGGCATTCTTCCAGGGCGAGTACCTTTGGGTTAACCAGCTCAGCGAAGGGGTCGCCGACCTGCATTTCGGCGGCAAGGACGAAGCCTCCTTGTTGCACCTGACGCTGCTGGAGGAACTCCACAAGGCCCTCGCCGCCATCGATGCGGCCAAGGTCTTCCGCCTGGTGCTCGTACACCTAGGAAAGGCCGCCCGCGCTTCCCTCTCCCTCGATCTCGCCCTGCTTAGCGAGAAGACGAGCGCAGAAGCCTGGCGTGAGCTAGCCGAGGCGGAACAAAAGGCGGCGCGGGCGCTCGCGACGTTCCGCCTTCCCTGTGTCGCCATGATCGCCGGCGCCTGTCTCGGGGCGGAGCTGGCGCTGGCCCTGGCGTGCGACTACCGCATCGTCGTGGAGAAGGCGGGCGGCGTCCTCGGCTTTCCCGAATTGGAGTGGGGACTGGCGCCTGTCTCCGGCGTGAGTCATCGTCTGCCGCGCCTCATCGGCCTGGAGCCGGCCCTTCGCTTTCTCTACGATGGCAAACGCCTCCGGCCTACCGAAGCGCAGGCCATCGGGCTGGTCGACGCCGTCATGGGGGAAGGTGGCGGCGATCCGCCGGATTTCCTCGCCAATCCGCAGAAACGACAACCGACGAAACTGCCCAAGCGAACCTGGCGGCAATGGCTCGTGGAATCGCTCCGCCCAGGCCGCTGGCTTCTCTTCAAGGGCGCCCGGCGTCTGGTCCGCCGCCGCTTCCCCGCGGACATGCCGGGCCCCGGCCTCATGCTCGAGACAATTCAGGCCGGCTTGAAGCAAGGCGCCGACGCGGCGGAGACGAAAGAAGCGGACGCGCTGGCCGAACTCGGGCAGACCGCCACCTGGCGCAATCTCCTTCATCTCTATCAGGAACGCGAGGCGATCCGCGGCGCCTACCTGCGGCCGGAGCGCAAGGACCGCCTTCGCCGCGTCGGCATTCTCGGGGTCGCCGGCCGCGGCGCCGCCTTGGCCGTCCTCGCCGGCACGCACAACTGCCAGGTCTTCTTGCAGGAGAAGGACGAGCTGTCCCTCGGCCTGGGCCTCATGTTCCTCATCAACCTCTTCAAGCAGGAGATGACACGCAGCGGCCTCAATCAAGCCGACATGGAACGCAACCTCAACGCCGTCAAGGCGAGCACCAACTACCGTGATTTCCAGACGCTCGACGTCGCGCTCCTCGCCGCGGACGAGCCCATCGAAAAAGCCGCCGAGGCCCTCCGCAAGCTCGAGCAAAAGATCAGCGCCGAATGCCTCATCGTCAGCACCGATCCGGCGCTGCCCGTCCGCGAACTGGCGGCCGCGCTCGAAAAGCCACAGCGCCTCGCCGCGCTCCATTTCCAGGCGCCCGCCGGCCGGGCCCTCCTTGTCGAAGTCGTGCCATCATCCACCATGCCACAGGAGAGCGTGCGCCGCTTGCTGGAATGGGTCGCCCAGCTGGGCCGCACGCCGCGTCGCGCCCCGGACGGCCCCGGCTTCCTCTTCAATCGCCTGCTCGTCCCTTATTTGCTCGAAGCCATCCTGCTGGCCGAGGAGGCGATCCGCGTCGAGCGCGTCGACGAGGCGATGACGGCGTTCGGCATGGCGCACGGGCCCCTCGAGCACATCGACCTGATGGGGGTCGATCAGGTGGTGCGTCTCGCGGCCGCCTTGGCGCCGACCTGGGAAGAGCGGCTGCCGGCGAACGACGTGCTTCCCTACATGCTCCAGCAGGGGTGGTTCGGCCAGAGAACAAGCGTCGGCTTCTACCGCTACGGCCGGCGTCGCCGAGTGCACCAGCGTCTGCGCAGCCTGCTTCTGGAGCGTGGCCGGCGCGAGCGGCGCGAGCATCTCGACGTGCTCTCGGTGGAGGACCAGAGGCGCAAGGTGACTGAGCGGCTCGTATTCCTCTGGATCAATGAGGCGGCGCGCTGCCTGGAGCAAGGCCTCGTCAGCGACGCCGAAGAGCTCGATCTAACGCTCGCCCTGGGAGGCTGGGCGCCGCAGCACGGCGGACCGCTGACCTATGCCCGGTCGCTCGGCAAAGAGCAGGTGCTCCAGACGCTCGAGCGATTGGCGACGAGACAGGGGGAGCGCTATCGCGCTTCTCCCTGGCTGGAGCGAGGATTACAAGAGTGACAGCCCGCTGGCCTTTCTTCTCATCAATCCTCAATTCTCTACAACGAAAGCGGAACCCAAGCGGCCTTTCCGGGTTCCAAGGAATGCCCGTCCCTTCCGTTCGCCATCTCTTGGGAGTGACAGTCATGTGCCGCTTGCGTGGGATGTTCGTGTTTCTTCTCGTCGGCTTCGGCTTGGCCGCGGTCGCGCCCGCCGCCATGGCTCAGCCGAAGGACAAGGCCAAGCGCAGCGCCGAGCGCGTGCGCAACTACCTCAAGCAGCTCGCCGCGAGATTCGACGCCTGGGACACCAACAAGGACGCCACGCTCGACGCCAAGGAACTCGCCAAGGCGTTCCGCGGCGCCGGAGCCGTGCCCCTTGACAAGCTGAAGGTGGCGCTTCCCGTGCCCGCCGCGACCGTCCCCATGCCGCCGGATGTGGACTACACGCAGACCGGGAAGGCCAGGCCGATCTCTCTGGCGCTGATCACGTTCCCTCAGTACAACTTCCCGGTAAACGCCGCCCTGGCCGAACTGCTCGTGGATCGCCCGCGCACGGCCACGCCGCCGCCCAAGGTGACACCGCCGCCCATGGTCACCGATTTTACCGCCTTCGGCGACTTCCAGTTCCTCTCGCTGGCCGGCAAGGGCGCCGACTGGAAGCTGGCACGGGCCGATTTCGACGCGTATGCCAAGACCTACGCTCGTACCCTCGATCATCTCGAAGAGGCGGAGTATGAGCTGAAACAGGCGAAGGCGCATTTGGACCGGGCCAAGACCGAGAAGGGAAAGAAGGGCAAGGCGGATGTGGCGAAAGCGCAGAACGAAGTTGCCACCGCCCAGACGAACCTGGGCCGCGCTCAGGCGGAATGGAACGCCATACCGTTGAACGTGCGGACGACCTTGAACGTCAAGCATTGAGCGACTGTCGAAACAGGTCGAGGCCACGCTGCGGCAGGAAGTACCCCCCTCCTGTCGACCGGTGGTCTCGACCTTTTTATGTGGCGCCGTGCGTCGGCGCGTGGCGTGCGACGCTTTGGCGCCCGGTGGCCTGCCCACACTCCAAAATCGACGGCGACTTCATAGGTTAGCCACCAAAATCGAACCTCCCCCGGAGACCTGCCATGCCGACCGCCGAAGAACGTCTGCGCGAGCTCAACATCACCCTCCCCACCCCCGCCAAGCCGGTGGCCAAGTACAAGCCGACGGTGCAGATCGGCAACCAACTCTACGTCTCCGGCCACGGCCCCGCCAAGATCGGCGACAAGGCGCCTCTCCTCGGCAAGGTCGGCGTCAAGCTCAGCCTCGAACAAGGCAAGGAGGCGGCCCGGCTCGTCGGCATCAACATCCTGGCCACCGTTCGCGCCGCGCTCGGCTCGCTCGACAAGGTCAAACGCCTCGTCAAGACGCTCGGCATGGTCAACGCCGCCGCCGATTTCCTCGACCATCCGCAGGTCATCAACGGCTTCTCCGAGTTGATGGCGCAGATCTTCGGCGAGGACGCCGGCGTCGGCGCCCGCAGCGCCGTCGGCATGGGCTCGCTGCCGGGGGACATTCCCGTCGAGATCGAGTGCATCTTCGAGGTGTGAGTGGTGGCTGGTGAGTGGTGGCTGGTGAGTGGTGAGTGGTGAGTGGTGAGTGGTGAGTGGTGAGTGGTGAGTGGTGAGTGGTGAGTGGTGAGTGGTGAGTGGTGGCCATCCCACGGGCCATTGCACGCGCGACACGAATCGCCATCCGGCTTTCGGGTGGACGCTAGACTGATGGCATGGCGATCGTCGATGTCAAGGACCTGGAGGAAACGCTCGCGCTCGCCCGCCGGCTGGGCGAGCGTCTTTTTCCGGGCGCCGTCCTCGCTCTGGAGGGAACGCTCGGCGCCGGCAAGACGCATTTCGTGCGCGGCGTCGCGGAGGGGCTGGGGATCGCCGATTCGCGTGTCGTGAGCAGTCCGACCTTCGTGCTCATCCAGGAATACGACGCGAGGCTGCCGATCTATCACTTCGACGCCTATCGCCTGCCGCGGCTGCAAGACTTCATCGATCTCGGCGTCCATGAGTATTTCGCGGGCCAGGGCGTGTCGATCGTCGAATGGGCGGACAAGGTGACGGAGGCGTTGCCCCCCGAGCGTCTCTGGATCCGCTTCGAGCTCACGGGCCCGACGTCGCGCCGTTTGACGCTTCTTCCGACCGGGGAAAAGTACGACCACCTCGTGACGCCGATTTCCAACCGAGAACGGTAGGTTGGCGCGGCCCGGGGCGCACACCCCAGGCGGCAGACCCGGATCCGGCGCGTTGCGGCTACGCGGCGTGGCATTGCTTTTGCTCCTCCTAGCGGATGGCGTTCCCCCAACCCCGTGAGGAGACATGTGATGGCTGATACGCAGACCCTTCAAAAAGGCAAGCAATCGACCGTTCAGAGCAATGGCGCCCAGCGGATAACGCGTGAAAAGCTGATCGACCTCTTGAACGAAGACCTCGCGCGCGAGTACCAGGCCATCATCGCCTACGTCATCTATTCGCAGGTGATCAAGGGCGCCGAGTACATGCACATCGCGACCGAATTGGAGCAGCACGCCAAGGAGGAGCTGGCCCACGCCCTGGAAATCTCGCGGCAAATCGATTACCTCGGCGGCAAGCCGACGACGACGCCGAAGCCGGTGAAGACCTCGGACGACGCCGAGGACATGCTGCGCTTCGACCTGGACAACGAGACCGAGACGATTCGCAACTACCGCGAACGCGTCCGGCAATGCGAGGAGCTGGGGGAATACGCGATGGCCGAGCACATCCGCGAGATCCTCGTCAACGAGCAAGACCATCAAATCGAGCTGGCGACCGCGCTCGGGATCGAAGTCCCCGAGGCGTAAGCGATTCGTTTAGCCCCGGTTCGCAGAACCGGGCGGACGCCGTCCCATAGCCCGGTAGAGTCGTCATCGCGCCGGAAACTGAGAAGGGCGCTTCCCGACGAGGGGAGCGCCCCATTACATCTTCTTGTGCGCCTCTTCCGTCTTCTGCCGCAGCCAGGCGTTGATGAAGTCGTCGATCTCGCCGTCCATCACGGCTTGCACCTGCGGCGTCTGGCAGTCAGTCCGCACGTCCTTCACCAGCGTATAAGGCTGCATGACGTAGTTGCGAATCTGGTTGCCCCAGGCGACCTCGCCTTTCTCGTCGTACTGCTTCTCGACCTCGGCCTTTTTCTTCTGTTCTTCGATCTTGTAGAGCTTGGCCTTCAAGAGCGCCAGGGCGTTGGCGTCGTTCTTGTGCTGGCTGCGCTCGGTGCGGCTTTCGGCGGCGATGCCGCTTGGGATGTGCGTGTAGCGCACGCCGCTTTCGGTCTTGTTCTGGTGCTGCCCGCCGGGACCGCCGGAGCGGAAGGTGTCGCGCTTCAGATCGTCCGGCTTGATCTCGATGTTGATGGCGCCTTCGATGTCCGGCGTAACGTCGACGGCGGCGAACGACGTTTGCCGTCGGGCGTTGGAGTCGAAGGGGCTGATGCGGACGAGGCGGTGGACGCCGGTTTCGCTTTGCAGGAAGCCGTAAGCGTTATCACCCGAGACCTTGATGGTGGCGGAGCGGATGCCGGCCTCGTCGTTGCGCAGCTCGTCGAGCATCTCGACAGAGAAGCCGTGTCGCTCGGCCCAGCGCGTGTACATGCGCAAGAGCATCTGGGCCCAGTCGCAGGCCTCGGTGCCGCCGGTACCGGCCTGGACGCGCACGAAAGCGTCGCTGGCGTCCTGCGGCCCCGAGAGCATGGCCTGGAGCTCGTATTGCTCGAGGTCTTGCTCGATGCGCGACAGCTCGGTGTCCAGTTCCGCGTCGAGCGACGCGTCTTCCTCGGACAGCTCGCCCAGGGCGACGGCGTCGTCGCGGCGGCGCGATAAGTCTTCGTACGGATCGAGGAGGGCCTTGAGAGGCTTCAGCTGAGCGATGGTCTCGCGCGCCCTCTCCTGGTTGTCCCAGAAAGTCGGCCCGCCCATCTTGTCGGTCAGCGCGGCGCGTTCTTTTTCTTTGCCGGGGATGTCAAAGAGAGTCTCGTAAATGGGTGAGTCGCTCCATGACCGAGTCGAGTCGTCGCCGCAGATCGCTGTTCATGCCAAAGGCTCCTTGTGAGATGCCATCAACATAGCAAAAAGCCGGGACGCGGGACAACGGCGCTTGCGACCAGGGGATTTGTTCATAAATCAAGGTCGCGGCGCGGGTGGCGAGGGTGGCATGCTTTTGCGGGTCCTGACAAGGCTGGTCGAAGCGCTGGCTCCCACCGCAAAAGCATGTTCGCGTCGCTCCCAGCCGGGCGACGGCATATTGTCCAAGGATGACGTCGAGCATGCTTTTGCGGTGTGAGCCGATCCCATATCGACCCTTGTCACGATCCGCAAAAGCATGCCACCCGCCATGGCGCTTGCTCTCCAAGAGGTCTCTATCCCATGCTTACCTTGAAAGACAAAGTCGTCCTCATCACCGGCGGCGGCAGCGGCATCGGCCTCGCCTGCGCCGATCTCTTTCTCAAGGAAGGCGCCCGCGTCGCCATCACCGGGCGCGATCAAGCAAAACTTGACAAGGCGAAGGCGGACCTCAAAGGGGGTGATCGCCTCCTGCCGCTCGCTTGCGACGTGACCCAGGTGAAGCAGGTGGAGAAGGTCGTCACCGAAACGCAGAAACGGCTCGGCGGCATCGACATCCTCATCAACAACGCCGGGACGAACCTCAAGGAACGCGGCTTCCGCGAGCTGACCACCGAAGCCTGGGACAAGCTGGTGCGGACGAACCTCGACGGCGCCTTCTACGTCATCCACGCCGTCTTCCCCGAGATGGCGAAGCGCAAGGACGGCGTCATCATCAACGTCGTCTCGACGTCCGGCAAGCGCGCCACGCCGCTCGGGGGCGTCGCGTATGCCGCGGCGAAATTCGGCATGAGCGCCCTGGGCCTCGCCCTGGGCGCGGAAGAAAAGGACAGCGGTGTCCGCTTCTGCAACGTCTACCCCGGCGAGGTCGACACGCCCATCCTCGAGTTCCGTCCCAGCCCCATTAGCGAGGAGCACCGGGCCCGGATCCTTAAATCGGAAGACGTGGCCGCGGCGATTGTCTTTGTGGCGCGGCAGCCGGCGTATGTGTCGATCCCGGAGCTGGTGATCAAGCCGACAACCCAGGTGTATGTCTGAGACCCTTCAGGCGCCCTACAACCTCCGCGCCAGCATCACGCCGTCGCCGATCGTCAGCAGGTAGCTCTCCACCCGCGCGTCGTTCACAATCTCCTCGTTCAGGGTGCGCAGCGCGTTCGTGTCCGGATCGTTCGCCGTCGCATCCGCCACCGAGCCGCCCCAGATGGCGTTGTCGATGGCGATCAAGCCCCCCTTGCGGACCAGGCGCAGGCAGGCCTCGTAGTACGCGTCGTACTCCGTCTTGTCGGCGTCGATGAAGGCGAAATCAAAGGTCTGCTTCTCCCCTTCCAGAGCGGCGAGCGTTCTCAACGCGGGTCCGAGCCGCAGCTCGATCCGGTCGGCGACCCCGGCTTCCTGCCAGTAGCGCCTGCCGATGGCGGTCCACGGTTCGCTGATATCGCAGGCGATCAGCTTGCCGTCGGCGGGCAGGGCAGAGGCGACGGCCAGGGCGCTGTAGCCGGTGAACGTGCCGATCTCCAGCGTGCGGCGAGCGCCGACGAGGCGCACCAGCAACGCCAGGAAGTTCGCCTGGTCCGGTCCGATCTGCATGCGGCTTTCGGGCAGCCGGGCCGTCTCCTCGCGCAGACGCCGCTGCACCGGCGTCTCCCGGCTATGGCGGCGGACATAAGCGTCGACGGCGGCGGTGACAAGGGAGCGCGGCATGGCGCCTCCAAAGGCCCGTGGGGCGGGCCGCCTGGCCTGCCTTGGCGCCGCCTGGCCTGCCTTGGCGCCGGCAGGCCAGGCGGCCTGCCCACGTCAATCCAGAAACTGCCTGAGCACGTTGCGTTACTTGTGATACGCCGTCATCCACCAGCAGGCTACTGATGTAGCAGATCGAGCCGGTGGAGAAGACGCGCCCGCCCGACGGCGTCTCGAACGTCACCATCTCGGCGCCGCCGTTGTCGTCGTTGGTTCCATGGGCGAGCAGGTGGACATTCTTCGGCGAGCTCGCGGAACGCTTGTCGGTCTCATGTCCGGAGGCGCCGCCGGGGCAGCGCATGTGCAGGCTCTTTTGTCCGAAGAGATCGCCCGTCTTGAGCCCGGTGTCCTGGAACGCCCAGTGGCCGGCGTCGACGACGCGATAAGGCGCCGCCGTCATGATGCCGGCCGGCGTGAAGACGACGCCGAGCAGGTTCGCCTCCGATTCGTGGCGCCGGGCGAACCGGCTCTCGGCGCCCCCCATGCCCGCCGGCCAGAGGTTGCTGATGGCGGTGTTCAAGACCGTCATGCGCTCCCCGTCGATCTCCACTTCGCAGTTGAGCCCGTTGCCGCCGAGATAGAGCAGCCGGCCGCCTTCCTCGAAGACCCACGCCTTGACGCGGTCGTACATCTTTCGCGTCCAGTACTCCGGGTGCGGGCCGAGGACCAGTGCCCGGTAGCGCGACAGGTCGAGGACGCCGGCGTGCAGTTGGGTCTCGGAGTAGAGGTCACAGGCGACACCTTCACGCTCCAGCCAGGCAAGCAGGCGCCATTCGGTCGGCGCGACGTGGCAGGCGGCCCGGCCTTCGATCGGATCCGTGACCTGCTCGGCGAAATCGATGTGGTTGATCGGCTCGGGGCGCTCAAAGGAGAGCGGGACGTACGTCTCGGCGCCCCAGGTCTTGAACTCGGGATCCGTGTAGCGTTTCAGCTCCTGGCGAGCATTGACGGTCGGCGTCGCCGGCAGCTCATCCGCGTGGATGTAGTTGCTGCGGCCGCCGAAGTTGTTGTAAGCGTTCCACAGGATGTCGCTGGCGAGCACGGCGATCGGCGCCTGCGGCTGAGCCGGAGCCACGGCCCAGGGGAAGGAGAACGCTTCACCCTTGGCGGTATGCGCGTGGAAGTAGTAAAGGCCGGAGCGAGGCGGAGCGGTGACGCGCTGCAGATGGTGCGGGCTGTGGTAGCCGGTCTTGTTCCAGGCGACGCCGGTCTGCGTGTAGTCGCCGTCGGGGGTGATCTGCATGACAGCGCGCGGGCCATGCTCGTCGTGCCAGCCGAGGCCGGTCACGAACTCTTTCTTGAGGCCGTAGCGAAAAGCTCGAGCGTAAGGCTCGACGGAGTGGACGCGGAACTCGCTCTGCTCGCCGGAGCGGACACACCTGGGCCAGGCGTAGCCGAGGAGACCGTCGCTCAGGAGCCGGAAGTGGACGACGCCCCAGCCGAGGCGGACGCGCGAACGCTTGGAGCCGTAACCTGCTTTTTGCAGGACGACGTCGTATTCGCCGGCGGGGATATCGGCATGGACGCTGCCGGACGCGCCGGATCGGACGTTGCACGAGGCGCCGGAGCGGTTGATCAGCTCAACGTGGACCCCCGCGAGGGCGACGTAACGTTCATCGGAGACGTAGGCGAGCAGCATCGTCAGTCCTTGATCTCATGTTGACGCGGGACCAACCAGAGTCGACGCGCAGCGTCGAACAGCGCCGCGTTCGACGCTTGCGCGTCGACTCTGGTGGCGTTCGAACGCCGTCTAAGTACGCGACATGTTCAAGACGTCTTCCCAGCGACGCACTCCGTCCAAAAGGATCGCGCGGGCGAGACGGCGCACCTTGTCCTTCGCTTGTTCATCAAGGTAATCGACCGGGCTCGTGCCGTCGACCCGCGCCAGGAGACAGACGCCGAGATGCGCGGCGCCGCGCCGCTCCAGTTCTCCAACCGGGCGGAAGGCGACGTTCGCGGCGTACTCGCGCCACAGGGCGCGGATGGCGGCGTGCAGGGCAGGGGAGTCGGCGGGGCGCCGCGCCGCTTTCAAGAAGAGATGCGCCAGGCACAGGCCCAGGTCCATGGTCGGGTCGCCGAAGTGGGCGGTCTCATAGTCGACCAGCATGAAGCCGGCGTCGTGGACGAGCATGTTCTTCGGCGTGTAGTCGCCGTGGCACAGCGATTCCTTGCGCGTCAGCATGTCATGCACCATGGGCTCGATCACGGCGGCGACATCGGGAACGCGCTGCTGCACGCGGCGATAGAAGGGATCGATGCGCAGCTCGTCGTAGATGGTCGTGTCCGCGAAGCGCTGGAAGTCCCCCGCATGCTCGGCGGACGACTGGTGGATGCACGCGAGTACCCGGCCGACCCGTGCGGCGACTGCGTCATCGATCTTCCCGGCGAGTAACTGCTCCTTCCAGACGACGGCGCCGGCCGGGGCGTGGCTCATGGCGAAGGTGTAGTTGTCGCGGTCGACAAAAAGCACGCGCGGCACGGTCGCCTCGTCGAGGTAAGGAGCGAGCGCCTCCATCACTTCTTGCTCGCGCCAGATGCGGCGGATATCGCTGAACCAGGCGTCGCGCGTGCGGAGCTGCGGCCGCGATTGCTTGAGGATGAACGGGCCACGCGCGCCGTCCACGCGGAAAACGACGTTCGAGACGCCGCCGGAAAGAAACGTGACCGCGTCCGGGCTGAAGCCGTGCTCGCGCAGGTATTCGGCCGCGTTGTCGCAAGTAAGCTCGAGCATGATCTCCGTCACGAAAAAAAGACGAGGCCTTCGCCCCTGGTTCCTCTTGCGAAGCGGCGCCACCCGACGCATGCTGGAACGGACCGTGTCAGGGATTCGGAGTCGTCATGAGGATCAGCGTCGGCATCTTGACCAGGGGAGAGCCTACCGAGCGGCGCGAGGCGTGCGCCCAGACCTGGGCGCGCCGCCTGGCCCTCTGTCCGGATGTCGAGCCCGTCTTCCTGGTGGGAGGCGCGGAGCGCCTGTGGCATGATCGCGCCGCCTCGGTCCTCCACCTGCCTTGCCCGGATGACTACCGCGCCCTGCTCTTCAAGATACACCACTGGCTGCGCTGGGCACTGGAGCAAGGCTTCGATGGCGCCTTCAAGTGCGACGACGACACCTTCGTCCATGCCGACCGCCTTGTCCGCTTCGATCCGGACGGCGCCGATTACGTCGGCGTCGATCCCCTCCACGAGGACCAGCCCGTTTTCGCGAGCGGCGGCGCCGGCTACTGGCTTTCCCGCCGCGCCATGGAGGCCGTGGTCCGCTTCGGCGATGCGCATCCGGACCTCTTCTCCGCCGCATTCCACGAAGGGGGCGAGCGGCCGACGGAGGACGTGCACCTGACCGCCTGCGCCGTTCGCGCCGCGGGTCTGGCGTTTCGCAACGATCCCCGCTTCCAGGCATGGCGGCAACCGCATCGCTTCCCGACCCGCGAGAACGGCGGCATCACCACGCACTACGTGACGCCGCCGCTCATGCGTCTTCTCGATCATTACTTCTATCCCGACGCGGCTACCACTCAAGAACAGCGCCGCGCTCGCTGGCGCCATGCCTGCTCGATCGACGGTCACATGTACGAGTCCGAGCTCGCCTGGCTTGCCGAGCAGGCGGCCGGTCGCGCCTGCGTCGTCGAGCTTGGCTCGTGGCGCGGCCGGAGCACGGCGGCGCTGGCGACGGCTGGCGCCGTCTTCGCCATCGATTGGTGGCTCGGCAGTCCCGAGATGCAGGAGGACTTTTCGGACGCGCGCGTCTTCGCTCAGTTTCAGAGCAATCTCGCCTTCGAGATCGCCGCCGGCTTGGTGCGTCCCCTCGCCCTCAATTTGCGCGATCCCCATGCCCGCGCCATCGCCCGCCGCATCATCGGCCGCGGCGTCGACATGGTGTTCGTCGACGCGGACCATTCCCACGCCGCCGTGCTGGAGGACATCGCCCTGGCGCAAGCGCTGCTGCGGCCCGGCGGACTGCTGTGCGGCCACGATTACGGCCAGTACGAAGGCGTGACGCGGGCGGTCAACGGCAACTTCCCGGCGGTCGCGAACCCGGTCGGCAGCATCTGGGTGGCGGGAACGTGAAGGGACTGTCCGGTTTCGTCGGGAGGAGGAATGGCGCCCTTTTTTCCCCGTTTTCGCCCCCTGCCGGGCCGCCTTGATTTGTTTTTGGCGTCGTCATAAAATGCTCACGGAGTCCCTCGCGAGAAAGCATTCCCGCTTGGAAGGTTGCTGAAAATCGGACCCGGGACTTGGTTGGTCGGGCTGTGAAAAAGGTTTTTCACGAGAGCCGCCGCAGGGAGGTGGGCGGCGGGCCGTCGGGAACGGGACGAGAAGGCAAACCGCGCATCGGCCCAATCCTTTTCCCTTTCGGCGCATCTTATTCATAGGTCTCCGAGGCGCTAGTCTATTGCCCTCCCTTTCGCGCCGGGCATTTCGAATCGAGCCGTCTGATCGTTTGGACGGCGTGCGGATGGGAACGACTCCGGGCCGGCGTCGCATTACTTACGGGAGAATACAGGGGAATGTACGAACGCTTTACCGACCGAGCTCGCAAGGTGATGCAGCTGGCCAACCAGGAGGCCCAGCGCTTCAACCACGAGTACATCGGCACTGAGCATATCCTCCTGGGCCTCGTCAAGGAAGGCACCGGCGTCGCGGCCAATGTCCTCAAGAACCTTGACATTGACTTGCGCAAGATCAGGATGGAAGTCGAGAAGCTGGTGCAGGCCGGGCCCGACATGGTCACCATGGGCAAGCTGCCGCAGACGCCCCGCGCCAAGAAGGTGATCGAGTATTCCATCGAAGAAGCGCGCAATCTCAATCATAACTACGTCGGCACGGAACACCTCCTCCTGGGCCTCCTGCGCGAGCAGGAAGGGGTCGCCGCCCAGGTGCTCATGAATCTGGGCCTGAAACTGGAAGACGTTCGCGAGGAAGTTCTCAATCTCTTGGGGCACAACATGGCGGAAGAAAACACCGGTGGCGGCGGCGGCGGTGGTGGCGGCGCCGGCGAACGTACCGCGAACAAAGGCAAATCCAAAACGCCCGCTCTGGACAGCTTCGGCCGCGACCTCACCGAGCTCGCCCGGCAAGGCAAGCTCGACCCGGTCATCGGCCGGCAAAACGAGATCGAGCGCGTCATCCAGGTTCTGTCGCGCCGCACCAAGAACAACCCCGTCCTCCTCGGCGAGGCCGGCGTCGGCAAGACGGCCATCGTCGAAGGCCTGGCCCAGCTCATCGTCGACTCCAACGTCCCTGAGCTCTTGCGCGACAAGCGCATCGTCGTGCTCGACCTCGCCATGATGGTCGCCGGCACCAAGTACCGCGGCCAGTTCGAGGAGCGCATCAAGGCGGTGATGAACGAGGTCCGCCGCGCCAAGAACACGATCCTGTTCATCGACGAGCTGCACACGCTGGTCGGCGCCGGCGGCGCGGAAGGCGCCATCGACGCCTCCAACGTCCTCAAGCCCGCCCTGGCCCGCGGCGAGATCCAGTGCATCGGCGCCACCACCCTCGATGAGTACCGCAAGTACATCGAGAAGGACGGCGGCTCTGGAGCGCCGCTTCCAGCAGATCATCGTCAACCCGCCCTCCAAGGACGAGACCATCGAGATCCTCAAGGGCCTGCGCGACCGCTACGAGGCGCATCACCGCGTCCAGATCAAGGACGACGCTCTCCATTCCGCGGTCGAGCTGTCCGACCGCTACATCACCGGCCGCTGCCTGCCGGACAAGGCCATCGACGTCATCGACGAGGCCGGCGCCCGCATCCGCCTCAAGGCCATGACCCGGCCGCCGGACCTCAAGGAGATCGACGGCCAGATCGAGCAGCTCAACCAGGAGAAGGAATCCGCGGTCGCCGAGCAGGATTTTGAGAAGGCCGCCCACCTGCGCGACCAGGCGGACAAGCTCAAGAAGAAGAAGGAGCAGATCCAGAAGGACTGGCGCGAGAAGCAGAAGGAGACCGAAGGCGTCGTCGACGAAGCGGTCATCCGCGAGGTCGTCAACAAGATGACCGGCGTGCCCCTGGTCGACATCAGCGCCGACGAGACCCGCAAGCTCCTCGGCATGGAAGACGATCTGCACAAGGCCGTCGTCAGCCAGCACGAGGCGATCACCGCCATCGCCAAGGCCGTCCGCAAGAGCCGCGCCGGCCTCAAGGACCCGAAGCGGCCCACCGGCAGCTTCATCTTCGCCGGTCCCACGGGCGTCGGCAAAACGCTGCTCGCCAAGCAGCTGGCCAAGTTCATGTTCGGCGACGAGAACGCCCTCATCCAGATCGACATGAGCGAGTACCAGGAAAAGCACAACGTCAGCCGGCTCTGGGGCGCTCCTCCGGGCTACGTCGGCTACGAAGAGGGCGGCCAACTCACCGAGAAGATCCGCCGCCGGCCCTACAGCGTGATCCTCCTCGACGAGATCGAGAAGGCCCACCCGGACGTCTGGAACAGCCTGCTCCAGATCATGGAAGAAGGCCGGCTCACCGATAGCTTTGGTCGCACCATCGATTTCAAGAACTGCATCTTGATCATGACGACCAACATCGGCGCCGAGCAGATCACCGGCCGCCGCACCTTCACCGACACGTTCCGTCCCAAGACGGAAGAGTCGAACTACGATTCGATGAAGAAGACGCTGAAGGAGGAGATGGAGCGGAACTTCCGCCCCGAGTTCCTCAACCGCGTCGACGACATCATCGTCTTCCGCGGCCTGACCAAGGAAGACCTCAAGCGGATCGTCGACATCGAGCTCGAGAAGGTCTCCAAGCGACTCAAGGAAAAGAACTTCAAGCTCGTCCTCACCGACGAGGCCAAGGAGTTCCTGATCGAGAAGGGGACGAGCCTGGAATACGGCGCCCGCCCGCTGCGCCGGGCCATCGAGCACTATCTCGAAGACCCCCTCGCCGAAGAGCTGCTGCACGGGCGCTTCGACGGCAAGGACACCATCACGGTCAAAGTGACGCAGCCGGAGGGAGCCGAAGAGAAGAAGGTCATCTTCGACGCGACCTCCAGCGCCGCCGCCACGCCGGAGCTTGTCGGCGCCGGTGAAGCGAAGTAACACCCTCGTTCCCAGGCTCCGCCTGGGAACGCGCCGCCCGGAGGCTCCGCCTCCCGATTGCACGCTTGCGGCAACCTGTTAGACTACAACGAGCCTTCTACCGATCGGTTGAAGGCTCGTTCCGTTTCCGCAGAAAACCCAACGCTGATTGTCTGAGCGAAAAGGACCGGACCAATGCCCGGCAAGAACGTCCTCGGCGGCCCCTTGAAGACCTGCTGCATGTCCCCGCGCACCGGCTTTTACCGCACCGGCAAGTGCGAGACCGGGCCCGGCGATCAGGGCCTGCACGTCGTCTGCGCCGAGATGACCGAGGAGTTCCTCGCCTTCTCCGTGTCGCGCGGCAACGACCTGGTCACCCCCGTCCCGGAATACGGCTTCCCCGGCCTGGAGCCCGGCGATCGCTGGTGCCTCTGCGCCGCGCGCTGGAAGGAGGCGCTCGAGGCGGGCATCGCGCCCCCCGTCGTCCTGGAGGCGACCCATATCTCGGCGCTCGAGTTCGTCGACCTGGAGGAGTTACAAGCCCACGCGCTGGACCGCGACCAGGTCGGCGACTAGTGGCGCCTCGCGCATGGATTTTTCTCAAGGAGCCGCGCACGAAGTAAGCGGCGCAGCTCCATGCCTAGGCCGGCGGGTAAGCACGCCTGACCGCATGAATCGTCTCATCGAGGCGAGATAGAAAACGCGAGCGGTCCTGCTGCGTCATCGGCGCCGGCCCGCCGCTGACCACCCCGCTTTGCCGCAGCTCATCCATCAGACCCCGCGCGGCCAGCGCGTCGCCGATGTCGTTGTCGGTGAAGGCGCGCCCCTTCGGGCTCAAGACCCGCGCATTCTTCTCCAGACAGCGGGCGGCGAGCGGGATGTCCGCGGTGATGACGATATCTCCCGCCGCGGCTTGCTCCGTGATCCAATCATCGACCCCGCCGAAGCCCGAGCGCACCACCATCTCGATCGACGGACGCGTGGGCAACTGGAGCGGCGTATTCGCGACGAATCGGACGGGCACGTCATACCGCGTGGCGACCTTGAGCACCTCGGCTTTGACCGGGCAGGCGTCGGCGTCGACATAGATCATGAACAAGGGCGCTCCTTTTCCGGCGGTGGAACTCCTTCGCGGAGCGCCCCAAAATCGGCCGTTTAGCCCGCATTTCTCACTGTTTTAAGAAACAAGACCGCTCTTCGGGCCGTAAAGGAATGTGACGTCAAACCATACGGCCCATGGAAGGAGCGGTCTTGTTATGACAGAGTGTAGCCCGGCCGTTTTCCGTTTCCAAGACCTCGGCCAGCGCGAAGTCGTCGCCGCTTTCAACGGTGGGAAAGTCACCTCCGATGGCGGCACGCTGTTGCTGCGCGAGGTCGAAGGGAAGTTCCGCTTCATCGAGCGGTTCGCGGCCTGCTTCAGCGATCATCGTGACCCGGAGGCGATCGAGCATTCCGTTACCGACCTGGTCAAGCAGCGCGTCTTCGGCCTGTGCCTGGGCTATGAAGATCTCAACGACCACGACCAATTACGGCACGATCCCTTGCTCGCCGTCCTGGTCGGCAAGAAAGATCCGCAAGGCAACGATCGTCTGCGGGCACGTGACAAGGGCAAAGCTCTGGCCGGCAAGAGCACCCTCAATCGTCTCGAGCTGACGCCCGTGCGTGCCAACGCCGGCAGCCGCTACAAGAAGATCGTCGCTCACCTCGACGCCATGCAGCGTTTCTTCGTCGAGGCCTTCGTGCAGCAACACGTGGCGCCGCCCGCGGAGATCGTGCTGGACGTCGACACCACTGACACGCAACTGCACGGCCATCAGCTCGGGCGGTTCTTCCACGGATACTACGACGAGTACTGCTACTTGCCGCTCTACATCTTCTGCGGCGATCATCCGCTCCTGGCGCTGTTGCGGCCGGCGGACCTCGATGCCAGCGTCGGCCTGCTCAAGCACCTGGAGCGCATCGTGGCCCGGCTGCGCGCGGTCTGGCCCGAGGTGCGCATCCTGGTGCGCGGCGACAGCGGCTTTTGCCGCGAGCATCTGATGCGTTGGTGCGAAGGCGCCGGCGTGGACTTCCTGTTCGGCATGGCGAAAAACAAGCGTTTGCAGCGTATTTTGGGCTGAGAAATGCATCAAGCCCAGGAGTTGTTCGCACAGACTGGCAAGGCGGCGCGCGTGTTCAAGGACTTCAGCTATCGCACGCACAAGAGTTGGAGCCGGGAGCGGCGCGTCGTGGGCAAGGCTGAACATCTGAGCCAGGGAGCGAATCCGCGTTTTGTGGTCACGTCGCTGTCGGCCGAGGCGCTTGCGGCGCAGCCGCTCTATGAAGAGAAATACTGTGCACGCGGCGACATGGAGAACCGCATCAAGGAGAAGAAGCTGTGCCTGTTCGCCGACCGCGTCAGTTGCGCGACGATGCGGGCCAACCAGATTCGCCTGTGCCTGTCGACGGTGGCCTACATCCTGATGCGCGCGCTGCGCGCGTATGGCCTGAAGGACACGGAGTTGGCCCAGGCCCAGTGCGACACGATCCGTGTCAAGCTGCTCAAGATCGGCGCCGTGATCACGACGTCGGTACGGCGGGTGGTGCTGGCATTGTCGGAGGCCTTTCCCCTCCGCGACGTGTTCGCGCGCGTGTGGCAAACGCTGCGGGAGTTGCCAGCCGGCCTGCCGGCCGCCTTGGGCGCGACCGCGGCGGCGACCGCGGCGGCGACTGCGGCGGCTCCTCCATTTCCGGGGCCAGCCATGCCTGACTGAATACCACTTGACCTCTCCCCGCCCTCTTGGTCACGACTCCGCATTTCTCATCAGGATCTTCGCGTCCGCCGTGCGCCTCCTGCCGCCGCCCCATGCCCTTCAACACCGAAAAACGGGGACAGGACACTTACCAAGTCCATCGTTCAAGGTAGCAGAGGTGTTTGGCACACCGCCCCGGGGCGTCCCACTCCCCCGTCGCCGGCGATCCGCGGGATGACCGAGGGGATGGTGAGAAATGCAGGTTAGCACCGTTTGTCAACGGCGCCGCGCGCCGTTTACGCCGTTTGCCCCTCGGCTTTTCGGGCGCCCGCGCGCGGCCCCATCTCGATTGTCGCTCCTGCGGCGGGCGTCTACCAGCTGCGTTGCGTCCGCGCTCCCTCTTCCGATCCGCGTCCATCCGCGCAATCCGCGGCAGCGAATCACGGCGACGACGTCGGCAGAAACATCTCCGCGGATTCACCCCGGAGGGGTGGCAGACGGTAACCGGCGGTTGAGCGCAGCGATACCGCCGGAAGCTCCGTGCATCGCGCACGGCGACCCCGGTAGGGGTCGCAGAGACGGGTCGCTGTGCCGTCTCTGGGACCCCTGCCGGGGTCCACGGAGTCGTCCGCTCGCCTTTCCGGCGGTGTCGCTGCGCTCAACCGCCGGCTACATTCTGTGACTCCTTCGGAGTCGGAACAACTTGACATCACGGCGGCGACGTCGGCAGAATCTCCTCGTACTCCGACCGATCCTCCTGCTCCCCCTGCCGCGCGGGAACCAGCACCAGGTCTTCGTTCATCTCATCCCGGCAGAAGATCTTCCGGAACTTGGTGATGAACAGCCCTTCCTGCAAATGACCGGCCAGCTGGGTCAAACCTTTGACATCGTCGGCCGGCACGTCGCGCACCGCGTAGCCGAACGGTCGCTCTTTTTGCGCCTTCGCGAGGCGCGCCTGAATGACCTTCACGATCGCCTGCGCCCGCTTGGGATCCTTCATGTCGGCCTGCGTGAAGCCCTCGTCGACGTTGGGGACCTTCTCGCTGTAAGGCGCCTCCCCCTTGAGCACCTTGATGTCATTCGCGCTCAGCTTTCGCGCCCATTCCATCATCGTCGGGATGTGCCCCTTCGTGTTGGGCGCGGGACGCTGCCCCGGCAGGAAGCGGAAGCCAAGGTCGCTCGCGCGTTTGAGGAGGACCGGGACCTGCCCGCCGAGCGCCTTGACCCACTCCTCGCCGCCCCCCTGAATGCCGCCCGGCGTGCAGCCGGTCGCCGCTTGCAGCATCGGCACCCAGGTGTACTGGTAGGTCCAGTCGCCCGGCAGATCGACCTTGTGCGGCGCCTGGACGTAGATGAGCGCCTCGGTCTTGTCCTTGACGCTGATCTGCGTGATCTTCAGCGGGTAGATGAACTTCTCGCTGGCGAACTGAAAGCGCGTCGGCGTCACTTCCCCCGAGAATGTGCCGTCCTTGTTCTTCTTCATCGCCATGGTGTCGATCTTCATGACGGTGAAGAACCATTTCTTCTTGACGTAATAATCGAGCGTCGCCTCGTCGCCCGAGAACTGGTACTTGTTGTCCTTGAGCCACTGGTAGAGGGCGTCAGCCCGGTCGGCTTCGAGGACCTTGTAATCGAGGGAGCCGACGACGCCGGTTTCCAGAATACGGACAGGGGGCGGCGCTTTGCCATCGTCCTTTTTGTTCGTGTCCTTGTCTCGGCCCTGCGCGTCAAAGGCTTTGAAAAATAGACCGGCCTGTATCTCGACGACGGGCAACAACTCGCTATGCGGCGACTCGCGCCGCTTCAGAATCGTATAGATCGCCAGGTGCTTGAAGAACTCCTTCGGCATCTCGTGCAGCTTAGGCTGCGCCGGCGTCGGGATCACCATGCCGAAGTCGAGGGCGTTCCCTTCGAACTTCGGCTGCACCGTGAACGTCTCGATCTTCTCGGCCGGGTCGTAGGTCAGAAACACCTTCTGCGCCGGCTGAAGGATGTCCGCGTTCTTCGCGGAGAAGTAGCAGCAGGCGGCGTCGGCCTGCGCCGCGACGGCGAGCGTGAGGAACGGGATGCCCCAGCGCAAGGCGTTCTCGATCATGGCGTCGGGTCCTTTCGAAAAGGGCGGTTGCTCTGCCCTGAAGACGGCGCGGGACGCCGTCGGGATTGAGCGTAACAGGAAGCCGCCGTTGCCGCCATTGTTTCCGGACCGGCCGTTGACAGCCGCCCGCGCTTCGATCATCATTCAACCTTTCTCACAGACGTCTTCACGGAAGGCCCTCGTGCTCCTGGATCGCTCCAACTGGGCTCGCCATCGCCCCTGGTTCTGGCTCGCGTTGCTCACGACCTTCGCCGCCGGCGCCTGGTATGCCGTCGAGGCGATCACGTCGCCGCGCTGGCCCGGCGGCAGCAGCCTGCCCGGCTTCGTCTGCGGCATCGTCGGCGGCCTGATTTGCCTCTTCGAGTTCGCCCTCTGGCTGCGCAAGAAGATCCGCGCCGTCAAGATCGGCACGGCCCAGGCCTGGCTCCGCGCCCATATCTGGCTCGGCCTGCTCACGATCCCCCTTCTCCTCATCCATAGCGGCTTCCGATTCGGCGGGCCGCTCGCCGCCATTCTCCTCGTCCTCCTCTTCGTCGTCGTCGGCAGCGGCGTCTGGGGTTGGGTGCTCCAGAATTACCTGCCCGCTCAAATGCTTGAGGAGATCCCGGACGAAACGATCGCGCATCACCGCGACGCCCTGGGCGCCCAGATGGAGGACGACGCCCGGACCATGGTCGCCCGCCTGTGTAACCCCGCCCCCGAGGGCAAGCAGGCCAAGAAGGAGAAGGAGGAGGAAGAGCCGAGCGTCGTCGTCGCGGCCGGCCGAACTGCCCTCGCCGTGCCCGCCGGCGTCAGCGGTTGCCAGCCGCTCGCCGCGTTCTTCGAGAACGCCCTGTCCCCGTACTATCTACGGGGGGCAGCCGGCAACGCCGCGCTGGCGCATCAGGGCCGATCGCGTCTGCTCTTCGAGAAGCTGCGCGAAGAAGCGCCGCCCGAGGCGCATGGCGTGGTCGATACGCTGGAGACCTACTGTCAGCGACGCCGCCAGTGGGACCGCCAGGCGCGCATTCACTTCTGGCTGCACAACTGGCTCTGGGTCCACTTCCCGCTCTCCGTGGGCCTAATCGTCCTGATGTTCGTTCACGTCTTCGTGGCGCTGAAGTTCTACTAGAAAAAGGGCATCCGCTAGAATGGCCAGAAGAAGAATGAATGGATTCGTCGTGACGGCTTTTGACTTGAAGCCCGAGGCGAAACGAGGCTTCCGCAGGCGCCAGCGGAGGAAAAGGAAATGAAAAAGAAACAGGCCTATCCGGCAGGATGGAATGAAAAGCGGGTCCGGCAGCTTGCCGGATATTACGACAAGCAGTCCGAGGATGAACAACTCGCGGAGCACGAAGCGGCTTTCAAGGACAAGGCGAAAACCGTGATGGTCGTGCCTACGGACCTGGTGCCGGCGATTGTGAAGTTGATCTCGAAGAAACGGCCGGCATAGAGTTTCCGGCAAGGACCCCGCCCCAAGCCATGACCGACCTCACCAAACCCCGGCCACTCACCCTGCCGCTCGATTACTTCCGCGGCCGCACGCCCGTGCAGAAGTGGAAAGGGCGTCTGGCTCTGGCCGCGCTCGGGTTGACGGTCGTCGGCGTGGCGCTCGCGTGGGCCTTCAGCCGCGAAGTGAGCCTCGGCGCGGCGCCCGCACCGGTCGCTTCGCCGCACCAGGCCTGGGACGCGACCTGCTCGGCGTGCCATGAGCCGTTCCAGGCCATCAGCGCGCACGCCTGGGCCCCGCCGGGGATGAGTCATGCGTCAGGCGAGAAATGCCAGGCCTGCCACGCCGGTCCGGCGCATCACAAGAACGAGACGCCGTCCCTCAACTGCGCCGCCTGCCACCGCGAGCACCGGGGCCCCGGCCATTCGCTCGTGCGCCTGGCGGACGCCGACTGCACGCAATGCCATCGCGACCTCGCCGCCCACAGTACCACCAAGTCGGACTACGCCGATGTCACGCGCTTCGCGGCCGGCAGCCATCCCGACTTCCGCTCCATCAAGAGCGATCCCGGCAAGCTCAAGTTCAACCATGCCCTGCACATGACGCCCGGCATGGCGGTCCGCTCCAAGACCGGCCTGGGTGGCGTGACCTTCACGCTCAAGAACATTCCGGCCGAGTATCGCAAGCGCTACCTGGCCGCGCAGCCGGACAAGGGAGACGACGCCCCAGTGCAGCTCGATTGCCGCGCCTGCCATCAGCTCGACGCCGCCGACTTCCCGCTGACGGTCGCGGAAAAAATGGAGGTGAGCCCGGCGACGCTGCCGCCGCGCAGCGCGGGGGCCTACTTCCTGCCGATCACGTACGAGAACCAGTGCCGCGCCTGCCATCCGCTCAACGTCCCCGAGATGAAACCCGACGGCAGCCTCGCCGCTGTCGCCGTGCCGCACCGCAAGCAGCCGACGGAACTGGCAGCCTGGCTGCGCGACTACTACACCGCCCAGGCGGCGCGCGGCATGGCGGGCTTCTGGGACACCAAGGCGAAACGCCCTCTGCCGGGGAAGATGAGCGAGAGCATCCTCACGCCGAAACTGAAGGAACTGGTGGAGAAGAACGTCGCCGACGCCACCAAGGTGCTTTACGAGATGCCGCTCAAGAAAAACTGCGCGCTGTGTCATGAGGTAAAGCAAATAGGGGGCACTGTTACCTTGCTTGTGTGGCCGGGCATTGATGAGGAGTGGACGGAATGGCAAATAACGCCACCGAACGTGCCCCAGGTCTGGCTCAAACACGCCCGCTTCGATCACATGGCCCATCGCGCCGTCGATTGCCGCGAGTGCCACGATCGCGCCTACGCCTCACTTCCCGATGGCGCCCTGAATGAGAAGGCGTCCGTCGTCAGCAGCGATGTCCTCGTCCCCGCCATGGACAACTGCGTCAAATGCCACGCCCCCGCGAGTGGCGGTCCGTCGGGCGGCGTCCGTTTCGATTGCGTCCTGTGCCATCGCTACCACGACGGCGACCATCCGCTCGCCGGCCGCGGCGCCACGTCGAGGGGCGCCGCCCATCCGCGCGCCATCGAGAGCTTCCTGCGCGGCCAGGCGAAATGACGCTCAGGCAACTTTCAACGACGCGCCCTTGATTCCGGCCCGTTTCCTTTGAAACTAGACTGGGCGAGCGTCATCTCCATACCATCCTCCGGGGGCTTACGCCGCCCGGCTCGCCTGTGCCGAACAACCGGGAGGGGCCATGGCTGACAATTCCGCCCTGGACATGCTGGCGATCAACACCATCCGCACCCTGTCCATGGACGCGGTGCAGGCCGCCAACTCCGGCCATCCAGGCACGCCGATGGCCCTCGCCCCCGTCGCCTACACCCTCTGGCAGACCTTCCTCCGCTTCGATCCGGAGGATCCCGTCTGGCCCAACCGCGATCGCTTCGTCCTCTCCGCCGGCCACGCCTCGATGCTCCTCTACTCGCTGCTCCACCTCACCGGCGTCAAGGCCGTCAACAGCAAGTACGAGACGCTCGGTCACCTTTCCGTCCCGCTCGACGACATCAAGCGCTTCCGCCAACTCGACAGCAAGTGCCCCGGCCATCCGGAGTACCGCTGGACCAGCGGCGTCGAGACGACCACCGGGCCCCTCGGCCAGGGCTTCGCCAACAGCGTCGGCATGGCGATCGCCTCGCGCTGGATGGCGACCTACTTCAATCGCCCCGGCTTCGACATGATCGACTTCGACGTCTATGCCATCGGCGGCGACGGCTGCATGATGGAAGGCGTCTCCAATGAAGCGGCCTCGCTGGCCGGCCACCTGAAGCTGTCGAACCTGTGCTGGATCTACGACAACAACCGCATCACCATCGAAGGGCACACCGACCTGGCGTTCAGCGAAGACGTGGGCGGGCGCTTCGCGGCGCTCGGCTGGAACGTCACCCGCGTCACCGACGCCAACGACCTGACGATGCTCAAACGCGCCTTCACGACCTTCAAGCAGGAGAAGGGCCGGCCGACGCTGATCATTGTCGATAGCCACATCGGTTACGGGGCGCCCCACAAGCAGGACACGCACCAGGCCCACGGCGAGCCCCTCGGCGACGAGGAGATCAAGCTTACCAAGCGCTTCTACGGCTGGCCCGAAGACGCCAAGTTCTTGATCCCGGACGGTGTCCGCGACACGTTCAAGAGCGGCATCGGCAAACGGGGCGCCGAGCTGCGCACCGCCTGGTTCGCCAAGTTCGAGGAATACAAGAAGGCCCATCCGCTGCTCGGAGACAACCTCTGGCGCATGCAGACCCGCGCCCTGCCCGAGGGCTGGGACAAGGACCTGCCCAACTTCCCGGCCGATCCCAAGGGGAAGGCGAGCCGCGATTCCTCCGGCCAGGTGCTCAACGCCGTCGCCAAGAACGTTCCCTGGCTCATCGGCGGCTCGGCCGACCTCGCGCCGTCCACGAAAACCCTCCTCACCTTCTCCGGCGCCGGCGATTTCGAGGCCAACAACTACGCCGGCCGCAATTTCCATTTCGGCATCCGCGAGCACGCCATGGGCGCCGTCCTCAACGGCCTTTCCCTGGCCAAGGTCCGGCCGTACGGCTCCGGCTTCCTCATCTTCTCCGACTACGGCAAGCCGCCTTTGCGCCTGGCCGCGATCATGGAGATCCCGGTCATCTACTGCTTCACGCACGACTCGATCGGCGTCGGCGAGGACGGGCCGACGCATCAGCCGATCGAACAGCTCGCCATGCTCCGCGCCGTCCCCGGCATGCTGGTGATCCGCCCCGCCGACGCCAACGAGGTCGTCGAAGCCTGGCGTTACATCATGCCGCTCAAGCACGAGCCCGCCTGTCTGGTCCTCACGCGGCAAGCGATCCCGACCATCGATCGCACGAAATACGCCCCGGCGTCCGGCCTCGCCAAGGGCGCCTATGTCCTGGCCGACGCCCCCGGCGGCAAGCCCGAGATCATCCTCATCGGTACCGGCAGCGAGGTCAGCCTCTGTCTGGACGCTTACGAGGCGCTGAAGAAGGACGGCGTGAAGGCCCGCGTCGTGAGCATGCCGTCCTGGGAGATTTTCGAGTATTACTGTCGCAAGCACCCGGGCTATCGCGAGGAGGTGTTCCCGTCGAGCGTGACGGCCCGCGTCGCCGTCGAGCAGGCGTCGACCTTCGGCTGGGAGCGCTTCGTCGGCATGAAGGGCGCCGTCGTCGGCATGCACACCTTCGGCGCCTCCGCCCCTCTCAAGGAGCTGCAAAAGAAATTCGGCTTCACCCCCGAACGCATCGTCGCCATCGCCAAGGAGCAACTGGCCCGAAAGTAGTCGACCCGCTCCGCGTTCGGCCACGGCGCCCCGTCAAAGACGAGCCATTGAACACATGCCCACGATCGCCGAACACGCCCTGACGCTCCTCGCCGACGGCATGACCATCGGGCTGGGCACCGGCCGGGCCGCCAACGCCTTCATCGAGGCCCTGGGCGACCGGGTCCGCGCCGGCTTCAAGGTCCGCGGCGTGCCGACTTCGGAAGCGAGCGCCGCTCTCGCCCGCCAATCCGGCATCCCGCTCCTGTCCCTGGCCGAGGCCGGCGAACTGGACATGGCCTTCGACGGGGCCGACGAGGTCGCGCCCAACCTGGACCTCATCAAAGGCTGGGGCGGCGCCCTGGTCCGCGAAAAGATCGTCGCCGCTTCCGCCCGGCGCTTCGTCGTTTTGGTCGGTTCCGAAAAGCTCGTCGCGCGCCTCGGCGAACGCGGCAAGCTGCCCGTCGAGATCGTCCCCTTCGGACTGGCCCTCTGCCGCCGCCGCCTCGATGCCCTCGGACTGCGGCCCCAGTTGCGCGCGACCGGACACGATCCTTACGTGACCGACAACGGCAACCTCATCCTCGACTGCGGCCTCGAACCGATCGAATACCCGGACGACCTCGACGCCCGCATCCGCGCCATCCCCGGCGTCGTCGGCACGGGCCTCTTCGTCGGCATGACGGACTGTGTCCTCGTCCAGGACGGCGACCGCGTCACCGAAAAACGGCGTTGAACATTCTCGTTTAGCCCCGGTTCGCAGAATCGGGGCGGACGGTGTCCTCGAGCCTGTTCGTTAAACCAACGGAGCGCAACTATGCAACTCGGCATGATCGGCCTCGGACGGATGGGCGCCAACATGGTGCGTCGCCTCATGCAGGCCGGCCACCAGTGCGTCGTCTATGATCGCAGCGCGGACAGCGTGCAGGCCCTCGTCAAGGAAGGAGCGACCGGCGCCGCCTCGCTCGAGGAGTTCGTCAAGAAGCTCGCCAAGCCGCGCGCCGCCTGGGTCATGGTCCCCGCCGGCGGACCGACCGAGTCGACCGTGCAGGACCTCGCCAAGCTGATGGAGGCGGGCGATTGCGTCATCGACGGCGGCAACAGCTACTACAAGGACGACATCCGCCGCGCCAAAGAGCTCCGCACCAAAGGCGTCCACTACGTCGACGTCGGCACCTCCGGCGGCGTCTGGGGCGTCAAGCGCGGCTATTGCCTCATGGTCGGCGGCCCGACCGACGTCGTGCAGCGCCTCGATCCCATCTTCAAGACCCTCGCCCCCGGCCGCGGCTCCATCGAGCGCACCCCGGGCCGCGAAAAGACCGGCGGCACGGCCGAGGACGGCTACCTCCATTGCGGCCAGGCCGGCGCCGGCCACTTCGTCAAGATGATCCACAACGGCATCGAATACGGCCTGATGCAGGCCTACGCCGAGGGCTTCGACATCCTCAAGTGCGCCAACTCGAAGGAGCTGGCCGAGGACCATCGCTTCGACTTCAACCTGCCGGACATCGCCGAGGTCTGGCGCCGCGGCAGCGTCGTCGGCAGCTGGCTCCTCGACCTGACCGCCATGGCCTTGATCGAGAACCCGAGCCTCTCCAACTTCACCGGCGCCGTGCAAGACTCCGGCGAAGGCCGCTGGACCGTGCTCGCCGCCATCGAGGAATCCGTCCCCGCCGAGGTGCTGACCTCGTCTCTCTACACGCGTTTCCGCTCGCGCCAGGAGCACACGTTCGCCGAGAAGATCCTGTCCGCGATGCGCTTCAAGTTCGGCGGGCACGTGGAGAAGCCGGCGGGCGGGTGACCGGCGCGCACGTACCGTGTTGGCCATTCAGCGAGGGTGTGCCCAAAAAATCGACACAACTGACGTTGAAAGCGCCAGCGGACAGGAGACGATGTGCAGCCCGCCGGCGACCGTTCGCGGCACTACGCCGGCTTCGGGCCTTGCAGATTGAATTGCCCGAGATAGCCCGCCTTCGGCACCTCGCGCACCTCTTCGAGGATCAACTGACAGATGCGCATGCCGTAGCTGAGTTCGATGGGAAGCGGACCCACATTCCAGATTTCGAGGCGAAGGCTCGCCCCCTGGTCGTTTGGGTCGTTAGCGTTGTAGCCGAAGCCGGCATGGATGGTCGGCGCGGTGACATGTACGCCCAGGCCCATCCGCGCCATGCTACTCTTCCCTTCGACGCGGGCGCACAGACGCGACTTGTGCGGAAGATAGATGCGCTCGATGGTCCAGCCGAGAATGAAGTTCCTTCCAGGCGTGGGTTCCAGCTCGAAGCCTTTCTCTTTGATGTCAATCTGCTTGGTGTACCTCTTTTCGAGCTCGTGAAACTTGAAGCCCGGATGCGCGGGACGGAACCGCAACGGCTGTTGACCAAGTCCTTCATCAGGTCTCGGAAAGTCCCACTGGTCCAGAGTCGGCCCGAGGCGCAAATCGACCGTTGTCGAATCCATGTGCTTGGGATCCGGCCGGGGCGAGATCACCAGCGTCCCTTGATCCAGCGCCAGTTCGATTTCCCGGTCACTCAGGATCATGCCGGAACCTCGTCCGCTTCAGGAACGATCTGCGTCTTCGAAACCCAGACGCGATTCGCCCCCGAGTCGGCCTCGTAGGGCAATTGCGCCAGGGCCAGGTTCTGTCTGCGATCCCAGCCTACGAGGATCACGGGGAGGTAAACGCCATCGTCCCGGTGGACGAGGAAGCGTTCCTCAACCACCAGATACTCCGAATACCCTTCAACACTCGAAATGCCGATCGCTTTGTATCCAGGCCGTGGCCCTTCGCTAACCTCGCATCGTACCAGGTACATGACTCGCTCCTTGTCATTCCATCGGTGACATTCAAGCAAAGCTCACCCGCCAGCCGCCTCAGGGACATTAGCCCCGGCGCCGCAATTTTTTCGCGTACACCTCATCGAAGTGGCCCGGCAATTCGCGGAGCGGATAGCGAAGAAGGCTTTTTCGTTCGCCATGAGAAGATCCAAGTTTTGGGGCGCGTACAACAAATATACAGGCGTATCCTATCGAGTCAAACCGTTTCCGCTGACCGAAACGCATTGGCGGCGCGCCACCTTCCTAGGGATCCCTCGCCGCGGCTAACGCTAACGCGGCTCCGCCCGAAGGACGCGTATTGCCGGCGCCCACACTCAGCAGCGCCAACCAGCAGAGCGGGAGTCATCGTCCACCGCTCTTGCGTAACCGCTGCTGCGATTGTACCCACTCTGCCGGGCTCCGAAAAAATGATCCTCCATGGACGGGTCATCTGGCGTCGCCGTGCCAACGTCCATCGTCGGATTTCGCTTTGCATTGGCTCCCCGTTGTGCGACACTTGCCTCCATCCAAACGTGACCAAGCAACAGGAGATTCGAAGGTGCGAAAGCTAATCCTCTCCGTCCTCTTTCTCTTCGCCGCCCAGGCCGACGCCGCCGTCAAGCCGCACGGCCTCTTTACCGACGGCATGGTCCTCCAGCAAGGCATGAAGTGCCCCGTCTGGGGCACGGCCGCCCCCGGCGAGCCGGTGACGGTCAAGATCCAGGGGCAGGCGGCCTCGACCAAGGCCGGCAAGGACGGCGCCTGGGTCGTCTTCCTCAAGGACCTGAAGCCCGGCGGCCCGTTCGACCTGGACATCAGCGGCGCCGGCTACGGCATCCGCCTCAGGAACGTCCTCGTCGGCGAGGTCTGGGTGTGCAGCGGGCAGTCGAACATGGAATGGTCCCTTTCCGGAACCTTCAAGGCCAAGGAGGCGATCGCCAAGGCCGACTATCCGATGATCCGCCTCTTCAGCGCCCCCAAGACGCCGCAGCCCAAGCCGATCAGCGATTTCGTCGCCCCGGCCAGGTGGGTCGAATGCTCCCCGGCCACCGTCCCCGGCTTCTCCGCCGTCGGCTACTATTTCGGCCGCGACTTGCAGGAGAAGCTGATCGTCCCCGTCGGCCTGATCCAATCGGCCTGGGGCGGCACTCCCGCCGAGAGCTGGACCCGGACCGAAATCTTTGACACGACGCCCGGGCTGAAGGGGCTCAAGGGCTCCAACCTTTACAACGGCATGATCGCCCCCTTGATGCCGTTCGCCATCCGCGGCGTCATCTGGTATCAGGGGGAGTCGAACGCCGATCGCGCCTGGCAATACCGCACGCTCTTCCCCGCCATGATCAAGAGCTGGCGCGACGACTGGAAGCAGGGCGATTTCCCGTTCCTCTTCGTTCAGCTCGCCCCCTGGGACATTCCCAAGACGCCGACCTGGGCCGAGCTGCGCGAAGCCCAGCTCTTCACGGCGCAGACGGTCAAGAACACGGCCCAGGCCGTCATCACCGACTACGGCGATGCGAAAGACATCCACCCGTCCAAGAAAGAGCCGGTCGGCGCCCGCCTGGCCCTGGCTGCCCGCGCCCTGGCCTATGGCGAGAAGATCACCTTCTCCGGCCCGGAATACACCGGCAAAAAGGTCGACGGCAATAAGGTCATCCTCACGTTCAAAAGCGTCGACAAGGGGCTGGTCATCGGCGGCGGCGACAAGGAGCTGAAAGGCTTCACGATCGCCGGCGCGGACGGCGTCTTCGAGCCGGCCCACGCGAAGATCGAAGGGGAGACGGTCGTCGTCTGGAGCGACAAGCTTTCCAGCCCGCAGGAAGTTCGCTTCGGCTGGGCCAACCACCCGATCGTCAACCTCTTCAACGCCGCGGGCCTGCCCGCCAGCCCGTTTCGCACCGACACGTTCCCCGCCATCACCGATCCGGCCTCGAAGAAGGCAAAGTAGCATCGCAAACAAACGAAACCGGGAGACTTGCGTCTCCCGGTTTCGACCCCAGTTGGGAGTTACAAGGAGGGTATTGTGAAGCGTGGGTGACAGAAGCGCGAGCCGCGCTTCCCGTTCCGCGTTGTTTTCGCTCCGGTTCTTCAAATACTGCGGGTTGCGTGTCGCAGCCGAAAATAGAATTAGCAAACGGCGCGCCAACACATCAGGATGACGTCATGGGAATGGACCGCAAGGTGATCATCGGGCAGGCGCCCTCCTGGGAGGCGTGGACGAAGTTGGCCGAGGAGCGCGGTTGCCCGGTGCAGATGCGGATGATCGACGGCGAACTGGCGTTTCCCGACGAGGCGCCCCCCGAGACCTGGCGGGAGCTGCGCGTGGGCTTGACGGGCGGCATGGTGACGTTGCAACGCGAGCCGGATGGCGTTCGCCTCGTGACATGGGGCAACGCGGGAGCGGACTTGCTGCGCGGCTGGAACACGTTGGCCTGGGCGCTGGCACAGGCCGGCGCCGGCGCGGTGGAAACCGAGGAGGGCCGGCTGAAGCCCGCGGAGTTCGCCGCGATGGCGCTACAGATTTGATTCCGACGCCCGTGTGTCAACCGCCTCGAAAATGGAGCATGGATCATGACCTTGAAGTCGATTTGTTTCGCCGTGTTCTTTGGGTTCTTTTCGTGCGGCCATGCCTCCGCCCAGGAAGCAGACGACCATCGGCTCCAGGTGGTCCTTATCGCCTCGCCGGAGATGCGCTATGACGCCGCCCACGCCATCCTCATCAAGCTGGCCGCGCAAAAAGCAACCGCCAAGCTCAGGATGGCGCAGGCGGGCTCCGCCGGCGCCGCGGAAATCCGCGCTGGAACGGCGACCAAAAGCAAGGACGTCGCGCGGCTCGTGGACATTCTTTTTGAGGGCGGGATCAGAAACGTCTCGATCAGCGTACTGAAGTGACGCCCGGTTACGGAGTCAAAACCATCGCGCCTTGTCCACCACGTTCGCCGGCGCCTCCCCCCTTGCAAAACGTCCCACATTGTCGAGCAGCGTCTTCAAATGCCGCTCCGCCACCCGGGGCGACGCCGCGGCGCAGTGGGGGGTGATGATCACGTTCTCCATCCGCCACAACGGATGCTCCGCCGGCAGCGGCTCCGTTTCGAACACGTCCAGTCCCGCCCCGGCGATCTCCTTCGCTTCCAGCGCCAGCGTCAGATCCACCAGATCGACGATCACGCCGCGGCCCACGTTGATCAGATAGGCGTCTCGCTTCATGCGGCGAATGCGTTCGCGGCGAAACAGCTTGTACGTCTCCGGCGTGTGGGGCGCGGCGATGACGACGAAGTCCGCCTCCCCCATCGCCTCGTCCAACCGCTCGGGCCGCAGCAACGAGACGCCGTCCGGAACCGAGGTCGCGCGCGGATCGACGCCCAGTACCCGCATGCCGAACGCCAGGCCGCGCTGCGCCGTCTCCAGGCCGATGCCGCCCAGGCCGACGACGGCAAGCGTGGCGTCGGCAAGCGTGATCGCGGTCAAGTCGGAAGGATGCGTTTCGCCCGGGCCGGAATAGCCGGGTAGTTCACGCGGGCCGCGGCCAAGCGCTTGCCAGTGGCCGCGCATCTGTTGCCGCAGGTAGATGTGGAAGCGCTTGGCGAAGCAGAGAACGAAGGTGAAAACGTGGTCGGCGATGACGTCGCTGAAGATGCCGCGCATGTTGCTGACGATGACCGGCGACGCCACGAGCTCGGGGAAGAGAAACTTCTCCATGCTCGCGGTCGGCGCTTGCACCCAGCGCAGCTTGGCCGCCGCCTCGAGCATGGCCGGGGTGAGATAGCCGAAGAGCGCGTCGGCGTCGCGGATGCGGTCGACGGCTTCGGCTTCGTCCGCGGCTTGCACGACCTGCATCGGCCGGGCCGCGGCCTCGATTTTCTCGAAGCGGCTGGGGGAGACAGAAGGGTAAAGGAGGAGTTTCATGTTCCGAAGCAGGATGACGACGCGGGAACGCCGCGCTGAGCGGGGAAGGAGAGTGCCGAGGGCGGGACTCGAACCCGCACGCCTTTTGGGCACAGGATCCTAAATCCTGCGTGGCTGCCAATTACACCACCTCGGCGGCTCTTATCAGTTTATAGCCAGGAATTCGGTTTCCATCCGCGCCGATTTCCTCTATCCTTCATTTCTCACCGAGGACCCTCCATGCACGCCGACGTTCCTCCCGCCTCGACCGTATCCGCCGCCGCCGACAACCGCCCCTGGTACAAGATCCTGACGCGCTATCACTGGTTCGTGCTCACGGTCGCCGCCCTCGGCTGGCTCTTCGACACGATGGACCAGCAGCTCTTCAACCTGGCCCGCGTGCCCGCCATGCGCGACCTCGTCGCCTCCCCCGACGACGACCGCGCCGTCGCCCAGGCCAAGGTCAACGAGTTCGGCGGCTACGCCACCTCCATCTTCCTGATCGGCTGGGCCACCGGCGGGCTCATCTGCGGCGTCCTCGGCGACCGCATCGGCCGCGCCAAGACCATGCTCCTCACCATTCTTTTTTACTCCGCCTTCACGGGCCTGAGCGCCCTCTCCACCGGCTTCTGGGACTTCGCTCTCTATCGTTTCCTCACCGGTCTGGGCGTCGGCGGCGAGTTCGCCGTCGGCGTCTCGCTGGTGGCCGAGGTCATGCCCGACCGGGCCCGGCCGCACGCCCTTGGCCTCTTGCAGGCGCTCTCGGCGATCGGCAACATCACCGCCGCCGTCATCAGCATCATCCTGGGCGCCCTGGAGGAATCCGGCGCCGTCGGCAGCGCCTGGCGCATCATGTTCCTCATGGGCACCGTCCCCGCCCTGTTGTGCCTCGTCATCTTCAAGAAGCTCAAGGAGCCGGAACGCTGGCAGGCGATGAAGAAAGCCGCCAAGGAAAGCGGCGGCGCCCAGAAGCTCGGCTCCCTCGCCGAGCTGTTCGGCGACGCCCGCTGGCGCAAACGCGCCCTTATCGGGCTTTTGCTCTCCTCCTCCGGCATCATCGGCTTGTGGGCCATCGGCTTCTACACCTTCGACCTGACGCGCTCGGTGTTCCGCAAGCCTTTCGAAGAAGAGGCACGTGCCAGGGATGAGGCGAAAAAAGACCTCGACTTCATGCGGCTCTTGCTTGCCGAGCTGGAAAAGACCGAGGGGAAGTCCGAGGCGGCGGCGGACGTATTCAAGAAGGTTCAGCCCTCGGACCTGCTCAACCTCGACCCGAAAAGCACGGACGTTCAGGCCCTCTTCAAAGCCGTGCTGGAGCTGCGCAAGGCGAAAAAGACACTGACGGAGCAGGCCGTCCTGGCCGAGATCGGCAAGACGATTCCCGACAGCGACCGGCGCGCCGGCGTCCTGGATCGCGTCAAAGCCCTGCTGGCCGCGCCGCCGACGTCCGGGACCTCGCTGGAGGAGCACACGGCACGCATCGGCCGCCGCAGCGGCGAGATCGCCGGGCGGCTCACGCTTTGGGCCGGTATCACTTCCGTCATGCTCAACCTCGGCGCCGCCTTCGGCATCTACGCCTTCACGCGCGTCACCCACCGCATGGGCCGGCGCCCCGCGTTCGCGATCGCCTACCTCGCCGCGATGTTCAGCACCGCCTGGGTCTTCTGGTTCCTCGACGCCGTCACCGACGTCTTCTGGATGGTCCCCATCATGGGCTTCTGCCAGCTCGCCCTGTTCGGCGGCTACGCCATCTATTTCCCCGAGCTGTTCCCGACGCGCTTGCGGAGCACCGGCATCTCCTTCTGTTACAACGTGGCCCGCTATGTCGCCGCGGCCGGGCCTTCCATGCTCGGCCTGCTCTCCAGCCAGGTGTTCGCCGAGAGCAAGGGCTTCGCCGAGCCGCTCCGCTACGCCGGGGTCACGATGTGCGCCGTCTTCCTCATCGGCCTGCTCGCTCTCCCGTTTGCCCCCGAAACCAAGGGCCAGCCGCTTCCCGAGTGACCGGCTGTTTCAAAACGGAGTCGCGTCCCCGTTTTGAAGCCATCTCGGAACGTCAAAAGTTCCGATTGTAGCGTTTGTTTGGCCGCTGCGAACGCCGCTACAGTTTTCCCAGTCCCCCCAAACCCGAAAGGGATTGCGGGCCGCGCCGCGATGCGCGACAATATGTGGAGTTTTCGGCCCGAGCCGCAAGTCGACACCGGCGCGCGGGGCGTCGTCCCGCTTGCCGGCAACATCGAACCCGAACTTCATCCAGCAGCGTCGATAACCCGACGGGAGTGGTCTAGTCATGGCGAAGCAGCGCGACGAGCACGATCAGCCGCGGAAAAAGAAGGAAGACTCGGACATCATTCCTCTCGATGACCTGGATGTCCTAGAAGAGGTCGACGAGCTCGAAGAAGTCGAGCCGGTGGAGCCGCCCGATCCGAAGAAGACCCACCTGGGCAAGAAGCAATCGCAGCCCACCATGCTCGCGCCCGAAGGGGAGCTGGAGGAGCTCGAAGCCGTCGAGGAAGCCAAGCCCGCCAAGGCGGATGACCCCAAGAAGACGCGCGTGGCCCCCAAGCAGTCCCAGCCGACCATGATCGCGCCGGAGGGGGAGCTGGAAAAGGCGGGCCAGGCGCCTCCGGGCAAGTCGCCTCCGGGCAAGTCGCCCATCAACATGTCCCTCGAAGGCGAGGAAGAGGTGCTGGACGTCCTCGAGGCGGCGCCTTCCGGCGTCCTTGCCAAGGGCCGGCCCGCGACCGAGGCCCCGGCCAGCGACGTCGTCGATCTCGTCGAGATCGCCGGTGGTTCGAGCGCCGCGCGCAAGCCCGACTCCGGCGTCGTTGAATTGACCTCGGATGTCGTCGCCGTCGAGCCCGTCTCCGGCGCCAAACCCGCCTCGGACGTCGTCGAGCTCGAAGAAGCGCCCGCCTCCGGTGTCGTCGAGGTCAGCTCCGACGTTCTGGCCGCCGACGAAGTCAAGGCCGGCGCCGGTTCATCCGTCCTGGAAGAAGTCGACGTCATCGAGGAAGTCCCCGCCTCGGGCGTCGTCGAGCTGGGCGAGGAAAAACTCGAGCCCTCCGCGCGTGAGCTGGCCTCCGATGTCTTCTCGGCCGAGGAGGCGTCGTTCGCCCGCAAGGCGAAGAAGAAGAAGCCGGCCGACGAAGAAAGCGCTCTCGAAGATCTCCCGGCCGGACCGCGCGACCTCGCCAGCGACATCTTCTCCGCCGAGAGCATCGACGTGGAAGGCGGCAGCGGCAAGGTGAAGAAGCACGAGGACGAGGACGTTCTCGACGCCGTCGAGACCGGCAAGGGCGGCTCCTCGGTCGTCAACTGGGACGACGTCGAGCAACCGGCCTCCGACATCAAAGCGACGGAGAAGACCGGCGGCGTCCATCTCGAAGCGACCGCCGCTTTCGACGACGCCAAAAGCGCCAAGAAAAAGGCCGAGCATCTGTATGAGGAAGAGGCGGGCAAGCCGCGCTCGGGCGTCGATCGGGTGGCCGAGGCGCTGGAATCGGGCGTGGATCTCGACAGCTCGGCGAGCAAGAAAAAGAAGGGTAAGGCCGACGAAGAAGCCGACCTGGAAGCGCTCGAGGCCGCGGACGCGTCCTCCGCGGTCGATCTCGGCGGCCCGAAGAAGAAGAAAGCGGCGGCCGCCGAACTCGGCGACGAATCCACCGAGATGGACGCCGAGGCGCTCGAGGCAGGGGCCGGCAAGTCCGGCAAGGCGAAGAAGAAGGCGAAGGATGAGGTAGACGAGCTGCTCGCGGAGGAGGAGTTGCTCGCCGAGGATGCGCTCCTCTCGGAGGAGGAAGCTGCGGAGGGAGCGGTCGCAGCCAAGGAGGCCAAGGCGAAGAAAAAGAAGAGCGCCGAGGAGGAAGCGGAAGACATGCTTCTTTCCGACGAAGGCGCCGGGGAGGCCACCGAAGAGGCGGTCGCCGGCGAGGAAATGGTCTTCGACGACGAGGAAGCGGCCAAGGGCAAAAAGAAGAAAAGCAAGCTCGCCCTCATGGAGGACGAGGAAGCCGCCGAGGACGAAGAGCCGCGCGCCAAGAAGAAAAAGAAGAAGCGCGGCGAAGACGAGGATGAGGACGGCGGAGTCGCGACCTTGACGCGAAAGCCGCCCAAGCCGAAATACGGCCGCCGCTGGCTCGGCGGCATGCTGATCGGCCTGTTGCTCGCGGTGGGTGGCGCGGCGGCGGTCTGGTATTTCGCCCCGGACCTGCTCGAGCAGATCCCGGCCTCTCCCAACGCCAAGCCGAAAAAGAAGGACGACAGCCTGGTGGCCCGGACGGACCTCGACCGGGCCAACGCCGAGCTGGAGGAGGCGAAGAAAACGCTGGCCGACAAGGAGCTGAAGCTCGCCGCCGCCGACGCCGACAAGAAGAAGGAAGTAGGCCTGGCCGAGGCGAAGGCCAAGAAAGCAACCGACGATCTGACGGAGGCCAAGGGCAAGCTCGACACGGCGGCGAAAACCATCGACGACGTGCAAAAAGCGCTCGTCAAGGAAAAGCTCGTCAAGGGGGACGAGTTCGACGCCAAGGAGTTCCAGGCGGCGGTCCTCGGCCTGGGGGACAGGAGCCGCGACTACAAGGAGATCAACGACATCCTCGCCAAGGCGGACATCAAGGACGGCGGCTCGAAGGGCCTCGTCGCGCTCTTCGATCAGAAGAAAGCGCTGGACGAGGAGCTGACCGCGGTCAACAAGGCGATCGAGGGGGACAAGCTCAAGGGCGCCAAGGGAGTCGAGGAGCTGGTCAAGCGCCGCGACGATCTCGCCAAGGAGCGCAAGGCGCTCGATGAGCTCGTCGTCTCCGCCTACAAGGCGCTGGCCGCCAAGGGGGACCCGCGCAAGGACCTCGTCGCGGCGGCCGACAAGGCGCGGCGCGACGCCGAGTCCCCCCTGGCCGGACCGCTGACCTCCCTCGCCGGCGGCGTCGCCTCGATGCCGCTCGGCATGGACAAGCTGTTCGCCAAGAGCGTCGACCTGGCGGCCCTGACCGCCGAGCTCGGCTTCTATCGCGTCCGCGAGCCCCTCATCACCGGACCGGACAAGAACATCGACCTCTACCTGGTGCTGCTCCAGGACCGCACGCGCAAGGATGTCGATACCCCCGTCCGCGAGGCGACCTGGCTCCTCGCCAAGGAAGCCAAGTCGTCCCCCGAGACGGAGGCCAAGGCGCTCTACGTGCTCGGCCTCGCCGAGCGCAACCAGGAGAAGTTCTCCGCGGCGGTGAAGTCGTTCGCCGCCGCGCTCGATCGGCTCAAAGCGGTCAAGGACGCCGGCCTGTGGGCCCAGCTCGCCAAGATCTCGCACGCCGAGCTGACCGACCCGGAGTTCTACTACGTGCCGCAGGCGGAGCGTCTGGCCCAGGAAGGCAATCCCAAGAAAGCCTACGCCATGCTCGACGAGGGCCTCAAGGCGATGCCCGGTAATCCGCATCTGCTCGTCGAACGCGCCCTGCTTCGCGCCGAGGCGGGACGCGACGCCGGCCGCATCGCGCCGGCCGACGTCGTGGCGATCCGCGATGACGCCGTCGCCGCCATCAAGGCGCCGGATACGCACGCCCTGGCGTCTTACGCCCTCGGTCTGGTCGACCAGGCGCAGAACAACAACGGCAAGGCGGAGACCCATTTCCGCGAGGCCATCAAGACCGCCCGCCCCGGCAAGACGCGCCGTGGCATGCCCGAACAGGACTTCTTCCTCATCGCCCTGACCCGCGTCCTCGAATCCGACGGCGTCGACTTCGACGCCGCCCCGCCGATGAAGAAGATCGACGAAAAGAAAATCGACGACAAGAAAGTCGATGACAAGAAGGTCGACGACGACAAGAAGGGAGACGAGAAAAAGGCCGACGACAAGAAGGCCGACGATCTCTCCCGTTTAGCCCCGGTTCGCGGATCCGGGACGGGCGCGGCGATCTCCCAGGAAGATCTCCTGGTTCTCTTCACCGTCGCCGTCCTGCCGCCCCCGGACGACGACGAGGAGGACGCGGCCCGCCTGGAGCGCATCAAGGAGCGCCTCGCCAACGCCGAGAAGCTCATCGCCTCGGACAATCCCAAGGTCAAAGGTCAGGGCTACATCCTGAAGGGCAAGGCGCTGTTCGACCTCGGCAAGGCGAACGAGGGGCTCCGCGCCTACATGGAAGGCATGTCCCTGTCCGCTCCTGGGCCCACGACCAAGGATTTCACCGGCATGATCGAGAAGCACCCGGCCTTCAGCTATCCCGACTCGATCCCGCGCCCCAACCGCTACGTCGCCGAGGACCACTTCGGCCGCGGCCTGCACGCCTACTGGGCCGGCGACTATGTCAAGGCGGAGGAGGCGCTGCGGCAGGCGATCTACTGGTTCAAGGACGACGCCCGCTACCACTACTATTACGGCCTCGCCCTCTACGCGCGCAAAGGCCCGACCAAGGAAGGCAAGGAGTTCCTGGCCAAGGCGATCTACGCCTTCGGCAGGGGCTCCGAGCTGGAGGCGCGCAACATGCCCTCCTCCGACGTCGTTAACTATGGCCTCGAACGCGTCCAGGGTGAGCTGCGGCAAATGCTCAACAGGCACCGCCCCAGCGCGATCACGGCGTTCATCCCGGACGAAGGCAAGAAGAAGTAGCGGTTTAGAGACAGTTTCAGAACCGATCGTAGCGTGGACTTTAGTCCACGCGGCCTGGACAATTCTCCGGCGCTTTCATGGCGCCCGCTCGAGGACTCGGTCCGCCCCGGTTCTGCGAACCGGGGCTGTTTCAAAACGGGGACTGTCCCTCTCGTTTTGTCAGATTACCCAGTTTTCCGGGCGATGGTAAAGGGACAGTCCCCGTTTTGAAACAGCCTCTAAACGAAGACCGGCCAACGTCGTCAAATCGTCGTGGCCATCCCGGCGTTCTTCGACAGGGTGACGAAGACGTCCTCCAGCGACGGCTCCGCTTCGATCACCTTGACGTTCATGCCTAGCGACTCGAGGCTCAGGTCGCTCCGCACCAGGGCGTGGATGGATTGGCCGAAGATGGTGGCCTGGTGGACTCCGGGGAGGTGGCGGATCTTCTCCAAAAGGGCGGCGCTGTCGTGGTTGTAGATTTCGAGCCAGCGGGTGTTCGGTGGCGTGATGCCGGGGAGCGCCTTCAGCTCCTGCGGCGTGCCCAGGGCGAGGAGGTTGGAGAGATAGATGTAGCCGACACGGTTGCAGCGCTCGGCCTCGTCCATGTAGTGGGTGGTGACGACGAGGGAGATGCCCTCGGCGGAAAGCTGGAAGAGGAGGTTCCAGAGGTCGCGGCGAGCGACGGGATCGATGCCGGCGGTCGGCTCGTCGAGGAAGATGAGCTTGGGGCGGTGCAACAGGGCGCAGACGAGGGCGAGACGCTGTTTCCAGCCGCCGGAGAGCTTGTCGGAACGGCGGTCGAGGTAGGGGCTGATGCCGGTCAGCTCGATCAGCTCCTCTTCGCGGGCCTTGGCGGCGGCGGGGGAGAGGCCGTAGATGCCGGAGTAGAAATCCATGTTTTCGCGGGCGGTGAGATCGCCGTAGAGGGAAAACTTCTGCGACATGTAGCCGATGTGGGTGCGGACTTCCTCGGCGTCCCTGGCGACGTCGCGGCCGAGGACGGTGGCGTGGCCGTCGAATGGAAGCAGGCCGCAGAGGCCGCGGATGAGGGTGGTCTTGCCGGAGCCGTTGGGACCCAAAAGGCCGAAGACTTCCCCCTTGGCGACGGAGAGAGAGACTTTGTTGACGGCGGTGAAATGGCCGAAGCGGATGGTGATGTCGTGGGCGTCGATGGCGAGTTCGCGTTGGGGGGAGGACATAGCTTTCGGGTGGCGGGGAGTGGAAGAGTGGAGGAGGATTAGAGTAGGGGGAGGATTAGGATTAAGATTAGGATTAAGATTAGGATTAAGATTAGGATTAAGATTGAGATCGAGGGGCGGGGTTAGCGCGGTGGGACGAGGACTTCGGCGGCCATGCCGGCGTGGAAGCGGCCTTCGGGGTTGAGGACGAGGATCTTGACGGCGAAGACCTGGTGACGGCGTTCGTCGAGGCTTTGGACGTTGCGCGGGGTGAACTCGGCGATGTTGGCGATCTGAATCACTTTGCCGCGGAAGGCCTTGCCGGGGTCGGTGTCGGTGAAGACTTCGACCTCCATGCCGTCCTTGACGTTGCCGAGCTTGGTTTCCGGGACGAAGACCTTGACCCACCAGTCGTCGAGGCGGAGGACGCGGATGAGGGGCTGGTTGGCGGCGACGACGTCGCCGGGGCGGACGGCGAGGACTTCGATGCGGGCCGTGCCGAGCTTGGGGGGCGAGACGACGGTCGTCTCGTCGACGTAGAATTGCGCTTCGGCGAGCCTGGCGCGGGTCTCGTCGACCTTGGCCTTGGCCATGTGGATCTCCTCCTGGCGCGACGCCTCCAGCTCGCTCACCTTCGACCTGGCCTTGTCGTAGTCGGCCTTGGCCTCGCGTTTGTCCTCCTCGCGCGAGCCGACGTCGACCATCATGATCTTCTTGGCCCGCGCCGATTCGTATTTGCCGCGGGCGCGATCGCGGGCGGCGAGGGCCTGGTCGTATTCGGCCTTGGCGGTGGAGCGCATCTTGTAAAGCTCTTCGGCCCGGGTGTAGTCCTCCTCGGCTTGCTTTTTCTCGGCGACGGCGATCTCCAGCTCGGCCTTGGCCTGGTCCTTTTCCTCCGGGCGCCAGCCGATTTCGACACGGTCCCAGCGCGCCTTGGCGGTCGCCTCGGCGGCGCGGGCGCCTTCCAGCTCGGAGACGCGCGAGCCGCTCTCGGCGCGTTCGAGCTCGATGATGGCCGATTTGAGCTTCGCCTGCCACTGATCGCGCTGGGCGACGCGCTCGGGGGCGGAGAGGATCACGAGCGGCTGCCCCGGTTTGACGACGTCCCCTTCGTTGACGAGGATTTCATAGATGCGGCCCCCCGATTCGGAGGCGAGGCGGACCTCCTGAATCTCGACGACGCCGGAAAGGCGCATGGCGCCAGTGCCGCCGAAGGGCCAGAACCACCAGAGGAGGCCGCCGGCGACGACGAGCAGGCCGGCGATGAGGAGAAGTCGTTTCACGTTCTGCTCCTTCTCCGGACGAGATGGCGAAGCCCGGAGAGATGCACTGCGACCGGTGCATACATCATAGGCGATTCTCGGCAGACGGGCGCTTGGATATTGTGAAATTTTTCACGAAGTCTGTATCGGGTGAGCGTGGGCGTCCACGCCAAAGTGAACGCGAAGGGAGCATGTCCTTGATGTAAGCCGTGCAGGTATTGGGGCTTGTACGCTGCCACCCTTCTCGATCGCTCGCTGTGGAATTGAACAAGAAGGGGGAGCCGCGGTTGCGTTTCGCGTTTCCAACGGGTTGCGCCGGACATAAGACAAACGGGAGAGAGCACGAGCGGAACGGAGAGCGCGATGGCCGAGGAAGGGATCAGTTTGACGCCGCCGCCGGGGCGGATACGCAAGCTGCTGGTGGCGAACCGGAGCGAGATCGCGATCCGGGTGTTTCGCTCGGCGCATGAGTTGGGGGTGCGTACGGTCGCCATCTACGCGCATGAGGACCGCTTCGCGCTGCACCGCTTCAAGGCGGACGAGGCGTATCGCGTCGGCGTTCCGGGGGAGCCGCTGCGCTCCTATCTCGATATTCCGGGCATCATCGAAGTCGCGAAGCAGTACGAGGTCGACGCGATCCATCCGGGGTACGGCTTCCTGTCGGAGAACCCGGCGTTCGCGGAGGCGTGCGGTGCGGCGGGGACCTTGTCGGGCCGCGCGTCGAGGTGGCGCGCAAGCTGCTGCAGCAGGCGAACGTCCCGGTGCTGTCTGGCAGCGATCAGCCGGTGGCAGGACAAGGCGGGAGGCGAAGGACGCGGAGCGGCTCGGTTATCCGGTGATCGTGAAAGCGTCGATGGGGGCGGCGGCCGCGGCATGCGCGCTGCCCAGAAGCCGGAGCAGCTGGAGGAGCGCTGAGCAGCGCGCGCGAGGCGGGACGGCGTTCGGCATCCCGGACGTGTTCCTCGAGAACAGGTGCCGCGGGCCTCGGCACATCGAGGTGCAGTTTTCCTGGGGACCAGCGGCGGGCTGGTCCATCTCTTCGAGCCGCGATTGCCGGTGCAGCGGCGGCATCAGAAGGTCGTCGAGACGCAAGCCGGCGCCCAATCTGGACGAGGCGACGCGCCAGGCCATCCTCGCCGCGCGCTGAAGATCGCCGGGCGCGCGGCTCGACAACGCGGGCACGGTCGAATTCCTCTACGACACGGAGAGCGGCAAGTTCTACTTCATCGAGGTCAATCCGCGCATCCAGGTCGAGCATACGGTCACCGAGCAGATCACCGGGTACGACATCGTCCGCGCCCAGATTGTCATCGCCGGGGGCAAGCCGCTCGCCGATGACGAGATCGGGCTGGGGGACCAGGCGGCGGTCGGACGGCACGGGTTCGCCGTGCAGTGTCGCGTGACGACCGAAGACCCGGCGAACAAGTTCATTCCGGATTACGGCCGGTTGCTGCACTATCGCTCGGCGAGCGGCGTCGGCATCCGGCTCGACGCGGGGAGCGCGTTCAGCGGGGCCGTGATCACGCCGTTCTATGATTCGCTGCTGGTGAAGGTGACGGCGCATGGCATCCGCTTCATCGACGCGGTGCGGCGGATGGAGCGGGTCGATCCAGGAGTTCCGCGTCCGGGGCGTGAAGACGAACATCCCGTTCCTGCTGAACCTGCTCAAGCACCCCGCGTTCCTCAACTACCGGGTGACGACGACCTTCATCGACGAGACGCCGGCTGTTCAACCTCCTGTTCCGGCAGGACCGGGCGACGAAGGTGCTGACGTGCACATCGCGGACGCGGATCGTGAACGGTCATGCGGAGGCGCCGGTGCGGGCGGTGGTGCAGTCGCCGCGCAAGAAGCTGATTCCACGTGAGTGGTGGGCGTTGCCTTCGCTGCGGGGCTGACGCCACCCGGCTCGCCTTTGAAGGGTAAAGACGCGGCGCTGCTACGCGCGGTATGCGCGACCGGTTCAAGGAGATGGGGCCGAAGTGCTCGGCGTGCAATGGCTGCGGGCCGAGAAGAAGCTGTACCTGACGGACACGACGTTCCGGGACGCCGCATCAATCGCTCTTGGCGACGCGGATGCGGACGTTCGACATGCTGCGGACGCGCCGGTCGACGCGCGGCTGCACGCCGATCTGTTCAGCCTGGAGATGTGGGGCGGAGCGATGTTCGACACGTCGATGCGGTTTCTGAAGGAAGACCCGTGGCAGCGGCTGACGCAGATGCGCGAGCTGGCGCCAACATCCTGTTCCAGATGCTGCTGCGGGCCAACAACGCCGTCGGTTATGCGAACTATCCGGACAACGTCGTCAAGCCATCAAGGAGTCCGCCGCGGCCGGCATCGACCTGTTCCGCATCTTCGACGCGCCTGGACCATTCCCGCGCCAGTCGAGCGCGTCACCGCCATCGAGCAGCGCGAGGAAGTGGATGCTGTGCGAGCCCGCGATCTGCTACACGTGGGACCTGCTCGATCCAAAAGCGCGACAAGTTCAATCTGAAGTACTACGTCGACCCGCGAAGCGCGCCGAAAGCTTCTCGGCGCCAACATCCTCGGCATCAAGGACATGGCGGGGCTGGTGAAGCCGTACGCGCGCAGCGGTTGTTCCGGGCTCTGAAGCAGGAAGTGGGCAACTTCTATCCATTTCCACACGCACGATTCGGCGGGGGGGCAGATCGCGTCGCTCTTGATGGCGGCGGCCGAGGGGGTCCATGTCGTCGACGCCGCGATGGCGCCCTTCTCGGGCATGACGAGCCAGGCGAGTCTCAACACGCTGGTCGAATCCCTGCGCTTCACGGAGCCGCGACCCCGGCTTCGACTTCGAGACGCCTCCAGCAGACCGCCGACTACTGGCAGGGTGTGCGCCGCTTCTATCTTCCGTTCGAGACCGGTTTGCTGGCCCGGCGCCGCCGAGGTCTACCGCCACGAGATGCCGGGCGGGCAGTACACGAACCTCTATCAGCAGGCGGCGGCGCTGGGCATCGATTCGGCATGGGGAAGTGTGCCGGATGTACGCCCAGGTCAACCAGATGTTCGGCGACATCGTCAAGGTGACGCCGACGTCCAAGGTCGTGGGGGACATGGCGCTGTTCATGGTGGCCAACAACCTGACGCCCGACGAGGTCGCGCACGGGAAGCGCGAGCTGGCGTTTCCGGAATCGGTCGTCGAGTTCTTCGAGGGGAAGCTGGGACAGCCGGTGGGCGGCTTTCCACCGGCGCTGCAGCATGGGTGCTCAAGGGCCGCAAGGCCCTCACAGATCGGCCGGGCTACCACATTGCCCGCCGCCGACCTGGAGGACGCGGCAAGCTTCGCCGTCGCCGGGCACGCCGTGAGCGACCGGGAGCTGGTGACGCACCTCATCTATCCGCGCGTGAGCGACGACTTCAACGCGCACCTCGTGAAATACCCGGACACGAGCGGCCTGCCGACGCCGGTGTTCTTCTACGGCATGGGCCGGGGGAGGAGATGGCGGTCGATATCGAGGAAGGCAAGACGCTTATCATCAAATTCTTGACGGTCGGCGATCCGCACGTCGACGGCAGCCGCATGGTCTTCTTCGAGCTGAACGGGCAGCCGCGGCGAGGTGGATGGTGGTGGACCGGTCGCTGGTAAAAGCGGTACGGCATCCGAAGGCGGACCCCGCCGACGCGCGGCAGGTGGCCGCGTCGATGCCGGGCCTGGTGGTGCGGGTGAACGTGGCGCCGGGGGAGCAGGTGACGAAGGGACAGAAGCTGGTGACGCTGGAGGCGATGAAGATGGAGACGACGGTGTACGCGGAGCGAGGGGCGAAGGTGGCGGAGGTGCTGGTCCGGCCGGCGACGCAGGTGGAGGCGGGGGATCTCTTGCTGCGGTTAGCGGATTAGGGCGTAGGTCAGGCTTTCCAGCCTGATGCAGCCGTCTCGTCAATCCTTGTCAAGCTAATAAGGCTGACCAACCAGTTCGTGCAGACCGCGCCGACGGTTTCCCGTGAGGAAAAAGCGTGCCCTCCCCTTCGGAATCGGGCATTATGGAGGGACACACGAGGCTTTCCATGCCCGCTCTTTTCGACAAGACTATGTTTCGACTGCGCCGGCTGGTGAGCCGGCATGCGCTGGGGGACATGACGGATCGCCAGCTCCTGGACCGCTTCGCGTCGCATGGCGATGAAGAAGCGTTTGCGGCGCTGGTGCGGCGGCATGCGGGGCTGGTGCTGGGGGTGTGCCGCCGCGTGCTGCCGGAATCGCATGACGCGGAGGACGCTTTTCAGGCCACATTTCTGGTGCTGGCGCGCAAAGCGTCGCGCGTGGCCTGGCAAGCGTGCGTCAAGAACTGGCTGCACGGGGTCGCCTATCGCGTCTCCCTCAAGGCGCGGCGCCAAGCCCTGCGGCGCCGGCAGCAGGAGCGGGCGGCGGCCGCGGAAGGCGGTCCGGTCCTGAAAGACGCGCAGGAGAACTGGGACGATCTGCGCCGCGTGCTCGATGAGGAGTTGGCCGCTCTACCCGCGCGTTATCGCGCTCCGCTCATACTCTGCTATCTCGAAGGCCGCACTCGCGACGAGGCCGCGGAGGAGCTCGGCTGGTCGGCGGGCAGCGTCAAGGGGCGGCTGGAGCGCGGCCGAGATTTGCTGCGGCAGCGGCTTCTGCGGCGCGGGCTGTCGCTGAGCGCGGTGCTCTGTGCCGGCCTGTTGCCCGAGGGCGCCGCGGCGGCTTCGCCGGCGCTCATTGGCGCCACTGTTCAGGCCGGGCTGTCGTTTGTCGGCGCGGCGCCTGCCGCCGTTCCCTCTTCCATCACCCTGCTCGCTCAAGGAGTGCTCAACGCCATGCTGGTCGCCAAGCTCAAGATCTCCGCTGTCGTCTTGTGTGTCGCCGGCCTCCTCGGCCTGGGAACGCACTGGCTTGTCCAAACCGGCTCAGCTCAGGATCGGGGCCGTCCCGCCGAGCGGCGCATCGTGCCGGACCGGGCGCCGGTGGACCGTGAAGCTGCGGCCGATCCGGGTCGGGAGGAGCGGCGCGATTCCAAGAACATCGTGCAGGGGGCGTTCGTCAGCTTCGACGCGGCGAAGGGGCTGATCACGCTGCTGGTGGGAGCCGAGCGCGGCCGCGACGGCGTCGAGAAAACCTACCACCTGGCGGCGAAGGAGGTTCCGTTCCTGTCCAACCTCGGCGACAAAGTCCGGCCGATGACGCTGACCAAGGGGGCGCAGGTGGCCCTGGCGCTGAACGAGCTGGACGACGTGGCCGAGGTGCGGGTGAATTATCCGACGGTCGCGGCGGTGCTGAGCGGGGTGAACGCGGCGGAGAAGACGGTGTCGGTCGGAGGCGAGCGGGAGCCGCGCAGCTTCAAGGTGGCGGCGACAGCGAAGCTGATGGTCGACGGGAAGCCGGCCAAGCTCGAGGATTTCAAGGGGGGCATGCGCGTCAACGTGGTCTTCGACTTCGAGCGCTCGACCGTGCTGGCGATGGCGAGCGGGGAGATGGGGCGAGGCCGCGATGTCGACCCGCGCCGTCCGGCGCCGCGCGACGGGGACCCGCGCGGCGGCGATCCGCGCGGCGTGCGCGGCCGGCCGGAGTTGACGGGCATCGTCATCGGCGTCAATGCGAAGGAGGGGACGCTCGAGGTCGCGGGGGGAAGCGAGGACGAGACGTGGATCAAGACGCTGGTCGTGCCGAAGGAGATGAAGATCGACAGCAACGTGTCCCGCATCGGCGTCGAACTGGGCCTGGCGGACATCGCGCGAGCGACGCGTGTCACCTTCGCCCTGGCGGACGACAAGAAGACACTGGCCCGTTTGAGCGCCCATTTGCCTGTCGTCCGCGTGACGCTGGGTGAGATCGACGCGGCCAAGGGGACTGTCAAGAGTGGCGCCGCGACATACACGATCGACAAGGGAAGCAAGCTGGTCATCCCCGGCCAGGAGGGAAGCATCGGGAACTTGAAGGCCGGGATGCAGGCGATCGTTTTTCTCAGTCCCGATCGCAGCCGGATCGTGCTGTTGCAGGTGGCTGCGGAGCCGCGGCGCGACGCAGGCAGACCGACGCCGGAGCGGCGCTAGGCCGGATTTCCCCGTGTCGATGTTTCTCGTCGGGCCAGGAAGCCCGCATGTCCCTGGCCCAAAGCCCACGCGCCATAGGCGCGCAAGCGACGCACGCGGAAGCCCGCGCCGCGCAGCTCTCTTGCCACGGCGCCCGGGTCGATCAGCCGCAGCCGGTGGACCTCCGCATCCCGCCGGTACAACTCCCCTGCCTTGCGGAAGGTCGTCATGCGCCGCGTGAGGATGCGGCGTTTTTCATCCTCCTCGGCCCATACCAGCACCACCCAGCCGTCCCCTTCGAAGGCGAGCTGTTTCGCGGGGGCGCCGAGCCGGCCCGGGCCGGCGACGTCGCACAGCAGCAGGCCGCCAGGCGCGAGCGCCTGGTGGATGCGGCGCCAGAGACGGCGCCGCGCCGCCGTGGAATTGCCGGGGTCGAACAGGTAATTGAGACATTCCCCGACCATGGATACGGCCACGCAAGGGGGGATCTCGACGCTCAGGAGCGAGCCCTGCCGGAAACTCGCCTTCGGAGCGCGGCGTCGGGCGAGCGCCAGCATTTCTTGCGAGAGATCGACGCCCAGGACATCGTAGCCTGCGCCGCTGACTTTTTCCGCGAGGATGCCGCTGCCGCAGGCCAGATCGACGACGAGACCGGAGGAGACGCCGCGTGCTTGGAGCAGTTGCAGCAATTCAACGGCGGCGTTGGCGGCGACGTGGCCGAAGCCGGCGTCGTGAATGAAGGCGAGGTCGTTGCGGTAATGGGTCATGGTCGTCTTTTCTGTGTCCCAAGGGAGTCGTTGCACCGCTATTGCATTAGAGTGCCTCGTCGGCGACGCGGGGCGCTTTGCAACGCAAAAGGGGACTGTCCCTTTCGCTCGAGCGAAAACCGGGTCTTTTGCCAGGTCGGGAGGGACTGTCCCCTTTTGCGTTGCAAAGCCAGGCGGGGCGCTATTACGAATCGTTTAGCACGCGGGTTTTTCCTTGGACAGCCCCGACGCGGCGTCGTTATGCTGATGCCGGAACCCATGTCTTGCCAAGAGGTCCCATCATGAGCGCGTTTTCTCGTTCCGCGCGGGCCGCCCAGGGCCGCACCGGAGTGTTCGCATGCCTGGGAGCGTCCGCGCTCCTCGTGGGTCTTCTGTGCTGGCTTCCGGCCCGGGCCTGGGTGGCTCAGCCGGACGACAAGAAAGCGGTCAAAGACGAGCCGGTCAAGGCCGCAGCTGCGAAGGTGGATGTCGTCTTCGTCGTGGACGCGACGGCCAGCATGGACGCGCACCTGAAGAACCTGCGCGAGTCGATGGGCAAGCTCGCGGAGCAGCTCGAGGCGGCAAAGGTAGACGCCCGCTATGCCGCGACCATCTTCCGCGATCGCGTCGACAACGTCGGCAACACTCCCGAGGATCCGTTCGCCCTCAAGATCGCGGGGGACGAGATCTTCAGCAAGGACATCGCCGACGTCGCGCGGAAGCTGGCGGATGTCAAGGCGGAAGGGGGCGGCGACCTGCCGGAGAGCTGCTTCGACGGCATCGACTTCGCCTCGCGCGTGGCGTTTCGCAAAGATGCGAAGAAAGTCCTCGTCGTAATCACCGACGCGCCGCCGCGCATCCCCGACAAGGACATGAAGGACGCGGACCAGCTCGCCAAGCTTCTGAAGGAGCGCGCGATCGATCAGCTCCACGTGTTTCATGACCTCGAACCGGAGCACTACAAGAAGCTGCAATCGCAGCTGGGCAAGGCGGGCGGCCGGCTCGTTTCCCTCTTCCCGGGCGGCGTGGACCGCATGAAGAGCGCGATGGCCGACATCGGCCGGGACGCCGTCGGCGCGGAAGCGGTGGCGGTCGGGCCTGGCCCGGCGACGGGGGGCAAGGGGAAGGTGGACGTCGTCTTCGTCGTCGACACGACCGGCAGCATGGGAGGAGACCTCACCGCGCTGCGCGACACGATGAAACGGTTCGTGACGACACTCAAGGACAGCAAGGCCGACTTCCAGATCGGCGTGACGACGTTCAAGGATCGCGTCGAGGACCCGCCGGAGACGCGCGATCCGAAGGCGCTCCTGTTCGGCGGAAAGGAGTTCACCAATGACGGCGACGCGCTCATCGACCAGGTCGGCAAGCTGAACGCCGACGGCGGCGGCGATGAGCCCGAGAGCGGCCTGGACGCTCTTGAGTTCGCGTCGCGGCGGCCGTTCCGGCCCGGCGCCCGCAAGGTGCTGGTCCTCCTGACCGACGCGCCGCCGCGCATCCCCGACAAGGACATGAAGGATGAAGACCAGGTCCACAAGATTCTGCGCGAGCGGGATGTCGAGCAACTGCACCTCATCGTCCGCGGCGGCGTCGACCGCTACATCCGACTTAACGGCCTTATCGGCAAGGGGCGGGTCGTCAATATCGGCAAGGGGGAAGACTTCGGCGGCGGTATGGAGGCGATCGCGCGCGAGTCGGCGGCGGGGCTGAAGGAAGGGGACGCAATCGCTACGAAAAAAGTCGACCTCGTCATCGTGCTGGACGCGACCGGGAGCATGGACGCGCATATCGCCGGGGTGCGCGACAATGTCAAGCGCATCCTCAAGCGCCTGGGAGATCGCAAGCTCGACGTGCGCGTCGGCGTCACCGTGTTTCGCGACGCGGTCGACATGATGGCGAACACGCCGGAGGATCCGTTTGCGCTCAAGTTCGGCGCCGACGAGTTCACCACGGACGCCGAGATGCTGGAGAAGGAGATCGGCAAGGTCGCGGCCAAGGACGGCGGCGACATCCCGGAGAGCGGCTTCGACGGACTGGAGTTCGCCTCGCGCCGCGCGTTCCGGCCCGACGCCGCCCGCGTGCTGCTCGTCGTGACCGACGCCCCGCCGCGGACGCCGGACAAGAAGATGCGCAACGAGGTGGATACGTCCGAGGCCCTCAGGAAAGCCGGCATCCATCAATTGCACCTGATCGTCAAGGAAAACCCGAAGCTCTACGAGGAGGTGCAGCGGCTCATCAAGAAGGACCGCTCGCCCGGCGTGGTGCTGAACCTCGAGACCGGCGGCGGCTTCGCCAAGATGTTCGACGACGTCTCCGACGGCATCATCGTCCGACTCGGCCCGGTCGAGCCGCCGCCCGTTGTCGTCGGCGGTCCGCCCAAGCTCGACGTCGTCTTCGTCGTCGACACGACCGGCAGCATGAGCGGCGACCTCAACAGCCTGCGCGACACGATCGGCCGCTTCCACAAACTGCTCGCCGATTCGAAGGTCGACTTCCGCATCGGCGTGACGCAGTTCAAGGACCGGGTCGAGGACCCGCCGGAGACGCGCGAGCCCAAGGCCACTCTGTTCGATGGCAATGAGTTCACCACCAAGCTCGACGCGCTGACGCGCGAGATCGGGGCCTTCAAGGCCGAGGGGGGCGGCGACGATCCGGAGAGCGGCCTCGACGCCATCGAGTTCGCCACGCGCCGGCCGTTCCGCAAGGACGCCCGCAAGGTGCTCATCCTCTTGACCGACGCGCCGCCGCGCATTCCCGACAAGGACATGAAGGACGAGGACCAGGTCGCCAAGATCCTCAAGGAACGCGGCATCGATCAGATCCACCTGCTCGGCCGCAACGCAGTCGACCGCTACGAGCGGCTGGTGAAGTTGCACACCGGGACGGTCGTCCGCATCGACCGGGACGACTTCGGCGGCGGCATGGAGAAGCTGGCGAAGGAATCGATCTCCGGGCCGTTCGTGGCGCACGTCAACAAGCTCGATCTGGTCGTGGTGCTGGATACGACGGGGAGCATGGACGCGCACATGAAAAACCTGCGCGACCACCTGCCGGCGCTGGCCAAGGTGCTCAAGGACTCGAAGGCCGACTTCCGGCTCGGCGTGGTGGTGTTCAAGGACCGGGTGGAAGACCCGCCGCCGGACAACGAGTCGAAGATGCTCGTGATCGACGGCAAGGAATTCACGACCGACGCCGACGCCATCGTGCGCGAGCTGGCCAAGATCAACGCGGCGGGCGGCGGCGACGCGCCGGAGAGCGGGCTGGACGCTTTGGAGTTCACGTCGCGCCGCGCCTTCCGGCCGGACGCGCGCAAGGTGCTGATCTTCGTCACGGACGATGGCCCGCGCATCCCCGACAAGGACATGAAGGACGAGGACCAGTGCGGTAAGCTGCTCAAGGAGCGCGGCATCGAGACGGTGCACATGTTCCTGGGGGCGAGCAAGGAGCGTTACGAGAAGCTGGCGAAGATGATGCCGCGGCCGGGCAAGACGGTCGACATCAACCGCGGCGCCGACGACTTCAAGAAGTCGCTGGAGGAGATGGCGGTGGCAGCGGTCGAAGGGGGCGGCGTTTTTGTCGGCGAGCGGAAAGTGCCGATCGCCGGCTCCAAGGCTGACCTCGTTTTCGTCATCGATACGACGGGGAGCATGAGCGACTTCACGGGCGCCCTGCTCAAGCCCGCCGAGCGCATGGTCAAGAAGCTGCAGGATAGCAAGGTCGACGTGCGCTTCAGCCTGATCACGTTCCGCGACCGCCATCCGGGGGACGGCAACGTGCCCGAGGACCACAAGCTGATCCTGCTGGGGGGCAAGGAGTTCAGCACGGACTTCGAGGAGTTCCGCAAGGAAGTCGGCCTGCTCAAGGCCGATTCCGGCGGCGACGCCCCGGAGAGCAGCCTGGACGCCCTCGCCTTCGCGGCCAAGCGCGACTTCCGGCCGGACGCGCTCAAGACCATCATCCTGGTCACCGATGAAGGGCCGAAAGTGCCGGACAAGGACATGCGCGACGAGAACGACGTGCTGCGCATCTACCGGGAGCGCGGCATCCACCAGCTGCACCTGATCGTGGCGGCCAACACCGAGCGCTATCTGAACCTTCAGCGCATGATGGGGCGAGCGGGCGTTCCGGCCGGCAAGAAGGCCAACCTGAACGACCGCAACAACGAGCCGTTCAACCGGGAGATCGACGATTTCTCGGTGGCGATCCTCGACGGGCTGCGGATGGACGTGCGCGTCAAGCTGAGCGAGCGGCCGCTGCCGCCGCTCAAGCTGGAGCGGACGGCGGACGGGAAGGGGATGATCGACGTCGTCTTCGTGCTGGACGCGACGGCGAGCATGGACACCGAGATACGCTGGGTCAAGGAAGGGGGCCCGAAGATGATGAAGCGGCTCAAGGACCTGGGGGTCGACGGCCGCTTCGGCGTGACGATCTTCCGCGACCGTGTTGACAAGATGGGGAACACGCCGGAAGACCCGTTCTCGCTGATGTTCAAGGGAGAGGAGTTCACCAGCGATCCGGACGCGTTCGCGGCCGAGGTGGGCATGGTGAAGGCGAAGGAGGGGGGCGACATCCCGGAAAGCTCGCTCGACGGCATGGAGTTCGCGTCGCGCCGGCCCTTCCGCAAGGGAGCGTACAAGGTGCTCATCCTGGTCACCGATGCGCCGCCGCGCATCCCGGACAAGGACATGAAGGACGAGTTCCAGCTTGGTGAATTGTTGCGCGAGCGAGGCATCAACCAACTCCACCTGCTCCTCAAGACCGAGCCGGACCGCTACAGCACGCTGCAGCGCTTCCTGACGGGAGACGGCTCCGCGGCCGGCGTTCACTACGACCTGGCCCCGCTGGACCGCGGCGAGCGGACGCTGGACCGGCTGATGGACGCGCTGTCGCGCTCGTCGGTCGGGGCGGTGCGGCGCGGACTGGCCGCCGCGGGGAAGGAAGCGCCAAAGTAGCGATCTGGCAGTAGGTCCGGCGAGCCGAGCCGGACCTGGCGTGAACACGCGCGAAACCGTCATGATCCTGCCGGCCCCGCTCGGCTCGCGGGGCCTACGTCGTAGGTCCGGCGAGCCGAGCCGGACCTGGCGTGAACACGCGAGAACCGTCATCATCCTGCCGGCCGCGGCTCGGCTCGCGGGGCCTACGTCGTAGGTCCGGCGAGCCGAGCCGACCGGGCGTGAACACGCGCGAAACCGTCATTCTTGTCCGGCCCCGCTCGGCTCGCGGGGCTTACGTCACTCGACGGTCCAGAGCGTCAGCGAGCCCGCCTTGTCCTTGACGAAAATGCGGTTCCCTGCCAGGATCGGCACGCTCCAGGGCTCGCTGCTAGAGACCTGGTACTTCGCCACTTCCTCGTAGCCCTTGCGGCTCGGGCGGAAGACGACGAGGTCCTTGTCGCTGGTAAGCGCGACGAGGACGGAGCCGGCGCTGAGGATGGAGCCGCACTGGCCGCGCTGGTGGTCCTTGTCGATCCAGAGCGTCTCGCCGGTCTTGGCGTCCATGCAGAAGAAGTTGCGGGAGGGGTTGACGCCGAAGATCATGCCGTCACGCAGGACCGGGGTGTGGTAGCCGGCAGCGGTCAGGGCCTTGGTCCAGGCCTCGGTGGCGGTGAACTCATCCCCCTTCTTTTCGATCTTGAGGGCCCGCGCCGCCCCGGCGCCCCCCTTGCCGCCTTTGCCCCCCTTGCCTCCCGGGACGAAATAGTAGACGAAATCGCCTTCGATGAGCGGCGTGCTATACGAAGTCTGATAGCCGCCCTCGAGCTTGACGCTCCAGAGAACCTTCCCATCTTCGGGCGCCACGCCAACGAGCTGGCCCGCCGCGGGCGTGACGATCTGCGCGGCGCCTGCCAGCTTGGCCAGGACCGGGGAGCCGTAGGGCGCCTTCAGGCCCTTCGCCGTCCATTTCTTGTCGCCGCCGTCGAGGGCGTAGGCGATGAGCTGATCGGTGAAGACGAAGGTCTTGCCCTCGCCCAGCACGGGAGAGGACGACGTGTAGAAGCCGGGCTTGCCCTTGGTGTCGTGGCGCCAGAGGAGCTTGCCGCTTTGCGCGTCCAGGCAGGAGACGACGCCGCCGACGCCGAGAGTGCAAACCTTGCCATCAGCCAGCGCCGGCGTCGCGCGCGGGCCCGGGAAGCCGCTGGCCGGTCCCTTCACCGCGTCCGCCTTGTAGTGGTCCTTCCAGAGTTCTTTGCCGCCGGCCGCCTCGAGGCAAAGCGTTACTTCCTCGTCGCCTTGTCGGCCGAACGTGTAGATCTTGTCACCGGCCAGGAGTGGGGAAGCTTCGCCGACGCCGACACGGACGCTCCACTGTTTCTTCAACTCCTTCGGCCACGCGTCCGGAACGCGGAAGCCTTCGACGTGGTTATCGCGCCTGGGACCGCGCCAACCGGGCCAGTCATCGGCGGCGGCGCTTCGCGCGCAGAGGAACAAACACAGCGGCAGGAGAATGCGCTTGCTCATGGCGGCTCCTTGAGATGAGAGGAGGATTCGAGGGAGAAACTACCATCCGCGGTCGTTAAGGTACGATGAGAAACAGCGGTAAGAGGCTGCCTTTGAAGGGGCTGTCCCCCTGTTTTTTTTCCTTGCTGATGTTTCAGCATTTTCTTGTCGCATTTTCTCGTTTTGCCGGTCACACTTGGCGCCATCTTGCAGGCAAGTGAATGGGGGCACTATGGACGCGGCGGCAGCCGACTCGGCGGAAACGCGGGACTTGCTCGAACACGCTCGCCAAGGCGATGGCCGCGCCTGTGAGGAACTGCTCGCCCGCCATCGCCCGGAGTTGTGTGCCTTTGTCGAAATGCGCTTCGATGCCCGGCTGCGAGCGCGGTTGGACGCCTCGGATGTGGTGCAGGAAGCGCAAGTGGAGGCTCTGCGCCGCTTGCCCGACTACCTGAAACGCCGGCCCATGCCGTTTCGCCACTGGCTGCGCAAGACAGCCTACGAGCGTCTGCTGATGCTGCGGCGGCGGCACGTCGGCGCCGCGCGCCGGACGGTGGCCCGCGAAGAAGCGTTGCCCGACCGTTCGTCGCTGGCCTTGGCCCAGCAGCTATTGGCGCAAGGCTCCACGCCGAGTCAGCGACTGGCACAGGAGGAACTGGCCCGCCGCGTTCGGGACGCGTTGGCCCAGTTATCGGAGAGCGATCGCGACCTGCTGCTGATGCGCAACTACGAGGGACTGGCGTATGAGGAAGTGGCGAACATCATGGGAATCGGTCCGGCGGCGGCGCGCAAGCGGCACGGTCGCGCCCTGATCCGCTTGCACCGACTCCTGGCCGACGCCGCCGGGGAGGAATGCCGTTCATGAACGACGTTTCCGGATCTCGCAGCGACTCGATGGAAGACCTGGTGGCCGAGGTGGTCGATCAGTTCATGGAACGCGTACATCGGGGCGAGCGGCCGCGCATCGAAGACTACACGGAACGTCATCCGGAAGCCGCGGCGCTGCTGCGTCAGATTCTGCCGGCGCTGCAAGTGTTGCAACCCCTTTCCGAAGAAGCCGGCGCTTTAGCGCCGGCCGAACGCCCGGGAGGACAGGCGGGGCCGCTGGGCGATTTCCGCATCCTGCGCGAAGTCGGCCGCGGCGGCATGGGGATCGTCTATGAGGCGGAGCAAATCTCGCTGGGCCGCCGCGTCGCCCTGAAGGTGTTGCCGTTCGCGGCGACGATGGATCCGCGGCAACTGCAGCGTTTTCAGAACGAGGCCCGAGCAGCGGCGGCCCTGGAGCATCCGCACATTGTGCCGGTATACGGCGTCGGCGCCGAGCGCGGCGTTTACTATTACGCAATGCGTTTGATAGACGGCCAGACCCTGGCCAACCTGATCGCCCGGCGCCACCCTGCCGCGCCGGCGCCGAACATGCAGGCGCCCACGACGGCGCACGTACCCGCGCCGAACGGCCCCGCGCCGAACGGCCCCGCTGAACCGACGGCCCCGGTGGCGGCGGCCTCGACCGAGCGGGCGCCCCGAGACGCCGCCTTCTTTCAGCGCGCGGCAGAGTGGGGCATTCAAGCAGCCGAGGGCCTGGAGTACGCGCACGGCGTGGGCATTGTCCATCGCGACATCAAGCCGGCCAACCTGATGATCGACGGCGGCGGCAAGTTGTGGATTACAGACTTCGGCCTGGCGCGCACCGCGGCGGACAGCGGCCTGACCATGACCGGCGACGTGCTCGGCACCTTACGCTACATGAGCCCCGAGCAGGCGCTGGCTAAGCACGGTCTGGTCGATCATCGGACCGATATCTACGCTCTGGGAGCGACGCTGTATGAGTTGCTGACCGGGCAGCCAGCGGTCGAGGGCCCGGACCGGCGAGAGATCTTGCACAAGATCGCCGAGGAGGAGCCGTCGCCGCCGCGCCAGTGGAACCGCGCCATCCCGATTGATCTGGAAACCATCGTGCTCAAGGCGCTGGCCAAGAACCCGGCCGAGCGCTATGCCACGGCCCAGGAACTGGCCGACGACCTGCGCCGCTTCCACGAGGATCACCCGATCCGGGCGCGGCGGCCGTCGTTGATCAGGCGGCTGCGGGGGTGGCGCCGGCGACATAAGCCGTTGGCGACCGGGGTGGGAGCCGTGCTGCTGACGGTGCTGCTGCTGGGCGGGACCGCCCTGTGGCGCCAGCAGGTGCGGGAAGCCGCCACAGAGCAGGCGGTGAGCGAAGATCTGCGGGAGGCTGAGCGGCTCCAAAAGCTGGAGCGCTGGGCCGAAGCGTTGCAGGCGCTGGAGCGGGCGTCGGGCCGGTTGGCCAACGGTGGGTCCGAGAACTTGCGGGAGCAGGTGCAGCGACGGCGCCAGGAAGTGGCCCTGGTCGCTCAACTGGAGGAGGCCCGCCTCTCGCGCTGGAATCTGACCGGTGACAGAGTTTTCGGCTTAACGGAATCAGACCGGGCTTACCAGGTAGCATTCGCCACGCACGGGCTGGACCTGGAAATGCTGGGATCCGAAGAAATGGCCCGGCGCGTCCGGGAGTCGGCCATTCACACGCAACTGGTGGCGGCACTGGACGACTGGGCCTTGACCAAGGAAGGGTTACAAAGGGGCAGTGGGGAGGGGGTGCGCGCGGTCGTCCGCCTGGCGGACGATGACCCATGGCGGCAACAGTTGCGCGCTGCGAAGGATCAGAGGGCTCTGGAAAGGCTGGTGAGCGATAAAGAGGTCCTGACCCAACCTCCGGCGAGCCTGGTTCAATTAGCGCTCGCCTTGGGCAATCGTGAAGGGAGGGCTAGGTTGCTGCGGCAAGCGCAACTGCGTTATCCTGCGGACTTCTGGATCAACCACTACTTGGCACATGCCCTCTCCGACCCGGCGGAAGCGAGTGGTTTCTTCCGTGCGGCATTGGCCCTGCGCCCGCAAAGTGCCGGCCTCTACTACAGCCTCGGCGTTACCTTGAGTCGTGCAAAGAAACTGCCGGAGGCCGTGGACGCCTTCCGCAGGGCCGTCGAACTCAAGCCCAGCGCCGGGACCTACGAGGTTATGGCCCGCACCTTGAGGGATCAGGGGAAGCTGGCGGAGGCCGTGGACGCCTTCCGCAAGGCCATCGAACTCAAGCCCAATCGCGCCATTGTCTATCACGAGCTCGGCTACGCCTTGTATCTCCATAAAAAGCTGCCGGATGCCGTGGACGCTTACCGCAAGGCCATCGAGTTCGGCGACGCTGGGGCCTACTTCGATCTCGGCAACGCCTTGGGGGATCAGGGGAAGCTGGCGGAGGCCGTGACCGCTTTCCGCAAGGCCATCGAACTCAAACCTAACTACGCTGAGGGCTACATCGATCTCGGCAACGCCTTGTGTCGCCAAAAAAAGCTGCCGGAGGCCGTGGCCGCCCACCGAAAGGCCATCGAACTCAAGCCCGATTACGCCGACGCCTACATCTGCCTCGGCGCCGACCTGCATGCTCAGAAGAAGTTGGCGGAAGCCGTGGCCGCCATCCGCAAGGCCATCGAGCTCAAGCCCGATTACGCCATTGGCTACAGCAACCTCGGCATCGTCTTGGGCGAGCAGGGGAACCTGGCGGAGTCCATCGCCGCCTACCGCGACGCGCTGCGCCTTCAACCAGACATGGACGGCGCCCTAAACAGCCTGAGCTGGAACCTGGCGACCTGTCCCGATATCAAGCTCCAGGATCCGGCCCAGGCCGTCGAGTTGGCCATTAAGGCGGTGAAACTGAAACCGAACGAAGGCGCCTACTGGAACACACTCGGGACCGCCCGGTATCGGGCGGGCGATTGGAAAGCGGCGATCACCGACCTGGAAAGGTCCATGAAACTCCGCAAAGGAGGCGACGCCGGCGATTGGTTCTTCCTCGCCATGTCTCACTGGCGCCTGGGCGACAAAAAACGGGCTGAAAAGTACTACCAGGAGGCCGTCGCGTGGATGGACGAACACACTCCGAAAGATGGGGAGATGCTCCGCTTCCGGGCTGAAACCGCGGAGTTGTTGGGAATCAAAGGGAAAACGAAATAGCCGTGACGATTCGTGAGTTCATCAAGTGAGCGAAGGCGGCCGCGACCCGAATATCACGGCCGCTTGATTCTTTTCATTTTTCGGTCACACGTCTCTCGGAAACGCAGGTGAACACGTAGAGGACGATTCGGCCCTCGGCGTCGCCTTCCATAGGCGTGGCCGCCCGGCGTTCGGTTTGCGCGCCGGGTCAACGGCCGTCGTGGCGACCGTGCGCCTCTCCAACCCAGGAGTCCCTTCATGATGTCTTCGCTCTCCCGCTGGTTTCGCTCGCGCCGCGGCGCCATTGTGAACCGGGCCACCGGCCGCAAGAAAACGACCTGCAAACTGTACCTGGAAATGTTGGAAGATCGCACGGTCCCCACCGCGGTCGCCGCGCCCAGCGGCTTGGTCAGCTGGTGGACCGCCAACAACACCGCGGCCGACGCGATGGGTCTGAACGACGCCACCCTCTCCAACGTGTCCTACGCGACCGGCGAGGTCGGCAAGGCGTTCAGTTTCAATGGGACGAACGGCTGGGCGGCGTTGGGCGATCCCAGCAGCCTGGCATTCACCTCTTCGCTCAGCATTGAAGGCTGGATCAAGGTGAACGCGTTCTCCTCCAGCGGTGGCGTAATCCTCTTCCGTGGGGATGACCGCCCGGGTCTGGACCCCTACATACTTAGCGCCGATCCGGATGGCACGTTGAAGTTCCACGTCCAGTCCCTGACCACTGGTTCGGATCTGAAGATCCCCTTGGCGACCGGCCAACTCATCCATGTGGCCGCAACCCTGGACGATGCGACGGGATCAATGAGCCTCTACGTGAATGGCGTCCTGGCCGCGCAAACCGTGACCACCGCTCGGCCGTTCGGCCCCCTGGACCCGACACAACAGCCCGGCGTCGGCATCGGCAACTCCAACGCCCCGTCAAACTACAACGTGCCATTCAATGGCCTGATCGACGAGTTATCCGTGTACAATCGCGCGTTGACGCCCGGCGAAGTGTTCGGCATCTACAAGGCCGGCAGCAGCGGCAAGGTGATTAGCCCGATTGCCGTCGATGGCCCCTCGGTCATCGATGGGTCGGGCGGGGCGACCACGCCCATCACCTTCACGATCACGCGCACGGGCAGCCTGACTGGTTCCCTGACGGTCAACTGGACCACGGCTGACGACACGGCCGTCGCCGGCGCCGATTACGTGGCCGCCTCCGGAACGGTCACGTTCGCGGACGGCCAGGCGACGCAGACGGTCACGGTGACGACGATCGACAACAACAAGCTCAATCCGAACCTGGATTTCAAGTTGATTGCCACGGTGGGCGGCACATCCATCATGGGCCTGGCAACCATCGTCAACGACGATGCCTCCATTTCGGTTAGCGGCGCCTCGGCCGCTGAGGGCAGCAACACGCTGAAGTTCCTCGATCACCTCGTTTCCCCCGGGAGCGGTAGTCTCTCCACGGCAAGGAGTTCCGTGTTTGGTCCTGACGGCAACCTCTACGTCGCCAGCGCCGATACAAACTCAATCCTTCGCTACGACCCAACCGGAGAGTTCATGGATGCCTTTGTGGCTCCGGGCGGCGGGGGCCTGAGCAGTCCGTGGGACCTAACCTTCGGCCCCGACGGCAACCTCTACGTGTCGAGCGACGGCAATAACGAGGTACTTAGCTACAACGGGTCAACCGGGGCCTTCCTCGGTGTTGTGGCCAGTGGCCTCTCGACGCCGGGGGGCCTTACGTTCGGGCCGGACGGCAGCCTGTACATCGCGAACCAGGGCGCCAACGAGGTGCTTTGTTACAACAGCTCCGGCCTCAGCTCGTTCGTGACCGCCGGCAGCGGAGGCCTGAGCAAGCCGCGCCGGGCCGTGTTCGGCCCGGACGGCAACCTTTACGTCGCCAGCCAGGGCAGCGGCCAGGTCCTTCGCTACAACGGCCAGACCGGGGCCTTCATCGACGTGTTCGCCACAACCGGCTCGACGTCAGGCCCAATCTGGCTGCAATTCGGGACCGACGGCTACCTCTATACGACCGTGCGGACCACGGCCTCCGGGAGCAACACGAGCATCGATCGGTTCAATGCGACGACCGGCGCCTTTGTTGACTCCTTCGCCCTGGGGCGTGATGGCTGGTCCTTCAACCTCGGCCCTGGAAACATCATCTACGATTCGTCCAACAGCGCAGGAGGCTTCGTCGATCGCATTGGCCCGTCCTCCGTGGCGGCCTTCACCGTCAGCCTTGCCTCGGCCAGCGCAGGCACGACCACCGTTTCCTACTCAACGGCCGACGGCACAGCGTTGGCCGGCCGCGACTACGCCGCGGCCTCGGGAACGCTCACCTTCGCGCCCGGCGAGACGAGCAAGGGGATCCTTGTTCCGACCATCGATGATGGAAGTGCGGACCCGACACGCTACTTCACCGTCAACCTGTCGAATCCAACCGGCGGCGCCGTCACGACTGGCCAAGCGATCGGCACGATCCTCGACGACACCGAGTTCTATGTGGTCGATGGCGGCAGCGGCGACAGCACCTACCAGTACGCCAGCAGCGGGGCCGCGCTGGGCGCCAATGTCCTGACCAGCGGCGACACCGCTCCGCGCGGCGTCGCGACCACGGCCGCCGGCACTACCGAATGGGTCGTGGACGCCAACAAGAACGTCTACGCCTACAGCACCGGCGGCACATTCCTCGGCTCCTGGACGGCCGGGGGCTTGAGTTCGTCCGCCCAACTCACGGGCATCGCCACCAACGGCGCCGACGTCTGGTTAGTCGATAACTACGCTCACAAGGTCTACAAGTACTCCGGCGCCGCCAGCCGCCTCTCGGGCAGCCAGGGCGCAACCAGTACTTTTCAGTTATCGAGCAGCAACACCAATGCCCAGGATCTTGTGACTGACGGCGCCTCGTTCTGGGTCGTGGACGGCAGCAAGCTCAAGGTCTTCAAGTACACGCTCTCCGGCTCGTCGCTCGGCAGCTGGACCATCGACCCGGCGAACGCCCACCCGACCGGCATCACGATCAATCCGACCAACGTCAGCGACATCTGGATCGTGGACAACGGCACGGACAAGGTCTACCAGTACACCGGCGCGGTCGGCCGCACCTCCGGCAACCAACATGCGGCCGCGACTTTTGCCCTGGCGGCCGGCGACACCAACCCGCAGGGCATCGCCGACCCGCCGCCGGCGGAGCCGGTCAACGCCGCGGTTCCTCGCGAACGGTCAGCCGTTGCAGATATTCCGTCCCTGGCCCGCCAGGATGCGCTGTTCTCCCTGCTCGCTGGAGAGTTCCTCCCGATGCCCGGGGAGTCACCCATTGGCCTCACGGGCGGCGCAGCCCTCCTGCCGCAGTTTGACAGTCCAACCTCCATGGCGGACCGCGGGTTGACGCCCGCCGGCGCTTCCGGCGGACAGAAGGCCATGGACGCCTTGACCTCGCTCACTCTGGGGAGCGGCCAGGGACTGCCCTCCGCTCGCGGCGCTGCCGGCCTGTTCGACGGCGCCTGGATCGACGCGGAAAGCCAGGTGTCCGCTGTGGCGACGGACGCCTTCTTTGCCATGCTGGCGGCGGATGCGCCGGCGGAGCAATGAGAGAACCTCTGGCTCGCCACGCCGCGGAGCGACGTGCCAAAGAAATGCGGCACGTCGCTCGCTTTTTTTGTCAAGGGGCGAGGGCGCGGATACTGCGCTCCGGGGGCTTACGCCGCCCGGCTCGCCTGTTGCTGTCTTTATGGGGTGCGCAGGGTGAACTTCTGCGCCTTCTTGCCTTTGATGTCGCCCAGGTAGAGGTTGCCGGCGGAGTCCTGGGCGATGCAGTGGACCCAGTTGACCTCGCCGGGGCGTTCCTTGCCGTCTTCGCCTTTGGGGAGGGTGAAGCATTCGAGGAGGCGGCCGGTGGGGGTGAGCTTGAGGAAGAGCTGGTCCCTGGGGGGGCAGCCGAGGGCCTTGTCGTCTTTGCGCCATTGCATGGGGGAGCTGCCGCAGACCCAGAGCTCGTCCTTGGGAGTGACGAAGAAGCCCCAGGGGACGATGATGTCGCGCCATTCCTCGATGAACTTGCCGTTCTCCTCGAAGAGCTGGATGCGGACGTTGTTGCGGTCGGCGACGTAAATACGGCCCTTGAGCCAGGCGATGGAGTGGGGGATGGAGAACTCGCCGGGGGCGTGGCCGTGGGTCATGCCGCCCCAGGCATTCCTGAATTTGCCGTCCTTGTCGAAGTGGACGATGCGGGCGTTGCCGTAGCCGTCGGCGACGAAGATGTCGCCTGAGGGAGTGAGAGCGACGTCGGTCGGCATGTAGAAGTGGGACTCGTCGCGGCCGGCCTTGCCTGGCGTGCCGAGCTGGAGGAGGCGTTTGCCGTCGGGGGTGTATTTCTCGACGACGTGGCGGTCGATGTCGGTGGTCCAGACGTTTCCTTCGCGGTCGATGCGGATGTGGTGAGCGGAGGCGATCTCGTCCCCCCAGGCGCGGAGGAACTCCCCCTTGGGGCTGTAGACCTGGACGGGCGGCTTGGCGCGGGTGAAGACGTAGACGTTGTCCCTGGCGTCGACGGCGACGCCGGGCATGTCCTTCCACGGCATATCGGCGGGCCGCTTGGGCCAGGCGGCGTCGACCTCGTAGACACGGGCGAGGTTGACGGCGGGGTACTTGCGCTCCTGGGCGGCGAGAGGGGCAACGAGAAGGAACGGAAGCAGCAGCGAGAGGCGCGTCGACATGGCTGGGTCCTCGTGAGAATGTGGAGAGTCTCGATTGTCGGCGTTTGGGCGCGGAAGTCAAGCAACGGCACGGAACGCTTCTCCAGGTCCCATCCCACGGCCGCACGACCCTTCCCTTCATTGCTTGCCGGTGGTCCGCGGCAGACGAGCCTCCAACTCTTTGCGCCGCGCCGGTAATCTGGGCAACCGCATGTCGGATTCGCCTTGTGCCTGAGCCGCCGAAAAAGTATAAGCCGGTCGGTTTGCAGGCCTTCAGGTAATCTGACGGCGCTGCGGCTTGAATCAGGCCCTCTTCGACAGGAGCGTTGCCGTGGTTGGGATAGGGCTCGTCGGTTACGGATACTGGGGCCCGAATCTGGCCCGCAACTTCCGCACGGTCGCGGACTGCACTCTGGTCGCGATCTGCGATCAGAGCACGGCCCGACTCGAAGCGGCGGCGCGTGCCAATCCCGGCAGTCAAACCACCTCGTCTTACGATGCGCTCCTGGGTGACCCATCCATCGACGCCATCGCCATCGCGACGCCGCTTTCGACTCACTATGAGCTGGCGCGGCGCGCCTTGCTCGCCGGCAAAGACGTCCTGGTCGAGAAGCCGATGACCAAGACGGTCGAAGAGGCCGAAAGCCTCATCCTGACGGCCCGGCAAACAGGGCGAATCCTGGCCGTCGACCACACGTTCCTGTTCACCGACGCCGTCCGCAAAATCAAGGAACTGGTCGACGACGGCACGCTCGGCAAGCTGCTCTACATCGACTCCGTCCGCACGAACCTCGGCCTGTTTCACCCGGACCACAACGTCATTTTCGACCTGGCGCCGCACGAGATCTCCATCATGCTGCACCTGGTGGACCGCGAGCCGATCTCCGTGCAGGCGCAGGGCGTCTGCCACACCAACAACGGCATCGAGAATCTCGCCTACGTTCACCTGGAGTTCGACGACGGATTCATTGCTCACTTTCATCTGAACTGGCTGGCGCCGGTCAAGATCCGGCAGATGATCATCGCCGGCTCGCGGCAAATGGTCGTCTACGACGACATCGAACGGAGCGAGAAGGTCAAGGTCTACAACAAGGGGATCGCGATTCGTCCCAGCGACGGCGTGGACGCGATGTACAAGGCGGCGATCAATTACCGGTCCGGCGACATGCACGCCCCGCACCTGGAGAATCACGAGGCGTTAGCCGTCGAGGCGGCGCACTTTGTCGATTGCGTCCGCACGCGCAAGACGCCAATCGTAACGGGACAAGACGGCTTGCGCATTGTTCGCATTCTCGAAGCCACACAACGCTCGCTCAGGAACCAAGGACAACGGGTCGACATCCGGAGCGGCACGCGCCGGCGCCAGGCGGCCTGAACGTCCATGGGCCCGCCGCCGCGCAGCAAGGATCGTGTACATGACGCCACCCTATGTGAAAATCAGCGAGAACGTCGTCCTGGGCAAGGATGTGCGTCTTACCGGCTTTTGCAACCTCTACGGCTGCGTCATCGGCGACGAGAGCATGCTCGGGCCGTTCGTCGAGATTCAATGCGATGTGAAGCTCGGCAAGCGCGTCAAGGTGCAAAGTCACAGTTTCATCTGCTCCGGAGTGGACATCGAAGACGAGGTGTTCATCGGCCACGGCGTCATGTTCATCAACGACCGGTTTCCGCGCGCCACCAAGGCCAACGGCGAGCTCCAGCGCGGCGGGGACTGGACATGCCAGGCGACCGTGATCAAAAGGCGGGCTTCGCTTGGCAGCAATGCCACGATTCTGGGCGGCGTGACCATCGGCGAAGGCGCCATCGTGGGCGCCGGAAGCGTGGTGACACGAGATGTGCCGCCCTACACGATCGTGGCCGGCAATCCCGCGCGTGTGTTGCGCTCGGTGGACCGCGACGACGAGCCAAGACAGGCTCCGGCAGCGCTGTCAACGCCGCGCTCCATTCCATTTCTCGATCTGGTGAGCCAGCACGCCGGCTTGAAAGAAGACTTGTTGAGTGTCGTGGCGGAAGTTTTCGACACGGCCGGTTTCATCGGCGGCCCTCTCGTCGAGCGGTTCGAGGAGGAGTTCGCCAACTACTCCGGTTCGCGTTACTGCGTCAGCCTGTCCAGTGGGACCGACGCTCTGCGTTTCGCGTTGTCGGCGCTGGGTGTCGGGCCGGGAACCAGTGTCATCACCGTGCCGAACACATTCGTCGCCACGACAGCCGCTATCACGCAGGCGGGCGGCGCTATCGAATTCGTGGATATCGACCCTGACACATGCCTGATGGATCCGAACGCGCTCGAAGAGCACTTGGAACGGCGCATGGCCCGCCCGGGCGCCGGACCTCGGCCAACCGTGGTGCTTCCGGTGCATCTGTATGGTCAGTGTTGCGACATGGACGCCATCGTCGCAATCGCGCGCCGGTTCGGCCTGAAGGTGCTGGAAGACGCCGCTCAGGCCCATGGCGCCACGTATCGCGGCCGGCCCGCCGGCTCCCTGGCCGATGCGGCGGCATTCAGCTTTTATCCGGGCAAGAACCTCGGCGCCTGCGGCGATGGCGGTGCGATCACGACCGATGATCCGGATATCCGCAAACACGCTCTGCTGCTCCGAGATCACGGCCGCACGGACAAGTATGTGCATGGCATCGAAGGCTACAACGGAAGGTTGGATGCGCTCCAGGCCGGCTTGCTCTCGGTGAAGCTGAAGCGCCTGGATCAGTGGAACGAGCGGCGACGCATGCTGGCGGCCGAATACGCCGACGCCTTGGCGGCCGTGCCCGATGTGCGACCCGTGCGCATTCGCCCCGAAAACAGGTCGAGCTTCCATCTCTTCGTGGCGCATTCGACCCAGCGCGACCGTCTGCAAGCGTTTCTGCGGGAGCGAGGAATCGCGACCGGCATCCACTATCCGATGCCGCTGCACTTGCAGCCGTGCTACCGGCGCCTCAACCTGCCGCCCGGAACCTTTCCTCATGCCGAGCGTTCCTGCGCTCAGGTGTTGAGCCTGCCCATCTTTCCCGAGATGGAAAAAGCCATGGTTCGACAGGTTGTTGCAGCCGTGGAGGCGTTCCAGCAGCCGGTGGCGCGGAAAGCCGGCTGAGCGGATTGTCAGCGCGTCGAGCAGGAGATCCAGAAATGCTGGTTCGCAACAGTCGTGTCGTGGTAACCGGCGGCGCCGGATTCATCGGCAGTCACCTGGTTGATCTCCTGCTGGGGCGAAGCAACGAGGTCACCGTCATCGACGACTTTTCTTCGGGCAGTCCGGCCAATCTGGCGCATGTCGAGAATCACAAGGGATTGCGCGTTGTCGAGGCGGACATTCGCCGGGAAGATCTGCTGTCAGAGCTGATGCGCGGCGCCGATTTTGTCTTTCACTTGGCGACGCGAAGCGTCCGGCTCAGCCTCGTGCAGCCGACGGTCGTCCATGAAGTCAACACGACGGGCACGCTCAACGTCTTGAAAGCCGCCGCCCAAGCGCGCGTGCGACGCTTGCTCTATTGCTCGAGCTCGGAAGTGAACGGTACCGCCGATGTCGTGCCGATGCCGGAGGACTATCACTTTCGCCCGGAAACCATCTACGGCGCATCCAAATTGGCGGGGGAATACTATTCGCTGGTTTTCCACCGTTCGGGCTGGCTGCAGACGGTGATCGCCCGGCCGCACAACAACTACGGGCCGCGTGAGCATTACATCGGGTTCAAAGGGGAGGTCATCCCACGTTTCATTTTGTGGGCGCGCGCCGGCAAGCCGCTGACCATTTACGGCGACGGACGACAAACGCGCGACTTCACCTACGTGACCGAGACCGTTGATTACCTGGTGCGTCTGATGGAATGTGACTCTGCCGTCGGTCAGGTCTTCAACGTGTGCCGGGGCGAAGAGGTTTCCATTCGAGAGATCGCGGAGCGGATCGTGCGCTTGACGGGCGAGCGCTCGGAAATCGTTCATCTGCCGGGCCGGCCGAATGACGTGTTGCGGCTATTCGGCGATCCGACGAAGATGCGGGGGCGACTGGGGTCGTCTCCCCGGATCTCGATCGACGACGGCTTGCAGCGCACGATCGAATGGTTCCAGGGCCACGTGGCCCTCACGCCGGAAGTCATGGATTCTCTGCCGATCGCAACCTGGGCGCGTGACACGGTGGAATCGTGGATGGGAGACCTATCGTCGCAGGGGCACGCAAGGCGTGCCGGCTGAACGCCGTGCGGACCATGTGCAACGAGGGCTCGATGAGCACGCCGTCACTACCTGTGGCCAGTCCCACTTTTTCCGAGGCGGAGGCGCGGCGGCCGCGGTGTTGGCCTCGGGCTGGGTGACCCAAGGCCCACAGGTTGCCGCTTTCGAGAAAGCCTTTGCCCGATACACCGGCGCCGAGCACGCATGCGCCGTTTCCAATTGCACGGCGGCTCTTCATCTCGCCCTCCAAGCTGTTGGAGTCGATGCCGGAGACGTCGTGCTGACCGTCAGCATGTCGTTCATCGCCACGGCCAACGCCATCCGACATTGCGGCGCTGAACCAGTCTTCGTGGATATCGATCCTGCCACGCTCAACATGTGTCCGGATGATCTGGCCTTGCGCATGGCAACCGATTTCGAGCCCAGGGACGGTTCTCTCTGGTACCGCCATGTCGAGCGCCTGACCGCGTCCCCCAGCCCGTTGCGACGGACGGCCCCACCGCTGGGCCGGCTGGCCGCCATCCTGGTCGTTCATCAGGTCGGGATGCCATGCGACCTCAGGCGCATCATGCCGCTGGCTCGACAGTACGGCCTCCCGGTAGTGGAGGATGCCGCTTGCGCCATCGGCAGCGAGATCAGTCTGGATGGGGCGCAAACCTGGCAACGTGTCGGCTGTCCGGTGGGCGACGTTGTTTGCTTCAGCTTCCATCCGCGCAAGGTGATCACCACGGGCGACGGCGGGATGTTGACCACACAAAACGCGGAGCTGGATCGGACTTTTCGGCTGTTGCGCCAGCACGGCATGTCGCTCTCCGATATTTCCCGACATAACGTCCAATCGGTGGTGTTCGAGGACTACGAAATCACGGGTTTCAACCACCGGATGACGGATCTGCAAGCCGCCATCGGCTTGATTCAACTGGAGAAGCTGCCCTCCATCCTCGAAGAACGCAAGCGCGTCGCCACGGCCTATCGGCGCCTGCTCCGCAGACTGCCCGTCCGCGTTCAAACTGAGCCGGACTATGCGCGGTTCAACTGGCAAAGTTTCCAGGTTCAGCTCGAAGAGCCGGCGCTGCAGCGGCCCGTGATGTCCGCATTGTTGGCGCACGGCATCCATAGCCGCCGCGGCGTGATGACAGCCCATCGCGAGCCGCCGTATCGTGCCGCCTGGCCCGAAGGTAGCCTGCCCGCCAGCGAAAAAACGGCGGATTGTGGCATCATCCTGCCGTTGTTCCCGACGATGTCGGAGGAGCAGGTGCGGCGCGTCGTGGACGCACTGACCGCCGCCTTATGTTCGTCAACCGGCGTGGCCGCCTGAGGAGAAACCCTGCCATGTCGGCAATTCCCGAGACATACGTCTACAGTTGGCCGCCTCAGCCGTTTACCTTGGCGCCGTGGCGGCGGGAAAGCTTGAGCGAGGATCAGCCGACGCGCGACCGTCTCGGCCGCGATGCAGGTTTCCACGCAAATGGGTTCCCTGGATTCCTGAATCGGCCCATGCCGGAGACTGCGGCCGAACTCGAAGTCGACAGTCGTTGGCCGGCTTTCTTTCCGGCGCCGATGTGCCTCGTGACAGCGACGAATGGGCGGCACACGGCCCTGGAGAAAGTCGTCGGCGTCTCCATCGTCAACCGCTTTCCGTATGTCGCCGCAGTGAGTTTCTGCCGGCAGCCCTTGTCGAAACGGCACCACGTCCGGCATTCCTTCATGACGATTCTCGAAGAAGGCGGCTCGATCGCCATGCAGTTCCTTCCCACGGGAACGGCGCTCGATCGGGTCATGAGCGTCATCCTCAACAGCGACGAGGCCAGGAGCACGGAACGCTTGCAGGCTTGCGATCTGCCGACGCGGCGCGCGCAGTCGCAGCGTTGTCCCGTGTTCGCCGACGCCTACATGGTCTACGAAGCTCGTCTCGTTCAGCCGACAACCGATTTTGGCGGGGCGCCGATCTACGCCAAGCCGTGGCTCGACGTCGGCAGCCACCGTGTTTATTTCGTGGAGATCACCGCGATACAGTTACGCAGCGATATTGCCGCAGGCGCGACGCAGATCCATTGGCGCAGCCTGCCCTCATGGCAGCCAAGCTGGCAAGCCCAACCCATTGGGGAACGTGCCACCGCCACGGAAGCGCTGCTTGCGTATCAGAAGGGGTTCAGCGCCGATTACGCCTTCCCGTCGCGGAACACAGTAGCTTTCGAAGCCGACGAGACCGCACACGGCATGGCGATCAAACATTTGCCTCCCCTCGCCGCCGATCAGGTCCAAGTCGACAACGACCGTTCCCGCTGGCCCTGCTTTTTCCCATCTTCCGTGGGAATGATCACAACATGGGGGGAGGGTGGGATCCCCAACCTGATGCCGTGCGGGTCGACAACGATCCTGTCGCGGCAACCGCTCGTCATCGCGCCGGCCGTCTCCTATGCCGCCATCAATGTTCGCTACGCGCCGCGTTCCACCCTCGATATTATCCGCAAGATGGGGCGGTTCGGTTGTGGCGTACCCTATCTGTCGGACGACGTGCTCCGCGCGATTCGCTATTCGGGGAACGTCTCGCTGGCGAACGATGCCGACAAGGTGCGCAATTCCGGTCTGACTGCGGCAGGGACCGATTGGGCCCCGCGCCTTCGCGAGTTACCCGTTCATTTCGACTGCCAGGTAACCGGCGAGGTTCGCCTCGGCACGCACATTCTCTTTCTCGGCGAGGTTCGGCGCATCAACGTTCGCGGCGACGTCACGCCGGATAACCCGTTGCGCTGGTGTCCGTGGGCCCGGCTCGATCGCGCCGCTCCGGAGGTGAAGTGCGCATGACTCCATCCCGATTGCCGACCTTCATCATCGGCGGGGCGCCGCGCTCGGGGACAACGTATCTGGCCGAGGCGCTCGCCCGCCATCCCGACGTCTACATGGCCCGGCCTTTCATTCCGGAGCCCAAGGTTTTCATGGGACCGCGCCAGCCTTCGGCTGTTTATGCCGAGCGTTATCGCGCTCTCTTTGCACCGGCCAACGGCCATCGACTCTTGGGCGAAAAAACCAGCTACTATCTGGAGAATCCGGATCTGTGCGGCGCTATTCGCGCCGTGGCGCCCGAAGTGAAGCTCGTCTTCATCGTTCGCGAGCCGGTGGCGCGGGCTTACTCCAACTATCTCTGGAGCACCAAGAACGGCCTGGAGAAACTGTCGTTCGAAGAGGCGCTTGAACGCGAGGGGGAACGCGCCAACCCGCTGCCCGAAGAGAAAGCCTACGCCCGGCCTTTCGACTACATCATCCGCGGCGATTACGCCGAGCTCGCCCAACCATACTTCGACGCGTTTGGGCGCGACTGCGTGCGTTTCTTCCTCTTCGAAGACATCGCTCTGCGCCCGGAAGCGCTGATGCGATCGCTGCAAGCGTTCATCGGCGCCGAGCCAATGCCGTTCCAGCAACTCGACGTGGGTGTGGTCAACTCCGCGAAGGACGTCGGGCCGCCCATCGACCGGGGCGTCGAACAGCGCTTGCGGGAGCGGCTGCGGCCGGCGGTCGAACGTTTCGCAATGCTGACGGGGCTGGATATCGCGGCATGGGGGTACTGATCATGGCGAGCGCCAAGGCCAAGCGGCCGATCGTCACTGTGATAACCCCGGTCTTCAACGAGACCGGCAACCTTGCGCGCTATGAACAGAGCGTGAGCGAAACCCTGTTGCAATGTCCCGACATCGACTTTCGGGTTCTCTTCGTGGACGACGGCAGCAGTGACGGCAGCTGGAAAATGATCCAGGAGATGTGCGCGCGCGATTCGCGCTTTCAGGGCATGCGCCTGTCGCGCAACTTCGGTCCGCATGCGGCGCTGTGCGCCGGCCTCCAACATGCCGATGGGGATGCCGTCGCTATTCTGGCGTGCGATTTACAAGATCCGCCGGACGTCGTGCTGGACTTCGTCGCGCGGTGGCGGCAAGGGGCCAAGATCGTTTGGGGCAAGCGGCGTACGCGGACCGATTCCTGGTGGCGCAAAAAGGCCAGCGCTTTCTTCGAAGGCATGTTGCGCCGATACGCGATGCCGCCCGGCTCGCTCTTCACGACGGGCAGCTTCTTGCTGATGGATCGCAAAGTGCTGGAGTGCTACAAGAAGTTCCAGGAAGGCAACCGCATCACCTTCGCCCTGGTCGCCTGGACCGGCTTCGATCAAGCCGTGGTCGAATACGATCGCAAGGCGCGGCAGGCCGGCAAGTCCTCATGGGGTCTGAGCCGACTGGTCAAGGCGGCCTACGACGCGTTCCTGTCGTTTTCACGCGTGCCGTTCGGCGCGTTGACCGCGCTGGGAGTGGGATTGTTCCTTTGCAGCATCGTCCTCAGCATCTATCTCGTGTTGTGCTACATCAGCGGCGATCCCAAGCCCGGTTGGGTCAGCATCATGTTGGTGCTGAGCTTCTTCTTCGGCATGCACTTCGTTTTCATGAGCGTTCAGGGCGAATACCTGGCGCGGATCTACTCGGAATCCGTCCGCCGCCCGATGTACCTCATCAGCGATCAGACGGCGCCCGACGCCGCGGAGGAACCGACTCGTGAAGCCGCCTGAAATCGAAGCGTTGGAGCCTCTGGCGACGGTGCGCGTGGAACATACGCACGGCTTGCCACATCTCGAATGGGCCCAAGGCCTGACTTTTCGCGTGCCGGTTTCGCTGCTGCCAACGTCGCGCAGGCCCGCGGACGACGCTTCGAAAGAGCGTCCCGTTGATTTGGAATCGACCGCCGTCAAGCCATCCGCGTCCACGGCGGAGGAACTCCGACTGCGCGCCGCCTTCACCAATCGTCCTCCCGTATCAGCGCGCTTGCCTTTCTCCTACCGGCTTATCCCCGGCCGACTGCGAACCTTTCTGGCCTCGCTGGTGGGACGATGGAAGCGCCGCAGCCAGGACCGCTGGGCGGCCTTTCCGGGTTGGCCGCTCGATCTGAGCGCCGACCTGCTCGCGGACTGGGCCAGTGGCCGCCCGTCCCCTTGGGCCGATGGGCCAACGCCGGTGGTCTTGAGTCACGATCTGGACTCCGCCGAAGGGCTGACGAACCTGGTACGGCACTTTCTCGAAGCGGAGGAACGCGTCGGCGCGCGCTCGACCAACTTCGTCGTGCCGTGCGCCTGGCCGCTCGACCACGGGTTGCTGCACGAGGTCAGGCGGCGTGGTCACGAGGTAGGCATTCATGGCTACGATCATTCCAACCGCACAGCCTTCATGCCGGAGCGGGAGCGCGCCAGCCGAATTCTCTGTGGAACGTCGCTGGCCCGACAATACGGAGCCTGCGGCTATCGGGCGCCGTCATTGTTGCGCACTCCGGAATTGATCGAGAGCTTGTCCGGCCATTACGCCTATGACAGCAGCATCCCGACATCGGGAGGGCTCTTCCCCACTCCGAACAACGGCTGTGCTTCGGCCCGCCCCTTCCGGCTTGGCGGACTGATCGAGTTACCGCTAAGCATGCCGCGCGACGGCAGTTTGCTTTTCCTCGGTTATCGTGCGCCGGAGATCCTCGACTTGTGGAAGACCTGCGCCCAACAGATCCGGCGCAGTGGCGGCGTCGTCGTGGTGCTGACCCATTGCGAACAGCGTTTCTCCGGAGCGCCGGCGATGCGCGACGCCTACTCCTCCTTCCTGGATCACCTTGCCGGCGTCGGACAGTACAGGTTTCTTTCGGCGAGCGAAGTCGTCCGGGAAGCCGAGAAGCGCCTCCTTGAGGACGTCAGCCAAGCGGCCTGATCGGCGCCCGACCGGAAAGGACAAATCGGCATGGATGCCACCCCGCCATGGAATACCACTTTCTCGACCGACGAGAAGCAGGCCGACCGCTTTCTTGAGCAAGTATGCTCGATGGTGGATGCCGCGACGCTGCGCCATGCGCGCCATGTCGTGGATATCGGCTGCGGCGACGGCGGTAAGATCATGCGCCTGGCCAAGATTTGGCCAAACATGACATTCACCGGAATCGATATCTCGGCGCCGAACATCCGGGCCGCTGAAGTGCGCCGCGCCGCCGATCCCGCACGCGACCGCATCACGCTCGTCCTCGGCGACTACCGAGAGGTTTCACTTCCCCTCGCGGACATCATCGTTTCGGACAGTACTCTGCACCTGATCCCCTGCGGCAACGGCGAGTTGTTCTCCAAGATCACCGGCGAACTGACGCCAGGCGGACTCCTGCTCTTTACCATGCCGCGCCGCTGCGTCTTCAACACGGCCTTGGCGTTCGCGCGTCGCGCCGCCCGAGCGATCCGCTCGCGCTGGACGGACTGGTTGATTCTCGCGCTCGCGAAGAGACTGCATGGCGGCGCGCACTCGCAAGACTTCCTGCGCGAGCGGTTGCCCTACATGTACATCCCACCCTATCGGTATGGCTCGCGGCGCTTCGCCCGAGGTTTGCTGAAACAGCATCATCTTGCCCTGGAGACCACGCTGTCGTGTGCTCACGCAAGCCTGGGCCAAGCGAAGCATTCCTTCTATGCGTTCCGGCATGTCGTGCGGGCTGGCATGAGCGCCGGAAGCGGCGATGGCGCAACCTTGAGAGCGTCTGCTTGACATCGTCGGCGCGGCGCACGCGATTTCATCTCCGGCTGCGAGTATCGTCGTCGGTCCGCCTTGAATGGTTGAATTGTTGAGGGTCACATGAACCGACTGCCTTCATTCGTCTTTCATCCCTTGGCGATCCTTGCGCTGACTGCCTTGGCATGCCATGCCTTGCTGCCGTTCACGGATTACATTTGCTACGACGACCTCTGGCTCACCAACTGGGCGGTGCATGGCGACTATGACCACATGAAAACCATTTATTCGGAATCCGGCAAAGTTACCGTTTACTGGTATTTCCGCCTCCTTAGCGCCTTCGGCTTCGACCCCGCCGCGTGCAAGCTCTTTGGCATCGTCCTCAGTTTCGGATGTGGCTGTCTCGTGTACGCGATCGCCGCCCGCACCCGCTTCGTGACACGTCTCGACGCGCTGTTCCTCGGCATGGTCACGATCGCCTTCCCAGCCTACAAACTGATAGGCGGCTTTGTTTACTCAAATTACGAGTTTTCCTACTTCGTTTTTCTCCTGGCTGCATTCCTGGTCTTGCGTGCCGAGGAGTGGACCGGCCTCTGCCATTGGCTAGGGCGTTTGGGCGGGCTACTTCTTTTTGCCATGTCCTTCAATCTGGCCTCGCTTCTAATGTTCTACGGCGGATTCTTTCTATTGGCCGTGTTGCTTTATCAACAGAGGAAGGGATTGGCTTTTTACAACGTTCCTCTGGGCTACATCTGTCGCCGGCTCGACATGTTGTTGCTGCCGTTCGTTTATTGGATCGCCAAAAACATGCTCGAGCCGACTCATGACCATTATGCCGACTACAACCAACCTAAACTCTCGTTGAAGACATTGCTCGAATTGTACAAAACCGTTCCGAGCGTGCTGACGGACCCGTTTGCGCTGATCGCGGCGCTGTCCTTGAAGAAGAAGCTAGCCCTACTCGGCGTCGTGATTCCCATCGTCGTGTACATCGTGTCGCTCGCCGCGCGGCGCGTGCGAGAGGCGGATGCCGCGGGCGACATCGATGACCGGAACAGGGTGTCCGGCTCGTGCCGGCTCCGACGAGCGGCGGGACTGCTGGGATTCGGACTGGTCTTGTTTGTGCTCGGTTCGGCCCCATACATAGCCGTCAACAAGGGCTTCGGTCCATTTGGAGTCGCCAGCACCCACACGATTCTGCTGCCGCTGCCGATCGCGATCGTGTTGTTGGCCGTTGGGAGCGCCGTTCCGCATCGTTCCACCGGATGGCTGCCTCGGGCTCTTTCAGGCTTGTTGTCCGCATCGGTCGCGTTTTGTCTGGTGGCATGGGCGACAAGCTGGTGGCACAACTGCTTGTCGCTGCAAGCGCTCAAGGTTCGCAACGATTCGATCATGAGATATGTCCACAACAATCCGGCGGCGCGTTCCTGCTCCGTGTTTTTTGTCCAGAACCGCCTGCGCATTCCGCGGACGCCGGACGACATCCACACCTGGACCTGGACTTATCTGGAGTGCGGCCTCGATGGCGAGCCGCGCTCGATCGCGTTCAACGGTCTGCCGCTTACGTCCAGCGGACAAACCTACAGCACCAGTGTGGAAGACGTGGTCAAGTACATCGACGAGACGACTTTGGCCTACGCGATGACGTCGATCAACCCGAACGGGCCAAAGGGAATGTTGTTGATTCGACAGGGACCGGGTTTTCGAACTTCAGCCTCGGCGGCTCTCAAATACTTGTACTTCCGGCATTTCGCTCCGGACCGAATGGGCCCTTTTCTCGACTCGGTAACCGAGGCGAAGTTCTTTCCAGCGCCTTGGGATGGTTCCAGACCTTTCTCCATGGGCCCCGATGGCAAATGGGACGATCCCGAATAGAAGCTATGAGCATTGTGCGCGGAATCAGACTCTGCCCATTCTGCGTATTTTCGCCCGGGAAAATGCAGGCGCCTGGTGGCGACCACCCGGCGGTGGGCGGTGGCAATCCGCGTTGACCCGTTGGCCGAACGCCAATACAAGGCGTTGATTCCGGAAAAGAGGCGCAGACACGGAGGCGAACATGGGCAAGGCGGGAGGTCCGGGGCATCCGATCGGCGAGCATGCGACAGGGCACGCCATCGCGCCCGATCAGGAAGTCGACTCGGAAGGTCACTCGAGCCCACTGCCCCTGAGCGACGCCGAACTGCCCGGGCCGCCACTGCCCGGCCGGTCGGCGCGCAAACCGACCCTCTCCGTCCTCGTGCCCAACTACAACGACGGACACCTGATCGGGCAGAACCTCGACGCCATCCTGGGCCAGAGCGTTCCGCCGGACGAAGTGATCGTGGTCGACGACGGCTCGACGGACCTGAGCCTCGAAGTGATCGAGGCCTATGCCAAGCGCGACTCCCGGGTTCGCGTCCTGCGCAACGAAACCAACATGGGGATCATCTATTCCCTGAACCGTGCCCTGGCGCTGGCGCGCGGCGACTATGTCTACGGCAGCTCGGCGGATGATGTGGTGCAGCCGGGCTTTTTCGCCAAGGCCATGGAGATGCTGGCCAAGCATCCCGAGGCCGGCATGTGCTTCGGCTTCAACTCGGCGCAAAACAGCGCCACCGGAGAGGTCCATCCGTACCGTATCCCCCTGTCGGATTGGCCGCGTTTCTTCAGCCCGGACGAGCTGGCGCGGGCCTGGGGGGCCATCGCGATTCCCGGTCATTCGATGTCCGCTCCGGGCAACGCGACGATCTGGCGCCGCACGGCTCACCTGGAAGCGGGCGGCTACCGCAAGGAGCTGCGCTGGCATTGCGACTGGTTCGCTCTCCAGGTTGTCGCCCTGCGCTACGGGGCCTGCTTCATCCCCGAATCGGTCTGCAACACGCGCATGGACGACGCTTCGTACTCCACGAAAGGACAGCGCATCTGGGAGCAGCAGCGCCTTGTCCTGGACAATCTCCTGCGCCTCATCAAGTCCCCCGAGTTCCGCGACATTCTCCCGCGCTTCCAGACCAGTCTCTCCCTGTCCCAGTTCGCTCCGGGCATCGTCCGGCTCGTTTGCAGTCAAGCCGCTCACTGGGACCATGAGACCGCGGCCCTGATCAAGAACTCGCTCCTCGCCTTCGGCCGTCAGTTCCTGCGCGACGCCAACGCCTTCGTCCGCCGCGGCGCCGCCATGTGCCTGGGCTGCCTCGGCCAAGAAGCGCGCGGGGCCATTCCCGATCTCTGTGCCGCGGTTTCCGACTGCTCCGACGTCAGCCTGACCGCCCGCACCGCCATCGTCAACATTCGGGGCGCCATGCCCAACGCGGCCCAGGTGTACTTCAACCGGCTGCTGGTGCGGCTGCGCAACTTCGTCCGCTCCGGCGGACGTGGTTTGGTGCGGCGCTGTCGCGGCCTGGCCGCACGCGCCTACCGTCTGGTCACGGGCCGCCTGACGCGCCGCCTCGATACCATCGAACACCGCCTTGCCGAACTGCACACCACCTACCGCAAGGACGTCAAGGAATCGGTCCAGGCCCTGCGCGTCCTGCAAGAAGAGGTCGAGTCCCTGAAGGCCGGTCAGCAGGAAGCGTACCCCGAGTGCCCGGAATACTCGTTCACCCCCGAAAGCACCCGGAAGGACACGAACGCCGCGGCTTAGTTCGGCACGAGCTTCGCCCCGGGAACCGGCCCCAGAAACAAACTCATCCCATGAAATGTCTCGTCACCGGCGCCGCCGGCTTTATCGGCTCTCACCTGTGCGAACGCCTGCTCCAGGATGGGCGCCACGTCGTCGGCCTCGACGCCTTCATCCCCTTCTACGACCCGGCTCTCAAGGAAGCCAACCTGGCTCTCTGCCGTGCCAACCCGCGCTTCCGCTTCCTTCCCCTCGACCTCCGCAACGCCGATCTGACGCCCGCTCTGGCCGATGTCGACGTCGTTTTCCACCTCGCCGCCATGCCCGGCCTGCCCCGAAGCTGGACCGACTTCGACCTCTACGAAAGCTGCAACGTCACCGCCACCTACCGCCTCCTCCAGGCGGCGGAAAAACAGAAACTCCAGCGCTTCCTCTATATCTCCACATCCTCCGTCTACGGCCGGTACGGCTCGGGCGATGAGACGCTGCCGACCCGCCCGATCTCCCCCTACGGCGTCACCAAGCTGGCCGCCGAGAACCTGTGCCGGGCCTTCGCCGAGGAGCGAGGCCTACCCCTCGTCGTCCTGCGTTACTTCTCGGTCTACGGCCCACGTCAGCGGCCCGACATGGGCTACCACCGTTTCATCGCCGCTCTTCTCGACAACAAGCCGATCTCCGTCTTTGGCGACGGGCTGCAGATGCGCGGCAACACCTACGTCAGCGATTGCGTCGCCGCCACCCTCGCCGCTGTCAACGCGCTTCCGGGCGAAACCTTCAACATCGGCGGCGGCGAAACCGCCTCGGTCTGGGACATTCTCGCCAAGCTCGAACGCATCATCGGCCGCAAAGCCATCGTCACCCGCCAGCCGGCGCGCGACGGCGATCAGCGCTATACCGCCGCCGACACGACCAAGCTGCGGCGCCATCTCGGCTGGGAGCCGCAAGTCGGTCTCGACGAGGGCCTGGCGCGACAAGTGGCCTGGCAAAGCGGCGGGCGGGTGGCAGCGGCGTGAGAATCGGCGGCCTGATCGCCGCGTATCAGAGCAGATGACGCTCGCGCCTCCGCGCGGAGAGTTGTCAGTCCGCCACCTTCCGCCCCGCCTTCCGCGCCAGTTCCCGCACCCGCTCCACGACGACCTGCTCCGCCCGCGGGTCGAAGACCCCGGTGGCGCCCGCGTACAGTCCGCGCGTCTCGTAGCCCCCTTCGCTCAAGACGCGGGCCGAAGGCAGGTAGCCGAAGACGTCGTTGCAGTAAGCGGCGATCCAGAGCTTGTTGGGGCCGAGCGTCTTTTCCAGCAGGGGGACGTAGTCGACCACCACTTCGCCCGATAGTCCCACCAGCGTCAGATCGGCGCCGAGTTGCCACACGGTCAACGGCGCCGAGTAATGGCTCGGCGGCTTCTCCCCCTTCTCAAGCAGGGCCAGCATCTGCGTCGCGGCGTACGCTTGCGGATGCCGCTTGTCCGCCGCCAGTTTCCGCACTGCCTCGGGCGCGAGCGATTGCAGCGGCAGGTCGGCGCGGCCGAACGCGATGCGCAGCGGCCCCGCCACCGGCCGCAACTTCCCCTCCAGCACGCGGCACACTTCGGCGCCGAGCGTCTCGCCGTGCTTTCGGGCCATCTCCATCGTGCCGCGCGGATATGGGTTGGAGTCCCCGGCGCAGCCGAGCATGAAGAGCGCCTGCGCCTTGGGATGTTTCTCCTGCACGTAACTCTGGGCGAAGCCGGCATAGTCGCCGCAGAGTTGGTAGTTGTCGGGTCCCAGCGTTGTGCCGTGCGTCGCGGCGCCGAACAGGACGGCGCGCAGCGTTCCATCGGCGGCGTCGATGCGGAGCACCGGAACGCTGCGGTCGGCGAGGCCGCGCGGATTGACGCCGAGGATGATGCGCTCGGGCGTGAACTCGCGGCGGTTCATGGCGAAATGGATGACGCCGCCGCCCCAGGAGAGCCGGGCCGGCTCGAGCCGCCCCAGCGCCTGAACGACGACCTCAACCACCTTGTCCTGAAGGTCGCGCGTGTACTCGACGGTCCGCTGCGCCTCGCCCGGCGCCTCCTTGGCCGGCATCGTCAGGCTCAGCAATGGGCCGGCATGCGTGTGCGATGAGTTGAGCAGAATCCGCTCGCGCGACAGCCCCGTCTTCTTCGTGATCCGGGCGCAAATCGGCTCCGCCACCGCGGCGGGGAAGCCGAGCAGATCGCTGGTCACGATGACGCCGCGCTGGCCGTCGCCGTCCTCCAGCGCCAGCGCCTTGACGTACAGATCGGCCGCGACTTTTTCGAACGGCTTGGTCCGGCCAGCATACCCGGACATGACGACCGGCATCGTCGGCGTGATCTTGATCTCGGCGAGGCCGGCTTTCCAGGGCGTGTCTTGGGCGTCGGCGCTCCCGAACGCGAGAACATAGAAGAGAATTGTGGTCACGAACAACATGCGCAGCGACATGGTCTACCTCCCGACACGTTTGCGGTCCCCTTCGCCTTGTCATTGTCTGCAGGCCATAGGATAATCGAGCGAGGAGGCCATTCATGTCAACAACAATCGACGCGACTTTCGATGGAGCCGTATTTCGTCCGAGCGGGCCTGTCTCCTTGCCGGCAAACACGCCGGTTCGCTTGAGCGTCGAGACACTCGCCCGCACAGGCGAGAAATCGGAGTCGTTCCTCAAGACCGCTCAATCATTGCAACTAGACGGCCCGCCCGATTGGGCCTCCAATCTCGATCATTACCTCTACGACGAGGACCGCAGTGGACGCTGAGGTATTTCTGGACAGCGCCTACGCGATCGCGCTCGCATCGGCATCGGACCAGCTACACACGCGTGCCGTCGCTCTAGCGGTGGAGTTGGAGGCGAAGAAGACACGCTTGGTGACGACGCGCGCTGTGTTGCTCGAGATCGGGAATGCGCTATCCAAGCGGCGCTATCGGGCGGCTGGGGCCCAACTGTTGCTCGCGCTCGAGGCAGATCCAACTGTGGAGATCGTTCGCAGATCCAACTGTGGAGATCGTTCCGTTATCGGAGGACCTGTATGCCGAGGCTGTCACCCTCTACCGGGCCCGGCCGGACAAGGAATGGGGACTGACGGATTGCGTCTCGTTTGTCGTGATGACGCAGCGCCGAATCACCGAAGCGCTCACTGCCGACGAGCATTTCGAACAGGCCGGATTCAAGGCAATCTTGCGCGTCTGATGAATAAAACCTACTCCCGCCACTGCACGAACCCCTCCAGCGCGTAGAACTCCGGCAGCCCGAGGCTGTCGTACACGTTCGCCGTGTGGTGGTTGCGATCCTCCGCCCGCTGCCAGAACTCGCGCTTGTCGCTGCCGCCGGGGAACATGGCCCGGTCCTTCTGGCTCTGGTGGCGGAAAATCGCGTTCTTCTTGCGCTCCAGGTCGCTCGGCGACAAGGGCACGGCCCGCTCGATCTCGTGCGGCTCCCATTCCTCCCAGGCGCCGCGGTAGAGCCAGACCTCGAACATCTGCCCCTTCTTGCGCACCTCGCGCACCGCCTCGAAGATGGCGTTGGCGCAGGTCCGGTGCGTGCCGTGCGGGTCGGACATCTCGCCGGCCACGTAGATCTGCGCCGGCTTCACCCGCTCCAAGAGCGCGGCGATGTCCGTGATGTCCTGCGCGTGTATCGGGGCCTTGGCGATCGTGCCGGTGCGGTAAAAGCGCAGATCCATGAAGTCGAGCTGCTCGGGGGGAATGCCGCACGCCAGGGCGGCGGCGCGGGCCTCGGTGGCGCGGATCAGGCCCTTGATCTTCAAAAGATCGGGCGAATCGGGCTGCCCGGGCTTCTTCGTCTTGAGGAAGTCCTGCACCCGCCGCTTCACCTCGTCGGAGTGTTTCTCGTCGATGCCGAACAGCTCGTTGAACTCGCACACGAAATCGGTGAAGCGCCAGGCGTCGTGGTCGAAGACGGCGATGTTGCCCGAGGTCATGTAGGCGACGTGGACCTTGTGCCCCTGCTCCACCATGCGGATGATCGTGCCCCCCATGCTGATGACATCGTCGTCCGGGTGCGGGCTGAAGACCAGCGTGCTGCACGGCTCGGCGCCCGCCGGCTGCGTGCAGATCGTCGTCATCATCTCGTCGAAGGCGCGGCGCCCGAGCCGGTGCGCCGGGCCGAACTCGCGCAGGAGCTCGAACAATTCGTGCTCGCGGAAGTCGTCGTCCGAGAGCTTCAACAGCCCCTTCTTGACCTTGAGAGAGAGCCAGATCACCGCCCGCCGGATCAGCGCCGGCGTCCAGTTCACCGAGCCCATCACCCAGGGGAGACGCACCGGCGTCAGATGTCCCGCGGCCGACTGATCGAGGATGAAGGTCGTGTCCGGATGCTTCTGCAGGAAGCTGGCGCTGATCGACTCCGACATCTCCCCTTCGACCGCCTTGTGCACGATCGGCGCCTTGTGCTCGCCGAACGCCATGATGACGACCTTCCGCGCTTCGAGGATGGTGCCGACCCCCATCGTGATGGCCTGGTGCGGCACGTTCTCCTCGCCGAAGAAATCGCTGGCCGCGTCGCGCCGCGTCACCGGGTCGAGCGTCACCAAGCGCGTCCGGCTATGCCGCGTCGAGCCCGGCTCGTTGAAGCCGATGTGCCCCGACCGGCCGATGCCGAGGATTTGCAGATCGATTCCCCCCGCCCGGCGGATCTGCTGCTCGTAGCGGGCGCAGTACTCGTCGACGTCGTGCGGCCGGATCGTGCCGTCGGGGATGTGGATGTTCTCCGGCTTGATGTTGACGTGCTTGAAGAAGGTCTCGTGCATCCACAGGTGGTAGGCGTGATCGTCCTCCGGCCCCATCGGGTAGTATTCGTCGAGGTTGAAGGTGACGACGCGCGAGAGGTCGAGGCTCGCCTCCTTGTGCAGCCGAATGAGCTCGCGGTAGAGCCCGACCGGCGTCGAGCCGGTGGCCAGGCCGAGGACGGTGGGCCGGTTCGCCGAGTTGTTCTGCCGCACCAGGCTCTCGATCATGAGGGCGACATGGCGCGACGCCTGGGCGCTGCTCGGGAAAACGAGGGTCGGGATTCTCGTATGCGGGACGTAGTGAGAGGACATTTTTCAGACGTCAGGGTCAGAGAATCAGGGGTCGGCAACTCTGGTTTGCGGTAAAAGGTAATGTACACGCCGAACCCCGACTAGCAACAGCGAGCCGGGCGGCATGAGGCGCCAGAGCAACAGACAAGCCGGGCCCAAGCCCGGCGAAGCCACGCGCCAGACGCGTTCTTCTCGTTATTGCTCCGCGTCCGCCTCCGGTTACAATGGAGAAGGCTCACGCTGGAGAACTCTCGATGCCGATCTCGTTGACCTGCTCCTGCGGCGCGAAGCTCGAAATTGACGACGCCTTCGCCGGCAAGACCATCCCCTGTCCCGATTGCCAGAAGCCGCTCTCGACGGCGCCGCCGCTGCCGCAGCCCGACCAACCCGTCAGCATGCTCGCCGTCGCCAGTCTGATCGTCGCCCTTGTCCTCCTGCTCGTTCCCCTGGGCGGCCTCGTCGCCGCCGGCCTCGCCTACTTCGCCCTCCGTCGGATCGACGCCTCCGCCGGCGCCCTCGCCGGCCGCGGGCTCGCCAAGGCGGGCATGGTCGTCGGCGTCAGCGGCTTCCTCGTCACGATCGCCTTGATCTTCTTCGGTCCGGCGCTGCGCATGGACGGATTTGTCCGCGCCATCGAATACACGGGCAGCTTGGATTACTCAAAGGCGGAACTCGAAAAATCGATCGATTCGGTGCGGCTCACCATCAGGAGGCCGTCCGATGGTTGGGGGCGGGTGAAGCTGGAGAACGTCAACGCCCTGCGCTCCGATCACATGGTCCTCTACAGCCCGTTCGAGGATGGCTTCCTCACGGTCGTGAGCGAGAACATCGGGCAGGCGGCCGGGCGCGATGACGCGGAGAGGCGCAGAGCCGCCTTACGGCTCCTCGAGCGCTCCGACATGGTCCACGTGCTGATGGGCGCGGGGCGCGCGGCGGCCGCGAAGGAACGGGACCTTTCGTTCGCCGAGATCCCCGAGGACGAGTTCCGCGATATCGACGGGTGGGGGCAATATACCTTCCACACCTCGGCGCTGCAGGGCAAGCCGTTGACGTTCCTCGTGCGTTACAAGATGCTCACGGAGGACACGCTGTTCGTCCTCGCCGCCGCCGTCCGCTCGCGAAACTTCGACCACGCGCAACCCCAAATCAAAGAAGCGATGGATTCCTTCCGGCGCAACTGAGCGTGCGCGATTCGGCGCTTCGTAGGCCCCGCGAGCCGAGCGGGGCCGGACAGAGCAGCGGCGGTTTCGCGGGTGTTCACCGCAAGGTCGGCTCGGCTCGCCGGACCAACTGAGTCGATGTGGTGACTTATGATACGCGACCCTCGCTTACGACGGCCTCCCGTAGCTCAGCGGCAGAGCGTGGGCCTTATAAGCCCAGGGTCGCGGGTTCGAACCCCGCCGGGAGGACTATCCTCCCGACTTTTAGCCTGTGCCCCCTGACTCCTGACTCCTGACCTCCGACCTGCAATGATCTGGTTCTCCTGCAAAAAGTGCGGCAAAGTACACGGCCGGACCGAAGGTTCGATCGGCACGACGATCTTTTGCGATTGCGGCCGGGGTCATCGTCCCCTGGGAGAGCAACGCGACGGAGCCCGAGAAGCCGGCCGAAGGGGCGGGCGCCCCGCGTCTCAAGCCGATGACGTTCGACGCGCCGCCGCCGCCGCCCTTGCCGCGTCCGGAGCGTCCGGAGCGTGAACGGCCGGACCGTTTGGACCGGGAACGCCGGGCGACCGTCTCGATCGGGACCGTGATCGATCGCAGCCGGGGCCGCGTCGCGATCGGCGGGCCGATCGAACGCGGCACCTCAATCATGAGCACCGGGTCAAGCAGAACACCTGCGCCGATTGCGGCGAGGGCTTCTGTCCGCTCTGCCTCGTCACCTTCCAGGGCAAGCCGATGTGCGGCCCGTGCAAGAACTTCACGGGCCCGCCTGTTGCAAAACCGCTGCGCACGCCGATCTTCGCCTGGATGAGCCTGGCCGGGCGCTGGTCCTTGGCCCGCTCGCCATGTGCATTTTGCCGCTGGGCGTGTCCTCCTGGACCGTCCTGTGGACCTTCCTGGCCCTGCTGCCGCAAGCCGGCGGCGGTGATGCTCGCCGTCGCCGCCTGGCGCAGCGTCGAGCAGGATCCGGGCATGGGGGCGCGGCCTGGCGATCACGGGCATGATCACGGGCGGGTTGACCGCCCTGCTCATCGTGCTGCTCAACTACTACGGCGGACGCTGGCACGAAGCCGGTTGACGTGTTCGTGGGGCAGGCCGCCTGGCCTGCCGTGAGACCTTGGCAGGCCAGGCGGCCTGCCTGCAGGATGAACAGATGCCGACCATCATCGGTGCCGTTTCTGCCGCGAGGTCTACAACGCCCTGCCCGAGGAGGTGGGGCGCGGTGCAAGAATTGTCGCATGCCGCTGTTCGAGCGGCCGCCGCGGCGCCGGCCGGGCTACGACCTCGGCGCCTGCGCCGTTCATCCCGAGATCGAAGCGTACGGCAAGTGCCGCGCCTGCGGCAAATTGATGTGCAACCTGTGCCGCACCCGCTGGTACGATCAGGCCGTCTGCCCCACCTGCCTGACGGCGATGCTCGAGGGGACCGAGGCCAACCCGCGCGACCAGAAGATCCAGAGCGGCCACGCGACCTGGAGCGTCATCGGCGCCTTCGCCGCCTGGCTCATGGTCCTGTGCGCGATCATCCCCTTCATGGTCGCATACAGCAAGGACGCCGCCTCCCCTCTGCGCGTGTTCGCCGCTCTGCTCTTTTTCGGCAGCCTCGTCCCCGCCGCCTTCGCCATCGGGCAGGCGGTCAGCCTTGTCCGCCGCGGCCCCGACCGCGCCAAGCTCGCCGCGACCACCATCACCTTCGCCGGCCTGGAAATCGGTTTGGTCCTCGGCATGCTGACCTTGAATTTGTTCTGGTGAGAGGAATGGGGTATGGTCCGCAAAGACGTTAGACGGGGCGACGAGAACCAATGGGCCACACGCCAGGACGCGGGCATCGGCGGAAGTCAGACCCACGGAAGAAAGGACGCTTTCGCCGCCGAGCAAAGACAAAGAAAGCGGCAGCGGACAAGCGATATGATGAAGCGGTGACGGCGTGGACCGAAATGTCGGAAGAGGCGAGAAGAATGCGCCCTGACTTGGATCCGGAGTTGGTTCGCCCAAAGTGGAGGTGAGCAGCGTGGCCAAACAAGCGACTCCGCCGAGTACCCGGCGCAGGTTCGCCGGCGCTTGGTCCGAGCTTGACTACGTCTGCAAGAAGATCAGCTTCTGGCTTTACGCAAGGAAAGAGCGCGCCAAAGCCGAGCGATTTCGGGGGCGGTTAGGCCGGCTCTTGCGCGCCCTGCCCGACGATGAACGAGCCATTCTTCGGGAGGAGGGATGGGCGCTCTTGTGTGAGTTGAAGGAGGAAATCGCCGCGGCGATCACACATCGCGAACGAGAAATCCGCCTGATGGAGCGACTCCAGGAAGAGGCGGCTTTGCCCCGATACTCGCCACGAACCAAAGCCTACATGCTGCAGGGCCGCGGCGCCGTGGACTTGAAGAAGCGGCGAGTCATCTTGGAGTCACTGAGGAAGGAACACATGCTACAAAAACGCACCGGATGATCGCAGCCGCCGAGGACCAAAGGTCTCCACTCCACACTCGCTTCTCTTGGCCTCTCTCCGCCCCTCACCGCTCACCGCGCCCTGCCTTATAATCTCCATTGCATGCCCCCCCAGACCCTCACCATCGTCGGCGTCGGCCTGATCGGCGCTTCCATCGGCCTGGCCGCCAAGAACCGCCGCCTGTTTCGCTCGGTGCGCGGCGTCGGGCGCAATCGCGAGACGTTGCAGCGGGCGCGCGACCGCGGCGCGATCGACGAGCTGTCTCTCGACCTGCGACCGCTCCTGGCCGACAGCGACGTCATCGTCTTCTGCACCCCCGTCGATCGCATTGCCGAGCAGGTGCTGGAAGCCGCCCCCCTTTGCCCCGCGACGACGCTCCTCACCGACGCCGGCAGCGCCAAGGCCCGCATTGTGAGCGCCGTCGAGAATCGCCTGCCCAGCGGCGCCTCGTTCGTCGGCAGCCATCCGCTCGCCGGCTCGGAGAAGCGCGGCCCCGATCATGCCGACGCCAACCTTTTCGCCGGCCGCTGGACCGTGGTCACGCCAACGCCGCGGACGCCTGCCGCCGCCCTCGAGCGGACCACCGCCTTCTGGCACGGCCTCGGCTCGCGCGTCAAGGTGATGACGCCCGAGGAGCACGACCGCGCCCTGGCCTTCACGAGCCACCTGCCCCACCTGCTCGCCTCCGCCCTCGCCGGGCTCCTGCCGCCGGAGCTGCACGACCTGGCCGCCACCGGCTTTCGCGACACCACGCGCATCGCCGCCGGCGACTCGGGCCTCTGGACCGCCATCTTCGAGCACAACAGCGCCGCCCTGGGCCTGTCCCTCCGGGCGCTGGAAGACCGCCTCGGCGAGTTCCGCCGCGCCCTGGAAGCGGGCGACTGGAACACCATCGACCATCTCCTGACCCAAGCCAAGAAGGTGCGCGATGCTCTGGGAAGTTGAGATCCTGCCGCTCGACAAGGACCCGGAAACCGAGCGCGTCAGCGCGGAGCTGCGGCTCCTGACGGCGCGGGCCGGCCCGGTGTCCAATCCCCTCTCCCTCTCCAGCCGCGGCTACCTGTTCGAGGGCGTCCTCAGTCGCGATCACGCCGAGGAACTGCTTCAGCGTCTCCTCCTCGATCCCCTGGTCGAAGAGGGACGCGTCCTGGCCCTGCAAGATGGCCGGGGCGTCGAGCGCAACGGCGCCGCGCTGCGCCCCGCCGCCACGGTCCTGCCCAAGCCCGGCGTCATGGATCCGGTGGCCGAGAGCGTCCTGCAGGCGGCCGAGGACCTCGGCGTGCCGCTCGTTTCCGTGCGTACGTTCCGCCGCTATTACGCGGCCACGCCGCTCGAGGCGGGGGTTCGCGACCTTCTCTTCCGCAAGGTGCTCGCCAACGACGCCATCGAACAGGTCGTCGAGGGCCCGCTGCATATCGACCATCTCAGCCTGGACACCAACTATGTCTTCAAGAAGGTCGCCGTCCCCCTGCGCGAGCTGGACGACGCCGGCCTGACGCGCCTCAGCCGCGCTGGCCAGCTCTCGCTGAGCCTGGCCGAGATGAAGACGATCCAGGAGCACTTCCGCGGCCAGCGCCGCGACCCCACCGACGTCGAGCTGGAGACCCTCGCCCAGACCTGGTCGGAGCACTGCTCGCACAAGACGCTCAAGGGCCGCATCGAGATCGGCGACCGCCGCTACGATAACTTGCTGAAGGAGACGATCTTCGCCGCGACCCAGGAGATCCGGCGCCGCCTGGGCAAGGACGACTGGTGCGTCAGCGTCTTCGAGGACAACGCCGGCGTCGTCCGCTTCAACGAGCGCTACCACGTCTGCTTCAAGGTCGAGACGCACAACCACCCCTCCGCCATCGAGCCCTACGGCGGCGCCAACACCGGCCTGGGCGGCGTCATCCGCGACGTCCTCGGCACGGCCCTCGGCGCCAAGCCCATCTGCAACACCGACGTCTTCTGCTTCGCCCCCGTCGCCGACGGCGAGCCGGCCGACCTGCCCCCCGGCGTGCTGCATCCCCGGAAGGTGATGCAGGGCGTGGTCGCCGGCGTCCGCGACTACGGCAACCGCATGGGCATCCCGACCGTCAACGGCGCCGTCTGCTTCGACGAGCGCTACCTCGGCAATCCGCTCGTCTACTGCGGCACGGTCGGCCTTTTGCCCGTCGACCGCGCCCACAAGGAGGCGCTGGCGGGTGATCTCATTGTCGCCGTCGGCGGCCGCACCGGACGCGACGGCATCCACGGCGCCACTTTTTCCTCCGTCGAGCTGACCAGCGAATCGGAAACGATCTCCGGCGGCGCCGTGCAGATCGGCAACGCCATCGCCGAAAAAAAAGTGCTGGACGTCCTCCTCCAGGCGCGCGACCGCGGCCTCTTCCACGCCATCACCGATTGCGGCGCCGGCGGCTTCAGCTCGGCCGTCGGCGAGATGGGGGAGAAGCTCGGCGCGAAGGTGCACCTCGACCGTGCTCCTCTCAAATACGCCGGCCTGAGCTACACCGAGATCTGGATCAGCGAAGCGCAAGAGCGCATGGTCCTGGCCGTTCCCGCCGAAAAGTGGGATGAGCTGAAGGCGCTTTGCGCCGGGGAGGGGGTCGAGGCCGTCGCGCTCGGCGTCTTCGAGGCGACGGGCCGGCTCAAGCTCCTCTATCAAGGGGAACAGGTCGCGGACCTTGACATGCGTTTCCTGCACGACGGTCGCCCGCCCGTCCTCCGCCAGGCGAGCTGGGCCCCGCCGCCGCGACCTGAGTCAAGCCAACGCTCCGTTCCCCCTGACTTCAATCAGGTGCTGCACAGAATCCTCGCCGCGCCGAACGTGTGCAGCAAGGAATGGATCATCCGCCAGTACGACCATGAGGTGCAGGGGGGCAGCGTCATCAAGCCCCTGGTCGGCGTGCGCGATGACGGGCCCTCCGACGCCGCCGTCGTCCAGCCCGTTCTCGGCGAGTACGCGGGCGTCGCCGTCGGCTGCGGCATCAACCCGCGCCTCGGTGACCTCGACCCCTATCGCATGGCCGCCAATGTCATCGACGAGGCGGTCCGCAACGTCGTCGCGGTCGGCGCCGACCCGGGCCGCATCGCCCTGCTCGACAACTTCTGCTGGGGCAACACCGAGCGGCCCGAGGTCCTCGGCTCGCTCGTCCGCGCCGCCGAAGCCTGCCGCGACGTCTCGCTCGCATACGGCATGCCCTTCATCAGCGGCAAGGACAGCCTCAACAACGAATTCCGTTCGGGCGGCAAGACCATCGTCATCCCGCCGACGCTCCTTGTTAGCGCCCTGGGCCTGGTCCCCGACATCCGCCGCTGCGTCACCATGGATTTGAAGGCGCCGGGGAACCAGCTGCTCCTCATCGGCACGACGCGCGACGAGATGGGCGGATCGCACTATCAGATGGTTACAGGGGAGAGCGGCGGCGAGGTTCCGCGCGTCGATATCGACCTGGCCCCGCGCCTCTTCGCCAAACTGCACGAGGCGATCAAAGCCGGCCTTGTTCGCAGTTGCCATGACCTGAGCGAAGGCGGCCTCGCGGTCGCGCTCGCGGAGATGGCGTTTGCCGGGATGGTCGGCGCGGACGTCACCGGCCTGAAGGACATCGGCCTACCGGACCACGTCGCCCTCTTCTCCGAATGCCCGACGCGGTTTGTCCTCGAAGTGACACCGGACAATCTGGAGCGATTCAGGTCCCTGTGGGGCGCCCTGCCGCTCACCGCGCTGGGCAAGACCGTCGCGGAGAAGCGGCTTCGCATCGCGGGAGCCAACGGCGAATGGATCATCTGGGCCGGCCTGGACGATCTCAAGGAAAGCTGGCAACAGTTGCTTCGGTGACCTTGGGCGTGTCCCGTTCGAGCGGTTCGACGCCGCTTTCGCAAACGAATCCGACGCGCCCAGGGAGTACAGCCTGATCGCCGCGAGCTTAGGGCCGATCGCTCTCTGAGTGCGGATTCGCGACGACTGCCCACCACCCCATGTCGTCATGGCCCCAGCGGATCCCGAGCCCTTCGGCGACCGTACGGAGCAACTCAAGCTCCGTGGCGTTCGGCCCGGCATCGAGGAGGAAAGCGGACATTGGCGAACCATCGGGAGCGGCAACGGTGATCGGAAGCTGGCCAACCGGACAACCCGGACCGCCAGGACCACCGAGACGATGATAAGGACCGTATTGGCCGAGCCTGTCTGCCATTGGCGTCTCGGAGCGAAGACTTCTTTTGGCTTTCATCGGTTCTCTTAGAGCGCACGGACCGTCCGGCAATGGTGGAAGAGCTGTTCGAACGTAGGGGATGCGAACCAAGGCCCGGCCTTCGCGGTTGGACATTGGCTCGGCGCGAGAACGCCTCTAAAATCCAAAGCGGTGTCCAGCCACCGCACTCCATAAGCCGAAAGCCTTCATGCCGATCCTGGTCAGTTGCTCCAATCCCGAGTGCCGGCAGCAGTGTGTCGTCCCCGATGAGTTTGCGGGGCGGCTGGTGCGCTGTCCCAAGTGCCCGGCCCTCATTCAGGCGCCCTTGCAGCCGACGCCGGAGCAGAGGCAGAGCATTCCCGCGGACGATTTCAACCTGGACCTGGGGGAGTTCCGCTTCGGGGAGGGCCCGCCGGCCGGCATGCCGCCGCCACCGCCGCCGGCCGCGCCGGACACGGACGCGATCGGGATCCTGGCCGCCTTCCTGCGCCGCTGCGGGGTCAACAAGGCGGGCACGGTCGTTCTCGGCTGCGCCCTTGGCTGCTGCCTGTTCCTGGTGCTCTTCACGTTCCTCCCCTGGCAGACCATCGCGCATCCGGACGATCTGGCGCCCGGCCTTCGTCTGGGCGTCGTGACCATCGGCGGCGCGTTCACGCTGTTCCTGACGCTGGGATTGCTGGCCTTCGTGGTGACGACGTTGCTGCTGCGCAAGCGACCCCTCTTCGAGATCGGCCTCTGGATCCTGCCGACCTGGGGCGCCCTGTCCGCACTGTGGCGCGTGCTCGAAATCGTGACGGCGTACGGCCGGATCGGCCTGTCGCGTTATTCGGCGGGATTCGGGTTATTCTTCGCGCTGGTAGCGTCGATCGGGCTGGCGGGGACGGCGGGGTTCGTCGCGTTCTCCCGTTTGGGGAAGCGGCGCTGAGGCGGCGCGCCGGCGTGCACGGGCGCCGCGTCTCCGTCTAGTATAAGCGTCGCGCCCGCCCCGGTTCTGCGAACCGGGGCTAAACGAAAGGCGAGCGAAAAAATGCGCCACTTCTCCTTCCAACGCATGGTCTCCGTCGCCCGCAAGGAATCCCTGCACATCCTGCGCGACCCGGCCACCCTCTTCTTCGCCCTCTTCATTCCCGTCCTCGAGCTGTTCATGCTCGGCTACGCTATCGACACCAATGTCCGCTTCGTCCGCACCGTCGTTCTCGACCAGGCCAAGACGCGCGACACCGAGCGCTTCCTCCAGGCCATGGAGGAATCGACCACCTACCGCGTCATCGCCATGGTCACTTCAGAGAAGGAGCTGAACTACTACCTCGTCTCCGGCAAGGCCCGCGTCGGCATCTGGATCCCCGTCAACTTCTCGCAACGCCTCGAAGGCGGCGACAAGGCCCAGATCCGTGTCCTTGTCGACGGCTCCGAATCCAGCATCGCCGGCGAAGGCCTCAACGTCGCCAACATGCTCGGCCTGCGCGAGTCCCTCGGCCGCGCTTTGGGAGACAAGGAGCTGCCCGTCGACATTTCCCCCCTCATCATGTTCAACCCCAACACGCGCTCCGCCAACTTCTTCATCCCCGGTCTCGTCGTCGTCATGTGCCAAATGATGGCGATCATGCTCTCCGCCAACTCCATCGTCCGCGAAAAGGAGCTCGGCACGCTCGAACAGCTCTTCATGACCCCCGTCCGCGCCGGCGAGCTGATCCTGGGCAAGCTCATCCCCTACCTCTTCCTCACCCTCGTCGAGTTCTGCGCCATCCTGCTCCTGATGGTCGTCATCTTTCAGGTTCCCATCCACGGCAATTTCTTCACGCTGATGGCGATGACGCTGCCGTTCGTCTTCTGTTTTCTCGGTCTGGGCCTCCTGGTCTCCACCCGCGCCGCGACGCGCGAAGCCGCCGGCCAGCTCGCCATGGGCACCATGATGCCCTCGATCTTCCTCTCCGGTTACGTCTTTCCGCTCGACTCCATGCCGCTTCCGTTCTATTACCTCGCCCAGATCTTCCCGACGACCTGGCTCATCGACGCCTGCCGCGGCGTCATCCTGCGCGGCGCCGGGTGGGTCGAGCTCTGGCCCAACGCGGTCATCCTCTGGGTGATGGGCGTCGTGGTGCTGTTCCTGGCGATGTCGAAGTTCCGCAAGCGGCTGTGAGCAAGGTCAGAAGACCAACCAGCGTCGACGGGGGTAGGTTGCACGCCCGACCGAGGCGACGCTTGCGCGTCGCCTCTGGTATGCCCGCGCCCATACCATACCTACATATCACGGAGCCCCGCGCATGAAACCCCTCGCCGCCTTCCTACTCCTCCTCCTTTCCACCCACCCCCTCGCCCAATCCGGACCCAAAGCCATGAGCGAGGACGACAAGCTTACCGCCTACTTTCAGCAAGAGCTCGAAATCGAGTTCAAGCATCGTCCGCTCGACGCCACCCGCCTCGGCGATCACCGCTTCGACGGCCTGCTCGACGACGTTTCCGCCGCCGCCCGCAAGGCCAACCTCGATCGCTGGAAGAAACGCCTTGAAGACATGCCTCGCCGCATCGACTTCAAGAAGCTGACGCGCCCCGGTCAGATCGACTTCGAGATCTGGCAGCACCAGCTCAAGCGTGATATCTGGCTCGCCGAGAATACCGACCCCTTCGCCGAGGACCCACGCGTCTACAACGACTACATCACCGAAAGCGTCTACCTCCTCTTCACCCAGTCCACGGCTCCCCCGGGCGACAACCTGCGCAACGCCCGCGAACGGATGAAGCAGATTCCGCGCATCCTCGCCGCCGCCAAGGAGAACCTCAAGAACCCGCCGCGCGTCATTGTCGAAACCGCCATCCGCCAGAACCGCGGCGCCATCTCCTTCTACGAAGCCGGCGTCTTCGAGCTCGCCGGCGAAACCCCGGCGCTCAGCTTGCTGCGTGATGAAGCGAAGCAGGCCGTCGTCGCGCTCAAGGAGTATCAGCAGTTCCTCGAAAAGGACCTGCTGCCGCGGGCCAAGGGGGAGTGGCGCATCGGCAAGGACAAGTTCGCCAAGAAGCTCGAGCTGGAGCTGGACGCCGGCGTCTCCGCCGCGGAGGTCCTCAAGGAAGCCGAGGAGGAAGCGCAGCGCGTCGTCAACGAAATGTACGTGATCGCCCGCCAGCTCTGGGCCGAGCGCTTCCCGGGCAAGACGCTGCCGCCGGACACCGAAGCGGGCCGCCGCGACACGATCCGCAAGGTCATGGACAGCGTCAGCAACGAGCACGGCAAGGCGGAGGACCTCGTCAAGGACGCCCGCCGCACGGCCGAGGAAATCAAAGCGTTCATCAAGGAACGCGACATCCTCAAGCTCCCCGACCCCGACCGCTGCCAGATCATCGAGATGCCCGAGTTCCAGCGTGGCAACTCGATCGCCTACCTCAACCCCGCCCCGCCGCTCGACCCCAAGGCGAAGAGCTACTACGCCATCAGCCCGCCGCCGCGCGACTGGAACGCCAAGCGCGTGACCAGCTACATGCAGGAATACAACAAGCACATGTTGCACATCCTGACGATCCACGAGGCCTACCCCGGCCACTACGTGCAGCTCGAATACTCCAACCGCAATCCCTCCGTCATCCGCCGCGTCCTCTCCTCCGGCGTCTTCGCCGAAGGCTGGGCCGTCTACACCGAAAAGGTGATGCTCGACGAGGGCTACGGCAAAGGCAATCTTGCCCTGCGTCTGTGTCAATTGAAGTGGTACCTGCGCACCGTCTGCAACGCCATCCTCGATTACAAGATGCACTGCGCAGGGATGACCGATGAAGAAGCCCTCCGCTTCCTCATCGAGATCGCGTTTCAATCTGAGGGCGAAGCGATCCTCAAGATCATCCGCGCCAAGCAAAGCTCCTGCCAGCTCTCCACCTACTTCGTCGGCCGCATGGCCTTCGCGCGGCTACGGCGCCGCGTGCAGACCGAACGCGGGGACGAGTTCAACCTGGGTCGTTTTCACGAGGCGTGTCTGGCCCACGGGACGCTTCCGGTGAAGTATTTGCCGGAGCTGGTGGGTGGTCGGAAACGTTGAATGCCGTGTCGCGACAGAGGAGGGGCCGTGCCGCGGTCAGTGACGAGGAGTTCGCCGACTTGAGGCGCCATTTTGGCGCCTCAAGTCAATGGGGAGGCCGGCGCTACGCGCCGTACGCCTTCGCCCTGTCACTCTGTTTATCGCGCCACTTCAACACCTGATGAACTACACACTGCTTTTCCAACGCCTCCGTCTCTCCCTCTTCCGCAACACGCTGCGCGTGTTGATGGAGCGCTCGGGCATCCGCGTCGCCACCATCGTCGTCTGCTCCCTCCTCATCTGGGGCACGCTCTTCTTTCTGAGCTGGCAGGGCTTCCATGAGCTGGACACGCGTTTTCGTCTTCCCGTTACCGGGCAGCTGATGACGCCCCTTTTCTACCTCATGTTTTTCGCTCTCACGATCCTTCTGCTGTTCTCCACGGGCATCATCCTTTACGGCAGCCTCTTCCAGACGCCCGAAAGCGCCTTCCTGCTCAGTTCCCCGGTCCCGGCCGATCATGTTTTCCGCTACAAGTTCCAGGGCGCCGTCGCCTTCAGCAGCTGGGCCTTCGTCCTCATGGGCAGCCCGATCCTCCTGGCCTACGGCCTCGAAGTCGGGGCGCCCTGGCACTTTTACCTCGCCGTCCCGTTGTTCTTTCTCGGCTTCATCCTTGTCCCCGGCTGCCTCGGCGCCCTCATCATCCTCCTGCTCGTGAACTTCCTTCCCAATCGCAAGAAGCAGGCGCTCTGGCTCGTCCTTGGCGTCTCCGCCGGCGTGCTCGGCCTCCTCGCCTGGTGGGTCATCAGCGCCGCCGCCGGCTTCACCGTCGGCTCGCGCGACTGGTTCGAGGGCATCATGAGCGAGCTATCGCTCCTGGGCGCCGCCATGCTCCCCATCCACTGGATCTCCCTCGGCCTCAAGACCGCCGCCACGGATCACCGCCTCGACTCCCTCTATTACCTGCTTCTCCTCTGGAGCAACGGCCTGCTCCTCTGGCTCGGCACGCTCTGGGCCGCGCGCCGCCTCTATCGCCGCGGCTACAACCGCGTCGCCACCGGCGGCGACCTGCGGCGCCGCTTCGGCGGCCACTGGCTCGACCGCGGCCTCGAGCGCCTGCTCTTCTTCATCGATCCGCAGACACGCCTCCTCATCGTCAAGGACTTCCGCACCTTCCGCCGCGACCCGGCCCAGTGGTTCCAGGTCGCCATCTTCCTTGGCCTCGTCACCCTCTATTTCTCCAACGTCCGCCGCTTCTACCGCAGCGACATCCCCACCGGCTTTCAGAACGGCATCAGTTTCCTCACGCTCCTCGCCACCGCCTTCCTCACCTGCGCCTACACGGGCCGCTTCATCTTCCCGATGCTCAGCCTCGAAGGCCGCAAGTTTTGGATCCTTGGCCTGTTGCCCCTCAACCGCGACCGCCTCCTCTGGGGCAAGTTCGGCTTCTCCGCGACCTGGTGCGTGCTGACGTCGGAGTTCGTCGTGATCCTCACCGACGTGATGCTGCAGATGCCCTGGCTCATTGCCGTCATCCACATCTTGACGGCCCTGGTGCTGGCCCTGGGCCTGAGCGGCCTGAGCGTCGGTCTGGGGGCCTGCCTGCCAAACTTCCGCGAGACCGATCCCTCCAAGATCGCGGTCGGCTTCGGCGGCACGCTCAATCTCGTCGCCGGACTCCTCTTCCTGCTCGCCGTGGTCGGGCTGACGGCGGGACCGTTTCATGTCGCGCTTGCCTGGGAGCCGGAGCGCCTCGGTGGTCCGTTGCAGGCGCCCTGGTGGACCTGGGCCGCGGCGGCGCTGGGCCTGGCGATCGGCGGGGCGGGGACATGGCTGCCGATGCGCGCCGGCATGCGCAATCTGCGGCGGATGGAGTTTTGAAACCCTCCGGACGCGCGTTCGCGTCGCCGGGATCGCCCGTGTACCCGGTCGTCCCGGAGGCGGAAAAAAAACATTCTTGACAGCGACCGGGAATGAGCTAGGTTTTGGCGCCCTCTCTTGCAGTTCCCCACTTGGCGCCACACGGCATGCTGCCGCGGGTTCCACGACAAAGGCAAACCATTCGCAAGAATGGGACGCAAAGCCTTGGATCCCTCTGGGACAGCCGGGCTACCGAAGGAAGTGGTCCCCCGTCACACCGCAGGCCGTGTCAGCCTCCCGCGCGAAGCGTTTTCGCGCGGCCACGACCGCGCCGTTCCGAAGCGTTGTCGAGGATCTCTACTCTTGGACCGGAGTCAGAACATGTTTCAGGGAATCGTGCAGGCGACCAAGCGTTTTCTCCAGGCCGAAGATGGCCCGACCGCGGTCGAGTACGCCGTGATGTTGGCGCTCATCATCGTGGTGTGCATCACCGCCATCACCGCCCTCGGCACCAACGCCAACGCCACCTTCCACACCGGTGGCACCGCCATCGGCTCCACGTCTTCGTGAGCCGGCCTTCGCTCATTGCTCGCGCCGCTCTGTCGCGCTCGAACCCGCCCCGAAGTCGTGGGACTTTGGCTGGGCCGACGCCGGCAGCGCGGCGCCGGCTTTTTGCCGCTACACCGTCAGCCGCCGATCGCGTCCGACGATCGCCCATTTCTCGCGCACTTTTCCTCCCTCCACCACATACGCTTCTTGATGCAGCGCCACCGTCGGGCAGATGTGCGTCGGTATCGCGTAAGCGACGTCTCCCGGTTGCCAGCGCTCCGCCTCCGGCGTCTCGATGACGAAATGCTCCTCGTTCTGCAGCACCGGCTCATAACGCTCGACGTTTAATAGCAGGGAGCGCTTGCCCGCCGGCGGATCGCTCGCCACCGCCTTGTAGCCCAGGTCGAACGTCACCCGCGTCGGCGTCGGCCGGCTGATAACGCGCGTGAGCAGGAGCGCCGCCGGAACGAACTCCGCCATGTCGCGGAAGCGCGAGCCGTAACCGTCGTCGTGCAGGACGCAGGTGCCGGGGGAGCATTCCAGTCCGGGCAGATCGAGCCGGGCGTAGGCGGGGAACGTCGGCGTCCCCCCCACGATCACGCGCGGCACGGCGACGCCCTCCTTCTCCAGTGCCTGTCGCAGCGCCAGCACCGGCTCGAGCAGGCTGTTCACCGCTCGCGTTCGATCCTCGATCGACTCCTGATGATTGTGCCCGTCGTAGACGTGCAGCCCCTCGGCCGTCAGCCCTGGCAGCGTCGCCAGCTTGCGATATAGCCGCGCGGCGTCCGGCCCGGCCGCGATGCCGGTGCGATGCTGGCCCACGTCCAGATCGAGATACACGCCGACGTTCCCCCCGGCTTTCGCCACCAACGCCGACAACTTCTCCAGCGGGGCAGGGTGGTCCCCCAGGATCGACAGCTTGCACGCTGGATATTTTTTGAGAAATGCGACGACCCGCTCGCAATTCGGCCCGACCATCGGATACGAAAGCAGGGCGTCGCGCACGCCGCACAGCGCCAGCATCTCCGCCTCCGCGACCGTGGCGCACTTGAACTTCGTGATCCCCGCCGCCTGCTCCAGGCGCACGACCTGCGGGCACTTGTGCGTCTTGACGTGCGGCCGCAGTCGCTCCGCGGAGCCGACCCGGCGCAGCATCGCCTGAATGTTGGCGGCGATCAAATCCTTGAAGAAGAGCAGGCCGGGACTGAAGACGTCGTCCGGATTGTCCAGTCGATAGGCGGGGTTCATCGGCGGCCCTCGTTATGAAAAGGCACAGACAGACATCCTAGGTCGCGCGCGTTCCGGCCGCCAGAGCGGGGGAGTTGCGGCGGGACCGCGTTGGCGTCGGCGAACTCCGTCGCAGGGGTTCCGCCAGGCTCGCGTAGATGAAAAGAAACACAGCCTAGAAAAATTAAAACAGACACATAATAAGGCTACGTATAGGGTGATTGAAGCGCATAAAAATGAATAGTCACTAATTTTTGTATTGACAGTCGCCTTTTTTTGATTAGTTTCAGGTTTACTCCTTAACAAGTGATCCCTGGTAACGGCTCTACGACTCGCGTTCTACGTCTTCTTCGGAGGCCACCATGAGACAGTCCCGCTCGCCTCGATCCGCCTTCACGTTGATCGAGCTCCTGGTCGTCATCGCGATCATCGCCATCCTCATCGCCCTTCTGGTCCCCGCTGTACAAAAGGTCCGTGAAGCGGCGGCCCGCGTGCAATGCCAGAATAACTTGAAGCAGATCGGCCTCGCCCTCCACGGCTTCCACGACGTCTACAAGCACTTCCCCGTCGGCGAGCATGACGACGACAATCGCAGCTACTGCTGGCGCACCTGGATTCTGCCCTACATCGAGCAGCAGCCCCTCTATCAGCAGATGCTTCGAGCAGGTTTGTGGGCGCCGCCGAGCATGGGAGGCGGACGCAATAACCTGAATGTTGATACCAATTCGAGCCGCTCGGAAATCGGCGCCGGCTTCGGCACGCTGACGACCCTCTGCCGCACGGCGATCCCGCTCTACGTGTGCCCTTCGGACATTCTCCCTGATTCGGACAACGACCGTTTCCCCAAAGCGAATTACTGCGGCAATGTCGGGACTAGGGTTGGCAGCCTCACGACCTGCGGCGCCAGCAACGCCCGCGGCAATCTCCAAACCGGGGTCCTCCTTTTCGCCAATGACAATAACAGCACGTGGGTGACGAACATGGCGAGCATGACCGACGGCACAAGCAACACGATTTTCGTGGGCGAGGTGACCGTTTCCGCGGGGTTGAGCGTCGCTGCGACCAGTTCGCGCATCTTCCCCATCTGGCCGGGCGGCAACAACAATGGCACGTGCAACGGCATTCAGGGCGCCGGCGCCGTCTTCCGCTTTGTCGACACCGTCAATTTCATCAATCTGCGCACGGGCGCCAACTCCGACATGAGCTTCGGCAGCCAGCACACCGGCGGCGCCAATTTCCTCTTCGGCGACGGCGGCGTGCGCTTTCTACCGGACAACATCAGCCCCACCGTCTATCGCGCCCTGGGCACGCGCGCTTCGGGCGAGGCGGTTTCGAACAACTTCTAGGAGGGGCCCATGTCCAACCCCCTGTCCTTCTGGGCCGTCGCCTGTCTGGGTTGTCTGGCCGCGGCCGGCTGCGGTTCCCGAGGCGTCTCGATGACCGGCAAGGTGACCTACAAGGGTGATCCGGTCACGGGTGGATTCTTGACCTTCGCTCCGCAGGACGTCAGCGACAAGGGAACTGCGGCCGGCGCTCCTGTCAGCGTTGCAATCCACGACGACGGCAGCTTCACCGCCTCGCCTGCGGTCTCTCACTGCCGCGTGTATTACTCCCCCCCGGTGGCGGAGGTAACGAAAGAACTCAAGCCGGGGGAGGGGCCGCCCGCCTCCCCCTACGATGGCCTCGTGCCGAAGCCGGACGAGGTCGACATTAAGGCGGGCAGCAACACCCTTGACGTGGAGTTGATCCGCCCGGGCAAATGACGCCCGTCAATCCAAGCTGGGAGGGCGCCGCTGCGACTTTGTCTCGGCACGCCTTTCTTTGTTCGCTAGCCGCCGCCGCTGCGCCCCTCGCGT
>JAXMAR010000026.1:0-105290 GCA_046350295.1 Gemmataceae bacterium
TACTTCCTCGACTTCGTCGGCAGCGTCGCCCTCTCCGAAAAGTGGTCCATCACGCTGAACCGCCTCGGCCTCGTCTGGACCAACCCACAAAACCCCAACCCGTTCCTCAGCAGCCATGTCGGCCTCTCCGAGCTCCAGCTCGGCCTGAAGTGGACGCCGATCCGCAACGATACCAGCAACACCGTCGGCGCCTTCGGCCTCGTCTTCGAGATCCCGATCGGCAGTGACAGCGTGGCCCAGAGCACCGGCTCCCTCTCCCTGCGACCCTACTTCAGCATCGCCCAGAACTTCCTGCGCTCGCAGTACGGCAGCTTCAACGTCATCAACACCATCGGCTACGACTTCGCCACCGACCACGCCCGCTCCGATTTCCTCTTCGACAGCGTCCACCTCGACTACGAGATCGCCAAGAAGATCTACCCGTTCGTCGAGCTGAACGTCGCCTACTACACGCGCGACGGCAACGTCCGGCCCTTCCCCTTCGAGGGCTTCGACCGCTTTAACTTCGGCTCGACGATGGTATCCGGCCATACCGACCTCAACATCGCCCTCGGCGTGCGCTACAAGGTCAACGAGAACTGGCAAATCGGCCTCGCCGGCCAGACCGACCTGCTCACGGGCGACAATCACATGGACCGCTTCCGCCTCACTTTCGATATGATCTTCCGGTATTGAGCGCCGACCGCCGATTGAGCATCTTTCATGGCCACGCCTTCCCCGGAGCGCCAGCCCACCCCCCCCTTCCCTGCCCTTGTGCTCGCTGCCGGCATCCTCTGGATCATCTTCGGCGCCATCGTCATCGCCGGACTCTTGCTGATTGTCCTCTCGTTCGTCCCCAACCTGAGCGACATAGAGTGGAACGCCGCCACGATCACAAGCCTGGCCCTCGGCGGCGCCGTCCCCGCCCTGTTCGCGGCGTTCTTCGTCACCGAGGGCGTCAGCATGATCCGCGGCACGGTCCCGGACACCATCCCCAATGCCATCGGCTCCATCCTCTTCGCCGGCATCGAGATCGCCCTCGGCATCGATGCCGCCGGCAAGGGGCAGGCGCTTCAGTCCGTCGTCTCCTTCCTCGTGGCGACGGGCTTCCTGAGCGCGGCCGCGCTGGCGATCTTCGGCCGGGCGGAATACGAAGTGTGGCACAAGGCGGCGCGGCGGACGCCTTCGGCTCGAGGCGCAACGACACCCGACACCACGACCGGACGCGGAAACGCTTGAAACCGGCGTCGACGGGAGGCGTGACGGCCTTCGCCGCTCCATCACAAATCGCGGGCATGAGTTCCTTCCAGTCGCCGGGGGAGCCCAAAGGATACCGCGATTGATCCCGAGGCCCCCGCACGAGCGGGGACTTCGTTAAGAAACGGCCGCTACTTCCGCTCCGCTACGCGACCTCCGCGATCATCCGGCCCGTCGTACTCGTAGCGCAGCGTCTCGTCGCCCGGACTCCAGTGCAGCACGAACGGCCGCGCCGGGCCGAAGCGCTCCCCTTTGATCTCGTACTTTGCCGTGTGCGCCTCCAGGCAGCGGCCGAGGTCGTCCTTCTTCTTGATGAGGTGGCCGTCGCGATTGAACTCGGCGACGCCGCTGTCATCGCGGCGCGTCCAGCCGAGGTAGGCGCCCTTGACGTCGTAACGGTAGATGTCGCGCCAGGAGCGCGGAGCCGAGAGGCGCTGGTCGACGAAGTTGACGCCGGCGCGGCCGTGCAGGAAGTCGGCGTGGATGCCGTCGAGGAAGAGGCCGGTGGCGTGCCGCAAGAGCGATCGCTCGTAGTCCGTCCAGTTCGGGCCGGCCTTGTCGGCGCGGAGCGGCGTGACGACGATGCCGTCCTTCTCCGCCCGGGCGACGCCGAACGCGACCAAGCGTTGCCGGGCGTCCTTGAGCGTCTTCTGCTTGAACGGCGGGGCCTTGGCGATGGCCTCATCGATGAGCGCGGCGTTCTCGACGGGGAAATACGGGTTGTCGAGCATGCGGGCGAGGTTTGCGGCGACGATGGCCTGAGCCGAGCGCTTCTTCCTTTGGGGCGCTTGTTGTACAACCTGCGTCAGTTCCTGGTTCATCTTCTGCAACCGGCGCCCGCGCCTGTTGCACGATGGCCGATCGCTTCTTCAACTCCGCTTGCACCTCGGCCAGCCCCTTCTCGATGCGGGCCGCCTCCTCCTTCTCCCCCTTGCCGAGCAATGCTTTCAACGTCGTTTCCATGGCGCTTCTTGTCCGTCTGCGCTGGCGGCGTTCTTCATCCTTGACCTCGTCGTCCGCCGCCTTCTTGTCGGGCAAGCGCGGCGTAGAGCCGCTCCCGTCTTGCCGCAGTGTTTCCAGGTCGTCCTTGGCGAATACCCAAAGGCTGCGCGGCGGCGACTCCTCCTTGAGAAACGCGAAGAACGCCGGCCGTCCTTCACCTCGACGCGCGTGTCAAGTGACACCGTAGCCGATTCCGAGAATTTCCAGCTCCCCCTCGTCAGGTCCGCGCCTCATTGTCGAGGCTGAAGAAGGTGATGAAGGCGGGGGCGGAGAAATAGTGGCCGTTGACGAAGACGCCGATGTCGACGCGGTTGGACTCGAGCGGATGGCCGGGGGCGATCGGCAGCGCTCGTGGTAGCCGACGGTGATATCGGCGAAGGCCGGGTTGTCCTTGTGCGGCTCGATGGTGATGCGCTTGGGGTCGCCGCGCAGGACGACCCAGTGATATTCCAGCTTGTTCTTGTTGAGGTCCTCGCTCGCGGCGGCGCTGACGGTGAGGCGGCGCTTGCCCTCCTTGCCGCCAGATGCGGGCCGCGACGCACGGGGTGTCGCCGAGTCGTTCGCTACCGCCCGGCTCGAAGAAATCCTCGGCCGTGGACCGCGGCATCCTCCTTGAGGACCTTGATCTTGGCGAGAGCGGCGGCAGCGTCTCGGCGGTGATGGAGTGGGCGAGGCGGACCATGGCGTGGTCGTCGACGTTGCTCCCTTCGAAGACGGTCGATGCCTTGCCGGTCAGGTACTGCTCGGGTCCTTGGCTGCCTTGCTCGTGGCTGCAGGATCATCTGGAGCGTCGGCATGAGGGCGCTTCTCGGCCTTGACGAGCCTTTCCTTCACGTCGGGGCGAAAGGCGGCGAGGGTGTAGGGGATGGGCGCGCATGAAAGGCTGATCGGAGCCGGAGGAGCCTTGCGAGATGATGAGGTACGGCGTGTTGGTCGGGTAGAGGTCGCCGAAGTTTTCTGTCCGGGCCGGCCGTTGTGGCCTGGTCGTGGTCGCGGTGCTCGGGATAGATGTAGACGTTGTTGCCGGCGTATTGCTTGGTAGAGGAGGAAATCAAGGCCATTCGGGTGGACGTAGTACATGCGGGTTGCTGCCCCATGGTGGGCGGGGCCGAGGTGGAGGAGTTGCTTGTAGACGACGCCGGGGCGAACGACGCGGGCGCCGGCCCAGTGCAGTCGCGCCTTGATCTCTTCCGCCTGTGCCAGACGATAGTTCGAAGCCAGGCCAGGGGCCGAGGTTGAGGCGAATGGTCGCCGTCGCGGTTGTCGTAGAAGTCGCGCTGGCGTTACCGCGGCGGTCCTCCTTCCACTTCACCGCGGAGCAGGGCGCCGACCTTGCCCTTGTCGGTGGTGATGGGGCGGGACTTCAACTCCTCGACCGTGGGGGCCGGCCTCGCGTCCTGGCCAAAGAGAAATCCGGGGACAATGAACAAGGAGAGCACAGGAACGACGGCAAAACGCATCGGCGTCTCCATCCTTTGGATGGGCCAGGGATAGAACTTCAAAAGGCCATCCTTCATTCTTGGCAGACGCATAGGGCGCGGCCAGAAGAGCCGCCGCCATTTGAGCTGAGACCGGTCCGGCTTCCTTCTCCTTTGCCTCGGAGCAACGCGAAGAGGCAAGCCGCAGATCATTCGATCGACACGTCCGGGTGATGCGCGTCCCAGGCCCGGACCAGGGCTTCGCGAAACGTCGCGAAGTCGCCGTCGGTCACCTTGCGCTGCGGCACGATGTACGCCGCCACCGCCGAATAGTAGATGAACGTGTAGCCGGGCCGGAAAACCAATCTCTCGATGCCGCCGATGCTCAGGCGGAAATAGAAGACGGGGCTGCGACCGATCAGGTCGTCGCCGTCGACCTCGAGCTCATGCCAGCAGAAGATGCCGCGGTTCTCACCTTCGCGATAGAGGTTCTTGATGCGCGAGGCGACGCTCAGCTGGCTGAGGGTGGCCAGGGCGAGCACGCCCGCGAAAAAGGCGAAGGCGTAGTAGCGCGTCGCATCGAACAGAATCGCCACGCCGACGCCGACACCCAGCGCGATGTTGCTCACCCAGTAGAAGGCCCCGGTGCGCAGCGCCTTCGTCTTCGAGAGATGGAACCGGTTGAAGGCGAGCAGATCATCGATGCCGACCTCGTAACGGATCTTCGGCGCGACGGGCGCCGCGACCGGTGGCGGTTCGGACTGGACGGCGCGAGTGGGGTCGACAATCGCCGGGACCGGTTCTTGCCCGGCTATGTTCCCGGGAGATGTCCTTTTTCCCTCATGCATTTGATGTAGTCCTCGCGCGACCAGGGGCACTGGCCGAGCATCTTTGCCTGTCGCGTCGTGACGTGAATCTCTCGAGGGACATAGTCGTGCCCGATGTCCTTGTCAGACGACCGGCGGATGCTGATAAACCCGAGGATCACGCCGTCGATCTCGACCGCATATTCGTCGTGCGCCTTGGACTTGCTTTTGATGAGCTCGGCTTCGAGCTTTTTCACGATCTTGATCGCGAGCTCTTTGGTGATTTGCCGCGCCACTAGCGCCTCCGAATGAATTCCCGCAGAACCGCGATCTGCTTGGTCGGGCCAGGCCCAAGTTTCTCCGCCGGTTGCTCGCCGAGGTACTCCAGCCGGCTGATCAGCAAATCCTTGAGATTAGCCACCGCTTCCGCCTGATTCGATCCTCCCGCGCTGATGTTGGCGTCGAAAAACGTCGCGATAAACTCGTCGTCCGCGGGTTCGACCACGGCCTTGATTTCTTGGAGGATCTCGTAGGGTTCCGGCGCTAATGTCGTAATCGGCACGACGAATGGAAGGCGCCGCAAGCCGGCGATTTTTTTCTCCAGCGCGCGGATCCGTTTGAGACAGGAATCAAGCCGCTCGAGATCTTTTGTCCGCATGGACCTCATTTTACAAGCGTATTCGTTCGCCGCAATCGCAACGCCAGGACGGCGCCGACCCGTGCGTCAACGCTTCCGTCCCACGCCGAACTGGTCCCCGACCAGCACCGGGACGCCATCCTCGAAGTCGATCTCCATCACCTTCTCGCTTTGCACCTCGCGTCCCTCTTCGTCCATCAGGCCGAGGATGATCTTGCGCGTCTTGGTGTCGATCACCTCTCCCGTTGACGGATAAGCGAACTTGCCGTCGACGCTGAACGTGATCCAGCCCGGCTGCTCGCGCAGCTCGATGCTCATCACTTGCTTGGGGGGCATGACCGTGTTGTCGAAGATGTGGACCCGCCGATTGGCCGCGTCGACCACCCAGACCTCCTTCTCATCGGGCGTCAGACCGACACCGTGGCTGGGGCAGCCGTGCCGGTCGACCTTCCCCTGCTTGAAGCCTTGGATCTCGACCTTGTGGATCACCTTGCCGCTCTTGATGTCGCCGATCTCGAAGCCGAGGAGGCCGTTGACGGTGCAGTAGGCGAGCGTCTGCGCGCCGTTGACGGTGAAGGGCCGGATGGGGGCGCTGAACGGGCCGATGCGTTGCGTCACCTTGTGCGTCTTCGTGTCCGCGACATCGAGGAAGGGCGAGCGCAGCCCGGCCATGTACATGCGCCTGCCGTCGAGTGCGACCACCGTGTTATGGGCCCCGCTCTTGGTCGTGATCGTCTCGATGATGTCGCCGGTCCTGGCGTCGACGACGTTCCACGTCTCCTTCTCATAGGAGGGGACGTAGAGCACTTTGCCGTCCGGCGTCATGCTCATCCGATCGCAGCCGAGGGGCAACTCCTTGACCCAGTCGAGCTTCTCGGTCTTGAGGTCGATGCAGTAAAGTTTGACGGGGGTCGTCATGTAGAGCTTCTTCGTCACCGTGCTGGCGCAGATGCCCTTGACGTTGATCGACTTGTCCTTGGCATGCGGGCCGGGGATGCGCTTGACGAGCTTGTGCCCGTTGTCGATATCGAAGACGAGGATGCCCAGGCCGCCCCATTTCTGGTAGTCGCGCACGCCCGGCTCCGCCACGTAGAGGAACCGGCCTTTGGTTGGCCCATCGGCATGGGCGAGGGAGGCTAGGAGCAGAACGACGAGGGAGAGGAGTTGACGTTTCATGGAGTCTCGCGATCGGACGCGCATCACCAGACCGCTCGCGCAAGCGAGCGGCGGGACTTGCATGGATGCTGCCCAGCCTAACCGCCCGTCGCCCTGTCGGCAAGCCGCTACCAAGCTTGGCATGCGGCGCGGACCGGCGTAATATGGACGTTCCACCGTTCATGAGGGAGTTGGATGCCGTCGCGCTTCCGTTGCCACAACGGACATCCCTGGACGCAGGACGCCGCCCCGCCCGCGGCCTGCCCCACCTGCGGCGCCGCCTTCGCCGAAACCATGCCGCCGCGCGACGACCGCCTGCCCACCGTGGCCCAGTCCTCGGGCCCGCCCCTTGTCGGCTACCTCTTCGGCCAGGACGAAATCCCTCAGCTGCCGGACTTCGAGATCATCGGCAAGCTCGGCCGGGGCGGCATGGGGGTCGTCTACAAGGCGCGGCGCCGCGCCGACGAGCGCATCGTCGCCGTCAAGGTCATCCGTAGCGATCGCTTGCAGCACGAGGAAGCGGTCCGGCGTTTCCGCCGCGAAGCGCAGGCCCTGGCACGGCTGGCACACCCGAACATCGTGCAGGTGCTCGACGCCGATCAGAGCGGGGATCTCCATTACCTTGTGATGGAGTACCTCGAAGGTGTCAACCTCGATCAGCTTGTCGCCAAGCAGGGGGCCCAGCCCTTCGCCCGCGCTGCCGACTTCATGCGCCAGGCGGCCCTTGGGCTCCAGCATGCGTTCGAGCGCGGCCTCGTGCACCGCGATATCAAGCCCTCGAATCTGATGGTGTCCCCCGCTCCACCTCCCGCGGGGCAGGAGCCGAAGGGCCGCTATCAATATGTCGTCAAGGTTCTCGATCTGAGCGTGGCACGCTTGCTTAACTGGCCGGGGCAGGCCGATTCGCTGAGTACGTTGACGCAGGGCGGGGCGGTCATCGGCACGGCTGATTTCGTGGCGCCGAGCAGCTTGAGGACCCGCGCCGCGCCGATATCCGCGCGCGACCTCTACAGCCTTGGCTGCACCTTTACTATTTGCTGACCGGCCAGGTGCCGTTTCCCGGCGGCAGTCTCGTCGCCAAGCTCGATCAGCAGCGCTGGCAGACCGCCACCTCGATTCACCAGCTGCGGATGGAGCCGCCGCCCGCCCTGGTCCAGATCGTGCAGCGTCTCATGGCCAAGGACCCGCGCGATCGCTTCAAGACCCCCGCCGAGTTGCTGCACGCCCTCGAGCAGGCGCTGCGGACTGGGCGCGGCGCCCCGGCAGAGAATCCCTGTGCCGGCCGCTGGCAGGGACACACCGACTGCGTCTGGCGCCTCGCCGTCAGCAGGGACGGGCAAACCGTCTTATCGGGCGCCAAGGACCGGACCGCCCGCCTCTGGAACGTCAGGACCGGGCAAACTAGTCGCCTCTTCTCCGGCTTCAATGCCGACGTGCGTGCCGTCGCTTTCCTGCCGGGTGACCACGCCGCCCTTGCCGTAGGCGCCAGCATCCGCATCCATTCCCTCGCCACGGGGCAGGAGACGCTCCGCCTCTCCGGCCACACCGCCGCGGTCAAGCGCTGGCCGTCGCCCCGACGGTCGCCGCCTCTACTCCGCCGGCGAGGATCGCTCCGTGCGCCTGGGAGCCGCCGGGCGGCCGCGATGCCCAGCGTTTTTCGGACACTCCGCCGAGGTCACCGCCCTCGCCATCCGCGACGCGGACGGCCCCCTCATCTCGGCAAGCCGCGACCAGACGATACGGCTTTGGGACCTGCGGAGCGGCCAGCCGCAGCGTACCATTGCCGGCGGCGGCACGGCCATCCTCGCCATGGCCCTGGCGCCCGCCGACCGCTTCCTCCTCACCGCCCATTTCGACACGCTTCTGCGCCTCTGGGACATGGACACGGGCCGCGAGCTCCGCCGTTTCCTCGGCCACAAGCAAATGGCGACGGCGGTCGCGTTCCTGCCCGACGGCGATCGTTTCGTCTCCGCCAGCCAGGACGGCACGGTGCGGCTGTGGGACATCGTCAGCGGCATGGACATCACCCATCTGGAGGGGCACAAGGGAGCGGTCCAGGCGCTGGCGGTCGTCGATGACACGCGCGTCTTGGCCGGCGGGGCGGATGGCGTCATATCCATCTGGGACGTCCCCACCAAAGCATGAGGCGAGCCTGTCTAGGGTTCATCATCGAGAGAGACATCCATGCCCCAAGCCGACCTCAAGAAACGCGCCCGCGATATCGTCCGCCGGCTCGCCAGGGAGTACCCGGACGCCCACTGCGCTCTCGTTCACGAGAACCCGCTCCAGCTCCTGATCGCGACCATCCTGTCGGCCCAGTGTACCGACGTCCGTGTCAACCTGGTCACGCCCGCCCTGTTCGCGCGGTTCCCCACCGCCAGGGACTACGCCGACGCCGATACCGCCGAGCTGGAACGCATGATCCAGTCGACCGGCTTCTTCCGCAACAAGGCGAAGAACATCAAGGCCTGCTGCCGCGACATCGTCGAGAAGCATGGCGGCGCGGTCCCCGCGACGATGGAGGAGTTGGCGGCGCTCGCCGGCGTGGGCCGGAAGACGGCGAACGTCGTCTTGGGTAACGCCTTCGGGGTCCCGGGCATCACCGTCGACACACACGTGCGCCGGCTCAGTCAGCGCCTCGGCCTCACCCAGCAGGACGACCCGGAGAAGATCGAACGCGATTTGATGGAGCTGATCCCGGCGAAGGAATGGACCATGTTCAGCCATCGCCTGATCTTTCACGGCCGGCGCGTCTGCATCGCCCGCAAGCCGTTGTGCGAGAGCTGCGCGTTGAACGGCGTTTGTCCCAAGGTCGGCGTTGAAGTGAGGAAAACGACTCGCCCAACCAAGCCAAGCGTGAAAAAGTAATGAGCCGCGCCGCGAGCGACGTGCGGTCTCAAGAGACAACCCATGACCGAATCGGAGTTCGGCGTCCCCATCCCGGGCCGGGTCCGGCCGCCGGAGCAGTGGACCAGGACGGCGCTCAAGAAGCTGCCGGACGACGGCCCGGTGGATTGGGCCGCGATCTTCGGCCGGATGGCGCCTCTCGTCGTCGACATCGGCTGCGGCAACGGGCGCTTCGTGCTCGGCAGCGCCCTGCGCCGCCCGGAGCTAAATCATCTGGGTGTCGATATTCTGCCGCTCGTTCTCCGCTACGCCACGCGCCGCGCCAACCAGCGCGGCCTGGCGAACGTCCGCTTCGCCGCTTGCGACGGCTGGAGACTTCTCGATCGTTACGTTGCGCCGGCCGGCCTCCGCGAAATCCATTCGTACCACCCGCAGCCGTATCACGAGCGCCGGGACATCGGAAAACGACTCTGGACGCCGGCGTTTCTGCTCAAGGCTCACCAGGCGCTCGAGCCGGATGGCCTGCTGTATCTCCAGAGTGACAACGGACCTTACTGGGGTTACCTGTGCGCCATCGCGCCCGCGCTGTTCGATTGGAAGGAACACGAAGCGCCATGGCCGGAGGATCCGCGTGGGCGGACGCGGCGCGAGATTCTGGCGCGGAAGAAAAAACTGAGAGTCTATCGCGGCTGGGGAAGACGCCGCGACTTGTCGGCAGAAGAGGCGCGGCAAAGGGTGGAACTACTTCCGCCACCCGATTTCGACGCCGGGCCGAGACGAGCCGACCTGGAGCGGCTGGAACGGGAGTAGGTCGGCGCCATGGCGGAGGCGACGCGCTCAGTCGGGCTGCGGCGTCTTCACGCCGTGCGTTTTCAGCTCGCGGACGCGGGCGGTCAGGTCGCTCTCGTCGGGATGGCGGGACAGGACGCGCTCATAGAGTACCAGGGCGCGCTCGGGCATGTTGGTCTCCTCGTAGAGGACGCCGAGTTGCGTGAGCGCCAGGCGGTTGCCGGGGTCGATGCTGAGGGCGTGTTGCAGGCGTTCGAGCGCTTCGGGGTAGGCGCGTTGCTGGCGCAGGCGCCAGCCCTGGATGGCGTGGGCGTCGGCGAGGGTCGGCTCCTTGGCGAGCCAGTCGTCGATCATGCGGTTGGCCTCGGCGGAGCGGCCCAGGCGATAGAGGAGAGCGGCGTAAGCGTGGCGCGCCTGGCCGTGCCTGGGGTCGAGTTCGAGGCATTGCGTGTAGTATTGCTCGGCGCGGACATTGTCGCCGAGCCGATCACTGCACTGGGCGAGGTTATACACGAGGCCGGCGTCCTGCGGCGTCAGCGTCAGAGCCAGCTCGAATGATTCGCGGGCATGCCGGTAGTCCCCCTTCGAGAAAAGGAAGACGCCGTCGTCGTTGATTTCCTTGACGCGGTGATTGATGGCGGAAGGGCAGCCGGGCAGGCAAGCGAGGCAGACCAGGCAAAGCAAGGCGCGGAAGGCGCCTCGGCAGATGGCAACGTCGGGTTGAGCGCGCGGAAAGGGCATGGTCGCCTCCGGGGGAGGGGACCATAGGAGAACGCCGCGAAAAAAGAAAGGGGAGATCAGCTCGGCTTGGCCGCCTTCGACTTCTGGTTGAGTTGACGCGTCAGGCGCGACTTTTTGCGTGCCGCGGCGTTGGGGTGGATCACGCCCTTGGCGGCCGCCTTGTCCAGCTTCTTGATGGCGGCTTTCAGTTCCTGCCGCAGCTGGTCAGGCGAGGCGTCCTTGGGGGCCTCGGCGAACTTGCGAACTTGGAGGCGGACGCCCTTGCGCGTCGCCTTGTTGCGCAGGCGTCGCTTCTCGTACTGCCGCAGCCGCTTCTTGGCACTCTTCGTATGTGGCATCGCTGACCCGAGGATGGAAGGCGGTGGAAACCAAAAAAGTAGCTTAGAGGAAGGGGACGCCGCCGACAAGGCGCCGGATGATCTCAATGCGTCCTTCACGGGAATTATGAGAATGAAACTTGAATCGCCGCCACGGGCATTCCAGAATGTACGTTTGCTCTCCTCGCCCGGCTTCACAGGTTCGAACCAACATGCCTTTTCTTGTGACGTGTCCGCGTTGCCGCGAAAAGAATACCGTTGAGGCAAGTCAGGCCGGACAGGTGTTCCGCTGTCCCAAGTGCTCCCAGCCGGTCCGCCTGCCCGCCGTGATGGGTTCTGCCGCGCCGGCGCCTGCCGCTGCTGCTTCCTCCCTTCGCCGGCCGCTTCCGCCGCGGCGCCCGCCGCCGCGGCGCCGCCTACGCGCCCCACATCCCCGCCGACTGCCACTCCTGCTGCCGCGCCACCGGCGCCGTCGCTGCCGCCGCCCCACTTGCGGCTCCAGCGCCCCTGCCCCGGTCGCGCCGCCCCCGCCCGCCCTGGCCATTCCGCCTTCGCCGCCGCTGTCCCCCACTGCCGGCATTCAGGGGAAGCCGATTCCACTCGCGACGCCTCTACCGAACCTCGGCCCGCCCCCGGTCCCGGCGGACGCCATCCGCGACAGGCCGCCGCCCATGCGCTCGTGGCAGGATCAGGACCTGCCCATGGCGGAGCGCATCGAGGAGCCGGCGCGCCGGCGCCGCGATCGGGAGGACGCGGACCTGGAGGACGCGGACCTGGAGGAATTCAACCGCCGCGGCCGGGCGCCGACGCCGACCGGCAAGAAACCGTCGCTGTTTCTGCAGGTCGTCGGCGTGGCCGGCGGCATTCTCGGCGCGATCCTCGGCCGCGTCGTCGGGCTCCCCGTGTTGATCGTCGCCGCTTTCGGCTTTTTGGTCGGCACGCCGCTCTATTTCCTGACCAGCGGGCGGCGCCGCAACATGGCGCCCGCTGGGGGCGTGCAGGCGGGCCACGCGCTCTGGATGCTGCTCGGCGCGACCTTGATCGCCGCGGGCGCCTTCCGCGACGTGGTCGCGCAGGTTCCCATCTGGATCTTCGTCGAAGGCGTGCTCTTCCTCGCGGGCGCCATCACGGTCGTCTTGCTGCCGTACCTCCCGGTGATCATCGTCATGACCGTCTATCAGGTCGCGGCTTTCGGCGTGAATATCTACAGCCTCACGCAGCATCCCGATCCGGAGATTGCCAAGGCGATCTTCCTGCACATGAGCCTGCGCGCCTTCGCCGTCGCGCTCATGTTCGAAGCGTTTTTCCGAAAAGTGGAAGAGCAACGCCCCCCGCGGCGCCGCCCCCGGGACGACGACGACGCGCCGCCGTTTGCCGACGAAGGACCCGACGACCGGCGCTGGCCCGACGAACGTTTCCCGCCCGATGAACGCCGCGTACACGACAGGTAGTGCTGCTCGTGGTCTTCCGCAAAGTGAGCCGGGACCTTGGTCTGCCAGGCCGGCAGGCGAGGCCGCCTGCCCCACTTCTTCTGCTGGCGCCGCCGTGGCGCCAAGCGCGGCAGCTTTGGCACATTCGGCGTTTTTCCGCTTGACGGCGGTAGAGCCATTCCTAACATGGGTCTGACTTATGGATGCTCTCTCGCATCCGACCGCTTGCCTGCCACGGATGAACCGTCCCGCCTCTCGACTGGGACCGCGTCAGGATTGACCTGCTGATCGCTCGTTCGGCTTATTTCCCTCTTTGAAAAACTAGCTCGCTCGCCAACGGTCGCTTCGGCCTTTCCCGCCGCTGCGCCTCGAGGCTCTCGCTGCGCCCCGGCGGTCCAACGTCGCGGCGTCCACCGTAGTTGGCAACTTCGTGCCTCTTGTCCGGGCCGCGTGCGACCCGGCCGGGGGCCTTTTTGTTCCTTCAGCGAATAGGAGGATCCCAAATGCTGAAACTGACCACCCTGGCTCTTCTGATGTCCGTCGCCCAGCCGGCCGCCGAGCCGATCTGGCAGGAGGATTACACCAAGGCCACGGATATGGCCATCGAGCAGAAGAAGGATCTCGTCATCTACTTCCGTGACAAGGGAGAACTCGACACGCCGCTCGACAACGCCGAAGTCAAGAAACAGCTAGGCAACTTCATCTGCCTCAAGCTTCCTGTCGACTACAAGGTCAAGGACAAGGCGTTGCTCGAATACTCCGCCCTCGAAGACATGACGGGCAAGCCGGGCCTTGTGGTCGTCAGCTATCACGACAAGAAGCTCGACACGTTCGCGACGCCGATCTCGGTGCATCCGGTCGCGTCGAGCCGGTATCGCTGGGTGCCCGCCTACGGCGCCGAACAGATCAAGGTGACGCTCAATCTCCCCGCCCACGCCACGCTCAGCCAGCGCAGCATGATCTACGCCATCTGCGTGCATCCGGAGGCGCCGCAGAGCGTCTATTGCACGTGCCATCCCGCCTTCCTGGCCCATGCCTGCAATCACTGCGCGCGCCAGGCCGGCGCCCAGCGCCAGCACCACGCCGATCTCGCCTCCGCCTCCAATTCGCTGCGCGGCAAGGTCGAGCGCGGCTTCAGCGGCGCGCAGGAAGTGGTCGCCGAATCGTGGGGCCGCTTCGTCGGCGGCGAGAACGTCCTGGAGGCGTCCTTCTCGTGCATCGACGCCTGGCGTCATTCGCCGGGCCACTGGGGCGCCGTCGCCGGCCGGCACACCTACTTCGGCTACGACATCGCCCGCGCCGCCAACGGCACCTGGTACGCCACCGGCATCTTCGGGCATTGACAACCGACAACCGGCTGCCTCAATGACGTCAAAAGCCAGGCTCCCGCGATAGGAGCCTGGCTTTTTATGGGAACCGCGTGGCGCCCGACGGATTTCAATGTCACGCCACCGCAGACCCGGTGTGCTTTCGCACCTCCGGAATGCGGTAACCGAGAACGATATGCTCAGCCGGAATGCCGTTTTCGTGGAGCGTGGAAGCCAGTCCCTCTTCCGTCCCGTCGTGCTGAATCCAAACTTTGTCGCCGACGATATCCACGTGGGCAACCGTTCCGTAGACCCGGCGCTGGTTTCCCCACCCGACCGAAATCAGTAAGTAATGGTCTCGGTTCCGGTCGAATACAAGCTGGTATTCGATGTTGCCCGTCGATGGTGGCGTGTCCGCATGGGCGCACAGCGCGTGCTCGACGATCTCTCGATAGCGCGTCAGGGTATCCATCGCACGATCTCCTCCTTCACCGGGTCGAAACTGAAGCCGCGGAAAAGGTTCTTTTCAAGAAGTAGCTTGCCGAGGGGCTCGTCGAACATCTGTGCCACGTCGTAAGGCATCGCAAGGAGAATCTCCCGATCCGGCTCAATCTGCGACAGGACCGCTCGGTAGAGCATGAACTGTCCCATGGCTTGTTCCAAATCCTGCAGCAGGGACTTTCCGAGAAAGCTCTTCACCTCGACCGCTATCCGCCGATTGAAGCGCGCTGCCGCCAAAAGCCGTTCTGCGCCCAGATCCGCGTACATTTTCAAGTCGGCGAAGGCGATGTAGAACGGATCGTGCGTGATCTCCCAGCCATCCTTGATCAGCGCGTTTCGCGCCGCATCATGATACGTGTCCTTGCCCGGCATGGGCGACTCCTTCCTGGCAATCTAACCCGCGACGCCCTCAGTTTCAATCGACGGTCGAAAGGTCCGCACTGTTCTCCTTCACGCCGCGCCCGAATAATGGATTGGCCTCACCAAGCCCCCAGGGGGAATCCGATCCATGTCCCAACCCTATTACTACCGCCCCGCGCAGCGCTCCCATAACCCCGTCGGCACGGTCGTTCTCGTCTTCCTCGGCGCCCTCCTCGCCGTCGTCCTCGTCTGGCGTCTCTGGCCGCTCGGCGATCGCCCCCCCGGCGCCGATCCCAACGCCACGCCACGCGTCATCACGCCGCGCGGCGACCTTTCCCAGGACGAGAAGACCAACATCGATCTTTTCAAAAGCGCCTCCCCGGCCGTCGTCTTTGTCCATTCCACCTCCCACGCCCGCGGCATCGACCTCGCCGACTACGAGATCCGCGGCTCCGGCTCCGGCTTCGTCTGGGACGAAAAAGGGCGCATCGTCACCAATTACCACGTCGTCAAGGATGCCACGGAGGTCTCCGTCACCTTGCCCGACCACAGCACCTGGAACGTCACGCAAGTCGCCGTCGATCCCGACAACGACCTCGCCGTCCTCTGGACCGACGCCCCGCGCGACCGCCTCCACCCCCTCCCCATCGGCGAGTCCTCGAAGCTCCTCGTCGGCCAGAAGGTCTACGCCATCGGCAACCCGTTCGGCCTCGACAACACGCTCACCACCGGCATCATCAGCGCCCTCGGCCGCCAGATGCACTCCCCGAGCGGCCGGACCATCAGCAACGTCATCCAGACCGACGCCGCCATCAACCCGGGCAACTCCGGCGGCCCCCTCCTCGACAGCGCCGGCCGCGTCATCGGCGTCAACACCGCCATCATCAGCCCCAGCAAGGGCTCCGTCGGCATCGGCTTCGCCATCCCCATCGACGTCGCCAACCGCGTCGTCCCCAAGCTCATCCGCTACGAGAAGAACGTCAGCCCCAGCCTCGGCATCGACCCCGCCCCCGAACAGGTGCTGAAGAAGCGCGGCATCAAGGGCGTCCTCATCCTCAACGTCCGCCCCGACGGCCCCGCCGCCAAAGCCGGCCTGCGTCCCACCCAGTACGACGAGCGCGGCCGCCTCCAATGGGGCGACATCATCACCGCCATCGAAGGCAAGGCCGTCACCAGCCCGACGCAGCTGAACGAGGTGCTCGACCAGTACGAAGTGGGCCAGACGGTGAAGCTGACGATCCTGCGTGATCTGCGGCAGGAGATGGAAGCGTCGGTAACCCTCGGCGCCAGCTGACCGCGCCCGCCACAACCGCTCCACGCCACCTCCACGCCAAGTAGTTTGGCGCGGACCCCTCCACCTCAAGCATCAACCCCCAAACATCTTCCGCCACCGTTTCGACCTGCACGCCAACACGCCAACCCCCACCCCCCACAACCGACCTATGAAATCGCGCCGCTCTCGCTTACCATAAACACAAGACGACAACCAGGCGCCAGCCCGCCACTAACGAATTTGCATTTCATTGCATTTCAACACGGCATAGTTACTGAAACGCTCGCCGTCCCTTGCCGCTGGTTTCAAGAACTTCCCGAAGCACGTCAAGTTCATAGAGACGCGCGCCCAAGTCCACCATCCAGGTGTTCGTAGTATCTTCCAATGTGAAAAGCACCTGACCCCTTTGGACAATCGACCGTGCTATTGTTTCCGTCTTGCCCCCTGGCGACGCGTAGGGAACAAACACCGCTACACTCAGGGCTGCGATGAGTTCATTACGGGTCTGGGCTTGGGCGCTCGTCGGGCGGCCAACGGCGCCGCCAAAGGGAGAGACAACCGCTAGACGTCCCGCGTCGATCCTCTCGCGCCAAGCCGGCGGCATGCGTGCTTTGTCGATGCCTCGCGCAGCGCACAAGATGACAGGCTGGTCCCCCCGAAAGAGGAAGCCCAGGCACTCCTTTTCCATCGGAGAGTGAAAGCCACCAGCGACCATGATCCCGGCGTCGCGCAGCTCTCGCATAGCGTCGAAAGTGCGGCTCACCACGCTTCCTGGACACTGGACGGAACAGATTAGGCCCAGGCTCCTCTGGGACAGAAGGTCGCGCTTTCCGCGACCGTGAAGCGTGCGCCACCGGTCCGCCATAGGATGCGCGGCCAGGACTTGAGGGTAATCAGCGTCGTGCGTCGACAATGTCCACGCTTGGCTATCGGAGCCCTTTGACCGCGCCATCATGATCTCTTCGCGTAGGCTACTCGTCTTGATCGAGATTCGGCGTATCGAAATCTTCGCGAAGGCCGGCAAGCAGACGAAGAAGTTTGTTCTTCGCGACCGCCTCGATCTGGCGAATACGCTCGCGCGTGAGACCAAGCTGGTCCGCGACCTCTTGCAGAGTGTGCACCTTCAAGGCGATTCGTCCGTGTCGGTTTCGTCCTGCCCCATGCGGTACTTGATGTCATAGTTGATGATGAAGTCGAGCTCTTCAGGCGCAAAACCGTAGTGCTGGGCCAATACGATATCAATCTCGTCGATCACAGGCTTGCACTCCCCGTATCGGAACGTCTGAATCTCAAGGCCGCTCTTGACCATCGTTGTTGAGGTCTGCTTCAATTCTGCCAGGTAACGATCTCCCAGCAAGGCCAACTGGCGTTTCACTGAGCTTGCTACAATGTCGGGATTCACGGTGAATGCGAGTAAGTCGCGGCGATTCAGGTTGCGGCAATCAGATAACACATTCCAAAACCAAAAGAACGTTGAGGAGCTTAGGATGGCAATCGCTGCCCTACAAGCTTGGAGTGAATCAAAAGCGAGTTCCTTCAGTTCGGAAGGCAGTACCTGTCGTCCAGTCTTTAGCTCCGTTATCCGGGGAACCGAATCCAGGAACGCAAGGAAGTACCCGAACTTACGAGTGTAGAAGACACGGTGGCTGCCATTTGGACGAAGCGCATCTGATAGCTTCGCTAAGACTTCCGTGACGCGCTGGAATGCCGACACTTCAAGCGCGCTTCCCAGTTTTTCCAACGATGCTTCAAATACTGCGAAGTTTCGGTGTGGCGGCGCGTACTCGATGCGCCCTTGAAAAAGACTCGGAAATTCGTCTCTGGTCCAGCGATAGTAGCGCCCGGTAAAAATGATTGACTGTTCACTATCAGAACGGCGGCCAAGCAGAATTGTGAGCCGTTTCTGAGCGCCGTCAAAGAGTTGCGAGGGTCGGTTTGCAAACGATGAAACCCACAGAGGGTCTAGGGACTGAATGGACAGCCGCTGAAGCGACTCAAAGCCATCCGTACCAAAGATCGAAATGGGTAGAATCAGGCCCAAACGGCCAGTGTTAGAGAGCAAGTAGAATCCGCGTTCCGTGCAAAATGCGTAGAGATCGCCGCACGGCAAAGTCTTTAGTCCGCGCACCGTATACGTGTTTCTGACATCTTTGTATTCCACATATGGCGGATTCCCAATCACCACATCGAACCCGCCGTTCTTCATGATTCCATAGAATTCGACGAACCAGTGGAACGGCAGGTGGCTCTTCTTCCAGGCGTCGAAGCTCTTCTGGTGTCGCAGGTCGATCCCGTATTCGCTGGCCAGGTAGCGGTCGAGCTCCTGGTCGAGCTTGGCCAGGCGGCGGCGCAGGTCCTGTTTGTCCTTGAGCGTGACCTTGCCGCCGTGCTTGGTCTGCTGGGCGCGGAACTGCTTGAAGCATCTCTCCACGGTCAGCGCTTCCTCCTCGATGCGCGCGACCGCCGGGCTTGCATCCGAATCGAGCAAGGCGGGCATAGCGCTTTCCTTGTCATACTTCTTGAGAAGCGACGCCTTGACCTCATTGAGCGATACGTAGCCGACCAGCGTGTTTCCGGCCCGGATGTTGAAATCGATGTCCGGCAAGGGCTCGATCTGGCCGACGTTCTCGACCTGGGCCACGAGCTTGAGGAAGAGGCGCAGCTTGCAGATCTCGACCGCCTCCTCCATGATGTCCACGCCGAAAAGGTTGCTGATGATGATGGACTTGAGGATGAAGTACTTGTCGCTGGGATGCTGGCCGATCTGCGCCAGGACGGCCTTGAAGTCCTTGAACTTCTCCGGGTGGTGGTTGCTCAGCGCCAGCTCCTCGACGAACTGCTCCATGCGCTCCAGGCAATCGCTGTAAAGCGTTTCCAGGATCCGCAGGGCGGCGAACAGGAAGGCGCCCGAGCCGCAGGCCGGATCGAGCACGGTCACCTGCTGGATCGCTTGCCAGAAGGCGCGCAACAGCTCCGGCCCCTCGCTGTTGCCGATGGCGTCGCGGGCAAACTGCCAGATATCCAGGTTGAGCGTGATCAGGTCGTTGATCTCGTGGACTTCCCCCTTGCGCAGCTTGTCGCGCAGCTCCAGGCAGCGCTGCCGCCTGGCCACGTGCTCGCGCCAGGTCTCGGTGGGGAGCGCGTAGGGCTCGGACGCCGGCCGGTTCCAGCCGCCCCGCTTGGCCACGTCGGTCAACCCCTGGGCCACCGCCGGCGGCAGCGGCGCCACGTCGCCCCCCGGCGCCATCACGCCATGCCGCATGGCCGGGTAGATGTAGCGGTCCGGATCGTCGCGCAAGAGCCGCCACAGGAAGCTGTCGGGCTTGAAGGCGATCGGGCACTTCTTCTCGGCCGCGCCGAAGAGGAAGGGGATGATCGTGTTTTTGCTGATGTATTCGGTGATGTCTTCCTTGGTGTAGTAGGCCCCCATCTGCTTCTGGTTGATGTACTTTTCGAAGATGTAGCCGACGACGTCCGGGTTGATCTCGTTGCCGGCGCGCATGGGCCGCTCGTCCAGGTGCCAGGAGAACTCATCGAAGAAGGCGAAGAGCTTCTCGAAGGCCCTGTCGGGGATGTCGATTTCGGGATTGCTCTCTTCGAGCTGGTGCACTTCGAAGAAGCCGCCGTTGAGGTAGGGGACCTTGCCCAACAGCTTCTCCAGATCGCGGTCAAGCTTGCGCTCCGTCTCATGCTTGCCAAGGCCCTCGTGAAAGAGACGCAAGAGGAAGTAGCGGTAGAAGGACTGGAACTTGTCCTTGCCCTTGAGGTCGCGCACCTGCTTCATGCGGCTCTGCAGGTAGTTGGTGTCGCCGTCCAAGAAGCCCTTCTTCTGGATGAAGTAGACGAACATCATGCGGTTGAGCATGAGCGAGGTGTACCACTCGAGGTCCCCCTGGGCCTTGATGCCCTTGATGAACTTGAGGAACGCGGCATGCTCCGCCTTGAAGCGGTCGTAGAACTTCTTGGTGACCTTATCGACGTCGAACGCGGCCTTGGCCTTGCCGGCGACGTCGGGCAGAGCGATCGTCTCCTCCTCCTCCATGCTGACGGCGATGCGCTCCAACCGCTGGATGAGGGCGTCGCCGCTGCTTTTGGCGTCGAAGCGGTGGTCGCGGCTGGCCAGCGGCTTGCCCGGCTCGCGCCGGACCCATTGCCAGACTTGCTGACCTGCGTCCTGGTCGGAGTAGATGACGAAGTGCTCGCGCGCGGACTTGGTGATCTGGTGGTCGATCTTCAGGCGCAACGGGCGATCGGGAATGGAGGAGCAAACATAGGCGACGAAACCGCGTTTCTGAGCGACGGCGGAGAGATGGATGGTCTTGCCGTCGATGGGGATCTCAAGGCGCCCCTGGTGCCTGTCCCAGCCGAGATGCTCCCGGAAGAGGGCGGGAAAGTCGAAGGACTTCAAGGCCTTGCGGACGGCGCCGACGTCGATCTTCATCTGTCAAACCTACTTCTTGCACAATCCCAGGGAGCAGATAACCTGCGGCTCGGCCGTCTGCTGTTCATCGCTGACCCGACACAGCCTTGCATCCTGTCGCAGCCCAATCACCAGGTCCGCCAGATCGGCGTCGTCAATGCCGCTCTTGAGCTGGCGATTCAGCGTGTCGGTCGCCGACTGAAGCAGCGGATACTTGTAGATTTCCTCGATGGCCTTGTTCAACTCCGGCATTTCGAGGACTGTGCCTTTAATGGATTCAGCAAAGGCCTTGAGACGCTCGTAGGTGCGGAAGCGGGCTCCGGAGGGGCGGCCGAGTTGCCCGCCGACGGATTTTTCGGTCTCGACAATCAGCTTGACGCCTTGGGCCACCATCTCGTGGTGCCGCTCGTGGCGCTCCACGGCTGGGGTGTCGGGGCGTCCGGCGGCTTTGAGGATGGTGAATTGGGATTCGGTGACGCTCTTGCCTTCGGTGTTGACCCACGCGAGCGCATCGTTGCCCTCGGCGGCGCAGGTAGACCAGAGCGCTTCGGGCCGATCCGGCGTCGCTTCGTAGGCCCGAGCGGAATAGACGACGTTGGGCATCGCCGGAATCCGCTTTTCCAGGCCCGGATTTGTCTCGACCGCATTTTTCCAGATTTCGTAGGCGTAGGACGCGAGGTCCACTTCATGATCATCCTCGCCGTCGAGAATACCGGCCTTTTCGTGGTAGAGGTCCAGGAGCGGACGGTTGTCTCGTTCGTCGTCGAAGAAGGCTTCGTCCGTGCCCACTACTTCGGCGTTCTCCGAGTGCTGGCGAACGCGCGTACGCAGGCGAATGATCCTCTCGACGCCATCGGCCGGCAAAAAGGAGTAACAGAGAATCGTGTCGGCTTGCTGGCCGATGCGGTCCACGCGGCCGGCGCGCTGGATGAGCCGGATGATTGCCCAGGGCAAATCGTAATTGACGATGATCGCGCAGTCCTGAAGGTTCTGGCCCTCGCTCAGCACGTCGGTGGCGACAACGACACGCAGCTCATCGGCCGGCGGGATTTTGTCGCGCTTGCGGTTGCTCACGGGGCTAAAGCGGTGCGCGACGGCAGTGGGATCGGGGGAAGCGCGCGCTGACACCGGCTGCGGCACGCTTTTTGTTCCCGAAGCTGGGCTTCCACGTAATCGACGGTGTCGGCGAACTGAGTAAAAATGAGGACCTTTTCCTGAGGATGGCGGCTTTGCACCAGCTTCAGCAAGGCGGCCAGCTTGGCGTCCCGTTTTGGGTCCCATGGGCCGGCTTCATCGAGGACTTTCATCAGCGCCTTGGCGTCGGCACGCAAGTCTTGCGCAAGCGCCGGCACGAACAAGCTCGGCCGCAGCCACTTGAAGCTCCGGCGGAACTGTTGCCAGTAGCGATCATAGATTTCGCCCGCGCGCTTCTTGTAAGCGCTTTCCGTGCGGACAACGCCGAGCTGTTTCATCGGGTCCGGTCCGGCGTCATCGTCATCGGAGGCCGGGCTCCAGAGGTCGGTGTCCTCGTCGTTGGCCCAGGTGTCCAGAAGGCCCATGTCCTGCGTCCCGATCGGCAACGGCAAATCGTTGTCGATCGCGTGCAGGAAAATGAAGTTGCGCAGGATGTGTCGCTCGAGCGACAGAACGAACGAGTAGCCGCTGCTTTCGAGGCGTTTGAAGAGGTTCGTGCGGCAGAAACCTTTGAGGCGCGTCCCGGCACGGGACAAGTCGCCAAGCACCTTGCCTTCCTCGGCGGTCGGCGGCTTGTGCGGGGACGGCTTCTCGTAGTTGCCCAAGCCGTAGCGCGGCAGCGTGAGGTTGTTCACGGTCTGCACGACATCATCGGCGAAGAGTCGTGCGTACTGATCCTTCTCGTCTGACGGATCTATGGGAAACTTGACGGTCTTGGGCACGCGGTCGGGGAAGTAGGAACGCGATCCGTCGGCAAACACGAGGTATTTGCGGCCGTTAGCCGGATCGAGGATCGCATAATTCTCCTTGATGAAGCTGCGCGTCCGCCGCACCAAAAAGAGGCGCATCAGCTCGCGCCAGTCGTCGGCGTAGTCGCTCTTCTCGAATGCCGACAGCGAGCGGACGGGGCACTGGTGCCGGCGGATGAACTCGGTTTCTCCAAGATCACGGAGCAAGCGCTCCGGGCGGACGCCGATGTCGTCTTGCTCGTCGATGAATAGTCGGAGTTGATTGGCAAGGTCCAGGTAAGTCTTGTTGTACGGCGTCGCCGAGAGAAGGATGACGCGGCTGTCATTTGCATTGACATACTCCGCGATGGCGCGATAGCGCCTGCCTTCGCGGTTACGAAGGTTGTGGCTTTCATCGATCAAGACGAGCCGAAAGCGCCGCAGATCGAGCAACTCGCTCTGAACCTGGGTCAACGAAAGGACTTTGGCGCGCAAGCGGTATTGCTGGCGGTAATCCTCCCACATCGGCACGAGGTTCTTCGGGCAGATGATCAGGGTTTCCAGGCCGTGGTCGTCTTCGAAAATGCGCGCCAGTGCCGTGGCCATGAGCGTCTTGCCCAGGCCGACGACATCGCCGATGACGACACCACCGCGCTTGTTGAGGTGGTGGGCGGCGATCTTGACGGCGGCTTTCTGGAACTCAAAGAGCGTATCACCGAAATCGCCGGGGATGCGGAACTCGCTCAGACCGGCGCGGGCCTCTTGGGCGAGGTGATAGGCCATCTTCACGTAAATATGGTAGGGCGGTATCGCGTCCGGCCGTGCCCAGCTCGCATTGATGATCTCAACGAGTTCCTTGGAGATGTCGATGCAGAAACGGTCATCCCAGCGATCGTTGAACCACTTGGCCAGCTTCGCGCACGCGTCGTGGTCAAGGACATCGACATTCAGCTCACCCTGCTTCGCGAGGCCGGCAAAGGTCAAGTTGCTGCTGCCCACGTACCCGATTGCCGGGCTCTGCGGATCTTCTCGAAAGTTGAGGTAGAGCTTCGCGTGCAGGGGGTGCCGCAGAAACAGCTTGACCACCAACTTGTTAGACGCGAGCTGTGCGGCAAGCCGGCGCAGACCGGCTTCGTCTTCGTTGGTGGGGATTCCCACCATCAATTGATCGCGAAAATCCTGGGCCAACTTTCGTTTCAGCACGATGGCCGTCGCTTGATCGATCTGCGGTTCGCCGCTAACGCTCATCAAGGTGCGAAGCTGATCTTGGGGCAACTGCTGCATGCCGACAAGCAGGCGGCAGCAGTGGCCTTCGCCCCCCGTCCATCCCTCGATCAACTCGTCGACGGTGCGCCAGCCGCGCAAGTTGAAATAGCCGACGCAGAAGTCAGCGCGGTCGGCGAAGCCGAGGGATTCTCGCAGTGCGGGAAGAAGGGAGAGTTCGATGTTGTCAAAGATGCGAGGCATGGGCGAGGCGGCCCGTCAGGAAGGCTTCTATGGATTGCGGCAACTCTCTTTAGGTCAGGGCTGGGCGCCATGAGAACGGCGCCTGCACTGGGGAAAACTGATTATCATTTGCGGAGAGGTGCGTGTCCAGCAGAAACAGCAGGGGCAAGCAGGCGTGGCCGGGGCTGAGGATTACCTCAAGGCGCCAAGAGGCTCGGCGCCCCATAAAGGCGCTTCGCATGGCTTTCCCCCGTCTCCCGATGTAAAATCACAGAACCCCGCCTTCGCCCCCGAGTCCACCCCGCCATGACCCATCGCTTGCTGACCCTTGTCTTTCTCTCCGCCTGCGCCCTCCCCGCCGCCGCTCAGGACAAGGCCGACTGGGGCCACTTCTTCGAGACGAAGATCCGCCCCGTCCTCGCCGAGCATTGCTTCTCCTGCCACGGGCCCGAAAAACAGCGCGACGATCTCCGCTTCGATCACAAGGCCGACTTCTTCAAGGGCAATGACGACGGCCCGATCGTGGTCCCCGGCCATCCGGAGAAAAGCCGGCTCATTCAGGCCATCCTCTACAAGGGCGAAAGGCGCATGCCCCCCAAGGCGCGGTTGCCCCAGGCGGTGGTCGATGATTTCGCCGCCTGGGTGAAACACGGCGCCGTCTGGCCGGAAGAGAAGACGCCGTCCAAGGCGCTGTCCGCCGCCGAGAAGGCGAAGAGGCACTGGGCGTTTCAGCCCGTCGGCAATCCTCCCGTTCCGAAAGGGAAGGACGCCGGTTGGGTGAAGACGCCGGTCGACGCCTTTATCCTCGAAAAGCTCGCGGCGAAAGGGCTGACGCCGAATCCGCCCGCCGACCGCCGCGCCCTTCTCCGCCGTCTCAAGCTGGATCTCCTGGGCCTGCCGCCGACGCTTGAAGAGGTCGAGGCGTTCGAAAAGGACACGGCGCCCGACGCCTACGAAAAGCTGGTCGACCGCTACCTCGCCTCGCCCCACTACGGCGAGCGCTGGGCCCGCCACTGGCTCGACGTCGCCCGCTATGCCGATACCAAGGGCTACGTCTTCACCGAGGAGCGCCGCTTCCCCTACTCGTACACCTACCGCGACTACGTCATCAAGGCCTTCAACGACGACCTGCCCTTCGACCAGTTCATCCTCCAGCAACTCGCCGCCGATCAGATGGTCGCCCGCGGCCTGGCGCCGAAGGAGTCGCAGGCCGCCATGGGCTACTTGACCCTCGGCCGCCGCTTCCTCAACAACATCCACGACATCATCGACGACCGCATCGACGTCGTCGCCCGCGGCATGCTCGGCCTCACCGTCACCTGTGCCCGCTGCCACGACCACAAGTACGACCCCGTCCCGATGGCCGATTACTATTCGCTCTACGGCGTCTTCGCCAGCTCGACCGAACCCAAGGACCTGCCGTTGATCGGCGAGCCGGAGAAGACGCCGGAGTACCTCGCCTACAAGAAGAACTTGGACGAGCTTGAAGGGGCGGTCGCGAGGTTCCGCGAGGTCAACGCCAAGGAGCTGGCCGCGAAGAATCGCAAGTTCCGCGACGAGCTGGTCGCTTTGCAAAAAAAGGTCGACGCTTTCAAGGCGAGCTCGCCGTTCGCTCCGCCGCGCGCCATGATCCTCGCCGACATGCCCCGCCCCGTCGAGCCAGTCGTCTTCCTGCGCGGCAAACCGAGCTCTCCGGGGCCGCACGTCAAGCGCCAGTTCCTCGCCGTCCTTTCCAGCGACAAGCGCGAACCGTTCAAGGAAGGCAGCGGCCGGCTCGAGATGGCCCGCGCCATCGCGAGCAAGGACAACCCGCTCACGGCCCGCGTCTTCGTCAATCGCCTCTGGCTCGAGCACTTCGGCGCCGGTTTCGTGACCACGCCCAGCGACTTCGGCGTGCGCTCCGATCCCCCCACCCATCCCGAACTGCTCGACTATCTGGCACGCCGGTTCATGGACGACGGCTGGTCCATCAAGAAGCTCCAACGCCTCCTCGTGCTGTCTGCCGTCTATCGTCAAAGCGGCGCCGAGAACTCGAAGGCGAAAGCCGTCGACCCGGACAACCGCTTGCTCGCCCGGATGAACCTGCGCCGTCTCGATTTCGAAGCGATGCGCGACAGCATCCTCGCCACCGCGGGCACGCTCGACCTGAAGATGTACGGCCGCGGCGTCGACATCACGACCAGGCCGTTCACGACACGGCGCACCGTCTACGCCTTCATCGAGCGGCAAAACCTGCCCGGCGTCTTCCGCACCTTCGACTTCGCGGGGCCGGACGCGTCCAGTCCGGGCCGCTTTTTGACGACCGTGCCGCAGCAAGCGTTGTTCCTGCTCAACAGCCCATTCATGCAGGAGCAAGCGAAGGCGCTGACGCGGCGGTCCGAGATCGCGACCGCGGGTGATGACGAGGCGAGGGTCCGGCGGCTTTATCAGACCGTGTTCGCGCGCGCGGCGACGGCGGAGGAGGTGTCGCTGGGCCGGCGATTCCTGGAAGCGGCTGGAGCGCCGACCGGCGCCGGCGGAATGACCGGCTTGGAGCGTTACACGCAGGCGTTGTTGCTGACAAACGAGTTCATGTTTGTCGATTGACCCCCGTTTAGCCCCGGTTCGCAGAACCGGGGCGGACGCTGCCCCCTCGCGGACAACTCAGTAACGTCCGCGAGATCGCGACGAAACCGAAGGTGATCGCCATGACACGCCTTCTTCCCTACCTTCTCGTTGCCGCCGTAGCGACGCCGGCGCTCCACGCCCAACCCAAGAAGCCCGTCCCTCTCTCCAAGGAAGGCCGCCTCCTCTACGCCAACGACGACGACTGGGACTGGGCCTCGCCCAAGAACGCCAAGGAGCTCTCGAGGCTCAGCGTCTATGGCAAGATGCCCTGGTCCGCCCTCGACTGGATGGAGGAAGGCCTCGATGAAGTCCGCGGCCTCCTCGTCGGCGTCCCGCCCCTCATCGGCAACTACCTGACCATGGCCGATCTCAACCGCATTCGCGGCGCCGGGCCGAAACGGGGCTACGACAACGTCGAGCACAAGGCCAATGTCCTGCGTGATCTCTTGCGCGATCCCAAGCCGCCGAACCTCATCATCATGATGCAAGACTCAGGCCCCGCCCGGCCGCCGATCACCGCCGACGACGTCGAGGCCGCCTGGCAGTTCGTCGAGCGCGGCGGCCGGCTGATCCTCCTCGATGACTGGAGCTGCTATCAGTCGCTGATGACGCCGTTTCTCGACAAGCGCCGTGTCGCGCCGAAGGCGGCGGCTCCCGCCCTGGATGAGAAGGCGCTCGCCGCGATCGCCACCAAGGTGAAGCTGCTCGGGAGCGAGGATTTCCGGACCCGCGAGACCGCATTCCAGGATCTTCTGAAGATGGGCCCTCCGATCGTGCCGATCCTCCGGAAACTCTCCGCGCCGAACCTCGAAGCGGAACGGCGCCTGAAACGGATCGAGGAGATCCTCGACCCCGCGCCCAAGGCCATCGCCGGCGGCGACTGGATGGTTGAGGTGACGAAAACCGTCCTGGCCATCCACCGCCACGCCGAGGTGCGAACCATCACCCGCGACGGCCCGATGACGCCGGGCGCCGCGATTCTGATTCGCATGCCGTTGCCTGAGAAATGACGTTTTCTAACCACAGAGACACAGAGAAACTCAGAAGGGCAATGGGATCGAAGATCGGAGCATCGACAATGAGGAACGAAACCCGCAGACCTGATCCAATTCCTCATTCTCCGTTCTCCGTTCTTCGTTCCTCATTCTTCATTTGCTTCCTCTGTGTCTCTGTGGTTAGCACCCCAACGAGATAGAAGAATGTTTCCGCATCTGACCCGCCGTGATCTTCTCCGCCGCTCGGGCATGGGTTTCGGCGCCCTCGGCCTCGCCGCTCTCCTCGGCGAGAACCGCATGCTCCAGGCCGTGCCGGTCTCCACCTCGCCGCTGGCGCCGCGTTCGCCCCACTTCCCCGGCAAGGCGCAGCGCGTCATCCACCTGTTCATGAACGGCGGCCCGTCCCACGTCGACACTTTCGATCCCAAGCCGGCCCTCGCACGCTACGCCGGCCGGGCGCTCCCCATCGAGAACCTCCGCACCGAGCGCCGCACCGGCGCCGCTTTCCCCTCCCCTTACCGCTTCCAGAAATACGGCCAGAGCGGTATCGAGGTGAGCGAGATTTTTCCGCACGTCGCTCGGCACGTCGACGACCTGTGCGTCATCCGCTCCATGCACGCCGACGTCCCCAATCACGAGCCCAGCCTGATGCTCATGAACTGCGGCGACGCCCGCCTGCCGCGTCCCGCCTTCGGATCCTGGGTCACCTACGGCCTGGGGAGCGAGAACCAGAACCTCCCCGGCTTCATCGCCATGTGCCCCGGCGGCTATCCCATCCAGGAATCGCAGAACTGGCAGTCCGCCTTCCTCCCCGGCGCTTACCAGGGGACCTACATCAACACGCAGAACACCGACCTCGAGCGGCTGATCGAGAACATCCGCAACCGCGCGGTGACGCCCGAGCAGCAACGGCAGCAACTCGACCTGCTGCGGACGCTCAACCAGGCCCATCTCGACAAGCGCGGCGCCGACCCGCATCTGGAGGCGCGCATTCAGTCCTTCGAGCTGGCCTACGGCATGCAGCGCGACGCCGAGGACGCCTTCGACGTTTCCCGCGAGCCGCAGCGCATCCGCGACCGCTACGGCCCCGGCGTCCAGGCACGCCAGCTCCTCATCGCCCGCCGCCTGCTGGAAAAGGGGGTCCGCTTCGTCCAGGTCTGGCACGGCGAGGGCCAACCGTGGGACAACCACGACGACCTCGCCGACAACCACCGCCGCCTCGCCCGTCAATGCGACCAGGCCATCGGCGCCCTCCTCACCGACCTCAAGGAGCGCGGCATGCTCGACAGCACCCTGGTCATCTGGGGCGGCGAGTTCGGCCGCACGCCGACGGTCGAATTGCCGACGCCGGGCGCCAACGCCGGCCGCGTCAACGGCCGGGACCACAACCACTGGGGCTTCAGCATGTGGCTGGCCGGCGGCGGCGTCAAAGGCGGGATGGTCCACGGCGCCACCGACGAGTTCGGCTTCCGGGCCGAGGAGAACAAGGTCCACGTTCATGATTTGCACGCGACGCTGCTGTGGCTTCTGGGCTTCGACCACGAGCGGTTCACCTATCGGTACGCGGGGCGGGATTTCCGGCTGACGGACGTACACGGGCAGGTGGTACGCGATATTCTGAAGTAGGGAACGGTGTCCCGGTGCTGCTGTTCTTTGCGAGAACTGAAACCTCTGTTCGAGTCTGGCTGTGGAGAGGAAGAGGAAGACCATGAAGACAAAGGTGCGCATTATCGACATCGGGCGCGGTCCGCAGATCGAGGGGCATCGCCTGACAGTCATGGATATCTTCTATTACCTGCACCGCGGCTGCGACTTCGACTTCATCCACCGGGCCATGCCCACTTTGACACGCGAGGAATTCGACGCAGTGGTCGAGTATGTCGACGCGCATCGCGACGAGTTGGCGGAAAAAGATCGCCGGGTTGAGGAGCGGATCAAGAGGGACATCGCGGAGCAAGAGGCGAAGGGACTGCGCCCCAAGATAGATGAATCGATTCCGATCGAGGAGCGAGCCGCGCGTCTGAGGGAGAAACTTCGTCGAAGAATCGCGGAGAAAAACGGTGATCAACCTGCTGGTTGATGCGAACATCGACGGTCATGGCGATCTCCTCGATCAGCGTCTCCAGACCGACAAGTGGAAGGAGGTGCGCGATCATCTCGATATTCGAGTGCTCAACTTCGAGAGCGTCGGCCTCGCGCGGACCGCAAAGGATGCTTTCGTCTGGGCCTTCTGCCAGGAGCATGGCTACTACTTGCTGACTGCGAATCGCAACGAAGAATCGGAAGACTCCCTCCAGGCGACGATTCGCCGCGAAGGCACGGCCCTGAGCCTGCCGGTGTTTACTTTTGCCGATGCCAAGCGCATCCACAGGAGCGCCGCGTATCTGGACGAGGTCGTCGGACGGCTCTTGGAGTATCTTCTGGACAAGGAGCGGTACAACGGAGCCGGGCGGTTGTATCTCCCTTGATGCTGACTCCCGTGTTGACCGAACGTCAAGAACCATGCCCCTCCGCGATCACTACCGACCGCCCCTGTTTCCGCTCTTTCAATGGGAGAGCTTCCACGGCCAGTGGGCCGGAGCGATCGTGCGTGACCTAAACACGCACCTGCTGCCGCCGGGCTACATCGCGGCGCCGTTCATCAGTCTTCAGGGGGGAATCGAAGTTGACGTCGGGGCCCTGCACGGCGATGCGGCTGCCCCTCGAAATACAGACGGCGCCATCGCCGTCCTGCCGTACGCTCCACCGAAGGCGAGCATCTCAGCCCCCGTGGACTTCACCGGTCTGCAAACCTTCGAAGTCAAGATCATGGAGGCGGGAACCGCCCGTTTCGCCGCGGCCATCGAACTCGTTAGCCGGGCGAACAAGGATCGGCCGGCCAACCGGGACGCGTTCGCGACCAAGTGCCTCAGTTATCTCCAGCAGGGAACGTCGGTGATTGTCGTCGACGCCGTGACCGATCGACGCGGCAATTTCCTGAAGCAGATTCTCGGCTCGCTCAAGGTGATCGAGAACCTGCCAACCAGCGACCTGCTCTACGCCGGCGCCCTGCGCACGTTCAAGGATCCGGCCGGCGTGGTGCACGTGGAAGGCTGGTACGATGACATGCGCCTCGGCGCCCCTTTGCCTGAGTTGCCGCTCTGGCTTGCCGTCGATCTCGCCGTGCCTCTCAACCTTGAGGAGAGTTATCAGAAGACGTGCGAGGAATTACGCCTGCCCGAAACAGATTGACCTCACCGCTTTCCTGGTCTTCCAACGCTGCGTCTCCCCCGCCTGCGGCGCCACCGTCGCCGCCGACGATACCGCCTTCGTCTGCCCTCCTGCGGCGGCTGCTCGATGTCGCCTACGATTGGGAACGTCTCCCCGTTCCCGAAAAACTGCAAGACTTCGAGGCCGGCTGGAGTCGCCGCTTCGATCCGCTCGATTTCAGCGGCGTCTGGCGCTTCCGCCGGCTGCTCAACGTGCGGCTGATTGATTTCGAGGATGTCGGTCTCGATCGCGCCGTAAAGGACGATGTGGTACGGCGGTCCCGTCAAGCCATGAGCTGTTTCTTGCTCACCGCCGATCGCAACAGCGAGTCTGACGACTCCCTTGAAGTCACGATCCGCCGCGGCGTTGACCTACTTCTTGCCCAGGCAATAGACCCAGCCGTCGGTCGTCCCGATCACGACGCGGCCATCGGCGATCGCGGGCGAGGCCAGGACGCTGCGCCCTAACTCGATCTTTTGCAGCTCCCTGCCGTTGTCCAGGCTGAGGACGTAGAGGAAGCCGTCGGAACAGCCGACGATAATCCGCTCCCCGGCGACGACGGGGGAGGAGTCGAACTTCTGCTTGGCGGGGAAGGTCCAGACGGCTTCCCCCTTGGCGACGCTCAGCGCGTGGAGCATGCGGTCTCGGCCGCCGACGATCACCAGCTTTCCGGCCACCGCCGCGGAGCCATAGAAGGGTTGGCCGCGCTGCGATTCATAGGTCCAGTCGATCGTCCGCTTGTCGATATCGACGGCCTTGACCTCATTGGTCATGGTGCCGACGTAGGCTTTGCGGCCAACGACCGCGGCGGTGGCGGCGGCCTGACCGCCCAGGTCGATGGCGGCCACTTCCTTGCCGTCCTTCACATTGATGATGTGGAAGTTGCTGTCGCAACCGGCGACGAAGGTGACGTCTCCCGCGATCGACGCGGCGCCGTTCACGGGCCCCTCGGTCTTGAGCCGCCACGCTTCCTTGCCGCCCTCCTGGCTCAGGCAATAGAGCGTCGAGTCATGCGAGCCGATCAGGACGCGCGCGCCGCTGAAGCTGGCGCCGGCCGCGATCTCGCCCTGCGTCTCGAACGTCCAGCGCTTCGTTCCCTTGACCGCGTCCACGCAATGAAACATTCCTTCTTCATCGCCGACGTAAACCGCTCCCTTGTGGTAGCTCACCGGCGCCTTGATCGAGCCGGCGCCGTAGCGCCATTTTTCCGTCCCCTTGACCAGGTCGATGGCGTAGAGCGTATTCTCGTAGCTGCCGATGAAGACCGTTCCCTCGGCGATCGCGGCGGTCGATTCCGTCCCCTCCTTGAGCTTGAACTTCCACAGGATGTCGAGCTTGTCCGGCAGCTTGTCCGCGCTGACGCCGTTCTGTAGCGGATTGCCGCGGAAGAGGGGCCACTCGGCGGACGCGGCGGCGCTCAGGATCATTGGGATGAGCAGGGAGAGCATACGCATGAGACGCCTCATGGAAGGTCTACCAAGGGGTGATAACGAAGCGACTCCGGGCCTGACGCCGCCCGGCTCGCCTTATCCAGGATATTACGCGCCGAGGCCATGTGTCGCCTTGAAAAGGTTGAGCGTCAGGTGCGCCTGGCCCTGATGATGCGCTTCGTGCCAGGCAAGCACCTTGACCCACTGCCGGTAGGTCCAGGGCGCTTGCTCGTGGGGCTTGGTGTCGAGCGCCGCGTCCGGGATCGTGCGCCAGTGCGCGAGGAGCGCTTGCCGCTCCTCGTCGAGATAGCGGCGGATCTCGTCGAGCGACGGGATGTTATCATCCGGCGTGCTGCCCCCGGCGAAGCGCTGCACGTAGTCCGCCCGCTTCGGTTCCCCTTGCTTCATGCGGACATGGAGATGCCGATCGTCGGTCGCCCCCAGGTGCATGAGCTGCCAGGCAAGGTGCGCTCGCCCCGGTCCCGGCCGCCAGCCGAGCGCCTTGGCCGGATCGGGCAGCTTGGCGACGGCATCGACCGTGGCGAGCGTTTTTTCGCGGACGAATTCGAGCACTTCAAGCAACGTTGCCATCGACATACGTGTCTCCTCGGAGAACAAAGAACGCTTGGGTTCGCGCGGCGCAGTCCCAGGGGGCGCTCGGCACTCACGGCGCCTGTTGTGATTGTGCGGGTAAGGGCATCTTCAGCCAACCCTCGCGCAACCCGCTGAACAGACAGGCGGTGACCAGGTCCGCGCTCGTGCCGGGATTGCGGGCGTTGCCGTCCTGCCGGAGCCACGCGTCGAAGGCGGCAAACGGCGCCTCACCCGCCGCCGCGGGAAAGCCCGCCGCCAGAACCGACCGGGCACGCCGGCTCGCCTCGGCCGATTCCGCCGGGCCGCGCTTGCGTGCGATCAGCGTGTCGCCCTGTGCCGCGATGAAGCGCAGGTGCGTCCATTGAATGGCCCGTTCCCAATCGACATTCGTCCAGGCGTCGCGGAGAAACGGCGCGCCGTCGTGGAGCACGTCGTGAAAGTCGTTGCCGTACTGACGGGCGATGAGGTCGCGGTCCGCCGCGAGCGACATTACCTCCGCGAGGGTCTGCGTCGGCGCCGCTCTGATGTCCTGGCGCTCGACTTCGCCCATGCCGCCGGCGCCGGCCAGGCGGATCGCTTCATAGACGAGGCGGGCGTCGTCAATATTCAAGCGGCGCAGCACTTCGGGCAGGCCGTCAACGAGCGGCGTTTCGCGCGGCACGGCGGCGAGAGGCGCCAGCAGGAGAAGGATGCCCAGGTTCGTGTTGGGCTTGACGAGCCGGCGCGTCGCCTGCATGGCCTTCAGCACAGTGGCGCCGACGCCGCTGCCTTCGGCGGCGGCCAGGACTGGGCCGATGGCCGCGGCGCTCAAGACGAAGTCGACGAAGCGCGTGTCGGCGAACTCCTTCTCTCCATGAACGTTCCCCGCTTTCCGGGCCGTGACCTCGAGCAGGCAAGCGACCTCGGCGCAGACACCGGTAGCCAGCGGAATGTCCCGTTTCGAATCCATACTGTGATGGTAGCAATGTAAACGGGCCACCGGCGCGCCCGCTCGTCATTTTTGCGAGTCGAGGCTGTTTCAAAACGGGGACGCGACTCCTAAAACCTAAGAAGACAAGCGTCGCGTCCCCGTTCTGAAACAGCCCCTGAGTTATGCCCTCCGTCGTCATTGTCGGCGCCGGCGTCTCCGGCCTGTCGCTCGCCTATCGGCTTGGACAGATCGCCCCCGTCCTGGACATCACCCTTCTCGAGAGCGACAGCCGCGCCGGCGGTAAGGTATGGACACTGCGCGAGCAGGGCTTCACGGTGGAGATGGGACCGAACGGCTTCCTCGACAGCAAGCCGACCACGTTGCAACTGACGCGTGATCTCGGCTTGGACAGCCATCTCGTCCCCGCCAGCGACGCGGCCGCGCGCAAGCGTTTCCTCTTCCTCAACGGCCGGCTCAGCGCGCTGCCCTCCGGGCTGTGGTCGTTCCTGTCCAGTCCGCTCCTGTCGTGGCGCGGTAAGCTGAGCCTGTTTCTGGAGCGGTTCCGTCGCAAGCCGATTCCGGACGACGAATCGATCGCCGACTTCGCGGCACGGCGCACCAGCCGCGAGATCGCCGACACTTTCGCCGACGCCCTCGTCACCGGCATCTACGCCGGTGACACGACGCGGTTGAGTCTGCCCGCTTGCTTCCCACGGCTGGCGGCGCTCGAGCGGCAATACGGCAGCGTGCTCAAAGGCCTTGGCGCCGAGGCACGCAAGCGCCGGCAGGCGGCGCGGGCGGAGGGCAAAGCGCCGGCGCGGCCCGGCAAGCTGTGGAGCTTACGCCAGGGGCTCGGAGCTTTGATCGAGGGTTTGCTCGCGCAGGTTCGGCGCCCGCCGCTCTTGGGTGTCGGCGTCCGCCGGATTGCCAGAGAAGGATCGCGTTGGTTGGTTGAAGGGGAGGGGCGCGAACGCTGGGACGCCGATGTCGTTGTTCTCGCCTGCCCGGCATTCCAGCAAGCCGCCATCCTGTCCGACGTCGATCCGGCCCTCGCCGAGGAGATCGGCGCCATCCCTTATAACCGGATCGCCGTGGTCGCGCTTGGTTATCGCGAAGCGGATGCGCCGGGCCTCGACGGTTTCGGGTACATCGCCCCGCAGCGGACGGGCCGCGATATCCTCGGCGTGCAATGGTGCTCGTCCACCTATCCCGGACGGGCGCCGGCGGGCACGGTCCTGTTGCGCGCCATGGCGGGAGGCTGGCGGCGGCCCGAGGTCGCCGCCTGGAACGACGAACGCCTTGTGGCTTCGATTCGCGCCGAATTGCGCGTGGCGCAGGGCATCGAAGCCGCCCCGGTCTTTCAGCGGATCGTCCGCTGGGATCGAGCCATCCCGCAATACCACGTCGGGCACCTGGCGCGGGTGGCGCGGATCGAACGCCTGGCGGCCCGGCATCCGGGGCTGTTTCTCGGGGGCAACGCGTACCACGGCGTGGCGCTCAATGATTGCACGGAACAGGCGTTGCTTGTCGCGGAACGGATCCGCGACGTGCTGAAAAGCTGAATCCGCTTCCGCTCACACCGATCGCCCAAAAAAACGAGGTTGTGACACCCAGGGCCCGTGTCTATAATCCTGGCATCCTGCTCGAAGGAGGCCCGCGTGCCCGTGTCATGAACGTCTATTCCGTCCGGCCCCGTGTCGCCGACCTGGTGTTTCAGCTCTACGCCCGGCCTCTCCATCCGGAAATGTTCGAGACCGTCGCCGTGCGCTCCTTCGAGCGCGAAGACTATCGCCTGTGCGTCCGCATCACCCGCACCGGCCATGTCATCACCTGGAACAACGGCGCCGTCACCCTCACCGAATTGGCCAGTGCGGATCAACGCTTCTCCGAGCAGCGCCGCCTCCTCCACTATCGCATGCGCGGCGAGCATTCCGCGACTTATCCGTGCGGTCAGGGGCTCACCTACCAGGTCAGCTTTCAGGTGGAGACACTCGCCCCCGAGATCTTCCGCCACGTGCACGACGAGATCCTGAGCGACGGAGGCAAGCGCGGCATCCTCCACAACTTCCAGCCCAACCACCGCCTCACCGTTGCCCCGCTCGGCTACGTCGCCGTCGACACGCGGCCCGGCTGTGTTTTCCTCTCGGCGTTTCACACCTTCCCCGAAGAGAACACCATCATCAAATCGCAAAGCCTGATCGAGAAGCGGCGCCCCACCGCCTGACCGCCCACGGCGTAACCGGCTGTCGTGGATGCGTTGCCTTGCGCTTGCGAGTTTTGCACGCCCCCTGAACGGATATTCCGCAGATTCATGAAACACACCGTCTTCCCCGTCGCGATCTGCCTCAGCTTCGTCCCCCTCGTTGACGCCGCTCCGCCGGGCGCCGTCGACCAGTGGCATCACTGGCGCGGCCCGTTCGCCGACGGCCACGCCCCGAAGGCCGATCCGCCGCTGCGCTGGGACGAGAAAACGAACGTGAAATGGAAGGCGCCGCTCCCCGGCAAAGGCAGCGCCACGCCCATTGTCTGGGGCGACAGGGTCTTCGTCCTGACGGCGGTCCCGACCGACAAGAAGGCCGGCCCTGAGGTCCTGCCCAAGCCCGACCCCAAGTTTCCGACCAAGACGACGCCCCCCGAGACCTACTACCGCTTCCTCGTTCTTTGCTTCGACCGCGCCTCCGGCAAACGGCTCTGGGAGCGCACCGCCGCCGAGCGTGTGCCGCACGAGGGACATCATTTCTCCCATTCCTACGCCGCCGGCTCCCCGACCACCGACGGAAAGCTCCTCTACGTCTCCTTCGGCTCTTTCGGCGCCTACTGCTACGACTTCGATGGGAATCTGCGCTGGTCGCGCGACCTGGGCCTGCTCCATTCGCGCCTCGGCTGGGGGGAAGCGGTCACGCCGGTGCTCCACGGTCAGTCGCTCTTGCTGAACTGGGACCAGGAAAGCGGCTCCGCGCTTTACTGCCTCGACGCCGCTTCCGGCAAGACGAAGTGGAAGGCGGAGCGCGACGAGAAGACATCCTGGAACACGCCCCTCGTGGTCGAACACAAAGGCGGCACGCAGGTCGTCCTCAACGCGACCAACCGCATCCGCAGCTATGATCTGGAATCGGGCAAGGAGCTATGGCAGGTCGGCGGCATGACGACCAACGCCATCCCGTCGCCGGTCGCGCGCGACGGCGTCGTCTATGTCATGAGCGGCTACGGCGCCGCGGCCGCGGTCGCCGTCTCGCTCGATTCGCGCGGCGCCGAAGCCGATTGCAAGATCCTGTGGCGCTACGGCAAAGGGACGCCGTACGTCCCCTCCCCGCTGCTCTACGAAGGCCGCCTCTACTTCACGCTGGCGAACAATCCTCTCCTGACGATCCTCGACGCACGCTCGGGCAAGGCGCTCCTGGACCGTGAACGCCTGACGGAGCAAACGAGCTTCTACGGCTCCCCGGTCGGCGCCGCCGGACGCATTTACCTCACGGACCGCGACGGGACGACCCTGGTTTTCAAGGCGTCTGACAAGCTCGAAGTGCTGGCGACGAACAAGCTGCCGGACAAGATCGACGCCTCGCCGGCGGCGGTGGGGCGGCAACTCTTTCTGCGCGGAGAGCGCTACCTGTGGTGTCTGGAAGGGCGCTGAGGTCGCACGCTTCCGGATCACTTCGCCTTCATCAAGAACGCCGCCACGTCCTCCCGCATCTCTCGCAGCGACGGCTGGTGGATGTACATCATGTGCCCCGCCCGGTAATACTTCATCTCGACCCGGTCCAGGAGGGCGCGCTCTCCCCCCAGATGGTTGAAGGTGTACTCGGTCGCGAAATAGGGCGTCGCCAGGTCGTAGTAGCCGTTCGCGACGAAGACCTTCAGCGCCGCGTTGGTCGTCAGCGCCTCCTTGAGTCGCGGCGCGACGTTGAGGTAACGGTTGGTGGCCGCCTTGCCGTAGTTCCACGGCTGCACCCGGCCCGTCAGGATCTCGTACGGCATGTCGCTCTCGAACTTCAGTTCCTTGCGGACGTAGTGATTGAACGCCTCGGTGTACGGCCCCTGCACCGCGTGATAGCTGAAATCGGTCTCGGGCCGCTCGCCGATGGGGCTGCTCTTGCCCTTGATGCGGCTGTCGAAGCGGCCGACGCTGTAGCCCTGATCGCGGAGCAGCTCTTGCATGAAGCGGTGCGCTTCGAGGCGCAGATCCGAGCGCAGGACGTAATCCGTCGACACGCCGGTGAAAAAGGCGAGCTTGTGGGCGACGCTCAGGCGTTCCTTGTCGCTGAGCGCCGCCCCTTTGAGGAGGGCGACGCTGTAGTCGTTGACGGCGAAGCGCTCCACCTCGGCCAGCGCCTTCTTCAGGTCAGCCTGGAGCGTCGAGTCGAGTCGCTTGTGATGCCAGGCCGTCGCGGTGTAGCTGGGAAGAAAGAGTGGGTAGGGCAGGTCGTTTCCCTCGGCGAAGCTCAGCGTTTCGAAGTTGAGGACGACGGAGACGAGGAGGATGCCGTTGAGGCGCATGCCATGGCGGCTTTGCAGGTACGGGGCGACAGCGGCGGCCCGGGTGGTGCCGTAGCTCTCGCCGGCGAGAAACCGCGGCGATTGCCAGCGGTCGTTCCGCGTCGTGTACAGGCGGATGAACTCGGCGACGGCCTGCACGTCCTCCTCGACGCCGTGGAACTTCTTGGCCTCCTTCTCCTCGGCGGCGCGGCTGTAGCCGGTGCTGACCGGGTCGATGAAGACGAGGTCCGTCTGGTCGAGGATGGAATAGGCGTTGTCGACGAGCCGGCCGGGCGGGGCGGGCGCCTCCCCCGCGTCGGAGAGGACGACGCGTTTGGGACCGAAGACGCCCAGGTGCAGCCAGACCGACGAGGAGCCGGGGCCGCCGTTGAAGCTGAAGAGGATCGGGCGATCCTTGGGGTCGGCGCCGGTCTTGGTGTAAGCGATGTAGAAGATGCTGGCGCTGGCCTTGCCGTCCTCCTCCTTGAGCTGCAGCGTGCCGGCGACGGCGTCGTAGTCGATCTTCTTGCCCGCGATCGTTACCGAATGACTGGTGCGCGAGGTCTGTTCCTTCCCGGGTTCGAGTCTCTTCGGCGCAGGGTCGCGTTTCTCCTTGTCCTGGGCCTGTGCGAGGGTGGGAAGTACGGCGAGGACGATGGCGAGGACACGCATGGTTGCTCCGATCAGGATGGTCACTTCGCGTCTTGGTTACGTCTTACGATATGCGGGCCGGTGGGAGCCGCTCTCTCCTGGGGCGATGGTCAGCCAGGGGCTTTCGGGCTGGAAGAGGCGGGACAGATAGACGATCTGGCCGACGTGGTACGCCGCATGGTTCACGCTGCGCAAGAGCGCCTGGAACACCGTGTGCGCCTCGCCGCGAATCGTCACGGTGCGCGCGAGATCGGCCTCGGTGAGCGTTCCGAGAACGCCAAAAAGCGTCCGCCAGCCGTCCTCCCAGCGGGACAGCAACCGCTCGCGCGTGTCTTCCTCGGCGAGGATGAACTCGCCGTCACGGTTACGGTCCGGCTTCTCGCCGTCGGTCGTCAGGAAGTCCGTGAAACGCGAGCGGAGGTTTCCCGCCAGATGCTTGATGATCAGAGCGATGGAGTTCGCGATCTCGGAGGGCCTGCGGGCAAAGGCGTGCTCGTCGAGCGCAGCGATGGCGCGGTCGGCCAGGTCCTTGTAGCGGCGATACTCATGTTGAAGGTCCGGCAGGATGTCAGGCATGGTCAGACTCGTTGGGTATTGCAACGAAGAAAGGGGACAGCGCCTCTGGGCGGACGGAGCATCGGGCTAGCGTTTACCGCCCAGTGCATCGTCCAGCTCGCCTTGATAAGGAAAGGGAGGCCGGCCCTCGCCGTAGCGGCGATAGCGCTGGTAGCGCAGCTCGAACGTGCCCCAGCGGTCGAAGGTCTCGAAGCGGTCGTAACGCGAGTCGGCGAGAGGGTCGCGCTCCTTGGCCGAGAAGCTATAGGCGCCGGCGAAACGCATGAGGCTGAGCCAGGCGCGGTCCGGCGGCCAGACGCCGCGCAGGCTCGCTTCCGCTTCGGTTCCGGTTGGGAAATCGAGGAAGCTCTCCTGCCAGGGGAGGGTCTCGAGAGTGCAGAGGAAGAAGCCGGCCAAGCAATAGCCGGTGAGCAGGCCGACCGCGCCGCCGCCGAACTGCTGCGCCTTGGCGGGGAAGTCGATGAAGCGGTTGGCGAAGTTGTTGGCGAGGATGCGGAGCAGAATGAGCGCCACGATGAAGACGGCCGCCAGGCAGAGGAAGTCTTCATAGCCGAGCAAGTCGGTCCCCTTGAAGACCCCCTCGAGCGCATCGGACATCGGCTCGAAGAAGTTGAACGCGAGCAGCCCGGCGAGGAAGACGTTCACCAGCATGCAGAATGACGTGAAGACGCCTTCGCGAAAACCCGCGTAGGCGGCGGAACCCATGAAGATGAGGACGAGAGCGGTGAGCATTGCTGATAAGCGTCCCATTTCCGTTACTGGTCACCGCGCCGCCACCGCGCCGTCCCCCGCCTTCAAGAATCGATCCACGACCGCCGGATCCGCCAGCAGCGGCCTCGCCCGCAGCAACAGCTTCCGCGCCTCGTCGCGCCGGCCGTCGAACCATTCGAGGTATCCCTGGAGAAAGAGAAAGACCCCTTCGCCCGGGCGCTCCAGCGCTATGTCGTCCAGGGTCTTTCGCTCACGCAGGTATTCGGCGTCCATGTCCTTGTAAAGTTCGAGGCGCGGCCGGAAATCACGGTCCGGGAAAGCGGGGTCCTTCTTAAGTCCGTCTCCGATGGCGACGAACGCGTCGCGGAACTTCCCTTGGGCCATGTAGGCCTGGGCCAGCAGGAAGTAGGGACGTCCGGCGCCGGGCGCCGCCAGCGCGGCCTGCCGGAAATAGAGCGCCGCCAGGCCGAACTCTGCTTCCTTAAACGCCTTGACGCCTTCGTCGAGCGGGTCGCTCTCCTCGACGCGCGGCAGCTTCTTTTCGGGAACCATCGGCGGCGCCACAGGCGGTTTGTCGATTTTCGGTTTCGGGGCGGGCTCCCTTCGTTCGGGGATGCGCTCCCGCGGCGCCCCCTTCGGCCTTCCCTCCAACGCGTGCAACGGCGACGGCGCCCGGTCGAGATCGACGCCCGACAGGTCCGCCTCGGGGGCAAATAGTGGGGGGCGCGGAGCGATGGTTACCGCCGGCACGACGATCTGCACGCTCTGCCGGATGTCGCTGTAGCCGTAGGTGGGGATGGGATAGACAGGAATGACGGGACCCGGCGCGAAGATCGGTCCGACGCCCGGCCCGAAGCCGGGCGCGGGAACCACGCCGACGCTGTAGCCCCCCGTGCTGAAGAAGCCACCCACCGCCAGGTGACGGCTGCGGTAACGAAAGCCGATGCCGTCGGGAACGAGAACCGGGATGCCGGGAACGGGTGGGCCGATGAACTGAGCACGCGCCTCGGCCGCTGCCCAGATCAGACCGAGCAGAGCAATCCCGAATCGGCGGCCTGCCATGCGTCACCCCTTTTTCCGGACGCCACTCTTCCTTTCATGGATTATGGTTACGCCCGGCCCGGTACGCAAGCGGGAAAAGGGAATGGCGCAAGGACGCGGCGCAAGAAAAAGGGGCGCGGCTGCGGCCGCGCCCCATGCCAACGCTCCAAACGTTAGTAGCTTTCCAGCGGCACGGTTCCCAGGGGCGCCGTTTGCCGCCGCATGTTCTCGTGATTGCGCTCGCGGACGTCGTTCGAGGTCGCCGGCTCGTCCGCCTCTTCCGAGCCGTCGCGCTCCCGCGACCGCTGCTCCAGCGCGGTGAGCCGCTCCATGGCCTGACGGCCGTAGCGCGTCTCGGGGCTGAGCAGGTGCGTTTCCTGGTAGCAGGTGCGTGCCTTGCTGAAGAGGCCGCGCTGCTCGTAAGCGATGCCAAGGCCGAGGATACGTTGCGCCTGGCGATACCGGTCGAGCTGTACTTCGCGGTTGGACGGGCTGCGCGCCGTCTCGACGCTTGCCGCCGGCTGCGGTGTGACCGCGTCCTGCGCCGCCTTCGTGACAAGATGAGGCAGCAGCGCGTCCAGCCAGGTCAGATCGGGGACGGCGGGGGCGTCGCCGACAGCCTGCGCCACCTCCACCACCACGGCGGGAACCGCACCCTCCTCGATTACCCGCCCTTCGGGGCAGTTCACCTGTGGATTCTGGGGCAAATCGGGGGGGCGGGCTTCGCTGCGCGGTTGCTGTCCGCCAATCCATCCCAGCGCCAGCGCGAGACACGCGGCGCGGATTCGCTTGCTCATGGAACGACTCCTTTCGTTCGCGGGGCCCGAATCAGAAGCCACGGGTCGGCGCCTGATCCCTACCCGACCGTCTTCCTGCCAAAACAAAAATGCCGTGCCACCGCGGAGGGCACGTTCAGGACGACGACTTCCTCCGCCACCTGGTAGCGCGCGATCTTGTCCTTCAGATACGCGTCGATGCGCGTCAAACGCTCCTTCTCGGCCCCGCGGATGAAGGCCATCTTGGTCGCCCGCATCCACAGGTACTCGAAATACGACAGCGTGCCGAGCGGCTTGAGCAGCCGCTCATAGCTCTGAAAGATCTCGTCCACCAGCGGCACCGGAAAGTTGTTGAGCGGCAGCCCCGAGATCATGAAGTCGTATACGCCTCGGCCCGGAACCTCCTGCAGCGGCGAATGGAGGACGCGGCTCTGGCGCCGCTTGGTCCGGAATTCCGCCTCTTCACGAAAGCGCCGCTCGATGATCTCCACAAAGGCGCCGTTGATCTCCACGATGTCCAGCTCGTCCCCCGGCCGGAGCCAGCGGACGATTTCCTGTGTTACCGCTCCCGTGCCCGGCCCGACTTCCAGGATGCGCCGCGGCGGCGCCGCCCGCCGCATCGGCCGCGTCAACGCCCGCGCCAGGCCCCGGCTGCTCGGCCAGATCGAGCCGGTGGTGAAGTATTGATGTCGAAACTGGGTGTAAAACTCCAGGCACTGCTTCCAGTAACTCATGGCTGCATGGCTCCAGGCTGCGAGATAGGGACCATAGCAACTCCACCGAAAAGGACAACCGCAATCAGATGACACGGGCTACCCGCGAACTCAGAGAAAGGGCGCGGCTCCCGCCGAGCCGCGCGTTGGCGCCTCGCCAGGTCTCCACCTTGTCCCCTTTGCCTTGTCGGAAAAGGCAGCCGGCTCGGGTCGTTCCGGGAATTCCTATTCTTCCTCGCCTGCCTTTCCTGCTCAATCTGCGAAGGTCAGGGGGCCGATAAGGATGGTGAGCGCGCCCCGGGCCGTCCATGACCGGCTGGGCTCAGCGTCCTGTTCCTGACCGGCGCACGCCCGCTTCCTGAGTGAGAACCATGGCTTCCAGCCTGCAACCTCCGGCGACAGAGACCCGCGGTGAACTGGTCGTCCAGAACGGCCGCCATGCCGGCGCGAAGCGGCCCCTCACCGGGCCCGTCACGCTCATCGGCCGCGCGGCGGGCTGCGACATTCGCCTCCAGGTCGAAGGGGTGAGCCCGCGGCACTGTCTTCTGGCCCAGACGGTCGAGGGGTTGTTGCTGCGCGATCTGGGAAGTGACGCGGGCACGCTGGTCAACGATGAGCGCGTCCAGGCCGCCGTGCTGTCGGAGGGGGACGTGCTCACGGTCGGGCTGCTTTGCTTCCGCGTCCAGGGCGTCGCGCCCGTGGTGGGCCCTGAGACCGACGCCGGGGAGCAATCCAGCCGAAACGCCTGGCGGGCCCAGACCGCCGCCGTCGCCGCGCATCAGTACTTTCTGGAGGAGCAAGAGGATCGCCTCGAGCAGCGCCGTTCGGACCTGGAGCAGCACGAGGCGCAGCTCGCCGACCACCTCGAGGAGAAGCGGCGTCGGCTGGCGGCCCTGACCGAGGAAGTGCAGGGAGAGCGCGAGGTTCTCGCCAAGGACCGCGCCGCCTACGAGGCCTACATCGGCAAGATCAGCGGCGACCTGACGCAGGCGCAGCGCGATCTCATGGAGGGGCAGCAGGCCGTTGACCGCGAGCGACTGCATCTTTCCGAGCTGAAACGCCGCCTCCGCCGGCGCTGGCATCGTTTCTGGTTGACCGAGCGCGCCAAGGTCCGCGCGCAACAGGCTGACATCGCCGAGCAGAACCGTCGCCTGGCCGAAGCGATCGACGAGTTGCGCGATGGTGAAGAGCGGCTGCGCGGGGCCCGCCTTCGCTTCAACGCCCTATACGAGCAGAGCCGCGGCCGGCTCCGCGAAGCCTGGCGCAAACTGCGTCTCGAGCAGAATCGCTGGAAGCGCCGCCGCGGTCAGGAACGCGTCGCCCTCAAGGTCCGCACGCGCGACCTGGAGCAGGCCGAGCACTCGCTTGTGCAAGCGCAGCGGCTCTTTCTCCTCGAGCAGAAGGCCTGGGACGCCAAGAAGCAGGCTCTGGAGCGTGAGGTGGAGGGACTCGAACGACGCGTCACCAATCGCCGTGAGAAGCTCCTCTCTGCCGAGGCTGAATTGGAGCTGGCGTCCCGGCGCAAGCTCGAGATCGCCACGGAGGCCGGGCAGGTCGGGGCGCCGCCGAACGAGAGCCCGCTCGCTCCGAATGACGTCGCGGCGCCCGAAGCTACGCTGGCCGCGCTTCCGGCCATCGCCGCCGTAGCGGAATTCCAACCTCCGGCCGCGCAGGTGGAGGGTCCGCCGGCGCCGCAGCCCACAACCACCGCGAAGGAGTGGGGCGCTCGCCTCGCTCATCTGCAACAAGTGTCGCGCCATCTCAACGATCAACGCCTGGAGCTGGTCGACCAGTGGCGCACCTTGACCCTTCTCTTCCGCGCCTGGCAGAAGGAAAAAGAGCAGGCGGCCGGCGAGCTGGACGCGCTGGCCAACCGCCTCCTCGAACAGGGCCAGGCCCTCGCCGAGCGCGAGCGCGAGCAGCGCCAGGCGGATGACACGCTCCGGCGCCGCCAGGAAGACGTCGCCCAGCTCCGCCATCAGATGATCGCCTGGCGCAGCCGCCTCAGGGTCAAGGAGCAGACCTGGGAGAACGAGCGGGCCAAGGTCCTGCTCGAAACGCGCCACCGCGAGACGCTGGCCGAGGAGCAGCATCGCGTCCTCGTTGACCTGCGGCAGCGCTGGGAAAAACGCTGCGGGGAGGAGCTCGAGCAGTTGCGCGGCGGCCGGGCCGAGATCGAGCGGACACGCGCGGCGGTCGAGCAGACACGCGCGGAACTTTCCCACCGCGCTTCCTCTCTGGACGAGGAGAAACGCATCCTCACGGAAAAGGCCCTGTCGCTCGAGCAGTTTCGCCAGGAGCTGCTGCGCAAAAGCGACCCGGCCAGCGCCGAACGGAAGCTGGAGCGTTATCGCCGCCGCTGGCTGACGCAGAACACCCTGGCCCTGCGCAATCTGGCCCAGCAGCGCGAAGCGCTGCAGAAGGAGCTCGCCGATCTCGACCGCAAGTCGGCAGACCTGGCGCGACGGGCCGAGGTCTTGAGCGGGGCCGAAGCCGACCTGAGCCGCAAACAAGCCGCCTGGGAACAGCACCAGGCCCTGGCGCAGACGCGTCAGATTCGGATGGAGGAGGAAATGAAGCACGCCCAGCGGCAGCGGCGCCTGGCCGAGGAACAGTACCTGAAGATGCGCGACGAGGTGGAACGGATCGCCCGGGCCATCTACTCCGAACCCGATCCGCCCACGGCGCTGGCCGACGTCGCCGCCTGAGCAGCACGATCTGACGCTAAGGCTTCGCCGCGCTGCAGCCCAGTACCGCGTCCATCGGGTCCAGGCCGGCCGCGACACGGCCCCCCTTGTTGAGGAAGATGTCGTCACCGCCAACACCGACGTTGCGCGAGGTGACGAAGCGGACATGGCCGTCCTGGAAGAGGACGTTTTGCCCCACGCCGCCGTGGTTGGCGCTGTTGGCCGAGCCGTCGCAGGGAGGGGCGTCAGCCATGAGGGGCATGAGGCTGCGGAAGCCGGCCGCCACCTTGTCGGGGGCGTGGTAGGCGTTGTCGCCGTTGACGTGGCCCAGATGGTAGGCGTAGGTCGGATTGAGCGTTGGCGCGCAGTTCGCGAAGGCGACCGGCGCCATGCCGCGTAGCTCGTCGAGCGACGCCAGGGACGCGTTCGGCTCCTTCACCCCCGGGCACAGCAGCGGCTTTTTCTCCGCGAGGCTGCGGGCTTCGCGCAGGATCGGCAGCGCCATGCCGGCGACGTCGCGCGGCTTCTCTTCCGCCACGTGCGGATAGCGACCGTGCCGGAAATGGTAGTCCTCCAGCGCCGTGTACAAGAGGCGCAGGTTCTCCTGGCATTGCACGGTCTGTTGCCGCGCCCGCTGCGAATGGACCAGCAAGGGCGCCGCGATGCCGAGGGCGGCGATGACGAGGCAAGCGGCGATCAGCACGTCGGCGCGGCGCCACCACGGACGCGCCAGAAGGCCCGCTTCCCGCTTCGGCGGCGGCGCCTGGGGCAACGGCCGGCACATGTGCTCGGCGACGAGGGCGATGGTGTTGGGAATCAGGCTGGGCGGAGGAACAACGCCGTCCCGGTCGGCCTCGAGCGGGGCGAGCGCCTGGCGCAAGATATCGAGGCGTTTTTGCAGCGTCGGGTCATGCCCGAGGCGATCCTCGACCTTCTGCCGCGTGGGATCGTCCAGGCCGTTCAACAGGTATTCGACGAGCAGGTTTTCCATGGCTTGTTGGCTTTTCACAGCCCGTGGAGGGCCTCCGAGCCGGACCAGGCTTCTTGAAGCCGGCACAGCGCGGTGTGCATGCGTGACTTCACGGTTCCCACTGGGATGGCCAGGATGTCCGCGATCTCCTGGTATTTCAGCCCCTGGTAATACGCCAGAATGATGACCTGGCGGAGGAATTCGGGCAAGCGCTCGACGCCGGCGCGAACCAGCTGCCGCCGCTCCTCTCCCTGGATCTGCTCGAGCGGTCCCGCCCCGCGCTGCTCGAACACGCTCAGCAGCCGGCCCAGTTCGTCTCCGCGCGCTTCCTCGCTCTCCTGGTCAAGGCTGAGCATCGACTGCCGCCCGGCCCGGCGCAGCGCGTCGATGGCCTGATTGGTGGCGATGGCGTAGAGCCACGGCTTCACGGGGCGCCCCTTCTCGTACTGGCGAATCTTCGTGAAGACCTGGAGGAAGGTGTTCTGGAACACGTCCTCCGCCAGGGCGCCGTCCCCCAGGTAGCGGCGCAGGTAACCGTAGAGCTCTCCTTCGTAACGGCGCACCAGCGCCCCGAAGGCCTCCTGTTCCCCGTTCTGGAAACAGGCCAGCAGCTCTTCATCCGAGCAACGGGTCAGGTCATCGGGAAGTGCCACGAGTCCTCAGTGGATATTACGCCGCCGCACGCTTGCGGGTTCGACCAATCCCTCACCGGTCATGGAACGGCGCCTGACGCCGCGGGCTTCGCCTCGGGGGCTGGGCGCTTGGGGCTTGGGCGACGAAACGGCCATGATCCTACCCGCAGGGGTTAGACCCGTGGTCGCTGCCAGCCCCTCCTTCGAGTCAGGCGCCGCCTCCTTTTACTTCTTCTTGCCGGGCTTCTTGCCTTCTTCTTCCTTCCCCTTGTTCTTCGCCTCTTTTTCCTGCTTGGGCTCTTCTTTCTTTTTGCCGAAAATCGCCTCGTAGCCCTCGGCGAACTTCTTGGTCTCGGCCAAACCGATGCGAACAATGCTCACGGTCCAAACCTCCGAATCGTGCGGGCGGTCGAATCACGCCCCAGACGACGCGCACGACCGCACCTTGCCATAGTCTAAAGAATGAACGAACCGCGCGCATTCTTCAAGGGAGAGGGGAAGATTTCCTGTCGATCAGGGCCACTTGCAGGTCCATGACGTTGGTATTCGTCAACCCGGTGATCAGCAGGTCGCCGGTCGCTTGAAAAAAGGAATAGGCGTCGTGCCGCGCAAGGTACCTCGATGGATCCAGGCCGTGCTCGGCGGCCCGGCGCCATGTCCCGGCATCTGCGATGGCTCCCGCCGCGTCGGTCGGCCCGTCCTCGCCGTCGGTGCCGCCGCTGAGCAAGCTAACGTCGCGCATGCCATCCGGCCCGAGCGCGCACAGCGCCGCCAGCGTCCATTCCTGGTTGCGGCCTCCTTTACCGTGACCGGGCGGCAGAGTCACGGTTGTTTCCCCGCCTCCCACAAAACACAAGGTCGGCGCCCCTTCGGTTTTCGCGAGCCTGAGCAACCGGGCCGCCTGCCGCCCCGCCTCCGCCGCCTCCCCCGTGATGTCTTCACCGAAGGACCGCACCTCGTAGCCCAGCGCTGCCGCCTTGTGCACGGCCGCCGCGTACGCGGTGTGGTTGTTTCCGATGATGATGTTGTGCACCGTGTCCGGCAGCGTCTTCGGTGTCTCGGCCAGCTCTCCCCCGGCGCCCCGTTCGAGGCGTCGGACGACTGCCGCCGCTGCCGTCGCGCGTAATCCGTGCCGCTCAAGAACGGCGAGGGCGTCGGCGTACGTGGTCGGGTCGGCGGCGGTCGGGCCGGAGGCGATGACATCGAGCGGATCGCCGATCACGTCGGAAATGATCAGACTGAACATACGCTCGCCCCGGAACGCTTCCGCCAGTCGCCCCCCCTTGATGTCGCTCAGGTGCTTGCGGACGGCGTTCATCTCCTGGATCGTGGCCCCGCAGGCGTGCAGCTGGCGGGTTGTTTCCTGCTTGTCCCCGAGGGTGACGCCGGGGGCCGGGGCGGGCAAAAGGGCGGAACCGCCGCCGGAGAAGAGGCATAGGGCGATGGTTTCCGGAGAGGCGGTTTGGGCAAGGCGCATGATCTCGTTGGCGCCGCGCACTCCCTCCTCGGTGGGGTGGTTGCTGCCCGCCGGCCGGGCAGTGTGCAAATGGACGCGCCGCGTGGGCACATGTGTTCCTTCCGGCACATTGATCCATCCTGCAACGCGGTCGAGCCGATCGGCGAGAACCGCCTCGACCGCGGCGGCCATGGCGGCGCCTGCTTTTCCGGCGCCGAGCACGAGAATACGGGGGGCCTTGGCAAGCGCGCCCGCCAGGTCGGGCCGCGCGAGCGCCTGACGCACGAGCGGCCCAGCCCGCACGGCGTCCACTCCCGCACGCCAGATGGCCTCGCTGTCCCGACGCAAGTCGCGCGGCGCCATATTCACTCCCGTTTCCGCCCGCGCGCTATTTTGCGCGGCTGGCATGCTGCTTGCTTGATTGAGAAACTCAATGACAGCGCGGGCAATAATGATACACGCTGCGACGGCGCGAACGGCGATTCAGGGGAATCATCCGCCATCCGCATGCATCTAATACCTAGCCCAGCGCGGCGGGAAGAACGACAAGCAGGAGGAGCGGGAACACGAGCTTCGTGCCGGTTTTCACGAACCCAAGTGACGCCCGGCTGTCAAACTCTGCATCCTGGGCAGACCTGTCCCGACCGAACGATTGTCGCTTTTCGCCGCGTAAAACCCGTGAAATTTCCGATTCCTTTCAGGCGCAAGGTTTTGATTTCCGACCTATCATACACATAGAAGGGGAGATCAAGCCTACGAACTGGGGGTGACCCATGAACGGTTCCAAGGGATACCGGGCGGACCCCTCCGACAACCACGTCGAAAGCCTGCCCGTCCTCAGCCTCACCACCGTCAACAAGATGCTGCCCCTCGTCGAGCGCATCGTTGGCGATTTCCTTCACGGCCGCCACGAGCTCAATCGCCTCCAACCCGAGGAAGCCCGCCTCGACCGGCAGCGCCGCGATCTTTCCTGGCCCGAGCGCCAGCGCCGTTATGAGGTCAAGGAACGTGTCGCCGGCGCCGAGCATGAGATGCAGGGCGCCGTCGAAGAGCTGGGCGATCTGGGCGTCGTCCTGCTCGACCAGGACTTCGGACGCGTCGGCTTCCCCACCATGGTGAATAACCGCCGCGCCTTCTTTTCCTGGCGCCCCGGCGAGGACGGCCTGCATACCTGGCACTTCGCCGAGGACGAGGTCTTCCGTCCCATCCCCGCCGCCTGGCTCAAGGAGATCAGCGGCGCCGGCGGCAAGAACTGAACACGCGAGCAAAACAAGGCCTCTTCGGAGGCCTTTTTTTTGGTTGACTAGCGCTGCGGCCTGTCATTTCCCCCGGACCGTCTCCAGGAAGAGACGCAAGTCTTCCGGCAGCGGCATATCCCAGTGCATCGCCTCCGCCGTCAGCGGGTGCTGAAAGCCCAGCTCCACCGCGTGCAGGAATAGACGCGGGCAGCCCTCCCAGTTCGCGATCGGCTCCCCGTTCGGCTTGCGGTTGTACACCTTCTCGCCGCACACCGGATGCCCCAACTCCGCCAGATGGATGCGGATCTGGTGCGTGCGGCCCGTCTCCAGGCGGCAGGACAGCAGCGTGAAGGCCGGAAAACGCTCGGCCACGCTGATGTGGGTGATCGCTTCCTTCCCGACATTGGGAACCGGACTGCTACCGCGCCGCCCGTCCCCCCGGTCGCGCACGAGGAACGAGCGCAGCACCTGCGCCTCCACCACTCCCGGTACGAGGGCGAGATAGCGCCGCACCACCACGTGCTTCGCGAACTGCATGCCCAGGCCGCGCTCCGCCTGCGCCGTGCGGGCGAAGACCACCAGCCCGCTCGTTTCCTTGTCCAGACGCTGCACCACGCGCAGCCGCGGCTTGGAGCCCTGGCCACGCTTCGGGAAAACGGCGCCGACCTGGTGCAGGACCAGATCATCGAGGGTGGGGACGAGGATGCGCCGCTCCTTCTCCCAGCCACGCTCCGCCGGATGCCGCACCGTCGGAATGCCGGCCGGCTTCTCCACAACGATGATGTGCTCGTCGATATGACGGATGACGATGCTGTCGAGCAGTTGTGGCTTGGGACTGGGCCGCCGACCGATGTCGACGACGTCCCCCACGCGCAGCCGTCGCGCCGGATCGAGCCAGAGCTCGTCGTTGATCTTGACGCGTCGGGTTTCCACCAGACGGTGGACCTGCGACCAGGTGAAGCCGGGCAGCCAGACGCGCAAAAGCGCGGCGAGCGTTTTGCCTTGTTGCGCCGCCTCCACGGTAAAACGGGCCGGTTGGGGATCCATGCCCTGTTATTATAAGCCAACAGGCCAGTGCTTTGAGTCAACGGGCGAGCCGGGCGGCTCGATTACCATGATCCTCGCAAATCGCCTACGACGCTGAACGCCCAAGGGGAGCCGAACACGCGCCGATGGGGCCATACGCTCGATGGCCGCTTCTGCGCTGCGGCCCTATCCCACGTCGCAAACCTATCGGAATCTGAAAGAGCACGGCGAAGGGGTGCTGCACGTCACTGACGATGTGCTGCTGCTCGCCCAGGCGGCCGTGGGCGGACGCGCCACCGCCGCTGCGGACCGCGGAGGTCTGGGCGTGGTGCTGGCGGACCCTGTCGCTTCCACGAGTCCGCGTCGCGCTGGACGAAAGCGAGCGGGTGGATCGAGGCGGTCGTGCAGCTGGAAAGGTCCGCGATTTCTTCTCGGCTTCAACCGGGCCGCACGCGGTCGTCGAGGCGGAGGCCCGGCGACGCACGGCGTTCTTGCCGGAAGGAAGAGATCGAGGCGGAATACCGACGCCTGGAGGTGATCGTGAACAAGACCGGGGCGAGCGCGAGCAAGAGGCGTTCGCTTCCTGCGGCGCCCATGTGGCGGGGAATGAGCGCGCTCGCGTTACTTGGTCGGCCCGCTTCGTCGGCGCCTGCTCCCAGCGGTAGGCGGCGGGTCGCTGCTGGGATACTGGCTGTAGTCCATGGGCTACAAGAGCACGCAGCCCAGGATGAACGCGAGCAACGAGATCGCGAGCATGCCGGTGTAAGCGTTGTTCACCGCCCGGCTCTTGTCTTCCAGATCATCGTCAATTTCGTCGGCCATGGCTCTGAACCTTCCGAGTCGATCGTGTAGCGGAAGTCGCCAGACTTCCGCGGGCGGAACCGTGCGTCGGAACTCTTGGCGAGTTCCGCTAATCTTGAGGCGGCGCCTAGCGGTACTTCAAATCGCTGATCACCTTGTCCCCCGCCGACAGCGGAATGCGACGGCTGATGCTCGAACGCTCGAGCCGGCCGATCGAGGAGCGGTGATCGACCTCGACGACACGGATCATGCCGAGGTAGGTCGCTTCCGGAGTCAGACGATAAGCTTCGAGGGTATTGCCTTTCGCCAGACCGTGGTCGCTGCCGACGCTCAGGGTGGACCAGGGGTCGGACTCGATGCGCTCAATGGTTCCCTTGACGAGGGCGACGGGCGGGTCGCTGCCGGGGAGCTTGGACAGGGCCCGTGCCGCCGCCGCTGCCCGTGCGTCTTGACGCCAGTTCGCGATAGAGCCGGGGTATTCTCCGCCAGAGATTGTCGTTTCGTTCTGCGCAGGCCGTCGGCCTTCGCTTTCGCATCGGCCTCCGCCTGGAAGAAGGCACCTTGCCTTCCAGCCCGATGATCAAGGCCGCACCTTGAGCCGCTTCGCCGAGGTTCTTGACCTCTTCGGCGCAGCACCTCCTCCTTGGCGACGCAGGTTGATCTTCGCCTCCTCCAGCTCCTTTCGTCTTGATGGTGATGTCGTTTTCCAGCTCCGCCTTCTTGACGTTCCAGGCGTCCTCGGCGTCTTTCAGATCGCCCTTGACCTTCTCCAGGTCGATGGTCGCTTTCTTGTAGCGGGCGTCGAGGCTGGCCATTACCTCGGTCTGCGCCCGGAGGAAGTCCTTGGCGGCGCGGGCCTCCGCCTGCTGGTTCTTGAGCGCCTGGTCGTAGCGGAAACGGGTCGCGTACGTGAAGACGATGAAGCCGCCCGTCACGAGCGCGAACAGGAGGTTGAGCACAACGAGGATCTTGCCGAGTGTGTTCATGCTTACTGGTCCTCCCCCAGGACGCCGGCCCCCCACATCGCGGTTCTCCGTCGGCCGCCAAGACGTGCCGCCCAGGCGCGCTCCGAACGGTTTGCCCCGGAGATGAGGTCGGGGAATATGCCGCCTGGCAACCGGCTTGTCAACGTCAATTGAGGCCGGGCAGGGTCGATGATTGATTATGGCAGAGGGCCGCGGCGGAAACCAGGGGAATTGGGGGGAGGAGGTCGTGGTGGCTGGTGAGCGGTGGCTGGTGAGTGGTGGCTGGTGAGTGGTGAGTGGTGAGTGGTGAGTGGTGAGTGGTGAGTGGTGAGTGGTGAGTGGTGAGTGGTGAGTGGTGAGTGGTGAGTGGTGAGTGGTGAGTGGTGAGTGGTGAGTGGTGAGTGGTGAGTGGTGAGTGGTGAGTGGTGAGTGGTGAGTGGTGAGTGGTGAGTGGTGAGTGGTGAGTGGTGAGTGGTGAGTGGTGGTGAGTGGTGAGTGGTGAGTGGTGGGGAGGAACCACGCGCCAGCCACCAGCCACCATATCCGCTGGTCAGCGGATACCCTTCTCCTGCCAGCCGCGGATGCTGCCGTCCATCGACAGCACGTTGTCGTAACCCATCTTCTCGTAGATTATCGGCGGCAAGAGCGAGCGGTAACCGCCGCCGCAATAGAGCACGAGCGAGGTGCTTGTCGGAACCGTCGCCGATGTCGCGTTCGATGATCCCTTTCCCCAGGTGGAGCGCTCCCCGGCAGGTGATCTTTGGCGAACTCGCTCTCCGGCACGTCGAGCAGGATGAACTTCTCCACTTTATCCAGCTTCGCTTTCACCTGGTCCCGGTCGTTTCCTTTATGCGTCCTCGAGCGTCGTCAACCAGCTTTGAGGAATCCCGGAGCGTGGTGAGCCATCGTTCGTCCCTTCCAAAGGGTTTGCAACGCAAAAGGGCATGTCCCGCCGGTTCCTACGCTATAATAGGCGCTCCCTAACCGAAAGGGCTGCCATGTCACGCTTTCTGCTCGCAGGCTTGTGTCTGACCCTTTTTGTCGCCGGCTGCCGATCCCGCGACCACGGCACGAGCTTGACGACACCCGAAGAACTCGACCGGTTCTTGAGCGAACACAACGTCGTCCTGCTCGATTTCTCCGCCGCCTGGTGCGGGCCCTGCCAGGCGATGAAGCCGACCATCCGCGGCATCGAGAAGGATTACGCCGGCCGCATCGGCGTCGCCGTCATCGACGTCGATCAAGCGCCGAAGCTGGCGAAGAAATACCACGTCTCCAGCATTCCCTGCCTCTTCGTCCTGCAAAAAGGCCGGGTGATGAGCGTGCTGCGCGGTCTGAAATCGCGCGACGAAGTGGAGGAGGCGATTAAGGAGGCGCTATGACCAGGCGGCGCCCTCTCGCGGCCGCTTCGTCCTCGTCATTTCTCAGGCCCCACCTCGTCGCTCCTGGGCGTGAAATCCAGCCAGTGGTCCAGCCAGCGATACGACAGCGCCCGGGCCGCCCGCGGAAACGTATGCTTGGCGTGATGGTTCACGAGACCGATGCCCGCGCCGGCGCCGTAGAGATCGTACACCGGCAGCGCCGCCCGGATGAACGCCCAACTCAGGTCTCCGTCCGCGCTGTCCCCGCCGACGATCAGGATCGGCCGCGGCGCTATCAGGGCCAGCAGCTGATGATGCTCCATGCTCGGGATGTGCCGCTTCATCCGCTCGGTAAGGTACCACGGGTCCGTCCAGTTGCTCATGCGCAGGCCGATGCCCCCTTCGCTGAAGACGCCGGCCTTGAAGCGCTCGTCGAAGGCCATGGCGTAAAGCGTCTCCTTGGCCCCGAGCGAATGGCCGATGCAGCCGATCTTGCCGGCGTCGACGAAATTCAGGCTCAAAAGGAAGTCGACGCAGCGCGAGGCGTCGAACGTCATCTTCCCCATGCCCGTCCAGCCCGGCCACATCTTCGCGATCACCTCCGCCTGCGCCTTGGCCCAGTCCCCCTGAAGAATGAAACACTCCGGGCAGAGGACCACGTAGCCGCGTTTGACGAGGTGCAAGCCGATGGCGAGCGTGGCGTTCTTGCCGAGGCCTGGCGGTTCCTTGAACGTGTCCTTGGTGGTCTGGTGAAAGACGACGACGGCCGGCGCCTTGGAAACCCCGGCGCCGGTCTTGGTCAGGAGATGCTTCGGGATGAGGAGGTAAGCCCGGATGCGGTTGTCCCTGGTCGCCTGGAAGGTGACGAGCCGGCGGACATGGTCCTTCTCATCGACTTCTTCCTCGACGCGGACGTCCAGCGCCTTCGCCTTCTCCGGCGCCGTCCCCAACCGTTCCTGCCATCGCGCCTCGAGGGCCCGCCGCCGTGGCGCCCAGTCCTCGCGCGTCGCGACCTTCTTGTCGCCATCGACGAGGAGCGGTTCGAGCCCCTGGTCCGGCAGCGTCAGCCCGGCGAAAGGCTTCTGCGTCAACTCCCGCCAGTCGGGCTTGGCGTCCGTCTGCCCGAGGGCGAACATGGCGAGGAGAACGCTGGTTGGGATCATCGTCGTACCCCAGGAACGCCGATTAGCGCCGGTCCACCAACGGCGATGTCTCGATCTCCTGGAAAACGGGAGTGTATGGGAATCGAACCCACAGAGAGCTTTGTTCAAACCCTCCACTGGTTTTGAAGACCAGGGCCCCCACCAGAGGTGCAAACACTCCCAGGAGGACGCCGGAGCCGGAAGCGTCCGCGGCGAACCGACGGAACAGCGTCGCTCACGCTTCCGGCTCCGACCACGCTTATTCTAGCACCTTGATCCGGATGTTCTTGAAGAGGAGGGGCGCTCCCTCGGACTGCCAGCCGATTGGGCCTTCCTTCAACTCGCTCTCGCCGCTCGCGATAGCGATGCCGTTGATCTTGCTGGAGAGCTTGCCGTCATTGGAGACGATCTCGGTGGTGTTCCACTCGCCGATCTTGATGGCTTTCTTCTGCGCGTCCTTGTCGATCTTGAACTTGCCCTTGGCGCTCAAGGGGAAGATGTTCCCGTGGTCGCGCTGCAGCCCCTGCACCTCGACGCACTTGGGCCAGCCGCCCCCCTTGGTGCTCTGGATGTGGACGAGGCAGCCGCTGTTGCCGTCCTTGAGGAACTTCCAGTCGAAGCGGAGGACGTAGTTCTTGTAGCTCTTCTCGGTGTAAAAGTAGCCGTTGGGATTGCCGACGACAGCGATGGCGCCGTCCTCGACGCTGAAGGGCGTCTTGCCTTTGCCGAAAACGTTCTCTTTGAGGCCGGTCATGTCCTTGCCGTTGAAGAGGGGCGTGAAGCCCTTGTCGTCGCCGGCGTGGGCGCCGGCCAGCGCGAGGGCGATGATGACGCAGACGGAGAAGAACCGGATGCGAAACATGGAAGCGACTCCCGTGGATCGCTGCAGCCGGCCACCCCCCTGGCGACCGCGCGCGGCGGATGGGAATTGTATGGCGTGCCGGACTTTGGGGTAGGCGTCCTCCGCCTGGCCCCGCCTCGCACACTACTCCGCCAACAGCGATTCCACGTCCTCCAGCGCCCACGGCAGCCGCAGGAAATCGAGGTTGTAGATCTCCCGGATCCGGCCGCGCGGATCGACGAGAAAGACGCGTGACGGATGATCGAGCTGCCCGTTCGCCGCGGGCCGGGCCCACATGTCCCAGGCGTCGAGCGTCTTCTTCACTTCGGCCGGCTTGCCTGTCAGGTGCGACCAGCGCGGTGTTTCGATGTCGTAGAGGCGCCGGTAGCCGCGCAGGGCTTCGGGCGAATCGCGCTTTGGGTCGAGGGTGATGGAGATGAAATGGACGCGGTCCTTGAACGGCTTCTTTTCAATCTCATGAAAGACGCGGGCGAGGCGGTGGGTCGTCGCGGGGCAGGTTCCGCTGCACGTCGTGAAGATGAAGCTGACGAAGACGACCTTGCCCTTGTGGTCGGACAGGCGACAGGGCTTGCCGTCCTGGTCGCTGAGCGCGAAATCGGGCGCGGGACGGATGACCGCGAGGCGCGACGCCGGCGCTGCGTCGGCGTTGATGAGCATCAGTAAGAGCGCAAGAGCCGGCATCGTGACTCTCCCAGGCGACGGTCCGGACGTGAGGCGAGGCCTACCCCGTCCGGGATGGGCTCGCCGTGGCAGCGGCCCGTGCGTCAATTCAGCAGCATATCATGCCCCCGCGCAGGGCCGGTCTTCAACTCGCGCAGGTTGATGTGGAAGTCGGGGTCGAGCTCCAGGCCCTTCGGCGTAATGAAGGCGCGCTTGACCCAGAAGTCGTCGGAGCGGTCCGTCGTCGACAGCAGCGAGTTGGTGATGTACATCCGCTTGCCGTCGCCCGTCACGTGCATCATGTTCGGCTGCACGCCTGGCTTGAGCGTGCTGAAGAGCTTGGGGTTCTTGAGGTCCGAGACGTCCCACTGCTGGATCTCATCGGAGGCGAAGCAGCTCACGAAGAGGAAGCGATCGTCCGGCGATTGCCGCAGATCGGCGGGGAGCTTGCCGACGTCGCACAGCTTGCGGGCGCTGTACTTGCCGTCCTTGTCCCCTTCCCAGACCCAGAGGGAGTTTTCGAGGGCGCAGTTGGTGAAGCCGTGATTGGAGCCCTCCTTGAGAGACCAGCGGCACTCGAGCGGGGCGGCGCCGGTCTTGATCGTTTGCAAGACCTTGCGGTCGCGGAAGTCCCAGATGAGGATCTCGCTGCCGAACTTCTTGAAGTCCATCTTGGCGAGCGGGTTCTTGTAGTTGTCGTAGTAGGTGAAGCCGGAGGTCACCATGCGGTTGAGGTCGGGGCGAATGGCGATGTCGTAGCCGTAGGGGGAGTCCTTCGGGAAGGCGATCTTGCGGATGAACTTGCCGTCGTTGGTGTACTCGGCGAGGCCGGCGGGGAGGCCGCCATCCTTGCTGGAGAGGAAGCTGACGAGCATGCGGCCCGGCAAGGCGTAGGCGGTATGGGGCGAGCCGAAATCGGCCGGGGCGCCCGCCTCTTCGAGGACCTTCACGAGCTTGGGTCGGGCCGGGTCGGTGGCGACGTCGATGATGAAGATGCGGCCGGAGAAGAGGGTGAGGCCCCAGATGTGGGAGCGGTCATCGGTGTAGCCGAAGTGGTGGGTTTCGTTCCCCTTGGAGCCGAGATCGAGCTTGTGGACGATCTTGGCGAAGCTTTTGGAGCCCTTCTCGACGTCGACGACGGCGAGGAAGTCGTTGTCCTTGGCGTCGGCGTCGACGCACCACACATAAAGCACCTTCTCGGGACGGTCGAGGCGCTTGACGAACGGTGACAGGCACGTTTCCGCCGAGACGGGGGGGACGAGCGACAGCACAAAGGCGAGAGCGAGGGGGACACAGAGGCGCCGCATGAGTTTTTCCTCTTGAACGCAGGGGGCAGTTCCGCCGCCCATCCCGCGTTCGCTACCATATCCTTTCGAAACAACAAGGCTACGGTCATTTCCCGAACCGCCGTGACGGCGGACATGTCTCCGGCGCCGTATCCTGCCGGCACCCGTCCACGCTACCCGAAAAAAACGTCCGTCCGTCAGGTTTTCCCGGAAACGCCTGACTGATCTCTGGCGGGAGCATCTTTCGGCTCCTCGCGAACCGGGGACACGACGTTGGCAGACGCGGGTCCTCTCTTCCCTTCTGCCTTGAAAGGATAAACCCATGTTCCGTTTACGCTCACGATCGAACTCCGCTTCCCTTCCATCGCGTGCCTTCCGCCCGTCCGTCGAAGCCCTCGAAGACCGCGTCGTCCCCGCCCACCTGGGCGCCCTGGCGACAACGACCGCCGCGCCGACCTTCGCGCCGCCGAGCCTGCTGGCGAACGTTCCCGATACCGCTCAGGAGCCAGGCGACATGCATCTCGCCGAAAAGGCCTGGATTCAGGCCAATGTTCTCGATCCCGCCTTGCAGGCCCAGGCCCTCGCCGCCTTCAACGACGACTTCGCCATCGGCCGACTCGACATGCTCGACCTGTTCGGCATCGCACGGCTGGACGACGTCGTCACGGCCACGGAATTGGCGGACCTGCGGGCTCTCGTGGCCAATCCGGATGTCGTCCACATGCCGGACTACGTCGCCAATCTCGCCGGCAAGGTGGTCAACGGCGATATGGGCAACTCGACGTATCAGTTCGTTCAAGTCTATTCGGGCACGGGTACGGGCTACGTCCGCACGAGCTACCTTGGCAACCTCGATGTCGACAGTCCCTCCTGGCAACTCGATCAACTGGTTGATAAATGGTTCCGCGGCGTCGACGCGCCCACGACCGGCTTCCGCTACGCCTATGACGGCAACGACTCTCTTTTCGGCGCCGGCATCCAGTACACCGACATCGATCAGGGCCAGCTCGGCGACTGCTATTTCCTGGCCGCCCTCGGCGATCTCGCCAACCAGTCGCCCCAGACGATCCAGAACCTGTTCCTCGACAACCAGGACGGCACGTACACGGTCCGCTTCGGCAGCGCGACGGGGGCGGACTATGTCACAGTCGACCGTTGGCTGCCGATCACGGCGAAGAACACCTTTGCCTACGCCAACGACGGCCAGGCGTTCAACTCCGGGTCCAACAGTCTCTGGGTCCCGTTGCTCGAGAAGGCCTACGCCCAGGTCAACCACTCCGGCTGGCTCGGCCGCGCGGATTCCAGCGACAGTTACGCCGCCCTCGAGAACGGCTTCTCCGGCGACGCCATGCGGCAGCTCACCGGCCTGACCGCTTCGAGAGACATCACGTTGACCGCGATGGAGAGCCAGACCCAGCTGCAAAACGCGGTGAGCGCCGGCGACCTGGTGTGCCTCAATACGCCGAAAAAGCCGAATACGACGTACATTGTCGACGGCATCAAGCTGGTCCGGGAGCACGTCTATTCCGTGCTCGGCTACGACGCTTCGACGGGCTTGTACACGGTATTCAATCCGTGGAACGTGAACAAATCCGGCGCCGCCGTGGAGTTCCAGGTGAACTTCTGGCAAATCCAGCGCATGTTCGTTTCCTGGGATCGTGGCGACAACCCCGAGAACGTGATCGATGGCAGCCGTGCCGCTGACTACGTGACGACGCAAACGCCCCTCTTCGGCGCCGCGGACGTCTCGAAAACCAGTGTCGCGGAGCACGCCGCACCGGCCCAGACCGACAACCTCAAGCCCGGGCAGGCCATGACCTCGGGACTCCGCGCCCCTGGCCCGAACGCCGTGGACGCCAATGTCACCAGCCTGTTCTTCGCCGAGGCGCACCAGCGCGCTCGCCACGCCTTCGACCCGCTGGCTGACGATCTACTCGTCATCCTGGGTTTGTGACAGCGGGGCTATCCGAACAGCCGCGCGACTCCGTGCGGCTGTTCTCATGCCCCCGCAGCACGCCGGCGACCAAACGCTTGTGCCGCGCCGCCCCGCGCCGTATCGTCAACTTCGGCGTCCCACTCCCGCACGGATCCCGCTCTATGCAAAGACGAGGCGCCGGGCAGCATCACCTCGCTCGGCACGCTCAACTGCGTCTTCGGCACTCTGTTCTCCTTCTGCTGCCTGGCCTCCCTGGTCCGGCTCGCGGCCGGCGTCTCCCTGCTCCTCGGCGCTCACTTCGATAACGAGGAGCTCGAACGCTTCCTCGAAGCCGACATCCCCATGCACCAGGTCATCGAGTGGGGCACGACTTTCATCGGCAGCGTCGTCTTCATTCTCATGCTCGTCTCCGGCATCGGTCTCGCCAGCAAACGCGCCTGGGGCCGCTCCCTCGCCGTCGCCAACAGCTTCCCGCTCATTCTCTTCGGGCTGGGCGTGGCCGCGTATAACCTCGGTATCGAAGCCCCCGCCATCGTCCGCTTTCTGCGCGGCCGCGGCTTCGGCCCCGATGGCCCGCCCCCCGGCTTCGTCTGGATGCTCTACATCGCCATCAGCCTGGTGCTGCTCCTGGTCGTCTTCTACGCGGTCGTGACCATGACCGCCTTGATGAGCCGCCGCGTCCGCGAGTACTTCGAACGCTCCGCTTTCGGCTTCGACGACTTCGAAGACGACTGGCCGCGCGATTAGGCTCCTGGGCCTATCCCCCGAGTCGCGCCCGGCTCAAGACCGTGTAGATCGGTCCGTCGCGCGTCAGCTCGCTGGACATGACGTGCACTTCTCCGATCGTCGTCTCCCCACCCTGCCAGCTTTCCTTCTTGCGCAGCGCCGTCTCCAGCTCCAGTGCCCCTTTCTCGCTCTTGACCCGGCCCAGCGTCACGTGCGGCGTGTATTTCCTCTCCTCGCGCCGATAGCAGCCCAGCTCGAGCAGCGGCCTTTCCAGAGCGTCGTGTACGTCGATGACCGCTCGCTCCCCTTGCCCAACGCCGACCCAGAGGGTGCGCGGCCGCCGCAGATTCGGAAACGCCCCCACCTTCTCGATCGAAGCGGGGAATGATGGCAACGGCCCGGCCGCGTCCTGCACGGCGCGACACACGTCGTTGAGGTCGCGCTGATCGACCTCACCGAGGAAGAGCAGGGTGATGTGCAGGTTCTCCGGCTCGACCCACTTGACCTCGGCGCCGGAGCGGCCCAGTGTTTCCTGGAGCGTCACCAGTCTGGCGCGGATCTCTTGTCCCAGATCGAGAGCGATGAAGGTGCGAACGCGCGACATGGGCCGCCTCGGTGATGGAGAGTTGCCCTCATTGTAAGCCGCGCGGGAAGGGCTCACTTACTCTTTGCTCGTTCTCCGCCCTTTCCGTCAAGCTTTCCACCGAACCGCTGCGCAACCACTCCTGTCTGCTTAGAATCAAAGACAGACAGGGAGACTCGCCATGCCGAAAGAAACCTACTCCGGCCCGCTCGAGCAAGTCGACGAGTGCTGCTGGCGCATCCCGAAGAGCTACAAGCCGGGGATGAAAGTCGACGGCCTCATCTTCACCAGCGAGAAGATGCTCGCCCAACTGAAGAAGGACCAGGCCCCCGAGCAGGTCGCCAACGTCGCCTTCCTCCCCGGCATCCAGCACGCCAGCCTCGCCATGCCCGACATCCACTGGGGCTACGGCTTCTGCATCGGCGGCGTCTGCGCCACCGATCCGGACGAGGGGGGAGTAATCTCGCCCGGCGGAGTGGGATATGACATCAACTGCGGCGTCCGCCTGATGCGCACCGGCCTCTTCTACCGCGACGTCGTCCCGCACGTGCGCCGCCTCGTCGACGCTCTCTTCACCAGCGTCCCCACCGGTGTCGGCAAGGTGACGCTACGAGTTCCGCGGCGGCGAATTGGACCGCATCCTCGGCGAAGGACCGCGGCACATCTCGTCGCGCGCGGCCTCGCGACGCAGAGCGACATCGACCCGCGAGGCCGCCAAGCCGAGATCGGCAGCCGATCCAGCAGGTCTCCGACCACGCCAAGATGCGCGGGGCCGAGCAATGCGGCACGCTCGGCTCGGGCAACCACTTCCTCGAGGTGCAGGTCGTCGACGCCATCTTCGACGAAGACGCCGCGAACGCCCTCGGCCTCGCCAAGGACCAGGTCTGCGTCATGATCCACTCCGGCTCGCGCGGCCTCCGGCTATCAGGTCTGCGACGACGCCCTCGCCATGCTCCGCAAGGCCCCGGAAATACGGCATCGACCTGCCCGACCGCCAGCTCGCCTGCGCCCCGGTGAACAGCCCGGAAGGCCAGAAGTACATCGCCGCCATGCGCGCCGCCGCCAACTTCGCCTTCTGTAACCGCCAGCTCCTGATGCAGCAAGCCCGCGAGGTGTTCGCCGATGTCTTCGGCGAGAGCTGGCAGTCGCTCAAGATGAGCCTCGGCTACGACGTCTGCCACAACATCGCCAAGTTCGAGGAGCACACCGTCGCCAGGCGGAAGAAGAAGGAAGGTGTGGGTCCACCGCAAGGGCGCGGTGCGCCTTCCGCCAGGGCATGGATGCCGCCGATGTACCGCGCCATCGGCCAGCCGGTCATCATCCCGGGGGACATGGGCCGCGCCAGCTGGGTGCTCGTCGGCCAACCCGGCAGCATGGAGCGAACCTTCGGCACGACCTGCCACGGCGCCGGCCGCGCCCTGGGCGCACCGCCGCCGTCAAGGAGGCCGCCAGCCGCCGGATCGACAAGGAACTGGAAGCGCGCCGGCGTGTCGCCCGCGCCCAGAGCCGCAAGGGCCTCGCGGAGGAGCAGCCGAAGGCGTACAAGAACGTGGACGAGGTGGTGGAGAAGTGGTCGATCAACGGCGGCATCTCGAAGGTGGCGCGGATGCGGCCGATTGGCGTGATCGAGGGGTGACCAAGAGCGTCACAGCTCGATGGTGCTCTAATTGCACGTTCTTTCAACGTAGATCCGCCGGCGGGAGGGCGTATCATGGCTCAAAGGGTGTTCTATGCGTGCTGGCACGACCGATTATGCGGGAAATAGAGAAGCGGCATCCTCGCCCGTCTCGCCCAGCGACGCGAACGGCGACCTTTCTCCACGTATGGCGGTACGTCTTAGAACGGGCCTTCAGCGAAGCGGACAAGGCACGCATGCACGATCTCGCCGTGCGCGGCAAAACGACGCGCTTCTCCCCGAAGAGAAGCAGGAAGCTTTTCCGCCTATGCGAAGGCGGGAAGCGTAATGGCGATCTCAAATCCAGCGAGAGCCAGACGCGTTATTACCAAGTTAAAGAAGGCGTCTCTTTCTTAGCACAAGATGGACGCTTCCGCACTCGCCCGCCTGGTCTGGGAGCGCGGCTCACGCCGATGCGAGTATTTTCGCATGCCTCAGGACTATGATGACTCCCTTCGGATTGACCACGTCATCGCGGTCAAACACCACGGCCGCACCACGGGCAACAGCCTCATGCTCAGGATTGCTTCTATTGCAATTCCTCAAAGGCTCGAACATCGGCGGGCTTTTCCATCCGCGACGCTGGTAGCAGCCTTGCCCATTTTTCGCTGGGAGGGGCGCCTATCTCCTCAGTCGAACGCCCATCGGACGCGTGACCATTGATGTCCTTTGCATCAATGATCCGTTGCCGGGTCGAAGCTAAAGAGCACTGATCGCGGAGGCGTTTTCCCGTGAGATGACACCTCGTTATGGCAGCTCGACTGGCTCCTGCGCCATGTCGCACCCGGCATCGCCTGGCGCAAGCCCGGTATTCAGACAAGAAAAAACCTCGCCAACCGGGTGGTTGGCGAGGCCGAGAAGAGAAGAGGTCGCGAGAGACGCGGGCGTGCATTCCGCGTCTCCCATGTCTCCTATTTAGCGGTCCGGCGTGGCCATTGTCAAGAAAAATAATCAGATTTTTTCGACGCCCTCCCAACCTGCCGCCGCGAGCCGTTCTTTTTCGGGATTGCACAAGATCCGCTCAACTTTTCCCGCGGGAACGCCGATGATGGAAAGGCCCATCGCCGCGCAAGGAGGCGCGCATGCCGCTCGGTCACCGCCAACGCGATTCGCTCTTCACGCGCTACCGCCCGCGCGTCGAGACGCTCGAGACGCGCCTGGCCCCGGCGGTCCTTCCCGCCCCTGCCCAAGCTCTCGATCCGCCCCAGCAACCGGATGCCGTGATTCAGGCCGACGCCTCCGCCCCGCAAACGGGCGACGCTCACAATACGCCGCCGGCCGCCGTCGATAGTAAGATCGCGCCGCCGCCGAAAGCGGCCGACCAAGTCTTCATTCTGCTCGCGCAAGCGCCGGCCCACGACTTCGGGAACCATTTCGCCTTCGACGCGAAGCGACACCTCCACCTTCGTCCCGTCGCCGCAAACGCCCCTTCAGCCGCAGTGGATCATGCCGTCCAACGGCTTGCTGCTCGACGGGACTGCGACCGGTCCGGCGGACGACCTGCACGACGCGCCGTGGCTGTCCCCGGCGACAGGGACACGCTCAAGCCGCCGCCCCGGCGCCGCCGGTCAGGCGGCCCCCGCCGCCGAGATACAGGAAACGTCGCGAACCGGTGCCATCCGCGCCGCTCGCCACGAGTTGTGCGGCGCAGAAGCCGAATCACGACCAGCGCTTCCTGCTCCCTTTGCTTCGGAACAGAGCGCCTGGCATGACAGCCGGCGCCCGTATGGCGCCGGCGATCGTGGTCGCCGAGCACGCCGACGAGGAAACCGGCGCGCCAGCCGGCCACGCTCCTCGCATTCCTGCTGGCGCCTCACGCGGTCTTCGCGAGCGTGAGCGTCGAGAGGCGAAGAGCCAGCGACGCCTCGCGAGCGCCGCCACACCGGAGAGGAAACAAGAACGGGACCCGAGCGGGTCCCGTTTTTTCTTGCGCCTATTGCTTTTCCGCGCCAATCTTTCCAAAGCGGCGAACGCCGTTCACTTCGTCTTGCCGAACGAATAGAGATACTTGTCCGAGCGCAACAAGAGCGCCCCGTCCGACGCCACCGGCGACGCCAGGATCGTGTCGCGCAAAGCGTTCGCCGCCGCCACCTTCGGCTCCGGCGCCAGGTCGATCACCGACGCCTGCCCCTCCTCACTCACAACGTAGATGCGGCCGTCGGCCAGGAGCGGGCTCGCCGCGTAGGCGCCTTCCAGGCGTAGGTCCCAGAGCGCCTTGCCGCTGATGGCGTCGGCGCAGTTGAGGATGCCGCGGGCGCTCAGCGCGTACACCTTTCCCTCGTGGTAGATCGGCGAACTGTAGCCCGTCGGCAGCTTGGGGGATTCCCAGGCGATCTCCGCCTTGGCTCCCGCCGTTCCCGGCCGGATCGCCAGGAAGCGCTCCGCCGGCGAGAAGATCACGCCGTCACCGAAGGTCGGCGATGGCATCGGCTGGAACTTCTTGCTCGTCAGCGACCAGCGTTCCTTGCCGCTCGCCGGATCGAGCGCAAACAGTCCGCTCGCTCCTTGCAGAATGACCTCGTCCGCCTTGCCGTTGCGGATGACGATCGGCGTGACCCAGTTGATGTCGCGCGGCCGGTCGATGCGCCAGCGGTTCTCCCCGGTCTTGGTGTCGATGCCCGCGGCGAAGCTCTCGCCGTTGTTGACGATGTCGACGATGAGCAGGTCTTTCCACAGCGTGGGGGAGGCGGCCATGCCGACGTAGTTGCCGACGGTCGGATAGTCGGTGACGAACGAGCGATACCATTTCAGGGCGCCGTCCTTGTCGAGGCAGAATAGATCGTTGGTGGCGAAAAGGGCGTAGATGTTCTCGCCGTCCGTCACCGGGGTCGGCGCCGCCATGTTGGTCTTGGGATGGCACAGGGTCGGGCTGGTCGCGGCGAAAGAGCGCTCCCAGAGCCGCTTGCCGTCCCTGGCGTCGAAGCAGAGAACGTGCAGCCGTTTTTCCTGATAGCCGGAGCAGGCGGTGACGAAGATGCGCCCCCCCGCGACGACGGGGTTGGAAAGCCCGCGGCCCGGCAGGGAGACCTTGAAGCGCAGGTTCTCCTTGTCGCTGAAGTTGACCGGAAGGCTCTTTTCGGTCGAGACGCCGCGACTGCCGGCGCCGCGGAACTGCGGCACGTCTTCGGCGCGAAGCGCCCCACCCAGGACGAACAAGAGCGCGAGGCTCGAACAACGCTTGACCATGGTCTCCCTCGACGAAGGTTGAGTCGATCTCTGCAGCGTGGGCATTCCAATCCATGCCCACGAAAGCCCAGGGTATGCGGTCACTTCTTCCCGCCCACGTGTCGCACCTCCGCGGGACCGCCCAGGGCGTCGCTCAGGCGCAGCTGAAACGACCAGCTCTGCGCCCACGGCTCCGTTTGTTCGTTCTGGCAGACCTTGATCAGCACTTCATTGCGGCCTGCCTTCAGCGTGCCTTTGCCGATGTGCTGATCCATCGTCATGCCGTGGTGGTACTCGTTGCGGAAGTAGATTTCCTTGCCGTTGAGATAAATGCGCAGCGCGTTGAAGCTGCCGGCGCGGACCTCGACCGGCTGTTCCCGTTCCGCTTCACGACTGCGTGGCCATAGACGACGGCCCCTTTCAACTTGCCGAAGACCTTGGTCAGATCGACGACCCCCATCGGCTGATCGGCTTCCGCCGCGCCAGCCGACCGGCTTTCTGTCCTGCTCTCGGAAGGTCGCCTTGGGGACCGCGCCCTCCGGGGATAGTGCTGAAGCCGACGTTCTGGACGTTGTCGAACGCACCCGACAAGACCTGCCGCGTGATGAAGCCAAATTGCCGCGTGAGATCGACCTTCGATGCCGAGCTTGCCCAACTCTGGCCGCCTTTTGCACCTGGTCGGCGCCGTCGCGGTGCGCTGCGCCGCCTTTTGGCACGTGGCGGTCGCCGCCCTCGTTCATTTCCTTTTCCAGCAGCGTCTCGCCTTGCCAGCAGGACGGCGACCGCCGGGCGGCGCAACCGCTCGCGGGGTCATCCAGCATCCTGCAGGAGACGTCCGGGGCGGCCGTGGATCGAGGCGAAACCAGGAAATCGTAGGCCAGGCGGCGGCCGGCCGCCGCTCCGCGGGGTGAAGCCGAGAGCGCTCGGCCGGCAAGCGTTTGCCTGGTTTCGCCGCCTTGTCTGCGATGGCCTCGGCGGCGGAGCGGATCCAGTTGGCGGCGATCGGCTTGGCGCCGTCGAGCCGCGGGCAAGACGTCGAAGAGGACATCAGCCCAGCCCGACCAGCGTCGGCGTTTTCGCTGCCGCGGCTGAAGCCCTTGCCTTCCTTGCCGACGCTCTTGATGGTGGTGACGAGATCCGGGTGACCTTGTCCTGTCCGGGCTTCATCCTGGTGAGGAAGACGAGCAAGAAACCGATGTTTATGCCGTGTCCTTCTCCTTGAAAGAGTTGGCGCAGCGGCGGGGCGCTGGAATTGGCGTGCGGATGTCAAACCGTCGGACGCTTCCGGCTCCGAATGGGAAGACAGATCAAGACAGGCGCGGCACGGGCAGAGTGGAAACTCGCGCAGCACATCCGCCCGTGATCGGCCCAGGCGTCGAAACCCTACGCGCCACGCCGAGCCGAGGGCGCATTCCTTCTCGACGAGGTAGTAACGGTTGTAGCCGTCGCGCACCTCGTTGATCGCCTCCAGATCGACGCGCCACGTCTCGTCGTCCCAGCGGCGATTGAACCGCTCCAGGCTCGCGCACAACTCCTGCAAGGCGCGGCGAAGCACGCGCGGCGTCGAGTCAGCCCCGAGCGGAATCCGCAGCTCCGGCCGCAGTTCCGCTTCCAGGGTCCTCAGGTACTCGAGTTCTGCGGCGTCCTGTAGGAATGGCCGCACGGCTTCCCACGCGCCGGCCAGCGCCGCGAGTGTCGCCAGGCGTAGCTTCACCATCTCCAGCAGCGCGTCGCGGCGACGCCGGCATTCCGCGAGCAGGACGCGCCATGTCCCCTCGACGTCCCGCGCACGTCGCACAAAGGCGGGCGCGTCGTAACGTCCGAGAAAGAACTGAAAGAGCTGCCGGCCGTCATCGGCGGGGATTGGGACTTCTTCCATGGCTCTGGCGTGCGGCTTTCCGGTCGTCGAGGACTCCCGCGCAGCGCCCCCGCTGCGAAACGGTGACATTGTATCACGGAGACAGGACCGTGTTTTCGCCTGATCGTCCACGCCGGCGGCACGCGACGTCGGCGCTAACGAAACTTAGCGCCTTCTGTTAACGCCGTTAGCGATGGGGCCGTCGCCGCCCGTCCGGAATGGTTCCTGTGCTCGAAGAATGCCGGTTTTTCTGCGGAAAATGATCCCCATGAGGCCGCGGCATGGCACTTGCTATTTACGCCGACGGACAGGTTGAGACAAACAAACCGCAAAGGTCTCCCATGGCTTCTCTCAAACGAACTCTCGTGAGCTGGCTCGGCGTTCCCTGCGGACTCGCCCTCCTGGTTTTCGCCACCACCTCCGGCTTTGGCCAGGACAAGGACAAGGCCAAGGAGGACGACGGCAAAGCCAAGCTGAAAGAAGACAGACTCGAGGAGCCACGCTCCAAGTATCCGACCCTCGTCCGGGCCGGCTATACCCGACCCGGCTCGCCCGCCGATCGCATCGGCAAGACCGGCAAGCCCATTCCCGCGTTCCTCGACCCGGACCGCGACCCCAACGAGCCGATCATCGGCGGCACCGTCTATTTTGCCGTCTTCAAACTCCCCGGCGAGGGAGGCGCCTGGGAAGAGGATATCGCCGCTCTGACGGCCAAGTTCGTCGCCGGCCGCAGTTTCGACGATAGCTACTCGCCGGTCTTCGATCGCAATGCCAAGTATCTCTACCTCTACCAGATCGTCAACGATCGCGGTCTCGATCCGCCCGCCAAGGGCGTCGTCTGGGCGTTCGACAAGGACGTGGACGCCGCGGATATCTCGGACTTCGCCGTCCGCATCGTCGTCGATCCGCGCTACATCACGAGCTGGGGCTACTTCAAGGACAGTAGCTTTGCCGCCTCGGTCCCGGTCCGCAATCGCGCCGGCGACATCGTTCCCGCCGCGGAAGGGGCCGCGAAGATGACGCCGCTGGCCTTCTCGAGCGATCCCTCGATCCTCGGCGAAATTCCGGAGAAGCGCTATACCGATGGCTCCCCGGCTTTCAGGCTCGGCAATCTGCTCCGCGGCTTCAGCGTCACCAAGAGCGATCTCAATCTCGAAGGCACGCCCACCTTCGACGCCATTCAGAAGAAGAAAAAGGGCAAGGGCGCCGCTCTCTTCAATTTCGAGGAAGGCCAGCTCGAGATGGCCCAGCGCGGCGGCCTGAATCCCGACTTCGTTCAGCTCGTCCTCGACGACCGCGCGGACCGCACGCGGGAGGTCCCGACCCTCGACGGCCGCTATCTCGGCCGGGTCATCTTCCGGGCCGATTTCAAGAAGGGGAACGCCGTGAAGATCGGCCAGGAGAGTGTGCTCGTCGGCTTCACCTCCGACCTGCCCCCCAAGGACGAGCCGGTCCGCGTCGAAGGCTTCATGCGTGGGGTCAAGGGCGCCGCCCTTGACCCGGCCGCCGCGGCCGGCAACGCCATCGCCATCGGCACGGCTACGCCGCGGCGACGCCGCCCGCGTTCACCGGCGGCCTGCTCGGCGAACCCGGCGGCTCGCCGAGGCGGTGGCGGCGGCTTCGGCGGCGGCTTTGTTCTTCGGCGGCTTCGGCGCCGCCCACGCTCCGGCTTTCGGCGGCGGGACCGGCGGCGGAACTGCAGGCGGCAATGGCAACAACGAACAGGCCCAGACCCAGGACCAGAGCCAGAAGCAGGGCCAGATCATCAACTTCAACGCCACGCAGACCAACACCAGTCTCAGTCGCAATCGCAGTCCCAGCAGCAGCACAACAGCAACAGCAGCAAATACCGTTGCCATGACCAGACCACCAGAACAATCATGGCCATCATAACCATCACGGCCATGTCGTCCCGGCGCCTCCGGCCCTGCTGCTCGGGCTGCTCGGTTTCCCCGCCATCTTCTATTTCCGCCGCAAGAAGGTGGCCCTTGCTTGAACCCCAGGCGGGGTTCAAGAACGATCAACGGGCCAGGGGATCGCTTCGGCCGCCCGCCGGAGCGTTCCCTTCAGCCATTTACGGGAGTCGAACCATGCGTGCGTTTCTCCTCGCCGGCGTCGCCCTGTTTTCCCTGGCCGGCTCGTCGCAGGGGCAGATCATCATCGGTTACGGCGGCGGCGGCTATCCCTGGGGGTACAACTACCCCTACGGCGCGTTCCGCACCGGCTACATGTCCTCCTTCCCGCGCGGCCCCTTCGGTGTCGGTTACCCGGCTCCATTTAGCGGCGGACCGGGCTACGGTTACTCCGGGGTCTACGGCGGCGCCTATCCCTACGGCGGCGGCTACACATTCGGCGGGGCCTACGGCGGCTACGACGGCGGCTTCACCGGCCCTCTCGTCCTGCCAGGCTTTACCGCTACCGAGCAACCGCGGATGCGCGCCTCGCTCTACCCCGCCATCCCGCTGCCCTCGCGCGAGATCATCGCCGCCCGACTCGGTGGCGTCGAAGACAACCGCGCCCATGTCACGCTCGACGTGCCGGCGCCGGACGCTCACGTCTGGATCGAGGGCGTTTTGATGACCCAAACGGGATTCCGCCGCCAGTTCGTGACCCCGCCCTTGACGGGAGACGGGCCATTCACTCTGAACGTCCGCATCGAATGGACCGACGAGTTGGGCACACAGCGCCGCAGCCGTGCCATCCGTGTCACGCCGGGCGAGGAACGCACGGTAACGGTCTATTGAAAAGGAAATGAACCTGTACGTCCGGCGAGACTTGTAGGTCCGGCGAGCCGAGCCGGACCTGGCATGAACGCTCGCGAAACCGGCGCCTTAGCTTACCGTCACCTCAGCTACGGTCCCGCCCGGTGAACAACGCCTGTATCACGTCACCCCGGTTGAGCTGCACGGGGCGCAGTTGCCGATCGCGCACTTCCGTGCTCGGCTCGATGCCAAGAACGCTGTAGATCGTCGCGCCGACATCGTCCGGCGTGTACGGGGTCGTCGACGGATAGGCGCCGACGGCGTCCGAGCGGCCGATCACCTGTCCGCCGCGCACGCCGGCGCCGGCAAAGACGCCGAAGAAGCAGGAGGCCCAGTGATCGCGACCGGGGACGTCGCGCGGCGACGGAGCCGTGATGCGCGGGGTCCGGCCGAATTCGCCCAGCATGACGACCAGCGTCTCATCCAGTTGGCCGGTTTCCGCGAGGTCGTCGAGCAGCGCCGAGACGCCCTGATCGAGCGGGGGCAACAGGCGGTTCTTGAGCTTCCCGAAGTTGTCGCCGTGCGTGTCCCAGTTCTGCACGATCCCCATGTTCGCCTGCACAACCGGGACGCCGGCGCGGACCAGCCGCCGCGCCAGCAGTAGCGATTGCCCGAACGCGTGCCGGCCATAGCGATCGCGCACCGCGGCCGGCTCCTCGTCCATGGCGAAGGCGCGGGCGATGCGGCCGGAGGCGAGGACGGAGAAGGCGAGCCGCTGCTGATCGGAGAGGCGCCGCGCGGAGGCCATGTCGGCAAGTCGCGCATGCCGATCGACCGCGGCGAGGAGGGCGCGGCGGTCATCCAAGCGCGTGACGGCGATGCCGGGCGCGGGGCGCAGGCTGTCCATGCCGAAGTCGGCCGCGCCGGGATCGCGGGTGATCTGCCAGGGATCGTGGCGCGGGCCAAGGAAGCCGGCGTGCTGTCCCGGCCACGTCAGCGGGCCCTCCATCAAATAGGTGGGCAGATTGACGCCGCTGGGCAGACCGTCGTGCCGCGGGCGGAGGTAGTCGAGCGTGGAGGAGTACGACGGCCAATCGTCGCGCGACGCGACCTTGTCGAAGATGGCGCCCGGCTGCGGATGACCGGTGAGCAGATGATGCGTCGCCACGAGATGGTTGTTTTCCCGGTGCGACAGGGAGCGGACCACGGCGTATTTATCGGAGCGCGCCGACAGGCGCGGCAGGTGCTCGCTCACGATCAGCCCAGGCGTGCGCGTCGCGACCGGCCGGAACTCGCCACGGATATTCTCCGGCGCCTCCGGCTTCGGATCGAACATATCGATATGGCTGGGAGCGCCCGTCAGAAACACCAGGATGACGGACTTGGGCGCGGGGGTCGATCCCCCCTCCGGTGTAGGTTCAGCGGCCTGAGCGCGCCTTGCGAGCAGCGACGGCAAGCCGAGACCCAGCATTCCGGAAAAGCCAACCTGAAGAAACTCGCGGCGCTGAAGGCCAAGGCGGTGCGGGTGAGCAGGCACAGGGGGCTCCGGGAAGGCGGGAGGGTGGGTAAGAGAAGTGTAGCCGGTTTTCCGTTCCGCGGGGAGGGAGAATCGCCTGAGGCCGCCGCGGGATGAGCCGTTTCACCCGTTTGGCGCTCTGCCAGCGCCGTTTCAACCGTTTGCCGGCGCCGGCGACAGAACGACCGTTGCACGCGGGGTCCGTTCCATCTCCATTATCGGATCTCGCCGGCGCCTCTTGCCAGCTCAGTTGTCTCGGGCTCTCGAATATGGCGACTGCTCAGCGAGCCGCAACTCCGCAGCGATCGCGAGGTCGGCGGGCCAGTAGACGCGCTCGCGCGGCGTGACGAGGGCGGCCGCCCCGTCCGCCTCCAGGCGAACGCGTTGCTCGGACACGAACTCCGAGAGATCGAGAACTTCCAGCAGTTCGCGCGTCGCAAAGGCTTCCAGCATTTCGCCACGCAGGCCGAGTTGAATGGCGCGGCGCTCGAGCTTGGCGCCGGACGGATCGTGATCGGGGTCCCACTGGACGCGAACGGAGGAAGCCGCGACGGCCCTGGCCCACTCTTCTTCGGACGCGAATCGCTCTCGGTCCCAGCTTGACGGAACCGCGGCCGCCAGCACGGAATCGAAGAACTCGCGCCGGATGCGCAGTCCGAGCGTGACCTCTTGATTCTCCTTGGTACCCCAGCCGGAGCGGTACATCATCCAGAGGAAGTTCGGCTTGATCCAGCTCATGCGCGCGAAGCTGAAGTCGCCGCCGAACCTGCCATGCGCGGCCGCATAACGGCCAATGGCGGGACGGTACGCCTGGTAGACCAGGATGGTGTCATCATCGAAATGGGCGAGGATGTGGCGGCCTTCCCTGGGCCATAATTCCCTCTGCTCGGTGTACGGTTCCGTGAGGAAGGGCATTTCACGCTCTCCAATGCGCCGCGGACTTCGCGGGTCCGCGATGCCGGAATGACACGGCCGCCGCCAAAACGGGTTCGCTCACTTGGGCGCCTCCCACTTGAACGCCTCCGTGTCCTCCTTGTACGGTAGGTGTCCAAACTCCTCCGGCAGCTTCTTGCCGAAAAAAACATGATCCGCGAAGGGGAGCACGTCTTCATAGAGCAATTTGGGTGGTATCACGTTGGAGATGGGGCGGTAGCGGATGCCGATCTTGTCCTCGGCTTTGAGGAAAGCGAACACCTTCTTGGCCGCCTGGTGCGTGAGCTGTGCCCCTTCCGGGTTGGTCCACGCGCCGCGCGTTCCTTGCAGGTCCAGAAAGGCGCGCGGGGCCACGAGCGCGACGAGCAGGTGCTGGTCCACCGGCAGCCGCTCCTCCTTGCCCGCGAACTGCTTGACATCGGCGCGCAACAAGTGAGGACAGGCGGCGACAACGCGGTCCAGGCGCTCGCATTTCCCGTGGTCGACGCGGAAGGGGGCGGTGCCGCCGCAGCCCGAATACCCCGAAACCGTCAGCGCGATGCGCTCGTCGAAAGCGCCGGCGAGGAGAACGCCCTTGGCGTCGCGATCCTGGCCGATGACCGCGATCCTGGTCGCATCGATCTCGGCCACGCCCTCCAACACGTCGATGACGCGCGACACGCCCCAGGCCCACCCCATCAGGACGCCGGTGTCGCTGTCGGAGCCGAAGAGCTTGTAGATTCCCTGCGAACGCTCCTTCTGGTCACGCGCGATCTCGGCGAAGCGGACATCGATGACGGCGTAGCCCCGGTCCGTGAATGAGCTGAAACGAGCCCCTGACGGCGGCCCTCCCCCCAGATTGCGTCGAATGACGACCGGGACCTTTCCCTTGGCGTCCGCTGGAAGCGCGAGCGTGAGATAGAGCGACAGCTTCTTGCCCTTGTGCTCGAAGTCGGCCGTGAGGCTTTGCAGCGCGACCTTGCTCGCCTCATCGACGCGCCGCTCTCCCCGGCGAACGCTCATCTTCTCCGGCTTGGGCGGCATGTGGCCGTAGATGTAGTCCTCGAACAGCGCCTTGATCTCCGTCTGGCGGCGGCGCCAGTCCTCCGGTGTGCGGACTGCGCTACCGTTGGCGAAGCGGAATGGGTTGGGCAGTCCCTTCACGGCGGGCAGTTCGTCGGCGGTCTTGAGCTTGCCTCCAGGATCTTCAGCAGAGGCGGCGGCCGCGACAGAAAGAAGAACGGCAAGAGGAACGGAATGTTTCACGGCAGACCTCGGGGGAAGCCCCGCTGATGCCTGAGAACCATGCCAACACTCAGAAACAACGACGTCCTACGGCGTATCGAGAAGCTCCTGCCACGACGCCGCCGTCAGCGTGGCTTCGGCCATGCGGTCGAGGCGATCCGTGTCCTCAATCACCGCGAGCGCGGCTTCGACGCGCGGGTCAGGCACGCCAAGGCGTTTTCGGCCGAGGCGGAGGAGGAGTCGCAGTTGTGCCTTCTTCTCCCCTTTCTTTTCCCATTCCTCAAGCAGTTCGTACGCGCTTGATTCATGCATGACTTTCACCCCATCGAATATGGATGCGAGTTCGTTCTTGTCTACGCGCAGGCCGGTCAGGATGAACGTAGCCGTCATCAAGCGAACGGCTTCCGCGTGGTTGCGTTCCTGAGCCAAGCGCTGATCGACCACGCCGATCACTTCTCGTAGGGCCGCGACCAGCGGCTTGCCTTCGGGCAGCTCGCACAAGGGCGCCAGTGGAAGCAGTCCGATACCGCCTTCAAGGAAGCGAGCGGCGGGCTTCTCCCACAGACGTACCACCTCAAACTCAAATTGTACTCGTCTACCGGCGCTGGCGTAACTGAGGTTCCCCGTCAAATCTCTTGCGTCTGCCTTTCGGCGGAGCAAGATCGCCACGGAACGCACCGGAACGGCGAAGCGCAAGTGGCATGCGGCGTTGTAAAGGTGCAAGCGAGCGGCCAACATGGCGTCGGGCCCGGATTGGAAATTGAGATCGATGACTTCTTCGATCGGATCCCCGAAGCCGAAAACGACATCGGTCGCGGCCGACAATGTCGACAGGTCGACGTTGAGGGGCGTGATGACCTTCGTCCGGGGGAGACCGAAGACGTCGACGAAATCCCCCGGATGTTGCGCGATGACCTGCTTGAGAGTGGCGTCGAATGGATGGGCCATTGCATCTCCAGCGCATGATCTGCATCGGCACAGGCGCCTGTTACTGCCCCGCCAGCCGCCCCGCCTTCACCACGCCCCCCTGCGTCACCGCGATGAACCGGCTCCTGTCCTCCAGCAAGCGAATGTCCTTCACCACGTCGCCGTCGACGACCAGCACGTCCGCCAGCTTGCCCTCTTCGAGCGTGCCGAACTCCTTCTCGCGACCCATGATCTCTGCCCCCGTCTTCGTCGCGCACTTCAGCACCTCGAGCGGATTGAGGCCGACGTAGTGGACGAAGAAGCTCAGCTCCTTCGCATAGGTGCCGTGCGGCGTCCAGGCGAAGCCGTAGTCGCCTCCCATGCCGAGGCGGCCACCGCATTTCAGGATGCGCCTTGCGCTTTCGGCGCCCCCTTCGAGCGTTTCCTTGTGGCCGTCGATCACCTTTTGCGACATGCCGAACTTGGGGCCGTGTTCGATCGAGGCCCATTCGAACTGGAGGGCGGGGACGACGGGGGTATTGCGCTCCATCAGCATCTGGAGCGCTTCGTCGTCCATGAAGGAGCCGTGCTCGAGCGTGTCGTAGCCGGCGCGGAGGGCGTTCTTGATGCCGGCGGTGGCGCGGCAATGGCCGGTGACCTTGAGGCCGTGGTTGTGGGCGGTGGCGACGACGGCGTTCATCTCCTCGAACGTCATACACAGCGTGTGGTGGTCGTTGGTGTCCGGGGCAGCGGCGTCTCCGGTGGGATAGGTCTTCACCCATTCGACGCCGTCCTTCACCAGCTTGCGGACGGCGGCCCGCGCCTCGTCCGGGCCGTTGATAAGGAGGACGAGCCCCTCCATGCCGATCTTGCGGTAGTCGGGGTTCCAGTCCATGAGGCCGCCGGCGCCGCAGATTTCGCGGCCGGAGGCGGCGAGGCGCGGGCCGGGAGTCAGATCGTTCTCGATGGCTTTCTTGAGCCAGACGTCGATGTTGAAGAGGCTGCCGCCCGAGCGGGCCGCGGTGTAGCCGCATTCGAGGGCGAGCCGGGCGTTGGCGGCGGCGAGGAGGGTGACGTACTCGACGGGGTATTTGATGTCGAGGTCTTCAAGGGCGGCGACGTTGAAGTAGGTCGGATGGAAGTGGGCCTCGACAAGGCCGGGCAGGATGGAGCCGCCGCGGGCGTCGATGCGGCGCGTCTCGGGCGGCAGCGACGGCGCGTCGTGCAGGCGCCCGGCATAGGCGATGCGGCCGTCGTGAATGACGACGACGGCGTCGCGCAGCGGCGGCCTGCCTGTGCCGTCGATGAGTTGCCCGTTGTAGATGGCGGTGAGGCCGCTAGCGGTTTTCATGTTCAGGTCTCGGCTCCATCTTGCCGGTTTTCTTGGGCGTCGCCTTCGCGAGGTTCTCGAGGTTCTCGACCGTGATGGCCGAACCTTCCGCGACCCATTCTTCGGGTCCCTCCGCATAGCGCCACGGCCCGCGCTCGCTGGCTTTCTGTACCTCGTTGAACATCTCCTTCTCGCCCACGGCGTAGATGGTGATGTCGGCCTGGCACTTCTTGCCGTCGCCGGTCACGCCGTGCAGGCGCAGGTCGAAGCGCATGGCGGAATCCCCCCATTGTGAAGCGTCCCCGAGTATTTTGACCGGTTTCGCGGGAGGCACAAGGAGAAACATGGGTCGCGGCGGGGCGCCGACCGAGTGACGGCAAACACAAAAGGACGAGGCCCTGAGGCCTCGTCCTTTCGCGAGTCGACGGCTCTGTTCCTGCATTACTCGGAGGCGCCGAACAGCATGTCGCGGATGCGGCCGCCGGAGCCGGACAGGCCGGGGGTCGGGCAGGTCGGGCACGGATCGCAGTAAGGGATGCACACCGGGACGCGGCGGCACACCTTGGTCGTCACGCAGTAGGGCTCCATCGTGCAGGAGGTGACGGGGACCTGACGCACGATTTCCTTGCAGGTCATGCGGCAGCAAGTGTACGGAACCTGGCACACTCTCTCCTCACGCTCCGTGCGGCAGCGGTAGCACTTCACCGTGTAGTGCTTCACCTCGGGGACCATGCGGCAGACGGTGTACGGGACCTTGCACACCTTCGTCTCCGGGACCATGATGCACTTCTTGCACTTCACCATCTTGCAATGATGCTCCGGGATCATGCGGCAGGTCGTGTACGGGATGCGCTTGACGCACACCTCGGGGACCATGATGCACTTCTTGCAGGTCACCATCTTGCAGTGATGCTCCGGCACGCAATGGGTCGTCGTGTACGGGATGCGCTTGACGCACACCTCGGGGACCATGACGCACTTCTGGCAGGCGACCATTTTGCAATGGTGCTCGGGGACCATGCAGCAGGTCTGCCAGCAAACCTTGCGCGTCCGCACCTCGGCGACCATGATGCACTTCTTGCAGGTCACCATCTTGCAGTGGTGTTCGGGGACGCAGTGGCACGTGGTCCAGCAGACCTTGCGCACGCGGCACTCGGGGACGCAGATGCTGCGGTAGCACGTCACCATCTTGCAATGGTGCTCGGGGATCATGCAGCAGGTCGTCCAGCACACCTTGCGGGTCGTGCAGACCGGAACAACGCGGCAGACGTTGTACTTGACGACGTGGCACTGCTCGCGCGGGACCATCTTGCAGACGCGGACCGTGCGGATCTCGTCACGCGGACACCAGACCTTGCGGCACACCGTCCGGCTCGGCATCTGGTACGAGTAGCAGACGACCGGGCCGGGGCAGTAAGTCGGCCGGCAGGTGCAGGGATCGACGCTCCACGTCCCCGGCATGCGGCAGCTCTTGTGGACGACCGGGCCGGGGATGCAGCAGGTCTCGACCTGCCAGTCGCCGGTCTTGACGCAGATCTGGCGCTCGCTGTAGCAGGGCTCGAAGGTGCAGGTCTTGACGACCTTCTCGCGCTGCTCGACGACGGTCTTGCACGTCATCACCGGCACGTCGCGCTCGTGCTTCTCGTAGACCGGCTTGTAAGTCGTCCAGCGGACGGGAACCTGGTAGGGCTCCTGCTTCGTGTGGTAGACGGTGTAGGGGACGTCGCGCTCGTGCTTCTGGAGGACCTGCTTGTAGGTCGTCCAGTGCACGGGGACCTGGTATTCCTGGTAGGTCGGCTTGCACACCGTGTAGCAGACGTCCTTGGCGTGGTTCTGATACACCGGCTTGTAGGTCGTCCAGCGCACCGGGACTTCGTAGTTCTGGTAGACCGGCTTGCAGACGGTGTAGCGGCACTCCTTCACGTGGTTCTGCACGATCTGCTTGTAGGTCGTCCAGCGCACCGGGACCTGGTATTCCTGATAGGTCGGCTTGCACACCGTGTAGCGGCACTCGCGCACGTGATGCTGCACTTCCTGGCGATAGCTCGTCCAGTGCACCGGCACTTCGTATTCCTGGTAGACCGGCTTGCAGACCGTGTAGCAGTGCTCCTTCACGCACGTCTCGTAGCACGGCTTGAAGACGGTGCAACTCTTCGGCACGTCGAACGCCTCGACTACCGGCTTGCAGACCGTGTAGCGGACTTCCTTGCACTTGGTCTCGTAGACCGGGCACAGGACGGTGCTGCGGCATTCCTGCATCACCGTGTGGTAGACCGGGCGATAGCGCACGCAGGTCTGGTCTTCGTAGACCGTCTGGTAGCAGACGCGGTAGCGCACCTGCGGCATGCAGTAGGACTCGGGGCAAGGCGTGCAGCTTGGGTAGCGACAGGCGCCGCAGTGGGACGCCCGGGCCGTTTCCCCGGCCGCGGCCAGGGCGAGCGCCGTCAGGAGCGACAGGAATGAAAGCCTCATCACCGAGTTCCTCCGCAAGCGGGACCTGCACAACCCCCGGGCCCGGCCCGAGGTTCGACATACGTTGTGCGGCGGGCGCGTGTTCGCTGGAGCGCTCCGTCCAGGGAAAATGTGCCCGATGGGGCGAACAAGGCAAAATGTTCTTGAGAGAAAAGACGGGAAAACTACAGGCGCGGCTGCGGCTTTCGCGAATGATGCTTAACAAGCCGAAAATGCCGGGGCAAAGCGCGGCGGCTCTGTCGTGGAGGGTCGGGTTGTGCGGCTTGTGCGCCGTGCCAGCGGCGCCGGGACTCACGCCAAGGGGTTCGCTCCGCTCGCGACCGCCTGGCCGTCGCCTTTCAGCCGGCGCCACACCATCGAGGCGATCGCCGCGGCGCCGAGAGTCAGAGCGGCGGCGCTGCCGATGAGCGCCGCGGCCGGCAGGTGGCTCGCCCGATCGACGCCCAGCGCGGGAGCGGCCTGGAGCAGGCCGTTATGGAGGGCGTGCAGCAGGAGGCCCGGCCAGACGCTGCGGCTGCCCAGACGCAGGAAACCGAGGAGCAGGCCCAGGAGCGTGCTGGGCCAGAAGCGGAGCGTGCCGAGGGCGCCGCCGAGGACCACGTGCAAGAGGCCGAACAGAAGCGCCGTCACCACCACGACGGCGACGGCGGGCAGGGCCCGTTCCAGCGCCGTGTAGAGAAAACCGCGAAAGAACAGCTCTTCGACCACGCCGGCCAGGACCACGGTCACGATCATCAGACCGGTGAACGACGTCCCGGCTGTCGCGCCGCCCAGAAGCTGCTCCGCGGCTTCGTGATAGCGGCCATAGGCTTGCTCCAGGACCCAGAGGACGCCGGGCCAGAGGCCGGCGCCGAGGAGGAGGGCGACGGCGAGCGAAAAGAGACTGGGCCGGGCGAGGGCGAAGCCGGTAATGGCGCGGACGCGACCGAGCCATGCCGCCAGGATGGGAAGGCCCAGGAACAGGAAAAGGTTGAGGACATTCATGACCAGCATGAGCACGAGGAAGTCGGTCGGCGTGGCGGGGCCAAGAAAGGCGAAGGCGCCCTGGACGACGTACTGGATGGGGACCATGAGGGCGAGACACCAGAAGGCGGCGGCGACACCGGCGACTTCCTGGGGTTCCTCGGGGCGGCGGAACAGGTCGCTCCAGCCGCTTTGCTCGCTGTAGAGCACGCTCTCGGCCCCGAAGACGCGCGCGGCGAGCGTGATCGCCGCCCCGGCGTAGATGAGGGTGACGAAAACAACCAGCAGAGCGCCGACGGCGTCGGCCTGCCCTTCGAAGAGGTCGCGGGCGAGGAGGACGATGTTGACGAGCGGAGCGACCACGAACAGGCCTTCGAGCTTGACGCCGGGGAGAATGCCGATGATCCCCGGTCCGAGCGAGACGAGCATGAGGGGAATGAGGTACGCCTGGGCCTCCTTGAAGCTGCGGGCGAAACTGGTGATGCAGAGGAGGAGAGCGGCGAAGAAGAGAGCGAACAGGAGCAAAAGGGCGACGATCTGCGAGAGCACCGCGAGCGACAGCCCACCCTTGACGACCTCGGTCTCCAGCCCGCTGAACTTGAGCGTCACCACCATGCCGACCAGGTTGACCAGTCCGGTCAGGACGGCGACGGCGACGACGGCGCCGTACTTGGCGACGAGCAAACCGAGGCGCGGCACCGGGGCGGCGACGAGCATTTCGAGAGTGCCGCGCTCCCGCTCGCCGGCGGTCGCGTCGATGGCGGGGTAAACGGCGCCGGTGATCGTCATGAGGATCAGGATCAGCGGAATGAGGGCGGGGAGAGAGATGACGGCGCCGCCGCCGGGTCGGGTGAGCGAGACGTTTTCGAGATGGACGAGGGCGATGGGGAAGTTCTCATTTTGCACGTCCATACGCCAGGCGACCATGGTCTGGTGGAACCAGAGAAGCCTCAACTCCACCTCTTCCCTGGCCTTGAGCGAGGAGCCGCTGTCCACGAGGCTCAAGAGCTGCACGACAACCTCGCGATTGCGATACGCCTCCGGCGCCAGACCCTTGACGACGGCGCGGCGAACGGGAAGCTGGCCTTCGACGCGGGCGCCGACGTCGATGGCGCCCTGCTCGAGCGCCTTCTCGAGGTCCGGGACGATCACGATCTCCCAGGCCTGGATCAGGTTCGCCTTCCTGCCCTTGGCCGCTTCCACCTCGCGGAAGAAGCGGTCGCCGCGGCCGAGCAGCCGGCGCATCGTCTCGTAGTCGTCCTCGTTCGATACGCCGATGCGGATCTGTGGCACGGCCTCCTTGGCGGCCGCGCTCTTCTTCCCCTTGTCCGTGCTGGCGAGGTCGAGGAGATTGGCGGCGGAGACCTGGCGGAAGGCGATGGACAGGAGCGGATAGAGCAAGAGCGGCATGAACAGAAGCGTGATGATGGTGCGGCGGTCGCGCAGCACCTCGCTCAGCTCCTTGCGGAGAAGCCGGAACAGGCGCCCGGCCGCGCGCCAGGGCGATGGGGGCGGGGCGCCCTCTCGATCAAAAGTGTTCATCGACCCCCCCGGGGCGGGCGCCCGGCATGATCCGGTTGGACGCAGGCGGCCGCGCGTGGTCGGCGGCTTCGAGCGTGGATACTGGGGCGGGAGCCGCCTCGTCCTGGCGGGCCAGGCGCAGGAACATGTCGCGCAGGCTGTCGCAGCCGGTCCGGGCCCGCAGCTCGGCGAGCGTTCCCTCGATCTGCAAGCGTCCCTTGTGCAACAGGCCGAAGCGGGTGCAGAGCCTTTGGGCGTCGTCCATGTGATGGGTCGTGAGGATGACGGCCTTGCCCTGTTCGCGCAGCAGCTCGATGTACTCGGTGACCTTCTCGGCGGCGAGCACGTCGAGCCCGAGAGTGGGCTCATCGAGGAGCATGACCGGAGGGCGGTGGATCAAGGCGCGGGCGAGATTGACGCGCTGCCGTTGTCCCGTGCTGAGGTTGGCGCAGCGGCGCGTCAGGATGTCGTCCAGCTGGAGCAGGCCGGCGAGGCGGTCGAGCTCGGCGGCGGCGTCCGCGGCGGCCATACCGTAGAGGTCGGCGAAGAAGAGGAGCAATTCGCGGACGCTGAGGGCCTGATAGAGACCGGCGTTGGCGGAGACGAGGCCGACGCGGCGCTTGACCTCATCGGGGTGCTGCGCCGAGCCGAAACCCGCGATGCTGGCCTCGCCGCGGGTGGGGCGGAGCAGGCCGAGGATCATGCGCAGGGTGGTGGTCTTGCCGGCGCCGTTGGGGCCCAAAAGGCCGTAAACCTCGCCGGGAGTGACGGAAAAGGTGAGGTCGTCGACGGCGGTCAGACTGGCGCCGCCGGGGACGTAAAAGCGTTTGGTGAGATGTTCCACATGAATCATGAAGGGCCCATCCGGACCTTATTGAAAGGGAAAACCACGCCGTTCGCAATATCTCGCCTGTCGTTTTCTTTGGTATTCCGCGCGACCTGGCACGAAGACAGGTCTGACCCTTCGGCGATGGCAAACCGAGGAGACCAGAGGCGAAAGGTGATGAGAGAGATTTCATTTCCGAGCCTTGACAAGGCGCCAGTGGAAAGCCAGGATACCTGAGAGACCAGCGATACCCAACGGTCGCGCTGCTCAAGCTCGTGAGCCTCCCGCCTGCTCTGCTGATGTGTGAGCATCGGCATCTTTGGATTCTTCCCGATTTCACCGATATTTAACCAGAACTTTCCTAGTCTGGTGGCGTCTAATCAGATAGAGGGGCCGTTTTCCGTCAACGCTGCGCCTCAGGTAGGAGCCAATGATTTCCGCGCTCAAGCCGCTGTTGCCGACGCTCGTGTTCATGACCGGAGGCGCCTTCCTGCTTCTGGTCAGCGTTCTCGGCTCGCGCCGTAGCGTGTGGAGTGGGATCATGGTTTGGCTGGGCGCCGCCGTGATGGCTGGAGTGGGAGCATTTGGTATCGTAGGTCTTTCCCTCGGGCTGGACGTGTCCTTCTGGGCGCCGGCCCTGATTCTCTGCGGTGTCTATCTTTGCTTCTTCGTGGCGCCGTCACGCGGGCTTGTCCGTGTCTCGCAATCGCTGCGCAGCCGTCTGGGGACTGCTCGGGCGCGCTCCTTCGCGGTGGCGCTTTGTTGCGGCGCCGCGACCGCGGTTTCGCTGGCCATCTACCTGAACAACGCCGGCATCCCCGAGGACCTGCTGTTTGTCCCGGATCCCCCTCCGGAAGCCGTCGCCCTGGAGGACATTGACAACGTCACCGCCTTTACCGACCGGGGGCGCCGTATCCTCCTCAAGACCAATGTCCTGCCCAACGCCGGTAAACTCGATCCGGTCACGCTACGCCAGCAGATCGACCTGCTCACGCGTCATGGTTTACGCGATCAGGTCATCCACGTCTCATCGGGTTGGCAAAACTGCAACTGCCATGGTTGGGTTTTCAGCAGCGGACAGTTCTGGGTGGGAGGCGAGCAGGTTGACGCCATCCTGGAAGACAACCGTTATCAGGCGGTCGCCACGCCGCGCCCCGGCGATGTGGCCGTCTACCGCGACGAGCAGGAAAAGGTGACCCACACCGGCATCGTGCTGTGCATCAACCCCGCGTCCCACCTGATCCTCGTCGAGAGCAAGTGGGGCGCCCTGGGCCGCTTCATCCACCCGCACGATATGCACTGCTACGGCGCCAACGATTGCACGTTCTATCGCAGCCCACGCGCCGGCCATCGTCTCCGCGGCATTCCCGTCGAGGGCTCCTCTCCTGTTCCCGACTCGCCCGTCGAATACATTCCCGCGTCGCGCGCCAGTCTCAATCCTTCCTGAGCCCCTCGTCCCGCCCGGCCGCGTCCGCTGCCGAATCCTCCTGCGCCCAATAGACTGAGGCAGTTGCGCAAAGGGGTTGACCCCGTTGCAAGCCCGGTTGTGCGCCCCGGCCCGCTGGCTGCCCGCTCATGACACTCGCCGTCTCCCATCTCCAAAAGTCGTTCCCGACGCGCTCCGGCGACCTGGCCATCCTGCGCGACGTCAACCTGCAGCTCAATCCCGGTGAGGCCGTCGCCGTCCTCGGCCCGTCCGGCTCCGGCAAGAGCACCCTGCTGCACATCCTCGGCGCGCTCGATCGTCCCACGGGGGGCAGTGTCCGGCTCGAGGGACAAGATCCGTTCACTCTCTCCGACCCGGACCTGGCCCGGTTCCGCAATCGCAAGATCGGCTTCGTCTTTCAGGACCACTATCTCTTGCCGCAGTGTACGGTGCTGGAAAACGTGCTGATTCCGACGCTGGCCGGCGCCGGCGCGGACAAGGAGAAGGTCCAGAGACGCGCCCGGACGCTGCTCGAGCGCGTCGGGCTCGCGCAGCGACTCGACCATCGCCCGGCGGAGCTTTCCGGCGGCGAGCGGCAACGCGTCTCCTTGGCCCGCGCGCTGATCCTCGAGCCGGTCTTCCTCCTCGCCGATGAGCCGACAGGGAATCTCGACCGCAAGACCGCCCAGGCCGTCGGCGAACTGCTCGCCCAGCTCTACCAGCAAGAGAACGTGATGCTGATCGTCGTCACGCACAGTGTCGAGCTGGCGCGGCTGTTGCCGAAGCAGGTCGAGATGGTGGAAGGCCGGCTGGAGCCCTGGAACGGAGGCGGACCGTGACGACGCTCCGTCTTCTCTTTCGCAATGTCCTCTATCATTGGCGCGGCAACCTCGCGGTGCTGCTCGGCATGGCGTTGGGGACGGCGGTGCTCACCGGGGCGCTGCTGGTCGGCGATTCGCTGCGTGGCAGCCTGCGCGGGCTGGCCCTGGAGCAGCTTGGCTGGGTCGATCACGCGCTCATCAGCAACCGCTTTTTCGACGCCGACCTGGCGGAACGCGTCGACGCCCGCCGCAAGGCGTCCGTCCTGATGCTGCAAGGAAGCGTCCGCGCCGACAGGGAGGGAGAAAGCGCCCGGCACGTCGCCGGCGTCTCCGTCTATGGCGTGACTGACGCGTTCTGGGCCTCGAGCGCCGGGCGAGGCGGCGCGGACGCGGCCTTCTTCGACGGGGCTGAGCCGGGTATCGTGCTCAACCAAGCCCTGGCGCGGGCGCTCGATGCGAAGGTCGGCGAGCGGGTCGAGATCCTGCTGCCGCGCAAGGAGGATTTGCCGCGCGAAAGCCTGCTGGGCAAGAAGCAGACCGAGGACGTCGTCCAGTCGATCCGCGTTCCGGTACAGGCCATCCTCGACGATGCGGGGCCGGCGAACTTCAGCCTGCGGCCAAGCCCCGTGCCGCCGCGCAACGCTTTTCTGCCGCTCGGCTATCTCGCGAAGGAGCTGGGGATGGCGGGAAAGGCCAACGTCGTGCTCGCCGCGGGGCCCAGGACGGATCGAGCGCCCGGGCTGCGGCTGGCCGATTGGGGCTACGCGCTCACGACACCGGCCGAGCGCGCCAAGGATCTCCGCGCCTTCTACATGGAGCGGCCCAGGGCGGAGCGGCTGCCGAAGGAGACGATCGAGAAGCTGGTATCCGGCTATCCTGACGAGCATCCTTACCTCAACTTTCAGGGGCAGCGCGGCGTCATCGAGCCGGCGGTCGCCGACGCGGTGCGGCAGGCGGCGGAAGGGGAGAAGGCGAAGTCGGCGCCGGTCCTCGTTTATCTCGCGGATGACCTGAAGGCGGGGGACGCGGAGATCCCGTATGCCGTGGTCGCGGCCGTGCCCGGCGTTCCCGATCCGGCCCGGCCGGGGAGGCTGCTGCCGATCGGAGCGGACGAGGCGTATCTGGCCCAGTGGGAGACGAGCGGATCGTTTCCGGCGGACGCGAAGTCGCTCAGCATCACCTACCTGACGCCCGACGCCGCGAACAACCTGGAGAAGCGGACGGCGACGTTCGCGGTCAAGGGGCGTGTGCCCCTGTCGGGCCGGCTCGACGATCCGTTCTGGACGCCGCCGTTTCCGGGCATCACCGACAAGCTGTCGATCAACGACTGGGTCCCCTTCTCGTTCATCGATCTGAAGCGGGTGCGAAAGATCGATGACGAGGCCTGCAAGATCGACAAGACCAGGCCGCTCGAAGACTACTGGCGCCGCTACAAGACGACGCCGCGCGCGTTCGTGGCGCTGGCGAAGGGGCAGGAGCTATGGGGCAGCCGGTACGGCAAGCTCAGCTCGATCCAGATCACGCCGGCGCGCGGAGACGATTGGAGCAAGGCGGCGCGGCGTTTGGAGGAGGAGGTGCTGTCCCGTTTGCCGCCGGCAGCGGGAGGGTTTGTCTTTCAAGACGTCAAGACGCAGGCGCTCCAGGCCGGAGGCGGTTCGAGCGACTTCGGCGTTTACTTCCTCGCGTTCAGCTTCTTCCTGATCGTGGCGGCGCTCCTCCTCGTCGGCCTTTTGGTGCGGCTGAACCTGGAGCGGCGGGCGGCGGAGATGGGGTTGTTGCTCGCGGTCGGCTGGAGCCAGCGCAAGATACGAGCATTGCTCATCGGCGAAGGGACGCTGCTGGCGCTCGTGGGCGGGCTGATCGGGCTGAGCGCGGCCTTCGCGTACACCGGGCTGTTGCTCGGCTACCTGAAGGCGAACTGGCCGGGGGGCGCGGATCTCGGTTTTCTCAAGCTGCACGCCGGGCCGGCCAGCCTGCTGCTCGGCTTCGGCGCGTCGGTGGCGGCCAGCCTCGTGACGCTCTATTGGGCGACGCGCGTTCTGGGAAAGATGGCGCCGACGACGTTGCTCGCGGGCGCAGCGGCGCTGGCCCAGCCGCAGGCGGGCGCCGGCTGGCGCTGGAGCGCGTGGATCGCGCCGGTCAGCTTCGTCGGAGCCGCGGCGGCGTTCGCGGCGGGCTGGTTCGTTCAGGACCACGAGGCGCGGGCGGGGACGTTCTTCACCTGCGGCGCCCTGATCCTCATCGGCGGCATCGCGTTCCTGTGGCGCCGGCTTGGGCATGCGGCGACGCACAGCGCGCCGCAACCGACCTTGACATTACTCGGCGTCCGCAACGCGGGCCGTTATCGGCTGCGCAGCGTGTTGACGATCGGCCTGCTGGCGTCGGCGACGTTCGTCATCGTCGCCATCGACCTGTTTCACAAGGAGACGGGGGAAACGTTCCTGCGCCGGGACCAGGGGAGCGGCGGCTTCGCGCTGGTGGCCCAGAGCGACGTGCCGATCTTCGAGGACCTGAACCGGAAGAGCACGCGGACGCAGCTCGATCTCAGGCCGGGCGAGGCCGCGCTGCTGGAGCGGGCGACGTTCTATCCCATGCGCATGCGGGCCGGGGACGACGCGAGCTGCCTGAACCTGTATCAACCGCTCAAGCCGCGAATCCTGGGGGCGAGCAAGGCGTTCCGGGAGCGCGGCGGCTTCGCGTTCGGGAGCACGCTGGCGAAGACGGACGAGGAGAAGGCGAACCCGTGGCGGCTGCTGGAGGGCAAGAGCGACGAGGGGATCCCGGTGCTGGCGGACGCGAACACGGCGACCTGGATCCTGCAGGTCGGCCTGGGGGACACGCTGGAGGTTCCCGGCGACGGCGGGAGCGCCGTGCGGCTGCGCGTGGTCGGGCTGTTGCAGGACAGCCTGTTCCAGAGCGAGCTGGTGATGGCGGAGGAGAACTTCGTGAAGGCGTTTCCGCATCAGGAGGGCTTCAACTTCTTCCTGATCGAGTGCCCGCCGGAGGAAGCGACGGCGCTCGAGCGCGCGGTACAAAACGCCCTCGCCTCCCAGGGTTTTCGCATGCAATCGACGCGCGAGCGCGTGCAGGCGTACTTCGCCGTCGAGAACGTCTACCTGGCGACGTTCCAGGCGCTGGGCGGACTCGGCCTGTTGCTCGGCGCGCTGGGTCTGGCCATCGTCCTCTTGCGCGGCGTGTGGGAGCGGCGCGGCCAGCTGGCGCTCGGCGCTTTCCGCCGAAGGCGCGGCCTGGCTGTCCCGGTCGAGAACGGTCCTCCTGCTGCTTCGGCTTGGCGCTTGGCGTGGCCGCGCGCTCCTGGCGGTGGCCACCTGATGCAGCAGGGGGCGGCTTGCTCTGGCTGGCGCGTCGCGCTGCTGCTGGCGGTCGTGGCCGCCGTCGGGCTCATGGCGGGGACGCTGGCAGTGGCCGCGTCGCTGCGCACGCCTATTTTGACGGCATTGAGACGCGAGTGAGGTCCGCCCCGCCCTGCCGCGTCGATCCTACCTTCCGCCCCACCTTTCCTCGAGATTCTCCGGAGCAATTCGTGGAACGACAGTTGTGGCTGATTTACGCGATCGCGGCGGCCTGTGCTGGGGGACGTACGTGCCGCTGAGTGCAGCAGGGGATCAGCGGGCTGGCGCGGAACTCGTTCGCGTCGTTCCTGTGCGTCGGGGGGAGCCTGCACTTCCTGATCGCGATCATCTTCCCGATCGTGATGTTCTACTCGGGGCAGGCGGACATGCCGCGAACGCGTACGGCGTCAGCTTCGGCGACGCTGGCGGGCGTGGCCGGCGGCGGGGCGCTGTTCGTCATCTTCGCGAACCGGGCCGTGCCGCGCGGCTGGACTATCGCATGTACATCGCGCCGGTGATCTTCGCGCTGGCGCTGGTGCTGAACACGGTGATCAGCCTGTTCTGGCACCCCAACGGCCGCTTGCACGAGGCGTTTCCGTGGTCTAAAGACGATGCCGGGCTGGAAGTTCTATGTCGGCATCCTGCTGACCGGGGCGGGGAGGCAACGCTCGTGCTCTTCTCGAAGGAGGAGGCGGAAGAGCTGGCGAAGAAAGAGCGGGCACGCCCAAGCGATCGTCAAGCCCGCCGAGCCGGCGCTGGCGGCGCGCCGCCGCCGAGCGTGGAGAACTGGAGGCTGGACTGGGCGGCGGCGTAGCGCGAAACCGCGAAATCGCAAGCGAGGCGTGGGTCGCGTGCTTGGCGTTCTTGCGATGCGGAGCGCGAAATTCGTCGCATCAAGGTCGGTCGTGCGATTTTCTTGAACATGGGCCGAGCCGCGTCGGCGCCATGAGGTTGCGGGAAGCGCGTCGCGATTCGTCGCGGTGAGTGGAGTCAGGCTGCGACGAGACGCGACGTATTTCGGCCCGGCTCGGAGGACAGGAAGATGAGGCGTACTCGATCGCTTTCGGCTCGACGGCAAGCGGGCCTTGGTCACCGGCGGAAGTCGGGGACTGCGGCCGCATGGGGCAGGCGGCTGGCGGAGGCGGGGGCGGACATCGTCCTGGTCGGCCGCGAGGCCAAGCGCTGCGGCAAGCCCAGCAGGAGATGGCGGCGACGGGGCGGCGCATCGATACGCACGCGGCGGAGGCCTGTTCGAGCCGGCGCGCCGTGGAGGAGATGTGCGGGGGCGGGGCGCTTGGCGCTGGGCAAGGTCGACATCCTGATCAACAACGTCGGCGGGCGGCGCGAGAACATTCCGTTTCTGGAAGAGAAGCTGGAGGACTGGCAGCGGCTGATGGATCTGAACCTCACCAGCACCTTTGTTTGCACGCGGCTCCTGGGCAAGCCGATGCTGGAGCGCGGCTGGGGGCGGGTCATCAACATCGGGTCGATCTGCGGCCAGATCGCCACGCGCAACATCGAAGGCCGGCACTACGAGACGGCGAAGGCGGCGATCGTCGGCTTCACGCGGTCGCTGGGGGCGGACTGGGCGGCGCGTGGCGTGACGGTGAACGCGATCGCGCCCGGCAGTTTTCTAACGGACGCCAATCGCCGCTGGTTCCGGGAGCGGCCGGAGCTGCGCGATCAGATCGAGGGGCTGATCCCGATGAAGCGGATGGGGGACCCGGCGGAGATCGGGCCCCTGGCGGTGTACCTGGCGAGCGACGCCTCGAGCTACATGACCGGGTCGGTGGTGACGATCGATGGCGGCTTCACGCTTTGGTAAGCCGCTTTTCAAAGCAGACGCTGTGCAGATCGCCGATGTATTCGCCGTAGGGCTCGATGCGATGATAGCCTGAGGTTTCGTAGAGGCGGATCGACTCGGGCTGCCGGGTACCTGTTTCCAGGCGGAGTGTGAAAGCCTTGCTGGCGCCTTTTGCTCGAGGAAACGCAAGGTGCACGGGCGGCGCCCCGCCCACGCAAAGACGCGGGCTCGACATAGATCCGCTTGACCTCGCCGACACCCATGTCCAGCTTGCGCAGGCGCCCGAACTGACGGCCCGGCCGCCGAGCCGCGCCAACACCGGAAGACGCCGCTGCCATCGGCGATGTCGGCGGCGTCGAAGGACCATCGGATCGGCCGCCGGGGTAGCGGCCGCGCAGGTCGTCGTCCAGATGGCGGCCGCCCCGGTGATCGGTCGGCTGTGGCCTCCATGACTTCGAGAGGTGGCGTCGCTCACGTCTGCGTCCTTCAGCCTCGGCTCAACGGCTGGCCGCAGGCGCCATGCCTTGCTCGTGGGTGCAAGGCCGCGGCCGGTCAGAGCCCCGCGGCGGTAGCGACGGCGCGGTAGGCCGATGATCGGCGAACGCAAGCGACTCCTGTCTCACGACGGAGAAACGGCGCCAGCGATTGTTTTTTTTTTTGATCTGGGAAAATGCGAACACCGGCGCCGGCGCGACCGGGGCCGACATTTTCCGGGACGGGGATTTGCTGTCTCGAGGGGCGGCGTAACATGTCCCCGTCATGGCCGGATTTTCTCAGCGAGACGGAACGCAGCGCTGATGACGCGCGTCAAGGGGCAGGACACCGGGCCCGAGCGACTCCTGCTCGCGGCGCGTGCGCCGGGCGCGGGTTGCGACCCCAGACTTGCAGCCGGACGATCTCCCCGGCCATCCCGACCTCGTCTTCTCGCCGGCGCCGGCTCGCCTGCTTCGTCGACGGCGAACTCCTGGCATGGCGCCGATGGCGGCGCCGCGGGCTCGACTTCTCCTCGAACAACAGTTCGTCGGATCGTCCGAGAGCGACTACTGGGTACGTAAAGTACACCGCAATATCGAGCGCGACATCCGCGCCACCGGGGAACTGCTGCGCTCGGGCTGGTCGGTGGTACGCTTCTGGGCCGACGCGGTCGAGAAGGCCCCCCAGGAGTGCGCCGCCCGAGTCGCGGCCATGCTGGCCGGCGCGGAGCGGCCGAGCCCCTTCTCCGCCGCCGCCACCGCGACGACCGCCGAGTTCTTCGCCGGCATCGGGCTGATGCGGTTGGGACTGGAGCAGGCGGGCTGGCACACGGTCTGGGCGAACGATCACGACCCGATGAAACGGGCGTTCTATCGCCACAACCTTGTCGACGAGGAAGTAACCGTCGATGGCCGGTCGATCCAGGACGTGCCGCCGCGCTCCGTGCCGCGCGCGGGACTGATCAGCGCGTGTTTCCCTTGTACCGATCTGTCGCTGGCCGGGGCGGTGCGTGGACTGGACGCGGGGCCCCAGTCATCGGCGTATCTTCGTTTCGCGACCATCCTCGCGGAGCTCGGCGCGCGGCGGCCGCCGTTCGTCATCCTCGAAAATGTGGTCGGGCTCATTCACAGCCACGCGGGGAAGGATTTCCGGCTCTGTCTGCAGCGGTTGGCGGACGCGGGCTATCGCGTGGACGCGGTGAAGATTGACGCGGTTCATTTCGTGCCGCAGAGCCGGCCGCGGCTGTTCCTGATGGGCGTGCGCGAGGACATCGCGCTGACGCCGTGCCGGACGCCGGCGGAGGCGGACGAACTGCGGCCGCCGCAACTGCTCGGCTTCATGCGCGAGCACGCGGATTTGCCATGGGGCATTCGACCGCTGCCGCCGCTGCCGGAGCGGACGCTGACGTTGACGGATATTCTCGAAGACATCGACAGGGCGGATCCCGTCTGGTGGTCGGCAGAGCGCGTCGAGCGGCTGAAGAACCAGGTGAGCCGGCGACATCGCGCCCTTGTCGACATGCTGCTGGAGAAGGAAGGCGTCGTGTGGGCGACCGCGTTCCGGCGCATGCGGCACGGGCGGTCGATGGCGGAGCTGCGCTTCGACGGCGTCGCCGGCTGCTTGCGGACGCCGAAAGGGGGCAGCGCCAAGCAGATCCTGGTGCGCGTCGATCAGGAGGGCTGGCACGTGCGGCTGTTGACGCCGCGTGAGTGCGCCCGCTTGATGGGGGCGGGCGACTTTCGCCTCGACGCTCCCGGGACGCGCGGCGACGACGCGCTCTTTGGTTTCGGGGATGCCGTGTGCGTGCCGGCCGTCGAATGGCTGGTGCGCCATTACGTCAACCCGCTGATGGCGGAGTTGTTGCGCGGCGGTCTGCTGGCGCCCGAATGAAGCGACGTTCCGGACTGACACCGTTTCGGGATGCCCCGGCGTATCGCAGGCGTGGACGGAAGCATGCGGGGACAGGTCCACGGGTCGGCTGCGAACTTGTGGCAGCGGCTCGGTTGGGCGTTTCATCGTAGGGAGCGGAGCCCTCGGCCGCAATGACGTTTCCAGAATCCGCTCCGCGCCTAAAATTGCTGCACGCCTATTACAGTAATCCGTCAACCAGGGAAAGCCGACATGAGACACGCACTGGCATCGATCGCCTTGATCACGACCGCCGTAGTGGCGGCGCCCCTGACCGCCGGCGACAAGGGAGGAACGAAAGTGGCCCCGGTCCTGAATTTCAAGATGAAGAGCATCGACGGCAAGGAGGTCGATCTGTCCCGCTATCAGGGCAAGGTCGTCCTCCTGGTCAACGTGGCCAGCGAGTGCGGTTACACGCCGCAGTATAAGCAGCTACAGGCTCTCCATGAAAAGTATGCCGAGAAAGGTCTGGCCGTGCTCGGCTTCCCCTGCAACGATTTCGGCGGCCAGGAGCCGGGCAGCGAGGCGGACATCAAGGCGTTCTGCAAGAAGAACTACGGCGTCACCTTCGACATGTTCGCCAAGGTGAACATCACAAAGGACCCCGCCCCGCTCTACAAGTATCTCACCTCGAAAGCCACCAACCCCAAGCTCGGCGGCATGGTGAAATGGAACTTCGAGAAGTTCCTGATCGGCCGCGACGGTAGCCTCGTGGCGCGCTATGCGTCGGACGCCGATCTCGATGGCGCCCCGTTCCTGCGGACGCTGGAGGCCGAGCTTGCGAAGAGATAGCGGATCGACGTCATGGCCTAGAGCGAGGACGAGGGAGGCGGCAAGTGGGATCCATTTCGATAACGTGGTTCCGTATAACATCGAGTAGGCTTTCCCTTGTCCGACGCTGATTGACAAAATGCTCACCCTGTCCGACCTCCGACAGATCTACACCCTCCCTCTCCCCGACCTGATGTTCCGCGCCATGGGCGTTCATCGCGTCCATCACGAGGCGGAGGACATCCAGCGCTGCGCCCTTCTCAGCATCAAGACCGGCGGCTGTCCCGAGGACTGCGGCTATTGCGCCCAGAGCGCCCATTTCGACACGGGCGTCGAGTCAACGCCTCTGCTTCCGCTCGAGGAGGTGAAGGAGCGAGCACGGCGGGCGCGCGAGCTGGGGGCGACGCGCTTCTGCATGGGGACGGCCTGGCGCGAAGCCAAGGAGGGGGAAGCGTTCGAGCGCGTCGTCGACATGGTGCGGGCCGTGCGCGAGCTGGGCATGGAGGCGTGCGTCACCCTCGGCATGCTCAACGACGAGCAGGCGCGGCGGCTCAAGGAAGCCGGCCTGACCGCTTACAACCACAACCTGGATACGTCGCGGCGCCACTACCCGAACATCGTCCGCACCAGGAGCTATGACGAGCGGCTGCGCACGCTGGACGCGGTGCAGAACGCAGGCATCTCGGTCTGCTGCGGCGGCATCCTCGGCATGGGGGAGAACGAGGAAGACCGTCTGATGCTCCTTGCCGAGCTGGCCCGCCTCGACCCGCCGCCCGAGAGCATCCCCATCAATTGCCTCGTGCCGATCGCGGGCACACCGCTGGACAAGGCGGCGCCCGTCGACCCGATCGAGCTGGTGCGCCTCGTGGCGACGACGCGGATCTCGTTCCCCATGGCGCGGGTTCGCCTCAGCGCCGGCCGCGACCGCATGAGCCTGGAATTGCAAACCCTCTGCTTCCTCGCAGGCGCCAACTCGATCTTCTTTGGCGAGAAGCTGCTGACGGCCCCCAACCCCGATGCTGACAAGGACGCTCGAATGTTCCGCGCGCTGGGGTTACCGGTGCTCGCGGAGTGACAGCCCGCCAGGCGAAACGACCGCGCCTGTTCCCGGCGCTGTCCGCTTGCGGATTCGCGTGCAGCGCTCGCCGCGCCTCAGTCGAATAACCCATGCCTCTCGAAAACCGCTGGCGCCACCACCTGGAACAGCTCCGAGCCGAAGGCCGCTATCGCTCCCTGCGACCCGCCGCCGGCATCGATTTCTCCTCCAACGACTACCTCGGCTTCGGCAAGATCCCCTGGCCCCAGACCGAGGCATTACCGGCGAGCGGGACCGCGTCCCGTCTCTTGCGTGGCCAGCACCCGCTCTGGGAAGAGGTCGAGGCCCGGCTCGCCCAGTGGCACGGCGCCGAGGCGGCCCTCGTCTTTACCACTGGCTACGCGGCCAACGAGGGCCTCCTGGCCACCCTCCTCGAGCCGGACGACACGGTCTTCTCCGATCAAGCCAACCATGCCTCGATCATCGACGGCGTCCGCCTGACGCGTGCCCGCCGCGTCGTCTACCGGCACAACGACCTCAGCCATCTCGAGGACGCCCTGCGCGAGGCGCGCCCCGGACGCCAGACGTTCATTGTCACCGAATCTCTCTTCGGCATGGACGGCGATCGTGCCCCCTTGCTCGGCTTGGTCGATCTGGCGGAGCGGCATGGCGCCGCGCTCATCGTCGACGAGGCCCATGCCACCGGCTGCTTCGGCGCCCGGGGCGGGGGTCTTGTGGATGAACTCGGATTGCGGCCGCGCGTCCTCGCCACCGTTCACACCGGCGGCAAGGCGCTCGGCGTTCCCGGCGCTTACACCGCCTGCGGCGGCCTACTCCGCGAATACCTCATCAACCGTTGCCGCCACTTCATCTTCACGACCGCCCTGCCGCCCGCCGTCGCCGCCTGGTGGCGCGACGCGATCGAACGCGTCCAGCGGGCCGACGAGCCACGGCGCCGGCTGCACGCCAACGCCCAGCTGTTTCGCGGGATTCTCGTCCAACGCGGCATCACCTGCCCGGGCGCGGACTTCATCGCTCCGGTCGTGTTCGGCGCCGACCAGCGTGCGGCCGCCGCGGCCACGGCGCTGGAGACGCAAGGCTACGACGTCCGTGCCATCCGGCCGCCCACCGTCCCAGCCGGGAGCGCGCGGCTGCGTGTCTCGATCCACGCGGACCACGAGCGCGAAACGATTGAGAGAGTCGCGGACGCCTTGAGCCGGGAAATGGAAAAGGCCGCGGGCTGAGCCCGCGGCCAGGTCGATGGCTGAGCGTGAAGCTATCGCTTCGCGCAACAGGAGTTATTCGGCGCTGGGCAGCAGGCGCCGGCCGGGCAGCAGGGCGCCATCCGGGCAACAGGCGCCATCCGGGCAGCAGGCGCCATCCGGGCAGCAGGCGCCATCCAGGCAGCAGGCTCGTCCGGGCAGCAGGCGCCATCAGGCAGCAGGCGCCATCCGGGCAGCAGGCGCCATCCGGGCAGCAGGCCCGGCAGGATCGCAGCACGCCGCGCCCGGCCACACAGCAGGACGATCCTGAGCGCGCTTGATCCGCGGCGAAGCAGTCGCATGGACAGCAACCGGGCTCGCGCTGCGCCCTGTGGCTGGCACAGTCGCAACCGCAGCAGGGCGACCCGCCGCCCGGACGCGGCATACGCCCAGGCAGCGCCGGCCGAGACCAGAACGACACCAGCGAAAGACAGCAAGAACCTTGGAACGCGCTGGGCTCTCGAGCAGAACTGTGTTGATGGTTTTGCGGCGAAGTGGACAGGGCGGCGCATGCGCTTCAACCGGCGCACGTGCCTGGCCAGGAGCAATGGAGCACGGCTACCAGCCGCACGGAAGTGTCGTCCCGGCACGCAAGGGCGCCAGAACGCGACCGATCGCGTCGCGCGACGCGACGATGAGTGCGGCGGCTGGAAGCCGCGGTCAGCCTGGAGCGTCTTTTCTCGTCCGGCTTGACGGAGGCGGCTTTCTCGCAGGAGCAAAGCGGCGTCGATTCGTCCTTGTCCTCGAAGGTGGAGTCGCGTTTGACGCCGGCGGTCCGATGAGCCTTACGGCAAGAATGCGCCTCGGCAGGAGGCGCGCGGTTATTTTCTCATCAACGGGCCGCGTGAACGGCCGCGACCCTGATCTCGCAACACCAGCCGGAGGCAGGAGCAGCACCAATCCGGCGACAAGAGCCAGGGTTCAAAACGCGGTCCGCATGTCATGATTTTATCCCGCCAGCGACGATTGGCCATGCGGTCGTTCGCCGGACGTTGTGGCAAATGGACCCGTCTCACGCTTCTTTTGGACTTGAGTGGCGCCAGCTGTGTCCGCCCATAACGCTGTCGTCTCACGGCCCCCCTCACCACCGGCTTCCCCAGAACGCGAAGTCCGGCACGCCCGCCAGCGCATTCGCGGCGGGAGCAGGTCTTCGCCGCCCCAGAATGGAGGCCGGAGACGTTCCCCGACAGGTTTTCTCATGAGCGTTGTCGAACTGCCCGAGCCGCCCTGCAGCGCCCCCTCGCCCGGAAAAGGCCGGCAGCCGCGCTTGGCGGCACGGGCGCGGATCGTCGGCGCCGGGACCGATCTCCCCTGGTTCATCCTCGGGGCCCTGGCGGGCCGCCTCTTTTCCTCCACGTGCTGATCGAGTCGGGCTACCTGCGAAGCGCGGCCTGCCCTGGAACATGTTCACGGTCTGGCTCATCTGGTACGTCTTCATCGATGTCCCGCACTTCTTCGGCACCTACGCTCGCACTTACCTCGATCGCGGGGAGTTCCCGCAAACGCAAGCGCTTCTGCTCGGCAGTCTCGTGTTCCCGCTCATCGGCCCCGCCCTTATCCTCGTAGCTGACCTCTGGCTTGGCGGCGTCGCGCTACGGCGCCCTTCGAACTGCTCTTCGTCTTCGGCCAGCCTCTGGGCCTACTGGCACGTCGTCCGCCAGCACTACGGCATTCTCGCCCTTTACAAGCCAGAACAACGACGTGGCGGCGGTCGACCAGGTGGTCGACAAGGCGGCTGCCTTTCTACGTCGGGCTGCTCGCGCTGTTCGTCGCCATGGTCGTACGCCATCCCGGCCGCGGAAATCTTCCTGCCCGCCGGCGGCCCGCAGCCCGGCTCTTGAGGACAGGCTGTTCAGGCCAGCATCGTCGCCGTGGCCCTGAGCAGCGTCGCTTTTGCCGTCCGCCAGTACAGCACGCTGGAAGAACGGCGAGCCCCTCAACGTGCCCAAGATCCTTTTCCTGCTCGCTGTCGTGCCGCTGCACGTCTTTGTCTGCTACCACCCGGCCGTGCTGACCGCGCCGATCTACGCCTTCGCCGCCTTCGTCACGGTCTTCCACGACTTGCAATATCACGCCATCGTCTGGCATTACCAGCGCAACCGCATCCATCGCCCGGGCGTCGATCCGCGCCGCTTCGGGCTGGCCGCGTTGGTGAGCCGAAACCTCGTCATCTTCCTCGGCTGCGCCGTGCTGCTCGGTGTCGGCAGCTGGGGACTGGGCTGCATGGTGCAAGTGGAGTTTGGCTGCATGGGTTGGGTCCCGCCCGTGATCGCGTCGAGCGCCGTGCCGCTTTTCGGCGATTTCACCCTGCAAAGCGTCTTTTTCGGCATCGCGGCTCGCTTCATCATGCACCACTATTTCGTCGACCAGTTCATCTGGCGGCCGAGCAAGGACGCGGGTTGCGCGCAGGACCTGCGGTTGAGCGCGCCGAGCACTCCTAAGTCGACAGGCAGAAGTCCCGGGTAGCGGACGTCAGAGATCCGAACTCTCACGAGTTCGGCTGTAGCGAACATCCGAACGCGGCTCGATCCAGCAGCAGAGATCTCCACGAACTTGAGGGGGCCAATGCCAAGCGTTCCGTTGAATGAACCGGCCGCCGTCGATCGCCTCATGCGGTTCCTTGCCGTGGAAGGCGTCACGGGCCGGGAGGAGGCGATCGGCCAGGCGGTGGTCCGGGCGCTCAAGGAGGCGGGCGTGCCGGAGGCGGCGATCCGCTTTGACGACGCCCATACGCGGATCCTGGTCCGACGCAGACCAGGGAACCTGATCGTCGACCTACCAGGAACGGTCTCGGCCACGGCTCCTGTTCATGACGCACCTCGACACCGTGCCGCTCTGCGCTGGGGCGGCGCCGGTGCGCAGGAACCGCATCGTCCCCGCGGGGCGCACGGCGCTGGGCGGGGACCGCACCGGCGTTGGCGCACTCGTCACCCTCGCGGCGACCCTGATCGAGCAACGGTTGCCCCACCCGCCGCTCACGCTTCTATTCACCGTGCGCGAGAGCGGACTCTGGGGCGCGCGCTCGTCCATCTGGAGGAGCTGGGCGACCCGGTCTGGGCTTCAATGTCGATGGCTCCTCGCCGCGCGAGATCACGATCGGCGCGACCGGGGCGGAGCGCTGGGAGGTCGAGGTCTTCGGCAAGGCGGCGCATGCGGGCGGCCATCCGGAGAAAGGGATCTCGGCCAGCGTCGTCACCGCGCTGGCGCTCGGCGAAGTTTATCGCGGCGGCTGGTTCGGCAAGATCCGGAAGGGGAAACTGGAAGGCACGAGCAACGTGGGCCCGATCGGCGACGGGCAAGGCGGAAGCGCCGGGCAGGCGACCAACGTCGTGACCGACTATGTCAAGGTCTACGGCGAATCGCGCAGCCACAATGTCCCGTTCAGCCGTGCCATCACGCAAGCGTACAAGGAGGCGTTCGCCAGAGCCGCGACGAAAGTGACAGACGATCAGGGGCGCAAGGCAAAGGTGAAGTTCGTGGCGCGACGCGACTACTACCCGTTTCGCTTGAAGGAGGCGAGCCCCGTGGTCAAGGCGGCCCAGGCCGCGGCGAACACGTCCGGCTGGACGCCGACGTTACGCATCACCAACGGCGGTCTCGACGCCAACTGGCTCACGCGCCACGGCGTGCCGACCATTACCTTCGGGGCCGGACAGAACAACGTCCACACGGTGGAGGAGTTTGTCGACCTCGACAACTACGTGGATGGTTGCCGGTATGCGGTGGCGCTCGCGGTGAAATAAGTCACGCCGCCGCTTTTGCGACGCCGAGCTTGCGCGCCTCGCCGAGCGCTTCGCGGATGCGCGCGAACGGCTCGGTCAGGTCGAGCGGTCCCAGCTTTTCGAGGATGGAGCGGATGGCGGCGACATCGCGCGGCGCGTGCGGCGAGCAGAAGATGCGATCCTGTACGGGCAAACAGTTGAGAGCCTCGCCGTCAGCGGGCACGACAAGCGCCACCGGCAACTCCACCCTGAGCCTCAACACCAGCGCGGCCGGTGAGTCCGTCACGACCAGCTGGGCGGGCGTCGTCGATTTATCGAGCAGGCTTTTGCCGATCAGGTCGCCGGCGATGTAGGATTCGAGGCTGTCGCCGTAGAGGATCTGGTGGACGCGTTGCGGCTGCACGGCGCTGGTGAGGCGGAACTCGAGCGGTTTGCCCCAGGTGTTGGTGACCAGATAGCCGCCAAGAAAACCGGCCGGCTCGCGAACGACGGTGAGGAAGCCGAGGTTGTTGGGAATGCTAGGCGCCAGGTTGGCAGACATCGTTGTTGAGTCCCCCTTATGTTCCCACAGACGCGGCATAGTAGAAGTCGACGCCATGGGAGGGGAACTTTACTGTTGCCCCCGCATTGAACAGTGTCCCCATCTCGCCAGCCGCCTACCGGGCCGCAGGACGCAATCCTTTCCTATCTTCCCTTCCTTTCCCAAGTCATGCTTGCACTGAGATGACGACGCATCGGGCGCAAAGCCGAGAACCCGCCATCTCCGCACGAAGAGCGTTCTCAGCGCAACGACTCCAGTGGCCGCAAGCGCATGGCGTTGAGTGAGGGAATCAGTCCGCCGACCGCGCCCATGACGAGGGCGAGGGCGAGACCGGGGATGAGGACCCAGATGTCGATGACGAGCTGCAGGACGACGCTCTTGCCGCCGCCGTTGGCGCCGCTGACGATGCTGGTCGCCGTCCAGCCGTTGGTGAAGAGACCGATGCAGCAGCCGAGCAGGCCGCCCAGGGCGGCGATGATGAGGGACTCGAACAGGAACGAGCACAGGATCTGGAAGCGGGTGTAGCCCAGGAGCCGCAGGACGCCGATATCGCGGGCCCGCTGGCTGATGGCGGCGAACATCGTGTTCATGACGCCGAGGACGCCGCCCACGGCCATGACGATGCCGAAGAAATAGATGGCGATGCGGAAAACATTGTTGCTGGCTTCTAGCCGCTCGTAGTACGCCTTCTCGGTGGAGGCGTTGTACTTGTCGCCGGTCGACTGCTTCTTGAGTTTGTCGGCGAGCTTGGCGCCGGCCTCGTCGTTGGCGGTGCGGACGACGAACGAGCTGAACTTGTTGCCGCGGTTGAAGATGCCCTGGATTTGCTGATCGCGGGCCCAGACCTCCGAGCCAAAGCTGCCGTGCGGATCGAGGACGCCGGTCACGTAGCAGAGGTTGGGGCCGATCTGGAGGAGATCACCGGGCGAGAGCGCCGACTTGCCGATGTCGGTGCCGAGCGTCTTGGCGATCCCGTCGCCGACGACGACCTCCATGACGCTGGTCTTGATGCCGCGCGGCCGTCCGTCGCTGGAGTCGGCCGAAGTCGGCCGGTTGTCGACGACCTCGCGGACGCCGCTGGCGGACCACCATTCTCCCTTGGCGAGCTTCAGGTCGTGGACCTTGGCGGAGATGACGGGGTCGTTCACGCCGCGGAGCTGGATGAAGCGGCGCTTGCGGCCGCTCTGGCCGGCGTTCTCGACGACGTGGGAGACGAGGACGTAGACCTCCTTGGACATGAGGTGTTTGCCCTTTTTGCCGTCCCGTTTGATCATCTTCTGGATGTCGTCGGAGAACTGGGTGACGCTGGGGTCGCCGACGTCGCTGAAGACCTCGTCGGTGGCGCCGTCGGCGAGGACGATGACATTGCCGGGGACGGCGCTCGACTGGGTGATGTTGTCCATGCCGCGGACGAAGGCGAGCATCACGGTCAAGAGGGCGGTGACGAGAGTGAAGGCGAGCGCGGTGACGAGGGTCGTCTTCCAGCGGACTTGCAGGTTGCGCAGGTTATAGCGCAAGGGCACCTTCTTGCGGAAGAAGGGCAGGGCCGTATAGAGCACGGCGATGGCCGAGGCGATCAACGCGACGACGACCAGGAGCCCAATGGCGAGGACGATCGGAAGCAGGACGTAAAACATAGCACGTTCCCTCGTTCCCGGGTTCTGCCTGGGAACGCAATGGCGCCAGGCTCAGCCTGGCGTCCCATCATGTCAAGGCGCCACTGCCGGATCGGCAGTCGGAGCCCTCCGGATAATCGGGAGGCGGAGCCTCCGGGCAGTGCGTTCCCAGGCGGAGCCTGGGAACGAGTCAGGCGACCTTCGAGAAGACCTCCGACACCTTCACGGACCGGGCGGACAGGCTGGGCACGATGCTCCCCAGGAAGGCGGTGATCGAGCCCATCGCCACGCCCCAGAACAACGCCGCCGCCGGCACGATGAACGCCGGGAAGAAGGCGATGCGGAACTGGATGCCGCCAAGCAACACGTTGAAGATCACATAGGTGGCCAGCGCCGCCAGCAAGCCGCTCACCGCGCCGACCAAGAGCGACTCGCCCAGGATCAGGTTCATCACCTGCCCGGGACGGAAGCCGAGCACCTTGAGGACCGCCATCTCGGTGCGGCGCTCGCGGACGCTGATGCTGATCGCGTTGGCGATGACCAGGGCCATGCTGACCAGGACGGCCGGTACCAGGATGAACTTGACGCCGAAGAAGATGTCGCGGTAGGCGTCCAGGAAGGCGCCGATGCCCGACGACTCCGATTCGCACTTCACCGTCGGGGTCTTGAGCTGTTCATGGGTCTCGATGATGTGCCCCACCTTGGCGAACGTCTCCTTGTCGCGCACGCGCAGCCAGATCAGGTTGATCGTCTTGTCGGCGTTGATGTGGTCCTTGCCGGTCGTCTGCTTGTACTTGCTCAGGGCGCGGTTGAAGTAGCCGTAGTTCATGATCGCCGACGTGTTGTAGCGGCCTTCCGGGAGCGTGCCGACGATCTTGAAGTCGAGGTCGATGTCCTTGTAGTTGAGGCTGTAGACGCGGAAGGTGTCGCCGACGGCGAGCTTGAGGTCCTCCATCTTTTCCCTGCCCAGGAGGACCCCCTCGGGCGTCGCCTTGAGCTTGGTGATGGCCTCGTCGGGCAGGTCGTCGAGCTCGGCCATCATGCCTTTGATCTGATCGGGGATCATGGCGAAGAAGAAGATGATCGTCTCGCGCGAGAACTTCCCTTTTTCGGTGGTGCCGCCGTAGAAGGACCAGAGCATGAAGTCCTTGGCGGTGATGTTCAGCTCCGGATACTCGTTGAAAATGCACTGGGGATTGGGGAGATAGGCGCCGGTGGAATCGACGCGGTACGACGTATCGTTCGGATCGAGGGCGACGGGACTGAACAGGTTCGCGTAGCTGGGGGGCATGCGGCTGGGAATCTGCCAGCGCTCGGTGATGATGACCTTGAAGTCCGCGGACTTGTCGGTGGTCTGTCCCTCGATGAAGTTGAGGACCGTCCAGATCATGATGATCATGAAGACGAGGACGGTGGTCGCCAGGAAGGTGAGCGAGGTGCGGACGATGTTGCGGCGCAGGTTCTTGATCATCAGGAGGAACAGCCGCGGCCGGAGCGCCGCGTAGACGACGGCCAGGCCGAGGACGCCGACGGAGACGATGAAGCTGACGAGCGTGATCGGGTTGTTCTGCAGCTGGGAGAGAAAGGATTCCATGAGCCGATTCCCGAATAGGACAGGCGGTTTGGTTAGGGCGCCTCGACTACTGCTTGATCGCCGTTTCCATGGCCGCGCTGCCGGGGCCGGGGCGGATGGCCGTGCTCGACGGGCCGGCATGGCCATCTCCCTCCAGGAGTTGTCCTTTCTCCAGATGGAGGACGCGCTGAGCGCGGGCGGCGGCGCGCGGGTCATGCGTCACGAGCAGGATGGTCTTGCTCAGGCCTTTTTGCAGCTCCCCCATCAGGTTGAGGATCTCTTCCGCCGAGCGTGAGTCGAGATCGCCGGTCGGCTCGTCGGCGACGATCAGGGTTGGGTCGGTGACGATCGCGCGGGCGATGCCGACGCGCTGCTGCTGCCCGCCGGAGAGCTGCCCCGGGCGATGGTGCATGCGGTCGGAAAGGCCGACGAGCTCGAGCGCGGTGAGGACCTGGGTGCGGCGCTGTCCGGGCGAGAGGGGAAGCAGCAACAGGGGCAGCTCGACGTTCTCGTAGGCGGTGAGGACGGGCAGCAGGTGGTAGAACTGGAAGATGAAACCGATGTTGCGCGTGCGCCAGCGTGCCAGCTCGCCTTCGGACATCTCGGAGATCACGGAGTCGCCGATGCGGACGGAGCCGGAGCTGGGCTTGTCCAGGCCGGCAATGAGGTTGAGCAGCGTCGTCTTGCCCGAGCCGGAGGGGCCCATGAGACCGAGGAACTCGCCGGGCTGGACCTCGAGATTGAGGTTGTTCAGGACGTCGATCTGCTCGCTGCCGCGCGTGAAATACTTGTGCACATCTTTGACGGAGACGATGGATTGCATCTCGGGTCCTCTTCGTCCTCGAATCCCTAGTCTTAATCCTAATCTTAATCGTAATCCTAATCGTAATCCTAATCGTAATCGTATGCCGTTCGGAGATTAGGATTAAGATTACGATTAAGATTACGATTATGATCCCAGCGCCTACTTCTCAATCACCTTCGGGTCCGCGTCCTTGTTCAGGAACATGACGACGGCGCTCATGTCGGGCAGCAGGAAGGGGCCGCCCTCGCGGCGATCCTGTTCGAGCCGCTTCTTCGAGATCCGGACGCGCACCGGGATGGCGTTCTTGGAGCGGTCGGCCGTCGGCATGATGCGCGAGACGTAGCCTTCATAGACCTTGCCCGGCCAGGCGTCGACACGGATGCGGCATTCCTGGTTCACCTTCACCTTGGCGCGGTCGCGCTCGACGATGGAGACGTCGATCTCGAGGTCCGTGAGGTCGGCCATCTCACACAGGCTCGCGGCCAGGCCGTTGGAGAAGGCGGCCGGGTTGACCTGGTTGGCCTCCTCAGCCTTCTTGGAGAGAATGGTGCCGTCGATGGGGGCGTTGACGACGCAGTTGTCGAGCCGCCATTTGGTATAGCGGTGCTGGGCCTCGGCCTGGGCCACGTCGGCCTTGGCGCTGGCGATCTGCTCGTCGCGCGGCCCCTTGATCAACAAAGTATAGCCGAGCTTGAGGCGGAGCATGCGGGCGTCGAGCGACTTGTACTTGAACTCGGCGTCTTCGAGATCCTTCTCGGCGATCGAGTTGGTTTTGCGCAGCGACATGGACCGTTCGTAATCCAGCCGCGCCTGCTCGCGCAGCGCCATGGTCTCGTCGAAGTCGGCCTTGGCCTGCTTGATCTCGTCGTCGCGGTATTTTTCGAGCACGTCGACGCGGCGCCGGGCCGCGTCCAGGGCGCCGTTCGCCTTGTCGAAGTCGGCCTTGAACTCGGTGTCCTCGATCTTCGCGAGCAGGGCGCCCTTCGGAACCGTCTGCCCTTCCTTGAACTTGAGGTAGACGACGCGGCCGCCGACCAGCGGACTGACCAGGATGGTGGAGATCGGCGTGATGAAGCCCTTGTATTGGATGGCGATCTCGTCGCGGCGCGGCGCCTCCTCGGCGCTGGCGGGGGTCGCGTCGCCGTCGTCCTCCTCGTCCTTCTTCGCCGCGGCAGCGGATTTCTTGTCGAGGTCGTCGATTTTCTTGAGGGCCGCTTGGGTGGTGGCGAAGTTGTAGGCCAGCCCGACGCCCAGAATTACGACCAGCGTGACTAGGAACCAGACGAGGCCGCGCGAGGCGCCGCCGTCGCCGCCGGCCATCTTGTCGGCCAGGCGGAGCGACTGCACCTTCTGGCTGAGAGAAAGCGTGCGCGACGGGGTTTCGAGGGCGGCTGGGGAGCCGTTGTTGGTCGTGTCGTTCATGTCCTGCTCCTCTGCGCGGAACTCTTGCCGTTGAGGGAACTCGTGGTACTCCGCCCGTTCCGTGAGCCTTTGGTGATTCGCTTGGGCGCGCCGTTCCTTGGGGCCGCCGATTTACGGGATACCTTGGCGGCGCTCTGGCGGTTTCGCGGCCACAGGTAGTTCTCGAGCAGGTCCATGCAAAGCTTGACGGCGGCGGCGGCGGCGAAGGCGTCCGGATCGACGACCGACTGCATGGCCAGGCCGTGGATCATCGCCTGGACGACGGAGGCGAAGACGCGTGGCGCGAAGCGGCGCGACGTCGGACGGCGTTTGAGGGAATCGGCCAGGTGCTCGGCCATGTGCCGGCGCCACTCGGCGTAGAGGCGGGCCAGGCGGTCGCGGAAATCGTCGCGGTGGCCGACCTGGGAGAGGAAGGTGTACTGCAGGGCGTGGAACTCGCACTGGTGCTCGCGCTCGCTGAGGACCATGCGCATGATCCAGGCGACGGCTTCTTCCCAGCTGGCCGTGCCGAGGGGGTGGCGCGGGTCGCCGTCGCCGGGCCGGCCGCGGCGGCGCCACTGATCGACGAGGCGGTCGAAGACGGCGAGGAGGATGTCTTCCTTGGCCTTGAAATAGTAGGTGAGCTGCCCCCGGCTCATGCCGACTTTCTTCTCGATCTCCGACAGGGACAGTTTCTGGATGCCGCGCTCGGCGATGATCGCCCAGGCGGCGTCGATGATCTCCTGGCGGCGGATGGCGCCGATGTTGACGCGCGAAGACATCGCTCTTTATTCGCGGAAACGCGGACCGGGACTTGGATAGACTGAACAGTTTGTTATTAGACTGATCGGACTAGGCGTTGTCAAGACGGCTTTGTCCATACAACAAGAGTACCGGCGCGGCGCGGAAAACCGCCGCCCGGCAACCTCCGAATCCGACTTCCGATCCCGAACATGAACGTACTTCTCAGCGGCGGTTACGGCTGCATCGGCTCCTGGATCACGCGCAACCTGCTGCGG
>JAXMAR010000027.1:0-102410 GCA_046350295.1 Gemmataceae bacterium
TGAACGGCGAGCACCGTCAGATCGTCGTGGCTGATCGTCTGGCAATGCCGCTCCAGATCGCGCTCGATGGCGCGCAACAGTTCCTCTGCGCCGCTATCCGCATGATCATGAACAAGCGCGGGGAAACGCTCCTCCCCATAGTGGCGCCCGTCGACTCCCTTCGCCTCCAGGACGCCGTCGGTGAAGAAGACGAGCTTATCGCCGGACCCGAACGGACACGACAGCGCTGGAAAAACCTGGCCGGCGCGAAAGCCAAGCGGCACGCCGGCGTCCCCTGGACGGCTGACTTCGCCCGTCGCGGCGTCGATGTGGAAGGGATTGGGATGGCCGGCCAGAGCCAGCTCTGCTCTGCCGCCCGCCGGGTCGAGCCGCGCGCAGACGGCGGTCATGAAGCTCTCCCCACGAACCATGGCGTACAGGCCGTCGTTGATCTGGCGCAGCACGTCGGCCGGATCGGCGCTCGAGCGCACCGCTGTGTGCAGCGCCGTCTTGGCCGCCGCCATCACCAGCGCGGCCTCGACGCCGTGCCCCATCGCGTCGCCGACGAACACCAGGGCGCGCCGCTCGGGCAACGGCACGATGTCGAGGATGTCGCCGCCGACCTGCTGGGCCGGCCGGTAGGCGAAGGCGAGGGCCATGTCCGGCAAGCGCAGCGCTTCGCTCGGGATCATGGCGCGCTGGAGTTGCCGCGCCATCTCGAGCTGCTGCAGCAGCTGCCGGTTCTGCTTCTCGATGAGCGCCGCCTGCTCCGCCAGCTCCGAATAGAGCCGGCCCTTTTCGATGATGACCGAGAGCTGACTGGCGATCTGCTGGAAGAACTCCACGTGAACGTGGGAATAGGCGGCGGCCTGATCGCTGCTGAAGAACAGGAAGCCGACCGGCCGCCCTTGCACCACGAGCGGGCAGGTCAGCGAGGAACGCATGCCCTCGCGCACCATCAGCCGGGTCGAATCGGAACTCGGCTTGTCGCGGAGATAAGCGACGAGGTCATTGATGATGCGCGGCCGGCCCGTGCGCACGACGTCCTCGAGTGTCGAACCGGCGAGCGGCGCCCGGAAGCCCTTCCCCAGTGAGATGGGCCGATCCGAACGGGCCCAGTGCGCCACCACTAGGCGGCGCGGCTCGTCCAGGAGCGCGCAACCGATCCGGCAGAACGGGATGATGGGCCGCAATTCCTGGTACAGGAACTCCAGAACTTCCTCCAACCCCAGCCCGCGGTTGATGTTCTCGGTCACCCGCAGCAGCCGGCTGACCTCTTCCTCACGCTCGTGGATCCGATCCACCAGCTCCCGCGCCGCCCGCAACAGCCGCTGATACGCCTCCTGATCGTCGGGTGCATCGGGCGAAGCGAGTTCAACGTTTGACAGCGCAGGGGGCGTCAACGCTACGCTCATGATCACATCCGCCGTACCGGGTGTTCTTAAACAGGCAATACCGGTGCAAATCACGTACCCGATAAGGGAAATGCGAGATTCGTGGAAATGTCGGCGTTTTGGCTTTTCGGCGCCCGCCGTGTCCGTTGCGCAGTGTGCGGAATCGCGTCGGCCCACCGGTTTCGTTGGCCACGTCGGATCTCGGATTCTCGAACCGGCGGCGCGTAGGTGATGCGAACAGTGCCGCGGCGGCGGGACCCACGCGAACCTTCGCGATCGCCCCTGTCTCTTCCAAAGGAGGCAACACAACCACCAACGCCAAGAAAGATGGACCACAAAGCCGCAACACCGGAGCCCGTCAATCTCTTCGCCGCTGCCGCGCCGGCTGACGCCGCGACCAGCCAGCGGCGCCGCATCCAGCAGCTCGCCAGTCGCCTTGGACTGAGCCGGGCGCAGCTTTCGGCGGCACATGCCGTCATGACCTGGGCCGTGTTCCTGAGCCCGTCGACCGAGCGGCGCAACCGCGACGCGCTGCGTAGCTATCTCGATACCATGGGCTATCTCCCCGTCGACCGCAAGATCGTCGCCGGGGCGGAGAGGAGCCGCAATGGCGTCGATGCCGCCGTCCCCACGCTGCTCAGGGGTGTCGTTCACGGCACGTTTGACGACGACGCCTTCCTCCACGATAACGCCACGCCCGCGGCCGGTCTCACCCGCTCGCAAGTCGATCTCCTCAAGTCGATCGTCCGTCATCAGCGCGCCCTCGACGAGGCCGACCTGCGCGACCTCATCACGCAGTTTCCGTTTCCCATCACTCCGGTCAACTTCTTCGGCCGCTTCATCGCCGGCGGCTGCGACGATCCGCGCAAGGCCATCCGCTATCTCCGCCTGGCCACGCCGTTCTTCGTCCGCATTCGTTCCCTGATCGAGGGCCTGTCCAACGACCGCTTCCGCTTCCTCTCCATCCAGGGCATGAGCGCCGCCAAGGAGTACGTGGCCGATGACAATGACGACGAGGCCGAAGCGGCGCCGGCCAACAAGCAGAATACGCCGCCCAAGGCGCCCCCCGCGCTCGACAAGGACGCCGCCGATCTGCTCTACGCCGCCATCAACACCGCCCACGACTTCATCGGCGACCACGACGCTTCCATCCCGAAGCCGCTCGCCTGCGTCAAGGTCCCCGAGCTCCCCGGCTTCGCCGCCGACCACATCGACAAGGACGAGCAGGCCCAGCTCGCCGCCGAAGTGATCGACTGGTTCCTCACCGGCGCGTCAAACGGCGCTCTGCTGCGCCGCAAGGCGCTCCCGGTCGACAGCGAGCGCGACTACTGCAAGTCGAAGCGCGACCTCCGGCAGGCGACAACAAAGCGCAAAAAGCACCATGCGAAGGCGCCGGATCAGGACAGCAAGAAGGCGATGTCCATCTGGGAACGGGAGGACGCCAAGCTCGCCAAGAAGATCGACGAGTTGGAGGCCCGCATCAAGCTGGCCGACCGCGACCGTGCCAAGCGGAAGACCATTCTGCAGCAGCTCGAAGCCGCCGAGACTGGCCGGGCCCGCCTCCGCAAAATGCGCGCCGAGGCGGCCCGCGCCGTTCGCGAAGGCAAACGCATCGTCTTCAGCCTCCTTGCGGGGGACGCGACGGTCTTTTGCCGATACGTCGACCTCGCCTTCTCCGTCGGCCCGGACCGCGGCCGACAAGGCGTCAAATGGCTGCGGCAGGCGGCGTTCCTCGTCAGCCCGGCCGCGGCGACGCTCCTTCACGAAAACCGCGTCCAGGGCTTCGGCAGCGTCACCGAGCAGCAGATCCGCAACTTCCCCATCGTGCCGACGCAGATGGGCCCGAGCCTGCGCTTCATCCTCGAACGCGTCCTGCCCGAGAAGGCCGACCCCAAGGTCAGCATGCTCGTCGACGCCCTGCGCCGCCACGTCCGGCTCCCCGGCGTCTCGGACCGTAAACACTTCACGTACCTCGTCCGCCAGTGGACCGGCAAACGCAATCCGAAGCCGGACGATTACCTCCTCTACGCCTTCGAGCATGCCGCCTTCCTCGGCGAGCCAGACCTGCAAGCGATCCTGCTCGTGCTGCGCGAGCTGGGCTTCGCCGACGTTCCAGAGCGCTGCAAGGAGCTCTCCGCCGAGCGCTTCAACCACGCTCCGGCGATGCTGAACCAGTTCCAGATCTATGCCGCCTCGTATCGCCCCAACAAGCTCGGCGCCCTCCCCGCCATCTTCCGCGACAGCGCCACGCTCAACGACTACCGCACCCTCCGCCTCGACGCCTTCGGCATGGCCGACGAGGTAGTCGCCCTGGAGCGCCGCCTCACCAGCCGCGGCATCGCCTGCATCGTCGACACCACCAACTTCCATCCCGAGCTGGGCGCCACCATCATGGAGGAGAAGATCAAGGACGACGTCGAGAAGACGGCGAGGTCTGGGGCGACTACATCCGGCCGCACGAAGCTGCCTCGTCCGATCTTGCCCGCCGCCTCGGAAGGCGCTGTGAGCCCGAGCGTGCGATTACTCCCTCGTCTCCGTCCGCAAGCCGGGCAAGCTTCGACAAGATCTGGGAGACGCTGATCCGCAAGTTCCGCATCGACATCAACCTGACGCCCGACCTCGGCCTCATCAACAAAGTCCTCTCCGACCTCACGCTGCACGACGAGAACATCATCCTCGTCGTCGACGCCGATTCGGTGAAGGACCCCGAGCAGTACCGCCAGTTCGTCGGCCTCCTCGAGCGCTATCACATCAAGGTGATCCCGCGCCTGCGCGAGCCGCTGCCCGGCCCGCCGCAGGTCCTCATCCAGCCGTTCATGGACGACGAGATCGCCGACCGCCTCCTCGCCGAGGAGCCGGCCCTGCGCCGCACGCTTGGCCTGACGGAGCCGATCGGCCGCGACATCCTCGACTTCGCTGCCGCCCTCGTCAAGCGAGCCCGCCGCCCGGAGCAGGACAACCTCAACCTCGTGCTGCAGACGCTCAACGCCGCCGCCCAGCACGCCCGCATGGAAGGCTACCGCGGCCTGACCGAGCAGGACATCGCCGCCGCCGCCCCGTCGATCTTCCACCTGCCGGACGGCGAGCAGATCCGCCACCGCAAGACGGCCGTCGACAAGTTCATCGCCCGCGCCCTGTTCGTTGAAAAGCTGGCCGTGCCACGCCATCCGCACGATCGGCGCCCCGGATGAAGAGCCACGTCCTCGGCGTCCGCGACGTTGATCGCCCGCTCGCCCTGCTCCTCCCGGGCCCGACCGGCGTCGGCAAGACCGAGCTGATGATGAAGTTCGCCCTCGCCATGAACATGCCGTTCTTCCATGTCGAGGGCGCCCAGTTCTCCGAGTCGCACACGGTCGCCCGCCTCATCGGCTCGCCGTCGGGCTACGTCGGCCCGGACAAGGGCGTCCTCTACGTCTTCGCCGAGGAGAACGCCGCCGCCATCGTCTTCTTCGACGAGATCGAAAAGATGCACCCCGACGTCTACACCGCCCTCATGAACTACTTCGACGCCGGCATCCTCACCGCCGGCAACGGCGAGACCGTGCGCCGCCCCGGCCACGTCATCGTCGGCGCCGCCAACGCTGGCGCCGAGCGCCTGCACCGCCTCATGTCCGAGCGCGAGATCAAGGACGTCCTGGCTGAAGCGTTCACCGACCGCTACGGCAACCGCCGACCGGAGCTGGTTCGCCGCTTCGAAGCCATCCCGATGCTGGCGCTCGAGAAGGAGGATTTCATCGAGGTGCTCCGCTTCAGCCTGCACACGCTCGGCAAGCGCTTCGGCTTCATCAACGCCAACCTCCGCCTCGCCGCCGTCGACGACAGCGCCGTCGACCTGCTCTTCGAGGCTTCTCGGGAAGTATGCGCTTACAGCGAAGAGGCGCTGCGCCGCATCGGTTTCGGCGACGGCGTGGCCGGCACGCGCCGTCGTACGCCGGAGCAGATCGCGGCCCAGTCCCACCTCTTCTTCGACATGCGCCACGTCAGCCGGGCCTTCGAACAGCTCGGCGGCGAGTCGGTGCGGCAGTTCGCCGAAGAACAATATGAGGAGGGCGATTGCCGCCTCCGCGGCCACCCGCGACGCGTGAAGCTGATCGGCGACCGCATCAACGGCCGCATTCTGCTGGTGGATGCGCCGCATCAGAACGGCACGGCGCAGGTCGCGGCGTCGGAGCTGGCGCCGCGACTGCTGTTGCCGATGACAGAGGACGTCAGCCTCACGCAGGGAGCATAATCCTCGAAAGGCGCGACCGCCACGACCTAGCTGATCGACACAAGCCCGGCTCCATAGTCGATCAGCAGTTTCCTTTTTGCCAGCAGCTCGGTCCCAAGCAGAGGGAGTTTCCCATCATTGGCGATCACTTGCGCCTGCCGGACCTCTCCGAACCACTCGACGTGGCAGCCAAATGATTCCAGCGTCACGCGATTGCCATCCGCCAGAATGGCCTCAGTGGCGGCTTCTTGTTGCAACCCCAGCTTTTCGATCAATTCTCGCGGGAATACGAAAAAGCCGTTGAACGCAGTGTCAATCCAGACCGTGACAACCCTGGGCGCCTCGGACGGCGGAATGCGGATAGCGACGTCCACGAGCGCTCGTAGAGACTCATCCACGCGACGTCAATTGGTAAGCCCTCCGAGATGGATCGCGGCCGCGTGACCGACGCGGATCACGAAGGAGATGCGGTCAGGATGAGCGATTCGAGCGGCGGCGACCGCTGCGCCAAAGGAATCGGCGATAAAGTGATCGCCCGACTCCGGCTCGATCGCCACATAGCTGCCGTGGTTGGTCGCTTCCAATGCCGTCTGCAGGCGTTCGCGGTAGATCCTCCTCGCACGTTCTGCGACACGCGTGGTCTGGCTGGAAATCATCGGTGCTTCTCCGATCGTCGCCTACGCGAATACCGAATTTACTTCAGCCTCATTCTACGTCCCTTCAGCCGCACTCGTCTCAGTCATCGCCCGGTAAAAGGCAAACCGATGAAGCTGCTCTCCTTGGCCGAATGATAGACGCGTTGCGTCGCTCTCCGGTAGTCGCCCGCCTTCGCCCAGAAAATGTTCGGGACGAAGGTCTGCGGATTGCGGTCGTAAAGCGGAAACCAGCTCGACTGAATCTGCACCATGATGCGGTGCCCCGGCCGAAAGACGTGGTTGGCGTTCGGCAGGGCGAAGCGATAAAGGAGCGGCGTATCCGACTTGATCGGCTTGGCCTCGGCGAAGCTCTCGCGATACCGGCCGCGGAAGATGTCGGCCGCGATCATGAGCTGATAGCCACCCATGGGCGCGTCGCCGGCGACCTCGTCGGGATAGACGTCGATCAGCTTGACGACCCAATCCGAGTCCGTGCCGCTTGTCGAGGCGACCAGGTTGGCGATCGGCTGACCCGAGATCTTCATCGGCTCGGTCAGCGCCGCGGAGATGAACGTCACGACGTCGGGGCGTCCGGAGGCTTCGCGCTGATCGTCGACGAGCCAGCGTGGCCACGGGTTGCCCTCCTCGTAGCCCATCGGTGGCATGGGACGGCGGATGAACGGGACGGGCTTGGCCGGATCGGAGATGTACTCTTCGTATGCGGCCTCCCCATTGGGCCGGTCGAAGTCCGAGCTTCAGACCGCGCAGGTAAAGCGGCGTCATCTTGCCGGCTTTGCCTTCCTTTGTTTTCGGCGGCCAAGCCGACGCAGTGGGCGCCACTCGTTCGTGCCCGTCCCTTCGAAGGCGGTGACCGGGGCGATGTCGGCCTTCGGAGCGCCGTCCTGCAGATACTGAGCGAGAAACGCGCCAGGATCTTCTTGCGGAAGTGGCGCCGCCGTGGTCGCTGCCGAACTTGATGGCCCCGAGCGCTGCCGGCGCCGATCATCTGGCCAGGATGCCACGGGCCGATGACGAGGAAGACCTTGTCGTTCTTTGTGTCCTTCGGCTCGATCGCCTTGTAGACGGCCGGGGCGCCGTAGATGTCTTCCTGGTCCCACAGGCTATGGACCAGCATCACCGGCGTCTTCAGCGGCTGCGCGGCGAGCGCCTTGTCCATTGCCTGGCCCTGCCAGAAGGCGTCGTAAGCCGGATGCTCGACGAGCTTGTTCCAGAAGCCGATCTTGTCCATGCCGCGGCGCTTGCCCAACTCGCCGGCCGAGATGGCTTGCATCCACATGTCGTACTCGTCGTAGTGACTGCGCCACCACTTCTCGTCCCCCTTGCGTGTGGCGACCTGATTGTAAATCCAGCTGACGTTGAGCTGGCGGAAGGCCCCGTAGTGGAACCAGTCATCCCCCATCCAACCGTCGACCATCGGATTCATCGGGACCGACACCTTCAGCGCCGGGTGCGGATTGACGAGCGCCATCAAGGGAAGGAAGCCGTTGTATGAGATGCCCAGGATGCCGACCTTGCCGTTCGTCTCCGGGACGTTCTTGACGAGCCAGTCGATGGTGTCGTAAGTGTCGGTGGCATGATCGACCGGCGTCTTGTTGAGCGGGCCGCGCAGTGGACGATTGACGACGTAGTCCCCCTCGGAGCCGTGCTTGCCGCGGACGTCCTGAACAACGCGGATATAGCCTCCCTCCACGATCACATCGACGGCATTGTCGTAGCCGGAGAGGACCGGCCCGAGGTGCGAGCTGTCGGCGTGGCTGGTGAGCTTATCAGCGCTATAAGGAGTGCGGGTCAGGAGGATCGGCGCCTTCTTCGCGCCCTTGGGAATCAGGATGACGGTGTGCAGCGTGACGCCGTCGCGCATCGGGATCTTCACCGCGCGGCGCGTATGGTCGAAGCTGTCGGTGACCGGCTTGAACTCGGCCGGGATCTCGCTCGGCAGCTCCGGGTACGTCTTGGGCGGTTTGGTCTTGTCCTGACACGGCGCTGGAATGGCGAACAGAAGCGCGAAAGCCGACACGAAAAACGGCACGGCACGGACGCTGGGCTTCATGATGTGTCCCCGGTTGTGAACTGGCAGCCTCATGGCATGATATGGCGCACGGCGCCGGCCCATTTCCCGCGTCAACCACCACCGCATCGCCTTCGGCGGCGGCGCGGCGGACGCGCGCCGCCGCACCTCGGAGCAGATCGCAGCCCAGTGCCACCTCTTCGTCGACGCTCCGCCACGTCAGCCGCGCCTTCGAACAACTCGGCGGCGAATCGGTACGCCCGTTCACGGAGGAGCAGTATGACCGGGGCGAGCGCCGCCTCCGCGCCCGGCCGCGCCGAGTCAAGCTGATCGGCGACCGCATGAACGGCTGCATTTTGCTGGTGGATGTGAGCAGAAAAACGGCGCGACGTTCCGCGTCGCCTCGGAGCTGCGGGCGGAAGACGCCCTCCGCCAGGGAGCGTATGTGAAGCGGGAGGGTGAGTGGGCGTGGCACGGCAAATGCTCCGGCTCGTCTGGGCGGCGGCGCCAAACGTGAATACCGGCATGAACGCTTGAACGCGAAGAAGTGGACGAGAACGGCCAGGGCCCGTTTTTTCCGTTTCCTGGGACGAACTCATCCTCGAAGGAGAACGGTGGTAGAGGATGGGAGCCGCTTCGCTCCGCGAGCAGCGAGGAGCGACGCGCCGATGCCGTGTGACGCGTGCAGCAACGCCATTCTTACCCACAAGGAGACGCTATGAAGAAGTTGACGTCGATGCAGGATCTCTACGTTCACGAGTTGCGGGACCTTTATAGCGCCGAGACGCAACTCATCAAAGCCTTGCCCAAGATGGCGAAGGCGGCTTCCTCCGCGGACCTCAAGGATGCCTTCGAGGCCCATCTGGAGGAGACGACGGAGCAGGCCCGGCGACTCGAAACCATCTGCAAGAAGTTCGATGTCAATCCCAAGGGGCAGAAGTGCAAGGCCATGGAGGGATTGATTGAAGAAGGCAAGGAAATCATCGACATGGAGGTCGATGACGCCAATGTCCGCGACGCGGCGCTGATCGCGGCCGCTCAGCGCGTCGAACACTACGAGATCGCCGGCTACGGCTGCGCCCGTACCTTTGCCGAGCTCCTCGGCGAGCAGGAAGCGGCCGATCTGCTGCAGAGCTCGCTCGATGAAGAATCGGGCGCTGACCAGAAGCTCACCGAGGTGGCACAATCCATCAACATGGAGGCGATGGCGTAGAGGACACGGCATCGCCAGAACGGCAGCCGGCGCGGTCGCGCGCCGGCTCTTCCCAAACCGCGAAAACGAATGTGGCGCCAGCCAGGCGCGGCCATCATCGCATCCTCGCGGCTGCGCCCGTTCGGGCCGTGGACAGCAATGCGAGATCCGGGCCGTGCCGTCGTTGCGCCTGGTCCAGCGTGCACTGCGCCGCCGCTTTGTCCGGCCGCCAGCGCAGGAACCGTGTGCCGTGACGGAACCGGCCGGCCGTGAAGTGATCATACTCGACCTCCACGACCAGGACGGGTTGGAGCGGCTGCCATTCGCCCGAGCGTTCCGTGCTCCAGCGACTGGGTCCGCCCGGCGCCCGGCCCGTGAAGCCGGGTGGGGCGATCAGCGTCTGGAGTCGCCTGGTGAGGGCGGGCTTATCCCTTTCCCTGATACCGGAAGTGAAGCCGACGTGATGCAGTAGGCCGGCCTCGTCATAGAGACCCAAAAGTAGCGAGCCGACCAATTTGCCACGCAGTCCATGGCGGAAGCCGCCGACGACGCAATCGGCGGTCCGTTTCTTTTTGATCTTCTGCATGCCGGAGCGGTCGCCGGAGCGATAGGGGAGATCGAGACGTTTGGCGACAACACCGTCGAGCGCCCCGCCGGTCTTAGCGAGCCAGCGCCGCGCCTGGGCGATTCGGCTGGTTGCCGGGGAAAGACGAATCGCGCTCTGCGAAGAGAAATACCGCGCCGCGAAACGTTCCAGGAGGAAACGGCGTTCGCGTAGCGGTAGCGCTGCAAGATTCTCGCCGTGTTCGTCGGCAACGAGATCGAAGGCTATGAAAAGCGCGGGCCGCTCGGCAGCGAGCTTGCGGATGCGGCTCTCCGCGGGATGGATCCGGAGCAGCAGTTCGTCAAAGTCGAGGCGACCGGCCACCGGGATGACGATCTCGCCGTCCAGCACGAAGCGCTCAGCTTCGAGCGCCTCGAACGCGGCGACCAATTCGGGGAAGTAGCGGGCAAGGGGCTTCTCAGCCTTGGATTGCAGGTAGACCGCCTGGCCGGCGCAGAACGCCAGGCACCGGAAGCCATCCCACTTTGGCTCGTATTGCCAGCCGGGGCCTTCGGGAATCTCATCGACCAGTTCCGCCTCCATCGGCGGATAGGGAGGATCGAGGCGCATGTCATTCTCTCAAGCGAACGTCTTCAAGAGCCTTTCAAGGTTTGCCCGCCCGCGCTTACGCAGCAGCGGCTTCCAGAGATCGCCCTGCTCGCCGATGCGGCGGCGCACATTGTCCAGGCGAAAACTGTCGATCGCAATGCCGCGCTCGACCTCATCCCAGGTGACCGGTGTGGAAACCGGGGCCCGCGGCCTGGGCCGGACGGAGTAGACGCTGGCCAACGTGCGGCCCCAGGCGTTCTGGTTGTAATCGACCAGGATTCGGCCGGCAGGGCGTTTGGCGATGCGATACTCGGCGGTGATCAGTGCGGGGTGGGCCGCTGCCAGTTGCTGAGCGAGTTGTTTCGCAAACGCCCAGACCTGTTTTTGGGTCGGGCCCCGCACAATCGGGACGTAAACATGGATACCGCGTGACCCCGTCGTCTTGGCGTAGCTCGGCAGGCTGCTGCTCTCGAACAAACGATGCACGAGCAAGGCGACCTCGCGCACCTGGTCGAAAGTCGCCGGCTGACCGGGATCAAGATCGAAGTGCAGGTAATCGGGGTGATCGACATCGCAGCAGGGGGCATACCACTGATTGAGATCGATGCAACCGAGATTGACGACCCAGAGCAGCGCGGCCGTATCCTGGACAACCGCGAAGTCGATGACGTTACCGGAATTGTGCGCGATGGAGCAGATGGGAAGCCACTCGGGACGGTAATCCGGCGCATGTTTCATGAAGAAAGAATGGCCTGCGGCGCCATCGGGATAGCGTTTCATTACCATGGCCCGGTCCTCGAGGTGAGGCAGGAGGACCGGCGCGATATCGGCATAGTATTGGAGCAGGTCGCGTTTTGTGATGCCTTCACGAGGCCAGAACAGCTTGGTGAGGTTTGTCAACTTCACGGACTTACCGTCGATGGTCAACAGGGCTTCCTTGACGCCCCTCGGCACATGAAGGGACGTCCTTGGCCGCGACCGGGTCTTCGCCGGCTCGTGTTTCCACTGCGACGGATGGGCGCCATCTTTCCCCGACATTGCGACTGGGATCATGCCCGCTCCAAATCTCTGCAGCCTTCTCTCGAGGCGAGACGCGTACGTTCCAACCAGTGCAAATCCATTGCCAATCGGTGATCCATGTGAGCGAGTGAGCGCGGGCATGGTACGTCGTTTGCCCCAGTCCATCACGGGCGAGGTCCCAGATTGTGAACAAGGGCGGCTTTTCGCAAATCCTCAGTTCAAAGGGCCAGGAGACTATCATGACGAACCTATGCGGGATTCGTGTGGCGGTGCTAGCGGCAGACGGCTTCGAAGAGACGGAACTGACCGAACCTGTCAACGCCTTGAAGGAGGCAGGCGCCACGGTGACGATCGTGGGGCCGAAGGCGGGGGAGATCCAGGGTTTTCGCCACGACAAGAAAGGGGCAAAAGTCAAAGTGGATCGACCGATCAAAGAGGTGAAGCCGGACGACTTCGACGCGGTCCAGCTACCCGGCGGTGCGCTGAACGCCGACGCGATGCGCATGATTCCCGAGGTGCAATCGTTCCTCAAGTCGATGCACGAGGCAGGCAAGCCAATAGCCGCAATCTGTCATGCGCCGTGGGAGCTGGTTTCGGCCGGCCTCGTCAAGGGCCGCACGTTGACAAGCTATTACACGATCCAGGACGACATCCAGAACGCAGGAGGCGCCTGGTTGGACCGAGAGGTCGTGGAGGATGGCAATTGGGTGACGAGCCGTCAGCCCAAGGACCTTCCGGCATTCAACAGAGCGATGCTGAAGCTGTTCGCCGGCCGCTCGGCGCCGGAGGGCAATGGTTCGCCGGGCCGCGCCTGAGCGTCATCCGGCAAGAGTGCTCAATGTACTCCGTATTGGCACGCGTTATGCTCCCTCCCCAACAGCTTTCAATCGCCGCGGGTAATTTGGCTACTCAAAACTGAACAGACGAGGTGACTCATGGGCTTGCTTCTCTTGATCGTTCTGATCCTCCTGCTCGTCGGCGCCGCGCCGGCGTGGCCGTACAGTCGAAGCTGGGGTTACGCTCCTTCGGGCTTGATGACACTCTTGCTGGTGGTGTTGATCATCCTGCTCGTCACCAGCACCATTCCATGGGGATGGGGCCCGGCGGTGCGCGTTTAGGAGCTAAAGCCGGACGAACTCCGATTGCCACAGAGGTCCCCTCGAGAGCCTCGGCTCCCGAGGGGGGGGTTTTGTCTACGGCCTTCTTGCGTCCGGTGATCGTCACACGCGCCGCGAACCTCATCCCTCGCGGCGTGTCTTACGGGAGAACCTATGGACTGGACCAAGCTCATCGCCGGCGGGGCGCTCGTCGGGCTCATCGCCGGCTTCTGGGGTCACATCAAGGCATTTCTGTGGCGCTTCGCAAATCTCTTCGAGCAGCGCGTCGAGATCAACAGCGACCACGCCCATAACGCCCTCGTCTCCTTCCTCGTCGCGCACTATCGCCGCAGCGGGCTTTATGACCGCATCCTGGCATGAGTACCGCCGCGACGGCCGCTACTCCCTCGTCCCCTACGAGACCTTCGGCAACCGCACCATGTTCTTCTGGCAAGGCTGGCGTCCTTTTCTCTTCCGCAAGGAACAGGAGGCCAAGGCCGCAACCGCCAAGGAAGGGCAACCGACCGGCACGAAGATCTACTCCACGATCACGCACATCCGCGGCATGCTCAGCGTCGAGACGCTGCCGCGCGAGGCCTGCGCCTTCAGCGACCGCTTCACCTGGCACAACGCCGCCGACGAGACCGAGCGCAATCGCTTCGCCATCTACTATGTCCCGAGCCGCAGCAAGGAGGAGGCGAGTCGGTCCGACTTGGGACGACGGTCATTTCAGGTTCTTCGCCTTCGCGGTCCATTTCTTGTCGGCGGCCAGCCCTGGGGGATCGCCCAGGAACAGCTTGGCGGCCTCGTTGTCCCCCTTGAGTTGCCACTTCAGCCAGGCCACCCCAACTCTTCCATAGACGCCGCCGTTCGGTTGCCCATAGGTTCCACCGTGCCCCACATCGCAGCTGGCAAAAAAGACGGGGAGGCTCTTGATCGCGTCGAAGTCGGCCTTCGCGTTGGCAGTCGCGATGTCTTTCGGCCCGCCGTTGAAATAGGCGAGCGGCCCGTGCAGCGTGTTCAAGTCAGCCCGGGACACCTTCGGTCCCAGACCCTTGCCGCCGCCGAGCACGCCACTGTTCCAGCAGACCGTCGTGGTGATGCGGGGGTCGGTAGAGACTTCGAGGGCCTGCAAGCCGCCGAGCGAATGGCCCATCGCGGCCACCTTCGTCGTGTCGAGTTTCCCCTTGTAGTCACTGGTCCCTTCGGTCTGGGCAATGGCCCAGTTCAGCCCGTCTAGCAACTGGGAGGACTTTGTCCGGCCCCCCTTGGCGTCCTTCGCCCCCCCTTTCACCGGACCAATGGCCACAACGAGGAACCCGTGCGAGGCGATCTCCGTGAGGAATCGGGAATAGATTCTGGAACTATTGGCGCCGCCACCGTTGCCCCACAGGACGATCGGCAGTTTGGTCTCCTTGCCGAACGGAGTGAGATCCTTGGGGCGGTAGAGGGCGTGCGTCGGCAACGTCGGGTCGCCGACCAGGATCGCCTTGTACGGGCCGGACCCGCTCTCGCCCACGGTGACGGCGTCCGCCTCCTTTTCCGGTCCCTTTTTCTCCTCCGGCGCCTTTTTCTCCTCTGCCGGCTCGCGGAACAGCAGTTGTGCGAAGTGGTACAAGTCGTTCTTCCACACCTTGAAATCGTGCTTGCCGCCGGGGATGACGTTGTAGATGTGTGGCACATTTTTCTCTTCGAGCATCTTGTGAACGCCCTGGCTGATCTTGAACAGGCCGTCGTTGTCGCCACAGGCGACGTACAACAGCCGTAGCTTCCTGGCCGCCGCCGCGTGGTCCTTGATGAGTGTGGCAGGGGACCTGGTATTCGGGGCGGAGGAGAAGCCGCCGACCCAGGCGAAGGTGTCGAGATTGCCAAGCCCGAAGTTGAGCGACTGGCCGCCGCCCATCGACAGGCCAGCCAGGGCGCGCGACTCGCGGTCGGCCTTCACCGGATAGGTCTTCTCGATGAAGGGGATCAGGTCGGTGAGCAGGTCCTTCTCAAAAACGGCGAAGGCCCCCTGATCCTTGAATGGGTTCTTTGCCTTCGGATCCTTCGTCGCCCTGCCGTTGGGCAGGACGATGATCATCGGCGCCGCCTTCTTGTCCGCGTAGAGATTGTCAAGGACCACGTTGGCCACGCCGCCGCGTGTCCACTCCTTCTCGTCGCCGCCGATGCCGTGGAGGAGGTAGAGGACCGGGTACTTCTGATCTTTGGAGTATCCCGGCGGCGTGTAGACCTGCGCCCTGCGCTTGATGCCGACCGTCGTCGAGTCGTACTCGACCGTCTCCAGTTTGCCGCGTTCGATGCCGTCGCGCTTGACGTCAAAGCCCTTGGGCGCCGAGGTGAGCGTTTTCTCCTTGGCTAGCTCGCCCTTTTCCTGTCCGGCGGCGTCATGGTTTCCCGGCGCAAAGAGCAGGGCGCCGGCGGCTAACAGGGTTGCGTATCGCATGGTTTGCTCCTTTGAAGGGGTCGACGTGAATCCTGCCGCGCGGCCGTTGGCGCGGATGCCTTGGGGCTCACTTTTTTTCTTTCGCCGTGACGCCGCTGTAGGGGTAACTCGTCACGGTTTCCCAGGCCAGCTCTTGCAGCGTCCGGTTGAGTTTCTCGTCCCAGGCTTCCCGTTTTGCTTTCTTCAACATGCTGGGCACGGGCAAGCCCACTGGGCTCATGTTGTAAATAACCGCGAAGTGCAAGTAGGTGTTGAGCGCCTCCAGCGGCGCCGTGGGATGGCTGATCGGATCCTTGAATAACGCGGCCTGCGTGGTGAGTCCGGGCAACTCCTTGTTGTGAATCCGGATCCGCAGGGCGACGAGCGCCTGAGCGCTGGGCACTAGAAACAGCACCTTTTTGCCCACTTTTTTGTTGATCTCATCGGCCTGAGCCTCGGCGGCCTTGATGTTGCGCCGGTAGAGCTTCTTCAACTCCTCTGGCGTTTTTTCCCAGTCGACCCTCATGGTCGCCCCCTTGGGAAAGTCCTGGTTGTCGATGTCCCAGCCGCCCCAGGAAATCTGCACGACGAAGCGCATGTCTGGGTTGGCCTCCAGACCGAGCTTGACGAAGTTGTCGATGCCCGTGTCGGGAAACTGTATCGGCGACATGATGAGGACGTCCACCTCCCCCTTTTTCAAGGCCTGTTTGGCCTTATTTTTCCCCTCGGGCAGGTTCCAGTGTTGCGCGGTCTTGGAGGCGCCTAGGGACTGGAGGCCGACCAGTTTGTGGTCCTTGATCCCGGCGGCGCTCGCCGCGTCGGCCCGCGGCGTCGGCACGTACCACATCAGGCTGTGCGAGGCATAGAAGACACGTTGTCCCTTGGGGGCGGCGCCTTCCTTGTCGTCCGCCGCGGCTTTGCCCCCCGCCTGGACCGGCGCCAGGATGGCCGCCAGGAGGAACCCAGCCAACAAACAGGGGCGTTTCGCCGTCGTCCTCATTGCAAGCCTCCGGAGTTCACAAAAGCGGATTGGAAGTTAAGGTGACCCATCGGAAACGGGGTCAGCGGACACCCGCGCCCCGAATCGCGGATGAGTCTGTTCCGCTCATCCCGCCGGCGATCCGGTTCAGATGGGCAAGCAGTGTCTCCCCCTCGTCCGGCGGGACGAGGTCAGCAAGCGCCTCGCAGAACGAGGCCACTCCCTCCATGGCCCGCCGCTGTGCCGCCCGACCGCCCGCGGTCAGGCACACATTCAGGGCCCGTGCGTCGTCGGCGTGGCGTTCACGCCTGATGAGTTCCCGCCGCTCCAGTCGGCCTAGCATCTCGCTGATCGTGTTCGCGTCGGAATGGGTGAGCCGCGCCACTTCCTTCTGCGTCACCCCGTCCCTCTCGGCCAACGCGGTCAAGAGGACGAATTGGTCGGCCGTTAGCCCAAAAGGGGAGAACACGGCGTTTGCTCGGCGGTGCATCATCAGGTAAGCGGCCCGCAGCCCCAGGGCCAAGCGGTGGCCAGCCTGCACTCGGGCAGCCGAAGGAGCCGGCTCGGGCCGGCGGGTCCGGCGCCGCTCTAGACGCCTCATCGGAAGCACCTCGGGGTCAAAGCGCCAGAAGCCTCTGAACGGCGACCATAGGCTTTGCGGGCTCTTTCCCGCTCTTGAACGAAACCCGTCACCGACATGGTCGCAGGGAGAAAGGAACGCGAGAGCACGACATCAGACTCCGCGTAATTGATACGGCCCCGTACGATAGGCAAAGTACATCGTATCCGTCGCAGTTCAAGGTAAAAAAAAACGGGTTTTGCAGGTCTCATGATCTGTTAACGATTCTTCTGCCGTGCTTCGGTCCGACACACCGAAGCTCCCAGCACCATACAAGGGCGATTCAAACCCCCCGCTTCCAAAAAAGTCATCTCCCCCCAGCTAGATTTCCCTCCCTCCCTGTCCCGTCACACGCGCTCGCGAACCTTCCCCTCGCGACCGTGTCTTACGGGAGATCACATGGACTGGACCAAACTCATCGCCGGCGGGGCCCTCCTCGGCTTCATCGCCGGCTTCTGGGGCCACATCAAGGCCTTTCTCTGGCGCTTCATCAATCTCTTCGTCCAGCGCGTCGAGATCAACAGCGACCACGCCCATAACGCCCTCGTTTCCTTCCTCGTCGCCCGCTACCGCCGCAGCGGCCTCTACGACCGCATGTTCGGCGCCTGGCATGAATTCCGCCGCGACGGCCGCTACTCCCTCGTCCCCTACGAGACCTTCGGCAACCGCACCATGTTCTTCTGGCAGGGCTGGCGCCCCTTCCTTTTCCGCAACGAGCAGGAAGCCAAGGCCGCGGCCCCGAAAGAAGGCCAGCCTACCGGCATGAAGATCCACTCGACCATCACGTTCATCCGTGGCACGCTCAACGTCGAAAAACTGCTGCGCGAAGCCTGCGCCTTCAGCGACCGCCTCACCTGGGACAACGCCGTGGACGAGACCGAGCGCAACCGCTTCGCCATCCACTACATTCCGAGCCGCAGCAAGGAAGAGGCACAGATGGACCAGAGCGGCTCGAGCGGGCTCCCCTGGTACCACCAGCCGCTCTATCGCCTCGTCGGCTATGCTCCGAACGAGCTGGGCAAGGGGCCGTCGCACGACGGGAAGGCCCTCGATCACCTGATCTTTCCCCCGCGTGTCAAGGAGCTGATCCGCGAGGTCGAGCTGTGGCGCAACAGCCGCGATTGGTATCGCCAGCGCGGCATCCCCTGGAAGCGCGGCTGGCTGCTCTACGGCCCGCCCGGCACAGGGAAGACCGCCCTCGCCCGCGCCTTCGCCCAGGACCTCAACCTGCCGATCTTCGTCTTCAACCTGGCCGAGCTTACCAACCACGAGCTGATGAAGGCCTGGAGCGACATGCAGAAGTCGGTGCCGTGCGTGGCCCTGTGGGAGGATTTCGACAACGTCTTCCATGGCCGGACCAACGTCGTACGCCAGCCCGGCCTCCTGCCCATGCTGCTCCCCCCGCCGGCGCCCAAGGAAGAAGGCGAAACGGCCCCGCCCCGGACCGGCGGCCTGCTCACCTTCGATTGCGTCCTCAATTGCCTCGACGGCGTCGAGAAGGCGGACGGTGTCTTCACCATCATCACCACCAACGACATGAGCAAGATCGACCCCGCACTCGGCCAGCCGCGCAAACTGCCCGACGGCAGCGTCGAGTTCATCTCGACCCGCCCCGGCCGCCTCGACAAGACCGTCGAGCTGAGCTACATGGAAGCCGCGGACAAGAAACGCCTCGCGGAGCGCATCCTCGGCGAATACCCGGACGAGCTGGCGGACATCTTCTCCTTCGTCGACCGCTTCCCCGACCTCAAGGAAACCCCCGCCCAGTTCCAGGAACGCTGCGCCCAGATCGCTCTCGCCCGCTTCTGGCGCGACGAGGAACAACGCTCGGTGCGCCTCAAGACGCCGGCGTGGACGATTGGCGATTGCAGCGGCGATGGGTGCGCTAAAACGGTGCAGGATAACGCGGTGGTTGGGGCGTCGTGAAGCGACAGAGCCAATCCCCGGCCCGCAGTGCCAGCGATGCGCTCGGCGGCTCAGCTCGCGGTTACCCTTCCTCAAGCAAGTCTTCTGTGACCGTGATAAGCCTATCGGACCTGGGCAGCTTGTCCGTAGCCTCGATGATGCGATCGAGCAGCGCAGCCGAATCGGCTGTCAACTGGCGGATTCCCCGCGTTGCCTGGTTATCCAACTCGGTATCGGAGACGAAGCATGGCTTTTTCGGTCCGGCCTTTGACTCGAATCGAAGCTGCTTTGTCAAGGCAGGGTCAAGGCGACGGTGTAGATGGAGTAGAGTGCCAGCTCTGTCGGGATCGACAATCCATTCATCGGCGTCATAGAGGTTTTCATTCTTCCACAGCCGGAGGGCCTCTGGCCGGGAAACGATTCGCTTCACAGTCATGCGGCCACCAAGGTAGAGTCGGCCTCCACCCAAGGAAACGATGTAGACAACGTCGCCGGGCGACACGCCGCGCTTGCGGAAGTTGTTGCTTCCCGCCGAGCAAACCGGCACGTATTCCCGGTTGACCTCGTCTCGCCAGTACCGGAATTGCCAGTGGCATGTCCAGAACCGCATCGCCAACCTCCCAATGACCCAGTTCGGCCCGCGGGGGGCGGCCCGTCACCTGCGCGCCGTGCAGCCCCCAGGCGGGCGGCAAGTAGACATCAGGCCTTCAGAAACTCGTAGCCCATGCCAAATTGGGCGCCAGAAAGTACTTCCGCGAGCTGTTTCAGTGCCTCAAATACCTCGGGCATCGGCTGCCCATCGTGGATGAATGTCTCGACAATTTCGCCGTCGTCATTCTTTATTGCCAGAACTTTGACGCCCGGCATCTTTTGATTTGCTCGGCGGTGAGCCTCCGCCGCTGCGTCGGCAGGGTGTATCGGCTTGAATGACGATTTCTTGGCATCGTTGAGCGGATCCAGCGTCACTGGATAACGGAACATGGTGCTGGCTTCGTCCGCATCGTTGATCAGCGCGACCATTTCACCGACATCGTTTGGCACATTCGTCCAGTCGGTCTTGCAGAGGGCTCTGATCTGATCAGCAGCGTCATTGAGAAGCGTACGGAAGGCTTCATGGAGATGAAGCAACGAATGGACCTGGAATATCCGCTTCGCCTTGTCATTGACGGTGATGGATGGAAAGTCATCGGGCTTCACGCGCGGAAACTGGGAGTAAAACCGGCGATGCACCATCGTGAGCATCGATTTGAAGTACAGCTCGTTCGCGTGCCGGTAAAGGTAGAACACCGGCAAGCGGCTGCTGTTGAGCCCGAATCCATGTTTGTGTTCGTCGGTGTCGAGAGCCTTCGCAGCATCGTGGAAGGAATCTGCGGTGGCTGCGAAGCCAGCGTCAAAGTGGCGGTCGAGCGGCATCAGGAACTCTTCAATCACGGGATCTCCGATGCATTAATTAAGCGAAAGGAACCAGAAGCCCTGTTCGAGAGAAGAGACAGCGGATCAAGCGCTCGGGTTCAGTCCAGGTGCAACGTCTCGGCTCGGGGCCAGCCGGGAAGGAGCGCATTGACCTGGATGTTGTCGGTCGCCCACGCAAGGGCCAGGCCCATTCAGCCCCCATCGGGCTGATAACGAGGCAGCAATTCAACGTCGAGAATACAAACGATCTTCTCGTCCTCGAAAACCACAAAGTGGACATTCAGAGGGGATTCAATCGCTTGGCAGACAACGCCGCCACGATGACGCGTACGGTAACGGGGATCGCCCCACTCCAGAGGCCGGTTCCCCAGGGCCTCCATCATGACGGTGAGGGATCGAAAGAACTCGTCGAAGAATCCTCGCGCCTTCGCGACGGCGGCGTTGTTCTTGATCTGGTCGTCGACTTTAGGAAGGCGATCCACACGAAACGCCGGCGTCTCATCGGCCATGCTTGGCTACTCGTTACGCAAGGACTCAATGACTTGCCGCAGCGGCGGCCCCTGGCCGAGGGAGGAGAGAACCTTGTCTTTGTCGATCTCGAAGTCCTTGTGGGTGAGCCGGTAGAGGGAGTCGCGCAATTCGTCTCGTTCCCTGAGCGTCCGCTGCAATTGCGCACGCGCCTCGTCCCGTTCCGCCATCAGCTCGCGGCACATCTGATCCCATTGCTTGCGCTCTGACTCGATCGAGCCAGCTCCCGGGGAAGAGCCGAAGCGAGCTTGATAAACAGTTGTCGGATCGTGTGTAGTCTGCATTGGTAGGTCTCAGGCGCGGTGGCGCGCCGGCTCCGTTTCCTGAGACCCCCGTTCAAACCGTACGTGCGGATTTCCCGCATACGGCTTACCGTTGGTCTTCTCAGACAGCATGCGCGACTCCCGGGTAACGGATCGTGCCATCAACTGATACAGGCCATGCTCGGTCACGAAGCGGCGATGCGCCAGCGTCGGCCGGGAACGGACGCCCATCGGGTTGTTAGCGTCGTTGGCCGCTACGCCGAGCCAGCAGCCGAAGCAGCCGTTGACGCACGTAGCCGTCCACCGCGTTGAACTTTGCCGACGCGTTGCCAGTCCGGAAGTAACCGCCCCAGCCACGCAGGACCGGATTCAGCACCCGGATCACTTCCGGATGTCCTTCATCCACGCCCGTGCCGCCGCGGGAGCCCGGTGAGGTCGTGGATCTTGGTGGTGATCGCTTTCATCGCTCGCGGAGACGGCCAGCGGAACAGATAGCGTCGCCCTTGAAGTGCGAACGATCCGCAGGTAACATCCCAGGAACGAAGCCCTCTTTCCCCAAGCCCAACTCCACCAATCGTGTCTTGTCGGATGCAGTTGCAGTCGTAGCCGATCCAGAATCATCCTCACCAGCCAAGCGCCTGCTCGGCCTGAGCCCGCGTGCGGCACAAGATGACGAAGTCATCCGCGTAACGCACCAGTTGACCCAGGTGAGAACAAGTCGCCGTCCAGATGCGGCGTCCAGATCGTCCAGGTACACGTTCGCCAACAACGGTGAAATGACCCGCCTGCGGAGTCCCCGCGGTCGCCGTCCGCACCTGACCATCCTCCATGACGCCTGCTTGCAACCATTGCCGCAACAGCTTGAGCACCCGCCGATCCGAAAATCCTCCGCGCCACTTGCTCCAGAAGGATGTCCTGCCGGATGGCATCGAAGAAGTCTTTGAATGTCCGCGTCCACCACGTGATAGTGGCCGCGCCCACCCCGTCAAACGGATGGCCTCCATGCCCGCGTCGCGCTGCGCGCGGACGAAAGCCGTAACTGCACGGCTCGAAGTCCGCCTCAAAGATCGGCTCCAACACGATCTTGCCGCCATCTGTACTGACGCGATCCCGCACCGTCGGGATGCCCAGCGGCCGCCGCCGCCCATCCGCCTTGGGAATGTATCGCCGACGCACCGGTTGCGGCCGATACTTCCCCGCACGGAGTACGTCTTGCAGGTCCAACAGGAACCGCCCGACGCCTTGCTGCTCGATCGACGTCAGCGTCTCGCCGTCGATGCCTGCAGCTCCTGTTGCCAGTGCACCCGCCGCTACGCCTCCAGCAGAACGTTGTCAATCCGCCAGATCCGGTCGTATGCCAGTGAGCGTCGCTCCTGATGCCGCTTGGCTGCCGTGAACAGACTGCGTTGGAGTTCTCGCACTTTGTCATGGGGTAGTTGGGTCTTTGACCATGCCCTGCCACTTCGTGCGCCATCGTGACCAGCATCCTCTCCGCTACACCGACTTTCGCCGGTTTCCTGACGGTACTACGAACTCCCGGACTTCCCGCCCGACACGACTCCCTTCGCCATCGGCTTATAGGAGCCGCCATCGCCCAACGCCGCCGACGGCCTTCCCAGTTCCGCACCAAGCTGCAGTTCACATGCCCTCCCCCTACCCCGCGAGTGTCCTGCACCCCTCCGATACCTTAACAGGTGCAGTCTCTTGCCTTCGCCGTGACATGAGCGTTCGGCCACTCGACCTTCGGGTTCTATATCACGAGGCTGCAGGGTTCGCCAACGCTGGGCCTGCGAACTTGCCCCGCCATGAGGTCGTACGACTACGGGCTCTTGACATCCCACTCAGACGCCAAGGTCTCCCCTTGTCTGGGACTGCTACGTGCGTTCGGCGCCTACCGCGACGGGACTACCCGCAAGCTGAGTGCAGCATGAATCGGCTATCTCCGATTCGTCAGGACGTACCATGTTCGCCATTCTACACATGGTTTGTACGGGCGGAAGATCACCGCGGCCATTCGGGAGCCCTCAGAACAAACTCGACGAAAACCCGCCATCCACCGGAATCGCCGCCCCCGTCACGTAGTCGCTCGCCCCACTCGCCAGCCAGATCGCCGTTCCCGTGATGTCTTCCGGCTTGGCCCAGCGGCCGGCCGGGATTCGAGCCAACACGCGCTCGTACAGACCGGGAACGTGCTTGCGGGCGCCGTCGGTCAATTCGGTCTCGAACCAGCCGGGCAGGAGGGCGTTGACCTGGATGTTGTCGGTCGCCCAGGCCAGGGCGAGGCTCTTGCTGAGCTGGACAATGCCGCCCTTGCTCGTCGCGTATGGGGAGGCGTAGCTCGCCCCGGAAATAAGATGTCTCGCGTTGCCGATGTTGATGATTCAGCCGTTATCACCGGCCTGCTTCAGGTGCGGAAAGCCGCCTGCGACATCAGAGCGCTCGTGAGATTGACGTCCACACCCGTGCCATTCTTCCGGCGTGAAGTTCCTGCGGTATGCGCACGCTGATGCCGGCGTTGTTGATGAGGATGTCGATGCGTCCTGGCTTTCTTGGCGTCGCTGACCGCCGCGGCCACCTGATCGGCACGGAACAATCCGCGTCAGCACCAGCGCGGCGCCTGCTCGGGCGACAGGCTTTGCCGCCAAGTGCGATTTCTTCGGTGTTCCGTGCAACGGCGGCGATCCGGCTACCGGCTTGCCAGGCCGCGGGCGATGCTGTTCGATGCCGCCGTTGCCGCCGGTCACCAGCGCGACTTTTCCGTTAGCTGAAAAGGATTGGAGACAGCGCCTTGGGGTCGATGGACGTGGCAGATGAGAGACGCATGACACCCACAGGTTGGAGGAACCACGTCCCGCGCGCGCCTTGACGTCCGGCGCCAAGCGCCTTTCGTTCATGAACGACAAGAAAGGCAACGGGACAGGCTGTGCGGATCAGCCCGCGACTGCGCGGAATGGATGCGCTGTCCGGCGCGGCCAAGGCGCGAAGAGGAACGACGCCTCGTCGTAACTCACGGGCCGCGTACGCAATTTCACGTGGTTTTTGCCGCTTGCGGAGAAACGCGCCGTTCGGTCCCCAATTTGCCTTACCTAACTTGACGTCAGGCCCGCCGCAGGGAAGATTGTCGAGCCTGGTTCCACCATTCGAGAAGGGAACCACCATGAACAGGCGCAACCACGACTTCACGATCCCCCGCGCGAAAAGACAAGCACGACGCAGTCCCCGTTCACGCCCCCGCCTGGAAGTCCTCGAAGACCGCACGGCGCCCGCCGTCTTTCTCGACTTCGGCGACGCCCCCGCCAGCTACGGCACGCTGACCGCCTCCCACGTCGCCACCGGGCCGATCCTCGGAACGCTGCGCGACACCGAAGCGACCGCGCTCGTCTCCGCCAACGCCCGCGGCGACGACACCAACAACCTCGCCGACGAGGACGGCGTCCAGATCACGAACCTCGTCGGCGGCACAAGCGCCACCTGGACCGTCAACGTCAGCGGCGGTCCGGCCAAGCTCGACGCCTGGGTCGACTTCAACGCCAACGGCGTCTTCGACGCCACGGAGCGCATCACGCCCGCGGCCGGACTGGCGGTCAGCACCGGGCCAAACAACGTCAGTTTCTCCGTTCCCTCGATCTTCATCGGCGGCGACGCCTTTGCCCGCTTCCGCCTCAGCACGGCCGGCGGTCTCGATCCGACGGGAGCGGCCACGGACGGCGAAATCGAGGATTACCGCATCACCGTCTACCAAAACAGCGAGATCGCCTTTATCAGCAGCGCCAACTTCGGCGGCAGCGACCTCTACATCATGAACCCGGATGGCTCCAATCAGAGACGCACCAACACGATGCCGGACGCTTTCCCCGTCTGGTCTCCCGACGGCAGCCGGATCGCCTTCCTCAGCGGCGGCAGCGTCTACGTCTGCGACGAGTTCGGCTCCAATTTGCTTCGCCTCACGACCAGCACGTCCGACAGCAACGAAGTCTGGTCGCCCGACGGCAAGAAAATCGCCTTCACGCGCTCCTCGGGCCCGGCCTCCGATATCTACGTCGTCAACGCCAACGGCTCCGGTAACAACTCCGGCCTGACGCAGTTGACCAGCGCCTCCGGACTCAACACCGGAGCACAGTGGTCGCCGGATGGAACCAAGATCGTCTTCCTGAGCAATCGCGACCATCTCCCCAACGGCGGCAGCGAAGTCTACGTGATGAACGCCAACGGCTCCGGCCAGACGCGCCTGACCACGACCAGCGCCACCCTGCAGAACGGGGCGCCCAGCTGGTCCCGCGATGGGACGAAGATTGTCTTCGATCAGGAACGCGTCTCGGGCGGTGAACGCGATATCTGGGTCATGAACGCCAATGGGTCCGGCCTGACGAAGCTGACCGACAGCCTCGCCGACTATCGTTCGCCCGTCTATTCGCCGGACGGCTTCCAGATCGCCGCCTGGGCCCGCTATGGCGTCAACGTCGACGTCTTCGTGATGAACGCCAACGGCTCCAATCCGCAGCGGCTGACCACCACGGACGGCGCCGATACCTTCGGCTCCTGGTCGCCCGACTCGCAGAAGATCGTCTTCACGAGCGAGCGCGACTTTGTCGGTCAGTTCAATCACGAGCCGGAGATCTACGTCATGAACCGGGACGGCTCCAATGTGAGCCGGCTCACTATCAACGGCGGCTCCGACTTCGACGGCGAGCCGAACTGGGGCGGCATCATCGCGCCGCCGTTCCTGGACACGCTCTATGTCGATGACAACTTCCCGAACCCCGTCATCGGCGAGGACCCGGACGGCCCCGGTCCCGCCCACCGCTTCGGCATCGACGCCTTCGCCACCATCCAGGAGGCCGTGGCCGCCGCCCCGCCCGGCTGCGACATCATCGTCAACCCCGGCCACTACAGCGGCCCTGTCGTGTTCAACAAGCTGCTCAAGATCGATGGAACCGACGCGGCGACGACGATTCTGTCCGGCTCCGGCGCGGGCGTGGGGATCACGTTGGACAACAACGGCGCGCTCGGGGGCATCATTCTCTCCCGCATGACGGTGACCAACTTCGGCAACGGCCTGAGCGCCAGCAACGCCGACATCCTCTTCCTCAACGACATGCATTTCACCGGCAACCGCGCCGCCAGCATCATCGCCAATGTCACGAAACTGGACGTCGGCTTGTCGGATGGGGCCGACTCCTTCACCATCAACGGCGTCGAGTTCCATCGTGGCGGCGACGACGCCATGGTCTACCAGGGCATCACCAAGCTCAGCCTGCTGGCCCGGGGCGGCAACAACACGATCAACGTTGAAGGCCTCCACCCGGGCACACCCTTCGCGGTCTTCGGCGGCGACGGCGACGACACCTTCCAAGTCACGGCCCCCACGGGCCGCCTCGGACTGCTGCTCAACAGCCAGCTCTCGCTTGACGGTGGGGGGGGACACAACCTGCTCAACGTCGACGAGGGCCGCAGCGACGCCGGCGATGTCATCACCGTCACCCCGGACCACGTCCTCGGCGAAGGGGCGTTCCCCTTCTCCATCGACTACTCCAATTCCACCGGCAGCGGCGGCGATTTCACCGTGAACGTGCTCACCGGCTGGAGCGACGACTGGGTCCGCGTCCGCGGCACGAAGGGCGCGGCCGGCGTCGCCACCCTCGGCGGCAATGATGTCATCGACGTCACCGCCCAGACCGGCCAGCTCGGCGCGGCGCTCGGTGGCCGTCTCAACATCGACGCCGGCTCGGGCGCCAACTACCTGAACGTGAGCGAGACAAAGTCCAACGTCGGCGACGTGATCACGATCGGCGCCGACCGCATGGTCGGCACGGGCCCGCGCCCCTTCTCGATCTACTTCTGGGCGACCGGCGGGAACTACGGCTACGGCGTCAACCTGACGACGGGGGTCAACGACGACTGGATCAAGGTGCAGGCCCAGCCGACGAACAGCCCGCTCGCGGTTCGCACCAGCCCACTCGATAGCTACACGGGCCCGTGGCGCGACGTGGTCAGCGTCAGCGTCGCCAATAGCAGCGGCTACGGCGCCTCTCCCACCTGGTTCTACGTCGACGGCGGCGCCGACCCCAACGCCTGGCTCCAGATCCTCGACGTCAGCGGCGGCGGCACGCTGCTCGACCTGCCCACCGGGCCGAACAGCGGCCGGGCCGTCATGACCTACCCGCTGAACGCGACCAGCCTGACCTCGGCCATCGATTACCTCCACGCCCGCCTTGGCTAACGAAACAATTCAGAGCCGGAAGCGTGAGCGACGGATTCGCCAGACCGTCGCTCACGCTTCCGGCTCTGAGTCCCTACTCCAGAAACACCGTCTCCCGCGTCCCCGAGGAAAACGCGATCACGCAGCGCAGCCGCGTTTTTCCCGTGTTGATCAGCTTGTGCCGAACGCCGGTCGGAATGCGGATCAGCCCGCCGGCTTTCAGATCGACCCAGTGTTCCTCGATCTGATGCCGCCCTTCGCCCTCCAGCGCGAGCAGCACTTCCTCGCAGTTCGGATGGTAATGCCGCGGGTTACCCTGCCCCGGCTCCAGGTCGCAGACGCCGAACGTCAGCAGCGCGCCCGGCATCCGTTCGGCGTTGCACAGCCACTGCAGCGCTCCCCACGGGAACGTCTGACGCGGAGCCGACTCGACATGGGCTAACAGATGATTGGTGTCCATGCGCTGAGCATAGAGATTCCGGCCGCGCGTGACATTGTCCGCCGCCCCGTTACAATCACGTAGCAGGCGCACTCCGTGTGCCGCAACCGACAGCGTCCCTGCAATACAAGATGGAAAACCCAATGGCCGATATCGCTCTCTCCCCCCAGGAAATCGCCCGCTACAGCCGCCATCTCATCATGCCCGAGGTCGGCATGGAGGGGCAGAAACGCCTCAAGGCCGGCAGCGTCCTCCTCATCGGGGCCGGCGGCCTCGGCTCTCCTCTGGCCCTCTACCTCGCCGCCGCCGGCGTCGGCCGCATCGGCCTCGTCGATTTCGATGCCGTCGACTTCTCCAACCTCCAGCGGCAAATCCTCCACTTCACCGCCGACGTCGGCCGCCCCAAGCTCCAGTCCGCCGCCGACAAGATCCGGGCCATGAACCCCGAAGTGAAGCTCGATCTCTATGAAACGCGCATCACCTCCGCCAACGCCCTCGACCTCGTCCGCCCCTACGACATCGTCATCGACGGCACCGACAACTTCCCGACCCGCTACCTCGTCAACGACGCCTGCGTCCTCCTCAAGAAGCCGAACGTCTACGGCAGCATCTTCCGCTTCGACGGCCAGGCCTCCGTCTTCCATCCGCCGCATGGGCCGTGTTACCGCTGCCTTTACCCCGAGCCGCCGCCGCCGGGCGAAGTGCCGTCCTGCGCCGAAGGGGGCGTCCTCGGCATCCTCCCCGGCCTCGTCGGCTGCATCCAGGCCACCGAAACGATCAAGCTCCTCATGGGCAAGGGGACGCCTCTCATCGGCCGGCTCCTGCTCTACGACGCCCTGGCGATGAAGGTGCAGGAGTTCAAGGTCCGCCGCAACCCGCGCTGCGCCGTCTGCGGCGACCACCCGACCATCACCAAGCTGATCGACTACGAAGAGTTTTGCGGCGTCCGCGGGGAGGCCCCCGCCCCGGCCCCGGTCAGCGACGACATGACCGTCGAGGAGTTGAGCCGGCTCGTGAAGGAGGGCAAGGCGCCGTTTATTCTCGACGTGCGCAACCCCGAGGAGTTCCAGATCTGCCGCATCGCGGGCAGCACCCTCCTGCCCCTCCCGGAGTTGCCGCAACGTTTCCGCGAGCTGGACAAGAGCCGGCCCATGGTGGTGCACTGCAAGAGCGGCATGCGCAGCCAGAAGGCGATCGCGTTCTTGAGGCAGCAGGGATTCACGCAGCTTAGGAACCTGAAGGGGGGCATCCTGGCGTGGGCGGAGCGGATCGATCCGTCGCTGCCGCGGTATTAAGGAGGACTGGACTGACTGGACTCCAAGCGCCCCGCCGCGCCGGGGGATTGCCCTTGAACAGCGCCGGGAAAAATGGTTTTCTGCTGGGCCGCGCAACCGTCCTCGATCACGGAAGCAGAGGAGAACCGCGATGCCCGCCTTGCCTCGTTTTCGCTCTCTTTCCCTCGCGCTTTGTCTTGCCTGCCTTGCCCTGCCCGACGCCGCCCCAGCGCAAGCGCCGATTGCCGACGTAGTCAAGAAGAGCGAGGCGCCCAAAGGCAAGGATGGCGGCTCGGCTGAAAGTCGGATCCTGAACGCGGACCGTATTTCACGTCTGCAGCTCACGATGCAGCAGGACCGGGAGCTGCGCGACAAGCTCAAAATCGCCTTGGATAAGGTGAACGAGAGTATCCGCGCAATCAGCGGCGACCTCGCCGCCATGGATGGCAAGCTGCGGGCCAAGGGTAAGCAGCGCGACGCGCTGGACCCTAAGACCGAGGAGGCCGTCATCCTCGGTGGCGAGATGAAGGACCTGGCGCTACAAGCGGAGATCGCCAAGGAACAGCTCGACCTCACCATCAAAGAACGCAAGCTGGTGCAGGAGCGGCTGGCGGGCGTCGACCAGAAACTCTTGCAAAATCAGATCGCGCTGGATGTCCTGCTCAACGACGATGGGAAGAAACCCGGCGAGAGCGGATCCGATCCGGTGCTGAAAAAGGCGCGCGAGGACGCGAAATTGCGCGAGGAGAAAGCGAAGGAGGCGGAGAACGCGACCAAGTCGCTCGAGCAGCGCATCCGGGCCATCAGCGATTTCGTCGGTCTGGAAAAAGGTCTGCTGGAGAACGACAAGAAGAAACTGGAGCTGGCGCTGGCGCAGGAGAAGGCTCTGGCGGAAGAGCGGCAGCAGAAGTTGACCAAGGGCGCGACGCCGGAAGAGATCGCGGCGCTCAACGCGAAGATCGACGCCCAGCACAAGCGCGGCGACGAGATTCGGGCCTCCATCGCCGAGCGGAACGAGCGCGTGACGCGCCTGGAGCGCGACCTGACGGCGCTGCGCAGCGAGAAGACTCTGGCCGATCAGGAAGTGGCCGCGAAGAAGGCCGAGGCCGAGCGGGCGGGGGCCGACGTCAAGCGTCTGGAGAACCCGTTCAATCCGCAGAACATGCTGCGCTGGCTCGTGGAGCATGGACCGCGCATGTTCCTCGTCCTCGTCGGCATGTTCGCGCTGTTCATCATCGTGCGCTCGCTCGACAAGCGCCTGGTCAACTTCATGGCCCGGCGCGGCCCGAAGGGGACGGCCGAGGAGCGCGAGAACCGGGCCCGCACGCTGGCGGGCGTGTTTCACAACTTCGGCATGCTGCTCGTCTGGGCGGGGGGCGCCCTGATGATGCTGGAGGAGATGGGCATCCCGGTCATCCCGCTGATGGGAGGCGCCGCCATCCTCGGTCTGGCCGTGGCCTTCGGGGCGCAGAACCTGATCAAGGACTACTTCTACGGCTTCGTCATCCTGCTCGAGAACCAGTACATGGTGAACGACGTGGTGAAGATCGGCGACGTCTCGGGCAGCGTCGAGCGGATCACGCTGCGTATGACGGTGCTGCGCGACATCGAAGGCGTCGTCCACTTCATCCCGCACGGGCAGGTGACGAGCGTGAGCAATCAGACGCATGGCTGGTCGCAGGCGCTGTTCGAGATCGGCGTGGCCTACAAGGAGGACGTCGACCGCGTGATGGAGGTGTTGCTGAGCGTCGGCCGGACGCTGCGCCGGGACCCGCTCTGGGAGGACATGATCACGGAGGACCCGGAGATGCTGGGCGTCGATCAGTTCTCGGATTCGGCGGTGACGATCAAGTTCGTGATGAAGACGAAGCCGCTCCAGCAGTGGAAGGTGAAACGGGAGATGATGCGGCGGATCAAGAACACGTTCGACGAATTGAAGATCTCCATGCCGTTCCCGCAGCGCGTGGTGCACCACCAGTACGGGGAAGACGGCGCCGCGCCGGTAGGCAAAGCGGCGTGACAGGAAAAGAAGGCGTCCGCAAGAAGGAACGCGGTGGCCTAAAGGCTGTTTCAAAACGGGGACGCGACTCTTTGTCTTTTTGGGGTTTTAGGAGTCGCGTCCCCGTTTTGAAACAGCCTCTAAACTTTGCCGCGGACGGCGAAGTAGTGGGTGAAGGTATCGGAGCAGACGGCGAGGCCGAAGCCGGCTTGTCTTACGCGCTGGCTCAGGCCTGGGATGTCGAAGTGGCCTAGAGGGGAGCGGGCAGGGAATGCGGCGAGGCGTTGCAGGCAGGTTTTGCGTAGGACGGCGCAGCCGGCGCCCAGGGAATCCGCTTCCGTCCACTGGCCCTGGCGTTCCTCGCGCATCCGCCTGGCGCAAGCGTCGAGGCCTTGGAGGAAGGGCGGCCAGTCCGGGCCAGCGAGCGGGTCGGCGGCGGGCTGGAGCGTCGGGTAGGAGAGGGGCGGGATCAACTGTCGCTCCGGGCCGATGTTGGTCATCGGCCCCACCATGCCGAGTTGCGGTTGGGCGGCGAGCAGGCCCGTCATCGACGCGAGCCAGTGCGGGCCGACGATCACGTCGTTGTTCAGGATGGCGACGTAGTCGCCGCGCACCGCGATCATCTCCTCCTTTTTCTCCTTCGCCATTCCCCATTCCGGCTCGACGGCGACCACGTCGATCCGCGCTGGAGAGCCGTCGGCCAGTCCCGCCAGATAATCCGACGTGCCGTCCAGGGCGCCGGGATTGAGGAACACCAGGTCGAACGGCGGCCTTGAATGACGCAGCAGGCCGCGGACGCACTGGCGCGTGTATTCCAGGAGGCCGCCAACCACCGGGCGACTTGCCACTTCCACCCGGCAAGTCGCCGCCGCCCCAACATACGAAGCGATACCCCTTACGACCCGCCAACCGCGACTTTCGCTTTCGACAGGGCCGGCTCGGGCGCTTACTTGCGGACGGGGCTGCCCATGTCGGTCCACCTGCCGATGCTGGCGTTGCCGGTTGTCCAGACCTGCCCGGTGGCCGTATCGAGGACGAGGATGGAGACGGCGCCGTTACCCGAAAGCTGGTAGCGTCCCGGCATCGCACCCCCGGGCCCTTGAGCGGTGGACGGTTGGCTGAGGAACGAGCCGCCGACAAAGCAGCCGAGCAAGAGGGCGATGGCGAAGACCAGGGCTTGTCGCGTGTTCATGGGATCCTCCGTTTGGGTTTGTACTGTTGGTTCTTTGGATCATCTTAGCGCCCCGACTCGCACTATCGAGCCGTTTTCCAACCACTTTCGGGGCTGCCGAGTCATCGCCCGACCTCCAGCCAAAATGCGTTCTCCGGTTCAACGCCTACAGCGGCGGCAACCTTGCGCGCCAAGCCTTCGTTTTCGCCTCCAGGTCTTCGTTGCAATAGAACTGTGGCAAGCCCCCGAAAAAAAACGTCAAAGTCTCGCGCTACCACGAACGCGCCTTTGGCCCAAACGTCCCCGTGCAACAGGGCAAGGACTTGGCCAGTGTTCACGTTCAAGAGAATGGCATAGGGATCTGAGTTTGCGATCATGATGAGGTCATGCGGGCGTTGCGCTTCTCCCCACCACGGATGTGCGTGTGAGGATGTGTTCTCGTTCACTTTTACCAACCATGCAAAATAGTCACCGGTGTTGCAGAAGGCCACGGGACCAATTGTGAAACGCCCGAAGTCAAAGTGACTCGCCGCGTCGGCAAACGAAGAAGGAAAGGCAACGTCGAGTCGCCTTGCGCATTGGAGGACGACGTCGGGTGACACGGGCGACTCGATCAGCCGAAAGCCGGTTAGAGTGGGCTCAAGCGGCAAGAACTCGTCGTCGAGTCTTTTGCGGATCGTATCGAGTGGAAATAGCTCCATAACCAGCACCTCATCTTGCGTGCCACGGACCGCCCGAGCCGACGTGCGTCTCGCCCGGAACCGGAATCGCGTAACGTCCAAAGTCAACATGGTGATGGACCAGCACATCCCTGTGAAACCCGGAATGCTCGGGAAACAATCTGATCCACGCGTCGTCAATCCTTGGTGACACTTTTAGGCGTTCGTAGTTCGCAATTAGAAACCGGTTCCCGGGGCTCAGCGACTCGGGAAGCAATTTCAGCCATTGCTCCCAAAACTCTTGCGTATTCCGGATCCCACCCGCAGATGTTAGTTCGCCCCCCGTGAATGTGCTCGTGTCGATGGAATAACGCGGATCAGGGCGGCCGGGGAATAGGGGATCGTATCTCGTCACATAGGGACTGCTTGGCGCAGCTTTAACGCGCGACACGATCGCGGCTTGCGGCGCCGCGAACGCCGCTGCGACCTCACCCGCCGTCGCTTCCGTGGAGAAGCTGGCGATGCCGCGTTTCAACGCGCCTGCCAGGAAGCTGGCTTGAACGAAGCGAGGCGAAACCCAGCTCGCGCCCATGCCGGCGCCAGCCAAGCCGCCGCCCCAGGCGGCGCCTACCTGGCCCACGGCTTGAAAGCGCGCCGGGCCGTCCATCTGGCTCCAGTTACCCGCGATCTGGTAGCCTTGGTAACCGGTGAACCCGATGGCGCCGACAGTCAAAGCACTCGTGGTGATCGTCGTGCCCAGCGGGAAGCGGCCGAGGAGGTAAGCGCCGGCCCAAGGCGCGATGATGCCGGCGGCGAAGCCAATCGAATAAGACTCCGCAGTGGTCTTCGCGACTTCCGCCCACGCTTGGTCCCAGCGTGCGGCCTGCCATAGGCCCTGGACGCGGCCCGCATCCGCCTGGGTCCAATCCGGACGCGCGAAGATGGCTTGTATCTCCGCATGCCGCTCCAGAGCCCGGTTCGCGCGGTAGAGCCCATAGAGCTCGAAGCCGAGAACGGCAAGCCCGGCGATTAACGGCACTACCTGCCCGTTCGGGTCTGTGTGGTTGGTAACGTTGTTGCCGACAGGCCGATAAAGATTCGTATCCCCGGCCGAAAACTTCAGCGGGTCCTCGCTCATCCAGCGGCTGATGAAAATGGCGTACCAGCGGCCGCGGTTGTACTGGGTCTGGCTTTCGGGCTGGAGCTCGCGGCCGGTGTAGCCGTAGCGGTCGACGTAGCCGGCGTTCGTGTCCAGGATGATCTTGCCGTAGCCGTCGTAATCGACTTCCTTGCGCAAAGTCCCGGTCGAGCTGTAGACGTCGCGCACGGAGCCCTGGCGGTCGGTGAGGTAGAAGTCCACGTCGCCCGAAGAGCCGATCTTGGCGAAGAGCGCGTCGACGGCGTCGAGATAGAGGCGGCGGGTGGTGATGGCGCCGCTCGCGTCCAGGTCGGCCCAGACGTTGCCGTTCTGATCGTAGGCGAACTTCGTCGTGACGGCCGCGCCGGAGCCTGCGCCGTCGGCGTCGATGGTTTCGGACGAGCGGTTGCCGAGGGCGTCGTAAGTCTCGTCAGCCCTCCAGACGATGGCGCCGCCCGGGCTACCCGACTTCAGGATCGTCGTGATCTGGTTGCGGAAGTTGTAGAGGAAGCGCCAGGTTTCGCCGCTGGTGAGGTTGGTGCGGCGGATGAGGTTGCCTTCGTCATCGTACTCGTATTCCGAATCCGCGTCCCGGGCGATGCGGTTGCCGGGGTCGATCGAGTAACCGGCCATCGTCGGGTTGCCGTTCTTGTCGAAAGCGCGCGTCGTGGCGCCGTCGCTGAGGAGCTGATTGATGTTGTCGTAGGTGAACGCGCGCGTCGACGATGAGCCGCTGACCTTGCTCTCCTCGGAGGTGACGCGGTTCGCCGCGTCGTGGCCGTAGTGGAAATAGTCGATCAAGACGCCGGCGGCGTCGCGGTGGTCGATGACGGCGAGAAAGCCGTTGGCGTCCTGTTGGAAGGTGGAGCTGGCGACCAGGTTGGTCCCGGTCAGGTCGGCGTAGCGCTTGATCTCCGTCACGTCGTCGCGGGCATTGTAGCTCAAGTCCCAGCGCAGATTGGGTAGGCCGGCGCCGCTGAAGGTGACGTACTTGACGTTGTCCGGGGAAACGCTGGTGCTTGTGTCGTCGTAATAGACGTATTGGCGGGTGGCGCCGGCGCTGTCGGCGACGGTGTCGATGCGGTCGGAGGCGTTGACGTAGTTGGTGGTGATGGTGAAGCCGTTGGGATCGGTCTGCGTTTTGGGCCGGCCCAGCTCGTCGAAGGTGAAGGTGTAGCCGCTCGTCCCCTCCATGGCCGTGAGCATTTCGTTCTTGGCGTTATAGGTCCAGGAGAAGGAGTCGATGGTCGTCGTCCCCACCTTCCATGTTTCCGAAGTCTTGTTGTCGTTCAGGTCGTAGCCGAACTCGCGGATCCCGTTGAGCCGGTCGGTGGTTTTGGTCACGCGGCCGGCGGCGTCACGCTCATACGTGGTGGCATGGCCAAGCGGATCGACTTCCTTGATGACGCGGCCGTCCGGGTCGTTGGCATAGCGGGTCTTGTTGCCGACCGGATCGACGATCAGTCTCAGGTAGAGCGCGTCATACTCCTTGCGGACAACGCCGCCGTTGGCGTCGACAATGGCGATCTGGCGACCGAGACGGTCGTTGACGTACTTGGTGGCGTGGCCGAGGCCGTCGATCTCGGCGACCTTGGCGCCCATGGCGTCGGAGATCACCTGGGTCTTGTAGCCGTCGGCGTCGATGGCGGCGGTGGGACGTTCGAGGCCGTCGTATTCCTCCTGGGTATCGTCGTTGAGGGCGTCTTTCACCTTCTTGGGTTGGCCCAGGCCGTCGTATTCGTTGGTGGCCTTGCGCATGTAATGGTCGTCGCGCACCTTCCAGACCTGATGGAGGCCGTTGTCCTCATAGTAGGTCGAGCGTCCGAGGCCGTTCTCGACTTCGGTGACGAAGCCGACCTGGTTGAAGTAGCTGGTGATGGTGCGCTGTAGACCGGCGACGCCATAGGCCTCGATGCGCGTCTCGGTCCGGTCGAGGAAGTTGACGTCGAACGTGGTGACGGCGCCCAGCTCGTCGGTTATCTGCTTGACACGGCCGTCCGGCCAGTAGTCGGTGTCGGTCGTGTTGCCGTTGCCGTCGGCTGTGATGTCGACGCGGTTGAGCGCGTCGTAGGTCGCGCTCTGGCCGCGTCCTTCGGAATCGGTCCAGCCGGTGGAGAGGCCGTTCGGCTCGAAGGAGAAGCTCACGACGTATCCCGTGGGATCGACGCTGGCGGTGACCCAGCCGCAGCCGTTGTAGTAGGAGCTGCTGTGGAAGCCGAGCTGGTCCCACGTGTCGGTGAGCTGACCGGCGAGGTCGTAAACGTTGCGGCGCACGCCCCCGAGCGGATCGGTGTCCGTGAGCGCCTGGCCGACGGCGTCGAGAAGGAAGGTGTGCCAGTAGCCGTTCGGTTGGCGTACGGCTTGCGTGCGGCCGGAGACGTCGAAGGTGTAAAGCGTGGTCCGGGCTTGCTGGGTCCCGGCGCCTTCGACCGTTGAAGCGACAATACCTCGACCGCTTTCGTCGTAGATGAGTTGCGTGCGGTGCAGGTTCTGATTCTGGGTTTCCGTGACGAGGCCGGAATCGTCGTAGACCCAGGTCTGCGCGCCGTTCGTTCCAACCTGCTCGAAAGTCTTGCGGCCCATCGCGTCGAAGAGGTAGGCGGTGGAGAGGCCGAGGGCGTCGATGTCGCTGCTGGGATTGCCCCAGCTATCGTAGGCGGTATCGGTCTGGGCAAGGACCGTCAGGCTGTACGTGGTCTTGGCTTGCGTCTGGCGGCGGTAGGTGTCGTAGACAAAGGACGTGACCTTGCCCTGCGGATCGGTGCTTGTCTCCAGCAGGCCGGTAGTGAGGCTATAGGCGTAGCTGGTCTGATTCAGGAGGGCGTCGGTCGTGCTCTGCAGATGGCCGGTGGCGGGATCGTAGACGTAGATGGTGGTGTTGCCACGTTCATCTGTGAAGGAGGTGACGCCGTGGTAGGTCGAGTCATAGCTCCAATGTTGGGTTTCGGCGTCGGGGAACGTCTCCTGGGTAACGTAGCCCTTCGTGTCACGTTCGAAAGCGGTGGAGCGGCCGAGCGGGTCTTTGATCTCGGTGACGCGGCCGGCGCCGTCGCGCGTCCAAGTGGTGGTGGCGCCGTTGGCCTCGACCTGCTTGATGAGGCGGCCGTAAGAGTCGAACGCATACAGGGTGGCGTAGCCGAGCGGATCGGTGACCGTTGCGGTCGGGGATCCTTCGCAAGGCCTCCGAGACCATGCGTGGCCGCGGGACTGATGTCGAACACGGATGGGCTTCCCGGGGCGCCCCAGGTCTGTTGATCGAGGACGTCGCCAGAGTCGTAGTGCCATTGGTTGGCGATGAGCCCGAATGTTTCGCTGGTGATCCGGTGATTGGAATAGGTGAACGAGTGGACGCCGTCGTCGGGGTTCTGAATGCTGGTCAGGTCGCCGTTCGTGTCAATGGTCGTCGTGAAGGTTCGGGACCCCGGGGCGAGAATCGAGGTCAACTTTCCGGAGGAGTAGTTGAAGGTGGAGGCGCTTCCGTCGATGGCCGTGAGGCCCGTGAGCAGGCCGGCGGCGTGAGCGAAGTGGAGTGTCGCATGAGCGTCGGCGCTGGTCCATTGCGTTTGGAAACCCTCGCTGTCGAACTCGATCTTGTCCTGTTCGGGCGTGGTGTAGGTGAAGGAGCCGTCCTGGTTCTTGACAAGGACGCCGTTGTCATCGGCCGGACTGGAAAACGTCCCCGACGACCCGGCGAAGAAACGCCAGTCGCCCGTGCCGTAGAGCCAGAGCCGACCCGCCGGATCGGATCCGGAAGCGGGGACATCGATGAGCCGGTTGAGGATGGAGAGGTTCCAGCCGGCGCCGAATGGGCTGGCCGACTGGTCGACCGCGAAAGTGGTCCCGGTGGCGACGAGATCGGGGAGCCCGGTAATCTTCACGCGCAGCTCCCAGGTGTGCCGCCCGGTCGAGACCGGCGCATTCGGCCGAGCCGACACCGTAATGAGGTCGCCCGGAGCGATGCCCGTGGCGCCGTACGTGTTGACGCCTTGCGACGCGCCGTCCCAAACAAGCTCCACGTCGAGCGTGGCGGGCAACGAGACATTGTTAGGGGTGGTGACAACGCCCTGGATGACGGGTCGGGCGCTGACGGTCGCGCCGTTGTACACGAACGACGGGGCGCCGGCTTGGGACGAGCCCGGAGATAGGTCGAGGTCGAGCGCGTGCGCAAGGGTAACGACGCCGAGAAGTTCGCCGGCGTTGCCTTCGCCCGGGTGATTCACCATGGCGGCGCCCGCCAACCCCCAGGTGGTGGCAGGAGTGATGGTAATGTTCGCGGCCGCGCTCGTCCCCTCGTTCCCCGCGAGGTCGCTGACCCGAGCGCGGAGATGGTAGGCGCCGGTTCCGGAGAAGGAGGGTAGCGTGATCCTCACGTAGCCGTCCGCGAGAGCGGCCGTCGCGTAGCCGATTTCGCCAGGGTCATCGAAGTCGCTGTCGCCGTTTCGGTCGGCGTCGATAGAAACGGTTGCGCCGGGCGCGAAGCCAACCAGATCGCTGGCCCAGACCTCAATTTCGGGGGCGAGGCTGGCGGTGGCGGAGGGGGCCTTAAGGGTGACGGTCGGGGGAGTAAGATCGACGGTCACGAGCGTTGTTCGGGAGAGTTGGGACACGAAGCCGTCGGAGGTGGCGGTCGCGTAGAAGCCGTAAGTTCCTCCGGCCAGCGTCGTGCCGGTATAGTCGAACGCCCATGCGCCCGACGCGTCGGCAGTAACCGTGCCGATCGAGTCCACCGTGCCAGGGCGGTAGATGTCGACGGTGCTGCTTGCGAGGGCGGTACCCGAAATGACAAGGGTTTGGTCGTTCGTGATGAAATCGGACGCGGAGGCGCCGGAGTCGGTGGAAATGGAGGTGATCGCGGGCGGGTCCGGCTGGAGCGTGATCTTCGTGACGAAGGCGTCGCTCGAACCGGCCAAGTTGGCTTGGTAGGGGTCTTGCGTCGGGAAATCCGTCGAGACGGTCATGCCCGCGATGTAGGCGTTGTCGAGAATGTCGAGGCCGATGCCCCGGCCTTCGTCCGCATCGGAACCACCGAGGTAGCTGGAGAAAACCTTGGAGTGGCCATCCGCGCTGACCTGAGTCACGAAGGCGTCCTTCACGCCCCCGAAGCTGGGTTGAAAGGCGGAAAGCGTCGGGAAATCGGACGAGGTAGTCATGCCGGTGAGCAGGGGCCGGCGGCTGGCATCGAGGGCGATCCCCCGACCGGAATCGGCGCCCGATCCGCCGAGCAGGCTGGAAGAGATCAGGGATGAACCCCAATAGCTGATCGCGGTGACGAACGCGTCCGAGTCTCCGCCGCCGAAACTCGTCTGAAAACCGCCTGGGGTTGGAAAGGCGTCCAATCCGGGCGGGCCTGCCTCGCCGGTGATGTAGGCGTTCCCTGAGGAGTCGAGCGCAATGCCATAGCTTGCGTCGTCGTCTCTGCCCCCAATCACGGTGGAATAGACCCGTGCCGTGCCGTCCTTGTTGAACTTGGTGACAAAGGCGTCCGTGCCGCCCAGCACGGTTTCCTGGTAGGCGCCCCCGGTGGTTGGGAACCCGGATGAGGCCTCGCCCGTTACATATGCGTAGCCGTCCTGGTCGACCGCCACGCCGTAAGCGCGGTCGTCGCCAGGGCCGCCGAGTAGCGTGGAATAGATCGTGCCGCCGCTGGGAGAAAGCTTGGTCAAGAACGCTTCCAGGCCGCCATTGGCGTCGTGCTGATAGACGCCGTCCGTTGTTGGAAAAGGACACCAGCTTTCCGGCTGGACAAAGCCAACGAGGAACGCTTCGCCCTGAGCGTTGACTGCGATCCCGGTCCCCTCTTCAGGCGCGCTATTGTAGGTGCCGATGGCCCGGGCGTAGAGCAGCTGATCGCCGGTCGCGTTCAGCTTGAAAACGACCGGATCGAGGATGGCGGAGGGGGTTCCGGGCGTAACGGGGAAGCCGGCGGCCGAATAACCGGCGACATAGGCGTTGCCGGCGGGGTCAACGGCAATGGCGTTCGCCCAGTCATCCGCGGAGCCGCCGATGTAGACCGAATAAACCACCTGGCGCCCGTCCGCGCTGAGCTTGGTGACGAAAGCGTCGTAGTTGGACCATAAATAGCTACTACCGGCGACATAGACGGCGCCCGCGTTGTCGACAGCGATGCCGTTCGCCTCGTCATCGGAAACGCGGCCCAGGAAAGTCGAGTAGTCAATTGCCGGGTCGATCACAAGTTCAGCGCTGTGGTCGTATTGAGAAACTTGAAAGCCGAACTGGTTCGTCCCGAGGCTGAGGTAGCGTGCCGAGGCTTCGCGACGGGCGCCGGTTTCCCCCACCTGATACGCTACGGGCTCCCAGCTGCGGATTTCGCCGTTCGGGGTGGAGAGGTGCGCGGCGCCGCGGGGGTCGATGGAGACGCCAGTCACGCCTTGATAATCCAGCCGAATCTGCGAGGGGTCGGCCCCGGGTTTCACCACCAAATCGTACTCCAGAAGCCCGCTGTTGTTGCCGTAGTAACGCACGTCTATGCCAGGGTAGATGTCGTGTACCACCACAGCGGAGTAGTTGGGGACGTTGGTCAGCCACTGCGAGGGGTCGCCCTTGAAGTAGTTGGAGCGGCTCTGCAAAGGCCCGTCGCCGACGACGCGCGCGCTCGGATTGGCGCCCACGAACGTCATGGAAACGACGTCGACACGCGGAGGCGCCTTCGGCTGGACGTTCGGCTGAACCAAGTTGAAGACAGCGGTGTTCGGGAAAGGAAGAGGTTGTAGCCCTTGCCGTGCGACAAGAACTGCACCTGGCTATCGGCTTGGCCGCGGTTGATCTCGAAGGTCATGGGCCGGGCGCCGAAACTCGTGGACATTGGGTTTCGATTCGAGCGTGCGTCGAGGGGAGTCGCCCCTGCGGATGATGTGTCAACAGCGCTTCTCGGAGTAGGCGTGGGCGGCGTGGTCGGGCCGGCATTGTTTTCCTGCGAGGATCCGCCACCTGCGGCGCCACCGCTGCCATTTCCGCCGGCGGGCCCAGCCCCGGATTCCCCGCCAGCGGCAGGCGGCGGAGTGTCAGAGGGGGTCGCGACCCCACCACCTCCGCCGCTCGGAGAATGCGGAGGCGTTTGGCCCAACGGGTCCGGGAAGGGATCGGCGAAGTTGTCGAAGTTGGGCGGCTGAAGGGCCGTCAGCGGCGCCGTCGGGAGCGAGGGGGATGGGGCGGCGGCTGGCGGAGGATCGGCGGGCCGCGCGACGTCTTGCCCCGGTGGGACGGCTTCGAGGAGGGATGTCACTGAGATCGACTCGGTTGGCGACGGGAGAGCGAGGGCGGCGGCTGGGGCGCTGGAAGCCGCTGCTTCATCGCCCTGTCCCAAGCCCAGCGCGATGCCGGCGCCGAGCAGGCCGGAAATGGAGCCGAGCAGTTCGGTCGGGGAAGCGCGGTCCTCCAGTTGCTCGATCCTGGGCCGGTGGTTCGGAAACACGACGCGGCGCGTACGCTGGGTGTGGCGCTTCATCGGCGCATCCTTGTGGGGGAATGTTTGTGCGGAACACGCTTCCGGGCGAGGATGCGTTCCTTGCGAGCGGCTGGCTTGGATTCGAAATGGAACGGCGTAACAATTGGGAGACGCCAGCTGCCACCAAGTTCGCACGAAGATGTAGGGACTTTAATCGAGGCGGAGGGGATTGCAAGAGAAAAATTCAAGAATCCTCATCTGTGCGACACTATTATATCACAATCTCGGTTTTTGCGATGCGGGCGCGAATTTCGTCGCATCAAGGTCGGTTGCGTGTTCTGTGACCTTTTTTCTAAGCGTCACAGGAATGACGGGTTGCGTTGCGGGCGGGCGATATGGCGCAATGAGTGGGCGCCTGTGCGACGAGATGCGACGAAACCGGCGGCGCCGCGAACGATCCATGGAAGCCGGCGGACTGGTGTTCTCCGTAGGGTGGCGATCTTCAAGGTTATTCGGCGGTCTTGCCGGTTGTCTCGGCACCGGCCCGCGGCGGACCGGGGGCGAGGCGCCGCAAGTCGCGGAGTTGTGACAGTGTTATGTCACAATCGCGTTTGTCAATGTCGGTTGCATTTCAGCAACGGGGGCGTGTTGAAAAGAAAGAAACGCATGGCGCCTACGCATGGCGCCTACGCGCGGCGCCAGGAAAAATCAAAGCCGGAAGGGTCCGCGACGGCTGGACCGTCGCTGACCCTTCCGGCCGCGTGCGTCGCGTTGGCCTTCGTGGAAACGAAAGGGGACAACGCGGTCACTTCCCTTCCTTGTTGTCCTTCTCGGTGATGATCCAGAGGTGGAGGACGTACTGTTCGCCGCCAACCTCGATCTTGCGCGTCTCGTTCGGTTTCCAGTCGCCCATGGTGAAGCGGTGGGAGATGACGCGCGAGCCGGGCTTCATGGTCTTGCGGAGCATGGGCCGCATCGCGGCGTTGAGGTCCTCGCCCATGTAGAGGCAGACGACGCTGGCTTCCTCGGCGCTCTTGATCTCGAGGGCGTTGGCCTCGGAGAACGCGACCTTGTCGGTCACCTTCGCCTTCTTGGCGTTCTCGTTCGATTCCTTGACGCGGGCCGGGTCGATGTCGAAGCCCTTGCCGCTCTTGGCGCCGAAGTCCTTGACGGCGGTGATGACGAAGCGGCCGTCGCCGCAGCCGATGTCCCAGACCACGTCCCCCTTGCCGACCTTGCCCATGCGGAGCATTTCCTCCACGACTTCCTGCGGCGTGGGGACGTAGCGGACGATGACGTCGTCGCGCTCCTTGGGATCGGCCTTGCGCAGATCGACGACGATCTCGTCGCCGGAAGGTTTGAAGGTGACGACCTTGGTGCGGGTGATTTTCGTGTAGTTGTTCGGGTCCCACTGGGCCTTGAAGGTCATGACATATTCGGCGCCGGCTTCGAGGCCGGGGATGTCGAACTTGCGCGTGGTGCCGCGCTGCTTGGTTTCCTTGCCGTCGATCCAGAGCTTGGCGTCGTCCTCGAGGACGATGACCTTGATCTTGACGCCGCTTTTGCCGCCGCTGATGGCCTGGGGCAGGGCGACGAGAAGACAGAGCGCGAAGGCGGCCAGCGCCGCTCCGGCCCAGCGATGCAACCTGAACACGGTTCTCTCCTTTGCAGGGTTTCTCTGAAGCAGCCAGATGCTCTTGATATAAGGGAAGAACGGCCGCATTGCTACGAGAAAAAAGCCGCGAAGCGCGTAGCGCCGCCTGTCGGAACCGTCCCAAATCACGTTTGCCATTTGCAGCGGCCGAGCGCCCCGCCTACAATGATGTTGGATGGCATGCCAGCGGAAGTCGCCGTCCCAAGGATGGTGGAGCACGGTTTTCTTTTTGTCGGAGGCATGACCATGGTCAATCGGAACTGGCTGGCCCTCTTGGTGGGGGCCGGCGTGCTGGCAAGCGCCTCAGGCGCTCGAGCCGGCGACACGGTTCTCCTCGGCGGCGCGCCCGCCGCGAACACAGCAACCCTCGCGCTCAACGCCGGCGACGCGGCCACCGAGCTCGTCGCTTATCGCGGTGGCGGTGGCCACGGCGGCGGCCACTACGGCGGCGGCCATTATGGCCACGTCGGGCACTACGGCGGCTATGGCCATTATGGCCACGGGTTCTACGGCGGCCGTTACGGCTTCGGGTACGGTTACGGCTATCGGTCGTACTACCGGCCGTATTATGCCTCGTACTACCGACCCTACTACTATTCGAGCTACTACTACCCGAGCTACTACTACCCGTACAGCTACTACCCGAGCTATTACGTAGACCCGGGCTATTACTACGGGGGGTACTACACGCCCTGCTCGACGACCGTGGTCGCCACGGCGCCGACGGTGACGCTGCGGGCAGGAGTCGCTCCGGCAACGTATGCGCCGCCGAGTTACGGGACGCCGACCTACGGGACGCCGACCTACGGGACGCCGACCTACGGGACGCGGCCGGGGCCGCTGATGCCGCCTGCGGATTCGCCGGACGGCACGTACCGCTATGACGGCGGCCCGATGGCGCCGATGCCGCTGCCGAGCGACACGCCGCCGACGGTCGATCCGGCACGACCGACGCTGCCTCGGGACGGCCGCTTCGTGTCGCTGCCGGCGACGAAAGCGCCGATTGCCTATCCCGCCTACGGCGAGAGGACGCCTGCTCCGCGTGCGACCGAGCCGGGGACGATCCTTGTGTCGACGCCGGCGCCGGCGGCGACAACGTCTCGGCTGACGTATCCCGCGTACGGGGAGTCGCGCAAGTAAGCGATCGAAAGCGATCCGAACCATGAATGAACCGCGGCAATCATTTGCCGCGGTTTTTTCATGCGCAGCCGGCGTCAATCCCCCTTGAAGCCGCGGATGATGGCGCCGATGCCGAGGCAGAAGAGGATCGGCGGGTAGATGAAGATGCGGTCGGCGGCGAGTCCGGCGAAGAACCAGACAAGGGCGCCGACCATCATGCCGACGCCGGCGAGGATCTCGGGATGGACCGCGACGCCGCGCGGGCCGTCGTCTTCGCGGCGGAGGTCGCGGGAAACCTTCTTCGAGCGCGAGGTGTCCCATTCCTTCTTGCGGGAGCGGGGCGGCGGTGGCGCGGGCTGGAGCGGCGGAGGCTGCGGTGGCGCCTGCGGCGGAGGCGGCGTGGCGCGAATCGCTTCGGCGGTCCGCCTCGTTTCCGCGCGGTCCAGCTTGGCGCCGGCGTCCGTCTCATCGTCCAGGAACGCTTGAAACGCCTCGTCCTCGGCGCTTTTCGTGGCGGCGGGGACGGGGCATGCCGACCCGCAATCGGGACAGCGAACTTTTCGTCCCGCCAGCTGCTCCTTGACGCGCAGCGGGCGACCGCAGTCACAGGCAAAGGCGATACTCATTGGGGGCGCCCAGTGAATCCCGAACTCGAGGGATCGAAAACGCCACCGAGAGACTACCCGACGGTGTCGCCGCTTGCCAGGTTTTTCTTAGCGTGCGGCTTCGCCAGAAACGAGAGGAGCGGCGCGGTCATCAGCGTGGTGACGAGGGCCATCAGGACGAGCATCGCGAAGAGACGGGGGGACAGGATGCCCATCTCCAGGCCGACGTTCAGCACGATCAGCTCCATGAGCCCGCGCGTGTTGACGAGGATGCCGAGGCCCAGGCTCGTGGAGTGACCGAGCCCCGTCAATCGCCCGGCGACATATGCGCCGCCGATCTTGCCGGCGGCCGCGACGAGGATGATCAAACCGCAAATGAGCCATGCTTCGGTTCCCTGCACGAGGCCGATCTGCGTTCGCAGGCCGGTGTAGGCGAAGAAGGCCGGGAGGAGCAGGCCAGTGACCGGCAACTCCAGGCGCTGTGTCAGGTCCTCGGTCAGCTTGCTCTCATGCGGCACGAGGGCGCCGAGGAGGAAAGCGCCGAAGAGGGCGTGGATGCCGATCGCCTCGGTTGCGAGGGCGGCGAGCAAGAGGGGCACGAATACCCAGGGCAAGAGTCGCGGCCGCAAGTCCTCACGGGCCTCGTAGAGTAGCGTGAACCAGGCGACGGCGGGGCGAGCGAACAAGACCATGAACGCCAGGAAGAGCAGGCTGTAGAGCATGACGGCGCCGGCGCCGCTCGCGTCGGCCTGGACGATGCCGACGACCAGGGCGAGGAGCGTCCAGGCGGAGATATCGTCGATGGCGGCGGTAAGGAGGGCGAGGGCGCCGAGAGGCGTTTGCGTGAGGCGCAGGTCGCTGAGGATGCGGGCGAGGACCGGAAAGGCGGTGACGGCCAGGGAGACGCCGAGGAAGAGAGCGAATGGCGTGAACGAGACCCCGCTGGGCGCGAAGCCGGGAAAGAGGAGGAGCGCGAGAATGGCGCCTCCGAGAAACGGGACGATCATGCTGACATGGGCGATGAAGGCGGTCGACTGCACGTGCTGCCGAAAGGGCGCCGTGTTCAACTCCAGGCCGACCAGGAAGAGGTAGGTGATGACGCCGACCTGCGCCAGCGCTCCCAGCTGAGGCGCCGCGTCCGCGGGAAACACGAAACGCATGGCCTCGGGCGAGATCTGGCCCAGGAGAGACGGCCCCAGCACGATCCCAGCCACGACCTCCGCGATGACCGGCGGCTCCTTGAAGCGCATGAACACCAGGCCGAGCAGACGCCCGGCGAGCAGCACGGCGGCGAGAGCGAGAAGCAGGTGGGCCACGCTGCTCGACGGCGCCGCGGGCGCTTCGGGCTGAACGACCGGAGCCGCCTCGGCCAAGCCCTCACCGACGTAGCGCACGGCGAAAAACGCGCCGAGGCCGGCGACAAGGAAGAGGGCGTAGAGCAACACCGTGCGCCGCGGGCGCGGCGCTGGCAGTGACAACGACGTTGGCTCGGCGGCGGACATTCATGCGTCTCTAAAAGGCGAGCATCGCGGTGCAAGCGCGATGTGGCATCGTCTCACGCTGGATCAGAGTCAGGCCGGCGTCCTCTCCCCCGCCGTCGCAAAGGCGTTCTCGGCCCGCATCGTGTCGATCGCCGGCCAGAGGGCGTCGACGTCGTCCTTGAAGAGGTCGCCGATGAGAACGTCGGTCACGTAGCCCTTAAGGTGCGGGTAGCGGCGGACGAACTTGCCGAAGCTGAGGCCGTCGTAAAACTCGTTGACGAGACGGCGCATGCGGTCCATGCCCTTGCCGAAGTCGTGCTCCCATTTGCCGAGCTGGGCCGCCGAGGTGTCCCCCTTGGCCAGGCCTTCGTTGATGGCGTCGGCAGCCATCTCGCCGGACTTGAGGGCGAGGAGCACCCCGGAGGAGTAAAGGGGATCGAGAAAGCCAAAGGCGTCGCCGACGAGCGTCCAGCCGTCTCCGGCCGCTTGTTTGGCGCGATACGAGTACTCCTTGGCGGCGCGGAAGGGGGAGACGCGCGTCGCCCCGGCGAGGCGCGGCTTGAGCCCGGGGCAGCGATCGACCTCCTCGGAGTAGATTTTCTCGTAGTCCTTGCCGCGGTTCTTGAGGAGGTAATCGAAGGAGGCGACGACACCCACCGAGATGATGTCGTCGTGCTGGGGGATGTACCAGAACCAGCCGTGCTTGCCCTGCGTCTGGATGACGAGCGTGGCGCCCTCGTCGCGGCCCGCGTCGCGCTGGGCGCCTTGCCAGTAGGTCCAGCAGGCGGATTTGCGCAGGAGCGGATCCCACTGGCGCAGCTTGAGCCGGTCGAGGATCAGCGAGCTTTGCCCGCTGGCGTCGACGACGACCTCGGCGCGGACCGTGCGCTCCTGCCTGTCGCCCAGGACGACGCGGACGCCGACCGCGCGGCTGCCCTCGAACAGCACTTCCAGCACGCGGGCGCCCTGATGGACCTCGACGCCATGCTCGGCCGCGTTCTTGAGCATGAGATCGTCGAACTCGCTGCGCAGCACCTGCCACGTCTGCGACGATTCGTGCGGCCGATGATCGACAAAGTAGAACGGCTCGGAAAGCTTACCGTGCTGGTTGATGAACTGGACGCTGTACTTCTTGATGAAGTGGCTCGACCGCATCTTGTCGAGCATGTCCAGCCGCTTGAGGGTCCAGTAGGTCTGCGGAATGAGGGACTCGCCGATGTGGAAGCGGGGAAAGTACTCGCGCTCGAAGAGGACGACCTTGTGTCCCTTCTGCGCGATCAGCGTGGAGACGGTCGAGCCCGCCGGCCCGCCGCCGATGACGATTACCGCAGGATTCTGCGTGACGTTCACGGTAACAACCTTTCAACGAAAAACGACACGGGCGAACTAGCCCACCGATTGCCAAACGCCGCCTTCTTCCTCGTGGGGCGCCCGGGCGCGGCGGAGCAGGGCGCCGAGCCGCTTCAGGTCCGCGGCGGACAGGTGGCCGAGCTGCCGCCGATGGCAGGCGCGGAGCGGCTGGGCCATGTCCGCGACGAGCGTTCGGCCGGCGGAGGTGATGCCGACATGAACGACGCGGCGGTTGTCCGCGAGGCGTTCGCGGCAAACCAGGCCCAGCTGTTCGAGGCGATCGATCATGCGGGTGATGTCCGGGGCGCGGGAGATCAGGCGGCGGCCCAAATCGAGCGTCGCCAGCTTGGCGGGGTGGGCCGCTCGCAACAGGCGCAGGACGTTGTACTGCTGGGCCGTGAGCCCGTAGCGGTCAAACAGGTCCTCCTCGATTTGCCGGAGGCGATCGTAGGTGCGCCACAAGCTGAGGAAGACTTCCTGCTCGAGGGAATCGAAGCGCGGCGCCGCGACGGAGCTTTTCATGCAGGCATTATGCCTGTCTGGACGATAATTGTCCAGACAATTATTTGGGCAGGTTCGTTGCGTTTCAGCATGCATGGGTGCGTGGAATGGATGAAACGTAAACCACCGGGCCGGCAGCCGCTCTGATCTACTTCACGCGCGGCCCGAGCACGAACGCCTCGCGCATCGCCTCGGCCTGCTCCGCGGTCATCTCCCCCTTCTGGAGCCAGACGCGGTAGCGCACGTGCAGCGGATGCTCTTTCGTCAGGTCGTAGGCGAAGTAGCAGCCGAAGCGGCCGTAGTCGCGCTCGCTGTAGCGTTTCTCGCCGGGGTTGTCGGGATGGTCGATGTAGAGGACGGAGTAGCGCTGGCCGTCGATGACGAAGCTCATCACGTTCCACGGCAGGTTGACGGGCCCGCCCTTCTTGGCGTCCCAATTTCGCGTCTCGCCCAGTTTGCCCTTGCCGTCGGGCCGGAGGTAATAGGTCTGCTTCGCGTTTTCCGGCATGGAGACATCATTGGCGGCGCGGAACTGGAAGCCGGCGTGCTGCGGATCGCCGTCGAGGGTGGACCTTGCCGCCGGTTGTCGTGAGCGTGATGTCGGCGTCGATGAGCGTGCCGCCGGGGACGTTGTAGACGGTGAGCTTGCGCGCCTCCTCGGCGAAGATCTCCTTCTTTACGCCGTGCCAGGCGACGCAAACCGTGTGCGAGGCGAAGACGGGCCCGGCCTCCTCGGTCATGAACGCCTCGTGCGAGAGGTGGGCGTCCCCCGTGCAGTGCCAGGTGTCGGCCGCTTTCTTGTCGCCGTAGGTCACCTTGTTGAAGCCGAACATGAGGCCGCGGTGGTGTGGGTAGAGGAGTTTCTTGGGATCGGTGTGGGGATCGGTCTGGCCGCCGTTGGTGACGAAGCGTTTGCCGTCCGGATCCCAGAGATGGTGGAACACTTTGTAAGTGCGGTTCCGTTTCTCCTTGGTCGAGTCGTCGAACGCCGCGTGCATGTAGCGCATCACGGGGCGCCTCGACGTGCCGTCTTTCAACTCGAGGTCGGCGTAGTCGTCCGACTTCTTCACCCACGCGAAGTGCGGGCCGGCCTCCTCGCCCGTGGTCAGCTCGGCTTGCAACTTCCGCGTGGCGCCGGCCTTCAACTCCGGCAGGATGAAGACGAGGTCGCGGCCGCCGGTCTTGTCGTCAGGCGGCGTGAGCTGCCCAAGCGCGATCTTGGCGTCGCCGGCGAAGACGCGCGCTCCCTTGTAGTCGGCCAGCTTCTTCGTCGCTTTGAGCGAGATGCGGATCGGGACGTTCCTCTCGTCGAGCTTGCCGCCCGCTACCTCGAAGGTGATCTTCTCCTGAGCGGCGGCAAAGAGAGGGACGATCAGGACGAGCAGCGTGGAGAGGCGTTTCATTGGGGTCTCGTGCAGGGGGTGGTGGCGAGTCGCGATGACGCTATCCTGCCCTTCCCGGCCGCCCTCGTCAAGTGTCGCGGCCCTATGCCCGAGCGACTTTATCCGCTACTTTGAACGAAGACCCACCGACAGGCGTCTTTCCAGCCAGGAGCGATTCATGTTTTTTCGTCGCAGCGTCCTGCCGGGGCTCGCTTTGTTTTTGTTTGCGGGGGTTAGCTTCGCCGGGGACCACAAGACGCCGCCTGAACTGATGCCGGCGCCCGTCACCTTGCCGAAGGACGCGGCGGCCGAGTTCCTGAGCGCCCTCAAGAAGCAGACCGGCAATGCCGTCTTCGATCTGCGCTCGAGCAAGGACTTCCGCCTGCCCGAGTTGGGCGCCACCACCTTCTGGCCCGCTCTCGACGCCTTTTGCCGCAAGAACGGTTGCCGCGTCTCCATGCACCACAACCCGCAGGCCGCCACCCTGCTCGACGGCTCGGAGAAGGAGATCCCCGTCGCCTATGACGGCATCTTCCGCGTCGCCCTCGATCGGGTCGCCCTGGTGCGCGACTTCGATCAGGCCGTGCACCGCTGCCAGGTCGCCGTGCAGGTCGGCTGGGAACCGCGTTTCCGGCCCTTTTTCATGGACGTCGGCAAGTGCGAAGCGGTCTACGCCGGCGGCAAGGAGAAGATGACGGTCGACATGAGCGGGCAAGGGAAGCAGGAGTTGACGGGGGCGGGTGGCAGCGCCATCGTGTATCGCTTCCCGGCGCCTCCCAAGCGCAGCTTCGACCACATCGAGACGCTCACGGGGACCATGACCGTCATCGGGCCGACGCGCATGCTCGCCTTCGCCTTCGACAAGCTGCGCCCGATCGCCAGGACGGAGGCGCCGCGCAAGGAGACGCAGGAGCAGGTGAGCGTGACGCTGAGGGAGGTGAAAACCCAGCTGGATCGCTGGACCGTCACCCTGGAGATCGAGAACGCGCCGGGCGTGCCGGAGTTCGAGAGCTATCAATCGTGGTGGGGGCACAACGAGGTCGCGTTGGTCCGCGGCAAGGAGCGCTGGGTCGCCACGCTGACGGAGGACGACGGGAAGGCGCAGCGCGCCACGCTCGTCTACGATTTCGCCGACGCGCGCCGCGTCAAGGGGAGCAAGCTGGGCGACTGGACGCTGACCGTCACCACGCCGCACCGCATCGTCGAGGTCCCGGTGCGTTTTCAGATCCGCGACATCGAACTACCGTAGCTCACCGCGGAGAACGCGGAGAGAACCAAGCCAGTTTGTCTGTGTTGGACGCCGCGTTCTCTCTGTCCTCCGCGGTGGCCACGGGCGTCTTCCCAATCTTCCCAATCTGCCGCCTGTGCGGATTGTTCCGTCTTTGCGTTCACTTCGCCCCGTCTCGCTGCCGACATTAAGTTGCAGATAATGCGCTTCCTGCATGAAAGGAGATCAGGGATGGCGAAGACGTTGCGCGCCGCGCTCTTCATTGCCGCTCTCGCCTGCTGGGCCGGACAGGCTCAGGCCAACCCCAAGGTGATTGCCGTTCTCAAATACACGCCGCGCCAGCCGGGCGTGCAGGTCAGCTCCCCGAGCGAAGCCGAAATCGCCAAGTGCGACCTCCAGGTGATCAAGGTCGGCAAGGGCGCCGGCTACGAGCTCAAGGACCCGACCGGCAAGCTGCTGCGCCGTTTCCTCGATACCGACGGCGACGGCAAGCTCGACGTCTGGTCCTACTACAAGGAAGGCGTCGAGGTCTATCGCGAGATCGACGTCAACAAGAACGAGATCCCCGATCACTACCGCTGGCTCGGCACGGGGGGCATGAAGTGGGGCCTCGACCTCAACGAAGACGGCAAGATCGACACCTGGCGCATGATCTCCGCCGAGGAGGCCGCCCAGGAAGCGTTCCTCGCCCTCGCCGCCAACGACTATGGCCGCTTCAAGGCGCTGCTGATCACCGAGGCGGAGATGCGGGCGCTCAAGCTGGCGCCCAAGGAGATGGCGCGGCTGACGAGCGCCCAGAAGACTGCTCAAGCCAAATTCGAGAAGCAGGCGGCGGCGCTGGCCGGCGCGGAGTTCGAGCGTGTCGAGAGCGTCACCGCTCCGAGCTGCTTCCCCGCCGACGAAGTCTCCGAGCAGGACGTGATCAAGTTCCCGTCCCGGCAGGTCTTGTACAAGGTAAAGGACAAGCACGACCTGCTCGAGACCGGTGAGCTGATTCAGGTTGGCTACGCCTGGCGATTGACAGACGCGCCTGGGCAGGCCGCCAGCGATGCGCCGGCGGCGACCGATCCCAACCTCCAGAAGCTCTACAACGACCTCGCCAAGCTCGACGCGGCCGCGCCGCCGGCGCCGCCCACCGTCGAGAAGAACGCGGCGGTGGCCAAGTACAACCTCGATCGCGCCGAGATCCTGGCGAAGCTGGCCCCGATCGAGCCCAAGGCGGTCCAAAAGGAGATCTGGACCAAGCAAATCTTTGACAACCTGGGCACGGCACACCAGGCCGGCTCCGACGCGGCCATGCCGAAGCTCGACGCTCTGTGCAAGGACCTCGCCTCGAAGGAGCCGGCCGGCGCCATGACGGCGTACGCGACGTTCCGGTTGATTTCGTCCGGCTACCTGCGCGACCTCTCCGAGGACACGGCCAATCCGGGGAAAGTGCAGGACGCCTATTTCGCCAAGCTGAGCAAGTTTGTCGAGTCGTTCCCGAAGGCGGAAGACACTCCGGACGCTCTGCAGCAGCTCGCCATGGGAAGCGAATACAACGGCAAGGACGAGGAAGCCAAGCGCTGGTATCAGCAGCTTGTCACCAACTTCCCGAGCCATCGCACGGTGGAGCAGTGCAAGGGCGCCATTCGCCGGCTCGATCTCGTGGGCCGCGAAATGGAATTGAAGGGACCGTTGTTGAAAGGCCCCGGCGCCTTCGACCTCAGCGCGACCAAGGGCAAAGTGGTCGTCGTCTACTACTGGGCGCAGCACGTCAAGATCTGCGATCGCGACTTCGCCTCGCTCAAGACTCTCGCGTCCGCCTATGGCGGCAAGGGCCTGGAGATCGTGACTGTCAACCTGGACGAGAGCAAGGACACGGACCTCGCCAAGAAATTCGTTGGCGACCACCTTGTGACGGGACATCACGTCCACCAGGACGGCCCCGAGGCCGGGTTGAACGGTCCGCTCGCGACCTACTACGGTATCAACAGCCTGCCGACCGTCGTCATCATCGGTCGCGACGGCCGGGTGCAGAATCGCACCATCCAGGTGAACGACCTGGAGGCGGCGCTGAAGAAGGCGTTGTAACAACCCTGGAGACGAGGAACCGATCCCCCGAGGTTCCGCGAGAAGCCCCCGTGCCTGCACGGGGGCTTCTTTGTATTTCCGGGAGCCGCATCCTTCGAGAGGGCCCGGATCTTGTCAAGCCGATTTCTTACCGCCGGACGCAGGTAGCGGCTGACCACGTAGTCGCCGATCGCGCGCCCCATCGCCAGCCCGTCGGCGTTGTCGAATTCCCAGTGGATGCCGCCGTAGATTCGGCTGCGGCCCGCTTCGGCCGCGGCGGCCGAGAAGGTTTTGAACGCACGCCGCACCCCGGGCATGGCGTCGCAGGGAGTCTCGAACGGCGTGGCGTCGCCGAGGGCGCGGGCGAGGACGGCGGCGCCGGCGCCGCTGAAGGTGCTGTGGCCGGAGGTATAGGCGGGGAATGGGGGCGTGGTGAGCAGCGGCTCCCAGGTTCGCTCCGGATCCGTATCCGGATTGTCGTCCTCATCGGCGCGCGGATCGCGGTGACGGGACGCCAGAACTCATGGTGGAACTTGATCACCCAGCAGAGCAGGCCGGCGTCCGCCAGGCTCATGTTGAGCAGCGCGAAGAGACGGGCGTTCTCGACCATGCTCACGCCCCGGGCCCGCGATACCGTGTCGGCGATCGCGTTCCAGTGTCCGGGAGGCGTGGCGGTGCCGGCGTCGTCGGCCCAGAAGCGGGCGATCTCGGTTTGGTCGGGCGTGCGCGTCTTGCTGTCACGGGCGCCCAGCTCCTTCACCTCCCGGAAGGCGGCGGCGTAGACCGGGCTCGATAGCGGCGGCGGGCCTTTGGGGCGCGGCTGGCTGCCGGGCCGGATGGCGAACGGCGTCACCTCACCCCAGCCGGGGAAGAGCGCCGGCCGAAAATCGGGCAGCGTTGGTTCCCAGAAGCCCGGCCGCGCCTGGGGACATGCTTTCCGAGCATGGCGCCCCCGTCCTTGGCGGCCAGGGGAAAGCGGTCGGCGACGAAGCCGCCCGAGTGACAACCCATTGTCACGCGCTTCCAGATCCGGGACCCCCGCGAGCGATCCGTCGAGAGCCCTGTCGAGCGCCGCCTGCCGCCGCGGGTAGAGGGAAGCGAGGACGCGATGGCCCGCGCCGGCGGCGGCCGCTTCCATGGAAGCGCCCGGAGCGGGGCGAACGTCGATCATGTACGGTTCGTGCCCGCGGTCGATGGCGTTGACCGCCTCGTAGAAGGCGACGTGCAGGAGGGCCAGGTTGCGGGAGGCCAGCGGGGGCGGCGTGCGCTCGGCCCGGATTGCGTCCAGCGCGATGCGATTCCAGCGCAACACCATGTCGGGCGGGCGGTCCGCAGGCGCCGCCCGGCTTTCTTCGATGACCGGAGGCCGCAGGCGAACGACGGGGGGCTTGTCCGCCTGGCCCAGGGTGGTGGCTGTCAACAGTGTCGCAATCGCCCAGCTTGACATGCGGCGCCTCCGCGGTCCGAATGTTCCGAAGTCGCCTTCCGTACGCTTTCTATGGTAAAACAGGAAGCGGCCGGTTGCCACGGCGCGAGGGCGCCGCGGCGGTCCCGAGAGGGTCCGCGCAAGCCGACTTTGCCGGTTACGCGAAGTTTGCCGGGAGAAACGAGCGATGGAGAGCTTCTTTGGTCAGTTCGTCGGGCAAATGGTGAGCCAGGCGCCGCAGATCCTCGTCTACCTTGGGGCCCTGATTTGCGCCATTGTGCTCTGGGGCCGCTCGCCTGCGCCGGCGGCCCTCACCCTGATCGGCGCCATCGTGCTGCTCATCGCAGCGATCCTTCATCCTTTCCTCAACAGTCTGTTCTTTCAGCGCGTCCTGGAAGGGGATTGGCCTCACGAACGCTATGGCAGCGTGAACGCGATCCTGGCCATCGTCTTTAGCGCGTTGCGCGCCATCGCTTTCGCCATGGTTGTGATCGCGGTCTTCATCGGCCGGGGCCGGCGGGCGCCGTAGGGTCGGCTCGCCCTGGAGTCGATCGTCCGGCGGTCAGAACTCGATCTGAAACCGCGCCCCGAATGTCTGCGCCAGTCCACTCACGCCCGCCGGAGGCGCGTCGCGCCACGTCAGGAGGTAGTCCCAGAGGAAGCGGCAACGCGGGTTGAGATACCAATTGATTCCGAACGTCAGCGCCCGCATGTCGCCGCCGTTGACGCCCTGGCTGTTCAGGTCGAGCTGGGTATAGCGCAGGGCCAGTTCCCAGGCGCCGCTGCCCCAGAGGAGATCACGCTTGTCCGGGCCGCCGCGCACGAAGAAGAAGTTCTCGAACGGCCGGGCGGCGCCAAAGATCGCTTCCTTGCGAACGTAAGGCCGGTTCTCGCCGGTCATCATCCAGCTCGCCTGCACATAGAAGCCGCGAAACATCAGCGTTCCCGGAACCGGCTGCCCGTTGGGGGCGAGCGCATCGGGCACGAGCGCCGTCATGTACTCCGCCTGCACCAGCAGCGGCCCAAGGCCCGCGGCGAACTCAGCTCCCACGAGGTCCTCGGTGTCGGCCGTGATGACGCCGGTGTTGACGAAGTTCGGTGAGTTAACGCGTGTTTCGGGCCGGGACGCGAAGATAACGCGCGACTTGCCGTTGGGATCCGGCTTGCCCGCGGCGTCCAGAAGGGGCAAGGAGCGATGACTCCAGGCGACACCGAGGTGGACGGCGTAGCCGTTGTCTTTGTCGAACCAAGGAGCGCAGGTGAGGCGACTGGTCCAGGCCCAGCGGCCGTCGCCGAAATCGATAGCGGCGACGTCCGAGTTGCTGCCAAAAATGCCGGTAGCGTAGGTGACGTGCTCGTCCAGGAGCGTGCCGTAGATCATCGTGCCCATGTTGAAGAAGGGGACGAATGGGTCCTGGACGCCGCCGCGTTCGGTGAACGTGAGGTTGTTGTAGCTGGTAAGCGCGTCGAGGCCGAAGGGTTCGCGGAAATGCCCGATGCGCCAGGAGCCGATGAAGGGAAGGTCGGGCAGTTCGGCGAAGACGTCGAAGAAGTTCGGGGCGCCGGTCTCGAAGCCGACCTCCATGCGCCAGGTGACGACCTCGTACATGGCGCCATTCATGTGCATGCGGGCCCGGCGGAAACGGACGCCGTCTTCGAGCGGCCCGACGCCGCCGGGGGCGTCCATCAGCGCGCTGTCGGCGTTCCACCAGCCCCAGTCGACGTGGATCAGGCCGCCCATGTGCAGACGGAACGCCTTGTCGACCGTCTCCATCTGCATGCCGTCCGCCCAGAAGACGCGGAAGTCGACCTGCTTGCCGACCTCATAGTCCTTGGCCACCGGTTTGCTTTTCTCCTTTTGCAGATCGACGAGGGTGTCGCGGACGACGCGCTGGATGTCGTCGCGCCTCCAAAAGGCGTCGGGTAGGATGCCGAGGTCGGTCTTGGCGGGCGGCGCGTCGGTGGGGAGAGTGTCGGTGGGGGGGCCCAGAGACTGAGCGCAGACCGGGTCGGCGAGCGCCAGCAGGAGGAGAGGCGCCCAGTGGAAGAAGCGCGGGTGAAGCCGGGGCGAGGCGAGCACGGCTCTCTCCTTTGCCCAGTCAGGGCGCCTTACCAGCCGGCGCCTGCGGAGGCGACCTTCGCGGGTGAACCGGGACCATACCGCCTGCCGGACGCATGTCAAGGCGGGCCGCTGGGCGGGTTCGGCGTGAGTGTGCGGGAATGACCCAGCCGGCAGTCGATTCTCGCGGGGAGCAGCGCCTGTTTTCCCCGTTTTTCCAGCTTTTTCAGCACTCACGGCTCCGTCGCTCCGGGGCGCGGGACTTGCGTTGAAAGAAAGCGCCCAGGAGTGCGCTCGGCTACGGTGTCTGACCCCTCGGTCCGTTCAGATTCGCTGGCCTTGGGGTCAGGCGTTGCCGGAAGGGGTCCAAGACGCCTTTCGGAGCAAGGCGCCCAAGAGTGAGGAGACGCCCCATGTTCATTTCCTTGCATCAAAGCGAACACTCCCCGGTGAAGAAGGAAGCCAGGGTCGCCGTCGAAGAACTCGAGAATCGGATCGATCCGACGGCCGTCGGGCTGGAGAACAGGATCTTCACGTTCGATCCCTGGCTGCTTGCCGAGCCCAACGCCGCATCGAACCACTGCCTGGCGCTGAGCGCCGGCCAGCAGGGCATCGCCGCCGCCGCTCATTCGGGGGAGGAGACGGTCGCGGCCAGGACGGACACGAAGCTCGACTCCAGCGCCAATCCGATCGTCTTCGGCAACAGCGTGGTTTTCACCGCGACGGTGACCAACCGCGATAGCCAGAAGAGCCCGGCCGGCGCTGTCGACTTCTATGACGGCGCCGTATTCCTCGGCTCCGTCCCGCTCACCAAGACGGGGAAAAGGCAGGCGACGGCCGAAACGGGGGCCATCGGCGGTCTCGACTATGGCTGGCACACAATCGAGGCGTTTTACCGACCCGAGGGGCATTTCCGTTGCAGCGAGGACAGGTTGATCCAGATCGTCAAGGCCGCCGACACGGTCACGATCGTGACATCGAGCGATAGTCCATCCTGGTTCGGCGAAGCGGTGACCTTCACGGCCACCGTGACCAACCACGATTCGGGAGCGACGCCAACCGGCAGGGTCGCATTCTACGACGGCTTTCACTGGCTGGGCACGTTTTCGCTGAGCGGTTCGGGAAAAAGCGCGACCGCTGCCACCGTCCCCATTTCGTCGTTGAGCGTCGGCTACCACTTCATCAAGGCGGTGTATTACCCCGACAATCCCGGCTTCGAGTGGAGCTGGCACACCATCACGCAAAAGGTCATGGCCAACGCGCGGCCGTGGGTGAATGCCGACGTTCCAACCGTTACCGTGAACGAAGGAGAATCGGCGAGCAACACGGGCGCCTTCGGCGATCCGAACTGTGACCCCGTTACGCTCACAGCGTCGATCGGCGTCATCGAACAGACGGCCGCGCAGGAGGGCAAAACAGCGGGGCGCTGGTCCTGGCATTACCTTACCGGCGATGGTCCCGATCAGAGCCGGACCGTCACCATCACCGTGGATGACGGCAAGGGCGGGATCAGCGAGACCACTTTCTACCTGAGCGTGATCAACGTGGCCCCAACGCTGGACATCTCCGGTCCCGACCGGGTGGGCGCGAACGCGGCATACCTGCTCACGCTCGGCGCGGTCGTCGACCCCGGCCAGGATACGGTGTCGCGCTACGTGATCCACTGGGGCGATGGCGTCGACCAGGAAGTCTCCCCGGCTGAGTTGCTTCCAGGCCGCCAGGTCGCGCATACGTTCCCGGCCGGCAGCGTGCCGGGAACCGTCTGGCATATCACCGTCGACGTGCAGGACGAGGATGGCTACTACGCCGACGTCGCGCGGACGAGCGTCGCGCTGAACCATCCGCCTCTCGTCGCGGGCCAGAGCCTCAGCACGGATCAAGAGGTCGCGCTGACGCTGAGCCTGACGGCGACGGACGAAGAGGGGGATCCGCTGACCTACGTGCTCATCGACGCTCCCGCCCACGGGACGCTGAGCGGCGCGGCGTCCAACCTCACGTACACACCCGATCCGGGCTATTCCGGGCCGGACCGCTTCACGTTCAAGGTGAACGACGGCTACGACGACAGCGCCCCGGCGACAGTGAACATCTCCGTCAAGGCTGTCCTTGTCGCTGCGCAGCAAGGCATGGGCGCCGCGCCGGTACTCCAGAGGCTTACGCCGACGGCCGGCCCACTTTTCGAGGGGCCGGCGCCGTTGGTCCCCGTCCTGGCGGGAACCTCGAGCCGTCTCGACGACATCACGGCGTTCCCCGCCTTGAGTCTGAGCGGCATCCTCTACCACGATCTCAACAGTGACGGCGCCCGCGCAGAGTACGAGCCGGCCCTGCCCGGAATAACCGTGGTTCTGGAGACCGCGGCGGAAGGCCGATTCTCCTGGGCGGGCGAAACGGTGACCGGCGCGGCGGGTGAGTTCGCCTTTGGTCCTCTGGCGCCGGGGCGCTATCGCATCCGCCTGCTGCTGCCGGAAGGGCTTGCCCTCTTGGGGGCGGCAGACAATACCTGGGCGGTCCCGCGGAGCGAAGGAGAGGTTTATGTAGAGTTGGGTGCGCTCACGCGCCTGGTCGCCGGTCCCCTTGTGGCGCCGGTGGCATCGCCGGTCGCGGCGATGCGCGACCACCTGTTCGCCCAGTGGGCGGAGAAGCAGACCGCATCTCCGGACGCCGTGGCGTCGCTCGGGGTCGGCGCCTTTTTCGTCGGCGCTCTTCAACGGCAAGAGAAGCCGACCACGGTCAAGGCCCGAGGCCGCCGGCGCGGAAAGAAAGAAGAGGAGGGCTAAGGGGCAGAGATCGCAAGAAGGGAGGCCGCCATGTTCCGGGGACTTTTCTATTGGTTCTCACCGGTGCGGAACGGGACGCGGTTCTTGACGCGGGTCTGGACGCACGCACTGGTCCTGGCCCTGGGATTGCTCGTGCTCTTGATCGTGCTCGTGCTTCTGCACGTGGTCCCTCTGCCGGAATGATCGGTTGCGCCCACGGCTAGGCGATTCCGCACAGCTCCTGTACCGTGGCGGAGCGCGCGGGCGAAAACCGTCGCTTGGCGCCAGCCAGCCTGCAGTGTCGCTTGACGCTATTTCTTATTCCTTAGGGCTTTACGTTTTCCCAAGAAAAGGACGCCGGCCGGCCATAGCGGCGCTGCTTTTGCTTCTATCCGGCGGCGACAGAGCTTGTAAGGCCCCACGAGACGCAACCGAGGATGACCATGAGCGCCGACCCATTCGCTCCATCCGACGACCAGATCATCCGGATCGTGCGTCGTGTCCAGGAACAGCTCCGCAGCCAGGTGCGGCTCTTCCGCATCGAGTGCGTCGCCACGGGGGTAACTCTGCACGGACTGTCCCGGACGTTCTATGCCAAGCAACTGGCACAGCATTTCGTGATGAAATCCACCAAGCTCCCGATCGTCGCCAATCAAATCTGCGTCGAGTCCGATTGACCTTGCCGAACCGACGGCGACAATTCAAGGGGTGTCGCAATGTAATCACCTGGTAAGCCAACCCGCACACGGTGCACACCCCCTGTTTTCTTTCCAGACCAGGCGTGATGGCCAAGGGCACCTGCCGCGACGCCGACCGTCTCGTTCTGGGGCGCCGCCCAGACGGTTACCGGCTCCATGCACCGTCGACGCCGCCGGACGTTCCCTGCTCCTCGACTGCGGGCTCTATCAGGGAGCCCGCGACAAGGCGGCACTTCTCAATCGCGACTTTCCCTTTCGACCGCGCGATATCGACGCCGTCCTCACCTCAGCCATGCCCACATCGACCATTGCGGCAACACCACCCAACCTCGTCAAGCAGGGCTTCGCGGGGCCCATCTTCTGCACTCCCCGCCCACACGCGCCTCGCGGGCGTCATGCTGGGCGACTCGGCCAAGATCCGGGAAAAAGACGCCGCCTATCTAAACCGGCATGCTGAATTGGAGGAAGGCCCCGTCGAGCCCCTCTACACAGGCCGCGATGTCTTCCGCACGCTCCTGCGCCCTGAAGGCCGTGCCGTATGACCAGCCATTCGACGTCTTCCCCGGCATCGGGCCGTTTCGTCGACGCCGGCCATCTGCTCGGCTCGGCGATGGTCCACGTCCGCATCCGCGCTTGAAGAACAGGAACGCACGCCTGACCTTCACCGGCGATCTCGGCCGGCCCGGAACGCCGCTGCTGCGCGATCCGTTTCCGATTCCCGCGCCGATGTCGTCATCTGCGAGGAAACACCTACGGCGGCCAGCGACACGACCCGGTGGACGAGACCGCGGATCGGCTTGGGGACGTTGTCCGCCGCACCGTGACGCGCGGCGGCAAGACCATCATCCCGGCCTTCAGCGTCGGTCGGACGCAAGCGATCATCTACTTCCTGCACCAGCGCTCACCACGAAGGGAAACTGCCGGCAGTCCCGATCTTCGTGGACAGCCCGATGGCAGTGCGTGACCTGTCTTCCGCGGCCACCCCGAATGCTTCGATGCGGAGACCCTTGCCTTCCTGGAACGCCATCCCAGCTGTTCGGCGACAAGTGCGTGCGCTCCACATCGAGAAGTACACGACAGCATCGCGCTGGCTGGATCGGTCCGCAGGAGCCGGCTGTTATCATCTCGGCGAGCGGCATGTGCGAGGCGGGGCGGATACTGCACCATCTCAAGCACCACCTCAGAGACGAGCGGAGCACGGTCCTCCTCGCCGGCTATCAGGCGGAGGACGCTCGGCCAGCGGTGGAGCGGCGGCCGGAGGTGCGCATCCTGGGGCGGAGCGTCGCGGTGCGGGCGGAGATCGTGGTGTTAAACGGGTTGTCCGGCGCACGCGGACCACAACGAATTGATGGCGGCGACGCCGCGGGCGCGGCAACCGCGCTTTTCTGGTTCACGGCGAGCCCGACCACGCGCTTGGCGGCTCGCGGAAGGCTTGCGCGCGGCGGGCTTGCACGTTGCTATCGGGGAAAGGGGAGGCCGTCCCAGTTGTCCTGACGCGATTGGCGCAGTCAACTTCTCTCGGCAACGCCACATTTCCGCAACCGATGCAGAACGCGAGCCAGGCGGCGCCTATCAAAAAGCCGGCTTCAGCACGTCGCTGAGCCAGTGCGCGCAGAACCCGGCTGAGGCCGACACCCAACGCCCAGTAGTCCGCAGACGACGATGACGGCCAGCCAGCGAAACAGCGAACGCCGCCGGAACTCGAGCCAGCCCATGTAGCCGACGACGCCAAAACCAATCGCCGCCCCCATCGCATGGCCGCTCGGGAAACTGAAGCTCAACTCCGGCGCCGCCGCATTACGCCTCGAGGGGTGGCCAGTCGCGGCACGAACGACCGTCTTGACGCCCAGATTCAACAAAGCGCTGAGTCGGGATCGACGCCCAGGCCAGCGCCCAGGAGCCAACGGCGCCGCCTGAGCGCTGGTAGAGGATGCCGGCGAGCGTGATGAGCGCCATGCCGCGGGCGGCTGCCCAGGTCCATCAGGCCGACCATCACGCTCACGAGCATAACATCGTCCGTGCCGCTGCTCTGCATGGATGGACGGCGATCTCTCGGTCCAGGACGGTGAGCCGCCCGGAGAAGATCACGTCCGCGGCGACCAGGGCGAAGCCAACCATGAGGACGCCGGAAACAATCGATGCTCTCCGCATCGGTTGCCGAACCACCACGCCCGTTGGCGCTCATCCCGCTTGCGGCGGGCGACGCGGTCCTTCCCGCCGCCGCGGCCGTCTTTCGCTTTCACCGTCCATCTTTACTCTTTCCCCCGGTTTTCCATCTTGCCCGAACTGAAGGAAACCACCGGTTGCCGATACCAGGAAGGGATACACTCTCGCGCCCCGTCAGGGAACCACAAGCCGCCGAGGTCCTCCATGCTTCCCTCTCGACGCGATGTCCTGCAGGCGGCCGCCGCCGCGGCTCTGGGCGTTGGCCCTCTGCGCGGCGGCCTGCGCCTGCGAACTGGGCCGTCGTTCAGGGGCATCTCACCAGCGCCGAAGAGGCTGTCGTCGATACACTGCTCGCGGAAGGGGTCGGCTGCGTCTTCGGTATTCCGGGCGCCCAGCAGAACAAGCGTTGTAGGACACGATGAAGTCCGCCGCCTGCCTTACCTCCTGGTCACGCACGAGTTCTCCGCCGCCGCCATGGCCGACGGCTACGCTCGAGCCACCGGCCGCCCCGGTGTCCTTTGCATCGTCAGCCTGACCAACTCGCTCTCCGGCCTGGGGGAATCGCTCCTCGATAGCATCCCGGTCGTCGCCATCGTCGGCGACGTCGCCAACGGCTGCCACACGCCCGCCCCGTTTCAGGTCCACTGCCTCGATCAGGCGGCGGCAACTCCGACCGGTCACCAAGGAAACGCTCGTCGTCGAACGCGTCGGCGACATCCCGGCCGTCATCCGCCACGCCATGCAGATCGCCTCCAGCGGCGAACCCGGTCCCGCCGCCGTCGTCATCCCTACAACTTGCTCATCGAAGCGGCACGCTTCAACTCGCCGCCTCTGGCCGAGGCCGCGGTCCCGTTCGACGAGGCCGCCTACAACCAGGCGCGGCTATCGGCGATCGCCGTCACCGTGTCGGCATCTACGCCGGCCTGGGTTGCATGGACTATGCGCACGCCCGGCGTTGGCAAGCTCGCCGAGACATTACGGCGCCCGTCGCCACGAGCATCGCCGGCAAGGGAGTGATCAACGAAAACCATCCCCTCTCCGTCGGCTGGGGCTACGGCCCGCAAGGACGCATCGCCGCGGAGAGCGCCTTCAGGCAGGTCGACACCGTGCTCGCCATCGGCGTGAAGTACAGCGAGGTGTCGACGGGCTTTCGCAGCCGGACAAGCCGCGGCTGATCCACGTCGACATCAACCCGAACAACCTGGGTCGCATCATGCGCGCACGAGCGTCTGCGTCAACGCGGACGCCGGGGTCTTCCTGAGCCACGCCCTGGAAGAGGCCGACCGGGTGCGGCGGCCGTGCGATGCGCGCTTGACGGAGCGCATCGCGGCCCAGAAGCGGCACGAAGCGCGGAAAAACAGCATCGGCTACGCCCGCTGCGGCGTCGATCCCATGTTCTTCTTGCAGACGCTCCGCCGCCTCGCTTGCAGAAGACGCTCTCGCCTTTGTGGACGTCACCGTCTCGCAATGCTGGGCGACCGAAGTCTTCACCACCCTGCAACCCCCGCACCTTCTTCAATCCGACCAACAACCAGGGCACCAAGGCTGGTCGATCCCGGCCGCCCTCGGCCAGCGGGTGATGCCGGGCCGTCAGGTGCTGACGATCACGGGGGACGGCTGCTTCCTGATGTCGGCGATGGAGATTTCAACGGCCGCCCGCGCCGGCTTGCCCGTCAAGTTCTTCGTCCTCGATGACCAGGCTTACCACTACATGCAGGAATTGCAGCGCGCCGCGTATCTCCGCACGACCGCGACGATTTTGGCGCGTCTCGACTACCGCGCCCTCGCCCAGGGCTGGGGCGTGGCGTATCAGGAGATCACCGCCAACGATCAGCTCGAGCCGCGCATCCTCGGCAGCCTGACGTGCGACGGCCCGGTGCTGACGCGCGTCCTCGTCGATTACCGCGACCGCCCCGTCCGCTGGATCGACGCCGCTCGCGCCAAGTACTTCCGCGAGCTGACCAACGAGCAGAAAATCCGCTTCGCCGCCCGCGTCGGCACGCGCACGCTCAATCGGCGGCCCGACAACGACTGAGCCGCCGTGCAGGCATCAGACCTTGCACAGCGCGGCGGCGGCCGTATCCTGACAGCATGCGTCACGTACTTTCCGCTCTCGTGCAGAACCAGCCGGGCGTTCTGGCTCATGTCTCCGGCATGCTCGCCTCGCGCGGCTTCAACATCGATAGCCTCGCGGTCGGCGAGACCGAGGACCCGCAGCTCTCGCGCATGACCTTCGTCGTTCACGGCGACGACAACGTCCTCGAGCAGGTGCGCAAGCAGCTCGAGAAGATCGTCACCACCGTCCGGGTCGACGACATCAGCAGCGAGAACTTCGTCGAGCGCGACCTGATGCTCATCAAGGTCAAGGCGCCCCCCGAGAAGCGCACCGAAATCTCCCTCCTGGTCGAGATGTTCCGCGGCCGCGTCGTCGACATCAGCCACGAGAACCTCATGGTCGAGATCTCCGGCCAAGAGCAGAAGATCGAGGCGTTCATCGACCTGATGCGCCCGTACGGTATCCTCGAGCTGGCCCGCACCGGCCGCATCGCCCTGGTGCGCGGCACGCCGAACCGTGGCGCGGAGCTATAAATCACGGGAACCACGGAACACACGGAAAAGAAGCAGCAATGACGCAAGGCGAGCTACCTTACGTTTCTCAGCCGATTCGCGCCGATCTCGCTCCGGTGTTGCAACAGCTGCGGCCGGGCGTCAAGATCGAGGTTACGCACACGATCAAAGTCGGCTCGACCAAGACCTGGCAGACGACGGTGCGCGGGACCTTTCGCCAGCTCGACTCGCTCGCCACCGGCCTGGCCACCGAGCGCCGCCCGCAAGACGACGTCATCATTCCCGTCATTCACTTCACCAAAGACAACGGCGAGCTTTCCAGCGTGACCCTGGATCAGAATACGCTGGTCAAGATCGTTCCGTGATGTCCGCGAAACCGCAAACGGTTGCGGCGTGCCCGGAGTTTTCTCGCGGAGCCGCGAAGAGCGCAAAGGCAAGGCCGAAGAGGATGGAAGGATACTTCACTCGGAGGCGTTCAATCCCTTGCCGGTCTTTGCGTTCTTTGCGACTTTGCGAGAACCTGCCGATGTGTTTCTTTCAGATCCCTTCTTCTATTTTTTTCCCTTGCCTTTGAGCAGTGACTGCGTTTCCGGCTCGACGCGATAAAGGTCGATCTTCCAGCCGCCGTCTTGCTTGACGAAATACATCGGCGCGACGTTGTCCGCGGCGTCTTCCTTGTCTTTCGCGTGCGCGATGCCGTACGCGATGTCTCCGTCGATCGTCAAGTCCTTGAGCGCGTCGTAGCGGAAGGGGGGCTGCTCGTCGTCCGGGGCCGGCAGCACGGCTTCGAGGTCGAGGATCAGGGAATGATAGTCCTTGACCGCGTCGAGGGGGCGCGGACGATCCTTACGCGGGTCCTTGGCGATCTCCTCCAGGTCCGCGCGGCGGATGCCGTGCTTCTCGAGCGCTTTCCAGGCGGGGTCGAGGAAGGGGGAGGGATCCTTGGCCAGCGTGCCCACCAGCACCGGCTGCATCAGGTTCGAGGCACGCCGGCGCTGCGATTGCCGGGAATAGCAGTCGTAGAGCTTGGCAATATCCTTCGCGGCGCCCGCCTCCGTGGCGGCGGCGAAGACCTCCGCCGGCGTGGCGTAAACCGGGACGTCTCGATCGACCTTCGCGGTCCCTCGGCCGCAACCGGCGAGGAGCGTCAAGCTGACAACCACCCACCACCTGCACGCGAACCCGCTCATCCGCTTCTCCTTCGCGCGACGACTTCCTGAAGCACTTGCTGATACGCGGCGCTCATCGCTGCGAACGTGAACTGCTCCCGCACCTTGCTCCGCCCGCGCTCCCCCATGCCGCGGCGCAGGGCCTCATCACCGAGCAGCCGTTCGATCCCCGCCCCCAGCGCGTCGACAGCGCCGCTCGGAACCAGGATTCCGTCGGCGCCGTCGTCGATCACCTCCGGCGTCCCTCCAACGGCCGTCGCCACCGCCGGAACCCCCGCGGCAAACGCCTCGAGCAGGATCACCGGCAACCCTTCCGTGTACGACGGCAGAACGCAGAGGTCCAGGTGGGGCAGGTAACGGCCCACATCCGTGTGGAAGCCGGCGAGAATGAAGCGATCCTCGAGACCGGCGACGAAAATCGCCTGCGCCATCTCGCCCCGCAAAGGGCCGTCGCCAAAGTGGACGAAGCCGACGTCCGGCCAGCGCGGCGCCAACCGCCTCGCCGCCTGGACCAGGAGCCCGAACCCCTTCTCCGGACTGAGCCGGCCGGCCGAGCCGACGATGAGGCGGGGCGGCTTGGCGAAGAAGGAGCGCAGCTTCTCCCGGTACGCGAGGTCGGGGGAACCGAACGCTTCCGTGCCGATGGCGTTGCGGATGACGACGACCTTGTCTTGGGGAGCGCCCGCTCGTTTCACGCGTTCCGCCTGCGCCGCCGAGACGCAGATGACGCGATCCATCCACCTCAGGACCCACCGGTCCAGCGTCTCATAGCACCGAACCTTGAAGGTGACACCGGTCCAGCCGTGCGAGACGGCGACGACCGGGATGCCGGCCCGCCGCGCCGCGTACCAGCCGAGCACGTCCGGCTTGTAGCCGTTGCACAGGACGACGTCGGCTTGGACGCGCCGCAGCAGTCGAGCCAGCTCGCGCGTCGCCTTGCCGATGCGCGGCGCGTTGTGCTCCAGCGCGTGCGCTTCGAAGCCGTCTTGCCGCGCCCGCTCGAGCACGGCCCGACTAAGGCCGCGCTCCGGAAAGGACACGAAAATGTTGCGATAGGAATGGGGCAGATGACGGGCCAAGCCGAGCACCTGGCGCTCCGGCCCGCCGACGAACGGCGACGCGAGCAAATGGACCAGGTTCATTCAGGCGTTGGCCATTTGCTTGGGCGGGAAATACTTGACGAGCCGGACCTCGTTACCCGCCTCATTGTATTGCAACTCGTCGACAAGGCCGCGCGACATGAGGATGCCGAAGCCCCCCTCGCGCAGGCCGAGCGTCTCGCGCACCATCATGTGCGTGATCGGGTCGTCGGAGTTGGCGGCATGCGGGAGGTTCTTGGGATCGAACCCCGGCCCGGTGTCCTTGATGATGATGGTGATTTGCTTGGGGTCGATGCGATAATCGACGGTGACGATGCGGTCCAGCTGCTTGCGATGGCCCCATTCGATGGCGTTGGTACCCAGCTCGCGCACCGCCGTCGTCAGCTGCTTGATCTCGCCCGGCTTGAGCCCGCTGAAATGAAACAGGGAGGCGAGCATCGAATTGAGCTCGTCGAGGTAGGTGGTGTCGCTCTGGAGCTGGAAACGGATCTCCCCCGCGGTACCGTGCCTCTTGAGGTCCTCCTGCCAGGCGATCGTCTCCGTGATCGTGCGGTTCAACTTTTCGGCGGTGAACGGCTTGGGCAGATAGCGATTGGCGCCGACCTGCAGCCCTTTGACGCGGTCCTCCTGGCCGTCGAGGGCGGTCACCATGATCACCGGCACCAGATTGGTTTCGGGCGACAGCTTGAGCTCTTCGCAAATGGCGAGGCCGTTCACATCCGGCAACAGCAAATCGAGCAGAACGATGCTCGGCTGATTCGCCTGCACCCAGGGAACGGCCGCCTTGCCCTCGTTGAGCACGGTGGGGGTGAAGCCCCAGCGCTTGAGATGCTCGGCGAGCAACTGCCCCAGTTCCTTTTCGTCCTCGACGACTAACGCCTTTCGCTCCATGACTTGACCTCAGGCATGGTCCGATCCCCTGTATTGGACCACCCGCAGGCGGAGGGGTCAAGAAAAAGAATCGCAATGACGCCGCCTACGAGATCCGTCCCGCCCTGGCCGACCATTTTCACCCTTTCGCGCCGAGGCGCCAGAGATGCCGCTCCGTGCGGACATACCACTTTCCATCCAGAAGGGCTGGGGATGCCAGGGTCTTCTCCCCCAGCCGGTTCACGCCAAGGACCTCGAATTTCGGTCCCGCCTTGAGCACATACGTCTCCCCGTCGTCATTGGTGAAGAACACCTTGCCGTTGACGCCGATGGGGGAGGCCGAGAAGCCGTGCTTGACCGGCTCGCCGCAGCGTTCTTGCCAGAGCAGGGTTCCCTTCTTCGCCTCGAAGCAGGTGACGACGCTGGCGACGTCGTTGACCATGTAGAGGTAATCTCCGTAGAGGAGCGGGCTCGGGATGAACGGCGAGCCTTTGATCGTCTTCCAGGTCACGTTTGTCTTGGTGATGTCGCCTTTGCCGGGCCGCACTGCCAGCGTCGGACCGGCCCGCCCCGAGCAGCAGTAGAGATGGTCGAAGCCGACCACCGGCGTCGGCGTCACCTCGACCAGATTGCCGCCGCACGACCAGATCTCCTTGCCGTCCTTGGGATCGTAGGCGTAGACGCGATACTCGCTGCTGACGATGATCTGGTCCTGCCCGTCCACCGTGATGGCGATCGGCGAGCCCCAGCCCACCTTCTCCTTGCGCGGCGTCTTCCAGACTTCGTTGCCTGTCAACTTGTCGACGGCCAGGACGAACGATCCATGCGGGCTCTGATGGTCCTGAAAAATGATGATCTTGTCCTTGTAGAGGAGCGGCGAGCAGGACGGCCCGTGGAAGATTTTCATCGCCTTGAGCGGGTGGCGCCACACGGGTTTGCCGGCGACGTCGACGCAGAAGAGGCCGCTCGAGCCGAAGTAGGCGTAGACGCGCTCGCCGTCCGTCGTCGGCGTGCCGGAGGCCCAGCCGTTCTTGGGCTGCACTGCCTCGCCGACGGCATCGGGCACGAAGGCCTCCCAGAGTTTGTCCCCCGTCTCGATGTCGTAACACAGAATGGAGCGGCGCTTGCCTTCCTCATACGACGTGGTCAGGAACAGCCGCTTGCCCCAGATGACGGGCGACGAGTTCCCTCGGCCCGGAACCGGGACCTTCCAGAGGACGTTTTCCGTGGGCGACCAGCGCTCCGGATAGGCGCCGTCCGGCACGACTCCCTGGCCGCCCGGTCCGCGCCAGCGCGGCCAGTGGCGCGCGCCGTCCCCGCCGGGGGAGACCATCGAAACCTGCGCAGAGGCGGGCGCAGCCAAGAGAAGAAGAGCAACGAGCGCGGCGCATCGAAACATGGAGATCTCCAGGGGGAATCCGATCATTGTTTCCAAGATCGGATGCAAAGGCCAGGAGAAAGATGGGACGTGGCGAAAATGAGGGAGGTGGGAGGAGAACGAGAGCTACAGGATCATCTCCAGATCGCTGTCGGTCAGTTTCTTGACGAACTCGCAGCCTACCTGCCAGGCGCCGTCGGAGCGATCCTGCACGTGGACGACGCGCGTGAGCAGGGTGCGGCCGGCCGTCTGCTGACTCTGGAGGTCGACCGCCAGGTAGGCGCCGACGCGAAAAGGATAGCAGATCGTCAAGCCGATGCCGGACGCGGAGATGTCGCGCACGGTGGCGCCCCACCAGAGGGCGTCCTGGGCGTCGAGCGGGCGCGTGAGCGCTTCGAGATTGGACCCATGGCGTTCCGTGCTGCGCCGCTCCTCCGCCAGAGCGGCATGCGCGGACACCGACTGGACAAGAACCTCTCGCTGTTGCATGGCGGGCGCCTCTTCCCGGGGGTTCCGGCCCCGGTCCGTACCTGGTTTCACTGAAACGTAGGTCACGGCGCAGAGGCAGTCAAACGGACGTCCCTTTCGTCAGCGCTTCGCGAGCCGGCACAGGATGTCGACGCCACGCTCGAGCGTCGCCTGCTTGGCGGCGTAGCTGAGGCGAAAATGAGTGTCGCGGCGGCTGAAGACGCCGCCCGGGATGATGAGCAGTTCGTGACGGACCGCTTCCGCGCCAAACTCGCTTCCCGTGCCCCATGGGGCCTTGGGGAAGAGGTAGAAGGCGCCATTCGGATTCCCTAGCTCGTAGAGATCCTTGAGGCCGTTCACCATGAAGTCGCGCTCGCACGATATTCGTCGATGATGGGGCTGATGTCGACGTCGAGCGCCGCCAGGCCGTATTGCACGATGCTCGGGGCACGAACGTATGTGAACTGGAAGCCGATCATCTCCTCGATCAGCCGGCGCGGGCCGTGGCAATAACCGAGACGCCAGCCGGTCATGCCGTAGGCCTTGCTGAAGCCGTCGAGGAAGAGCACCAGCGTCTCGGGATTGTGCTCGGCCGGGCTCGTGAAGGGCTGATCGTAGCAAAACGCGGAGTAGACCTCGTCAGAGAGGAGCAGGATGCCGCGCTCGGCGGCGAGGCGTGCCAGATCGCGCAGCGTGTCCGCGGCGGCGACGGCGCCGGTGGGATTGCCGGGGGAGTTGGCGATGATGATCTTCGTCTTCGGCGTGATGGCCTGCTTGACCTTGTCGACGTCGATCTGAAAACCGGGGTAGGTATCGATGAAGACCGGCGTTCCCCCCGCGATACGGATGAAGTGCGGGTACATGACGAAATAGGGATCGAAGATGATCGCCTCATCCCCCTGATTGAGCGTGCACAGAAGCGCGAGCACGAGGCCGCCGCTGGTGCCGCTCGTCACCATGACGGCCCGGTCGTCATGGCCCGGATAGCGGCGGCGGATGTCCTTCAGCAGTCGCTCGCGCGCAGGAAATACCTTGCGTCAGCGTGTAGCCGCTCCGGTCGTCGTCGATCGCCTTGCGGGCCGCCTCCTTGACGGCGGCCGGGACGGGGAAATCCGGTTGGCCGATGCTGAGGTTCACCGGATCCTTCAGGCTCGCTCCCAGCTCGAAGACCTTGCGGATGCCGGAGACCTCGATCTGCCGCATCCGCTCCGCAATCCAGTGGTCATGCATGTCCGCCGCTCTCCGATCTCGTCCTCGGGTAAGTCCCTTCGAGCGCGCGCACCAACTCCTGCGTCGCCCGCCACCCTGAATGATCTTACAAGCCGCTGCGCGTCGGAACAGCAAAGGGAAGGGCGACGAGTGGAAACGCGGCACGCCCACGGGTTCGCCCGTCAAGCAAAATGAGTGGTCTATCGGAGAACGTGCCCCATGGCGGCAAGCGTCCCCAACGACTTTTCGGGTCCTTCCCCCTCACCAGCAGATAGTCCGTATCGAACGTCGGGACGACAAACACGCTGATATGCGCTCGGCCAACGGTCCCACCAGCGAGGCGACGACGCCGATCGTCCGGAGAAATCGATCGTCCCTGCCACGCACCCGAACAGCGGCAGCCGCGGCAAAGCGGGCGTCATCGGGCGACGCTCCCGGACAAACCACGGAAAGCTCATCGACGTTACGCGTGACCGAAGTGAAGGCGCCCGAAAACGCCCAGGCGGGAACGGCGGCATTCGCGTCGAGGCGGCAAACGGCATAGAGATCGGGCGCCGGGATGAGTTCGAAGCTGTGCTTTCGGGACATCGCTCATTTCCCCGGAGCCGACGTCTCGCCCTCATACGACTCATGACCTCGGCAGCGGATGACTGGCTACGGCGGATACTTGTGAGAAGACCGTGTCCGTCTTCGACAGCTGACAGAGCAAAAAACGCGAACCCTTTGGCGTCACCTCCCGCATGTGGCGACACGATTCGCACAAGGTCCGTGTCATGTCGAGGCGTCCTCTCATGATGGGATCAGAGCGTCCGCCTCGATCTCGACGAGAATCTCGGGCGCGATCAACCGGCTCACCTCGACCATGCTCGTCGCCGGCCGAATGTCCTTGAAGAACTCGCCGTGCGCCTGGCCGACCTGCTCCCACTGGTCGATGTTCACGACGTACATCCGCGTCCGCACCACGTCGCGCAACGACACGCTCCCAGCTTGGCGAGCGCCCGCCTCGATGTTCTTGAGGATCTGGGTCGCCTGTGCGTAGGGGTCTCCCCGGCCGACGATGCTCCCGTCCGGGGCGGTGGACGTCGTGCCGGACACGAACACGAACTGCCCCGCACGAATGGCTCGGGAGTAGCCCACGACAGGCTCCCACGGCGTTCCGGTCGCATAGCGTTCTCGCTTCATGTCACGTCCTCGACAGTAAGCTCGCCTCTCGCCACCGTGGTCGCCTTGCCCCCCAGGAACGCCCGATCGGTGACAATTCGCACCTTCACGACGCCTCCGCGGGCCGACGCTTGAAACGCCACGAATTCCGACTTGCCCAACCGCTTTCGCCAGAAGGCGGCCAGGCAGCAGTGAGCGGAGCCTGTCACCGGGTCCTCATCGATGCCGGATGCCGGCGCGGCGAAGCGGAAACGAAGTCGAAGCGCGTCGGCCGATCGGCTCGTGACGATGATGCCCCGCGCGGGCGTCGCCGCCAGTTTTGAAGTCCGGCGCCATGGCGCGTAGTACGGCTTCCGACTCCGATTCGACCAGGTAGTCGAGTCGGTTCTTGCCGACGTATTTGGCGGCAACCCCCAACGCCCCCAGGAGGCCCGGCGGCGCCTGAGTCTCTTCCTCCGGCTTCAGGGAAAGTCGAGATCGATTTCGTCGCCGCGCCGGATGGCTTTCAGAATGCCGCTTCGGGTGGAGAAACGGATTTCATCACCCGTCGCGTGCCCCAGCTGCCAGAGGATGTGCGCCGACGCCAGCGTCGCGTGACCGCACAGGTCTACCTCGACTTTCGGCGTAAGCCAGCGTAGCTCGAAACCGTCCGGCCTTCTTCACGAGAAAGGCCGTCTCGGAGAGGTTCATCTCCCCGGCGACCGCTTGCAGCCAGCGATCCTCTCTTTCCAGGCGGGCAACAGGCAGACTGCTGCGGGGTTGCCGGCGAACGGTCGATCGGCGAAGGCATCGACGTGAAAAAGAGGAACATTCATGTGCCCGCTCCAGCACGAAGCGAACCTTCCGCCGGTGCGAAGAACACAAGCACCGTCAGGTCCTCGGTGATGTTCACGAACCGATGCTCGATGTCGCGCTCGACAAAGATCACCGAGCCGGGTTCGATGGTCTGCTCGTGCCGAGCGGCCCGAAACGAGGCCCGGCCGCTGACAACGAAGTACACTTCATCTTCGGTGTGTGGCTGTTGCTCGTCGACTTGCCCGGCCTCCAGATGGTAGAGGCCCATGCTGAGCGATGGGGTGCGCAGAATTCGCGCCCCAGCAGGCGATCGCCCTGGCGAAGCTTCACCGATCAGGCTACTTGGGTTGAACGCCTGCATTGGTTGCAGCTGGAGATGTTCACAACCGAAGCGTGGACTTTTGTTCCACGCGGATTTTCCAGGCCCACGCTACAACCGTCCTGAACCGTCTCAGCGGTCGATCTCGCCCATCACGATATCGATCGAGCCGACGATCGCCGGCACGTCCGCGATCAGGCAACCGCGGCAGATGGCGTTGGTGACGCTGAGGTTGTTGGCCCCAGGCGAACGCCGGACGCGCAGGGACGAGGCTCTTGCTGCCCGGGTTGCCGATGACGTGGAAGCCCATCTGGCCGCCGCGGGCATTCCGTTTCGACGTAGGCCTCGCCGGGGTGCAGGTGCTTGGGCAATTCGACGCGGTGCGAGCCGGCGGCGGTCTTGTACTTCTCGAGTCCCTGCTCGACGAGCTTGATGCTCTCGACCACTTCGAGCATACGCACGTAGAACCGGTGCCAGCAGTCGCCGATGACGGCCTCGGGCGGCGCGTTCTTGAACGGCGGCGCGATGGCGTCGAAGTTGTATTGCTCGTAGCCGCAGTAGGGTTCGAGCTTGCGCAGGTCCCAGGCGACGTCCCCTTCGTCCTTGTTCAGGGAGCCTCGCAGCATGGGGCCGGTGCAGGCGTAGTCGAGGGCCATCTGCTTCGACATGACGCCGATGGCGGCGGTGCGCTTGATGAAGATATGGTTGAAGGTCAGCAGCGTGTGATACTCGGCGATGCGCGGCTTCAGGTAGTCGAGAAACTTCTGGCAGTGGGCCGGCCAATCCGCAGGCAAGTCATCGTGAACGCCGCCGATGGTGATGTAGCTGTAAGTGAGGCGGGCGCCGCAGACCTCCTCAAAGAGGTCGAGGATCATCTCGCGCTCGCGGAAGGCGTAGAGGAACGGGCTGAAGGTGCCGAGGTCGAGGCCATAGGCCCCCATGCCGACGAGGTGGCTGGCGATGCGGTTGAGTTCGGCGATGATGACGCGGATGACCTGCGCCTTCTCGGGGATCTTCATGCCGCACAGCTTTTCGACGGCCATGCTGTAGCCGAGGTTCATGTTCATCGCCGCCAGGTAATCCATGCGGTCGGTGTACGGGATGAACTGGATCGGCGTGACGTTCTCGCCGATCTTCTCGGCGCAGCGGTGCAGGTAACCGAGGTGTGGAGTGACCTCCGAGATGATCTCGCCGTCGGTGCGAAGAACGAGACGGAGCACGCCGTGGGTCGACGGGTGCTGCGGCCCCATGTTGACGAGCATCTCGTCCGTGCGGACGTCGAACTCGATGACGGTGGGGTCGTGTTGCGGCGGTGCGGTCGGCGTAGCGAGGGACATGTTCACTCAAATAGTAGGTTTTCGAATCCCAGAAGTCGCGATCCGTGAAAAACGCGAAGGATCGTCACGGCGGATTTCCCTGGCACGTAAATAATCCGGTAGTTGCCAACGAGCACTTCTCGGATTTCTGGTCGGCCAAATTCGGGAACCTCGGCGCCAAAGAGCGGGGAATCCCTTAAACGCTGCGCCGTTTCCTTTATGCGGTTTGCGAGCGCTTTGGCTGCGCCGGGCGAGTCTTTCGCGACGTAGTCCCGGATTTTCCGGACGTCTTCCTTCGCTTCGGGTGTCCAAACAAGTCGGACTCGCGCCATTCTTCCTCCAGTTGACGGAACACCTCTTCGTGTTCGATAACCTCACCCCTTTCCACTTGTTCCAGCCCAATCTCGATTCCTTTCATGACGGCCAGGTGGTACATGACGCGGTCGTAGCTCACGTCGTCGTCCAAACGCTGGATCATATCGATGATCTGTCGTTTTCGCGTCATTTCTTCTCGTCCCGTCTTTGACTGGTTACCGACCTCTGATCCCATGATACTCGAGCGGGAATTCGTAGTCCTTGCGGAGCGGATGCCCGTCCCAATCTTCCGACAAGAGAATCCGCCTTAGATCCGGATGACCGATGAAGTCCACGCCGACCAGATCGTAAACCTCGCGCTCGTGCCAGTCCGCCGATTGCCACAACCCCGTCAATGTCGGTAGTTCGGGCAAGGAGCCGACCTTGCCGTCTTTCCAGCGCGGCAGGATCACCTTGAGCGTGAAGCGATGTCGGTGCGTGAAGCTTTGGAAATGGTAGACGACCTCGATGTGGGGCTCGAAGCCCGCCTTGGGCGCCTTCTTGGGGTCCGGCTCCAGGTAGTCGACGCCGCTGATGTTGTGCAGGAACTCGAAGCGGAGTTGCGGCGCATTGCGTAGATACGTGCAGACCTCGACCAGGTCGGCGGCGTCGACGACGACGTAAGGATCGATCGTGTCCGCCTTCTTGTCCTTGATGCGGGCGCCGAACTGGGCTTCGAGGACGTTGATGATTTCAGCTGGCGTCATGGGTCGTCGATATGCCGTCGGTTGGGATAGGGGTCACGTCCGCCCGGATTCTGCGAATCGGGGCTAAGAGGCTGTTTCAAAACGGGGACTGTCCCTCTCGTTTTGTCAGATTACCCAGTTTTCCGGGCGATGGTAAAGGGACAGTCCCCGTTTTGAAACAGCCTCTAAACGAAGATCGATTTACGCCTTGGCGGGCGCCGCCTTTTCCTTGTTCGCCTTCGCCCACTCGTTCGCCTTCTGGGGCGTCTCCAGTTCCGGCGGGAGCAGGACGTAGCCGGTGCGGGCCGGAATCGGAATCTCGACCGGCTGCCCCTTGGTCAGGCTGCGCATGCCGCGAACCTTGTCCTGGATGCGCATCAGGCCTTCGAGCAGCGCCTCCGGGCGCGGCGGGCAGCCGGGGACATAAACGTCCACCGGCACCACGAGATCGACGCCTTTGACGACGTTGTAGCCGTACTTGTAATACGGCCCCCCGCCGCAGGTGCAGGCGCCCATGGCGATGACGAACTTGGGATCGGGCATCTGGTTGTAAAGACGGCGCACGCGGCTCGCCATCTTGTAGTTCACCGTGCCGGCAACGATCATCAGGTCCGCCTGGCGCGGCGTGGCGCGAAAGGCGCCGGCGCCGAAGCGGTCGATGTCGTAGCGCGAGGCGCCGGTCGCCATCATCTCGATGGCGCAACAGGCCAGGCCGAACGTCATGGGCCACATGCTCGACTCGCGAGCCCAGTTGATGGCCTGCTCGAGCGTTGTCGTCAGGACGCTCTCTTCAAAACGGCCTTCGAGCCAACCCATGCTGATCTCCTGCCAGGAATCCGATTGGTGTCACGGCTTTTCTTCGGGGTAAACGGCTTAAACGGTGGCGGGCGTTCGTGTGGCCGCCGCGGGCGGAGCTTCGACCTCGGGCGGATACGGCAATTCCGAAAGCCCCGTCATGACCGGCGGGGAATGGGAGGTCGAGCGCACCCAATCGATGTCGCCGCGCCTCCACAGGTAGGCGAAGCCCATCAGGAGAACGCCGAAGAAGACGCCGATGTCGACCATCGACAGCCAGGCGAAGGAGTGGGCCGCGTCCGGCTCGACAGTGAACAGTGGCTCGTCATCGGGCATGTGCGGCAGCCCGCGCGGATTGAATGGGGCCGACTTCGCCGCCCGCACTTCGGGCTCCATCGGGCGCGACAGGTCATTCGATTGACCGAAGACGACGGCCCAGGGGAAGAAGAACGCCACCTCCACGTCGAAGATGACGAACAACAGTGCGACGACGTAGTAGCGCAGGTCGAACTGGATCCAGGCGCTGCCGACGGTCGGCTCGCCGCACTCGTAGATCGTCAGCTTGTCGTCCTCGGGCTTGGCGGGACGGATCAGCTTGCCGATCATCAGATGGATGAACAGGAAGAACGTGCCGACCGCGAGGAAGATGAGCAGGACGAAGACAAGGAGGGTCATGGACGGTTTCCGAAATTCGTTGAGCCTCGGTTCGCAGAACCGAGGCGGTCGTCATCCCTGGGCCATCACGGTTTCGATTCCGCCGCCGGCGCCGGCGCCGGAGCGGCCGGCGCCGCGGGCTTGGGGGCGGCCGGCTCGGGTTTCTTGGTCCAGACCGGCTCGGTCACCAGCTTGCTCGCGGCAATCGCCAGCGGGTTCAAGGAGGCCTGGCCCCAAGCGGTCTCCAGCGGCAGCTTGGCGAAGTCGACGATGCAGCTGTCCCGACTATAGGCGCTCTGGTCGTAGGTCGAGCCCATGAAGATGCAGTCGACCGGGCACGGGTCGACGCACAGGGCGCAGAACATGCACTTGGTGTAGTCGATCTTGAAGCCGGTGACCTTGAAGCCCTTGAGCGGCGGCGTGGCCTTTTCCTTCTCGATGTAGATGCAATCGACCGGGCAGGCGCGGGCGCACTTGTCGCAGCCGATGCACGTCGTCAGGTCGAAGCGGTGGAAGCCGCGGTAGCGGGGCTTCACCGGCACGGGCAATTCGGGATACTCGAAATGCTGCGTGAACGCCTTGCGCTTGTAGGTCTGGAGGAAGTACCAGAGCGTCACCCACATCCCCTGGGCCACCGTGGAGATGGCGGTGACGACATTGTGCATCCAGGTCCGCATGAAAGGCTCGCCTTGGGAAGACAGAAGGACACGGGGCTCATTATAGCGGCCCCCCCAGCGACGGGGAGAGCGCCGCTCGCCGCTCTTCTTTGGCGCCGTCCCCAGGATCAACACCGAACCGTGGTTCAGGGCCGAGCCCTTTCCCGGCTACTTTTGCTCGATCCTGCCCACGTCCCAGATCATCACCCGCGCGTCGCGAGCCCCAGAATAGAGAGTCGCTCCGTCGGGGCTGAATACAAGCGCCTCAATATTCAGCGCGTGGCCTTTCAAGATTGCCAGCTTGTCGCCGGTCCGCAGGTCCCAGAGGTGGATCGTGCTCGCGTCGGCGCAGGCCAGGCGTTTGCTCGCCGGGTCGAAAGCGACGGCACGCACATCCGCCGGGTGCTTGAGAGTGAGGCGCGGCTTGTGTGTCTCGACGTCCCACACGCGGACGAAGCCTTCGGGGTTGCCGCCGACAGCGGCGAACAGCTTGCCATCTTTGCTGAATGTCATCGCGCTCCGCGGGTTGGGCCAGTCCTTGATCGGCGCTTTCGGCCGGCGCGCCTCGACGTCCCACATCTGGATCTCATCGGCCAAGGCCCCCGGCGCCGCCGCAAGCAGTTTGCCATCCGGCGAAAGCGCCGCGAAATCGAGGCGGCGCACCTTCCCGCGAAATGTCCCTTTCTCCTCGAGCGAAGCCGTGTCGATGATCTTCACGTCCCCCTCCTGGCCGCCCGTAATCAGCGTCTTGTTGTCCGGCAAAAACGCCAGAAAAACGATTTTCTTGTGCGGCCGCAGACCATCGAGCTTGTTGCGCGGTTTTGCGGTCGCCACGTCCCACACGACGATGCTATTCTCGGCGCCGACCGAAGCCGCGATTTTTCCATCGGCCGTCATCGCCACGTGGAAGACATGCTGACTATGCGGATCGTGGACGGCGCGTTCCTTCATCTTCGCCACGTCCCAAAAGATCACTCGAGGACTGCGCATGGTCCCGGCCAGCAATGTTTTGCCGTCTGGGGTGAGAGCCAGGGACGAGACCATGCAACTGGTGTGATGTAGCAAGGCGTCCTTGGGCTCGAGCTCCACCTGGGCGCGGGCCGCGGAAGCCGGGAGCAAGCATGCCAGGGCGACAAGGAGAGCTTTGCGCATGAGATTCCCGCTTCAAAAACGAAGGACAGCCTGTAACAAGATGTCGCGACCGACAAGCGTCTGTCAATAAACGGACCGGATCGATCTGGAGTTTCAGATCTTCTACTCGTCGACTGTCTCCCGACCTTGCGGTCGAGACAAGGGGCGCATTATAGACGCTGTCGACCGCGGCGGGGAGGGCCGGAGCTTGCGCAAATCGGCGTCAACGCTTGCGTCCAAAGAGCAGCAAAGTCAAGTCATCCTGCGTCTCCTCCGCCTGGGCGAAGCCGAGCGCGGCGGCGCGGATGCGGTCCGCCATCTCGGCGAGCGGCAGTTCGGGTGGCAACGCGGCGAGCGTCTCCTTCAGCCGGTCGACGCCGAACTGTTCACGCCGGGCCGGCTCGCGCGCTTCGGTCAGGCCATCCGTGTAGAAGACGAGGCGATCACCCGGGGCAAGGCGCAGCCTGAACTCGCTCAGGTGCAGGTTCGATTGATCGAAGCCGAGCAGCCGGCCCGGCTTGAGGGGGACGGCCTCGATGCCGCCGTCCGCCTTGACAAGGAGCGGGGGCGGATGCCCGGCGGTCGCGAGGATCACTTCGCCGCTGCCCGGTTCGTAGACGCCGTGGCACAGCGTGACGAACATGCAGGAGGGGTTGTCGTCGGCGAGGGCGTCGTTGAGACGCGCGAGGATGTGCGTCGGGCTGCCGGGATCGCGAGCGATGTGGCGGATGAGCGTGCGCGTCATGACCATGAACAGCGCCGCCGGGATGCCCTTGCCCGAGACGTCGCCGATGAAAAACGCCAGCTGGCCGCCGGGGAGGCGGAAATAGTCATACAGGTCGCCCGCGACTTGTCGCGCTGGGTAGAGCCGGCCGAGGATCTCGAAATCGGCGTCGGGAAAGTTCTCCAACTCGTGCGGCAGGAAGCCCTCCTGGATGTCGCGTGCCAGGGCCAGTTCCCGGTGCAGCCGTTCCTCTTTGAGGCGCTGCGCTTGCAGGGCGAGGTTTTCCAGAACGACGGCGACCTGAATCGCGATGGCGGTGAGGAGGTGCAGATCGTCGACCTTGAAGCTCTGCCCCTTGCGGAAGCGCTCGACCTGGAGCACGCCGAGACGCTTGCCTTCCGGGTTGATCATCGGCACACACAGGACCGAATGAAGACCGAGGGCTGTCAACGTCTGGCTCGATTGGAAGCGTGCGTCTTCTTGCACGTCCTCGCTCCACAGGGCCATCCCCTCTTCCAGGGCGCGGTTGACGACGGTGCGGCTATAGGGGAGCAGGTTGTTCTCATGGCCCGTCCGGCCGCGCTGGGCGCGCAGCACCAGCTTGTCGTGCTCCGTGAAGATGACGAGGGCCCGGTCCGCTTGCGGAAAGAGCCGCATCACCTGCTCGAGAAGCCGGTCGAGCAGCGGATCGAGGTCGAGGGTTCGGCCAAGGTTCTGTGCGATCTCCAGGACGACTTGCAGCTTGGTCGCGGGATCCTGGCCATAAAGGCTGGCGCTGATCGTCTGCGCGCTGACCTTCTCGCGGACGATCATCGGCGGATCAGCGCTTGGGGCGGAAAGACGCGGCGCGAACACATAGGGGCCGATCTGAACCTGGTCGCGGTCGCTGATGGGGGTGGGGACGTGGGGTTCGAGGCGGACGCCGTTGAGGAAGGTGCCGTTGCTGCTCCCCAGATCCTCGATGAGGATTTGACCGTCGCGGCTGAGGAAGCGCGCGTGCTGGCGGCTGACCGCCTGGCCCGTCAGGCAGATATCCGACTCATACAGGCGGCCTACGACGGTCTGGGCGCCGAGCGGATAGCGGCGGCCGACCTCGGGACCTTGCAGGATCAAAAGCATGGCCATACGGGCGGCCATTGTACCATGCGAAACCGCGGCGCAAAGCCGCAGGTCGGCGTTCCGGACGGAAAAGTCTTCCACGCCCGGAAAGGAACCTGTCTCGGCCGACGAGATGCCGATTGACAAAGGCGCGTTCCCTCCGCAAGATAGTCGGAAACCCTATTCCACAACGGAGATGACCATGTCCGAGCCCGCCAAGACGGAAGCCGCCCCGGCGACGCCCACTCAGTTTCCGACCGACTCTTCCGCCCTGTCGACGGTCTATACGAACTTCTGCCGCGTCAGCGTTACCCCTGAGGAGCTGGTCCTGGATTTCGGCCTGAATTCGCAGATGGCGCCCAATCCGGCTGAGCCGATCAAGCTGACGCACCGCGTCGTCATGAACTTCTTCACGGCCAAGCGGCTGCTGCTGGCGCTCAACAACGTGGTCGCTCAATACGAGAACAACTATGGCGCGCTGGAACTCGACTTCCAGAAGCGCATGCGTTTCGTCCCTCGTCCCGGCGCCCCCGCTCCCGGCAAGTAGAACTCTATTGTGTCCTTAACTCTTGGAGGGTCCAACATGCGAGCCATTTTTGCAATCCTGGCCCTGGTCGGCGCCTGTTTCCTCGTGGGCGGCGGGACCGCCGGCGAGAAGGACAAGGAAGTCGTGCTCAAGGGCACGATCACCTGCGCCAAGTGCGACCTCGGCAAGACCGACGCTTGCGCCACGGTCATCGTCGTCAAGAAGGACAAGAAGGATATCGTGTACTACTTCGACCCCGCCGGGCACAAGAAGTACCACGGTCCGATCTGCACAGACGCCAAGGCGGGTACCGTCACCGGCGTCCTCAGTAAGGACGGCGACAAGATGATCGTGACCGTGAAGAAGGTTGACTTCAAGTAATCTTCGCCGCCATCCCGGCCGCAATTTACACGAGGGACTGTCCCAACAGGGCAGTCCCTTTTTTCGCGCCACACGAGCCGCAGCCGGCCGCAGCCGGCCGCAGCCGGCGCGAAGCACGAGAGCGACGCCCATGAACGACGACCTCTTTGCCTCCAAACGCGCCGCGATGCGTGCGGAGTTCTTCGGAAAGTTCTTCCTGCTGGGCGGCTTCCCCGGCGGTACCGACACGTATAAACGCACGATGTGGGCCGCTGTGCCAGACGTCGCGCTCCTCCACGCCTGCTATTCCCTGGTCATGCGCCGGGGCCTACCCGAGACCGGCGCGAACGACCAGCTCATCATGGCCGGGCACGAGGCGATGCTGGCGCAATGGTTTCATCGTCCTCTACGGCGGGGCGACATCCAGCTGGCCGAGGAATGGTTCTCGCGCCATGCGGCGGTGAAGGCGTATCCGCTCGAGTTGTGGCGTTCGCTCCTCGAAACGCAGCCGGGCGACGATCTGTTTCTGCCCGTCGACATCCACGGCTTTCCCGGCGGCCAGACCTTCTTACCCGGTGTCCCCTGCCTCGCCTTCGAGGGTCCGGGGGGCTTCATCTCGTATCTCGAGCCGGCGATGTGTCGTTACTTCGCTCCCGTCCTCTGGGCGACCAAGGGCCGGGTGATGAAGCAGGTGACGCCGCGCGACGCGGAGTTCGGGCTGCGCTCCGCGCCGGACGAGGCGCTGAATATCGTGCTGCTGCTGGCTCGCTATGTCGGCGGCCGCGGTCGGCTTACCTCCAACGACAACGCGGAGTTTCTCTTCCCGGAATTGTTCCGCTCCATCGGCACCATTGGGCACGAGATGATGTGCGCGGCGCAAAGCTTCGACAAGCCGCTCGCCGCCGCGGAATACGAGATGATGGACCGCTTCGTCAGCGCCATGGGCAGCGCATCGCTCCTGTGCGATCTGGTGGACGCGGAGACAGTGGGCCTGGAAAACGCCCTCCGCGTGATGCAAAGCCATCCGGACAACGACAAGGTCGGCATCCGCGTCGACTCCGGCGACCTGGCGGGGCAGACAGTCCTTTACTACCGGAAGATGAGGGACGCGGGCTTGTGGCCGCGCACGATCGTGTTCGAGAACGAAGTGACGCCTGAGGTAATTCGCCAGGTTTACGACGCTTTCAAGCAGGCGACGGGGGAGGAGCCCGCGATGCTCTTCCCCGGGGCCGGCGGTTACTGGTGGCGCCTGGTGCTGCGCGACACCCTGGCGGCGGCGTTCAAGCGGACGGCGACGGGGCCGCATCCGAACGTCAAGTTCTCGAACGATCCCGGCAAGGAGTCGCTGGCCGGTTATCTGCGGGTGTTCGGTCAGGGGGACACGCTGCTGGTCGCGGAAGCGGGAGAACAGGTGGACGGAGAGCCGTTGTTCGTCCCGCTGGTGAAAGAGGGACGCGTGATCTATGACGAGGGCTTCGAGACGCAGGCCGATCGGGCGGACCGGACCTGGGGAAAGTATCGGCGCGTGGAGCTGTCCCCGCGCGTGACCGAATATCGGCGGCGTTTCCGAGAGATGCGGCGCGAGGAGATGGCGGCGGCTCGGGAGCGGTTGGGGAGTGGAGTCTAGCGTCGTTCAGGCGACGCGTTGGAGCATCCCAGGCTTGGTCGTGATCGACCCAATCGCCCTGGGCGACCCTGGATCAGAACAGCGCCGAACCGAAGCGACCATCAGTATTGGCCTGTCTATTCGGATGTTCACGACTTGATTTCGCGGTGTCTGCCTGTCGTAGCGTCCTTAGCGACGACCGCGCGCCACGTGGCGGCGAAGCGCTTCAAGGTTCTCTTGCGAAGGCAGGCGCGAAAGTTGACAATACATCCATAAGAGTCATGTAGGATTGGGGGATCGCCGCGCTTGGCCCGCTGCTCCGGGTCGGCGCTCGTGCTGATCGTTTCGCCTCGTCGTCCGGTTCCGCGAACCGGAGCCAAACGGCGCTCGATCCCTCGCGCAACATCTTTGGGACCGTCTGGAATGGAGGCCGCGGCCCGGCTCGAGGGTCATCATGGCGGCGCGCTCCACCTGGAAAGGGTACATCAAGCTCAGCCTCGTCTCGGTGCCGGTGAAGGCGTACACGGCCAACTCCTCCGGGGGCGAGATCCGGCTCAACCAGCTCCACAACGCCTGCCATAGCCGGATCAACTACAAGAAAACCTGCCCCATTCACGGCGAAGTTCCCAACGACGAGATCCTCTCCGGCTACGAGTATTCCAAGGATCAGTACGTCATCATCGACACCGATGAGCTGGACAAGCTGCGCAGCGAGGACGACAAGGCGGTGAAGATCGAGTCGTTCATCAAGCCGGACGCCGTCGATCCGATCTACTTCAACGGCAAGGACTACTATCTGGTTCCGGAGGGGCCGGTCGGGCAAAAGGCGTACTCCGTCATCTACCAGGGGATGGTGGAGGCCGCCCGCTATGGCGTTGTCCAGGTCGTCATGCACGGCAAGGAACAGATCGGACTCTTGCGGCCGGTCGAAGGCCTCCTGGTGATGAGCATGCTCCACTACGACAACCAGGTGACCAAGCCGAGCACGTTCGCGGAGGAGGCGCCCCACACGCAGCCCTCGGTGGAGGAGTTGAAGCTCGCCAAGGCGCTTATTTCCTCGGTGGAGACCGATAAGTTCGACCTCGCCCAGTACAAGGACAAGTACACGGAGAACCTGACCAAGCTGATCGAAGCGAAGGTCTCGGGCCAGGAACTGGTGGCGCCCCCCGTTCAGGAGCAGGCGCAGGTGATCAACCTGATGGACGCGCTGCGGCAAAGCGTGGAGAAGATGCAGAAGCCGGGCGCCGCGGCAACGCCGGCGGCTGCCGCGTCCGAAACCGAAGAAAAGCCGCCGAAGCGAATGGCGGCAAGCAAGGGGACGAAGGAAGCGGCGCCGAAGAAGAAGCGGAAGACGTCGTGAAGCGCTGACCCGGCCGTAGCCATGCGGCTCGCCTCTACAGACAGTCGCAGCGGCGGATGCTTGTCAGCCAGGTGAATCAGTTCCTTGCCGATCGCCTTGTCCCTACCCCTTTGCGAGAAACCGGCTGAAGGCGCTGAAGGCCGAGAAGCGACCGACCGCGCCGTGACGCGCCGCCAAACGTTTCCGATTCATCCTGACGGATGCGGAGGGTGACAGGCCGGTTTACCAGCCGCTAACCGGGTTCTGAATCGCCGCGCTTGCTTTACCGGCGTCCAAGACTGAGGCGACGGCTTGTATCCCCGCGCCCGTCTTCGCCGATACCTCGAGCACGCCCATCCCCGGCCGCACTGCCTGGATGTTGCGATACGCGGAGGCCCGATCGAAGTCCACGGCATCGGCCAGATCGATCTTGGTGATGAGCGCGATATCCGACGTGTTGAAGATGGTCGGATACTTGAGCGGTTTGTCCTCTCCTTCCGTGACCGAGAAGCACACGACGCGCAGATCTTCCCCCAGGTCGAACGTGGCAGGGCATACGAGATTGCCCACGTTTTCGATGAACAGGTAGTCCAACTCGCCAATGTTCCAGTCGGCCACGGCCTCGTCGATCATCGCGGCCTCCAGATGGCAAACTGCCCCCGTCGTGATCTGCTTGACGGGAACCTCGCTGCGCGCCAGGCGGCGTGCGTCGTTATCGGTCGCCAGGTCGCCCACCAGAGCGGCGACGCGGTAACGGTCGCGCAGCATCGTCAACAGCCTCTCCAGGAACGCCGTCTTCCCGGCGCCCGGACTCGAAACCAGGCTGACGACGCGTACGCCGGCCGCGCGGAAACGCTCGCGCAACGCCCGCGCGACCATATCGTTCTTCTTCAGGATTTGCTGCCGGACCTCGACCAGCCGCGGCGTCGTGCTCATGCTTCGATCTCCAATGCCGACATCTCGAGTTCGCGGCCTTGCACGATCTCCGGCTCCGCGCTCGCGCAATCGGGACATTGCAGCTCGAGCACGGAAAAAACCGTCCGCCGACCGCCACACGCCGAGCAGCGCGCGACCAGCGGCGTCTCTTCAATGACGAGGTCGGCGCGGTCCAGGGCTGTTCCCTGACGCGCCAGCTCGTAGGCCGAGCGCAGCGCCTCGGGCACAACACCGGAAAGCGGCCCGAGCCGGACATGGATTCCCGTCACCCGGCTCGCGCCCAGGCGTTCGGCCTGTTCCCGGGCGATGTCGAGCAGGCTCAGCGCAATGGACAGCTCATGCATTGGTCTGTCACATCTTCCTTATCTTCCGTTGGCCGCTCCGGTCACTGTTCTACCCCAGGCATTGCGCGATGGATTGGGTTGGCAGGGACAGAAGCTTGCCTCCAACCCTCAACAGATGCGCGGCAATTGCTCCCCGGCCAGCAATGTCACGACGCGCTCGCCTCCCACCACCGACCGGATCAACACAAGGCCCGGATGGTCGGCCGTCACTTCGCCGATGAGCGCCGCGTCGCGTCCGAGCGGATGCCGGCGCATGGCGTCGAGCAAACGGTCGGCGTCCTCGGGCGGCGCGACGGCGATCAACTTCCCCTCGTTCGCCACGTAAAGCGGGTCGAGCCCCAGCATTTCGCAGGCGGCGTGGACCTCGGGGCGGACCGGGATCGCCTTCTCGTCGATCCACACGCCGACGCGCGACGCCGCCGCCAGCTCGTTGAGAGCGCTCGAGAGGCCGCCGCGCGTCGGGTCGCGCATGCAGCGGATGCGCGGGCATGCCTCCAGCATTGCGGCGGTGAGACCTTCCAGTGAAGCGCTATCGCTCTCGAGGACCGTCTCGAACTCCAGGCCTTCGCGGACCGACATGATCGCCATGCCATGGTCGCCGATGGTTCCCGAGAGAAGGATGCGGTCGCCAGGTTTCGCATGGCGGATGGAAAGGCAGCGTCCTTCCGGAAGCACGCCGATGCCCGTGGTCGTGATGAAGACCTTGTCCCCCTTGCCGCGGTCGACGACCTTCGTGTCGCCCGTCACCAGGGCCACGCCGGCGCGATCGCACGCCTCGCGCATCGAGTCGACGATGCGCCGCAGGTCCGTCAGCCCCAGGCCTTCTTCAAGGATGAAAGCCGCCGCCAGGAAACGCGGGACGGCGCCCCCGACCGCCAGGTCGTTCACTGTGCCATGAACCGCCAGCTTGCCGATGTCCCCGCCCGGGAAGAACAGCGGCCGCACGACGAAGGAATCCGTCGTGATGGCGATGCGCGGGCCTTTGGCGCTATTGTTGGCGCCATCGAGGCTGACCGTCGCCTGGTCTTCGAGGGCGGCGAGGACGTCGTTGCCGAAGCCGGGCAGAAAAAGACGCTGAATGAGATCCGCCGTCAAACGGCCGCCGCTGCCGTGGCCGAGGTGAATATGGTCGTAGGATGACTGCGGCAATGGGCAGGTCCCGAGCAGATCGTCGGCTTGCACGATGGGCGAGCTCATCTTGTCAATCGCTCCACGCTTGTGGTTCCGACCCGGGCGTCGCAACTGCGGCGTCCCGCGTCGAGATGCCGGCCGTACGCGTGATAGGCGGCGCAGGCGCCCTCGGCAGAGACCATCGTCGCTCCGAGCGGCGATTGGGGCGTGCACTCCTTGCCGAAGGCGGGGCAATCGTGCGGTTTCTTCAGGCCTTTCAGGATTTCGCCGCTGATACAGATGGTCGATTCCTGCGTGCGGATCGCCTCGACCGCGAAACGGCGCTCGGCGTCGTGGTCGTGGTATTCGTCGCGGAGCCTGAAGCCGCTCCGGGGGATCGTGCCGACGCCCCGCCACTTGCGGTCGCAGACCTCGAAGACCTCGCTGATCAACTGTCTCGACTGAGGGTTCCCTTCACGGCGGACCGCGCGCCCATACTGGTTTTGCACCTCGGCCCGGCCGCTCTCGAGTTGCTCGACGGTGCGCAGCGTCCCCTCCAGCAAGTCGAGCGGCTCGAAACCCGTGACGACGATGGGCACGCGATAGCGCTGGACCAGATCCTCGTACTCCGTGCAACCCATCACGGCGCAGACATGGCCCGGCCCGAGAAACGCCTGCACGCGGTTGCCCGGCGCCTCGAGCAGCGCCGCGATCACCGGCGGCACGAGGACGTGCGAGACCAGGACGCTGAAGTTGCGCAGGCGCCGCTTCCGCGCCATCCAGACGGCCATGGCGTTGGGCGGCGCCGTCGTCTCGAAGCCGATGGCGAAGAAGACAACTTCGCGATCCGGGTTCGCCGCCGCGAGATTGACGGCGTCCAGCGGCGAATAGACGACGCGCACGTCCGCCCCCTGCGCTTTGAGCTGCAACAAGTCGCCGCGTGAGCCGGGCACGCGCAGCATGTCGCCGAAAGAGCAAAAAATGACCTCGGGCCGCGACGCGATCGCATGGGCCCGGTCGATCGTTTCCAGCGCGGTCACGCAGACCGGACAACCCGGCCCGTGAACCAGCTCGACCTCCTCGGGCAGCACGCGATCGAGCCCGTACTTGACGATGGTGTGCGTCTGGCCGCCGCACACTTCCATGATCGTCCACGGTCGGGTGACGACACGGCGAATGGCCTCGGCCAGACGCCGCGCCGCTTCGCCGTCGCGGTATTCGTCGACGTACTTCATGATGGGGCTTTCAGCTCGTCGAGCTGGTTCATCTGCTCGAGAAATTCGAAGACGCGCCGCGCCTCCGCCTCGTCGAGCCGGGACAGCGCAAAACCGACGTGTACCAGGACGTAATCGCCGGGCCGGCTGTCGGAAACGTGCTCGAGGCAGACGCGCTTCATCACGCCGCTGAAATCGACGCGACCCATGAGCACATCGTGCTCGCGGTAGGTTTCGACCACCTTGCCGGGAATGCCGAGGCACATCCTGCTATTCTCCCTGGTGTGACTCTTGCGCGAGCAGCGCGGCCGCAATCGCGGCCTGACCCAGGCTCAAGCCGCCGTCGTTGGGGGGAACAAGCCGATGGCGCAAAACGCGAAACCCGTTGGCGCGAAGGCGTGCGCTTGTCTCGGCTGTCAGCAAGACGCTCTGGAAAACGCCGCCGCTCAGGGCCACGCTTTCGAGCCCGGTCGTGTCCCGCAGCCGAACGCATACCGCCTCGATCATCTCGACCATGGTTGTATGGAAGCGGCGTGCGATGAGGGCGGGCGTCACGTTGCGCCCGAGATCGTCGATGATAGCCGCGATGAGGGGACGGGTGTCGATGCTTAGCGGTTGAACGCCCGAGGCCTCAGGCGGTATCTCTTCCAGATTAAACGGATAGGATCCATCCGCGACTTGCCGGGAAGCCAACCACTCCAGCTCGACGGCCGCCTGGCCCTCGTAGCTCACGCGGCCGATGGTCCCGAGGAGCGACGCCACGGCGTCGAAGAGACGTCCGACACTGGACGTGAGCGGGGTGCGACAGCCCTGTGCGAGCATCCGCTCAACGGTTCGCAACGGCACGGGCAAAACCCGCGCCTCCAGCGGCGGATACCGCAGTCCCGCGTCGCGCAGATAAGCGACCGCCATGCGCCAGGGCTCGCGAATCGCCGCCTCGCCTCCCGGCATGCCGACATAGCGCAAGTGGGCCGCCCGCCGATAGCTCCGCAGATCACCGATCAAGAACTCGCCGCCCCAGATGGCGCCGTCCGGGCCATAGCCGGTACCGTCGAAAGTTACGCCGATGACAACCTCGTCGACCCCGTTCTCAGCGAGGCAGCTCGCGAGATGCGCATGGTGATGCTGTGCGCTGAGCAGATGGATTCCTGTCTTGGCCGCTCGCTCCTGCGCGTAGCGTGTGGTCGCATAGTCGGGGTGCGCGTCATGAATCAGACAAGCAGGGGAGATACCGAAGAGATCTTCGTACAGCGTGACGTCGTTCACGAAAGCGCGGTACGCCTCGTAGTGTCCCAGGTCACCCAGGTGGTGGCTGAGGAAGACTTGTCGACCGCGCACGAGCGCGAAGGTCGCCTTGAGCTGTCCACCCACGGCCAGGACGGGGCAAGGACACTCGAGCGGCAAAACGACGGGACAGGGAGCGTAGCCACGCGAACGCCGCACCGGCAGTTCGACGCCGTCGACGAGGCGTGTCACCGAGTCGTCGCAGCGGACATGGATCGGTCGATCGTGAACGAGAAAGCAATCGGCGATTCCCGCCAGGTTTTCGAACGCTTCATCCTCACGATACGCGATCGGCTCGTCGCAGCGATTGCCGCTCGTCATCACCAGCAGCATTCCAGCTGCGGCCCGCATCAGAAGGTGATGCAGTGGCGTGTACGGCAGGAAGACACCCAGATAGGGATTGCCCGGCGCAACGCCAGCGGCAATGCCAGCACTGTCAGAGCGTCGACGCAAAAGCACGATCGGCCGCGCCGCGGAAAAGAGCAGCTCTCGTTCGACGGGGCTGACCTCGCATAGCGCCTCGACCGCCGGCAGGTCCGACGCCATCAGCGCGAACGGCTTGGCATCGCGCTGTTTGCGACGCCGCAGTTCAGCGACGGCGCCCTCGTTCCGCGCGTCGCACACGAGGTGATAGCCGCCAAGTCCTTTGAGCGCGCCGACGGCGCCAAAGCGCAGCGCCTGGACAAAGGCGAGGAGCGGCGCGTCTTCGTCGATAGCGTCGCCGCGCGCGTCGCACAACCGGCAGCGCGGTCCGCACACGGCGCAAGCCGTCGGCTGTGCGTGGAAGCGTCGATCCGCCGGATTCTCGTACTCGGCGCTGCAGGCGGGGCACATCGCGAAGGCCGCCATCGTTGTCCACGGCCGGTCGTACGGCACGCCGGTGATGATGGTGAGCCGAGGCCCACAGTTCGTGCAATTGAGAAAGGGATAACCGAAGCGCCGGTCCGTCGGGTCGAACAATTCCCGGAGGCAATCGGCACAGGTGGCCACGTCCGGCGAGACGAAGACGGGCCCCCCTTCGACGGCGGCCCCGCTATGCTCGATCCGAAAGCCCGCTTCTCCCTGGGGGGGGCGCCGTTGCCAGGAGCAACTCTCGATGCGGGCCAGCGGCGGCGCCTTCTGCGTGAGTTCGGCGAGCAGAAGGTCCAGGAAAGCCGCGTCCCCTTCGGCCTCGATGAACACCTGCCCGGCCCGGTTTTGCACGTAGCCGCGCAGCCCCAAGCGCTGCGCGACGCCGACCACGAAAGGCCGAAAGCCAACGCCCTGCACGATGCCATCGAGGACAATGGCGCGGCGCTCAACGCCGACCGTTTCCGCACATCGGTTCATCTTGCCCGCCTGCCGACACAAAGCCGTAACGATGGACCCCACGCACGAGGTTCCTACTGGCCGGGTCGCCGTCAACCAGCTTAAACGCCAGGCGCCCAAGGGCGCCGGTATCCGAAATGATAGGGCGTCGGGCATCTGCTGAGGGGGAATTGATGAGATTGACGGTAGCAGGCCGATGGGAGCGGGAGGGCGTCGAGCCGCGCGGCTGCCACGCCGCTTCCACTTCGGCGTTGCGCCGCCGCGGATGATCGATCTGCATGTTGCAGCTGCTCCCAGCAGCCAGGGCCGTGGGAAAATCGAGGCGCATCACGCGCCTGGCAGAGCCAAGCCTTGTTGCTCGCCCCCACGGCGCCAAGCACGCCAACCATGGAAGATCGGCCTTGGGGCGCCGCCGTTCGTGTTGATCGGGAATCTGGATTGAGTTGGCGCCAGCGCCACAACCCCTTTTCGTCGGGCCACCTGGATTCGAACCAGCGACTTCTACGAGGCTGTTTCAAAACGGGGACTGTCCCTCTCGCTTTGCCAGACTATCCACTTTTCCCACCGGTGGTAAAGGGACCGTCCCCGTTTTGAAACAGCCTCGAAACCCCGTTCAGGCGCCAGTGTTAATGGCCGCCTAATCGTGCGAGGCTATTCTCGCTCTTTGTGCTCATGCGCGAGGGCTCAGGAGTTGGCCATGAAACTTACTATTTCCACAGTTGCCGCGCTATCTGCCCCACTTGCGCTATTGCTGCTCGGCTGTGGTCGCAATCCGCCGCCAGTCGCCTCGCCCACCGCGGCGGTGGGCCCTGTGGCGTCCCCCGAAACCAAACGGACGGGAGGCTACGACACATTCGCACCACCCGGCCTAAAGAAAGGCGTGAAGGTGGTCTTTGTGGTCACCAACGACCATCCCTTCGCCGGGAAATACCTCGACGTCCCGCAAGTTGAAGAGGTGCAGGGATCCTGGGTGCGTCTCTCGGCGAACTACAAGGAAGAGGAGGCCGATCTGCAGACGAAGGTAGTCTGGCAAAACTTCAACAATGTCGTGTGGTATCGTGTCGTCGAATGATCCTTGGCCACAGGATGACAGGCCGGTCAGCCGCGTCTCCGCGTCACCGAAGCGAGGCAGGCGCAAGGATCCAGTCGTCCGGGATCTTGCCCGAAGCGGGCGCCGCCGAGGCGGCCGCTTGGCCCAGGTCTTTTGGCTTCATCTAACCCTCGAATTCAAGCGGAACGGCATGGCAGATGGAGACCGGGCTTGACCTTCATTTCAGCCAATCGGTCAATAACATCGGGTCTTCGCTGAAAGGGCCCTCTACCTGCCGCAGCGTCGGCAGGCGTCGCTCCAGCTTCCCGAAGCCAGCCGCGTCAACACCGGCCGCGGGGTGATGGCGGCCAGGACCTCCTCGATGTCGCCATGGTCGCGCAACATGCCGGGCAATACGCTCGCCGCGTTGATCGGCCGGCCCACCGGATCGAAGTACCAGCGGTAACTGAGCGGCATCTGCTCGATGGCCACGTGCGTGACGCCGGGCTCGACCGCCGCCGTGAAATAGGCGACCAGCGCCGCATCGCGCCGCCCGCACAGGAGGATGCGCGACCGTTTCGTCCGGGCCGCCAGCTTCCGCACCGCGGACTGCACGTCGGTCACGCGCATCCCCAGCAGTGACTTGCCGACCAGGAAGGCGTTGTACGCCAGGTTCTCCTCGACGCCGACGAGCGGATCAGCGTAGTCGTGCCCTCTGACGCTCAGCTTGGGCCGGAGCGACCCCACGCCGCGCGGCTCGATGACGACGATCGCGTGCCCCTTCTCCTTCAGCGCTTCGAGAAACGCCTTTTCCTCCTGCCAGGGACGCGTTTCGTTTCCATTGATGCATATCACCAGATTGTCGCTCGCGGCCTTGCCAGGCGAGATTTCGATGATCCGGTAGTCGGCGTCTTTCGGATCGAGGCGTAGCAGATCGGCCAGAGGCGTCCGTTCCGCCTTCTTTCGCCCATCGAACTCCTCGAGAGCGAGCGTCAACAGATGGCGCGAGCGAAAGGTCGCATTGACCTGTTCGTCCTTGCAGACGAACAGGTCTTTCACCGCCCTCGGCTTCAGCGCAATCTCGGTCCCCTCCGCGTCGGCTTTCCTCGCCAGCCAGCGGTCGAAGTGCCGGTAGATCGCCTGCCGCAGTGGCAGCGACAGGCCGTGCTTCTCGGCGGCCTCCACCATCGCCACTCTCTCCTCGGCCCCGGCGACCCGGTAGAGCGCCTTCGCCTCGGCGAACGATTCGCGCGCGCCTTCGATCGGGAAGAAGTCGAGCTGCGCCGTCGCCAGCAGCGTCGGCCGCGGGACGCGCAGGGCGAGCAATCCCGCGTGATCGATGCCTTCGCTGACGAAGCCGAAGATGTCCTGCTCGGGATCGGCGTCCGGATCTGTCTGGATGCGGTTGCCCATGCGGCGCGGCAGGGTCGTGATGTAGCAGCCGATGGCCGCGGCCTTGACGCGCCGATCGAGCGCGGCGATGTAGGCGGTGAGCGTGCCGCCGCCGGAGTTGCCGGCGCAGCCGATGCGTTCGGCGTCCACCTCCGGTAGCGAAGCGAGGTAGTCGATAGCGCGGATGCCGTCGTGAATGCGGTAGCGGGCGAGGCTGGTCCCGAGCAGGTAGAGCGGATTGCCGAGGACCGCGTGCTCGCCGCAGGTGAGATTGAAACGCGATCTCTTCTTGTCCGCGTCCCAGAACTGGCTGCGCTCCCCCTGCCCGACCGGGTCGTACGTGAGGACGATGTAGCCGCGCTTGACGAGGTTGATGTGCAGGATCTGATACGTCGCCGCCGCCTTGCCCGTGGGGGAATGCCCGCACGGGCTGATGACGGCGGGCAGGCGTCCTTTGATCTTCGCCGGCTTGTAGAGAAGCGCCGGGACGAAGTAGCCCGGGAGGCTCTCGAACACGAGCTTTTCGATGACATAGTCCTCGGCCTCGATCCTGCCGATCACCTTCGCCGGCGGCGGGCCTTTGCTCGCCGGCAGGCCGTCGAGCAAGCGCAGGAACTTTTCACGCAGCGATTTTTGCAGCGTCTCGAGATCCGCTTTCGTGGTGACGGCGGCGAAGCGGGCGCGGCGCTCCGCCTGCTGGCGATCCGCCAGGTCGAGAAGGCGCTGGTGCAGATCGGCCTTGTCGCCGGCGCATGCCGGAGAGGCGCACGTTAAAAGCGATAGGAAGAGCAAGCGGCGGAGCATCGGAATCCTACAGGCCGGCCAACCGCGTCTCGGCGTCGCCGAAGCGGGGGAGGCGCAGACCCATGCGGTCCATGATGGAGAGGTAGAGGCTGCAGAGCTTGCGGTTTTCGTCGCCGGCGCGGAGGAAGTCGAGGACACGGCCGGTCCGGAGCGTGCCGCCGAGTCCGCCCACCAGCAAGAGAGGCACCTTGCTCGAATCGTGGGCGCTGCCGGACCACATGCTCGAGCAGAACAGGAGGCACGAGTTGTCGAGGACCGTGCCCTCCCCTTCGCGCATGGCGTCGAGGCGCCCGGCGAGGTAGGCCAGCTGCCCGCAGTAGTAGCGGGAGATGCGCTCGTAGGCGTCGGAGCGGTCGCTGTGGGACGCGGAATGATGCGCGTCGCGCACGCCGAGGAACGGGTAGAACAGGCCGGAGATGTCGCGGCACAGAAGCAGCGTGACCACGCGCGTCTTGTCGGTCTGGAAGCCGAGGGCGACGATGTCGCACATGAGCCGCATGTGCTCGCGGATGTCCTCGGGCAGTCCGTTGTCCGGCCGTCTCATGGCGACGGCAGGCGTGGTCCGGCCGCGCGTGCGCTCGTCGGCCCGATCCATGTGCGTACGGGTGGCCTGAATGCGGCGCTCGACCTCGCGCACACTGGTGAGGTATTCATCGAGGCGGGCGCGGTCCGCGGCGCTGACGGTCCCGCTCAGCGCCGCCGCCTCGTCGCGGACGCGGTCGAGGATGCTCTGATTGCGGCGGCTGCCCCGGTTGTCGAACAGGCTGTCGAACGCCAGCGACGGGTAAACTTCCATCGGCACCGGCGAGGTCGCGCTCTGCCAGGAGATGTGCGAGCTGTACGCCATCGAGAAATTGGTTTCGTGGTAGCCGGTGGTCGGTTGCTCGCAGCCCAGGACGATGCTCGGCTGCTCGGTGGCGTCGCGGAAGTGGTTGGCCAGCATCTGGTCCATGCTGATGCCGCCGCGCAGCTCGGCCCCGCGCCTGAGCGCGGCGCCGGAGAGGATGTTGCCGGTTTGCCCCGGGTGGATGCCGACGCCGGTGGCCGAGCGGTTAAAGAGGCCGTTGACGACGTTGATCTTCTGCTTGAGGGGGGCCAGGGGCTCGAGGCTCCGACCCAGTTCCATGTCGGCGCCGGCGCCGCGCGCCCACCAGTGGTTGGAGTTGATGCCGCAGCCCATGAACAGTGCGGCGAAGCGCTTCGGAGCGGCGGCGGGAGCGGCGCCCGACGCCTGGCCCCAGACCGGGATCGACTCGAGCCACGGCAACGCCATCGTCACGCCGACGCCGCGCAGAAAGGTGCGGCGCGACAGGCCGGCGGGGCGCTGGAACGCAAAAGGGGACTGTCCCTTTCGCTCGGGCGAAGGACCAGGTTTTTCGGCAGGTCGAAAGGGACAGTCCCCTTTTGCGTTCGTTTGTTCGGAAGGCATGGCGTTTCTCACTTGGCGGCGGCGAGGCCGCGCTTGTTGAGGAACTGTCGGCTCGTCACGATGGTTTCGACCAGGCTCGAAAACCGATACTCGTTCGCTTCGAGGTTCGCGCGCATGTGCCGCACGAGCGGCTCATCGGAAAGGAGCAGGCTCCGGCCCAGGGCGTAGACCAGGAGCTTCCGGCACAGGTTGTCGAGGAAGTCTCCCTCGCGGCGCTTGTGAATGTAGGCCGTCAAGCCGTCCATGCCGCCGCCGGCGCTGCCGTCCGGAAACGTCGCCTTCGTGTCGACGGGCCGGCCGCCGAGGTCGCGCTCGCGCCGCTCGCCGACCGGGCCATAAGCCTCGAAGACAAGGCCGAGCGAATCGAAGCGCTCGTGGCAGGCCGCGCAGCGTTTGTCGGCCCGGTGGCGCACGAGCGCCTCGCGGAGGGTCAAGTCGCCGAGCTTCGCCTCGTCCGCAGGAAGCTCGGGCACGTCCGGCGGCGGCGGCGGAATGTGCTCGCCGAGCACGCGCTTCGCCACCCAGTAGCCGCGCTTCACCGGGCTGGTCCGCAGACCGGGGGCGTTCTTGGTAAGGAAGACCCCCATCGGCAAGAGGCCGCCCCGGCCGTACTTGCGCGCTCCGTCGACCCGGGTCCAGGCGTCGCCCGGCGGGACGGGCATTCCATAATGGCGGGCCAGCGTGCGGTTCACGAAGGTATGGTCCGCGTACAGGAAGTCGAGGACGGAGCCGTCGCGCCTCGCCAGGTCCACGAAGAACCGGATCGGCTCCTCGAACATCGCCTGACGCAGGTCGTTGTCGAAGGCCGGGAAGCGAGCGCGGTCTACCGCATTGTGTTCTTCGAAGCGGCGGAAGTCCAGCCAGTTTCCGCCGAATTCGGTCGCGAGATCGTTGATGCGAGCGTCGCGGAGCATGCGACGCGCCTGACCGTCCAGCGTCTTCGGGTCGCGCAGCTTGCCGGCGGCCGCCAGGTCGAGCAATTCGCGGTCCGGCATGCTCGCCCACAGGAAGTAGCTGAGCCGGCTCGCCAGGGCATGGTCGGTGAGCGGCAGGATGGCGCCGTCCCCCGGCCCGGGCAGGTCGACGCGAAAGCAGAAGTGCGGCGACATCAGCACGCTGACGACGCAATCGCGGACGGCGTCCTCATGGCTCAGCCCATCACGCTCGCGCAGCGAGGCGTAGAAGCCCATCAGCTTGTCGCGCTCCGACTCCGAGAGCGGCCGGCGATAGGCCCGCTCGGCGAAACGGCACAGCGCCGCGAGGTGATGCGGCTCCGCTTCGACGCGCAGCTTGTCGAGCCGGCGGAAGGTGGTCCGCATGCCTTCGAAGTAATCGCGGATGGCGCCGAGCGCCACCTTGCTTCCCCGCCGCTTCCGCCTTGGCCGAATAGACCTCGGCCAGCTTTTTCACCTTGGCGTCCGAGGTGCAGTCCTTGTCCTCGGCGCGGAAGGGATCGAACTGCGGGTCGCGCATGAACGTCGAATCGGTGCGGTCGAACCAGATGAAACCCGAATAGGTCCGGGCCGGGGCGTGGGCGACGAAGTCCAGCTCAAGCCAGAGGCGGTCGAGCTCTTGCCGCGCGCGCTCGTCGAGCATCAACTCGTAGAGCGGACCGTCGTCGCGGAAGTACCCCATCTGGTTGTGCAGCCCCGCGCTGAGATACCGGCCGACGAGGTCCTTCTCCCCTTTCGGATCGAGGTAGACGCGGGCCCGCTCCGAGATGAAGAAGGCGTCGGGGAACGTCCTGCAGAAGCGCTCGAACGTCGCCTCGTAGCGCTTGGCGGCTGCGGTGTCCGTCGGGATCGCCATCGCCTTAGCCGCGCTCGACCCGGCCGGCAGGGAGATCCCTTTGATGGCGAGGCCGCCCCCCGCATACTTCATGCGATTCGCAGCCATCGTCCGATCCTTCCAGTAGACGAGGGGCTGCGAGCCGCTGTGCACCTTGGGGGACGTGAGGTTATTCACGACCGGGACAAGCTTGGCGCGCAGGTCAGCCACGAAGTCGCGCATCTTTTCGCAGCCGGCTCGGGCGGCCGCGCGCTGCTCGGGTCGACCATCCGGCAACCCTTGCCACAGGGCTTGCAGCGCGGCGATCGGGCCGACGTCGTCGCTCTTCGTCGTGAGCACATCCCAGACGGTCGCGAGGTACTTGGCGCTGAGGCCCGCTTCGGTGGCGAGGTTGGACAGCGTCGCCTCGCCGCGGCCGAGCGCCGCTCGCTCCCGGTATTGCCAGGCCGCATGGAAATAGTCAGCGTAGTCGGTGCGCTGGCCGCGATAGAAGGCGATGATGCGGTTGACGCAGAACTTGTCGCGATCGGTGTCCGCGATGACCGGATGCGGCGCGAACTCGATGCCGCCCGGCGTGAGCACGAGATGATCGGCGACGCGACGGGCCGCCTCCAAATACTTCTTCACGAGCGCAGGCGACGTCGCCAGCGACTCGCCGGAGTTGTCGAAGCCGGCCTGGTTGGCCGGGTCGACCGGGAAATCGCGGGTCGGCTTGATATCGAAGCCGGTGAGGTCGCGGATGGTGTAGTTGTACTCGGCATTGCTGAGCCTGCGGGCCGGGACAGGGCCGGGATCGCCGGCGTTGCGCTCCGCCTCGTGCTCGCGGACCGCGTCGATCCAGGCGACCACCCCCTGCCGGTCCGCGGCGCTGGGGCGACGCTTGGCGCTCTTGGGCGGCATGTCGCCCGCCTTGAGGCGATCGAGCACCAGCTCCCAGCGTAGGTGGTCCTTGGCCACGGAGTTCACGGTCGGATAGACGGTGAGGTCGAGATCCCCCTTGGGCTTCGGGCCGCCGTGGCACGAAACGCAATAGGCCTCGAGAAACGGTCTGATCGACTTGATGAACGCCTTTTCGAGTTCGGGGCCGCGGTCGGCTGCCTTCGGGATGTCCGAGGTCGGGGTGGGCCGGGTCTCTTCGCCGGCGGTGGAGGTATCCTGGCGCCATTGCGAGGCGGCCAAGAGGAGGAGGGCGGCAAGGTACAGGCCGATCCGAGAGCGAGCGCGGCGATTTCCCATAACGAAAGGATAGCAGCGCGGCTTGTCGGGGTCTTGTGTCTTTGCAGGCAAATTGTGGACGCCGTGTCAAAGATCAAGAACCCCGCCAGGCTCATGCGCCGGGTCGCCGAAAGGCAAGAGAAAATGCCAGGTCGATTACGAGGGCCAGACGCAGTTCAGTCACGGCGGCAAACAACGGACAGCGGACATTTCTATTGGCCTATCACAACCATGCATGCGAATGGTTGACATTCCCGCGGCGACGGATTAACCTTTGCTGATGAGACCCCCTCGCCGTTACCCGTAATGTTTTTGGTCATGCCGGAATTAACCGCAAGTCGCGAACAGGAAATACTCGAAGAATGCCAGGAGGCGCTGGGTTACCGATTTCGCCAGGTGGAGATGCTGCGGTCGGCGCTCACGCACACCTCCGGCGCCGATACCCGTCTGGGCTCCAACGAGCGCCTCGAGTTCCTCGGCGACTCCGTGCTCGGCTTGGTCGTCTGTGAGCAGCTCTACGTCAACTTCCCGACCCTCGATGAAGGGGAGATGACGAAGATCAAGTCGGCGGTGGTCAGCCGCCGCACCTGTGCCGCCATCAGCAAACAGCTCGACCTCGGCGACTACCTCTTCCTCGGCAAGGGGATGCACCTGCACGCCGCCGTCCCCGCCAACCTGCTGGCGGACGTCTTCGAATCGCTCGTCGGCGCCATCTACCTTGACGGCGGGCTCGAGCCGGCCAAGGCCTTCATCCTCAAGCACATGCAGCCGGAGATCGAGGCAGTCGTCGAGGGGGAGCACGCGGGCAACTTCAAGTCGCTGCTCCAGCAAGTCGCCCAGCGCGAGTTCAACGCCACCCCGCAGTACCACCTCCTCGACGAGAAGGGCCCCGATCACAGCAAGTGCTTCAAGATCGCCGCCGTTATCGGCCGACACCACTTCCCCGCCGCCTGGGGCCGCAACAAGAAGGAAGCGGAACAGAAGGCGGCCATGAACGCGCTGGCGCAGATCAACGAAGAGCCGATCCCGTACGAGACGGATTGACGCACAACTCAGCTTGACAACGGCCGCGACGCAACCGACCTGGACACCCGACCTCCCCTTTATTCAACCAGCTGTTTCGTCGCGTCTCATCGCATACGCATCCACTCGTCGCGACGTATCGGCCACTAACATCCGCCGCACGGCACAACCGGCGTCCCCACAAAAACTTCCGCCGGAGCCCACAAGCCGGGCATCCCCTCCCCTCTTTCGCGACCGCGCGACGAAATCCACCCGCGGTAACCGTCGGCGCTCGGGCCGTTGGGATTGTCTGGACATCGCCCCTTCAATCGCGGATGATCGAAAAAAAGGATGTGTCAGCGTCCAGCTGAAGACGCCCGCATCCTAGCCACATCACCACACCTTTCGCGAGGACCGACCTATGCGCGCGTCCTTTCTGTTCCTCGTAACGGCCGCAACGCTCCTCGGTACTACCATGGCCGAAGCTCAAGACAAGCTCAAACGTTACACGTTCAAGATCGATCCCAAGACACCGGTGGCGGAACTGCTGCCGACGCCACCTGAGCCGGCGCCGGGACCGCTGCCTTGGCTTTTGGACGATCCGCGTAAGGCGACGGAGGTTTTTTTCGAAAAGATCGTGGTGCTCAAGAATGAAGAAGAAGATGCCAAGGCTTTTCGGGAATTGGTGACGGCCGCGACCGCGCGCAAGCTCGCCAAGATCAATCACGTCAACGAGAAGGGTAAGGATTATTTCATCGAGGCCTTGTGTGAGAACCGGCCGGACCTCGCGGGCTTACCCTGGATCAAAGGAGATGCTTGCCGCATGAATAAGGAGCGCAGCGCCGCCTTCGTGGCGGTTCTGGATCGGCGCGCGCGACTCGATCGGAAGACGACGGAGAAGCCCGAATACCCAGCCGCCCAGGTGGCCGCCCTCATGCAGACGCAAGCGATCAACGGCAGCATGAACGCGGCGATGGTGAAGAATCTGGCCGCGTCGAGCAACGCCGACGCGACGCGCGGCCTCGCCCGCCTCGCCGTCTTTTCTTTCACGGATGAGGTGCGCCGCGCCGCCATTGACGAACTGAAGGGCCGGCCCGCGAAGGAATACGCTTCCATCCTTCTTGGCGGGCTGCGCTATCCCTTGCCGGTTATTGCGAAGAACGCCAGCCACGCGCTGATGCTGCTGAACTGCGGCGAAATGATTCCGGAGATCGTCGGCATGCTCGACGAACCGGATCCGGGGGCTCCATTCTGGAAGATTGAGGCGGACGGCAGCCGCACGCCCGTCGTCCGGGAGGTGGTGCGCCTGAATCACCATCGCAACTGCCTGTTGTGCCATGCGCCCGCCAACACTCCGGATGTCAGCTTCGATAAAGAAGGCTTCTCTGCAGCCGCGCCGACCGGTCCCGTCCCCGCTCCGGAGTTCGAGATTCCGATCACGTACTACCGCGGCCGCAGCACGCCGGATATCCTCGTCCGCGCCGACGTCACCTACCTGCGCCAAGACTTCTCCATGATGCTCGAAGTCAAGGATCACGGGCCCTGGCCCAAGACCCAGCGTTTCGATTTCCTCGTCCGCGAGCGACCACTCGCGCCGGAGGAAGTGAACCTCTATTACGGCTGGAAGGCGCTCCAGGGCCCGGCCCATATCAGCCCCAACCACGAAGCCGTGCTCGCGACGCTGCGCGGTCTCACCGGCATGTATGCCCCGAACGCGACGGCTCAGGCCTGGCGCGAGGCGCTGCGGCTCAAGTAATCAACGGGCCACTACACGCGTTTGCGGCCGAGCGATTGCCTGAATCGGATACAGTCCATCATCTCAACGAGGGCACGTCCATGACTCTCTTGCGCACGGGTCTCTTGGGGCCGGCGGTCTTGTCACTCATCACGGCGGCGGCGCCGGCACAGACGACGCCCAAGATCAAGCGCTTCACCTTCGACATCGATCCCAAGACGCCGCTCGCCGAGCTCTTGCCCCCGGCGCCGAGCGCCGATTGGGCCGCGCGCAACTGGCAGCTCGATGATCCGAGCCAGGCGCCGGAGATCTTCTTCCAAAAGACCGAAAAACCGGCAAAGGCGAGCGCCGGCAGACGAGCAGACGAGGCGAGCGTCAAGCGGCTGGCCGAGACGATGGCGAAGATCAACCTGCTCAACTCGACGGGACGAGAGCCATACCTGAAGCTCCTCCGCGAGCAAAGGAAGGACCTTGCCGGGCTTCCCTGGATCAAGGGGGCCGCCTGCCAGATGACTCCCGGAACGAGCGCGGCTTTCCTGGACGCTATCGGCAGATTGCGGCCGTCGCGCGATCCACGGAGCCTCGGCGAGCCGACCAAGGCCAAGACGAGCGGCGGTTCGGCGGAGCAGGTCCGGGCCGAGATCGCCGCCCTCGTGCAGATCCTCGGTGTCGAGGAGGTGTCCTTCATGTCGAGCGGCGCGCGGACACCGCTTCCCAAGGAGGAGTTATTGCAGCGACTCGTCGAGATCGACGACCGCGAAGCGACCCGCGCCCTCGCCCGCCTCGCCGTCTACTCCTTCGCCGGCGAGCTGCGCGTCGGCGCCGCGGACGCTTTGAAACTGCGTTCCTCCGCCGATGTGACGGACATCCTGCTGGAGGGGCTCCGCTATCCCTGGCCTTTCGCCGCGGCCAACGCGGCGCACACGCTCGCCGACCTGAAGCGCGTCGACCTCATTCCGACCCTTCTGGCCATGCTCGACGAGCCGGACCAGCTGGCCCCGCGCGCCCCGTCTCCTGGCGCCAAGCCTCGCATCCGCGAGGTCGTCCGCATCCACCACAACCGCAACTGCCTCCTCTGCCATGCCCCCGCGACGCCCGACGTCTTCGACCCGGAGCGCGACAAGGCGCCGAAAGTCGTCGTCGGTCCCGTGCCGCCGTCGGACCAGCCGTTGCCCGCCGTCTATTATGGCCCGAGCCTCGACGAGTACCCCGACATCTTCGTCCGCGCCGATGTCACGTACCTTCGGCAGGATTTCTCGATGATGCTGCCCGCCAAGGACAGCGCAGCCAGAGACGGCCGGGAACGTTTCGATTTTCTCGTCCGCGAGCGCGAAGCCTCGACGGATGAAGTGGCCGGCTACGCGGAATGGCGCGAGAAGCAGGGGCCGAAATACGTGCCGCCGCACCATCAGGCGCTCGACACGGCCCTGCGCCGTCTCACGGGCCGCGACGCCGCCGCCCCGACCGCCGCCGCCTGGCGCGAGGCGGCGGGATTGAAGCGATAAGCCGTGGCGAGGGTCGCGGCGTAAGCCCGATGTGGACGACATCGAGTCGGATGTGTGTTGTTCTGGCTCGGGATGATTGTTTCCGAGCGGCAACTTCTACGTCAGGATTGCGCCTTGCCGCTCGCCTTGCTTACGCCGCGCGGCCCGTCCTGTCATGCCGCCTTCTTCAGATCCTCAACGATGCGGGCGATCTCGGCGGCCTGCATCTTCAGCGTCTGGGCCGGTTCCGCGTCCTCCTCCTGGGCCGGCTTCGTCTTGTCTTTCCAGAAGAGCATGCAGAAAGCGGGGACGAGGAAGGGACGGACGATGAACGTGTCGATCAGCACGCCGAAGGCGAGGGCGAAGCCGATCTGCATCATGGTGTTGAGGCCGGCGAGCATCAGGGTCGCGAAGGTGCCGGCCATGATGATGCCGCACGAGGTGATGGCGC
>JAXMAR010000028.1:0-99536 GCA_046350295.1 Gemmataceae bacterium
GATTGGCCTCATCTCCTCCTCCATCCGCTGCTCCTGGCGATACCCCTCCCACTCGTCCATGTTCACCCGATCCGGCTCCACCCCCTTCGGCAACACGTGCGCGAACAGCACCCGCGCCGCCCCCACGTTCCCTTCCAGGGCGAGCTGCACCAGCTTCTTCCCGATCGCCACGATCTCCTCGTCCGTCACCGCCTCCAGCAACAGCCGCTTCAGCCGCGCCACCCGCCGGTTGTAAGGGTTCCCCGTCTTCAAGCCCGCCGGCGAGTCCAAGCCCGCCGGCGAGTCCAAGCCCGCCGGCGAGTCCAAGCCCGCAGGCGAGTCCAAGCCCGCAGGCGAGTCCAAGCCCGCAGGCGAGTCCAAGCCCGCAGGCGAGTCCAAGCCCGCAGGCGAGTCTTCGAGCCTGCGGGGTCCAGTCGCCGCCCCCGCCGCACGCGCCTCCCCTCCACCCGTTTCCCCGCCCCCCGCTTGCGGTTTCGCGGACGCCGCCCCGCGCGGACGCGCCTCCCCCACCCGCGCCCCCGTCTCCGCGTGCAACACCCCATTCCCATTCCCGTTCGCCAGGATCGCATCCACGGAAAATCGCGACATGTCCATGACACTCTCCAAAGAAGCGCGCTGAAGTGAAGCATTGCCGGAGCCGCGCGCGCAACCCCGGCGCTAGGAGGAATCGACCTACCTCCACCGTAACCCATCGCCCCACAAATCGGTAGCTACGTTGTCGCGCCAAACGAATGCCGGCCGACCCGGAAACGTCCACGTATCGCCAATTGCCGCAAGACGTTCCGTCGATCAAAAAAACCTCGCTCAACCGGTCACAACCCGCTCCCCGCCGCCAATAGGAGGATGTAACGAACGAAAAAACGAGGGCCGACAACGGGTCGGCCGAGATCAAGACGGGACAACTTTCAAGGAAACACAGTCATGCGTAAGATCATCGCGGTCGCTCTGCTCTGCGGTTTCGGTCTCATCCCGACGGCCACCAGCGAAGCCAAGGGCCCCAAGACTTCTTCGTCTCACACGGTTCACGCGGCTCACACGACGACGCACACGAACGTTCACCCGAAGATTCACACGAAGTCGTCCTTCCAGCACGTCGTCCGCGGCCGGCACTTCCGCTTCGATCACTGCGTGGTTCGGGGCCGCGATTGCTACCGCTACTGGTGGGAAAGCCGCCGCTGCTACGTCTACTGGTATCCGGGCGCCACCTGCTACTACACCCTGGCTGATACGGGTCTCGTCCCGGTGACCGGCGTGGCGACGACCGGCCCCGCCACGGGTCTGCCGATGACCGGCCCGGCCCTGCCCGCGACCGACCCGGCGACCGGCCCCGCCCTGCCCGGCGATGACCTGCCGCCGCTGCCGACGGATGTGCCGTGATCGGATGAAAACGAAGCAAAACCTCTAGTGACAACGAAGGCCCGGCAATGATGCCGGGCCTTTGTTTGTCTTGGGCTGGTTGTTGTGGCGGGGCCTCCCCCAAAGCGCTTGGTCAATGTCAGTTGGCATTTCTTCCAGGGGGGCGCCGGCGCGAATCCAAGTCCTCGGCGTCGACCTACGCCTCCAGTTCGCGGACCCGACCGGCCGCCCGGTCAACGTGCTGGACGACCGATGACCCCGATCGAAGAACTTTTTGTAAATTGGGCGCTACGTTATCGCCAGCGCCGCGCGGTCCGGGATCAGCAAGCGAAGCGGCGCTTTGGATCGCTACGACAATTTGCTGGCTCTATCATTGGCTGACCGCGGCCGGTTGCAGCTGGGGACGAGGAACACGCGAAAACCGGATGCGCCAAAGAAAGCCGCGAACCTTCGGCGCCCGCAGCGGTCATCATTCTAATTCAAGGAAGACGCCTCATGTCCCCGCACCTCGTCCAAACCAGCAAGCTCCTCAGCCTCGTTCTCCGCCACAAGCCCGAGGAAATCGGCCTCTCCCTCGACGCCAACGGCTGGGCCGACATCGACGAACTGATCCGCCTCGCCAACCAATCCGGCCACTCGCTGACGCGCTCCCTTCTGGAGCAGGTGGTGGCCGAGAACGACAAGAAACGGTTCGCGCTCAGCGCGGATGGCCGCCGCATCCGGGCCAGCCAGGGCCACTCCGTCGACGTCGACCTTGCTCTCGAGCCGGCCGAACCGCCGGAGGTCCTCTTCCACGGCACGGCCTCGCGCTTCCTCGACTCCATCCGCGCTCAGGGCTTGCACTCGGCGCAACGGCAGCACGTCCACCTCTGCGCCGATCGCGAAACGGCGCTCAAGGTCGGGCGCCGCCACGGCCGGCCGGTGGTACTCGTCATTCGCGCACGGGAGATGGCCGCCGCCGGGCATCGCTTCTTTGTGTCAGCGAACGGCGTGTGGCTGACGGACGCGGTCCCGCCGGCGTTTCTTGTCTTTCCGGACGCGTGACTGGTCAGAGTCGGACCCGATAGGTGTGCCCTGGCGGCAGAATCTCAACAATGACTCCGGTTTCCGCGTGCGTCACAGTTGTTCTTCGGTCAACCCGGCGTCGCGTCATGCGCGACCGCAAGCCAGCCCTCGGCGGCTTCGCGGAGGTTGGCGCGGACCTCGTCGAGAGTCTCCCCTTGCGTGTGACAACCGGGGAGTGCGGGGATGGATGCGGAGTAGCCGCCGACGTCAAGCTCGGGCCGAACGATCGCCGTGAGGACCACGGCGACCTCGACGAAGACGGGCGGCGGAGGCGTTGTTGTGCGGCTCATTGATCGGTTCCTCCTGACCGGGGTCAGACGCTGATCTCAGTTTAGCATGCATCCCATTCGCGCAATAGGCCGGCAACGAAAAGGGACACGGCCCGCGCCATGTCCCTTGCGTTGGTTCCTTGATCGCTACCCCGTCTCACGCCCGGCTTTCGTACTCCTGAAAATAGGTCCGCAGCTTCTGGATCGCCTTGTACTTCTCGTCGCTGACCCGCTGCGCGGAAAGATCCAGCTCGGTCGCCATGTCCGGAATCGTCCAGCCTTCGCACGTCATCTGCAGGATGCGCTGCTGCCGGGGGCTCAGAAGCCGGTCGGCCGCCTGCGCGACGGCCGCCCGCTCCTCGGCGACATTGCGGGCGACGGCGTCGTCCACGGTCGCGAAATCGTCGGCGAGGCTGCCGCGCTTGCGCTCGCGCTGGGCCCGCTTCTTCACCGCGTCGATGGCGCGGAGCAGCTCGCGCCGCTCGGGCGTCTCCAGGTTCCACAGGTTGGTCCAGCTCGTGAGCGGCACGCGCTGCAAGAGCCGGCTCAGGACGTCCTGGGTGCAATCCCCCCAACGGTCCAGCGGAAGCCGCGCGTTCCGCCAGCACGCCGAGCAATAGCGGCTGACATCATTGATCGACCGCCCCGGACCTTCCGACGCCGAGGCCTGACTGGATCCCATTGCCGCCAGCGCCGTCCCGAGGACGACCGCGGCCAGGTAGTGACGCCGTTTCTTCTGTACCTTCATGGCTTTACCGGAAAAGGACGGAATCTTGCACCACCATTATACGGACACGCCGCCAGCCGCCTCTCGCCCGGTTTCTCGTTTTTTTCTTTGAAATCGGCGGGGGGGCCCCCGTCACTGGTTGGATGCACGTCCCAGGCGCCTGGATTCCGGCGAAAGCGGGCGCTCCTGAACCAGAGGTTCTAAGACCTCCGCACCCAGCCGCCGCGTGAACTTTTCCGCCCCCGGCAGGATGACGTGGTGCGAGTCCACGAAGTCCCTTTCCTCGAGCCAATCTCGGGCTGAAACGATGGGGACGCCAAACTCCCGCTCCAGGCCGGCGCAGTATTCCGCCAGCCGGCGCTCCGCCGGCGCCGAATACCAGCTGCGGAACGCCGGCCCCTCCGGCGTCAGCAGGACGACGACCTTGATGCCGTGTTCCTGGCATAGCCTGAGGATGTCCCGATTCGCCCCGCAGGAAGGCTCCAGCATCTCCAGGCTCTGGACATCGGGATAGTAGCCGATCCCCGCCTTGTCGATCTCCTGACGGCGCCGCGACTCGTCGATGTCGGGGAAAAGGTGAACCGACCAGTCGCCTCCCAGCGGCCCGATGTGAACGTGCTCGCGCGGCACAAAAGCGTCCGGCGCCAGGGCGGGCGAGATCTGCTTGAGGATGTACCGGCGGAACTTCCAGGCGGGCAGGGCGCGGTTGCGCGCGAAGTAGCCGTAGAGCTGCAGCGCCGGATAGTGCCCGTGCAGCGTCGGCAGGTCGCGCGTCAGCGCGTTGTTGATGGCGATCGACTGACGCCGGTCCCCCATTTGCGGCGGCATCAATTCGAGGACCAGCCAGCGCGGCTGAACGCCATCGGCGAGCAGACGGCGCAGCTCGACGAGGTTCATCATGGGACCGGCGCCGATGTGGGAGAAGTTGAAGACATGGACCGGACCGCTCTTGTCATAGAGCGGCGGCAGGATTTCCGGACGGAAGCTCATCACCGTGCGCGAGCTGCCGATGAGGAGGAGCAGCGGTCGCTCGGGGGCCTCGGCGAGGACGCGGCGCAGCCGGTCGAGGCGGACCATGTATTCGCCGTCAAACAGATCGGGATGGCGGATTTCCAGATAGGCGTTGAGCGCGAGCTGGCTGAGGACGAAGACGGCCGCCGTCCACACCAGCGCCCATTTTGCCCGCTTTGTGTCTCTTCCTTTCATGACGACGAACGGCCCCAAGCCCTGACATGTCGGGCGAAGATATACGAGGAGGGAGAAAACGGCAAAAGGGCAACCCCGAAGGGGCATGCCAAGAAAAGGGAGGGGGCCTCGGGATGTCCCCTCCCCTTTTCTTGGCCAAGCGCTCAATACGAAAAGACCACGCCGAAATTGATCGTCTGCAGCCAGAGATCCGAGCGCTGGTTGAGCAAGGCAGGACGCTGGGGACCCGTCTGGGGGACGGTGGCGCCTGGAAACAGAGTTTGATTGACGGTGGTGTCGATCTGTTCGCCGGCGCGGGCGACCGCGGGCAGCAACAGGAACGAGTAGCCCACGCTGACCTTCAGGTTGGACCGGACCTGCCAGCCGAGGTTGGCGCCCAGCTCGGGCATCACCTTCCAGTCCCCCTGATTGGTGGACCCGATGTTGCTGCTGAGAGCCAGCAGGCCGCCCTGGCGCACGACCGGCGCGGCGCCCGGAGCCGTGATCGTCTGATCCCCCTCGATGTCGATGGAGCGGTTGATGTGGCCGACCGCCATCTTGGTGAGCACGTCGAGCGACAGCGCGCCGGCCTCGAATTGCCAGCGCAGGCCCAGGTCCAGGCCGTGAAATACGTTGTGCGTCACGAAGCTGTCATTGGCCGTGATCTGGGTGCCGGCCGTGAAGTTCGGATCGATCGGAGTCATCACCTGGTGGATGCGCACGCTGTCGTCGAAGCGGAAATAGCGATAGCCGAAGAGGGAGGTGAGGCGGAACCAGCCCTCGTCCACCGCCCGCTCGGCGAAGTCGATGTTCGCTCCGTAGATATTGTCCGCGGCGGCGCGGACGGCGATCGAGCCGGTGGAAGCGCCGGCGGCGGCGCCCGGGAAGCCGATCAGCTGGGACGAGGAGGCGCCGGTGATCGCGTCCGTGAACGGCCGGGCCAGGATCGGAAAAACGTCGGACGAGGCGTTGAAGAGCGTGGCCTTGCTCTCGAGGATCATGAACCCGGCCTCGACGCCGAACCTGGGGCCGAACCAGTAGCCGCCCTGGAGGCGCAAGCCATTACGGACGTCGTCATTGTTGACTTCGCCGCCGCCGAAAAGCGTGGTGGTGCTGGCCAGGCCAAGGACGCCGGCGTTGACGCGCGCCGTGCCGTCGGTACTGGTGGTCACCAGAGGAGGCGTCTTGGCGCCGCGGATGAAGCCGAGGATGTATTCACCCGAGACCCAGAATCGCTCCCGCGCGCCCTGCGGCGCCAGGCCGTTCTCGATCAGGTAAGGAGCGAGCGGGCCGGCCTGCGGTCCGGCCGTCGTCCGCGGCGGCGGAATCTCCTCCGGAACCTGCGCCGGTGTCGAACCGGCGAGAACCAACAGAATGCCCAGGGCCAGGGGAAGACGATGGCTCATGACACTATCGCCCGTCGATGAAGCATGCGTGGCATGCGTTTTGAATCGCACAGGAATAATGTCGGCGCGGCGCTTTGCCGGACTTGCCAATTATTCTGAGAAAACCGATTGTAGGCTTCTTGCACATTTTGCCCCGTTTGCCATTTAGGGGAACGGGAAAGGGTCTGACGCCTTTGAGGAGCCAGACCCTTTTCGCTGAAAAGCCGGTGGCCAGAGAGGCCTAAGGGACAAGCGTGATCGGACTCACGGTCGCGATGGTAACGAGGTCGTTCATGAATGGGGCGCCGGTGACGTTCGTTGCGCCGACCAGCTCGCTGGGCGTGACCTTGACGGAGAAGGTGTCGCCGGGCTTGACGGTGATGGTGGAGATGTTGAGCGTCTGACTGGTGGCGCCCGAGCGGGGGAAGCCGTTCTGCAGCCACTGGTAGGCGAATGTGACCGGGTTGGCGTTGAGCGGCGTCGCCGTGGGGTTCGCGGTCAGCGTGGTGACGTTGGCGGGGATGTTCGGGGTGATCGTGACCGCGGTCACGGCGGGCGCGGCCGTGAGCTGCACGGTGAGAGTCTGTTCGACGAAGACGCCGAGGCGGTCGGTGGCGCGAAGCGTGAGTGTGGCCGAGCCTGTCTGGCCTGGAGCGGCGTTGAGCGTGAGGAACTCTTTGTTGAGGGAGGCCGTCACGAGAGCGGAGTTGCTGTTGCTGACCAGCGAGTAGGTCAGGAACTCGTCGCGCTTGACGACGTCGATGCTGGTGATGACGAGGAAATTGTTGCGGGTGGCGTCGCCGGGGAAGGTGGCGCTCGAACCGGAGTAGTTATTGAGCGGGAACTGGTTGAAGCTGGCCGGCGGGAAATCGTGCGTCAGCGTGGTGTTGGTCACGTTCTGCGTCGGGGTGGCGGCCAGCGCCGCAAGCTCGCTCTGCGAGGCGGCGTCGGCAAGCTGGCCGAACACGGTGAAGCTCTGCGGATCGAGCTGGCCCGCGTTGCTCGCCGTGTTGAAGTAGAACTGATTGTTGGCGCTGTTGGGATCGCCGCCGCTCTGGGCCATGGCGATGGTGTTGGCCGTGTTGGAGGCGCCGAATTCGTTGGGGATGGACGGGCCGATCGGGGTCAGCGTGAAGCCGTTGCCCGTGCTGTTGAGCGTGAGCCCGCCGCCTTGCAGCACGGCGATGCCGTCGGCGGCGGTGGTCGTCTTGCGGTGGAAGACGTTGTTGTTGTAAACGCCGGCGTTGACCTGATCGAAGAAGTTGGTCACCGTCTGCGGCGCGGCGGCGTCGAACAGGTTCAGGAGCATCGATTGTGACGTACCGTTGGCGCTGAGGTTGAAGCGCACCTGGCTGTTCGTGTAGTCCGGATCGGTGAAGAAGCCCGCGAGATCGACCACCTTGCCCGTGGTGTTCTGCGGCAACGACATGGTCCCCAGCGTCTTGGAGGCGATGGGGGCGTGGTTCGCCGTCGCGCCAGGGGCCCCGTAGGGAAAGTCGGCCTGCGTGGTGGTGTTGAGGAAGAGGGCCAGGCTGATCCGATCCAGGCTCAGACCGGAGTGGAAGGCGAGGTTCTGACTGCCAAGGACCTGCCCGTCGGCCAGAACAATGTCGCGCTGGGCAGTTTCAGAGGTGTCACTCAAAGAGGAAGCCGGACCGGCCTGCAGGTGATACGTCCCGGCGGACAGGCTGCGAAAGCTGAACTGGCCGGAGGTGTCCGTGGTCGTCGTGAAGCTGGCGCCTGCCGATGCGCCCGTCCCGACCAGCGAGACCGCGATGCCGCGCAGGGTGGGATCGCCCGCGTCGAGAACGCCATTGGTGACGGCGTCGTGAAATACGACGCCGCTCACGATGGCGGTAGCGGAGGGCGTCGTGCGGTCCTCCAGGACCTCGACGTTCAATCGAGCACGGCGCCGGGCCCGCGCGGGGAGTCTGGAGGCTGGGGCGAAAAAACGGCCGAGGAAATCGCCTAATTCCCGAAGACGCGTGCGGATCAAGATCGACCTCAGCAAGTTGCGGGCACGAAAGAGGACGTACGCTGGGCGGCGCAGAATAGGAGAATTGTAACGCGCAAAAACCAGGGCTCAATGAGAACTTCGTGTTTTTGGTCAAACGCTTATGGTGCGTATGTATACATGCGCGGCTCGTTTGGCGCAATCCTGAGTCTCGCCTCAGTCGTTGATTACGGGATAGAGCGTTCGGTCGTCTCCCTCGGTCAAGGTTGACCACGGAACTAACCACCAATCGCCGCCAGGGCCGCGGTGACAGCCTCGCGCACCTCCGGGTCACCGTCCTTCGCCGCCGCCTTGAGGGCCGCCGCCGCGGGTCGCGCCGCCGGACCGAGGACCCGCAGTCCCTGCGCCGCCAGGTAGCGGATGCGCGGCACGCCGTCCTTGAGCCCCGCGATATAGAGATCCAGCGCCGGGGTCGCCGTCGCTTCCCAACGCCGCGCCACGTCGACGATCCCCTCGCGCACCTTGTCGCTCTTTTCCACCTTGTAACGCTCCAGGAGGAACGGCGCCACCGTCTTGGCGCTGAACCAGTTGAGCGACCAGATGGCGCCGCGCCGGCCATGCTCGCTCGGATCGTCGCACGCCGCCTTCTGGAGGAAAGGAAGCAGGTCGGGCGTGTCGCGCACGTTCTCACCGACCGCGCTGTACAAGACGTTCCGCACCTCCGCGTCCTCATCCTTCGCCATCTCGAGGATGAACGGCCACGCCCGCTTCTCGAACCGGCTCAGGCAGAGCGCCGTCGCCTGCCGCACCCCGGCGTGCGGGTGCTTGACCAGGGCGGCGACGCCGGGCAGCGCCGCGTCCGGATCGAACGGGACGATGTAGTAAAGGGTGAACAAGGCCAAGCGGACTGCCTCTGGGTTTTTGCTCTTGAGCTCCTCTACCAGGACCGGGATCGCCGGTTTTGCGGCGATCCCTTTGGTCTGGCCGAGGAAGATGGCCGCTTTACCGCGCACCGGGCCCGCCTCCTCTTTCACGAGCCGCGTCAGCGCCGCCAAACCGCTCGCCGCCTCCGGATTGCGCTGCACCAGAAAGCGCGCGGCGTACAAGCGCACCTCCGGCTCGGGCCGCGCCATCGCTTTGTCGATCATCGGCCAGACCTCCGTCCCCAGACGCTCCCGGAAACATCGGGCCGCCACCGCCGCCACAAACTCGTCGCTGTTCGCCAGGGCCGCTTCCAGAGCGGGACGCGCCGGCGCCGGGTCTTCGTGGACCAGAAGCAGGCTGATGGCATGGCGTCTCACCTCGGCCTCCTTGTGGGCGAGCAGTGCCGCAATATCCATGGCCGGCCAATGGCGGAAGTGCTCGAGACGAGCCAGCACGCCGACGACGACATCCTTGTGTTCGCTCTTGAGCGCCGCCGTCACATGAGGCCGGGCCGCTTTCTCGTTCGCCGTCAGCCGATGCGCCAGGAGCAGCAACCCTTTGGCGCGGACGCGGGCCTCCGGGTGGCGCAACGCGGGAGTGACTTCGCCGAGGGCACGGTCCTCGAAACGGAGCAGGGATTCCAGCGCCTGACCCGAAAGGTTGTCGTCCTTGTCCGCCAGACATCGGCCCAGCGCCGGAATGGCTTTTTCCCCACGCGGCGCCATCCGTCCGAGCGCATACGCCGCTTTGTACCGCACGTCCGCTTGGTCATCCTCCAGCGCACGCATGAGCGCCGGAGCGGCCGGCTCGGCCTCCCCCTTGGCGAAGCTCAGCGCCAGCGCCGCGAGATAACGGACCTCGCCACTCTTGGCCGCGAGCAGTTTCGCCAGACGCGACACGCTCGCCTTGCCCATCCGGCCGGCGGCTTCGGCGGAAACGAAGCGGACGTCGACCGACGCATCGTCAAAGAGCGCCAACACCGCTTCCAGCGCCGGCGCGGCGCGCGGCCCTAGCTCCGCGAGGGCACGCAACGCGTCCAGACGCGATTCTTCTTTGGAGGCCTTGAGGCCATCGATGAGTGACTTGAGATCGGCCTTTTCTCCTGCGTCAGCTCGTGTCCCGATCAACAGGAAGCAAAGCGTCAATAGGCGGCGCATGTGATGTCCCCTTTGTCCCTGATAAGACGGGAACCCGCCGCGAACGGTTTTTCAATAGGGCATCCTTTGCGCCATGGGCGCCCGCGCCGGCCTCGTGTTGCAGTCGGCACGACCGCGGCTATAATCCGCACGGGGGGCCCAGGAGAATCGCCATGCGACATCTTGTTCTGTTTCTCCTGGCGGCGCTCACTTGCGGCGGCACGTTTGCCGCAGGCGGCGATCCGCTCGACGCGCTGGCCAAGTCCGGCGCCAGGATCGAGAGGGACGCCGGGCGACCCGGCAATCCCGTCGTCAAGATTTCGCTGCGGAACACGAAAACCAAGGATGACGACCTGAAACCGCTACGCGGCCTCAAGACGCTTCGGTCCCTTGATCTCAGCCACACCGAGATCGGCAACGCCGGTTTGGCTCAGCTTGAAGATCTCTCTCAGCTGGAGGATCTCAACCTCGCCTTCACGGCGGTGACCGATGAGGGGCTGACGGCGCTTCGTGGCATGACGAGCCTGAAAGTGCTCAACCTCGAGAAGCCGTGCAAGGGATCGTACACGCCGAAGACGCGCTTCACCGACAAGGCGGTGGTTCATCTCCAAGCCCTGACCAGGTTGGAGTCCCTCAACCTCGACTGGAACATGTTCACCGACGCCGGGCTTGCGGACATGGCGAAGATGACCAGCCTGCGCGAAGTGATCCTCGGGTATCAGACCGGTGTGACATCCAAAGGCCAGGCGCTGCTGCGCGAGCGGTTGCCCAAGGCGAAGATTCACTAAAGGCTCTGCTCACGGACCGTGTAACCAGCCCAATCGATGGCCCTTCCTCAGAACGTCGCGGGCCGCCGCTTCGCACAGCGCCCTCGCCTCGGTGGCGGACACACCGGGAGCCGGGTTAGCCGTCAGCGTTATCATCGGCAGATTGTTAAAGCGCTCGACGACCGCCGGACCATACGTTTCCCGGACCGTTGCCACGGCGCCGAGCGGAACCAGATCGCCGGCGGCCGTCTTGACGGTCAGCATGTTGATCCTGTCGACGGTCGGACGCGGCCCATCCTTCAGGCCCACGATCACTTGCCACGTGCGGCCGAAGCGGTTGAAGTCGTCGACGTAGAACGAGCCCAGACCGACCTGTAGCGCGTCGAACAAGTCGCTCGACGCAATGGCCATCTCCTTCACCTTGCCTCGATCGATGTCCACGCTTACGAGCGGGGCCTCTCTGCCTCCCGGCCCAACCCCGACATCGGTGAGTTTGCCGCTCTCTTGCAGCCGCGCGACGAGGCCGCGCGCTAGCTCGGCCAGGCGACGCGTGTCGTCGCCGCCATGAACGGCCAAAGCCAGAGCGTACCCCTCGGGCCCCAGCCGTCCGGGCCGCCGCGGATCGCCGAGCCGGATGACGGCTTCGCGGATCGCCTCGCTGAGTCGAGCGCGGATCGCGGCCGCGATCCGGTCACGCGCGCCGGCGTCGGGCGGCGCCGGAGCCAGGGCGACCATGAGGAAGCCCTCGTTGGAGGCGGTATGCCCGCCAATGCTCAGCGTCGCGCCGACGCCGTCGATGCCCGCCAGCAGCCCCTCGCAATTCTCGAGGACTTGCAGCGTGCGTTCGTGGGAGGCGCTTTCGGGCAGTGTCACGTCGACACGGAGGTAGCTCTTCGGCGATGCGTCGAAGATGGCGTCGAGGCGAATGCCGGGGGGCAGGTCCTCACGCAGCTTCGCCACCCGGTCGCGCACCGCCGCGTTGACCGCCGCGACCCTGGCCTTTGGCGCCGGCGCGACGCCGAGAACGACGGCCGCCGCCCCCTTGTAACGCGCCGAGCAATCGAACCGTGCCACCCCGAGTTCGACAGCGGCGACGTCGTGTACTTTCGTGGTGCGCCCCTCCTTGTCGACTTTCACGACGATGTCCCGGATGGATGCGGGATCCTCGCGTTTGCCGAGGACCTCGAGCCGGAAACCGCCTTCGGCGGGAACAGGGGGTCGGCCGATTGCGCCCGCCGCCACCTTCACCTTCGCCTCCTCCAGGACGCGCGCCACGTCGGCCGCCGTGAGACCGCGTGCGGCCAGCTTCGCTGGGTCGAGCCAGACGCGCAAGCTGTAGTCACGGGCGCCGAACATCTGCACGGCGCCAACGCCCGCCAGACGCGCCAACTCGTCCTTGACGTGGATCGTCGCGTAGTTGCTGAGATGAAGCGTGTCGCGGCTGCCGTCGGAGGTCAACACCACGAAGACCGACACGTCGCCGGGCTTCTTGCCGACCGTGACGCCGCCCCGCAGGACGATCTCGGGTAACGCCGGTTGCGCCAGGGTGACGCGCGCCTGCACAAGCGCCAAGGCCCGGTCGAAGTCCGTACCGGCCTTGAAGGTCACCGTGAGCGCATAGCTGCCGTCGTTGCCGCAGCGCGACGTCATGTGCGTCATACCGTCGACGCCATCAACCTGCTGTTCAACGGGAGCGGCGACGGCGTCGGCGACGACAATCGCGTTGGCGCCGGGATAAATGGCCTGCACGACGATTTCAGGAGGCGTGTCGGCTTCCGGGTCGCGAACGACCGGTTCGACGGGCGTCGGCCGGTCGCGCAGCAGGATCGGTAGCAACACCGCAGCGGCCAGCCCGAGGACCAACAACAGCACCAACACGGCACGCCACGTCGCGCTCAACCTTCGCCAGGACGCCAGCACGTTCGTGATCGGTCCGGTCGCCATGGTTCATCCTCCGCCTGCAAGTATAACCGATCCTCGGCGCCTCCTGGACAAGCAAAGGAACGGGGGGAGCGAACCGGCGGTTCAGCATCACGCCCAACGCATACCAGTCGCAGCCGCCCGTCGCCGGAATGCCGCCGGCCTGCTCCGGCGCCATGTACTTCGGCGTTCCCGCGATGGCGCCGGCGCTGTCCCCGTTGTCCCGGTCGAGGTCTGTCACCAGCCCGAAGCCCAGCACACGACGCGGCCCTCACTTGTGACCATGACGTTGGCGGGCTTCAGGTCGCGGTGAATGACATGCCGGCCGTGCAGCGCCAGAACCGCCGTCACGAGCTGCGCCAGCGTGGCGCGGAGCCGGCCCTCGTCCAGCACGCCCGCGGGGCGCACGTGGCTGAGAAAGTCGACCCCCTGGATCCGGTCCATGGTGAAGAACCACTGGCCCGCGTCGGCCTCCACCATTGAATGGCGCCGGTCTTCACTTCATGTACTTCTCAAACCAGGCCAAATCCCATTCCATCTTCGCGAGCCGGTTCGACATCTTCGTCAGCCCGTGCGGCTCGCCGGGGTAGACGACGAGCTGCGTCGGCGTCTTCGTGTATTCCTTGAGGGCGCGATAGAGCATGCGCGAGTGGCCGGGGGGGCAGCGTTCGTCGCCGCCGCCGACGTGGATCAGCGTCGGCGTCGTTACGTTGCCCAGGCCGTAGGTCGAGGGAGCCGCGTTTGTAGATGTCCGGCGTTTCCCAGGGGGAGAGCCCTTCTTGCAGGGCGAGGGGTAGGCCGGCTCGTCGTTGAAGCCCCATTCGGCGACGGTGTCGACGATGCCGGCCCCGCTGCTGGCGGCCCTGAACTTCACCGGCGAGTCCTTGAGCGTGATGAGGCAGTTGGTGAGGTAGCCGCCGTTGCTCCAGCCCATGACGCCGACGCGGCTCGGGGTCGGCGATCCCCTCTTTGATGAGATGCTGGATGCCGGCGAGGATGTCCTTGACCTCGACGTCGTTCTCGTGGCCGATGAGGTCGGTGACGAACTTGGCGCCGTAGCCGGTGGAGCCGCGGTAGTTGGGGAAGAGGACGGCGTAGCCCTTGGCGGCGAAGTAGAGCCGGCCGTTGTGCGGGTCGAACTCGAGGGCGTTCTTGGTGGAGGTGGTGGGGCCGCCGTGGATGCCGACGACGAGCGGCAGCTTGTCGCCCTTCTTGTAGCCGAAGGGGAGTTCGAGGACGCCGCCGACTTCGGTACCATCGGGGGCTTTCCAGGTGATGTGTGCTGGACGGAGGGGAGGCTTTCCAGTCGGCGGTTTGTCGATTGAGGTTGGTGAGTTGGCACCAGCCGGGCATGATTCGCCTGGGCCATCACCGACGTGCAGATCGGGCAGGCTATCGCCAGCTTTCAAGAACAATGACAGGGGGGACGGGACGGGTCTACACCGAAGTTGTAGACGACCCGTCCAGACCGCCGTATGTCAACGAAGGTTTCGCCGTGTGCCTCCGCGAGAAGAGCAGACCTGATTTCGCCCATTGAAGTGGCGTGCCGTAACCGCGGAGCCGATTGATACCGACATCTGTGTTAACCTTCCAGATCGCTGCCAGACCACTCAAAGAGTATGATCCGCATCGGATACGCGTCAACGCCGCGTTGAACGCCAGCTTGTCTCCCTTCGGACTCCCACGCCAGCGACTCTAGCCACGCCGCATACATGGCGTCCACCCCGCCTTCGCACGGTACGCGTCGGTCGGCGGCGTCGTCACCGCCTGTTTCCCAGATGTCGGCCGCGCGATTCGCCTTCCGGTCCGGCGACCTTGTCGTCGAACGCCGAGATTGGGGCGATCTTCTTGCCGTCGCGCGCTGACGCGGCCGAACTCGCGGATGTAGCGTTTCTCGTCGATGAAGCTTCTCCTCGCGATGGAGCACATCGAGCTGACCGGACCTCGCTCACCTTGCGTTTGCCGTGGCCATATTCGAAGCGGCGAATTTCGCCCGCAGCTTGCTGAAGTCATCGTCGTCTTCCGCGTCCTTGTCGATCAGTACCTGAGGGAGGTCGGCGGCCGGGGCGTAGTCGAAGCCGGTGACGCCGCCGTCGACGCGTCAGCGATTGAGGATCACCGCCACCGTCGACACGGATGCTCCAGAAGCGCATCTTGCCGTCGTAAGGCGGCTTCTTCTCCGGCCTCGCAGCTGCGGCTGCCGAGGAAGTAGATCGTCTTGCCCCTTGCCAATCGGCGGACCAGGGCCGCGGTCGTTGCCGCGATCGAAGGTGAAGACGGCGGCCGTTGCCGTCGGTGGCGACGAGCCAGAGATCGGTCTTGCGGCTATCGTCCGCCTTGTCCCAGCGCGCCTCGGCGTAGACGACCTGGCCGCCGTCCGGCGCGACGGCGAGGTCGGTGATGGAGGCGAGGGTGAAATAATCGGCGGGGGTGATGTCGTGCGTCTGGGCGAAGCCGCGGCCGGCGGTCGCGAGGAAGAGGAAGATAGCGAGGCGGAGGCGCATGCGAGGCTCCTTCTTTGGAACGTTGCTGGGAACGTTAGCCGCGGATGACCACGGACGCACACGGATCGGAAGGAAGGGTCGGGCGATTCGGCGACAATATAGCGGGGGCGCCATACGGCGGCCAACGCGATCATGGCCCGCAAGCGCCGGGATTGAAGTGGCAGGACGGGCGCCCTTCGTGTTACAAAGGACGAAGAGGTACCGTCATGCTCCCCAACGCGCGCGACATCTTCAGCCGCTTCCAGAACCTGAACCTGCTGATCCTGATCCAGGACCTGCGCCGCCGCCTCACCACCTCCGGCGATTGGGAAATGGACCGCTTCCTCTGTCCGATCGCGCATGGCATGCCGGATGGCGCCACCGTCGGCCGGCTCAAGTACCTCAGTCAGTCCGTCAACCTGGAGAGAGCCTGTTCCCACGCGGCCACGGTGCTCGGGACTCACGGAACGGCAGTGCGGCGCTTCGTCGACCTGTGGGACGCGTATCCCTATCCGGAGTGGCTTCTGGAAGTCCTCGAGCATATCTGGAACGAGCGCCGGCAGGATGCGGAGGCGGTGCAGCAGATCCTCGCGCCGCAGGCCGTGAGGCGGAGCGCCGCCTGGTGAGTGCGACCACGCCCACTTCTCCGCAAAACCTTCGACTCCAGGCGGCGCGTCGACTACTCTTATCCTGGCATCGATTCCTGTTTCTCCAGCCGCGGAGGCTTCATGTTCGGCTCGTTTCTTGATCGCCGCAGCGTCCTGTCACTCTTGCTGGTCCTACTTTTCCTTGGCCGCCCTTCCTTGGCGGGAGAAACGAAGGACGTCGCGCCGCCCAAGGGGCAGCGCGTCTTCTCTGCCGGGCACAGCTTTCATTACTTCATGCCCCCCATCCTCCGCGACATCGCCCTCAAGGCCGGCGTCAAGGACCATGAGCAGGTGGGCCTGTCCGCCATCGGCGGCTCGCGCGTCATCCAGCACTGGGACAAGGCGGAGGACAAGAACGAGGCGAAGAAGGCGCTCAAGACCGGCAAGGTCGATGTCTTCACGATGTCCCCCATCCATCTTCCCGATCCGGGCATCGACCACTTCGTCACGCTGGCGCTCGAGAACAATCCGAAGGTCCGCATCCTGGTGCAAGAGTTCTGGTTACCGTTCGACATCTACGACACGACGTTCAAGGTCCGCCCCAAAAGCGTGGACCACGACGCCGCCAAGCTCGACGAGCTGCGCTCCCTGCACAAGAAATACTTCGCTGACATGGATGCGCACGTCCGCGAACTCAACAAGAAGCACGGCAAGGAAGCGGTCTTCGTCACCCCGGTCGGCCAGGCGGTCCTGACCCTGCGCGAGAAGATCGTCGCCGGCGAAGTCCCCGGCCTCAAGAAGCAATCCGACCTCTTCACCGACCCCATCGGTCACGCCAAGCCGCCGCTCCAGGCGCTCGTGGCCTACTGTCACTACGCCGTCATCTACCAGCGCTCGCCTGTCGGCATCGACGTTCCGGCCGTCTTGAGCAAAAGCGCGGACGCCAAGGCGCTCAACCGGCTGCTCCAGGAAATCGCCTGGGAGGCGGTGACGCGCCACCCCTTGAGCGGCGTCTCCGGCGTGAAGAAATAGAAGACGCGGCAGGCTCCGCATTCTCGATCGGGTCGGCTCCGGTGGGACCGGCGGAACATCCAGGGGGTCGCCATGGCAGGCGAAGACAAGGCGCCGGCGCGGGTCGCGTTCCTTCTCGCGGGGCTGGGTCTCGCCGCTCATCTCGCTCTGCTCTTCTTCTTCGCCTACCCGCCGCTCGTCGACATGCCGAACCACATGGCGCGGGTCTGGCTCGAGTCGCAGGCCCTGGCGGGCGAAGAGCTGCCCCCCTTCTATCAGATCCACTACCGCGTCACGCCCAACCTCGGGATCGACCTGTTCATGCCTCTCGTCTTGCGCGTCATGAGCCTGGACATGGGCATGCGGTTCTGTCTGGTCGTCGTCATCGCCGTCTACTGGCTCGGCCCGGCGGTCTTCCTGGCGCAGCAGGGGGTCGGGGGCCGCGTGCTGATTCCTTTCTGGACGGTCTGGCTCTTCAGCCCGACGTTCCTGTGGGGCTTCTTGAACTTCACGCTAGGGTTCGGGCTTTGCTTTCTGACCCTGGCCCATCATGAAGTGATCTTCCGCAAGGGGGGCTGGCCTTGGGGGGGCCTGCTGCTGCACGCTCTCCTCGTCACGTTCCTGTTCTTTTGCCACCTGGTCCCCTGGGGCATCTATGGGCTGCTTCTGGGCTGCAAGCTGGCCTGGTCCGCCTGGCGGCGCGAACCGGATGCGCCGTCAGGCGGGGCGTGGACACCCTGGGCTCAGGCGCTGCTCGTCTGTCTCCCCTCGCTCGTCTGCTTCGCGCTGCACCGCGCGTTTGTCGCCTCGCGGCAGGACGTCGCGGGCCTGGTCTGGTCGACCGTCGGCATGAAGCTGATCCGCCCGTTTTTCCTGTTCCGCGGCTACTGGACCGCCATCGATGTCGTCGTGCTCGGCTGCTGGCTCATCGCGCTGGGCCTGCTTTTCTTCGGCGCCTTTCGCCAGTTGAAGGCCCACTGGACCCACCTCGGCTTTGTCGTCCTGGGTGTCCTCTACCTCGTCATGCCGGACCAGATCGGCAGCGGTACCGAGCTGGACCTGCGGCTTCTTCCGGCGATGCTGGTCTGCTTCCTCGCGGCGCTCGGCCCGCTGTCGCCGCGGCGCTGGGGAGGCGCTTTCGCGCTGATCGCGATCGCGATGTTCCTGCGCACCTATTCCGTCGTGAACGCCTGGAGCGAGCTTTCCGAGCGGATGAAGCGGGAGACGGAAAGCTTCGAGGTCATCCGCGACGGGGACCGTGTGCTGCCGCTCATCCTGATCCCCGAGCATGCGAAGATCTACCCGGAGGAGCATTTTCTGGCCTGGCTCGTGCCCGAGAAGCGGGTCCTCGTGCCACACCTCTTCGCCTACGCGGACATTCAGCCGCTGGAGTACGCTCCGAAGTACGAGGCCTGCCGGCGCTCGATGGTTCTGTCCGAGACGGGCAAGGTGACGTTGGACACGGAACGCGTCCGCGCCTGCTTTGACGTGATCTGGGTGTTCAACCCAAAAGCGCGCGAGGTGGAGATCCCGGACGGGTTCGAGCTGGCGTGGCAGGCGCCGGAGCACACGGGTCATGGGGTGCGGGTGTATCGGCGCCGCGGGAAGTAGAGGTTGTCCCGTGAGCGGCTGCCGGCACGCTCGTGCAGCCGAATCAGGCACGCTGACGTAGAACAACTCCAGCCATCCTCCTCGCGGAGTCTTCACCATGCGCTTCTGCAAAATGCAGCTCGGAACCGGCGAGACACGCGTCGGCCTCCTCGAAGGCGACCACGTCCGCCCGCTCCGCCTCGACGGCTTCTTCGGCCTGCGCAGCCTCAGCGACATCCTCCACGCCGACAACCCCGCCGCCCTCGCCCAGAGCCTCATCGACGACAAGCCGCTCCGCGTCGCCGACGTCGATTTGCTCCCCCCCATCGATCAGCAAGAGGTCTGGGCGGCCGGCGTCACCTACACGCGCAGCAAGGAGGCGCGCGAGCGCGAGTCGGCCGGCGCGGCCCGCTTCTACGACCTTGTCTACTCGGCGGACCGGCCCGAGTTGTTCTTCAAGGCGCCCGCCTATCGCGTCTGCGGCCCCGGCGAGCGCGTCCACATCCGCCGCGACAGCCGCTGGAACGTCCCCGAGCCGGAGCTGGCCCTCGTCATCTCGCCGCGCCTCAAGCTCGTCGGCTTCACCATCGGCAACGACATGAGCAGCCGCGACATCGAAGGCGAAAACCCGCTCTACCTGCCGCAGGCCAAGTTCTACGATCACGCCTGCGCCCTTGGCCCGGCCATCACCCTCGCCGACAAGATGCCCGCCCTCGCCGAGACCCACATCCGCCTCACCATCGAGCGCGGCGGCAAGCAGGTCTTCGACGGCCAGACGCAGGCCGCCGCCATGAAGCGCAAATTCGACGAGCTGATCTCCTGGCTGGGCCGCGAAACTACCTTCCCGAACGGCGCCATCCTGCTGACCGGCGCCGGCATCGTCCCACCCGACGACTTCACCCTTGCCGTCGGCGACATCGTCCACATCGACATCAGCGGCATCGGCCGGTTGACGAACCACGTGGAGCAACGGGAAATGTGATTTGGAGTGCGGCGATCTATCGCGCTTTCGCGGGACAATTGCCGCACTCCAAACTGCCTCACGGCGCCGGGTCGAACGGAATGCTGCGCGTCGCGGCCGCCGGCAGCGTCGCCCAGAGGCGGCCGGTGCGGTTGTTGTCTTCGCGGCTCTCCGCGACCCGGTTGAAGGGGTCGATCCGGGCGGCCCAGGAGACGGGCGTGCCGGGGATCTTGCTGGGGCTGTAGGGATAGAGAGTCACCGCCTGGCCGACCTTGAGCAGCGGAATCGTGAGCGTCCGCGTGTAGTAGCGTTTGCCCACCGATTTGCCCCCGACGGTGTCGACGCGCCAGAAATCGAACAACACCGTGACGTTGCGGACGTCAACCCCCCCCTGATTACCGACGCGAACCCACATGCGCTCGCTCAAGGGGCGGGAGTCGCGCAAATCGGTGAGGTCCGCAATCTGCACGAAATAGAGATCGGGCAACTTGGCCTGATTCGGCCGGAGCGGCTGATCCGCGCCAGCGGCGCCGGCCACGCCGAGCGAAAGGGAGACGGAAAACAGGAGATATCGAAAAGCGGCGCGCATTGGTGGTGCTCCAAAAGAGGAAGCGGAAAGATTCGCTTTCCGCGTAGTTTTCGAAGCAACGGAGCGGCCGGATTAACTTGCGCGGGAACTGTCGAAAAAAGACAACAGCAAACGGCTTTGGAGAGAAAATGGGCCCTACGGGGCTCCCACGGGCTCCTACCCGGCCGCCTTTTCAGCCCAGGCGTCGGCGGCGCCGCCAAGCTCCTTGACGATGTCGAAGGGCGTGAGCATGCCGACGGGTCGATGGTCATCGTCGTCCGCGACCACGACGACGCGCTTGATCGGGTCGCGCAGGAACTTGAGCAGGGCGGTCGTCAGGGAGTCCGAGGCGCGGACGGTGATCACCGGGCGCCGCATCACCTGATCGAGCGCCGTATGCGGCGGCAGGAACTTTTGCAGCGCGTTGTAAAAATCAGTGCGGGTCAGGATGCCGACCATGCGGCCGTCGCCATCGACAACGGGATAGGCGCCCTTGCCCAGCGCCCGCGCCCGCTCCAGCGCCTCGCCGAGCGTGAGCGACGCCGCCAACGTGGCGACCGGCTGAGCCATCACCGCGGCGACTTTCTTGAGGTTGAGCAGCGGATGGTCCTTGGCGGTCTCCAGGAGCTGACCGGCCGACTGGGCGCTGCGATGCGAGCGCTCCAGGACGCCGCGCAGGGCGTCCAGGCTTTTCGTGATCTGGCCGAACGACTCCTTGCCGAGAACGAGGACGTCGAGAGGACCGTCGGCCCGGATCGAGGCGGAGCGGACCCCGGAATGAAGCAAGGCGCCTTCGCCGAAGTGGTCCCCCTTCTCGAGACCGGCCACGGGCGCGGCGGCCTCATCCAAATAGACCGCCGCCTTGCCGCGCTCGATGACGTAGAAGCGGTCGCCCGGATCCCCCTTGTGAAAGACGAACTGCCCCGGCTCGAAATGGGCCCGGCCGAAGCGCTCCGTGGCGCCGAGCGCCAGCTGGGCGATGTCGCGCGGAAAGAGGAGTTGCCAGGCCCAGTCGAACGCGATCTGGATCTTGCGCGCCAGCGTCGGCATCTTGGAGAGGTAGATGCCGCGCCACAGGAACCAGGCGATGAAGCCGGAAAGCTTGAGACCGAAGACGATGCCGACCGCCTTGTGATTGCCGATGGCCGCCATCATGCCGAGTGGCTTGAACGAGAACGGCCTGGTCGCCTTCCCTGCGATCCGACACGCGATGTTCACGGCGAGCTGCTTCGCCTGGCGGACGGCGAACTGCGCCGTCGGCGCCGACGTCTTCTTCTCCGCGGCGTTCGGCACGGCGGCGCAGTCCCCCAGCGCCCAGACGTTCTCGTGCCCCAGCACCCGCATGTCCGGCTCGGTGACAATGCGACCGCGTTCAAGCGCCAGGCCGAGCGCCTTGATCAGCGCATGCGTCGTGGTGCCGATGGTGCAGACCACGGCGCCGGCCTCGATGGCGGAGCCGTCGCGCAAGAGGATGGCGTCCTGCGTCACCGCCTGGGCCACGGCCTGGGTGCGGATGGTAATGCCGTTTTTGGTCATCTTGCGGTCGGCGAAGCGGGCCAGCTTCTCAGGCAATTCGGGCAGGATGCGCTCCCGGCCTTCCAGCAGCGTGACCCGAATGTCGGCTGGCTTGACGTTGGTGTAGAACCGGCAACTCGCCTTGAGCAGGTCGTTGATCTCTCCCGCGACCTCGACACCCGAGAACCCCGCGCCAACGACCACGGTGGATAGGAGACGCCGCCGCGCCTCGGCGTTCGGCTCCACCTCAGCCTTTTCCATTTGCGTGATGAGGTGGTTGCGCAGCAGCAGAGCGTCTCCCATTGTCTTGAGCGGCCAGCCGTGCGCCGCCATGCCGGGGATGATGTCCAGGTTGACGACGCTGCCGCAAGCCAGCACGAGCTGATCGTACGTTTCCTGGGCGGTGTGCCCGGCCGGCGTGAGGTATTCGACCCGGCGCTGCTCGAGATCGACGCGGCTGATGGCGGCGGTGCGGCACTCGGCGTGGCGTGCCATCTGCCGGATCGGGCAAACGACGTGCATCGGATTGATCGAGGAGCCGACGACGTCCCCCAGCAGCGGCGTGAAGATGAAGTGGTTTTCCTGGCTGAAGAGGATGACGCGCCAGCCTTCGGGGAGGCGCTTGTACAGCTGGTTCGCGGCATAGACTCCGGCGAAGCCGCCGCCGATGATGATGAGGTTCTTCTTCGCGGCCATGGCGGGGCCTCGCGGTGACGTTATTTCGCGGCAATGGGAACCCATGCCAGCCCCATCTTCTCGTCCTTCTCGCGCTCAGCCACGAAGGCCCAGGGTGAGGACTGGTACTTTCCGGCGATATCGCGCAACAGCTGGAGGCGCTCCTTGTTCATCCGCTTGTACGCTGTTTCAAATGTCGTCAGCTTTTCCGTCGGTATCAGTTTCCAGGCTACGCTCCCCGGGGGCAGTTCCGGCAGAGCGTCCAGTCGCACCTTGGCCAGCGCGTTGCTGCACTCGTGCAGTCCGACAAGCCGGCCGAGAACAAGCGCGTGGACGAGGTCGGCTTGTGCCTGCCAGCGCTTGGAGAAGCGCGCGTAGTTGTCGCTCGCGCGCGCCGCTTTCAGCTCTGCCGCAGCCTGTTTGAGGCGAAAATCGGCGACGCCCAGCTCCGTTTGCAACTCGACCACGGCCTTGCGAGCCTGCTTGGTCACTGGAGCGGCCAGTCGACCCCCCTCGAGCCCGACCGGGTTTTGCTCTTTGAGGAGTCGCAGCGCGTTGACCACCAGCAAACGCAGATCGTCCTTGGCGACTCCGGCCAGCCGCTTTTGCCGTTCCTCCAGTGTCCGGAAGTCCGCCGGGTAGTCCTTCAGCGCCTTGAGGAAAGCCGGCGGGACGCTTTGCACGAAAGGGCCGGGGCGCGGCCGCGTCGCCGGCCAAGGGATCTGGTTGATTTCGACGAGAAACAGCTTCTCCTCGTCACTCCCCGCGTCGGCGCCGGCGCCGAGCGAGCAGAGGAGAGCGAAGGCGAGGCCAGAGCGCATGGGAGGTCCTCCGGGCTATGGATTCAGACCTACGCTTCTTCCCGGCTCCAGGCCAGGGCGCAGACAGGCGGCTACAGGATGCGCCCTTCGGTCGAGCTGGCGGCCACGATGACCTTTTTCAGGAAGTCGCGCAGAAGCTGCGGATCGACCGGTTTGGTGAGATGCAGATCAAAGCCGGCTTGCTTCGCCGTTTCTCGATCCTCGGTGCGACCATAACCGGTAACGGCGAGAAGGAAGAGCTTCTCCAGACCCTCCGTTTCGCGCAGGCGCCGGGCGACCTCGTAGCCGTTGAGCCGCGGCATGCCGATGTCGACGAGGGCGACGTGCGGTTGAAAGGCCGGCGCCAGTTGGAGGGCGGCCGCTCCGTCCGTCGCGGTCCGTACCTCATGCCCCCACAACTCCGTGAGGATGCGCAAGCTCTCGACGGCGTCGGAACAATCATCCACGACCAGGATGCGGAGCCTGGTCGGCGAAGTGTGGGGACGCGGAACCATGCGTTGATCCTTTGGACGAACCAACAGCATGATACCCCCCCATAAGCCCGAACGCAACGCCCCCGGCGGCGCGACAACGGAGTGAAGAGGCGTGGGCCGGCGGTTCCCAAGACCGAGCGGGCGCGAACCACCGGCGCGCCGCCCTTCTCTTGCTCTCAGAGCAATAGCCGTGTAGGATGTTGTCACAAGGAGAGGTGGCTGAGTGGCCGAAAGCGCCGGTTTGCTAAATCGGTGATGGGAGAAATCCTATCCGCGGGTTCGAATCCCGCCCTCTCCGTATTCCCTGAACGCTCCATCGCAGGCATAACGGGGACGCGGCTCTTTAGGAGTCGCGTCCCCGTTTTTTGCACAGCCTCGAAACCAGGCGAAACGCCGGGCGCTTACTTCTTGAAAAACCGCAGATTCGTCTGGCCACCGTGGAAGAAGATGAAGTTCCCCGGCGGATTGCCGAACGGGCCGTTGATGGCCAGCACGGCGATCTGGAACCTTTCCCCCGCCTTGGCTTGGAGGTCAGCTTCACCTCGTTCGTCTGGTTGAAGCCGCTGATCGGCCGCGGCTTAACTCGAGCCGAGGGCACGGTCGCACTTGCCGTTGACCCAGACCTCGGCGTAGTCGTCGACCTTGGTCTGGAACCAGACCTCGCTGCCGGTCACGTCCTTGTCGCCGACTTTTTCGGGGATGGTGATCTCGATCCGGCACCAGGACATGCTGAACTTGCCGGGGCCGAACGGCTTCTTGAGCATGGCCGGGTCCTCGACGACCTCCCATTTCGAGTCGTCGAACTTGCCGTGCGCCTTCGGCTCGATCTCGTTCTTCTTGGGACCGGTATGGACCTCGACCGGATGCCGGCGCCAGGCGCCCTTGATCACCTCGACGTCGTCTTTCTTCAAGAGATCGAGCTTGGCGAGCGCCTTGCCCTTGGGGGCCGGCTCGACCTTGGGCGTATCGGCGCCGCCGCCCTTGGCGTCCTTCGCGAAGAACTCGAGGTTGGTCGGGCTGCGCAGGAAGATGAAGTTCCCCGGCGGGTTGCCGAGCGGCGAGTTGATGCCGAGCACCGCGATCTGGAACACGTCCCCCGGCTTGGCGTCGCGCTTCACCGTCTTCTTCTTCGGCTTGCCGTCCTTGTCCTTGTCGTCGACGACCTGGCTCTTCTGTAGCCGCACGCGGTTCTTGCAGTTGAAGCCGGTGATGGCGCCGCGGCCCCGGCCGTTGTCGATGGCGCCGTCGACCCAGATCTCGCCGTAATCATCCACGGTCGTCTGGAACCAGACCGGGCCGCCCGCGAAATCCTTACCGCCGACGTTGTCGGGGATGGTCACCTGGATGCGGTACCAGCACCAGGAGTAGCCGCCCGGGCCGCGCGCCTTGCCGAGCGTGGTCGGATCGAGGACGTCCCACTTGGAGTCGTCGAACTTGCCGTGGGCCTTGGGCTCGAGCTCGTTCTTCTTGGGCCCGACGCCGGTGGTGACCTCGTGGTAGCGCCATTCGCCTTTGATGTCTTCGACCCCTTTCTTCGTCATCAGGTCGACCTTGCCGATCAGGCCGTCCTGCGCGACGGCGGGCGGAGCGAGTAAAAGAGCCAGGGCGAGGCAGAAGCCGGCCCGCGAAACCAACCGTGTCATGGATGCCCCCTCAAGTGTAGTGGAGAGAAGCCGGACGCAAGCCCAGCCGAATGCGGTGAGAACCAGAGCGTAGCAGAACTCCCGCGGGATGCCAGAGAAAACACGCGAGACGAACCCGTTTCGCAGGCGTCCTATTGCCGTGGCGCGGCAATCTCCTTGAGGAGTCGCTCGACCGCTTGCCGGTAACGCTCCGCCGGCGCGCGGGAGCTTTCGTGGCCGGCGTTCTCGAAGCCCCATGAGCCAGCAGTGGGCGGCGGCTGTTGCAGCGTGGTTTTCACCACAACAAAACTCGGAAAACGGGTCTGCGTCTCGACATGAACACAGTGATTTACTTTTTCGGCAGCGGCTTGGCCTTTCTTGTTGGGCTTGGATTGCTCCTGCTCGCAATCGGTCTCCTGATTGGCGTCAAGCGGAACTGGCTGCGTTCTCTCGCCTCGCTCCTGTCCATCCTTGGGGCTATCCTCGTGGCTCTCTCGGCCACGCCCTTGCCGTACTGGCTCTACGTGAGTGGCGGCATCGTCTGGTTTGCTTGGTTGATCGTCGAGCGTGTTTCAAGCGAACGGGGCCGCCGCTGGCGTGTCGGCTTGCGCGTCGCGGTTGTAGCCGTCGTCGGCCTCGCGCTCGCTCTGGAAATGCCTTACCAGTTCACGCCGCGCCTCGACCCGGGCCGACAGCGGCGGCTCACCATCTTCGCCGACTCCGTGACCGCCGGCACGGGGGACAAAGTCCGAACCTGGCCGCGTCTCCTCGCCGCCGGCCATCCGATTCAGGTGATTGACCATTCGGAGATGGGCGCCACCGTGCAGACCATGCTGCGCAAGGCGCGCACGCTGACGCTGGAGGACGGCGTTGTGCTCCTCGAAATCGGCGGCAACGATCTTCTGGGCACGACCAGCGCGGCGGTGTTCGAAGAGAGGCTCGATGAGTTGCTTGCCCTCCTCGCCGGAGAAGGCCGTACCCTCGTCATGTTCGAGCTGCCGCTACCCCCCTTCGCCAACGCGTTCGGCCTGGTCCAGAGGCGTCTTGCCTCCAAGCATGACGTTGTCCTCGTGCCGAAGCGCGTCTTCGCCGCGATCCTTACGGCGAACCAGGCCACGATCGACTCGATTCACCTCTCGCCCACGGGGCACGAACGCATGGCGGACGTGGTGTGGCACATCATCGAACCGGCATGCGCGGATTGATGGTTTCCATTGTCGGCCCTGCGAGCGTCCCTTACCATGAAGCCAACCACATCGCCTTGCCTCAGGCCGGAGGAGTTGTGTCCGACGACGAACGCGCCATCCGCGAGGTCATCGCCACCTGGCTGCGCGCCGGCGCGACGGGGGATAACGAGACGGTCCTGCGTCTGATGGCGGACGACGTCGTCTTCCTCGTCCCCGGCCATCCCCCCTTCGGCAAGGAGGCGTTCGCGAAGGGGCAGGACGGGCTAAAGCAGTACCGCATGGACGCGAAGTCCGACGTGCGCGAGGTGCGCGTCTGTGGCGACTGGGCCTACGGCTGGACCGAGCTCGCGGTGACAATGACGCCTCTCGACGGCGGCGCGGCGATTCGCCGGAGCGGGCATACGTTGAGCATCTTCCAACGGCTAGCGGACGGACGCTGGGTGCTGGCGCGGGATGCGAACATGCTGACGGTCGACAAGTCACAGCCGGCAGATCAGGTGGTTTGATGAGACGCGTCGTCACGATCGTTGTTGTTCTCCTGATCGTTGCGGCGATTGTCGGCTCGATACCCATCGCCGTGCGAAAAGTGCGCGACGCGGCTGCGCTTACTCAATGCACAAACAACATACGGCAGCTCGGGATGGCCCTTGCAAGCTATGAGTGGAGCCATAAGAGGTTTCCGACCGGCGTCACATCAAAGGCGGTGGATCTGCCCGCTGAGAAGCGGCTGAGCTGGATGATCGAGATCATTCCGGCGTACGTTGAGTCTTCGCCCAGAACCGTCTTCGATGTAAAAAAGTCCTGGGATGACGTGGCGAATTGCCCGCCGCGACAACGACGGGGCGAAGGAGGCATGGACGAGCTACTGCCCACCCCCTTCGATCAGCCGATGGGCGAGATAACGCTCTTGATCTGTCCGTCAAACCGATCCCATTTCGAGCCAACACGGCCAAGCCAGACCCATTACGTCGGCGTCGCCGGCTGGGGCGACGACGCGGCCGAATTGCCGTTGAGCGATCCGAACGCCGGTCTCTTTGGCTACGAACGCATCGTGCGTATGGATAACCTCAAGCACGGCGCCGAGACGACGCTAATGGTGGCCGAAGCCCTCGACGGCGGCCCATGGACCGCCGGCGGCCGGGCCACGGTGCGCGGCTTCCATCCCGACAGGGACTGCTTCGGCCCCGGCGCCCCGTTCTCCAGCAACCATCCGGCCGGTGTCAACGTGCTGTTCGCCGATGCGAGCGTACGGATCTTCCGGCTCGATATCGAGCCGCTCTTGGTGCGGCGGCATGCGGTCCTGAGCGGAGAGGCGATTCCCGCGTTCGAGGATTGAGCGCCCGCGCCTAGTGAACCTTTCCGGTTGGCGTTACCCCATAGTCGATGCACCGTCCGGCCGTGCCGCAGACTCCTCCATGCCCTCGTTCCGCCGAGGCCCAGCGGCTTCATGCCGAGGCGAAGAAGAAAGCCAAACGCTGAATAGCGCGCGAGAGAGAACGGGTGTCGATCCGGAGCTAAACGACTGGGAGCCCGGCGCTTCCCTATAATCAAAGGGAGAATCCGGGGCGTCAAAATGCATCATCCGCGGCCCGTGCGACTGCGCAAAGAAGGGGACGACACGCTCGCCGTCGAATGGGATGACGGCGTCCAAACGGTCGTACGCTGGCAAACGCTCCGCGAGCAGTGTCCCTGCGCCGGCTGCCGCGAGGAGCGCTTGAAGCCGCCCGATCCGTTTCGCATCCTCAAGCCCAGCGAATTGACGCCTCTCAAACCGGTGCGCCTGGAGCCGATCGGCTTCTACGGTTACAAGATCACGTGGAGCGACGGGCACGACTCGGGTATCTTCACGCTGGAACATCTGCGCTCTCTTGGTCAAGCGGCAGACAAGTAGTCGCCTGCGAGGGGAAACGCCATGAACTTCTTGCTGTGAAAGAAGAGTTCGTGCCGGACATCCCGACCGCTTTGAAACGGGCGCAGCAGCAGTCGGTGACAGAATCACCAACATCCGGTCTGATTGTGTGAACGAAAGAGAGAAGAGATGTCCTCCCCGCATGCTCCGATGCAGCAACAGAAGATCGCCTTGCCCGGCGTCAAGCACCTCGTCGCCGTCGCCAGCGGCAAGGGAGGCGTCGGCAAGTCGACGGTCGCCACCAACCTGGCGCTGGCGCTGCACATGCACGGCCGGCGCGTCGGCCTCTTGGACGCCGACATCTATGGCCCCAGCCTGCCGATCATGATGGGCATCACGGAGACCTGGGACCCCAATAGCCGCGACTGGCCCGTCGAGAAATACGGCCTCAAGCTGATGTCGATGGGCTTCTGGGTCAAGCCGGAGACGGCGATGATCTGGCGCGGCCCGATGGTACACAAGTACTTGACAGTGTTCCTGACTCAGGTACCCTGGGGCGAGCTGGATTACCTGGTGATCGACCTGCCGCCGGGGACGGGGGACGCGCAACTGACGTTGACGCAGACCGCGCCGCTATCGGGCGCCGTGATCGTGACGACGCCGCAGGACGTGAGCCTGATCGACGCCCGCAAGGGCCTGGAGATGTTCCGCCAGGTCCACGTGCCGGTGCTCGGCATCGTCGAGAACATGAGCTACTTCGTCGGCGAGGACGGCAAGCGCTACGAGATTTTCGGCCACGGCGGGGGGCAGAAGCTGGCGAAGGAAGCGGGCGTCCCTTTCCTCGGCGACGTCCCCATCGATCCGCGGGTCGCCGAGTCGGGGGACATGGGAGACCCCATCGTTCATCGCTTGCCGGATAGCCCGATCGCGAAGTCATACCTGACGCTGGCCACGACGGTCATGCAGGAACTGGCGAAGGTCGGCGCCCCTGAGGCGCTGCCGGGTCTGGAGCTTTAAGGTCGAACGCGAGGTTTGCCATGTCGCGCCTGCTTGCCGCGGTTCTCTGTTGCTCGCTCCTGGGTGGCTGCACCGAAGAGAAGTCCCCGCCGCCCGAAGCCAGGACGGAGACGGAAACCCCGGCCGCGAAAACGGACGAAACACCCCCCTGCTGTACCGTCCCCGGCCGCGCCTCGTTTCTCAAAGGGAAAACGAAAGCGGCGACCGAGGGATCGAGCAAGTAAGGGCACGTAAGGGAACGGCGCACGCGTCTCGCCGCGGGCCTCCCGGTCAGGGATGTCCGTTTCCGTTTGTGCCCACCCAATCCTTGTGCCGCAGCACATCGACGGCGCGGGCGATGTGCAGCGGTTGAAGACGCGTTTGCGAGCGTTCCAGTCGTACACTTTGGAGGCCGTCTCTTCTTTTGTATGGGCGCCTTCCCGAGTCATTACCCAATGAACGGTCGCAAGCAATTCCATCCCGAAGGGATGGCAGGCCACCTCGATCTCTTCCAATCTGCGCTTTTTGATACCGCGCAGGCCCACGACAGCGCATTCGAGATTCAACTCGACACGTTTCGCATCCGAAAACAGGAAACCATCACTCGCGATCCGCGCTAGGTTGCGCAGATGGGTGATGTGGTAAATCTTCGGCCGAGCCGGAACTTTGCCGGTGGATTTGGCCAAAGTCAACCTCCGGAGCGCCCTGTCCGAACGTCACTTCATCTTGAGCGCCTTCACCAGAAACGCCCACTGATCCGCCACCTCCTCGATAGACTTGCTCACCGGTCGGCCCGCCCCGTGCCCTGCCCGCGTTTCGATCCGCGCCAGCACCGGGGCGTCGCCCGCCTGGCAATGCTGGAGCTGGGAGATGAACTTGAAGCTATGAGAGGGGACGACGCGGTCGTCGGTGTCGGCGGTCGTCACCAGCGTCGGCGGGTACTTCGTCCCCTCCTTCAGGTTGTGGTACGGCGAGTAGGAATAGAGGACCTTGAACTCGGCGGGGTTGTCGGAGGAGCCGTAGTCGTCGACCCAGTAGCGACCCGCGGTGAACTTGTGGAAGCGAAGCATGTCCATGACGCCGACGGCCGGGAGGCAGGCGCCGTAGAGGTCGGGGCGCTGCGTCATGCAGGCGCCGACGAGGAGGCCGCCGTTCGAGCCCCCCTGGATCGCCAGCTTGTCGGAGCGCGTGTACTTGTTGGCGATGAGCCATTCGGCGGCGGCGATGAAGTCGTCGTACGCCACTTGCCGCTTCAGTTTCACGGCTGCGTGGTGCCAGGCCTTGCCGTATTCGCCGCCGCCGCGGATGTTGGCCTGGGCGTAGACGCCGCCCATCTCCATCCAGACCAGCTTGGAGATCGCGAAGACGGGCGTCAGTGAGATGTTGAAGCCGCCATAGCCGTAGAGGAGGGTCGGGTTGGAGCCGTCCAGCTTGATCCCCTTCTTGTAGCTGATGAACATGGGGATCTTCGTGCCGTCCTTGCTCGGGTAGAAGACCTGGATCGTCTCGTAGTCGTCCGGGTTGAACTTGACCTTCGGCTCGCGGAACAGCTTCTGCTCGCCGCTCTTGAGGTCGTAGCGGTAGATGCGGCCGGGGGAGGCGAAGCTGGTGATCGAGTAGAAGGTCTCGGTCTCGTCGCGGCGGCCGCCGAAACCGCCCGCCGTGCCGATGCCGGGAAGCTTGACCTCGCGGACGAGCTTTCCCGTCAGGTCGAACATCTTGATCTGGGTCCGGGCGTCCTTGAGATAGTTGGCGATGATGAGGCCGCCCGTGAGGTGTGCGCCGGTGAGCGTGGATTCCGCTTCAGGGACGATGTCCTTCCACTGGTCACGCGCCGGGTTCTTCAGATCGACGAGGACGACGCGCCCCTTCGGCGCCTTGTAGTCCGTCTTGATGAGCAGGGCGGCGCCCTCGTTGTCCATCACGGCGTTGACACTCTCGAAGTCGCCGATCACCGTCTCGACCTTGCCGTCTGCTTTGCTCAGGTCCTTGATCAGAACCTTGTTCTTTCGGCTCGTCGTGCCGTCTCCCATCGAGATGACCAGGTACTTGCCGTCTTCCGTCACCTCGCCGGTCACGGTGTAGCGCGGCTCGGCGGGGTACTCGTAGACGAGCTTGTCCTCGCTCTGCGGCGTGCCGACTTTGTGGTAATAGAGTTTCTGATCGAGCGAAAGTGAGAGGTATTTGCCGGTCTTCTTCGGCTCGGGGAAGCGGCTATAGAAGAACCCTTTGTTGTCGTGCGTCCAGGAGAGGTCGCTGAATTTGACCCAGCGAATCTCGTCGTCGAGCTTCTTGAGGCCGTCGACCCCCATGACGCGGACGACCGACCAGTCGGAGCCGGCCTCGGAGACGCCGTAAGCGAGCAGCTTGCCGTCCTCGGAGAAGGAGAGGGCGGTGAGGGCGACCGTACCGTCCTTCGACCAGGTATTGGGATCGAGCAGGACGCTCGGCTCGCTGTCGAGGCTATCCTGCTTGTAGTAGACGGATTGGTTTTGGAGGCCGTCGTTCTTGCTGTAGACGTAGTAGCGCTTGGCGATCTTGGAGGGGGCGGAGTACTTCTCGTAGTTCCACAGATCGGTGAGGCGTTTCTTGATGGCGTCGCGCTGGGGGAGCTTGGCGAGGTAGTCCTCGGTGAACTTCGCCTGCCTCTCGACCCAGTCCTTGACTTCCTTGGAGGTGCGGACGTCTTCTTCGAGCCAGCGATAGGGATCGGCGACCTTGACGCCATGGTAGTCGTCGTAATGGTCGATGCGCTTGGTCGGCGGATAGACGAGCTTGTCGCCGGCAGCGGCGGGGTGGACGACGCAGAGGAGGAGAGCGAGGAGGAGGAGTTTCCAGGCCACGGCGAAATCTCCGGAAGGGACGGGATGGAGTCTGGGGACATTATCCGGAGAGGGGCGGAAGATTCCAAGGGAAAGCGATTGGCGCGCGCCTGGTCGTGGCCGCGCCCCGTCCCTAACCCTTCTTCGAGAGGTGGTATACTGTTCTTGGAGTTCGCTTGGCGCACGACGTCATTCTGGACTGTACGAAGACGCCGGTGTAACGCGGCGGTCCTGATCTGACACCCAAGTACCATCTTGGCGAGGTCAAGATCATGAATGGCAAGGTCCAGCCGATCCGCGGTATTTCGCTGGAGCTTGACCGTGCCGATGCGGCGAGACACGGCGTGCCCCACCGCGTGAAGTCGATTCCTGACGAGTTGGAGATCATCCAACGAGGAAGAAGAGCCGGACATTATGAGCTCCGGCCGAAAGTGGAAATGCCCGTGGAACGGCTCGAAGAACTACTCAAGCAGGTCGTGCTCGAACCGAGCCCATGACGAGAAGGCACATGAACACTACTTTGGAAACGCCACGCCTCGTGTTTCCCGACGGATTCGGCGAGCGCGATGAATGGGAAATGGAGAGCAAGGGGTACGTCCATGCGTTTCTCGAACGCGGTGACGGCTCCCGTTATCAGGTCATGTTCATCGATCCCGTCCGTCTCGCACAAGACATCGAGGCGACATTGCAGTCGGGCCAGGCTTACTACTACGAGTGCGCTCAAGTTGTTGTGCCCGAGGTCACGGTCGCCGCTCTTACAAGAATCATTCCGAATCTCGTCAAGGAGGGCTTTCTCGACCGCCATCCCCCCGCCTGCCAACCACCGTCCGTGCGTCTCGCTATCGCGCCGGATCACGCGAATGGCTCCAATCGAACGGGCGCTGAATCCAAGCCACGCTAGTTCTCGCGTGCCAGAAGATCCCCGCAGCCGCGTTCTCCAATCGCGCCGCCAACGCCGGCCCTTGACCGCGCTTGCGCTACGCAACCGCGTATCCATAACATACCTGAGTCACACCCTCCCTCTTCGAGGTCCCACACTGGTTCATGGCGACCCCAAGGCGCCGTTGACGCCGTGGTCGGGCAATGGAACCACTCGTAGCCGTCCCTCGCGTGCCACTGTGAAATTGCCCTCCCACCGCACGTCTTGCTCCAGCACGTTAAACATGAACTGCGCCAAGTAGTCGGGCGCCTTCAGACGCGGACGAAGAAGGATCACGCCACAATGGGCTCGTTTGCCGGCACGAAAGGCAAGGTCGCCGAAGTCCTTGTCGAAAGTGACGAGATCGCGGCCCTCGGCCAAAGACAGAGCCAGGACGGTTTCATCATCGGCCGCCGGCGCCGACTCCGCGATCCACATCACGTCGAAGCCGCGCTGGCGGGCCAGGTGGACTCCTTCCCAGAGGACATTTTCGTTGGCGAGGAACTTGCTCATGTTAGACCGGGAGCGGGTATACCTTTTCTTGCTTGATCGTATCGACCGCGTACTGCAACACGGCAAGGATGTCTTCCTCGGTCAACTGCGGGTAGTTCTTGAGAATCTGCTCATGGCTCCATTTTTCCGCAAGCAGTTCCAGAATGAATTCGACGGCGAGCCGGGTCCCCTTGATCACCGGTTTGCCAACGAGCACTTTGGGGTTTACCACTATCCGATCGTTCCAATTCATGTTTCTCCTCCGGGCGGGGGGCTGTTCATACCATATCAGAATCCAACCCCCTTCTCCGAGGTCCCACCATGAAGCGCCTCTCCCTGCTCGCCCTCCTCGTCCCCCTCGCCGCCCACGCCGGCGACAAGACCGGATGGCGTCCCCTCTTCAACGGCAAGGACCTGGCCGGCTGGGACACCTGGCTCGGGAAGCCCACCGGCGAGAAGGAGCCCGTCGGCCTCAACAAGGACCCGAAGATGGTCTACACCGTCGTGGACGCCGATGGCAAACCGGCCATCCGCATCTCCGGCGAGATCTTCGGCGCCATCACCAGCAAGGAGGAGTTCGGGAACTATCACCTCAAGCTCGATTTCAAGTGGGGCGAGAAGCGCTGGCCGCCCCGCGAGAAGGCGGTGCGCGACAGCGGCCTCCTGTATCACTGCGTCGGACCGCACGGCGCCGCCGGCAGCTTCTGGATGCGCAGCCAGGAGTGCCAGATTCAGGAGCACGATTGCGGCGACTACTGGAGCGTCGCCGGCGCCATCGTCGACGTCGAGGGCTATCGCAAAGACGGCAAGGGCCCGGTCATCTTCAAGAAAGGCGGCGAGAAGTTTACCGTCCCGAGCAAGGAATCGGGCGGACCGCGCATTGTCAAGAGCCCGGACAACGAGAAAAAGACCGGCGAATGGAACACCATCGAGCTTCTGACCGTCGGCGGCACGAGCGTGCACATCGTCAACGGCAAGGCGAACATGATCCTGACGAACTCGCGGCAAGTTGTCGACGGTAAAGAGGTCCCCCTGACGCGTGGCAAGATCCAGATCCAGTCGGAAGGGGCGGAGGTGTACTACCGCAACATTGCGATTCGGGATTTGAAAGAGATTCCGGCGAAGTATTTGAAGTAGGCGTTTGCGATCGAAGCAGCCGTTGTACGGTCGGTTGCGCGAGCGGTCACGCCCGGTCCGGTCCGGCTCGCCGGACCTACTCCGAATGGCAGCCGGACCTAAATTAGACGTCCTGTCGCCGCCCCACCGTGCCGAAGTAGACGACCACGCCAAGGCCGATGAAGCCGAACCCGAGGGCCGCCTCCGTCGCCTGCGCCGTCAGCATGTTCACCAGCACGTAAGCGGGCACCACCAGATAGAGCAGCGGCACCCACGGGAAGAGGGGGCAGCGATAGGGCCGCGCCACGTCCGGCAGCTTGCGGCGGAAGACGAAGATCGTCGACACCGCGAGCGTCTCGAAGGTGACCGCCCCGAACATGGCGTAATCCGTCAAGAGGTCGAAGATCGGCTTGGGCGCCTTCACTTCCTTGAGCGTTCCCGCCGCGACCTCCGCGAGTTGACTCTGCAGCTGATATTCCGTGAGAAGCGCCCCGCCGAGGATCAGACCGCAACTCCAGGCCGCAAGCAGGATGGTCGCCAGCACGGGGGTGCGGTGCTTGGGATGCAGCCGGGCCAACGCGCGCGGCGCCAGCCCGTCCTCCCCCATGGCGTAGAGCAGGCGTGGACCGACCAGGATGTTGCCGTTGAGGGCGCCGAAGACGGAGATCATCACCGCGGCGGAGGCGAACAGCGCTCCAATCGGACCGAGCAGCTTCTGCGCGAAGTAAGAGACCGTCGTCAGGCCCTGAATGCCGGCCAGTTCATCGTGCGGGATGACCAGGTGATACGCCAGGTTTGCCCCGAGGTAAAGCAGGATGATGATGCCGACCCCGGCCAGGAAGGCGATCGGGATGTTCCGCTGCGGCTCCTTCACCTCGCCGGCGATCGGAGCGACGTTCATCCACCCGTGGTAGGGCCATAGCACGGCCAGGAACGCGGTTCCCAGGCCGGTGAAGGTGAAGCCGAGGCGGTGGGAGCGCATCTCGTCCGGGCCATTCAGCATTCCCAGGAAAAAAAAGGGCAGAACGAGGATGGCGAGCAGCGAAAGCATCTTGACGAGGGTGATGAAGAACTGTAAACCCCCGCCCCAGCGCACCCCCTGGATATTGACCAGCGTCAGGAGGAGGATCACGCCGATCGTGAGCCAGCGTTCTTGCCAGAACGTCAGGTACGAGGAACCGGCGGAGACGTTGTTGAGGTAACGCAATACTTCGTGCAGCGACTCGCTGAAGATGGTCGCGAGAGCCGCGATCGAGGCGGCCCGGATGATCCAGAACTCGACCCAGCCCCAGAGGAAGCCGAACAACCGGCCATACGCCTCGCGCAGGAAAACGTAATTCCCGCCGGCCTGGAAACAGGACGCAAACCTCGGCCAGGCTCAGCACTTCTTAGCGTGAGGAGGCCGCCGACCAGCCAGACTGACGGCGACGAAGCAGAAGTCGGGGACCGCGGCGGCGATGCGTTGCGGGTTTTGAACACGCCTGAGCCGATGACGGTGCCGACGACGACAGCCGTCGCCAGCCAGGAGCAGGGCGCGAAGAAGGGATGGTTTCGATTCCGTGGCAGCTGTCATGGCGGTCGATGATAGCCGACACACCGAAACGACGAAACCATTTCTTCGTTTCGGCGGCGTCTTCGTTAGCCGACGTTCGCAGAACGCGGCGAGACCCGACTTTCGGCAGAGACACGCAGCGCGCGTTCCAACCGAGGAAGTGTCCCTGTCGATCCGCGCCCCGACAAAAAAGGAACTCGTCGCCTTTCGTCCGCCGCGTCATCAACAAGAGAAACGTGCCGACCGTCAATCGCGCAGCTCCGCGATTCGCGCCGTATCGCCCTCTGCGTCGCAATCGGTCTTCGCCGTCGGGAAAAAGTTTTGCAAAAAAGGGTAATTTGGGTTCGTTCGCTCTTGTATTTCCTTCGCATGAAGGTAGTATCCTTCCACTAATGGGACTGTGTGGCGTCCTAAACACGCCGCCGCGGATTGGCGTCGCATGGCTGTGCGTAACTGCGAGGAAGCATCGTACCGCGGTAGCCTGGTATATCCATGTCCTGGAAGCTGGCCTTTATGAACGTTCAAGATGAGCGGTCGCAGCTCACGACATCCAGCCGTCAAGGACACAGGACACGAGGAGATGAAGAGCCTCGGTGACAAATCGAAACGACATCCGCTCTGGCGCAAAGTGCCGAAAAAGCAATGGGACGACTGGCGCTGGCAATCCCAAAACGCCATCCGCTCCGTCCGTCAACTCCGCGAGCTTCTGCCGTTCTCCCAAGAGGAATTGGAGGCCATGGGAGACCTCGAGGCCAGAGTTCAAGATGGCGATTCCGCCTTGCTGCTTCTCCTAGTCAACTGCGACGATCCCAGCGACCCGATCCGGCTGCAGTCGGTGACCTCGCCGCTGGAGGCCAATTCCACCTTCGGCTCGACCCGCTCCGAGGAGGACAAGGACTCCCCGTGCCCGGCATCACCCATCGCTACCCCGATCGCGCTGATGGTCACCACCCATCTGCACCATGTATTGCCGCTTCTGCACCCGCAAGCGCGCCACCATGGTCCGCGGCGGCTGGGACGCCATCAGCCACGATGACGAGCGCATGGTCGACTACATCCGCCGGCATCGCGAGATCCGCGACGTCATCGTCTCCGGCGGCGACCCGCTCACCCTGCCCACCAGCAAGCTGAAGTTTTCCTCTACGGCCTGCGCGACATCCCGCACGTCGATGTCATCCGCATCGGCACCCGCGTGCCGACGACCCTGCTGCAAGCTCTTCGATCCGAAGCTGATCGACATCCTCGCCGGCGCAGCCGAGAAGGTCTGGATCGGAGCGCTTACTTCAACCACCCGCGAGATCACCCGGGTGGCCCGTCTGCAAGGAAGCTGCTCAAGGCGCTCGGCATGCCCTTGAACAATCACACCGTCTTGATGAAGGAGTCAACGACAACCTCGAGACCATGCACGGCACCTGATGCGCGCCCTGCTCCCGCGTCGAGATCCGCCCCTACTACCTGTTCCACTGCGACCCGGTCATCGGCGCCGGCCACTTCCGCACCAGCGTCTGGAAGGGCCTCGAGCTGATGGAGGGCCTGCGCGGCCACATGAGCGGCCTGGCGATCCCGACCTACGTCGTGGACAGCCCCCACGGCGGCGGCAAGATCCCCTCATGCCCAACTGCCTGGTCTCCGCGTCGGACGACGCCGTCGTCCTGCGCAACTGCGAGCATGCTCGTCCGCTACCAGGCCGGAAGACAAGCCGACCACGATCCAAAAGACCGCCACCCGCGGTGTCAGCCACCTACTCCAGGGCACGAAGTCCGTCATCATGCCCGAAAACAGCGAGCGGATGGCCCGGCGGCGGCTTCACCTGAAAACCATCCAGGCCGAGGAAGCCCGCAGTGTCACTGACGGCTGCAATGGCCACTCGACATGCGCGGACCAGGAAGCGATGGTAGTAGCCGGATCCTAGCAACAGGCGCCGTCACGTGCGATCGCTGCCCGACAACAACAAAGCCCACCGGCAAAACCGGTGGGCTTTCTCGTAGGTCAGGCTTCCCAGCCTGAGCAGCCCCGCAACAGCATTGCAACCCTCACAGACCTCGATCAGCACCGTCTGAAATTGTCGCCGATCGCCAAGACGCTACGGGCACTGATGTCCGCCCCTGTCACGCCCGCCGCGGCTACGCCCGGATGGCCGCGCCCCGCGCGCTGGCCAGCCGGCGAGCGGGTCGGCTTGGCCTGGCTGGCTCATTCGCTCCCTGCGGCAACACCCTGTAGGTCCGGCGAGCCGAGCCGGACCTAGCGTGAACGCTCGCGAAACCGCCATCGAAGTGGAACGCCGCGAGGCCTCACGCACGCGGCCCGCACGATCAATCGCCCTGCGTCCCGCGCGGCCGATGGCATGGTACTGGAAGCCATACCCTTGGACGGTTTTCGGCTCGTAGAGGTTGCGGCCGTCGAAGATGATGGCCGCGCATCGAGGCGGCGCCAGGCCTCGAAGTCCGGGCGGCGGAACTCGGCCCACTCGGTGACGATGGCGAGGGCGTCGGCGCCTTCAGGCGCCGTAGGGCGGTCGCAGTAGATGAAGCTGTCGCCGTAGATGTCGCGGATGTTCTTGATCGCTTCAGGATCGTGGACGCGGAGGCGGGCGTCCTCGGCGAGGAGGGCGTCGATGAGGGTGAGGGCCGGGGCTTCGCGGATGTCGTCGGTGCGGGGCTTGAAGGCGAGGCCCCAGAGGGCGATGGTCTTCTCCTTGAGGTCGGGGCCGAAGTGGGCCCGGATCTTGGCGGGCAGCACCTGCTTCTGGCGATCGTTGACACGGTCGACGGCCTCGATGGCTCGATGGGCACATCCGGGCTGTGGGCTTGCAGATGGATGAGGGCGGAGACGTCCTTGGGGAAACAGCTGCCGCCGTAGCCCGGGCCGGGGAAGAGGAACTGGAAACCGATGCGCTGGTCGTGGCCGATGCCGCGGCGGACGTCGTTGATGTCGGCCTGCAGTTTTTCGCAGAGGTTGGCCATCTCGTTGATGAAGCTGATCTTGGTGGCGAGCATCGCGTTGGCGACGTACTTCGTCATCTCCGCGGATTCCGGCGACATGGCGAGGAACGGCCGCTCGGTGCGCGGAGGGGCGTACAGTTCCTGAAGCAGTTCAGCGGCCCGGTCGGAGCGGACGCCGACGACCACGCGGTCAGGCTTCATGAAGTCGTCGAGGGCGGCCTTCCTTGAGGAATTCCGGGTTGCTGGCGACCTGGATTGGTCGGCCGACCGCCTGGGTCATCTGCTCGGTGAGGCGGCGGTTGGTTCCGACAGGCACGGTGCTCTTGATGACGACGAGCGCGTCGGCGGCGAGATGGGGGGCGATGGCGTCGCCGACGGCCCACAGGTTGGACAGGTCGGCGGCGCCGTCGACGCCCTGGGGCGTGCCGACGGCGATGAAGACGAGCTGGGCCCGCGCGACGGCCCGGGCCAGGTCGGTCGAGAAGGCGAGGCGTTGATCGCGCACGTTTCGCTGCACCAGCTCGAGCAGACCCGGCTCGTAGATGGGGAGCCGGCCCTCGAGGAGCGTGGCGATCTTGGCGGCGTCCTTGTCGATGCCGACGACCTCGTTGCCGCTCTCGGCGAGGCAGGTGCTGGTGACGAGGCCGACATATCCGGTACCGATGACGGCGATTCTCACGGGGTTCTCGCTCAATACTGGTGGGATGCTCGCCGACGCGCGGCGGCGCGGGCGCCTAGGCGGCGGCGCGGTAGGCGCCGGAGCGAATGCGCTCGACCCAGGCGGCGTTCGCTTGATACCAACGCACGGTTTCCGCCAGGCCCTCCTCGAAGCCGACGCTCGGCCGCCAGCCGAGTTCGCGGTGGATCTTGCCGGCGTCGATGGCGTAGCGGCGATCGTGACCGGGGCGATCCGGGACATATCGGATCAGCGACTCGGGCTTGCCCAGGCGGCGAAGCAGGGCGTGCGTCAGCTCGAGGTTCGTCTTCTCGCAATCGCCCCCGATGTTATATATCTCGCCTACCTTGCCTTCCTTCCAGACCTTGAAAATCGCGGCGCAATGGTCGCGGACGTGGAGCCAGTCGCGGACGTTCCGGCCGTCGCCGTAGATCGGGACGGATTGGTTCGCCAGGAGGTTGGTGATGAAGAGCGGGATGAGCTTTTCGGGGAACTGATAGGGTCCATAGTTGTTGGAGCAGCGCGTGATGAGTGCGGGCAGGCCGTAGGTCTTGACGTAGCTGCGAACGAGGAGGTCCGCCGCGGCCTTGCTCGCGGAGTAGGGGCTGTTCGGAGCGAGCGGGGACGTCTCGGTGAAGGCGCCGGTGGGACCGAGGCTGCCGTAAACCTCGTCGGTGGAAACCTGAACGAAACGGTCGATCCGATGGTCGCGGGCGGCGTCGAGCAGGACCTGGGTTCCGACGACGTTGGTTCGAACGAAGGCGCCGGCGTCGCGAATGCTGCGGTCGACGTGGCTCTCCGCGGCGAAGTGGATGATGGCGGTGACACCCTGGCCGACGATCTGTCGCACCAGGACGGGATTGGCAATGTCGGCGTTGACGAAGCGGTAGCGCGGGTTGGATTGCAAGTCCGCGACGTTACCGGGGTTACCGGCGTAGGTAAGGACATCCTGGTTGATGACCTGGACGTCGCGGTCGTGCTCGAGGAGAAAGCGCAGGAAGTTGCTGCCGATGAAGCCGCAGCCGCCGGTGACGAGGACTGTATACATCTGATCCTCACGGACGGAGGGAAAGCCGCACTGTAATAAGGAGGGCGGAGTCCGGGCAAGGGGGACCCCCCCGCCGGGAGCGGTTGGACGGCTGCGGAAAGCGAAATACAATGAGAGGGGACGCTCGGGGCGAATGTCGGTGTTTTTCCTTGACATTACTCCAAGGCCTCTATACAGTTAAAGGCGTTGGCCTGGAGGGCCGCCGAGAGCGGAAGCAGGGAGAACACCGTCGTGACCAAGAAAGAAATCGTCAAGCAAATCTCCGAAGACCTGGGTTTGACGCAGCTCAAGACCAAGGAAATCGTGCAGAAGACCTTCGACGCCATCGTGGAGACCCTGCTCGAGGAGCGGCGCATCGAACTGCGTAACTTCGGCGTGTTCGAGGTCAAGAAGCGCAAGGCCCGCAAGGCGCGGAACCCGCGCACGGGCGAGCGCGTCGACGTCGAGCCGAAATATGTCGTAACCTTCAAGCCCGGCAAGGAGATGGAAGAAAGGGTTCGCAACCTCGACAAGCAAAAGGCGCCGGTGCTGGCGGGCGCCACCCACGCGCCGGATGGCAATAACGGCCTGATGGCGGAGAGGAGTTGAGCGTCTTTCCTTGAGGCAAAAGCCCCGGCGCCGGGGCTTTTTTCTTGCGCCACGGCAGCGGCATTGGAAAAGGTGGCGCAACCGGCACATTTTCTCTAAAGAGCGCTCGCCCCAACGCCGATACTCTCGAACAGGGGAAAACGTCCGATTCTCCAGGGAGGGAGAGGACATGCGTCGGCTCCTGTCGTTTTGCGCTGCGGCTTTGCTCGGGCTTTCCAGCACGGGCTGCATTCTTAATATCTACTCCTCCGACCCGAATCGACGGATGGCGCAGATGCTCAACATCTCCGAGGGTTACCGGCAAATCCAGGATACCTGGGATCGCTTCTGGTTCACCGATCAGCCTTCGCACTTGACGCCCATCACGGTGCACGGCGGCATCGGACCGTGAGCCGAAACCTGGACGGACCAATAGAACACAGCAGGGCGCCCCTCGCCGGTATCGGGGGGGCGCCCTTGTCTTTTTGCGCGGATTCTTGCAAAACGATTAAAAATCGCCACAACGTTGTTGTTGACGCAAGGAAGATGCCGTAAAATATTCGTTCACGTAGTTGTCCTCGGCTCCGATCGGTTCGGTTCCCATCTTTCCTTGAGGACGGCAGCGGTCCGCTTTGGCCTTACTTGGTCCCGCAGGGTAAATCCCTCCGCCCGCCCACGGTCTAAAGCAGGAAAGATATGTCCGACAAGACAAGGGCCTATGGCCCCGACGACAGCCCGGCGCTGGCCGGTCCGAAGGTCCTCAGCGCGGACACGGCGTCTGTCACGCCCCTCGAGCCGCCCGAGGCGCTGGCACGCTTGCGACGGCTCAACCAGAACCTTCTTCGCAGCAACCAGCGCTCCGAACAGCTAATCAAGCGGTTGGATGACGCCCTGGACCTCGTCCATGCGCGCGGCTCCGACTTCGTTTTCCGCCTCGGCAAGGACGGACGGTTTCGCTTCGCGTCTGCTGCCGCCCAGCGCCTGCTCGGCCGGGCTCCCGCCGACCTGGTGAGCCGCCCCTTCACCGATCTTCTCAGCGCCGCCGATCGAGCCAAGGTACCCGGCTTTCTGCAGGAAACCATGCGCTCGGACAGGATCGAGCACTTGCGGCTGGAGCTGCGCGGCGGGGACAAGCCGGCGCTCATGGACTGCTACTTCCGCACCGTGCCCCATCCGCAAACGGGGGCTCCGGAGATCCTCGGTCTGGCGTGTGCCGCGGCTGCGGCCGCCGCCACGCCCGAAGCGCCCGGCGAGTTCGGAGCGCGGCTGGCCCACGAGCTAAGCCAACCCCTCACGACCATCGGCACGACCAGCCGCATCTGTGTCCGACGCTTGCGCGAGCAGCTGGGCGCCGACCATGAGATCACCCAGGCGATTGAGCATCTGGCGGAGCAGAGCGAGCGCGCCACGGAGATGATTCGCCGGCTCCGCCAACTATCGTTGGGCGGCCAGACACGCCGCTCTTCCGTTAGCCTGAACCAACTGGTCGAAGAAAGCGTAAATAGTTTGGCGGAGCAGACACGCCAGGCCGGCCTGCACGTCAAGCTTGAACTGGCGCCCGACCTGCCGCTTCTTGCCGCGGATCGTATCCAGATCGGCCAGGTCCTCCTCAATCTCATCCGCAACGCCCTGGAGGCGCTGGCCGACGCGCCTGCGTCGGAGCGCCGTCTCACGGTCGCCACCCGCCGCTTCCCCGGCGAGATCGAGGTCAGTGTCTCCGACAGCGGCCCGGGCGTGTCGCCGGCCTTGCTCGAAAAACTGTTCGAGCCCTACCACACCACCAAGGCGCACGGCATGGGCCTGGGGCTGTCGCTGTGCCGCTCCATTGTTCAGGCCCATCACGGCCGCCTCTGGGTGCGAAGCAACACGCCACGCGGCGCTACGTTCCTTTTTGCCCTACCCCTGAATCCATGACTACCAAAGTGAAGAAACCGACCGTTTGCCTTGTGGACGACGACGCCGGTGTGCGCAATACCATCCGGCTGGTGATGAAGGAAGCCAATATCCCTCTCGTCAGCTTCACCAACAGCCAGGATTTCCTCGCCAATTTTCACGCGGACGACGTCGCCTGCATCCTGCTCGACCTGTGCATGCCCGGCATGAGCGGCCTGGAACTGCAGGAGACCCTGCGCGAGCGCGGCTTGACCATCCCCATTATCCTCCTTACCGGCCATGCCGATGTGCCCGTGGCGGTTCAGGCCGTGAAGGCGGGCGCCTTCGACGTGATCGAGAAGCCTTTCCAGGAGGATCACCTGCTCGAGCGCATCCAGGCCGCCTTCGCCATCCATGAGCAGTGGCAGAAGCACGCCGATGCCAAGGGAGCGATCGTCGAGCGCATCGGCCGCCTCACGCGCCGCGAGCGCGAAGTGCTCGACCTGATGGTGGCCGGCAAAAAGAACAAGGACATCGCCGTCGAGCTGGGTATCAGCCCCAAGACGCTCGATATCCATCGCAGCAAGGTGATGGAAAAAATGGAAGCCCGCACCGTCGCCGACCTGGTCCGCTGGCGCCTCTTCGAACAATCCAGCGGCAAGATCGGCGAGGCCGGTTGGCTTTGCTAAAACAGCGTGCGCGATTCGGCAGCACGTAGGCCCCGCGAGCCGAGCCGGGCAGAGTAATTCGGTTTCGCGAGTGTTCACGCCAGGTCCGGCTCGGCGCGCCGGACCTACTGCGGTTCACCCTTGGCCCGTCACTCCTTCAGCGTCACCTTCGGTCCCGGCGCTCCGCGCGCCGCGTCGTACAGGGTCAATTCGACCGGACCTTTCGCGGCGTCAATGGCTCGGTAGAACTCGGCCGGCGTCGCTACCGCTTCTGCCCCGACACGCGTGACAACGTCACCCACCTTCAGCATCGCGCCGTCCGCCGCGGAGCCCGGCTCCACGTCGGTGATGACGACGCCGCGCGGGATCGACAGCCAGCGCGCCAGTTGCTGCACGAGGATGCTGGCGTCGTCGACGCGCAGGCCGCGCCGGAACGGCCGTTTCCCCAGCGACGACACGATGGCGGCGGGGGCCGTCCAGAGCTTGGCCAGCGTGACCTCGACGCTGCGTGCGGCCAGGCCGGGTCGCGTGACGCGCAGCTTCACCTCGGCTCCCGCGAGTCGGCCGCCCAGAAGGAAGAACAGGTCGTCGTTGTTGTCGACCTTCTCCCCGTCGACCGCGACGATGCGCTCGCCGTCCTGAAGCTTGGCGGCCTCCGCCGGCGAGCCGCCGTACACATCCTTCACCATGACGCCCTTGCCGAAGGCGTGCTCGCTCAGACCGATGCCGAGAAAACCATACTCCACCTCCTCGCCGCGCAGCAGCGTCTCGACGATCGGGCGGAATCGCGCGTCCATGGGAACGGCAAACGCCCCGCTCGGGTCGCCGACGATCCCGGGACCTGCGGTGACGAGCCCGACCAGGAGGCCGGCCTCGTCGAGGAGGGCGGTCCCCGACGGACCGAAGCGGGCCGGCGCCTCCAGGTGCAGCAGGCTGCCGAACTGGTGCAGCCATTTCCCATTGTCCTCGTCGGCATGGACGTTGAGCATCCGCCGCCGCCAGCCGTCCACGGTGGCCAGGGCCATGCTCGCCTTGGCCGCGCGCGGGCCGGGAGCGAAAGGCGCCGAAAGCCCGATCAGCGTCTGGCCGCGTTTGAGTGGACCGCTGCTGCCCAGACGGAGCGGCGTGAGCGGTTTGTCGACGTCGAGCAACCGCAAGATGGCCAGGTCGCTGCGCGGGTCCGCGGCATGGATGTCGGCGTAGCTGCCGGCGCCGTCGCTGAGCCGCACGAAGAGCTTGGCGGCGCCGCGGATGTCGTGGTAGTTCGTGAGGAGCAGGCCCTTTTCGTCGAGCACGACCGCGCCGCACGACGTTTCCGGCACGTGCCGCGGATCCCCCAGGTCCAGGCGCTCGCGCAGCAGCTCACGCTCGGCGCGGCTCAGGCCCGGCCAGCGGTCCAGATCGCGGGGCGCAAAACGGCCGAGCTTGCCGCGTGCCGCGTCGGCGGGCGCCTGGCCGAGCCTCTGATAGATGGGGGAGCGGGAGATGAAGACGCAAGCGACCGCCGGGTCGGCCTTGAGGCGGACGGCCGCGATGGCCCGAGGCGTGAGTTCCTGACATACGCCTTGGGACGGGGCGACGCAGAGCGAAGTGAGGACGGAAAGCGCGATCAGGCGGCCGCGCGGCGTCGAGGGGTTGCGCTTTCGTCCCGCGAACCCGGCTCGCGCTCCCTGGCGCATGGCGACCTCGAGGATCAAGGAAGAAGGACGGTGTCTGAAGCCACTTTCATCTTCTCTTATAGTCCACGCCCGCGCTTTCTTCACCAGGAAATCACGTCGGCGCGCGCAAAACAGAAAAGGCCAGGACCTCGTTGGAGGTCCTGGCCGGGCTGTTTCCGGATCGGGGCGCCCTTGCGGGCCCCCGATCAACGGTCGGGGCCACAGAGCGGGGGCGCGTTACTTGCAGGCGGAGCCGCAAGGATCGCAGCAGGGTTCGCAGCAGAACCGGTTGCGGAAGAGCCGCTGGAGCAGGCCTTCGCGGTGGCAGCCGGAATCGCAGCAGCTCGTCGTGCAGGTCGTGCACGTCGTGGTGCAGGCGGGCGGGCAGGCCGGCGGGCAAGCGGGCTTGCAGCAGGTGTCGCAGCAGGTGGAGCGGAAGCAACGCTCACGCAGCCAGTTCAGCCGGCACTTCGGAGCGCAACCCTCGTTGCAGCAGCTGGTCGTGCAGCAGCCGGTCGTGCAGGCCTTGGTTTCGCAGCACGGGGCCGGGCAAGCCGGACGGCACGGGGCCGGATCGCAGGCCACGCGGCGCGGCACCTTGACGCACACGTCGTAGGGGACGCAGACGGCGACCTTCTTGCGCACCGTGCAGGGAACCTGCTCGCACACCGTGTAGGGAACGCGGCAGTGGACCGTGCAGGGCTGCATGACGCACTCGGTGTAGCAGACCTTGCGCGGAACCTTGACGCATTCCTTCTCGCACACCTGAACGCAAACCTGGCGCGTCACCTGTTCCGGAACCATGGTGCAAACCTGGTACGGAATCTTCTTGACGCATTCCTCAATCACGTTCTCCTGCACCTGGTAGGTCACCTTGCGCGTCTTCTGGACCTGGACCATCTTGCAGGTGGTGTACGGCGTGACGACCTCGAAGGTCGCGCCTTCCTTGAAGGTCGCGCCCGGCGTCTCGGTACCGGAGGCGACACCCTTGGTGTCGATCCAGGCGCCGCGGACGCAACGGGTGCAGGTGTAGGGAACCTGCGTCTTCACGACCTCGCTCACCATCTTCTGGCAGGTGTAGGGAACCTGCTTGTTGACGACGGCGCCTTCCTTGAAGGTCCGGCCCGGGGCTTCGGTCTCGAACGCGGCGCCGGTCGAGTCCACCCACGCGCCCGTCATGTTGCGGGTGCAGGTGTAGGGGACCGAGCGCTTCTCGGTCGTCATGACCTTGCGGACGCAGGTCGTCGGGACCTTCTCGACGACGTTCTCCCAAACCTGCGTGGTGCAGGGGACGTTCTCGGTGACGTAGCGGGTCTTCCACACCTTGCGGGTGCAGATCTGGTCGGGCTCGCGGCAGGTGACGCGAACGCGGCGCGTGGTGTGGTGCGTCTTGCAGGTGCACGGGTCGAAGCAGCAATCGCAGCATTCCTGCCACTTGGTGTAGCAGCGGCCCGGCTTGCAGTACTGCTCCTCGCAGCACTCCTTCACGCAGCGCTTCACGCACTTGTTCACGGTGACGGTCTTGCACACCTTGCGGCAGCAATCCCGCATCACCGTCTCGCACACGTCCTTGCACACGTTCACGCAGCACTCACGCACGTGCGTCTCCTGCACGCAGCGCGACACCTGGCAGCAAACGTTGCGGTAGTGCGTCTCGCACACCGGCTTGCACACCGTGTGGCAGCACTCGCGCACGTGCTGCTCGGCCACCGTCCGCGCCACCTGGCAATGGCACGCGTGCTGGTGCTGTTCGTAGACCGGAACGCATTCCGTGTACGGGCATTCCTTTTCCACGGTCCGGCACACCGGACGGCACACCTGGTACTTGCACTCCTTGATCTTGGTTTCCATCACCGGCTTCATGACGGTGCACGTCTCGGTCTTCATCACGTTCTTGACGACCGGACGGACGCAGTCTTCCAGGACTTCCTTGTACGCCGTCCTGTAGCAGGGCTTCATGACGGTCTTGCACTCGTCCCGGTAGCAGGTGCGGGTGACGGTCTTGTTGACGGTTTCGCACACCGTCTTGTAGCACGTATGCCAGCGCTTCTCCATGACGGTGTCATAGACCAGCCGGTAACGCGGCTGGCACTCGCCGCAATTGGACGAGAAGCAGCACTGTGCGTCGCAGCTTGGCGGGCAACAGCCTGAAAATCTGGCGGCGCCGCAGTGCTGCGCGGACGCGGTCTGGACAGCCCCGAACAGGCTGCACAGCGCGACCACGAGCGGCGCTCCCATGCGCATCCTCATGATTTTGGCCTCCTCATCGGCACAAAGGGGGAATGGGCCGGTCCCACTCCAACACAAAGGTGGTTGACACGGGTCGCGGTGAGACTGCCCGTTCCCGGATCTGAGCCGAGATCATGTTCCGGGCGTGACCCCTTTTGACCCAGCTAATTGAGCTTGCGTCCCTGACCCCAGTCGCGGAACGCCCTCAACCCGTTCACCCTCCTTTATCGGCGGCCTTTTCCCGACTCGATCATGGACACGCCCGTTTGTGCCGCTTACCCGGCCCCTGTCCTTGACTGTCACGCCGCTTGTAACGCGCTTACGGTCCAGGCAAAGGCGGCAAGGTAGGAGAAATCAGCCCGGCAAAATGCGAAAAAGGCGTGAGGGACGCTCGGTTCGCTGGTCGCTCAAAGGCGCCAGTCCGAATCCGAACACTCGAAGGGAAGTGAATCCATTGGCGCGCCCCCGCCGCCGCGCCAGGCGGAGAAAGTGATTCGTAGTGGACGCGGCATCAATTATGAGACAACAGATGGGTCAGACGCGAGCCACGGCGGGCCGGGCACGCAGGAAACGCGTCCCGCCGGCCTAATGGAGGCCCCAAAGTGCGCACAATCGTCGCGCCAGCCGTCCAAGCGGCCGCAGCGGCGTCATCACAAAATGCCCCGTTTTCCATGTCCAGGAACGCTGCGCCGCCGCCAGGGCCGTGACGGCCTCGTGCCGCAGCCCATCTTGCCGCTCGACTTCCCGGCGGCACTCCGCCAGGTCACGCTCGCGTCCGGCCAACTCCTGACGCAAGGCGGCCACCTCCTCCGCACGATGCCGAAGCTCATCTTGGCGCCGCGCGATCTCCTCGTCCCGACGTCTCACGTCGCCGAGGGCGGCGCTCAATTCGGCGTCGCGGCGGTCCCACTGCGCCTGAATGTCCGAGGTGAAGGCGACTTGCCGGGACACGCTCCGCTCGCGCTCTTGTTCGAGGAGGGCCGCCAGCGCGGCGTGACGGCCGGCGAGCGTCTCGGCCAAGTCCAGGACGACACGCCAGGCGTGTGCCTCGTCGTCCCGGTCCGGTGTGTAACGGAGCGGACCGCCCCGGTACGCCAACGGATCGCGCACGGTCGCGGCAGTCGGGCGCGGTCCGTGCATGGATGAATAGTCCTCCGCGCTCGACCGCAACGCCCGGTCGAAGCCGCGTGGATCCCGCTTGAGCAACAGGAAGGGCGCCCGGTAGTGCCAGCCCCAGCCGAGGTGACGGTCCGGCATGGCCTGGTATTGCAGGTAGTTGGTGGCAATCTTGACTCGGTACTGGCCGGCGCTGCGGATCGGAAAGTGGGCAAGATGGGCGGTCGGAAGCGCTATCGCTTCACAGGCCGCGGCGCCCAAGAAAATTCGGTGCGAGCCATTTTCCAGCCGTGCGTCCGCATCGAGCGCCAGCGTCCGCGGCACGATCAGCTTCGCATGCGGATGCGGTTCCTCGACCAAGCGCCACCCCAGTCGCCGCGCCGGATTCAACTCGGCCGCGTCATCTCCGTCGTCCGGCACGTAGGTCCGCCACGGAAGCGCCAGTGGCCGCGTCGGGTCGGCGCCCTGCGGCGGCAATACCCCGGCCGAAGCCAGAAACTCGTCCGCGTCCAGCATGACTACCCAGTCCGCCCCGTGATGACCCGCGGCCTCGCGCATGAGACGCGTCGATCGATCCGCGTGATACTTTCCCAGGGAGGAGTCGTCGATAACCTCCAATGCCAGACGTTCCGCCTGCAACGCCGCGAGCACAGCCCGCGTCCCGTCCTGGCTGCCGTTATCCAGCACGATCAGCCGGTCGACGAACGCGAGCGTGTGCCGCACGAACGGCTCGACGATGTCGACCTCGTTCTTGACGCACGCAGCGGCAACGAGCTTCGCGCCGGACTGGAACATGCAAAGTCACACTGTCCAAAGGAGACCGATTGCAGCCGGTGAAGGCGGCTTTGCAACGCAAAAGGGGACTGTCCCTTTCGCTCCAGCGCAAAACCGGGTCTTTTGCGAGGTCCAGAGGGACTGTCCCCTTTTGCGTTGCAAAGCCCGTGAACGCTGAGAGACGCCGTATCCCTTTCATCGGAATCGGCACAACCGGCGCTTGAGACGCTTCCGGAATCAACCATATTCGCGGATACTCAGCGGAACTCGGAAGACTCCGCTTCGCCCCTGGTGGGTCGGCCCCATAAACTTGGTAGCGACCGATCAACTTCGCCGCCAATGCGAATGGGGACGGTCGCTTTCGCCCGGGGCGCCAGTCCGCCCGGCCGTCCGGAGACCATCCCATGACCAACAAAGTCCGCTGGGGCATCCTCGGCGTCGCCAACATCAACCAGCGTCTCCTTCCCGCCTTCGCCAAGGCCCAGAACGCCCAGCTCGCCGCCATCGCCAGCCGCTCCCTCGACAAGGCCCAGGCCGCCGCCAGGGCCGCCGGCATCCCCCAAGCCTACGGGACCTACGAGCAACTGCTGGACGACCCGAACATCGACGCCGTCTACATCCCCCTGCCCAACCACCTGCACGCCCCGTGGACCCGGGCGGCCGCCGATCGCGGCAAGCACGTCCTTTGTGAAAAGCCCCTCTGTCCAAGCGCCGCCGAAGCCGCCGCGCTCGTCGCCTACTGCAAGCAAAAAAAGATCTCCCTCATGGACGGCTTCATGTGGCCGCACCATCCGCGCACCCACCTGCTGCGCCAGTTCCTCGACCAGGGGGGCATCGGCCCGGTCCGGCACGTCACCGGCTCGTTCACCTTCTTGCTCGCCGATGATCCGCGGAATATCCGCCTCAGCCCCGAGGCCGGCGGCGGCGGCCTGCTCGACGTCGGCTGCTACCCCGTCTACGGCATTCGCTGGGCCATGCAGGCTGAGCCCGTCCGCGTCCTCGCCAGCGCCTGCTTCGAGCACGGCGTCGACGTCTTCCTCATGGGCCAGCTCTGGTTTCCGGACGGCCGAAGCGCCTGCTTCGATTGCGGCTTCACCCATCCCTTCCGCCAGTCGCTGGAAATCGCCGGCACAAAAGGAGTCGTCTTCCTTCAGGACATGTGGCTGCCGCCGCCCAAGGCCATCTTCGAAATCCGCCGCGAGGGGAGCTACCAGGTCGAGCAGATGGGCGTGGAGGGCCGCGACCAGATCGTCTGTATGCTGGAAAACTTCGGCCGGGCCGTGCTGGAAAAGAAGCCGGTCGCTCCGGACCCCGAGGAAGCGGTCAAGACACTGCGCGTTCTCGACGCTCTGACCCGTTCGGCGCGCGAAGGCAAACCCGTTGACGTGTAGACAGGGATTCCCACCGCGGAGAACGTAGGGTGCGTGAAAACGCACCGACTCATCGCCGAGCGTCGGCCGGAGACGGCATAGGCCCGGCATGGAAACGCCGGGCTCACGCCGCTCGAACGATGGATCACTTCGGCGCCAGCATCATCGACATGCGCTTGCCTTCCATGCCCGGCATCTTCTCGACCTTGGCGGATTCGAGGAGGCGCTGGAGCATCATCTCGAGGATGCGCTTGCCTTCTTCGATGTGTTGCAACTCGCGCCCCTTGAAGAGGACGTAGACCAGCACCTTGTCCTTGTGCTCCAGGAACTTCTTGGCCTGGTTCACCTTGGTCTCGATGTCATGGTCCCCCGTCTTGGGGCGCAGCCGGATTTCCTTGAGCTTCTGGTGGTGCGTCTTGGTCTTGTCTTTGGCTTTCTGCTTTTGCAAGAACTTGAACTTGCCGAAGTCCATGATCTTGCACACCGGCGGTCGCTCGGTGGCGGCCACCTCCACCAGGTCCAGACCCGCTTCGCGGGCCATGTCAAGGGCCTGGCTGGTCGGTACGACCCCCACCTGCTCGCCGGCAGGACCGATCAGGCGCACCGGGCTGATGCGAATTTGCTCGTTGACTCTTTGGTGATCTTTCCCTGGCGGAGGAGGCAAGGACTATCTTCTCCCGAATAGTGATCGACTGAGGCGACGCCTTTCCGCGGGATGACACTCCCGCGCATCGCTGCATCTGAATATCCTTACATTTGCTGAGCCTTCCGTCAACGCATTTTGGGCCCCGGTTGAGAACTTCGGGCGCCCACGCGCCGCCAGGTCCATGAACAAGCTGCAAACCGTACACGTCCGCGTCAACGACACAGCCACCGGCAAGCCAACCCCCGTACGCGTCCGTTTCACGGACGGCGCCGGCGCCTACTACGCCCCGTTCGGCCGGCTCAGGGATTTCTCCATTGCCCGCGCCCTCGGTGTCGGCGGCGCCGTCCTCATCGATGGCCTGCCCTGGGCGTATATCGCCGGCGCCTGCGAGATCGACTTGCCGCCGGGCCCCATCCGCGTGCAAGCCTGCAAAGGTCCGGAGTACCGGCCGCTCGACCAGACGATGACCCTGATCGCCGGCAAGCTGTCGCTGCGGCTCACGATCGAGCGTTGGGTGAACCTGCGCGACGAGGGCTGGGTCTCGGGGGACATGCGCTGTCATTTCCTCGCGCCGCACTCCGCTCTCCTGGAGGCGCAGGCGGAAGACCTGGGCGTGGTCAACCTCCTCATCGCCGAGGGCCGGGCGCGGGACGAGAGCGGTGCGCCGCAGCGCTGGCTGGCGAACATCGATGACTTCAGCGGCCAGACGGCGGCCCTCGCAACCGCGGGACATCTCGTCGCCGTCAATTCGTACAACACGTCCCCCCTTGGCGCACTGTCATTGCTCCATTGCCACCGCGTGGTCTATCCTCTTCATTTCGAAGCCCTGAACTGGACCCTTGCCGATTGGTGCGGCCAATGCCACCGCAAGAAGGGCCTCGTCGTCTGGGCCGTCCGCGACTGGATCGAACGCGGCTTCGACGTTTGCGAGCCGCTGGCGAATCTTGTCTGCGGCGACATCGACGCCCTCGAGGTTGAACCGGCGGGCGTCGAGGCGCTGCATCGTTTCTGGAACGCCGGCCTGCGCGGCGTCCCGGTCGGGGCCAGCGGCAAGGCGAGCAACGCGCAGCCGCTCGGCGCGTTGCGGACGTACGCCAGGATTGGCCCAGGGGAAGAACTGAACTACGGCAGGTGGGTTGAAGCGGTGCGGGCCGGACACACCTTCGTCAGTGACGGCCCCCTCGTGTGGTTCGCCGCCGCGGGCCAGGAGGCGGGCGGCGTGGCGGACATTCCGGAGATTCAGGACAAGGTCCCCATTCGCGCTCGCGTCGCTGGACTGCAAGCGCCCGGCCTTCTGCGGATTGTGCGCGGCGGCGCCATCATCGCGGAAGCCAGGCCGGGGCCGGCCCAGCGTGAAGTCAGCATCGAGATCGAGGCGTCGATCGAAACGAGCGACTGGTTTCAGGCCCTGTGCGTGAGCGACGGCGTGGCGGCCACGGGTTCGTTCGCGCTGACCGCGCCGGTGTACGTGCGCCGCGGCGGCCGTCCCTTTCAGCCACGCAGCCGTGAGCGTGGCGACCTCGAGGCGACGCTCGGCGCCTATCCGCGCCTGCTGGACGCACTTCAAGCGCGCGGCCTTTTTCCGACGGAGCAGGACAGAAGCCGCCTCGAACAGGTCTTCGCCACGGCCCGGGCAAGGCTGAGCATCTCGGATTGATTCAGCCGAGCGCCGAAACGGGCAAAGCGCCGGAAAGAGCATGCGGCGCCGTGAGGAATCTGATACTCTGGAACAGCCGACTCGATTCTCCGCGCCGAGGTCTTCGTGACACCCACTACCGCTTCCCCCGCGTCCATCCACATCGCTGGTGACGCCTTTACCCGTTTGCACGGCAAGAACCGCCTCGGCTCGCGTCTGGCGAACTACGCCCGCCTGCTCTTCGGTCTCCCCTCGCAGCGCCGCCTCGCCCGCGGCGGCCTCGCCATCGCCGCCATTCGCCACTTCGAGGCCGAATTCAGCAAGCTCTCCGATACCGAGGTTCGCCAGCGCGGTCTGCAGCTGCGCGGCCGGGCCCGCGGCGGCGAATCCCTCGACTCCCTCCTGCCCGAAGCGTTCGCCCTCACCTGCGTGGCGGCGTACCGCAATGTCCGGCTGCGGCCCTTCGACGTGCAACTCGCGGCGGGCGTCGTCCTTCACCATGGCGCCCTTGCCGAGGTCGCGACCGGCGAAGGCAAAACCCTCATCGCGACGTTGCCCGTTGCCCTCAACGCCCTCATGGGCAAGGGCGTCCACGTCACGACCGTCAACGACTACCTCGCCCTGCGCGACGGCGAATGGACCGGGACCATCTACCAGGCCCTCGGCCTCACGACCGGCGTCCTGCAGATGAAGATGACCGACGAGGCTCGTACCGAGGCCTACCAGGCGGACATCACCTACGGTACCGCTTCGGAGTTCGGCTTTGATTTCCTGCGCGACCGCCTCAAGCAGAAGAGCAGCCGGAGCCAGGGCGTCCCCTTCTGGATGGCCTGGAGCAAGGGCGCCAACGTCGACCCCAAGAAGTTCGACCCGCGCGTCCAGCGCGAGCACCATTACGCCCTGGTCGATGAGGCGGACAACATCTTCGTCGACGAGGCGCGTACCCCGCTCATCATCAGCATGCCGACGCGCCTCGCCACCGAGCAGGAAGCCGCCGTCTACCACTGGGCGGACGGCCTGGCCAAGCAAATGGTGCGCGACCAGCACTTCTATCTCGACGAGAAGAAGCAGAAGGTGGAATTGACCGACCTCGGGCGGGGGCTCATCCGCTACTCCAACCCGCCCACGCACACGCACGCCGTGGACAAGCTGCACGAGCACGCCGAGCGGGCCATCCACGCCAACTATCGCTTCCGCCTCGACCAGCATTACCTGATCGAGAACCAGAAGGTCGTCATCATCGACGAATTCACCGGCCGCCGCATGCCCGACCGCCACTGGCGCGAAGGTTTGCACCAGGCCGTCGAGGCCAAGGAAAAGGCGCCGATCACCTTCGCGGCCGATCACGCGGCCCAGGTCACCTATCAATCGTACTTCCGGCTCTACAAGAAGCTCTCCGGCATGAGCGGCACCGCCAAGCAGAACTGGCGCGAGCTGCGCCGCGTCTACAAGCTGCGCGTCGTCTGCGTGCCGACCAACAAGCCCTGCGTCCGCGTCCACCAGCCCGACCGCGTCTTCCCGACCGAGGACGCGAAGATGGACGCCGTCGTCGCCGAGGTCCAGAAGCTCCACGCCGCGGGCCGGCCCATCCTGATCGGCACCCGCTCAGTCGAGAAGTCCGAGCTCCTCGGCCGCAAGCTCAGCGCCGCCGGCGTCGAGCACCAGGTCCTGAACGCGCGCCCCGATATCGCCGACCGCGAAGCCGCCATCGTCGCCCAGGCCGGCCGCCCGGGAGTGGTCACCATCGCCACCAACATGGCCGGCCGCGGCACCGACATCCTCCTTGGGGGGAATCCCGAAACCATGGCGTGGGTCAAGCTGCGCGACCAGTACAAGCACCGCAACGACGTCCCGCCGGCAATCTGGAAGCAGACCGTGGACGAGATCGAAGCCCAGGAGCACATCCTCGGCCTGCGCGACCAGGTGCGGACGTCGGGCGGACTGCACGTCCTGGGGACCGAGCGGCACGAAGCCCTGCGTATCGATCGCCAGCTCCAGGGCCGCGCCGCGCGCCAGGGGGACCCCGGCAGCGCCCAGTTCTTCCTGTCGCTGGAGGACGAGCTGCTCGAAGGACTCGGGCCCGGCCCGCAGGAATCCCTGCGCGAGATCGGCGAGCGCGGCGGCAAGCGTGACTGGGACAAGTACCACCCCTATTTCATCAAGGCGCAAAGGCGCCTCGAAGCGCGCCACTATCGCCAACGCGTCGACCTGCTGCTCTACGAACGGAACCGCCAGGAGATCCTCAAGGACCTCGGCGCCGATCCGTACGTCGACTGACGTCGTCGCGCCGGCGCATCTTCTCGAGAGGAGACGGCGGCGCCGCTGTCGACGCGGTCACGAAAAATTCACGATTCTTGGAATAAACCGGGCCACTTCTTCTCTTACCAACAGACATTTCAAACGCGGCTCGTCCTTGTTGACAGGGAGTCCCCCATGCGCGTCCGTGTATTCTCCTTGTGCCCGCTCGCCGTTCTGATGTTCGCTCTGCCCGGCACGGTCTCCGCCGCCTGCTGCTATTTCTCCGCCAAGAACACGGACATCTTGCAGCCCGCCCAGAAGGTCTTCCTCACCCACGACCCGGCGGAGAAAATCGAGACGTTTACCGTGCAGCCGCGTTTCGAGGGGAACGCTCTCGACTTCGGCATGGTCATCCCCACCCCGGCGCTGCCCAAGTTGCACGAGATGCCCAAGGAGTTCTTCAAGCACCTCGCCATCTACACGATCCTGAAGCGGCGTGAATCTCCTCATTCCAATCTGCTGCCGCTCTTCGCCGACCGCGACTCAATTAGACGCCCCGAGCCGACCAGCGCACCCACCGCCGCGCCGTCCGCCACGAAGGCCCCGAGTCCTCGCCCCGAGCCGCCGCCGGTGCGCGTGCTGGAGACCGGCGTCGTCGGCTCGCTCGATTACAAGATCCTCGAGGCCGACCGGGCCGACGCCCTCTTCGACTGGCTCAAGGAGCACAAGTACCAGTACGCCGGCGACGAGGCGACGCTCGATTATTACGTGAAGAAGAAATGGTTCTTCACGGTGATGAAGATCGACACCATGGCGATGAAGAAGAGCCGGGACGGAACCTACCAGGGCGAGGTGACGCCGACGCGCTTCCGCTTCGCCAGCGACAAGCTGATCTATCCGCTCAAGATCACGCAGATCTCCGTCAAGGACAAGACCGAGGCGCTGATCTATGTCCAGGCGCCCGGGAAGGTCGACCTGCCCGGCGACTGGACCTACCAGTACACCTGGCTGGCCATGCTGCAATCCGCCCGCGGCTGCACGCCGGGCGGCATCAAGGGGGGCGGCGAGGACTGGCTCAGCGCCATCAACGAGCGCGTCCCCGCGCTGCTCCGCCGCGCCCGCGACCTCGGCTTCACCTTCACGCCAGGCTTTCGTCCGAGCCCCAACCGCGAAGGCCACATCCCGACCACCATGGAGTGGGCCCGCAAGCTCACCGCACGCGATATCGCCGTCCTCAAAGGCGAGGCGCCCTACAGCGAAACCGTCCCCGACGTCGACCAGGGCTTCAATGTCGCCGACGTGCGCGACCCCAAGCGCGCCGGCGCGGTCCGCAAAGTGATCCAGGCCCGCCTCGCCCGCGCCCACGCCGAACGACCCTACGGTTATCTCGTCCGCCATGTACCCGACGAGGACATCAAGGGCTTGCGCCAGCTGGCCGGCCACTTTCAGGCAGGACAGTTCATCACCAAGTTCCGCAAGTTCTTCTGTCGCGATGAGATGAACGAGGACATCGTCTTCCAGCCCGCACGCGAAGGGGATCAGGAGGATCGCTCCGAGTACGAAGAGATACTGCCGACTTCGCCGCCGTGATCGCCGCTCCGGCTCCAGGCCGCGCTTACCGCAGCCTTTTGGCGGGAACCATAGCGCCGGAGGATCCCTTGGAATAGAAGCCGAAACGCATCTCGGTGTCCGACACGAACTCGATCTCCATCTGCAGCTTGTCCTTCTCGGCCGCCGCGGCCCGCTCCTCCTTGGAAAGTTTGCCGAGTGCTTGGCCGGCGGGCATCGGGATCGGTGAGCGATTGCACGGTCATCTCGTCGTTGGACTTGAACGTGATGGGACCATTCGAACGGCCGGTCCGGTCCTTCGAGCACGAGGACAAGGCCCTTGCCGGTGGTGCGGTCGGAGCGCGCGCGAACGTGGCATCTTGCCTCGTCCCGTCCTGGCGTCGCTGGCGCCGAAGAAGATGGCGCACCTGGAACGACGAGCGTCATGGTCGGATGGTCGGGCGCCGTCCCTTGCCAGTTACCGAGGATGCGGTCCGTGTCGTCCTCGAGAGCCGCCTTCCCACCTGAGTTCAGGGAGATAATCAGGAAGCCACCCCGCCGCCGACCAGCCGCGGCGACCTAGAGCAAGACAAGCACGACGACAACGCCGCGGGTCCCTTCGCCTTCTTCTTGCGGCGGGGCGTGCGGACGAGCCCGCGGGTCATCCTGATCATCGTCGTCACGTCTACGCGACTTCGCGCCATGCCGTCGCCTCCCGCCGAAAGACGTCATTTTATTGACGAGCACGACAGACACCCCAACCAGACCCATCCCCTCTCCACGAGTTCGCCGTTTCCCGAGGGAACGGCAGCGCCGGCGTTGGTGGCGTTGTGAGCGACGATGGCTCGAAGGATCTGGAAATCCGCGGCAAGCCCGGTTGGGAAAGCGTCGTCATCACGCAGCCGGGAACATTGGGCCGACACCCGCAGCGACGCGTCGCCGATCGGCAACGTCCGGCCGACCCAATCGCGCTCGACAAATCCGGAGAGACCGGGAAGAGTCTCAATCAGGACATTAAGCCGAACCGCCGCGACTCAATCCCGGAGTCCGGCCAGTATTCGCGGAGTCGCCGCAGCGTGGCTGTCGTGACGAGATGCATGGGAGCGAGGTCAAAGTAGCTCGCCGGACAAGCGCTGATCGATTCCGAGTTTGCCTGCGGATGACCCGGCACGGTCTGGCCAGGCGACTTCGATCGTGGCCGTTCCGAGCGGTGCCCCGCGAAGGTTCTACCCGCCGCCCAACAACTTCGAAAGGGCCGCGTCAAGGTCGTCACGGTCGCTTCGATACCGGCCCCGTCCGGCCCGGTCACGATCGCTCGTCGCGCAACTTGGCCCGCAGTTCGGCAAGTAGCCCTCCCACCGCGCGGTTGCTTCGCCTGCGACCCGCCGGTTTCGTCGATCACCGCGAACCGGCGGTCCTCTCGTCCAGCCCATCCGGCCCGAAGGCCAGCGTTCCAGGCGTTCCCCGCATCGACTTCACTGGGTAGCGGTGGATTTCCGCGACGTACCCCACCAGGGTCCTGCCTTCGTTCGCGTTCATTGGTCGCTCCATGCATCTGCCACAGTTCGACCCCCGCCAGCGTCGCAAGGGCAACAATGATCACGCCCAGGACGACCTGCACGGACACATCCCCGGGTGGCCCGGAACAGGTCGGGGACCGTCGAACAGGCTCGGCCGTCACGGCGCTCAAGACCCCGGCCGCCGTGAAGAGGGCCACGACCGCAGCCAGGTGCACGCCAGCGCGAGCCGCTGGGCGCCGATAGCGGTGCGCCGCGGGCGGCGGCATCGAGGGACATCCGCTTCTCGCCCGCAGGGCGAAGTAGCCGGCGCCCAATCACGTACATTCCCAGAGCACCGGCACGACAACCCCGTTGTCGTCAATCCGAGGATACACCGCCAGGCGATCACGGACAGCGCTGACCACGCCGACAGGGAGCCACACGCCGAGCGCACGCATGGTAGCCGCCGAACAGCTGTGGTTCTTGCCGCAGCCGTTGCAAGCGCGACCACAGCCGAGGATGGTGGGACCGCCGCCGCGAAGCCGGCGACCAGGACGGCCGCCTGGATCGCCGTCATCGAACCACAGGTTCGCCACGACGAACCCGGCCGTGAGGAGGCTGCAGCGCCGGCGCCGGCCATGGCGTCTTGTCGCTGTGCATGCACATTCCCCGGAGGAAAGGCGCCACGAACCCGTCAGCGCCCGAGGGCAAACAACTGCCGGCTGGAACCGTAGAGCAACCCATGGTAGCTCGCGACCAGGCCGAACAGGGCGACCGCGCCGAAGCCGTAGAAGAGCAGGGGAGACTCCCCCGCCGGGATTTGCCGGATCACCTCGGCCAGCGGATAGTCCACCGGCTTGGCGTCCTTCGCCGCGATCTGCTGGGACGGCAGGGCGCCGCACGCGGTCACGATCGTGAACACGACCAGGACAATGACCGTGAGAATTGCCAATGTGAGTCCGCGCGGGATCGTTCGCGCCGGTGTGTGCGACTCTTCCGCGGCAAGCGCCGCCCCCTCGATGATGATGAGCCACCATAGCGCGAACGGAATCGCGTCGACGACGGCGCCCCAGCGCCCTTGGCGGCCGGGACCGCCGGCGCCGTCCAGACCCGGTCCCAGTCGAAGTTCGTCAACGCCGCGGCCCAGAAGATCACCAGGCCGCCGAGCGCCGCGCAGGTCATCCACGCGAGCGCACGCGCCTGCTCCTTCACCCCCCGGGCCTGAAGCCAGAAAAACAATGCGACGATGGTCAATCCGACCGCGACCGCGACATGCTCGTTCGGCGCGCCATCCGGGGAGAGCAGGAAAGCGACGTACTTCCCGCCGGCCGCCAGGGCGGTCGCCACTCCGCCGAAAAGGCACCCAAGAACATTGACCAACCCATCAGGAACGCGACCTGCGCTGCAGCGCGCAAGCCATAATCGAGCGGGGCCACCGCGCGCGGCATGGCGACCGCCAGTTCCGAGAGGGCGAGCACCCACGCCAGGAACAAAAGGCACACCGCCAGCGACGCAATCAGCATCGCCACGGGGCCGTTGTCCTTCAGGCCGAGGTTCCAACCGAAATACTGGCCGCACACGACGATGCCGACGCCCAGCCCAGATGTCACGGACGCGTAGCTGTCCGCCTGGTAGTTCCATGGGTTCCCCTTCCTGCAGATGATAGTGTCGACCGTCTGTTCGACTGCTTCAACGGAAACCCGGCCCGGAACCCGACAGAAGCGACTCTTCGATTTTGTTACCCGCGCGGCTTGGTATCCTTGTGAGGTTGAACGAAAAGCGACCCGCTGTGCCCGACGAATCCGTCACCCACTGGCTCGGCAGTTTCAAGGCCGGCGATCCCGCCGGGCGCTGGACCGCTCTGGGATCGCTACTTCGACTGTCGAGCTGGCGGCGCGCCGGCCCGACGGCTTTCCGGCGCGCTGCTGACGAGGAAGACGTGGTCCTCGCCGCCTTCGACAGCTTTTGCCGCGACGCGGCGGCGGGCCGCCTCCCCCGCCTCGACGACCGCGACGATCTCCGCGTCCTCCTTCTCATCACCGGGCAAAAAGCCATCGACCTGGTCCGGCGCGAGACCGCTACCAAACGGGGTGGCAAGCCGGAGCCACGGGTGGTCGACCTCGAAGACATCGTGGGCCGTGAGCCGTCTCCGGAGTTTGCGGCGCTGGTCGCGGAGGAGTTCAGGCGGCTGCTCGGTAAGCTGCCGGACGCGGATTTGCAGGCGCTCGCGGTATGGAAGATGGAAGGCCATACGAACGAGGAGATCGCGGCGCGGCGGGGGTGCGTGCTGCGCACCGTCGAGCGGCGCCTCAGGGTCATCCGGAGCCTGTGGGCCGCGGAGCTTGCGCCGTGAACGACGAACCGGAAAGCTGGCCGCCCGAACTGGCGCTACGAATCGACGCCGCGTGCTGCCGCTTCGAGGAGCGGATAAAGGCCGGCGAGTTCCCGCCGATCGAGGAGTGCCTGGCCGGCTGGGAAGGGCCGGAACGCGAAACCTTGCGCGATGAGCTGTGCGCGGTTCGGCTCCAGTGGCTGGCCCGGAACGCGACCGCGGATTACCCGCCGGCCGCGCCGGAAGAATCTCTTCGAACGCCGGCGGTCACCTTGCCGCCGCGTTACGGGTACGAGGATAAGCTTGGGTCTGGCGGCATGGGGGTGGTCTATCTGGCGCGCGACAGGCGCCTGAATCGCCTCGTGGCCCTCAAGATGATCCTGGCGGGGGAGCAGGCCGGCGGCCGTCTGCTGGCCCGGTTTCGCGCCGAGGCCGAGGCGGTGGCCTCCCTGTCGCATCCCAACGTGGTGCAGATTTTCGACACCGGGGAGCACGAGGGCCACCCCTACCTCGTCCTGGAGTTCATGGCGGGTGGCACACTGGCGGCACGCTTGGTAGACGGCCCACTTGAGCCGATCGAAGCGGCGCGGCTCGTTGAAACCCTCGCCCGGGCGGTCCACGCAGCCCACGCCTGCCGCATCGTCCACCGTGACCTCAAACCTGCCAACATTCTCTTCACCGCCGGCGGCGTGCCGAAGGTGTCCGACTTCGGGCTCGTGAAGCGCCTCGACGCCGATTCCGCGCACACGGTTAGCGGCGAGTTCATGGGCACGCCTGCGTACATGCCTCCCGAGCAGGCCGCCGGTCACGCGAAGGAAGTCGGCCCGGAGGCAGACGTGTACGCGCTGGGCGCGATCCTCTACGAATGCCTCACGGGCCGGCCACCATTCCGCGGCGCTACTGCTCTGGACACCGTCCGCCACGTGCTCAACGACGAACCGCCCCCGCCGCGCCGCCTGTGCTCCGATGTGCCGGCGGACCTCGAAGCCGTGTGTCTCAAATGCTTGGAGAAAAACCCGTTCCACCGCTACCGTACGGCCGAGGCCCTTGCCGACGACCTGAATAACTTCCTCTGCGGCAAGCCCACCGACCGACCCACCTCCGCGTGGCGGCGGTTGGAGGCGGACCTTTATGCAAAGAACGTGGCGCTGGCCGAACGCGAGTGGGCGGCGGGACGGCCGCAGAACGCGGGCCCATACCTCGACGCCTGCCCAGCCGAGCTGCGCGGCTGGGAGTGGTACTGCCTCCACGGATTGCGCGAGCGGCCGCTGACGCTCCGCGCGCACGAGGACGTCGTCTACGGCGTGACCTTCTCGCCGGACGGCGCCGTGATCGCCTCGGTCAGCGACGACCAGACGGTTCGCCTCTGGAACGCGACGACCGGCGCCGCGCTCCGCGTCTTCAGCGGACACACGGACCAGCTCTACACCCCGCGGTTCACGCGCGACGGCTCCCGGCTGGTCGCCGCAAGCCAGGCCGGCGTGGTCAAGGTGTGGGATCTCGCAACGGGCGCGGTGCAGGAACTGACCGGCCACGCCGACGTCGTCGTGGGGATCGACGTGAGTCGTTGTGGACGCTTCGTCGCGTCCGCCAGCGACGACACCACCGTTCGCCTCTGGGACGTCGGCTCCGGCCTGACCGTCCGGGTCTTCCGCGGGCACACCGACATGGTGAACGGCGTCGCCTTCTCGCCCGATGGCCGGTTCCTCGCCTCGGCCAGCTACGACCAGACGGTGCGCGTGTGGGAAGTCGAAGCCGGCCGCGAGCGTTACCGGCTGTGCAAGCACGCCGGCTTCGTGTGGGCGGTCGCGTTTTCGCCGGACGGCCGGTTCCTAGCGTCGGCGGGCGGCGACTCGATCGTCCGCGTCTGGGACATGGAAACCGGTGATGAGCGGCTGGCGCTCGCCGGGCATTCCGGCGTGGTCTGGAGCCTGGCGTTCACTCCCGACGGGTCTCGCCTTGCCTCCGCGGGCTGGGACAAGACGGTCCGGTTGTGGGATGTCGGCTCCGGCCAGGAGACGGTCACGCTCCGCGGCCACGCCGACGCCGTGAACGCCATCGCCTTCAACTCCGATGGCTCGCGCCTGGCCTCGGCCGGCGACGACCGGACCATCGTGGTGTGGGTCGCGGAACGTAGCGGGCACGCCGCGCCGCCCGCGAGTCGGACACTCCGCGAACACGCCGGTCCGGTTCTGGCGGTGGCGTTCGACTCCCACGGAAAGCGTGTCGTCTCATCCGGCGACGACCGCACCGCGCGCGTCTGGGACGTGGCCCGCGGGACCCTGGTGCACACGCTCGCCGGTCACGCGGCCCTCGTCGGCGGCGTCGCCTTCAGCCCGGACGGGCGGCTCATCGCAACCGCAAGCGCGGACAAGACCATTCGGCTCTGGCATGCGGAAACGGGTCGCACAGCGCGCGTCCTACCGGGCCACACCGACCGCATCTACGGCGTCGCCTTCAGCCCGGACGGGCGCTTCCTGGCAAGCGGCGGCTGGGATCGAACCGTGCGCGTCTGGGATGTGGCAAGCGGCGACACGATCCGCATCTTGCGCGGACACACGAACTGGGTCTGGTCGGTGGCGTTCGCGCCCGGTGGCATGCGGCTTGTTTCCGGAAGCACGGACCGAACGATACGGATCTGGGACTGGTCGACGGACGCCGAACCGCTCGTTCTGCGCGGGCACAACCTGAAGGTGCTCGGCGTGGCCTTCTCGCCGGACGCTCTGCTGGTCGCCTCAGCCGGCGGCGATGGGATGGCGAAGGTCTGGGACGCGACGTCCGGCGCGGAGCGTCGTACGCTAGCCGGCCACACCGACCGCGTTACCAGCATCGCGTTCGATCCCCTGGGGCGTTCCATCGCGACCGCCAGCGAGGACCAGACGGTGCGCCTGTGGAACGCGCACACAGGGACCGAGCTTCATGCGTTTCTGGGCCACGCACGCCGTGTGAACGCGGTGGCGTTCGCGCCTACGCCTGACCTCCTCGCGTCGGCCGGCGACGACGGCGTCGTGATGATCTGGAGCGCCGACTGCATTGTTTCCTGAGCGACCGCTACTTCAACGTCTTCACCCACGCCTTCCAGACGCCGTCCAGCTTGTCCGCCGGCAGGTTCGCGGCTTCCAGCGCCATTTCGATCGTCGCCTCCATCTTCGTGTCGCTCACCTGGAAGCCCTTGATGAAAGGCATGAACTTCGCGGTACGGCCGCTGTAGGCGAGGTATTCCATCAGGCTCGCCTGAATGACGGCGATCTCCTCAGGGTCGGCGCTTCCCTTGCCCAGGATGTTCTTGATGCCGCGCGTCTTCGCCACCATGGCCGCACGCTTGTGTTCCGCGCTCAGGTCCTTGGCGGGGCCGGCACGCACGGCGCTGGCCCGGCCGAACGCCAGCTGGGCCCAGTGGGGCACAGCCCGGCCCACCTTCCGCATCAGCAGCGCCGCGCCGACCTGGGCGCCGGCGTGCTGCTCGGCGCTGAGGTCGCTTTTGAAGACGGGCGGTCCGGCCAGCACGTGCGGATTGTCGTCGTCGATCTCGTAAACGCCCTGCTCGTCCTCCTCGGCTCGGCGTTTTTCCAGGATGCGGACCAGCGACTGAAACTCCCCCCGGTCCTGCACCACGAAGACCGCCAGCTTGCCGGTCCACGGCTTCACGAACTCCATGTCGAGCGTCTTGGCCGCCAGGTCGTAGGTCTTGTCCAGCATTAGGCCCACGTCCTTGAGTTTCTTGTCGTCCCCTGTGCCGTAGATCAGGAAGCGATCCGTCTCGAGGTGGGCGGGCGCCTCCTTGGCGTAGAGTCGTTTCCAGTCCGCCAGCGCCTTGGCGTGCTGCACTGCGGCGACGCCGGGGATGGTGAAATCACGGAACGCCCCCTCGGCGACGAACTGCGCCACCTCGAGCCGGCGCCGGGCATCCTCGCCGGCACGGAGCGTCGCGGCGGATAGAGCGATGAGGCAAGAGCAAGCGGCGAGGAAAACCGGGCGGATCATGGCAGTTGTCTCGCGGTGCGAAGAGGAACGCGACGCCGTCCCCGCCTCGCGGCGGGCGCCGGCCGCACTTTTTCGCCGATGAATCCATCGGGACAAACCGTCTATAATTAGACCGTCCGCCGGGCCGAGCGGCAACCGGCAAGTCGGAATCCGGCGAAGGACGAGCGCCTTTCCAGAGGCGCCCTCTTCGACATCGCTTTCTCACGAGGAGATGCTCCCCATGGCTCGTAAAGCGTCGTTTGTGCTGTTCGCGATTCTGGCCGCCGTGCTGCGGTTCGGCAGCGGTCTGAGCGATGCCGGGTTGAAGAAATCCGACTCCAAGGTGAAGATCACGGCGGACGCCTCCAAGCCCGCCGCCGGCAAGCAGACCATCAACGTGACGCTCACCATCGAGGATGGCTGGTACATCTACGCCAATCCGGTCAACAACCCGGACTTCGAGAGCAACCGCACGACCATCGCCGTCACGTCCGGGAAGGAAGAAGTCGCCGCCAAGATCAGCTACCCGGCGGGCAAGAAGAAAGCGACCGGCGACATCGTCTACTCGGTCTACACCGGCAAGGTTACCATCCCCGTTCAGGTAGACCACGTCCCCGGCGCCATGCCCCTTTCTCTGGCCGTCCGCATCAACTGCTGCAACGAGAAAGGCATCTGCTTGCTGCCGGCGACGGTAAGGGTTGCCGTGCCGTGATTCAGTGGCTGGCGATCGGCGCCCGTTGCTTGGCGTCTACACCAGCCACCAGGCGCCAGCCACCAGCCACGCCAAATCCGTTTGCCTTCCGCCGCGCGGCGCGTTCCAATGGAGCAATCTCCTCGACGGACCTGGCGCCATGGTTGGTTCCTCGCCCTGCCCGTCGATCCCAGCGGAGCAGTGGTATGGCAACTGACATCGTTGTCGCCCTGGGAACCGCCACCGTCGGCGGCGTGGCCCTTCTGGGCGTCAATCACCATGGCTCGGGCCGCACACGACACGTCCTCAAGCGCTGCCCCGGCCGATCCTGCTCGCCCGATGAAACGCTTTTCCTGAACGGTGTTCGCGTGCCGCAGCCCCGGCACTCCTTCACCGTCCTCGGCGTTCACGAGCCCGGCGCCTGGGGCCTGCGCCATGGCGTCAACGAGCGCCACGTCGCCGTCGCCGCCACGCAGTGGCGCAGCCGCATCGAGCGGACCAGCCCCGGCTTGTCCGGCCCGGACCTCGTACGCCTGACGCTCGAGCGCTCCCACTCGGCGCGCCATGCCGTCGAGACGCTCACGGAACTGATCGGCCGCCACGGTCAGGGGACCGACGAGACCGGCGCCGCGCGTGACCATGTCTTCCTGCTCGCCGACGGCCGCGAGTGCTATCTGCTCGAAGCCGCCGGCCGCCACTGGGCGCTCCAGGAATGCGAGCAGGCGCGGGCCGTGTCCGACGCGGCCCTCATTCGACAGGACTGGACTCGCCTCGCGCCCGGCCTGGCGGATCTGGCCATCCGCCGCGGCTGGTGGGACGACGACGGCAGCAAGCTCGACTTCGCCGGCCGACTGGCGCTGACGGGGCCCGAGCACGCCTTCGCGCTGAAACGCTGGGGTCGGGCCACGCTTCTTTTGGAGCAGCAGAGCGGCCACCTGGACGCTCACGGCATACGCCGGCTGCTCATCGAGCATTTCGAGGACACGGTCGTGCAGCGCCGCCCCGATCCCGTCGCGCCGCCGCCGCGCCTGCAAGCCAGCTTCCTCGTCGAGCTGCCTCTGGACCCGTCCGAGGTCTGCCTCGCCTGGATCGGCCTCGGCCGCGGCGCCAACGAGCTTTTCTTCCCCGTCTTCCTCGAAGGCGAGCCGCCCGACATCCTGGAACAAGGCGTCGACGGCCCGTTTGCCAGCCCCTACCGCTATGTCGACCCGGAAGCAATGTACGCCGGGCCGACGGAGGTCGACCGCCTCCAGGCCCGTCTCGATCAGGAAGCCGAAGCCTGCCTGGCGGACCTCTCGAGTCTGAAGCGCCAGGGCGCCACGCAGGTGGTGGCCCGGCAAGCGACGGCGTTCATGCACGCGCAGGCGGAATTGCTCGCCCTGCCGAACGCTCCGGCTCAGGCCCCAGCACGCGACTGGGCGCGCGAGTATGACTTCGCATTTGTGACCGAGTGACGTGGGGGCCGCGCCATCCGCGTGCATCTCAACAACGACAAGCCGTACGACCGGTTCGTGCGCGAGCAGATCGCCGGGGACGAGATCGATCCGACCAACCCCGACGTCCTGGTCGCCACGGCGTACCTGCGGCACACGATCTACGAGGACAACCAGCGCGATGTCCGAACGCAGTGGCAGAACACGTTCGACGACAGCGACCGCAAATTGCCTCGGCCGTGACGGGCTTTGCAACGAAACGGGGACAGTCCCTAGAGATCTTGCAAGAAGGACCAAGGCTTTTGCGAGGCGGGAGAGGGACAGTCCCCGTTTCGTTGCAAAGCCGCCGTCACGGTGAACGGTGTCCGGAGTCGCTGCGTTGATGAGATGAGCGGCGCGCTACTCAGCTGCACCCACTCGACGCCCCGCACGTGTCGCACTTGCAGCACGCCCCCGAGCGCACCAGCGTCAGCTGGCCGCATTCCGTGCACGGGTCGCCTTCGTAGCCCTTCATTCGCGCCATGCGCACCTTCTCCGCGGTCACGCTTGGCCGCGTCGTCGTGGCGCCGCCGGGGCCGTTGCCGCTCGGCTTGTGGCCGTTGGTGTAGGCCGGCTCCGCAAGCGGTTTCAGGTGGCTGGAGCGTGGCGGGGTGACGTGGCGCTGCTTGGTCGAGGGCTGATCGATGAGACGCTCCGTGATGATCTCTTCGTCCTCGAACTCCGGCTCTTCCTCCTCGCCGTGCAGCGCGTCGCCGCGCAGGTCTTCGGGGGCGACGTGAGCCAGGTCGTGCCGGCCCAAATAGCTGATGGCCAGCTCGCGGAAGATGTAGTCGATGATCGAGGTCGTCATCTTGATGTGGGGATTGCCGGCCACCATGCCGTTGGGCTCGAAGCGAGTGAACAGGAAGGCGTCCATGAACTCGTCGAGCGGCACGCCGTGCTGCAGGCCGAGTGAGATGGCGATGGCGAAGCAGTTGGTCATCGAGCGGAAGGCGGCGCCCTCCTTGTGCATGTCGATGAAGATCTCGCCCAACGTGCCGTCCTCGTATTCGCCGGTCCGCAGGTAGACCTTGTGGTTGCCGATGCGGCACTTCTGCGTGTAGCCGGAGCGGCGGTCCGGCAGGCGCCGCCGCCGCGCGATGTAGCGGTGGACGATCCGCTCCGCGATCTTCACCGGCTCGGCCTTCGGCTCCTCCACGATCGTCTCGCTCGGCACGTCGGCGATCGTGTTGAGCGGCTGGCTCAGCTTGGAGCCGTCGCGGTAGAGGGCGTTGGCCTTGAGCATCAGCTGCCAGCTCAGCAAGTACGAGCGCTTCACATCCTCGATCGACGCCGAGTGGGGCATGTTGATCGTCTTGCTGATGGCGCCCGAGATGAACGGCTGGGCCGCCGCCATCATGCGGATGTGGGACTCGGCCGCGAGGAAGCGCTGGCCGATCTTGCCGCACTTGTTGGCGCAATCGAAGACGGGATAGTCCTCGGGCCGCAGGTGGGGCGCCCCTTCGATGGTCATCGTGCCGCAGACGTAATCGTTGGCCTCGGCGATCTGGCCTTTCTTCAAGCCGAGGCGTTCGAGCAGATTGAAACCCGGGGCGTTGAACTCCTCTTCCTTGAGGCCGAGTTTTTTCAGGTTCTCGTCTCCGAGGGTCCATCGGTTGAAAACAAAGGAGAGGTCAAACGCCCCGGGCAGTTGGCTCTCGACCTTCGCGAGCATCTCGTCCGTGAAGCCCTTGGTCTTGAGCGCATCCTTGGTCACGTGAGGGCAGCCGGCCAGGGTCGCGGCGCCCTTGCAATAGCGAACGATCTCGTCGATCTGCTTCTTGGAGTAGCCGAGCTTCTCGAGGGCGGGCGGCGTGGAAGCGTTGATGATCTTGAAATAGCCGCCGCCGGCCAGCTTCTTGAACTTGACAAGGGCGAAATCAGGCTCGACGCCGGTGGTGTCGCAATCCATGACCAGGGCGATGGTACCGGTCGGCGCGATGCAGGTGACCTGGGCGTTGCGGAAGCCGAACTTCTCCCCCAACTCGACCATCAAATCCGATTCCTTGCGCGCCGCTTCGAGAAGATAGGCCGGCACGAATTTCTCGTCGATGGGGACCGGCGGAATGGTGAGCCCTTCGTACTCCTGCCGCGGCGTGTTGTAAGCGGCGCGCCGATGATTGCGGACGACGCGCAGCATCGCCTCGCGGTTGGCGGCGTAACGCGGGAACGCCCCGACCTCGTGCGCGATCTCCGCCGACATCGCATAGCTCGCCGCGTGCATCAGCGACGTGATCGCCCCGCACTGGGCCCGGCCTTCCTCCGAGTCGTACGGGATGCCCTGCACCATCAGCAGCGTGCCGAGGTTGGCGTAGCCGAGGCCGAGCGTGCGGAAGTCATACGATTTCTGCGCCACGGACTGACTTGGGAACTGCGCCATGAAGACGGAGATTTCCAGGATCAGCGTCCAAATACGCGTGGCGTGGTGGAAGGCGTCGACGTCGAAGCGGCCCTGCTTGAGGTCGAAGAACTTGAGGAGATTCAGCGACGCGAGGTTGCAGGCGGTGTCGTCGAGGAACATGTACTCGAGCACGGGTTCGACGCATTGATCCGCCCATCCGCCGGACACGTATGCCACTCGTTCACCGTCGTGTCGTACTGCACCCCCGGATCGGCGCACGACCATGCCGCGTTCGCGATCTGGTCCCACAGGTCGCGCGCCCTTCAGCGTCTTGCACGGCTTCGCCGGCCGGCCGTCGCAGCGCGCTTCTCCTTCTCGGTCCGCCAGAAGAGCGGCCAGTCGCCGTCCTCCTCGACAGCCTTCATGAAGTCGCTGGTGATGCGGATCGAGTTGTTGCTGTTCTGTCCGGAGACCGTGAAGTAGGCCTTGCTGTTCCAGTCGGTGTCGTATTCTTCGATCAACAGCCGCGTCCAGCCTTGCCGCGCCGGCTGCAAGACGCGATGGATGTAGTTCGCCGGGATCAGATCGCTCTGCGCCTCGGCGATCGCCTTGCAGCTCGGGGTTCTTGTTCTTGTCGAAGCGGGCCTCGTCCCAGTCCATCTCCTGCGGAACAGCGGCGTTTGCGGCGGATCGACGTGGCACGCCTTGAGGACCGCATTCAGATGCCGGTTCAGCAACCGCGAGCCGGTGACCAGGGCCGCGACCTTCTGCTCCTCGACGACCTTCCAGTTGACGAAGTCCTCGATGTCCGGATGGTCCAGATCGAGGACGACCATCTTCGCCGCCCGCCGCGTGGTGCCGCCCGACTTGATGGCCCGCGGCCCGGTCGCCGATCTTGAGGAAGCTCATCAAGCCGCTGGATTTGCCGCCGCCCGAGAGGGGCTCCCCTTCGCCGCGCAGGTTGGAGAAGTTGGTGCCGGTGCCGGAGCGTATTTGAAGATGCGGGCCTCGCGGACCCAGAGATCCATGATGCCGCCTTCGTTGACGAGGTCGTCGTTGATCGACTGGATGAAGCAGGCGTGCGGGGCGGGACGCTCATAGGCGCTAGTCGGCCGTCATCGCCTGCGTGTGCGGGTCGACGTAGTAGTGCCCCTGAGGCGGCCCTTCGATGCCATAGGCCCAGTTGAGCCCAGTATTGAACCACTGCGGGCTGTTCGGCGCCGCGTGCTGCATGGCGAGCATGTAGCACGTCTCGTCGAAGAATGTCCGCGCATCGGACTCGCTCGAGAAGTAGCCGCCTTTCCAGCCCCAGTACGTCCAGCATCCGGCGAGGCGGCGAAAGACCTGCCGCGCATCGGTCTCGCCATTGAAGCCGCTCTGCGCCGCGGGCCGGCCGCGCTGCAACCACACCGGAACGCCCGGCTCCGGCACGTGCTCCAGTTCCTTTGGCACGCCCGCCTTGCGAAAGTACTTCTGCGCCAGCACGTCGACGGCGACCTGCGACCACGCCTCGGGAACCATCGCGTTCTTCATCTCGAAGACGACGGTACCGTCCGGATTGACGATCCGCGAGGTCCGTGCGGCAAACGGGATGGACGCGAAGGGGTCTTGCCCCTCCACGGTGAAGCGACGTGCGATATGCATGGCTTACCCGTTGAAAGAAAGCGTAACAGAACAGGCGTCTACCTGTTCAATTTAACAGACTTATCGGCTCGAAGTAAACCAGGATCCATCCCAAGATGGGGAGGAGTCCAACTCCCATGTGCGAGCAGCGAGTATCTTACCCTCCTTTCCGAGAAGGGAAACTCTTTTTTGTCTTCCGCAAAGACCGCATTTAACGGTTGTTATGACACAAAAATTTGACAACCATCTGACACGCGCGAAAACGCTGAAAAAACCGGGCCGGACCGATGAAGGAGACAAGAAAAGTGTGGGAAAAGACGGAGAAAAAACAGTCTTTCCCAGAGTTCCGCCATCTATTGGCGCGGCCGGCCGCGCTGCGGCAGCCGGGGTCGCGGATGAAGCGTTCGGGCGAAAGCGGCCAAGTGACTCAAGCCGTCCCCGTGCGTGGTGTAGGGAATCCGGGAGCGAAGCGAATCCGTCAAAGCGCGACCGCCGACGGCGACCGCCACTCCCGCGTTTTCGGCCTTCTGATACAGACTCCGATAGCCCGCGATGAAATCCGCCTCGGCTTCGAGATGGCAGACCGAGAGCCACAACAGCCTTGGCCGCAGATCGATGATCGCCTTCTCCAGGCTCCTAAAGGGCGTGTTTGGACCGAGGTTGACCGCGTCCCAGCCGGCGTCGAGGAGCACCAGCTGCGCCAGGAGCGTCGGCAGCACCGAGTAGTCTTTCTCCGGCGCCCCACCGACGGCGCGCGGCCGATTTTTGCTCGCTCGCCTTTCGAGCACCGCTTTCAGCTCGTAAAGCGTTGCGGCGCACAGCTGCGAAGCGCGATGCTCCTCCATCACGTCGATCCCCCCCCTCTCCCAATCCTGGCCGATCCGCTCCATTGCCGGCCTGATGACCTGATCGGCCAGATCTTCGATAGCAACGCCGGAGCGGAAGGCCCCGAAGATCAGCGTTCGGGTTTGCACTGCGTCGCCGCCGCCCAGCGCGCGGTAAAGTCTCTCCCCCACTTTTTCGAGCGAACGTGAGTCGATAGCGGCGGCGTCCGCCTCCGCCAGAAACGAAAGGTCGGCGTGCGGCAGGGCGCCGCGCCGCGCCAGCTCGATGACATCGGCGAGCAACAGCTTGCGGTGCCCCCCCGCCGTCTTGAGCGCCGGCAAGACGCCGTCGTCCACCCAGCGCTTCACCGTGCTGACGCTCAGCCCCAGGGCCTTCGCCGCTTGCGTGGTATTGACGTAGGTCCGAGCCTGCTCCGCCATGTCGCCCCGTCCCCTCGTAATGATCCACCATGATCTTACTACGTGAACGTTTTGAATGAAATCGAATCCATCGAAAAACAGTCATCCAGAAAAAAAGAAGAAGAATCCGCTTGACGCCCTGCCGCGTCAGACTAATATTAAGTGAACGTTTTGAACGTTTAACACTGGCCGAGTGGGCCGAGGCGGGCGTTCACAATTCAGGAGTTCAGACATGAAAGCGATCGGCTTGGTGGCGTTGCTGCTGGTGGTGGTGGGCGCGGTCAACTGGGGCCTCGTGGGCCTGGCCCAGTTCGACCTCGTCGCGGCGCTCTTCGGCGGCTCCTCCGCCCTGATCAGCCGCGTCGTGTACGCCCTCGTCGGCGTCGCGGGCGTTGTCCTGCTCGCCTTGCACTTCCGCGGCTCCCATGCGCCGGCTTGAGGCGCAGGAGAGGTCGCAGTGGGTTCATTTGCTGTCGGCGAGCGCGTGACTCGTCGTGACCGAGGCGTTTCCGATTCGAAAGGTATCCGATGAAGATTCGAATGATCTTGGGGGCGTTGATGGTGGCCGGCGCCGCATGGCTCGGAGCCACGAACGTTTCGTCCGCCGACGAGCCGTCCACGAAGGACATCGTCGACACCGCCGTCGGGGCGGGCAAGTTCAAGACACTGGTGACCGCGGTTCAGGCCGCCGATCTGGTGGACACTCTGAAGGGGAAGGGTCCGTTCACGGTCTTCGCCCCCACGGACGAGGCCTTCGCCAAGGTGCCGAAGGGGACGCTCGAAGCGCTGCTCAAGGACAAGAAGGCGCTCACCGCCGTGTTGACTTACCACGTCGTGCCCGGCAAAGTCATGGCCGCCGACGCCGTCAAGCTCGACTCCGCCAAGACCGTGCAGGGCCAGCCGATCACCATCACCGCCAAGGACGGGACCGTGATGATCAATGACGCCCGCGTCGTCGCCACCGACATTGTCTGCGCGAACGGCGTCATCCACGTCATCGACGCGGTGATCCTGCCCCCCAAGAAGTGAGTCGTGTTCGACGGCCGTGGGGCGTCGGCTGGCCCCCACGGCCCATTTTCCCGCGAGACGAAAACAAGGCAAACCAATGAAGATTGCAATCACGGGTTCCACGGGTCTTGTCGGCTCGGCTCTCGTTACGTTCCTCGCCGCCGATGGCCATCGCGTGATGCGCCTGGTCCGCGCCGGTGTCGCTTCCGGAAGCGAGGACATTCACTGGGATCCGAGCCGAGGGGAGATCGACGCGGCCCGCCTCGAAGGCCTGGACGCCGTCGTCCATCTCGCCGGCGAGAACATTGCCGCAAGGCGCTGGAGCGACGAGCAGAAAGCTCGCATTCGCGACAGCCGGACGCAAGGCACGCGCTTTCTGTCCGAGACGCTGGCCGGGCTGCGCCGTCCGCCGCGCGTCCTCGTCAGCGCCTCGGCGACCGGCTTCTACGGCAGCCGGGGCGACGAGGAACTCAGCGAGGAGAGCCCGTCTGGGTCGGGATTCCTCGCCGAAGTCTGCCGCGACTGGGAAGCGGCGACCGCCTCCGCGGCCCGAGCGGACATCAACGTCGTGCACGTCCGCTTCGGTGTGATCTTGAGTCCAAAGGGGGGCGCCCTGCGCAAGATGCTCACGCCGTTCCGCTGGGGCCTGGGCGGTCGGATCGGCCCCGGCAGGCAGTGGATGAGCTGGATCGCACTCGACGATGCCCTCGGCTGCATCCGCCATGCGCTGTCCGCCCACGGCCTGCGCGGCCCCGTCAACGCGGTGGCGCCCCATCCGGTTACCAACCGCGAGTTCACCAGGACGCTCGGACGGATCCTGCGCCGCCCCACTATCTTTCCGATGCCTCGGTTCATGGCGCGCCTGGCGTTCGGCGAGATGGCCGACGAGCTGCTTCTGGCGAGCACGCGCGTCATGCCGCGCGTGCTGCTCGCTTCCGGTTACCGTTTCCTTTTCGGCGATCTTGAAAACGCCCTGCGCCACCTCCTCGGCAAGGACACCCCGGTTCCGGCCGCCACCAACACAGCCCCGATTCACCCCGAGCGTCCCATCGAGGCGAGCAGTTAGGAAGCCTTCCCATGTCAAACAGCGCTTTTCCCCGTGAGCGCGTCCCGTTGCAGTGGGTCGCTCTCGCCCTGTTCCTCCTCATCTGCCTCGGCGCCGCCGGGCTCGGAGCAGCGCTGACTAATCTCTCGGTCGATGATTGGTACGCCGCGTTGCGAAAACCGGCGTGGAACCCGCCCAACTGGCTGTTCGGTCCCGTCTGGACGGCGTTGTACATCGGCATGGCTGTCGCCGCGTGGCTCGTCTGGCGGAACAGCCGGCGCGCGGACGTTAGACTTCCCCTGCTGTTGTTTGGCGTTCAATGGTGCTTGAACGTTCTCTGGTCGGCGTTCTTCTTCGGCTTGCGCAGTCCTGCCCTGGCGTTCGCCGACGTCGTGCCGCTCTGGTTGGCGATCCTGGCCACCATCATCGCGTTCTGGCGTGTCTCCGTCTGGGCGGCTGCGTTGCTCTTCCCGTACCTGGCATGGGTTTCGTTCGCGACCGCTCTCAATGCGGCGATCTGGCGGATGAATGCCTGACACATGGAGTGGATCGATGAAACGTTTCCTTGGCGTCATTCTGCTCGCCACCCCCCTCAGCTTCACGGCGTCGAGCGACGCGGGCGACAAAGCCGAGCCGACCGGGTCTTCCTGGCCGCAATGGCGCGGGCCCACGCGCGACGGCCAAGTCAACGGTCCAACTTGGCCCGACCGCCTTTCTAAAGAGTCCCTTCAACAACTCTGGCGCATCCCGCTCGGACCGAGCTATTCCGGTCCCATCGTCGCCGACGATCTGGTCTTCACCACCGAAACCAAGAACAAGGAAACCGAAGTCGTCCACGCCCTGGAGCGCAGGACCGGCAAGGAGAAGTGGGGCGCCGAGTGGAAAGGGGCGATGACGGTCCCCTTTTTCGCCGCCGCCAACGGCAGCTGGATCCGCTCGACCCCGGCTTACGACGGGGAGCGCCTCTACGTGGCGGGCATGCGCGACCTGCTCGTCTGCCTCGACGCGAAATCCGGCAAGGAACGGTGGCGCGTCGACTTCGTGAAGGAGCTCGAGGCGCCCCTCCCGGCGTTCGGCTTCGTCTCTTCTCCCCTCGTCGATGGCGACTCGGTCTTCGTCCAGGCCGGCGCCGCTGTCGTGAAGTTGAAAAGGAAAACGGGCGACATCGAATGGAAGGCCCTCAAGGACGACGGCGGCATGAACGGCTCCGCCTTCTCCTCCCCGGTCATCGCCACCGTCGCGGGCCGGCGTCAGCTCATCGTTCAAACGCGTGAAAAGCTCGCCGGCCTCGACGTCGCCAAGGGAGACCTTCTCTGGTCGCAACCCGTCCCCTCCTTCCGCGGCATGAACATCCTCACGCCGCTCGTCATGGGCGACGCCGTCTTCACCAGCAGCTATTCCAACAAAGCATGGCTCTACAAGGTCGTCGCCGACAAGGAACGTTACACCGTGACGCAAGCATGGACGAACAACGCCCAGGGCTACATGTCCTCCCCCGTCTTGATCGGCGGCCATGTCTACCTGCACTTGCAGAATCAGCGTTTTACCTGCATCGACATGAAAACCGGCGAGCGGACCTGGACCAGCGAACCCTTCGGCAAGTACTGCAGCCTGGTGGCCCAAGGGGACCGCATCCTCGCCCTGGACCAGCGCGGCGTCCTGCTCCTGATCAAGGCGAACCCGAAGGCGTTCGAGTTGATCGACTCGCTGAAGATCAGCGACGCGGAGACCTGGGCCCACCTCGCCGTCAGCGGCGATGAGCTTTACGTTCGAGAATTGAACGCGCTCGCCGCATACCGCTGGCACAGCCTCAAGAAATGACTCGATCGGACGGACCGTCGGCCTCAATTTCTCAAGCCAGCACTCACGTGCCCAGGTACGTCCGTCGGTCGCCGGTTCATGCGCCGCAGCTGCGGCAACGTGGCCCCAAGAAATGCAAAAAGCCTGGAGGAAACTCCAGGCTTCTCGAATTGCCGAAGAGAGGACTCGAACCTCCACTCCCGTACGGGAACCAGCTCCTGAAGCTGGCGCGTCTGCCAATTCCGCCACTTCGGCGCGATTTTTATCCTAGAGGGGCTCCGGCCTGCACGTCAAGCTCTCGATCCGAATAAAGCGGAATCCTTCGGCGCCTGGACCGTCGGCAACGAGCGTCGCAAGCCAACAAACCGACGCGCCGCGGGCCAGCAGCCGCGCGTTCCGTCCGGGTCCGCCGGCGACGGGAAGGCCGGGATCGTCACGATTGTACGTGGCATGCTGGTCGGACTGGCCCTTCGCTACGCCCCCTGCCAGAGCCGCGGATGCGCTACAGGGGAATCACGGAGTTGCTCCCGTCATCGAGATGATGAATCTTGCTGGTGCTATCCCTGTAGAGGACGCCTCCGTTATACACGTCGCCGATCCTGCTGTGGTCTTCCAGGTACAGCACGGCGTCGGGGTCGAAATCGTAGAGCTTGGCCTGGATGTAGACGTCGCCGCCGGCGCCTGCGGGGGCGATATTCCCGGTAATGCGGCTGAAGCTGGCGACGGTCACTGTCGCGTTGGAAGTTTCGACATAAAGACCGCCACCGGCTGTCGCGGCGTTTCCGGAAATGACGCTTGCGTCGCTGATCGTGAGCGTGTCGTAGGATGCGAAGATTCCGCCGCCCTGATCGGCGGCGACATTATTGGTTATCTTGCAACCGCTGAGCGTATCCGTGGAGAAGAAGCTGTAAATGCCGCCGCCACGGTCGGCGGAGTTGTGGGACAACGTGCTGTTGGTGATCGTCAAGGAGGCGAAGGTAGCGATGCCGCCGCCGTTGCCGCCGAAGTTGTGGGAGATGTCGCTGTCGTCGATCGTCAGGTCGCCGAAATTCAGGATGCCGCCGCCAACAACGGAGGCGGTGTTGTGGCTGATCCTGCTGTTGCCGATGGTCATGGCGCCGACATTGACGATGGCGCCGCCGTTGGCAGAAGAATTGTCTGACAGGACGGAGTGAATGACGGCCACCGTCGCGAAATAATTCACAATGGCCCCGGCGACGATGCGGCCGGTATTTCTTGACAAGTCAGTGTCGCAGATGGTGATGTCGCCGAAGGAGTAGATTCCACCGCCGTAATCGGCGGTGTTCATGGACAGGAGGCTGTCCTTCACGGAAACCGTCCCGCCATATTCATTGAAGATGGCCCCGCCGGCCCCGAATTTCCGGGTGGAGTTGTTGGACAGGCGACTATCGACAAGGGTGAGGGCGCCGTAGTTGTCGATGCCGCCGGCGCCGGAAGCGGAGTTGCCGCACACGTCGCAGTCGTTGAGCGTGAGCGTGCTCCCGATGAAGTTTTGGATGCCGCCGCCGAAATTGCCGGCCGTGTTACCGGCCACGATGGAGTGATTTACCGTCATCGTTCCGCCGTGGTTGTTGAGGCCGGCTCCGTCGTAGAGGTCCGTGGAGTTTCCGATCACTCGACAGTTATTCAGCGTCACCGTGCTGGCGACGCCGGTAATACCGGCGCCATTTTCGTGGGCGGTGTTGTCGGATACGGTGCTGCCGGTGATGGTCATCGTGGCGGAGAACGGCGTGGAGAAGGGGGCGCCGGAGAAAACGGCGATAGCGCCGCCGTATCGGACCATGACGTGATTGTCGGACAGAGTGCAGTCGCGCACCGTGAGCGTCCCGTAGTCGGCGATGCCGCCGCCGAGCAATTCGGTGGAGTTGTGGGACACCGTGCAGCCGGTGATGGTCAGGACGGCATTCTCGTCAACGACAATGCCGCCGCCGCGCCCTTCGTGGGGGTCGGCGGGATCGCCGGTCGTGCCGGCGCCATCGGTGATCGTCAGGTTGCGCAAGGTGACGCTGGCGCCGGGCGCCACCTCGAAAACGCGTGCTTGCTGGCCGCCGCTGATCTTTGCCGGTCGGTCGTCGCCCGCGCCAACGATGGTCAGGTTCTGCTGGGTCAGGATCAACTCGCCTTGCGTCAGCGTGATGCCGGTCTTGGCCACGGCCCCCGTCAGGAGGATCGTGTCACCGTCGTGAGCGTGGGCGAGGGCGTAGCGCAAGCTACCGTGCTGGCTCGCGTCGTCGACGGCGCTGGTCACCGGCAGCGTCGATGGCACGCGGCGATCCTCGAGCGCCTCCAGCCAGAGCCGGACGCGCGGCTTCGGTCCAGCCTGCGCGCGCCGCTGCCTCGATCCGATCTTCGCGCGTAGCCATGAAAAAAATCGCATGAGTCATCTCCTGTCAAGTGAGGTTCGCGAAACCATAAGGACGCCATCGATGCGGGCGCGCAGAGCGGACGCTGAGGCGAGGAAACGCCGTTGAAGCGCCATCGGCCGTCGCGCTTTCAGGCGGTTATTCTTCAGCGGCCAAGCCAGCTGAAGATGGCGCCGCCATCGTTGGCCGAGTTGCCGAACAGGGTGCTGCTGCTGATTGTCATCGTGCCGGAGCCGTCGTAGTCTCGGCGCGCAGACCGTACGCCGGGGTGCTGCCGGGCCGGTGAGGGACTTGCTTGGCGGCTTGACCTCACCGGCCGCTTTCACTTCGAAGCGGATGCGTCGGCTCTGATGCTGTCGGGTAGTTACTTCTTCAGCGGTGTCGCGTCCCAGACCGTCACTACGTCATCGATCTGGCTGCTTGCCACGATTTTGTTTCCGTCCGGGCTGAACGCCACGTTTCTGACCACGCTGCACACATTGTTGAATGTCATGATTTCTTCGCCGGTTCTGGCGTCCCAGAGCCGGACCGAGCCATCCGACCCGCCGGCTGTGACCAGGCGCTTGCCATCGGGGCTGAAGGACACTCCCCAAGGCGGCCGCGTGTGGCCCTTCAGAACGAGCGTTTCCTTGCTCGTGGCCAGGTCCATGAGCCGTACGGAGTTGTCCGATGTAGCGATGGCCACGGTTTGACCGTCGGGGCTGAGGGCCATGCCCGGCGGCCGAGCAGGGAACGTCAGGGCCAGCTGCGTTTTGCCCGTGTCCAGGTCCCAGACCTTGACATCGCACGGGCTCCTCCTCGTGTCACTCCGCAAATTCAGCGGATTCTCGGACAGTCCGACCACATTCCATTGCAATTCCCCCGAGGAGGAGGCGAGGCGCCGGCTGTCGCGGCTGAACGCCAGCCGCGTCACCGAGGCCGGGTGGCCGGTCAAACGATATTTCTCCACGCCGGTGGTTGTGTCCCAAACATGCACGACCCGGTCGGCGCCGCTCGCGGCCAACAGCTTGCCATCTGGGCTATATGCCACCGTGAAGCAAGGGCCGATCGGCGCCTGCTTGTCGTCCGGGAAACGGCGGTCGAACTTGCCCGCAGCCCTGTTCCACACGGCCACCCAGCCGACGTTCCCCTGGTACCGGGCGGCGGCAAGGGAGCGGCCGTCCGGGCTGTACGCCAGCTGCCAGATCTCTTCCTTGTCATCGCCGAACACTTCCGCTTCTTCCCCGGTCGCCGCATCCCAGACCATCCCCGTCCAGTCTTTCTTGGAGGGATGTCCCGCGGCTGCGGCAAGATAGCGGCTGTCGGGGCTGAAGACCGCGTGGTAGCAGAGACGGCACTTCAGCGTCAGGGCTTCCGGGTCGTGCGTGGCATCGCGCGTCTTCATCACGCCATCGCGACTCACCGAGATCAACTGCTTGCCGTCGGCGCTGAACGCGACGGCGACGATCTCGGTCGCGTGGCCCCGGTAGGCCGCCACCTGGCGCCCCGATGCCACATCCCACAGGATCACCGAGTTGTCCTGGCTCCCCGTGGCGAGCAGCTTCTCGTCGGGGCTGAAGGCCATGCAGGTGATCGGCTTCACCTGGCCGTGCAGTTCGCGCCGCATCTTTCCGGTCTTTGCGTCCCAGACCCGGACGCTCAAGCTCGGCTCGCGCACGGTCATGTATTTCCCGGCGGCGGCCAACCAGGTTCCTTTCGGACTGAAGATCGCGCGGGAACAGCCGTCGCCGACCGTGAGCGACTGGCTGAGTTTCCCCGTCGGGACGTCCCAGATCTTGAGAACCGTATCCTCCTCACTGGCCGTGACCACCTGGCTGCCATCGTGATTGAACGCCACGCGGGTGGACCACCAGTCGCCCGGCTTGGCGGTCGGCGCGGCGTGAGCGAGGACCTGGAAGAGCAGTTTTCCGCTGGCCCGCTCCCAGGCGCACAGGTTGCCTATCTTGTCCGTGGCAGCGACGACCTGATCATCGGGACTCGTAGCTGCGCCGAGGAACTCGGTCTGAAGGCCGGGCGGCCCCTTGACCTTGGGCTCCTGCGGTCCCTTGAGCGTCGAGAGCAATTCGCCCGTGAGCGGATCCCAGACGCGGACCGCCGACGCCATGGGCAAAGAGCTACTATCCCGGCCGCACATGACGAGCGTCTTGCCGTCGTGGCTGAACGCCATTTGCGTCGGGAAGTAACGCTCCATGCGGAACTTGTGCAGCTCATTGGCCGTCGCAGCGTCGTAAACCTGCACTTCGACTCCGTGAAGCTGGACCGCGACGCGCATGCCGTCCGGACTGACCGCGATATGCCCGATCGGCTTCTTATCCGTGATGGGGCCGCCGTTCAGCTCAGTGTGACAGAGCCGCTTGAGGTAGTGCCATTCCCAGTGCCGCAAATCCTTCTCGGTGTTGTCGAGCATCTGATCGGCGCGTGCGACCCGGTTGGCTCGGTACTCGTTGAAGGCCAGGGAGAGCATCCTGTAATGGGCGGTGTGTCGCCAGCCGTCCAGGGCTTCCGCCTTGGTCTTCTCCGCGTCCGCGCGTTTCCGCTGCTCATCGGTCCGCCCCAATTCCGCGTCGGCCCGCTTCTTCTCTGCGTCCGCCCGCTTCCGCTCGGCGTCTGCCCGTGCCAGCTCGGCTTGTAGCTTCTTTTCGATTGCTTCTTCTTTCTCCGCCGCGCGGACGTTGTCAAGCGCCAGTCCGACGACGCCCAGCGCCAGCGCCGCCACCACGACGGTCGCCAGCGTCAGGGCCGCCTTGTTCTTGCGCGCAAACTTCCGGAAGCGATAGCCCAAGGACGGCGGACACGCTTGCACCGGCTCATCGCGCAGGTAACGCTCCAGATCGGCGGCGAAGGCGTTGGCCGTCTCGTAGCGGCGGCTCCGGTCCTTCTCCAGCGCCTTCATCACGATCCAATCCAGCTCGCCGCGCACCAGCCCGGTGAGTTTCTTCGGCTCCAGGCCGCGGTTGGCCGCGATCGAAGGCAGCTCCTCCGTCGTGCTCAGGCGAATGCTGGGGCGCGGGGGATCCTGCTCGCGGATGAGCCGTAGCACGTCGAGGAGCGCCGCCTCCTTCAGCCGCTGCCGTTGCAAGGGCGTGGTCCCGGTCATCAACTCGTACAGCAGCACGCCGAGGCTGTAGATGTCGCTGCGCGTGTCGATGTCCTGGTTGTTGAGCTCCGCCTGCTCGGGGGCCATGTACTCGAGCGTGCCGATGACGGCGCCGAACTCGGTGAAGAGCGTCTTTTCGGTGAGCGCTTGGCCCGTGGCCTTGGCGACGCCGAAGTCGATCACCTTGACCATCGGCTTGCCGTCGTAGGGGGCGACCAGGACGTTGCTGGGCTTGAGGTCGCGGTGGATGATGCCTTTCTGATGCGCGTGCTGCACGGCGTGGCAAACCGAGACGAACAGCTCCAGGCGCTCCTTGCACGTCAGGTGGCGCTCGTCGCAGTACTTCGTGATGGGCACACCCTTGACGAGCTCCATGACGAAGTACGGCTGCCCTGCGTCGGTGGCCCCGGCGTCCAACACCTTGGCGATATTCGGGTGGTCCATGATGGCCAGCGCCTGACGCTCCGCCTCGAAGCGGGCGACGACGTGCCGCCTGTCCAACCCCGTCTTGATCAGCTTGAGGGCCACCTTGCGCTGCACGGGCTGCGTCTGCTCGGCCAGGAAGACCGTCCCCATGCCGCCATGGCCGATCTCCTGAAGGATCTTGTACTTGCCGATCACCGTGCCCGGACGCTCGGTTATCTCCGCTATCGTGGCCCCCACCGGCGCGGGCGCCAGAAACGAGCCCAGCATCTCATGCGCCCGGAGAAGACCTTCGACGTGCTCGCGCAGGGCGCGATCGGTCCCGCAGGCCTCGTTCAGGTACGCCGCGCGCTGCTCGGCGTCGTTCCGCTCCAATGCCGCTTCGAAAATAGCTCGCTCGTTCATGGTTTTCCCCACCCCCAGGCTGCCGGGCACGGCCTCTGGAGTTACATGCGCATTTTCCAGAGTTAATCCGCCAACGATTCGGAAGATCTTGCCGAATGAAAAAGCGGCGTCAGCGCCGGACGCGTGACGCTCCCGGCCCTGAGCGGGTCGGCGCTGCGCCGTCGCTCACGTTCCACGGATTTCTTTCATCAGCCACGAACGGCCGAAGGCCCAGAGCCGGTCGGCGGTTCGTTCGGAGACGCCGAGGATATCGGCGGCCTCCCGCGCCGTGAGCCCGGCGAAGTAGCGAAGCTTGACCAGCTCCGCCGCTGGTTTGTCGGCGCCGGCGAGCTTCTCGAGCGCCTCGTCCAGCGCCAGGAGGTCTTCGGAGGTTTCCGGACTCGAAATGTCGAGATCGGCCAGATCATGGCGGCTCGCGCCGCCGCCGCGCTTGGCGCTTCGCTTCCGGCGCGCGTTGTCAACCAAGATGCGGCGCATGGCCTCGGCCGCGGCGGCGATGAAGTGCCTGCGGCCATCCCAGCGCTGGGGCCGGTCGGCGTCGACCAGCCGGAGATAGGCCTCGTGCACCAGGGCGGTGGGCTGCAATGTTTGGCCCGGCGGCTCGTGGGCCCGGCTTCTGTGCGGCGAAGGTAGCCAGCTTGCGAAGCTCGTCGTAGACCAGGGGCAAAAGTTGCTCCGAGGCGTGGGCATCTCCTGCTCGGCGATGGCGGACAGGATGCGGGTGACATCGGTCATGAGCGACACCCGGGGCTTGCAGGCGAAAGCGCAGCGGCAGCATCGATCCTAGAGCGAGGCGCCGCCCTGTGCGTCAAGCGCCCCGGATAATCGGCGCGCCCCGCGTATCCGGCATATCCGGCCCTTTCCGCCCGTTTCTCCGCCACGGCCCAGCCCCTTTTCTGCCATCACCGGCAGCTTGCCCGGGTCGATATTTCCCCTGACCTACCCTGCACCACTTTTCCGCCTTCCGGTCATGACGAGCAGCGGCCCCGCGCTGGCTTGTCGCCGAGCCTGCGCTTTCTCGCTGTCGCCTCGCTGCTGCGTTCCGCGCGCCAGCCTGCGGCTCGCGGCGGCCGATTCGGCCTGAGCAGGCGAGCGCTGACGATTCCGCCGCAGCCCCCGAAACGCTCGGCCGCGAACGGCGCGGCACCTGGACCGCCTCGGCGGCGTCGAGGGCCTGGCGTGGGCGGGGCTGGACCGTACCGGGGCGTCAAGGTCGCCATTCTCGATACCGGCTTTCGCGGCTACGCGGCCAGCGCGGCAAGGCCTTGCCCGCCCGACTGCTGTGCCGCTCCTTTCGCGCGGATGGGCAGCTCGAAGCGCGGCGATCAGCACGGCGTCCTCTGCGCGCGAGGTGATCCGCACTGGCGCGCCGGATGCCGAAGCTGCTGTTCGCCTTCTTCGAACTGGGAGCCGGACCATGCCGAGGAATCTTTCCTCGAGGCGGTGGCCTGGGCCGCGCCAGGGGAGCGCGCGTCATTTCCTGCTCCGTGATCATGCCGAGCTGGAGCGACGGCCAGGGGCGGCGCGACGCACCGCGCGGCAACCCGGCTGCTCGGCGGCGAGGACAAGGCGAACAACCTGCGCCCTGGCAGTAATACCGCTCTACGCCACTAACGCATGGCGCCAGTGCGCCAACAGCGACAACTGGCTGCTGGGCGCCGACCGCAACGAGCAGCGACGCCCTGGGGCCAGGACCGCGTCGCGGTCGAGAAGCTGGCGCCGGAGTTGCCGTCAGGCCGACTTCAAAGTCTAAGTACGGCGCGACGGCTGCGGCGCGTCGTCGGCGAGACCTTGTAAATCGTCGAAACGGGATCGAGCGGCTGGGCTCGGTCTCCATTCGGTTCGGTCGAGGAGGGGCGCGTTGCATCGTCGAAGCAAGCTAGCTGGCCGCGGCAGCAGTTCCACCTCGTCGTTCAGCGGCAACCTCGCGGTCTCGCCGCCTTGCCCCGCGCATTTCAGCATCGCCTTTCCCGGCGACGGCGAGCGCGTCGTGACGGTCGCGGCCGTCGACCCGGGCGGCGAACGCAAATCCTACAGCTCCTGCGGATCGACCAGCCCGCCGCTGAAGCCAGGTACTGCCGCTGTCGTTCCCGCTTCCCCACGGCGTTACGGCCGCAACCGTTCTCCGGCACGTCGGCCGCCACCCCCGCAGGTCGCGGCGTTGGCGGCGCTGGTGCTGGCGCGGCATCCGGAATGGGCTCCCCGCCAGGTCCATGCCTTTCTCGAGAAAGCCAGTCTCGATCTTGGCGCCCCGGGCGTCGACTGCGAAACCGGCCACGGCCTCGCCCGCCTCCCCGCCCCCTGAACGGCGCGCGGCGGCTACACTATCCGCATGGTACGTCCTGACGAATCGGAGATAGCCGATTCATGCTGCACTCAGCTTGCGGGTAGAGAGAAGTCCGTCGCGGTAGGCGCCAGGCGGCGCGCATGGCAGGTCGAGACGCACAAGGGAGACCTTGGCGTCTGAGTGGGGCCCGTATGGAGTCGTACGACCTCATGGCGGGGAGCAAGTTCGCAGGCCCAGCGTTAGCGAACCCTGCAACCTCGTGATATAAGAACCCGAAAGGTCAGTGGCCGAGCCGCTCATGTCACGGCGAAGGCAAGAGACTGCCTGTTAGAATGTCCGGAGGGGTGCAGGACACTCGCGGGGTAGGGGAGGCATGTGGTGAACACAGCTTGGTGCGGAACAGGAGAGACCCGTCCCGGCGGCCCACGTTGGGCGATGGCGGCTCCTATAAGCCGATGGCGAAGGGGTGTCGGGCGGGAGTCCGAGGGGTTCGTAGTACCGTCGAAGCCGGCGAAGAGAGTCGGTGGAGGGAAGGGACCCTGCTTTGACGGCTTGGCGCTTTGGTAAAGAAGACTTGGTCCAGAAGACCCCAACTACCCCATGACAAAGTGCAAAACCAACGCAGTCTGTTCACGGCAGCCAAGCGGCATCGGGAGCGACGCTTTCACGCTTTGTACGACCGGATCTGGCGGATTGACGTTCTGCTGGAGGCGTGGCAGCGGGTGCGCAACAAAGGGGCTACGGGCATCGACGGCGAGACGCTGACGATGATCCGGCAGCAAGGCGTCGGGCAGTTCCTGTTGGACCTGCAAGACGTACTCCGTGCGGAAGTGATATCGGCCGCAACCGGTGCGTCGGCGATACATTCCCAAGGCGGATGGGCGGCAGCGGCCGCTGGGCATCCCGACGGTGCGGGATCGCGTCGTACAGATGGCGGCAAAGATCGTGTTGGAGCCGATCTTTGAGGCGGACTTTCGAGCCGTGCAGTTACCTCGTCCGCGCAGCGGCAGGCACCCAGGCCTTGGAGGCCATCCGTTTGACGGGTGGGCGCGGCCACTATCCGCGGCGGTGGACGCGGACATTCAAGGCTTCTTCGATGCCATCAACCAGGACATCCTTCTGGAGCAAGTGGCGCGGAGGATTTCGGATCGGCGGGTGCTCTCAAGCTGTTGCGGCAATGGTTACAAGCAGGCGTCATGGAGGGGATGGTCAGGTGCGGACGGCGACCGCGGGGACTCCTGGGCGGGGTCATTTCACCGTTGTTGGCAGACGTGTACCTGAACGATCTGGACCGCATCTGGACGGCGACTTGTTCTCACCTGGGTCAACTGGTGCGTTACGCGGATGACTTCGTCATCTTGTGCCGCACGCGGGCTCGGGCCGAGCAGGCGGCACAGCTGAGGTGAGGATGATTCTGGATCAGCTGCGACTGCAACTGCATCCGACCAAGACACGATTGGTGGAGTTGGGCTTGGGGAAAGAGGGGCTTCACGTTCCTGGGATGTTACCTGCCCGGATTCGTGCGTTCGCACTTCAAGGGGCGGCGAACTATCTGTTCCGCTGGCCGTCTCCGCGAGCGATGAAAGCGATCACCACCAAGATCGACCTCACCGAACCGCGAAGAAGCGGCTGGGCGTGGATGAAGGACATCCGGGAAGTGATCCGGGTGCTGAATCCGGTCCTGTGGCTGGGGCGGTTACTTCCGGACTGGCAACGCGTCGGCAAAGTTCAACGCGGTGGACAGCTACGTGCGTCAACGACAGCCCGGCTGCTGGCTCGGCTGGCGGCCAGCGACGCTGGCAACCCGATGGGCGTCCGTTCCGGCCGAGCGCTGGCCGCATCGCCGCTTCGTGACCGAGCATGGCTGTATCGGTTGTTGGGCACGATCCGTTACCCGGGAGTCGCGCATGCTGTCTGAGAAGACCAACGGTAAGCCGTATGCGGGAAATCCGCACGTACGGTTTGAACGGGGGTCTCAGGAAACGGAGCCGGCGCGCCACCGCGCCTGAGACCTACCAATGTCTCTTCCCGCCGGAACTCAGCCGTTCGAACTGCGACACGGCGGTCGCACGCGCGGCTATCTCCTCCACGTGCCGCCCTCCCACCAAAACTCCCCGTCGCCGCTCGTTCTGGCCCTGCACGGCGCCACGAGCAACGCCCGGCTGATGGAGAAGTTCTGCGGCCTGAGCGCCAAGGCCGATGCCGCGGGCTTTCTTGTCGCCTATCCGAGCGGAACCGGAGCCTTGCCCAATGTCCTCACCTGGAACGCCGGCGCCTGCTGCGGCTACGCCGCCCAGCATCAGGTCGACGACGTCGGCTTCATCGCCGCCCTGCTCGACGACGTCGCCGGGCGCGTGGCGATCGATCCGCGTCGCATCTACGCCACCGGCATGTCCAACGGCGCCCAGATGGTGTTCCGGCTCGCCGGCGAAATGGCGGAACGCTTCGCCGCCGTCGCCACGGTGGCCGGGGCCCTGGGTCTGCCGCGTGTTGCGCCGACGCGGCCCATCTCGCTCATGCACTTCCACGGGACCGAGGATGAGTTCACCCCTTTCGCGGGCGGCCGGGGAGCGCGCAGCGTCTATGGCGCCGACTTCCTTTCCGTCGACGCCACCATCGGCGCCTGGGTGGAAGCGAACGGCTGTCCTCCGGAGCCGCGCGTCGAGTTGTTTCCGGATCGGGTGGGGGATGGAACGGCGATCGTGCGCAAGGTCTATGGGCCGGGTCGTGGTGGAGTGGAGGTGCGCCTGGTCGTCATCGAGGGGGGCGGTCACACGTGGCCGGGACGCCCGCCCCTGCCGCTCGCGCTTGGCAAGTCGACGGGGAACGTCCAGGCGAACGACTGGATCTGGGAGTTCTTCGAGAAGCGCAGCCTCTAGCGGGCGCGGCGGCGTTTGCGATTGAGCGCCGGCCGGAAAGGCTCACGAAGGGGTCGGTACCGTCACGTGCGCGGCGCGCAGCAAGCGTCCGCTCATTATGTCGAGCGGCAAGGAGATAATGCCGCCATTGGTTTCTTGCACGAGGGCATCGGCGGGCGCCGGGACCTGCTCGAAGAGGACCCAGCACAGGCCACGCAGGATAGTGACGTCAACGACGCTGATGTCCCGGCGTTCGCGCTCGGCGCGCAGCAGGTATTGTCTGCCGACCTGGATGTCTCCCTGGGCCAGAAAGAGCATCTGCCCACGCCACGAGCGCGTGTTCCGTGTCCAGAGCTCAACATCCACTTGCGCGGCGAGCAGGGAGGCGCCGTCGACAAGATCAGCCTTGAAATGTCTTGGACGCTCGTTCTTCTTGCGTTTCACAGCCACTGGAAACCCTTTCGCGAAAGTCGACCCGGACTTCTTGTGGGCGTTTTTTCCCATGGCTCGACGAACGACGCCGGCAAAAGATTGTGAAGATTCGGTTTCTCTTTCTGATTCGCGCGATCCGCCCGATTATTTTTGTGTCCGGTTGAACTTTTCCTTCGCGAAGGCGCGACAAGCGGCGGAGCGTTTTTTGCGACGCCGCGGGTCCGACCACATGACACTCGGCACGGGCTTCAGGACAATGTGGGCGCCGGCCGTCCCGGCGCAGCACGCAGGAGCCGCCCATTCCACAGATCGAGCGGCAAGGACATGATTTCCGTCACGCCATTGGTGTGACCGTTGGTGTGATGGGAGGCTGAATCCGCGGGCTCGGTTGGCAGCTGCTCGAACAGGACCCAGCAAAGGCCGCGAATAATCGTCAAATCGACGACGAGGATCTCACGGTGCTCCCGGTCGGCGCGGAGCGTGTACTGCTTGCCGGCTTGAACGTCTCCCTGGGCCAGAAACAGCAGCTGTCCGCGCCAGCAGCGCATGTTCTTTGTCCAAAGCTCGACTGCTACCTGAGAGGCGAGCCGGCAGTCGCCGTCGTAGATGTCGGCGCTGAACTGCCTCGGTCCGCGCTTTTTGCGGTTTCCAGCCACTTCGGCCCCCTTTACAAGACGTCTGGGCGGGCGGCTTCTTTGTACCTGGACTACCATTGTCGCTCTTCTCGCGTTTCGTGTCATGCCAAAAATTTGGCATATGCCAGGTTTTTGGCCCACGGATGCATTCTACAACAAATCTACCTACGGTGACGAACGTAGACCATCTTCTTAACACGACGCCAGTCCCGAGCGTTCATTCCAATTCCCCCGAAAGCCCTCTCAGACGCCACGGCGTTTCCAGGCCGTGTCTTTCCATCAAAGCGCCGTCCCCAAGAAGCGCCGCGGTCGGGCCTGCCGCGACCAGCCCGCCCGCGTCAAGCAGGAGCGTGCGCGGACAAAGGTCGAGGATCAAATCGAGATCGTGCGACGCGACCAGGCGGGTCCCCCCCAACTCGCGCAACAGCGCGATCAGCTCGCGCCGGCCGCGCGGATCGAGGAACATGGTCGGCTCATCGAGCAACAGAACCGACGGCCGCATCGCCAGCACGCCGGCCAGCGCCGCCCGGCGCTTCTCGCCTCCGGACAGGTGATGAGGCGCACGCTCCTCGAAGCCCGTCAGCCGCACGCGCTCGAGCGCGTCCCGCACGCGCCGCTCGATCTCGTCACGCGGCAGTTCCAGGTTGAGCGGGCCGAACGCGACGTCGTCGGCCACGGTGGTGGCGAAGAGCTGATCGTCGCTGTTCTGAAAGACGATGCCCACGTGCCGGGCCAGTTCGCGTCGCTGCGCCTTGTTGGCCGGATCCAGCCCACACAGGTGAATACGTCCGGCGCGATACGGCAAGACACCGGCAAGGCAAAGAAAAAGCGTCGTCTTGCCGGCGCCGTTGGGGCCGACCAGCCCCACCGTCTCTCCCGGGGCGACGTCAAACGTGAGGCGATTGAGTACCGGCTTGCCGCCCGGGTAGGCGAAGGAAAGCTCCGTGACGGCAATGGCGGGAGGGGACTCGGCCAAGCGTCCGTTCTCCTACTTCGTGCCTTTCGCCTCGGGCGCGGTGGGGTCCTCGGTTGCGCCGCCATGCCAGAGGGGGGCGACGTTGCCCGCGTCCCAGCGGCGCCACATGCGGCTCAGACGCTCGACGAGGACGGGGTTCTTCGCGGCCAGGTCGTGCTCCTGACCGATGTCCTTCGACAGGTCGAAAAGCTGCCAGCCGCTCTCGGTCTTCTTCTCGAAATCGCGCCAGTCGACGAGCGCCCACTGGCCTTTGCGGATCGCCTTCTGCGGCCCGAAGCGCCAGTAGAGCGCCTCGTGCGGCGGCTCCTTCTTCTCGCTTTTCAAATAGGGCAGGAGGTTGACGCCGTCGACGTCGCGCGCCAGGGCGCCGGCGACCGCGCAGGCGGTCGGCAGGATATCCAGGGCGATGACCGGCTCATCGTAGGTCTTGCCCGCCGGAATCGTCCCGGACCAGATGACGAAGAACGGCACGCGGATGCCGCCTTCGAGCGTTTGCCCCTTGTTGCCGCGCAGCGGGGCATTGACGCCGGCGTTGTACGCGAGGAACGGCGCCAGGCCGGATCCGCCGTTGTCGCTGATGAAGATGATGAGCGTGTCCTGATCGGCGCCGGCTTCCCGCAGATAGGTCATGACACGGCCGACCGCTTCGTCCAGGCCGATCACCAGGGACAGGTAACCGCGCCGCGCCGGGTCTTTCACGTCCGGCGGCACGCGTTCCTTCAGCTTCTCGGAAATCTCCAGGGGCGTGTGGACGGCATTGTAGGCAAGGTAGAGAAACCATGGTTTCTCCTTGTTTCGCTTCATGAAGGCGAGCGCCTCGTCCGTGAAGAGGTCGGTGGCGAAGCCGTCGAGCGGTTGGACCTTCTTGCCGCGATAGATCAGGTTCTTCGAATACGCCGAGCCGAACTTCGGCTCCGCTTCCTTGCGCAGGTCGTAGTTGTGCATGCCCACGAGGAAGCCGAAGAAGTCGTCGAAGCCGCGCGCTTGCGGGTGATGCGCCGCGTCGAAGCCGAGGTGCCACTTGCCGATGGCGCCGGTGGCGTAGCCGGCGCCGCGGAGCAGGTCGGCGAGCGTGCGCTGCTCGAGCGGCAGCCCGAGCTTGCCCTCGGCGCCGACGTGTGGGTTGAACTCGTGGCCGAAGCGCGTCTGGTACCGGCCGGTGAGGAGCCCGGCCCGCGACGGGCTGCAATAGGGGGCCGAGACGTAGCCGCTGGTGCAGCGCAGGCCTGACTTCGCCAGCTTGTCGATGTTCGGCGTGGGTACGGCCTTGCCGCCGTGCACGCCGATGTCGCCGTAGCCCAGGTCATCGGCGACGATGACCAGGATGTTGGGCTTGGCTTTTCGGCCGGCAGCCGCGGGCGCCGCCGACGGGGAAAGGACAAGAAACAAAATGGTGACGACAAGTCGCATGACCGGCCTCCCGGGGACGCCGCCTTCAGGATGGTGACATCTTAAGAAAGGGGGACCGTGGCGACGCGGGGTGGTTCTCATGGCAAGGCAAGGGGGAATCGCTAAGATAAACTGACGTGTCTTTTCGACTGGCCGCTCCACGACGGGTTCCGCGGCCTGCAGGATGGTTTTCCCTTCCGGGAACTCAGGGACCGAGGATCTGCCCCCATGGCTCAACGTCCGCTCCGCACCTTCACGGTGTTGCCTCATCTACCGCCCCGTTTGCAGCCCTTGCAGCACCTAGCGTACAATGTCTGGTGGTGCTGGAACCCGGACGCTATTTCCCTCTTCCGCCGCATCGACAACGAGCTGTTCGTCCAGGTCGAGCACAGCCCGGTCAAGCTGCTCGCCACCCTGGGCCAGGAACGTTACGACGAGTTGCTGCGCGATGAAGGCTTTCTCGCGCACATGGACCGCGTCAACGAAGCCCTCCAGCGCTATCTGGCCGCCTCCACCTGGTTCGACGACATCTACGCCCGCAAAGACCTCCCCAAAGAGCGCCTCCACGAAATCTATCGCGTCGCCTATTTCTCCGCCGAGTTCGGCCTCCACGAGAGCATTCCCGTCTACTCCGGCGGTCTGGGACTCCTCGCCGGCGACCACCTCAAGGCCGTCTCCGACCTCGGCATCCCTCTCGTCGGCGTCGGTCTCATGTACCGCGAGGGCTACTTCCGTCAGTACCTCAACGTCGACGGCTGGCAGCAGGAGCGCTATCCCGAGAACGACTTCTTCAACCTCCCCCTCATTCCGGAGTTGACCACCGATGGCGCCCCCGTCCTCATCAGCGTCCCCATGCCCGGCCGCGACGTCTTCTCGCGCGTCTGGCGCATCCAGGTCGGCCGCATTCCCCTCTATCTTCTCGACACCAATATCCCGCAGAACAACGCGGAGGACCGGCAGATCACGGCTCGCCTCTACGGTGGCGACCAGGACATGCGCGTCCGTCAGGAGATGATCCTCGGCATCGGCGGCATCCGGGCCCTCAAAGCGCTCGGGAGAATGCCGGCCGTCTGTCACATGAACGAGGGACACTCCGCGTTCTGCGGGCTGGAGCGCATCCGTCTCTTGATGGAGGAACAGAACCTCGACTTCGCCGGCGCCCGCGAAGCCGTCACCGCCGGCACCTGTTTCACGACGCACACGCCGGTGCCGGCCGGCAACGACGTTTTCCCCGTGCCGCTCATGCAGCACTATTTCACGAGCTACCTGCCGCACCTGAAGATGGGCTGGGAGGACTTCCTGGGCCTGGGCCGGCAGAACCCGAAGGACCCGGGGGAAGGCTTTTGCATGACCGTCCTGGCCATCCGCCTCTCCAACACATCCAACGGCGTGAGCAAGCTGCACGGCAAGGTGTCGCGCAAGATGTGGAAGGGGATCTGGCCCGAGCTCCCGGAGGCCGAAATCCCGATCACTTCGATCACCAACGGCGTCCATACCCGCACCTGGATGGCGCCCGAGTTCTCGCAGCTCTACGATCGCTATCTTGGCGTCCAGTGGGAAATGCGGCCCTACGACCACACCGTGTGGCGCCGCGTCGATCAGATCCCCAACGCCGAGCTGTGGCGGACGCACGAACGGCGCCGCGAGCGTCTTGTCGCCTTCGCGCGGCGCCGGCTCAAGGCGCAGCTCGAGCGGCGCGGCGCCCCGCCCGCCGAGATCGCCCGCTCCGAGGAGGTCCTCGATCCCGAGGCCCTGACCATCGGCTTCGCCCGCCGCTTCGCCACCTACAAGCGCGGCACCCTCATCTTCCGCAACCTCGAGCGCCTCGCCGCCATCCTGAACAACAAGGACCGGCCGGTGCAGATCATCTTCGCCGGCAAGGCGCACCCGCGCGACCACGGCGGCAAGGAGCTGATCGCCGAGATCATCCATGTCAGCCGCCGCGCCGAGCTGCGCCGCCGCATCGTCTTCATCGAGGACTACGACGTCAACGTCGCCCGCTACCTCGTCCAGGGCGTCGACGTGTGGCTCAACAATCCGCGCCGGCCGCTCGAGGCTTCGGGCACCAGCGGCATGAAGGTGTGCGTCAACGGCGGCATCAACATGTCGATCCTCGACGGCTGGTGGGTCGAGGGTTATACCGGCGACAACGGCTGGGCCATCGGCGCCGGCGAGGAATACTCCGACCTCGCCTACCAGGACGACATCGAGAGCCGGGCCATCTACGACCTTCTCGAGCAGGAGATCGTGCCTCTGTTCTACAACCGCTCGTCCGACGGCCTGCCGCGCGGCTGGATCGCCAAGATGAAGCGCTCGATCGCGACCTGCTGTCCGGCCTTCAACACCAGCCGGATGGTGCAGGAATACGTGGAGCGCTGTTATTCCCCCTCGGCCGATCGCTTTGCCCGCCTCACGGCGGAACATCTGGCGGCGGCGCGCGACCTGGCGCAGTGGCGGCGCCGCTTGCAGCGCGACTGGAGCCATGTGCGCGTGGAGGACGTGCAGGCCAACGGGGAAGATCCGATGCGCGTCGGCGGACATCTGGAGGTCCAGGCGCGGATCAATCTCGGCCAGTTGAACCCGGACGACGTGGAAGTGCAGCTGTTCCACGGGGTCCTCGACAATCACGGTGAGATCCCCCACCCGACCGCCGCGGCCATGAGCACCAATGGCTCGGCCCAGGGAAACCTCTGGCTCTACAAAGGGGCAATCCCCTGCCGGGCGAGCGGACAATACGGCTACGCCGTCCGGGTCCTGCCCAAGAACCGCGATCTGGCCAATCCGTTCGAGCCCGGGCTGCTCACCTGGGGCTAGGCGACAGAAATTGCGTGGGGAAGGCGGCCTAGCGTTCCAGGCCGGGCGAGTGAGGCCCACGTCAGGTGCGCGACTATTCCGATCAATCAAGTAAAAAAGGCCCTTCGCCCCCTCGTTGGGGCGCAGGGCGATGCGCGACCCGGGGTGGATTGGGACTTCTTTGTAACAATGGGTGAAATTGCTTGACACACGGGGAGGCGCGGTGTAGAAACGATTAAATGCGGATTAAGCGATAATGACTTTCAGCGTGCGCGCTTTAAAAATCGCCGTCACTTCCTTTTTTTTTCGGAGCGTCTCCAATGTTAATCTCTCCGCAGGCTCGCAAGGGGAGATCAGGTTTCACCCTGATCGAATTGCTGGTCGTCATCGCCATCATCGCCATCTTGATTGCCCTTCTCGTTCCCGCGGTCCAGAAGGTCCGCGAGGCGGCGGCGCGGACGTCGTGCGTCAACAACCTCAGGCAGCTGGCCATCGCCTGCCACGCCTACCACGATGTTCGCAAGTCTCTGCCCCCCGGCGTCCTGGTGGGCCGCGGTATCGGTTGGAACGACGAAAACAACATCGGCCCCAACTGGGTTGTCCTGATCCTTCCCTACTTCGAGCAGGGGCCTCTCTACAACACCGTCACGACCAGCATCAACAACTATGTGAACTTCGCCAAGCCGACGGGGGCCACGGGTTCGAATGACCAAACCTGGCGTAATATTCGCGCCACGAAGCTGGCGGTGATGACTTGCCCGAGCGAATCCTACAACGGTACCCAGGGTAACCGTGCCGGTGGCGGCTGGGAGCGCGGGAACTACGCGGCGAACATGGGTCCCGGCGATCCGGGCGCCATGTCGAACGGCGGTACCCAGGGCATCAGCGGCTATAACATGGGCGGCGTCATGTGCGTGAACTGGGGCTCCACGTTGATGGGAATCAACGACGGAACCTCCAATACCGTCATGCTCTCTCACATCCGTGTCGGGCCGGCCGCCAACGACATGCGCGGTTGCTGGGCGTTTGGCGAGCCGGGCGGCAGCACCCTGGCCAACCACGGCGTTGGCGATTCCTATGGCCCCAACGACACCGGCTGCTGCTCGGACGACGTTCTGGGCTGCAATGACGTTCCCTCCGACAAGATGGGCTGCTGGAACGGTGGGTACGGACAAGCGACCGGCCGTAGCGCTCACACCGGCATCACCCCGGTGGCGGCGGCGGATGCCTCCGTTCGCATGGTGGCCGATGGCTGCAACCAGCTCCAATGGGCCATCATGAATAGCCGCTCGGACGGGGCCAACCCAGGCTTCAACTGGTAAGCGCCCTCCGATCTGTTCGAAAAAGCGGCCGAGCCGGGGGTTGTGAACTCTTGGCTCGGCTCGCTTTATGACCGACACCTTCGTCGACCCTGACCCCTACCTGCTTCTACTTCCGAGGAGAAAAGAGATGGCCCGTTTTCGCCTGCCGGCGACGATCCTTTTTGGGTTGCTCTTTCTGGGTATCGTGGGATGTGGCGGGCGCAGGTACCAACCCACCGGGAAACTTACCAAGGGGGGCGCTCCGTTGAAGCTGTCGGAGAAGGCAGTCCTCCAGTTGGCCTTTTTCGCGGAGTCGGACACCAAGCTTTCGGACGCGTTTCCCACCAGCTGGGAAAAGGACGGCAGCTTCAAGATCCTCGGACGCGATGGCGGCATTCCCGCCGGAAAATACCACACTTCCATCGTCATCATCGACCCCTATCCAGGCGGTAAGGACCTTCTCGGTGGCCGCATGGCGAACGGCAAGGGCCCCGTCGTCGAAATAAAAGGGGACGAAGCGCTCAACATCGATCTGGACGCAAAATAGGCGCGACGCGCCCGATGGTTTTTCCCGGCATGAGCCGATCACGGCTAATTATCGGCGGGCTTCTCGGCTTGGCGGCCGTGGTCGTGGTCTTCCTGGTATTGCGCGGCGACTCCGGCTTTCAGCGTCTGAAGGAAGACGGCTTGCGACTGGCGGCCCGCGGCGACTTCGGAGAAGCCGAGCCGCTCCTGAAAGGCGCCGCGGAGCGCGACCCATCCGATGTCGACGTCTTGAAGGCCCTTTCCAAGGGGTACATCGGCGCCGAGCGGAAGGCGGAGGCTGAGGAGTGTCTTGGACGCTGGCTGGTTCAGGCGCCCAGCGATCCCGAACCGCTTCTCTTGCGTATCGAGCTTTACCGCGATCTGGGGCGGTTCAGCGCGGCCCTTGTCGATTTGCAGCGTCTCCTCGAAATCGATCCTCGCAACGTAGCTTGGCGTCGCAAGCAGGTTGCCCTCTTGTATTCCGCAAGCCGGTATGACCAGGCCGAGGCGGAGTGTCGGCGTTGCCTCGAAGCTCAACCGGGCGATCGTGGTCTTGAAAGAACGCTGGCGGAGATCAAGAAGGCGCAGGGGAAGCCGGCGGAGGCCGGCGCCATACTCGACGGCATGTTGCGCGAGGCCCCGAACGACACCGCGACCATGGCCGCCCGGGCCATTCTGCACCTCACCCAGGACGAGCCCGCCAAGGCGATCCCCCTGCTCCGCACTGTGATCAGGGTGGACCCCAACCGCCAGCGCAGCGGCCGCTATTACCTGGGGCTGGCGCTGAACCGCGTCGGCGAAACGGAGGAGGCCGAGCGTCTGCTCGACGAAGTTCGGCGCGCCCATGATGCCGGCCTGTTGCTCATCGACAGCGCGGGGCAGCCGAAGAACCTCCCTCTGCAAGTGCGAGCGGCGCGGGCCCAATTCGAAAACAACGATCTGCGCAAGTCAACGGAGATCCTGGCGAGCGTGCTACGCATCGACCCGGACTACGCCCCGGCGCACATCCTGCTGGCTGATGTCCTGGAAAAAGAGGGGCGTTTTGTTGAGGCGGCCGAGCACCGGCGACGGACCAAGGGACATCCATGAGCGGGAAATCGCGGCTGGCCTGGAGCTTGCTCGCCCTGGTGGCGTTGACTGGGGCGGGGCTCGGCGTTTGGTGGCGTTTTTTCCACACGGGGACCGAGCCGCAGCCTGAGCCGCCTTCTCCGGTCCGTCTCTCTCCCACCGCTGGAGTGCCCTGGTTTGTCGACGTCACCAAGGAGGCCGGCATTCAGTTCAAGCACTTCGACGGCACGACCGACATCGAATACATCATGGACACGATGGGGAGCGGCGTCGCCTGGATCGACTATGACGCGGATGGCTGGCCGGACCTGTTCCTGATGCAGGGCGGACCGCTGCGCCCCGACAAGGCCTCAGCACAGCCGACCAACAAGCTGTATCGCAACAACCGCGACGGCACCTTCACGGATGTGACCGAACAAGTGGGGCTGGCGCGCTCCGGCGTCGGCTTCGGCTGCGCCGTCGGGGATTTCGACAACGACGGCTACGACGACCTGGTGGTCACCTATTTCAAGGGCGTCTACCTTTACCACAACGAACCGGACGGCAAAGGGGGCCGGCGCTTCCGCGACATCACCGCGGAATCGGGCATCGACAACCCCCACTGGGCGACCAGCGCCGCCTGGGCGGATATCGACGGCGACGGCCTGCTCGACCTGTATATCTGCAACTACGTCATTGTCGACATCGACAAGTACACCCCGTGCTTCAATCGCGACGTCAAGAAGTACTTCGGCTGTCCTCCCAACAGCTTCGAGTCGACCCATCACAAGCTTTACAAGAACCTCGGCGGGGGCAAGTTCGCGGACGTGAGCGTGGCGGCGGGCATCACCAAGCCGCGGGCCGCGCCGGGCCTCGCGGTCGTGATCGTCGATCTCGACGACGACGGCCTGCCCGACATCTACGTCGCCAACGACATGCAGCCGGCCTACCTCTTCCACAACCAGGGGGGCGGCAAGTTCGTCGAGAAGGCGATGCGCGCCGGCTGCGCCACGCAGCCCAGCGGCCGATTCATCGCGGGCATGGGCATCGCGACCGGAGACTTCGACGGCAGCGGCCGTCCCTCTCTGTTCGTCACCAACTTTCAGCGCTTTCCGAACATGTTCTTCCTGAACAAGGGGAAGATGAATTTCGACGAGTGGAACAATCCCTCCGGTCTCACGTCGGGCGGCACGGATCACCTCGCTTTTGGCGCGGAGGCGTTCGACGCCGACCTGGACGGCAACCTCGACCTGGCGATCGCCGACGGCCACGTGACGCGCCATGCCAAGGAGATTTTCGGCGATACGTTCAAACAGGAGAGCCGGCTGTTCCTGGGGCTCGGCAAGGCTCGCTTCAAGGAAGTGACCCCGCTGGCGGGTCCCTACTTCCATGAGAAACACGTCGGCCGCGGCGTCGCCAGCGCCGATTTCAACAACGACGGCAAGCCGGACCTGGTGATCACGCACAACGCCGAGCGCCCGGCGCTCTTGCGCAACGACACGCCGACGGACAACCATTGGCTCAGGCTCGATCTGGTGGGGGACGGCAAGAAGAGCAACCGCAATGCCATCGGCGCACGTGTCGAGGTGGAGGTTGCGGGCCGAAAGCTCGTCCGCTTCATTCACGGCGGCGGGGGTTACGCGTCGGCGAGCGAGCGCACCCTCCTGATCGGCCTGGCCGGCGCCGACAAGGCCGACCGGGTCACGGTGCGCTGGCCCTCCGGAGTCGTGCAGTCGTTCGGCCCGTTTGCGGGAAATGCAGGGTATCGCCTTCATGAGGACGGCGGCAAGGCCGAAAAATGGCGTTAGGAAACCTCTCACCGGCCCTCCCCTACCAGCGCCGACTTCAACAACGACGGCAAGCCGGACGTGGTCATCACGCACAATGCCGAACGTCCGGCGCTCCTGCGCAACGACACGCAGACTGCCAACCACTGGCTCCGGCTCGATCTGGTGGGGGACGGCAAGAAGAGGCCCTCGGGCGTCGTTCAGGCGTTCGGCCCTCTCGGTGGCGATAAGGGATATCGGCTTCGCGAAGAAGGAGCGAGCGTCAAAACGTGGCGTTAAAAGGCTGTCTCAAGACGGGGAGAGTGGTGTCCACGTTGGAAACAGCCTCGAAACACCCCCTTTTTCCTTGCCAAGCCCGCTTCTACCCTGTCCGGCTCATCGGAATACAACGACTGTAACGATCCTTCGCATCCTGCCGGAAACGGTCGGCGGGGAGGGTCGCGCCTGTCGCACAAGGCACGCAAGCGCCGGAGGGGAACGCGACGGGCCGCCGCCGGCTCTTGATTCCAGCGCTTCCCGCGCCCCAGACGATAAACCTTCCAAGCGAACCAGGACGGGTCTACCCATCCTGGCTGTTTGAGCGTCCCAACGCCCGCGCGGACGCCGCGACAGCCGGGTGAAAGCCAGGGATGGCGCCTGCCCCTCGTTTCCGGCCGACCCGGGAACGAACTGCGGGCCGCTCGGGGAGGCGTAGCGAATTCCCCTAGCGGCCGCGGCACGGGGTGATTGCCGCTGGCGGGGCGACCGCGCTTGCGTTACCCTGATGGGTGGCGCGGACCGGAAAACCACGGGCTCTGGATCAACAACATGTCGCGACCACGCCGACAACGGGGCGCCTCCGTCCAGTCTCCGCTGGAAACCTACCTGCGCGAGATCAACGAGACGGCGCTGCTCAACGCGGACGAAGAAAAGCAGCTGGCCCGCCAAATCGAGAACGGTAACAGCGAAGCCCGCGATCGCATGGTCCGCGCCAACCTCCGCCTCGTCGTCAATATCGCCCGCTCTTACACCGGCAAAGGGCTCGCCCTCCAGGACCTGATCGAGGAAGGCAACCTCGGGCTATTACGCGCGGTGGAGGGTTTCGACCCCTCCATGAACACCCGTTTCTCCACCTACGCCAGCTACTGGATCAAGCAATCGATCAAGCGGGCCCTCGTGAACACCGCCAAGACCATCCGCATCCCCGCCTACATGGTGGAGCTCCTCGCCAAATGGCGCCGCGCAACCGCCAAACTCCAGGATGAGCTGGGCCGGCCCCCCACGC
>JAXMAR010000029.1:0-98568 GCA_046350295.1 Gemmataceae bacterium
CAAGATCGAGCCGCGGCCCGAGGAGCTGCTCCCCCAGGGCGTCCCCTTCCTTTACGAGAAGCCGATCGCCCGCCTCGATCATCTGCGCAAGCGCTACAAGCTCGATGAAGTCATCGCCCCCGGCAAGACGGAGATGGAGCAGTTCATGCTGCTGCGTTACTGGATCCGCAACCAGTGGCATACCGCCTGGCAGAGCCACAGCGCCGGCTGGATTCCTCCGTGGGACTCGCTCATCATTCTCGAGTGCCGCGACCAGCCGGAATGCCTGACGATGTGCACGCACTACGGCTGCGTCTTCACCCAGTGCGCCCAGGCGCTCGGCTGGAACGCCCGCCACTGTATCCTCGACCATCACTGCGTCAGCGAGGTCTACTCCGTCGAGCACGACCGCTGGATCATGATGGACACCGGCAACTCCGCCGAGCGCGCCGACGTCGGCCTCCACTTCGAGCGCAAGGGCGTGCCGCTTTCCGCCCGCGAGCTTCAGTTCGCCTATTACGACAAGAAGCTGGACGGCATCACCGTCCACTTCACCCCCAAGGCGCTCGCGGCGAAGATTCAGCACATGTGCCGGCCGGCGCCCAAGGGCAAGAGCGACCCGGCCCGGCCGGATGTCATCACGCTGGCGGAGTTGAAGAAGTTCCCCGTCTGCCAGATCGAGAACTATCGCCGCTACGCCTTCCCCGGCCGCAACACCTTCCTCACCTCGCTCCTGCCCGGCGAGCTCTACCACGGTTACGCCGAGTACTTCCACGACGGCTACTACTGGGTCGGCGACAGCCCGGACCGGCCGACGATCTCGCCGGAGTACTCCAGGCCGCTCGACCCGCGCCGCCCGCAGGACGCCGACTGGAAACTGGGGGGCGTGCGCGTGCACCTCTCCGACGCGGGCAGGGCGGGGCAGGTGGCCGTCGACCTGGAGAGCCTGATGCCCAACCACGCCCGGTTCGAAATTCAACGCGACGGCAAGTGGACGGCGACGGCGGGGCGTTTCGTGCTGGAGACCAAGAGTGGGCTGACGACCCAGGTGCGAGCAGTCAACGCCTGGGGCAAGGCGGGACGGGCGACGACGATCGAGATGAAGTGATCCAAACGTGAAACTTGCACGCTATCGTCGCAAACGCAGAACTTGTCACCCAAGAAACGGTGCAGTCGGGGAGTTCGGAAAGAAATGTATCGGTCTTCATGCTGGACTCCTCCTCGCCACGGTAGCAAATGGTCGAAGACAGGTGGAGTCCGTTCGCCGAGCTCTCCAAGCCTCGCATGGAAACGGAATATGCGACCGCGGTCGACATAAAATGGCCCACCGGCCCGCGCCGGTGGGCTTCGCTTTCGTTCAAGCCCTCAGCGCCGCGCACTCAGCGCCACGTGCTCGCAGCTCATCCGCACGCGGTACGTCCCGGCCGAGGCGTTGTTCCACGGGCTCGGCACGATGTGCAGGTAGAGCTTGCCTTCCTCCGACGGCGCCCCCTCGAAGCGGTCGCCTACCAGGAACGGCTTGCCGGCCGCCCCCACCTTGGCGACGAGGGCCCCGGCCATGAACGCGCCTCCCTTGCCGGCCGCGGTGTAGCCCTTCGGCGTCGTCAGGTATTGCCCGGGACCTTGCGGCCAGAGGTCGACCTGACCCTCGCTGCTGATGACCATGCGCTGGCTGGCGTCGACGACGATGCCGGTGTCGAGCCACTGGTCCGGGGCGCTGCCGTGCTTGGCCGCGTCCACGACCCACTCGTTCTCGGCGTTCGGCCCGCGCACGAACAGGTTGCGCAGGTCGCTGAGCTTGAGGTTCAGCTCGCCGAAGTGGCTCGACTGCGCCTTGATCGCGTCGCTCATCACGCGGCCGACGATCGGGAACTCCGCCGTCTGGATGATGTCGTCCTCCTTGAGGCTCAAGAGCTCCGGCGGCGATTTTTCCGAAATGCGTTTGACGATGGTCGCGGCCCGGCTCGCCACCTCCAGCTCCGGGCTATGCGACGCGCGCTGCACGAAGGGAAACGCCATGGGCCCGTAGTAGACGAGGGTCTTCATGGCGTCCTCGCGCTCCTTGAAGGCGGGGCTGCCGAGTTGCTTGATCGAAGCGTCGATTTTGGCGTCGACTCCCGGAGGCAGGTGCAGGCCGAAGTCGATGCGCCGGATTTCCTGGATGGGGATGGTCAGTTTGCCATACTTGGTCATGACGTCCAGCGTTTCCTGCATGATGGTAACGCGGACCAGACTGCCATCGCCGAAGCGCACCTCGGCGTGGTTGGGCCGGACTTCCTTGCTTCCGGACTCCTGAGCGGACGCGACGGGCGCCAGCACGATGACGGCGCCGAGCGCCAAGCGGGAAGGAAAGCCCATGACGGCCTCCTCGATGAAATGTTTCCTGCGGCCCTTGCTGAGAGCCACGGTCATCCTGACCGAAGCTGGAGAGAACGTCCCAGCACACCGCATGCGAACCTAATCGTTCATGAAAGCGAATCGCAAAAAACGGCACAAGACGACTTGAGGGGATCGAGCCGTAAGGCGCCTCAAACCACGCGATTTGCCTGCATGGCGCCAGTCAACCTGAAGCATAGTCTTTTTTTTGCCGCGTCAAGTCCGTTTTGCCGAACGTTGGGGCGCCCCGTTTCACTTTTTTGCCCGTCTTTCCGGACCCAAAAATCCCCCTCGCGCCATTGACGACGACCACGATTCCCGCGACCATGAAAAATACCCGCCTGTTTGCCCGCCTCGAGTCCTCTCCCCTCAAGGAGCTTTTCATGCCGCGCCACGCCGCTCTCGTCTTGCCCCTCCTGCTCTCTGTTGCCCTGAGCGCCAGCGCGCAAACCAAGGACTGGCCCCAGTGGCGCGGCCCGCACCGCGACGGCATCGGCTCCGAGAAAAACCTCCTCGACGACTGGAGCAAGGTGAAGCCCAAGCTCGTCTGGAACTCCAAGACAGTCGCCGGGGGCAAGAAAAGCATCGGCACGGGCTGGTCCACCGTCTCCGTCGCCGCCGGCCGCATCTTCACCATGGGCGACCATGGCAAGGACTGCTACATCTACGCCCTCGAGCCGAAGTCCGGCAAACAGCTCTGGGAGACGAAGATCGGCACGACGCGCGGCGACGGCGGCCCGCGCTGCACCCCGACCGTGGACGGCGACCGCGTTTACGGTTTGACCAACGCGGGCCAGCTCGCCTGCCTCGACGTCAAGAGCGGCGACATCGTCTGGAGCAAGGACTACCAGAAGGATTTCGGCGGCAAATGGATGGCCGGCTGGTTCTTCTGCGAGTCTCCTCTCGTCGACGGCGACAAGCTCGTCTGCACCCCCGGCGGCGACGACGCGGGCCTGGTCGCCCTCAACAAGAAGACGGGCGAGGTGATCTGGAAATCCGCCATCCCCGGCTCGGGGGGCGCCGGCTATTCCTCCATCATGGTCTCCGAAGGCGGCGGCATTCGCCAGTACGTCACCATGATGAACCGCGCCAAGGGCGTCGTCGGCGTTGACGCCGCCACCGGCAACCTCCTGTGGAACTACAACCGTTGCACCAACGGCACCGGCAACATCCCCACCGTCCTCGTCAAGGACGACCTCGTCTTCGCTTCCACCGGCTACGGCAGCGGCGCCGCCCTGCTGCAACTGGTCAAGTCCGGCGCCGGTGTCAAGGTTGTCGAAAAGTACTTCCTCAAAGGCAATGTCCTGCAAAACCACCACGGCCAGATGATCCTCGTCGACGGCTTCGTCTACGGCGGCCACGGCCACAACGCCGGCGCCCCCTTCTGCCTCGACCTCATGACCGGCAAGTTCGCCTGGGGCCCGCAATCCCAGCCCGGCACCGGTTCCGCCGCCTGCGCCTACGCCGACGGCCACATCTACCTCCGCTACGAGGAAAACGGCATCGCCCAGATCGAAGCCACCCCCAAGTCCTATCGCCTCAAGGGAGTCTTCGAGGTCGGCAATATCGGCCGCGGCTGGCAGCAGCCCGTCTTCGTCGACGGCATGATGTACGTGCGCGGCAACAACCAGCTCCTCTGCTTCGACGTGCGCAAAGGCGGTTGAGACGCGCCGGCAGGGCGGCGCGCCGGCTACGGTTTACTCGGCCGATTTTCCCCTAAGATGAAGGGCAAACAGGGAAGAGAGACCCTCATGCCCCTATCCTGGCAACCCTTCGTCGACGCCGTTCGCAGCCGCCGCCGCTTTCTCCTCACGACGCACGTTCGTCCCGATCCGGACGGCCTCGGTTCCATGCTGGGCCTGGCCGGCGCCCTCGCAGCGCTCGACAAGGACGTCAGCATGGTCGTCTCCAGCGTCTATCCGCCGCGCTATGACTTCATGGACCCGGGCAAGCGCATCGCGCGCTTTCATTTGCCGGGGGACGCGTATCGCTCCTGTGAGGCTGTCGTCGTTCTGGACACGGGGACCTGGAACCAGCTCGGCGAGTTCGGCGACTTTCTCCGCACGCTCTCGGTCCCAAGGTTCGTCATCGACCATCACCCGACGCAGGACGATCTCGGCGCCACGCGCCTGGTCGATGTCACGGCTGAAGCGACTGGCCGATTGGTCTACGACGCCATCCAGGCGCTGAAGGCGCCGGTCAGCAAGACCATCGCGCAGGACCTGTTCGCGGCGCTCGCCACCGATACGGGCTGGTTCCGCCATTCGAACACGAGCCCGGCCACGTTCGCGCTGGCCGAGGCCCTGGTCCGGGCCGGCGCCAACCCGACCTGGCTTTACGAGCAGATCTACGAGCAGAATCGCCTCGCCCGCTTGCACCTGATGGGCCGCGTCCTCGAGCGGATCAAGATCGCCGCCGACGGCATGATCGCCTACACCGAGCTGCGCCGCGCCGATTATCAGGAGACGGGCGCCATCCCGTCGGACTCCGAGGACCTCGTCAACTTCACGCGCGGCATGGCCGGCGTGGAGGTCGGCCTCTTCTTCATGGAGCAGCCGGAGGGGGGCGTGAAGGTCAGCTTCCGCTCGCGCGAGAAGGTCAACGTGTCGCAGATCGCCGAACGCTTCGGCGGCGGCGGCCATCGCCTCGCCTCCGGCGCTATCCTGCAAACGACGCTCGATGAGGCCGAGCGCCGCGTGCTGGAGGCGGTGACGGCTGCGCTAAATTCATAGAGAGTCAGTAAGTTCCTCGTCAAGGCATAGCGTCAATGTTGGGTGGCACGCCCTGAGTACTCGAAGCGCGGCGCTCGGATCGCGGCGCCTCAATGCCTCTTCGAAGACTCAGGGCGTGCCACCCAGACGCAAGCTTCGTTCATTTCAAACCATGGACGCTCTCGCTTTCCTCGCCAAGCCGCCCGCGAAGATCGGGCCGCTTTACGTCCTGCACGGCGACGAGCCGTTCCTGAAGCGCCACGCCCTGCGCACGCTCCGCGCCCAGCTGCTCGGGCCGGACGCGGACGAGCAATCGGCCTCCGTCTACCAGGGGGACAAGATCGAGTTCGCCCTCGTCTTCGACGAACTGTCCACGGTCGCCTTCTTTCAGCCGCGCCGGCTTGTCGTCATCGAAAACGCCGATCCGTTCGTCACGGCACACCGGGGCATCCTGGAAAAGCGCGTCGGCTCGATGCCGGCCACGGGCTGCCTTGTCCTCGACGTCAAGACCTGGGCGGCGAACACGCGGCTGGCGAAGCTCGTCGACAGCGCCGCGACCATCGTCTGCAAGGCGCCGGCGGCCTATCGCATGGCGCAGTGGTGTTCCGACTGGGCGGCGGCGCAGCACAAGAAGCAACTCGCCCCGCAAGCCGCGGCGCTCCTCGTCGATCTCATCGGCCCGGAAATGGGATTGCTCGATCAGGAGATCCTCAAGCTGGCCATCTACGTCGGCGAGCGCAACCGCATCGAAGCGGAGGACGTGGACAAGCTGGTCGGCCAGAGCCGGGCCGAGAACACCTGGAAAATATTCGACCTCATCGCGGCGGGACAGGCCGGCGACGCCCTCGTCCTGCTCGACCGCCTGCTCGATCAGGAGGAGTCGCGCGGCATCGTCGGCTTCTTCAGCATGCAGCTCAGGCGTTTGGCGGCGGCGCACCGATCGTGCAAGGGGCGCCTCGATTGGCGCTGCCCTGGAGCAGGCCGGCATCCCTCCCTTCGGACTCAAGAGCCGCCGAACAGCAGATGCGCCAACTCGGCAGCCGGCTGCTCAAGCTGCACGACTGGCTATTGAGCTGAACCTGACCTGCGGCGGCAGTGCCGCCGGCTGCACTGCTGGAGCGGTTCCTCATCCGGCTGGGCGCGAAAGGCCGAGGGCGCCGCGTTGGTATAGGCAAGCGTCGATGCGTCAAGCGAGAGATTTCGCGCGCATGCCGCCGCTGGCTACGCCGGCCTCCTCGTGGGCGTGGACATTCTCGACCGCATGGAGCGAGCCGTGGCCAAGGCGCGAGCCGCTTGCTGCGTGCGACGGGGGCATTGAATCAGCGCGTGCCGTACGCCGTCGTCGGCGGGAACGCCGTCGCCTCCTGGGTGGCGACGGTCGACGAAGGGGCGGTCCGAACACGCGCGATGTCGACCTGCTGGTGCGACGCGACGATCTGCCGGCGTGAAACCCGCGCTGGAAGAGGCCGGTTTCGTTCGCGATGCGCTGCCCGATGTGATCATGCTCGCGATGGTCCCGCAGGCACGCGAGGCGAAGCGGTCCATCTCCTCTTCAGCGGGGAGAAGGCGCGACCCGATCATCTTCCTCAATACCCGGCCTCCGCCCGCTGCCGCCGGCCGCGCCAGGTCCTCCTCGATTTCCGCCTGCCGCTGAGTCGCGAGCCGCCGGACGCTGCGGAAGCCGTGCCGCGCCGTCGCGACCAGGTCGATGGCGGCGAGGGCGAGCAGACCGAAAATGACCAGGAGGGCGGCGATCCAGTAGTAGGTCACCGTCTTGACCAGCGGGTGCTCGAGCGTTTGGTCAGCTTCGAGCGGCAGCACGCTATCGAGTTCGGCTTTCAGGAAGAACCAGCCGATCAGGAAGCCCGCGAAAATGATCATCAGGATGGAGCAGACGATGCGCGCTGCGCAGCGCGTCAGGTAAGAACGCTCGGCCGGGTCCATGCCGGTCTGGCGGGCAGGCTCCGGCGGCCAGTTTCGACCTGGTTCCAGCCGTAGCCGAAGCCGAGCGTGAGGAGGACGACGATCAGGACGATGGCGAAGATGAACTCGGTGGTGGACATGGATGAGGTCGCTCGGAAGAAGGACGCTGTCCTGCCTGGTTCTGCGAACCGAGGTCAAACGAAGGAAACCTGATTCATTTTACGCGCTGGAGCCAGACGCCGAGCACCTTGGCGACGTCGAGCATGCCTTCGGGCGAGCAGTTCGCCGGCGTATCGCTCAGCTTGTGCCAGTGGCGATAGTCGAAATCGATAATGTCGATGGCCGGAATACCGACGTCGAGCAGGGCAATGTGGTCGTCGCGGACGCGGTCCCCCAGGTCGAAGGCGAAGGACCGCGCCTTGTTCTCGTTGGCGATCTTCCAGATCTCCGCGGCTAGCGGCCGAAGCGCGAATCCAGGAGTTGCCCCCGACGGGGAAGCGGGCGTTCTTGCCGGCGATCATGTCGAGGAGGATGGCGCCGGCGTAGTCGCGGCCGGCGGGGTTTTTCTTCCAGGTCTTGGCGAAGTGCTCGGAGCCGAAGAAGTACTTGTCTTCTTGGCGTCGAAGATGTATTCCTCGCCGTCGAAGAAGACGAGGTCGACGCCGACGCTGGTCTTGAGGTCCTTGAGGTGATGGGCCATCTCCATGAGGAAGGCGACGCCGCTGCCGCCGTCGTTGGCGGAGAGGAAGGGTCGCCAGTCGCGTGGGTTCGGCTCCTGATCGGCGATGGGCCGCGTGTCGTAATGCGAGCAGAGGATGACGCGCCGTTTCTTCTCGGAACGGAACGAGACGATGATGTTGGTCATCTCCACCGTCCCAAACTGGCTCACCTGCTTGGCGGAAAAGGTTTGCGCCTCGACCTTGCAATCGAACGCGGCGAAGTGTTTCGATCAGGTCCTGCCGCGCCTTCATCTGCTCCCTGTACCGCCCGCGCGGCCCGAGGGAGCGCAGATCTCTTCCAGGTATTTCATCGCCCGCTTGCCGTCAACGGGATGGCGGAAGGGGGCCGCCTGCGGTTTGCGGCGAACTCCGTGCCCATCTTTTTCCCGGGCGGCTTCGACGACATTGTCGGCGCCGCGAGCACAACCAGAACACGACGCCGGCAAAGCCGCGAGAGAACGGCAAGCTGCCTGGGATCATCCGTTTCATTGTCCAATCCTCCCGAAAAATCGCGCGCGACCTGCTGCGGCATTTCCCGCCCATCCAGGCGGCTTCTTCAAATATACCAGCCTCGCGCCACGGCGGGACAGGTCATTTCGCGGTATCGACCAGCTCACTTGCACGCTGGGCCGAGGGGAAATAAGGAGCGGTGAGGACTGCAGTGAAACCGGTAGCGCATTCGTGTGCGCCGCGGTCTATCGATTGGAGGGAACGACTGGTATATTGACAACGAGATTCTGCAGGAGGAGAGCGGACATGCCTGTCCATGACTGGAGGCGCGTCGACCCCGGCGTCTTTCACGACTTCCACAACGTGTGGATCGGGCTGTTGCGCAACGCGCTCAACGAGGGAGGATTGCCTTCCGGTTACTATGCCATGTCGGAACAGCATATCGGCAAATACGTCAGCGATGTTCTGACCCTGCATAAGCCGATAGCCCCGCCCGGACATATCTCGGGCGCTCTCGCCGTCGCGGAGGCGCCGCCCAAGGTCCGGCGCAAATTATCCCTGGCCCCGGACGCGCGTGCCCGCCGCAAGACTCTGGCAATCCGCCATGTCAGCGACCATCGCCTGATCGCCGTCGTCGAAATCGTTTCGCCCGCCAACAAGGATCGGCACGACCACGTCCGCGAGTTTCTCGACAAGATCGAAGATCTGCTCGCGCACGGCATTCACATCCTTCTCGTCGATCTTTTTCCTCCGGGGTCGCATGATCCGCTCGGTCTGCACGCCGCTCTGTGGGATCGACTTGGTGATACGCCGGAGCCGCCACCCGCTGATGAGCCGTTGACGCTGGCCTCGTATGTCGCCGGCGCCCCTGTGGAAGCCTACCTCGAGCATCTCGCCGTAGGACAGTCGCTAGCCGACATGCCGCTGTTTCTGGATCCCGGCATCTACGTCTACACGCCGCTGGAGGAAACCTATCAGGCGACCTGGCGCGGCACGCCGGAGCCGTGGCGCGCCGTTTTGCAGGCGTGAGCGTGAAGAGTCGTCAACGCCGCGCGCCGAGGCAAATGCGTTGCAGATCGGCTGCAACGCATTAACGCGTGCCAAGTCGAGTGTTTGCGCCAATTCGTCGAAATGCGTTGCGGATCAGGTGTCTGTACTGCAATGCAATGAATCCACCCGTCACACGCGCCTCAATCTACTTGCCCGCCCGGCCGATGATATAGCGATGCGGATCGACTTCCTCGCACAGGATGCGCAGCTCGGTTTCGGAGGGAGGCGTCGTCGTCTGGAGCGGCTCGCGAACGGCGAGCGGGAAGCCGGTGTGGGCCCGCACCTGCTCGAGCGTGACGCCCGGATGCAGGCTGATGATCTCCATCTCCTTCGTCACTTCGTGATAGCCCAGGACGGCCAGGTCGGTGATGACCCGGTAGGGGCCCGTGCCGGGCGGCAATCCGGTCTGTTCGCGAGCGCCGGGGCCGGTGAGATAGCCGGGGGTGGTGATGAAATCGAGCTTGGGGACGAAGCGGCGCGGGTCGTGGTTGGTGACGACGAGGATGCGCCAGCAGAAGGAGGCGAGGTCGTTGGCGCCGCCGGAGCCGGGGAGGCGGACCTTGGGCTTGTCGTAGGTTCCGCCGATCATGGTCGAGTTGAGGTTGCCGAAGCGGTCAATCTGGGCGCCGCCGAGGAAGGTGTAGTCCATCATGCCGCGCTGACAGGTCTCCATGACGTCGGCCATGCTGGTGGCCATCGCGGCGCGGTAGAACGTGCGCGAATCGCCGACGCTGATCGGCATGGTGGGGAGCTGCGGGGCGACGCCGCCGGCCTCGAAGAAGATAACGAGGTTGGGCGCCGTCGTCCGCTGCGCCAGCATGGCTGCGGCGCAAGGAGCGCCGGTGCCGACGGCGACGGTGCGGCCGTCCTCGAGGGAACGGGCGGCGCAGCAGATCATGAGTTCCATGGGGTTGTAGGTCATGACGGCGCTGCAACCTTATCCGACTAGCCCCTCGACCACCTGTCCCACGCTCGCCGGCCGCGTGAAGCCGTCCGCCGCCAGCCGTGTCTCCGCCGGAATACCGAGCAAGTGAAACAGCGTCGCCCCGAAGTTCTCCGGCGACACCGGGCGGTCCTTGACGTAGCCGCCTTGCGCGTCCGAGGCGCCATAGACCAGCCCGCGCCGGGCGCCGCCGCCCGCGAGCATCGCGGAGTAACACGCCGGCCAGTGGTCGCGGCCCGCGTTGCTGATGCGCGGGCTGCGGCCAAACTCGCCGACCATGACGACGAGGGTCGAGTCGAGGAGGCCGCGGACTTCGAGGTCTTCGAGCAGGGCGGAGACAGCCTGGTCGAGGTTGGGCAGGGCCCAGCCGAGGCCGAAGGCGGTCGTGCCGAAGATGCTGCCCAGGCCGGCGCCGTCGCCGTGCATGTCCCAGGTCTGGACGTTGCGGAAGCGCTCGCCGGGGGGCGTGCCGCACCAGGCGGTGACGCTGACGAGTCGCACGCCCGCTTCGATGAGCCGCCGCGTAGAGGGTTCTGGCCGATGGGATGCCGGCCGTAGCGGTCGCGCATGCCGGCGGGCTCGGGATCGAGATCGAAGGCCCGCCGCGCGTCCGGCCCGGTGATGAGGTCGAGGGCTCGTTCGCGGAAGCGGTCGAGGTTGTCCGGCCCCGCCGACGTGGAGAGGGGCGCCGGGTGGACGTGCCGCGTCAGGTCGAAGCGGCGCCGCAGACGCTCGGCGCTGAGGTCCGACGGGGGATCGAAGGCGCGGAAGCGGAAGGCGGCCGCCGACGGGTTGTCGAGGTCCGTGCCGACGCGGAGCGGGCTGTACGCGGCGCCGAGGAAGCCGCCCGTCAGGTAGCGTGGCTGCACGTCTCCTGCCAGATTCTGCAGCCAGACATAGGAGGGGACATTGCGCGTCGAGGGCCGGAGCCGGGCGACGACCGAGCCGTAGTAGGGCGTGTCGGCCTGCGGCTGCGAATGGCCGGTCATGGCGACGTGCATGCCACCGTCGTGCCCGCCGTTGCCATGCGTCATCGAGCGGATGACGGTGTAGCGGTCCGCGAGGCGGGCAAGCCGGGGCAAGAGTTCACAGACCTGCAACCCGGGCACGCGCGTCGCGATGGGGCGATACGGCCCGCGAATCTCCGCCGGGGCCAGCGGCTTGAGGTCCCAGGTGTCGTGATGGCTCGCCCCGCCGTATTGCACGATGAAGATGCAGGACTTGTCGCGGCGCGCCGGGGCATCCGCCCGGAGCAAACGCGGCAAACCCAAGCCAAGGGCGCCGATCGCGCCCGCTTGCAGAAGTCGACGCCGGTCGAAACGCGGCTGGTTCATTCTCTTCCCCCCCACAATCCTAATCTAAGGGTAACCAGCGGCGGCCGAGGACGCCAGTGAATCCTTGTCGTCTTGGGACCCTGGGCAGCTGACGACCGTCGTCGCGTCAAGGTGACGATTGTGTCTTCATAAGAAAACGCCGAGAAAGTCCGATGAATAGAGCGGATCAGGCTTGAAAACTCGAGGTCGGCCGTCAACATTGAATAGAAGAGAACCTTCCCCTCGCGAGGCGCCACGATGGCCAACGCAAGCGACTTCATTCGCCAGGCAGCAGCTGCTGCCGGTCAGGAACGGCCGGCTCTGCCTCGTCAGCTCGAGCAACGCGAAACGCTGGGTCATCCCCAAGGGGGTCATCGAGCCGGGCCAGACCGCCGGCGAGACCGCGCTTCAGGAAGCGTGGGAGGAGGCGGGCCTGGTCGGCGTCCTCGACCCCGAGCCGATCGGCAGCTACCTCTACGAGAAGTGGTGCGGAACCTGCCACGTCACGGTCTTCCTCATGCAGGTGACCGACGTCGCCCAGCAATGGCCTGAACGGGAGCTACGGCAACGCTCCTGGCTCGGTGTCGGCGGCGCCCTGGAGCGCATCGACGACCCCGGCCTGGCCGACATCGTGCGCGTCACCCTCGGCGCCGCGCGACGCGAATCGGTCGATGCTCGCTGACGCCGGGCGGTCCGTCGCCGCGCCCGCGCTTGGCAAGACAGAAGCGCCTGTCCCTTTGCCTTTCCGGTCACGCTCGTTCATCGTTCAGGCGCTTTGTTCATCTCTTTGTCTCGCCAACGACGCGAGCGATCCGGCAGTAGGTCCGGCGAGCCGAGCCGGACCTGGCGTGACTACTCGTTGAAACCGTCGTCATGCCATCCGGCTCGCGGCGCCTGCGTGCTGAAAGAAGAAGGGCCGAGCTTGTGGCGCGGCCCTTCTTCTTCGTGTTTGACCTGTCGTGCCTAGCGGCTCGTGAGTTTCACGGGCACGACGCCGGTCCCGACGTTGATGCGGGTGTAGAAGAGCGGGGTATCGTCCGGTCCGTGGAGGTAGACGAGCCAGGCGCCCCCGGCGAGGTTGGCGTGGAAGCGGCCAGCGCCGTTGGCCGTGACGGTTTCGCGGGCGCCGGTCGTGGTGTTGACGAAGAGGACCTTGGCGCTCGGCTTGGGAGCGTTATCGCTGCGGACGACCTGGCCTTCGACGGTGGCGTCGCTGCCCAGGGCGATGCGATCGAGCTTGACGGGCGGGGGCGGCGGCGCCGGTGTCGAGGCCGGGAGCGGAGCGCCCAGACTTGGCTTGAACGACATGCCGGGGGTGCGCACATCCTTGTCGGCCGGATAGTAGCGGTCGTACGAGCTCGGCCCCGTCGTGATCGGCGGCGTCTTGCTCTCGCTGATCGAAGGGGGGCCGCCGGCAGGCGGGACCGGGGTGATCGAGGGGGGAGCGGCGGTTCCCGGGGTGATGACGGGCGGGGCGCCGGTCGCGGGCACGGGAATCGGAGCGCCGATCGTCGTGGTGCAGCAGGTGGTCTGCGGCTCGAGGTAGAAAGACTTCTGATAGGTCGTGACCGGCACGCTCACGCAGCGCGAGACCCAGCTCTGCACGGGGCAGCACTTGGAGCGGAGCGAATACGAGGTGACCGGGGTCGCGACTTGTTGATAGCCGCACGAGCAGGGATCGTAATAGCAGCTATAACGATAGCTCGTGACCGGTTCGTAGTAATAACTTGTTTGATAGGTCGTCACCGGCTCGTAGTAAGTTTTGGTCTCCATCGTCGTCACCGGCTGATAGTAGCAGCGCTGGACATAACGCGTGGTGCATGGCGTGGCGCACGGCGCGGGCGCGCAGCTATCGCAGGGGGACGACATGGCGACGACGGGGGAAGACGCGACGACGACCGGCGGCGTGTAGTAATACGCGCTCGTGGTCGTGGTGCGACGGCGGAAAAACGTGGGTTGGAACACATTGTTCCATGCGGCGGGCGCCGGCGCCACGTCGGCGGCGAGGCCGGCAAGGGCACAGATACCGACCAGGATGGTTCGCATGGCAGCCTCCTTCTCGTGAGGGGAAATCCAAGCCGGAGGCAGTCCGCGGGCGGCGTGGCTCCATCCAAGCCCTCAAATCCTTCCGGATGCACCGGTCGCTAACTCCTACACTTTCACCTTAATCCGACCCGATGACGATGCAAGCACAGACTGGTGGAGAAAGACGAAAAACCACACGCGAGGGCGTTAAAGTTATCACGTTAGTCAAAGGTGTTAACGTCCGTGAACTTTAACAGTGGTGAAAAGTGAGCAAACAGCGCACTATCGCGCCAAATGGGGCAAGATGGGTAGGGACTGACGCCGCGTTGAGGGTTCAACCTAACGCCGAGGTGTTATCTTTTCTGACGTTGGATGGGGGCCGGCCCGGTTCTGCGAACCGGGGCTAAACAAAGCAACAAAGCTTCGGGAAATCATTTCGAGGTGAGGAACCAGCCGCGCGTCGTGGTGTCGGCGCGGAAGAAATCGACCATCAGCCGGCCCACTTTTTCCTGTCCCGAGGCCGAGAGGTGCGTTCCGTCGGGAGCGAAGTCGCGCGGCTCGTAGAAGAAGCCGTCGGAGCGTTTTTTCGCGCCGTTCGCCCAGAAGTAGGGCCCCCAGCTCAGCCAGGGAGCTTTGAGAGCGCCGCGCTTGGGATTGAAATTGAGCGCCGCTTCCCCCGCGATCTGGCGCTCGATCAACCACTTGACGGAGAAGCCCGATTCATACGCGTACGGATCGGGGTTGAGCGGCGTGCGCGCGTAGCCGCCGTAGGTGCGGCTGGTGAGGTACACGAGCTTGACGTTGGGAAAGCGGCCCGGCAGAAGCTGGACAATCCTGGTCAGCTCCTCCTCCAGCTTCTTCGCGTAGCCGGGAAAGCCCTCCTTCGGCCCCGCGTCCGCCTCCTTGATCCAGACCGCTTGCACCTGGTGGCGGGACACCCCGGCCGATCTGAGCCGGTCGTCCACGGTCGTCCAGTAGCGCGTGCCGCTTCGCTTGTCCTCGGGGTCTTGAATCGCAAACGCCGTCATGCCCCCCTGGGCGCCGTTGACGAACAGGAAGCGCGGGTTGATCCCGGCCTCCCGCGCCAACGCCTTTTGAAAACCTTGCGACGCCTGGGCGGTGTTGCTCATCCCGACGGAGAGCAGAACGATCTTTCCGTCCGGGCTTGGCTCGCCGGCGGCGTCGAGCGGCTGCACCTGTTTCGCGAGCGCCAGCCCCGCCGCTTCGTGGTTGGCGGGCCGCTCGTTCTTGCCATCGGGATAGAAGCCCCCTTTGGAGCCCTTGTATTCGCCGGCGCCCAGGTCGTTGATGGGGACGAGGGCCGACGTGTCGATCTTCGGGAGGTCGCGTCCCGCCGGCGTCCCTTCCGCCAGTTTGAGAGCGACGATCACGTCGGCGCCGTCGCGCTTCTCCACCTTGAAGAAGACCTCGGCCCCTTTCTTGATGAGCGCGAAGTTCTCGGGCGGCGTTTTTCCCGGCGCATCGAGCACGTGGGTCTTGTTCGACAGCGCGAACTCTTTCTCCTTCTCCTCCACGAGCAGCGTCAGCCGCATCTTCGCCACATCGAGGCTCTGGACCTTGCCGCGCTGGATGCCGCGGTCCCCCTTCGCTGCCGGTGGGGCGCCTTCTTTCAGGCCGATGAGAACGAGCATGCCGTCCTTGTCGAGCGCCTTGAACATCACGTCGGCGCCGACCTTGATTCCGGCGAGGGCTTTCTCGATGGGTTGATCTTCGCGGCCGAAGATGCGTGTCCTGTCTTCGACGGTCACCGTCACGTCTTTGCCGTCGACGGTCAGGACGACGACGCCCTTATCCGGCTCGACCTTCTTCACCTTGCCGCGCTGGATGTCCTGCGCGTGGAGAGGACTGCAAACGAGGAGAGAGGCGGAGAGGAGCAAAACGTGACGCAACATTCGGGACCTCTTTTCAATCCACCAGCCGCTCGTATTCCGTTCGGACCTTGGACGGCGTGGAAGTCGCGGCCAGCAAGAAATCCGACTCCACGACCAGGCGGGCGCCCTCGAAACGGTAGGGCATGCGTCCCTCGGAGACCTTCTTCTCGTCCCTGATCTTGATGATGATCTCTTTCGTCTTGGTGTCAATCGTATACGTTCCTTCGAGCTTGCGACTCGGCTCGCCCGGCACGATCATCTCGACTTTGCCGCGATCGAAGCGAAGCTCGAGCTTGGGCAGCTTGTCGTCCCCGGCCGTGACGCGCTTGCCCTCGAGCTCGATCAAGCGAAGGCCCCAGCGGCCCTGGAGCTTGGCGTCGTCCGCGGCTTCCGGGGGCGCCGGCGGCAGCTCCTTGATCTCGATGTCGCGGAAGTACGCTTCGCCCGCCTCGGCCCACAAGCCGATCTGGCCTTTGCTTGGCGGGCAACGGTCGCAGCTCCAGCGCTGTTCGCCGTTGTAGAAGATGGTCACCTTCCCGACCTGGCGCACAACGCGCAGGTCGTTCCACCCTCCCTCGGCCGGGCCCTTGGTCGCCAGAGGGGTCTTCACTTCGCCGATGTCCCCCAGGCCGTGCGCCTTGACGTCCGGGGCGCGGCCGCCGGTCATGTGGATGCCGATGGAATAGCGCGGATCGCTGAAGCCGGGGACGTCGCGGACGTGCAAGGCGACGCCGGCGCGGGTTTTGGCGAATGCTCCGGCGTCGCCCAATCTGCATTGCAGGCGCAGCTCGTAGTTCTCAAAGCTTTTTATGGTGCGCAACATGCCGTACTCGTTCGCGACGGGGTTGGCGTGGAGGGCGCCGTCCTTTTTCACGAAATAGCTGTCGGCGCGGCTGTGCCAGCCGTCGAGGCTTTTGCCGTTGAAGAGCGGCTGGAAGGTGGGCGGCGCCGCGGCGGACGGCGGCAGCTCCTTGATCTCGATCGAGCGCAGCTCCAACTTGCTTTTCGGATCGACATGCCACTCGAGAAAGCCGCGCCGCGCCAGCTCCGGGATGTCTTTTTCCGCGGTAAGGGCGCCGTTGAGGCGCACGGTCGCCTTCCGGTTGACGACGCGGACCTCGAGCGTGAACCAGGCGTCGTCCGGAACGCGGCCACTGGAATAGTCGACGAGCACTTTGGACTTGCCGCTCTTGCGCCTGTAGGCCAGGGAGCCGGTACATTCAGAGATCCACTTGTTCCCGAGAGGCGCGTAACCCCAATCGGTGGTGGTGGACCGGAAACAGAAGTCCGCGACGCCGGGAAACCTGAGGCGGACCTGGGCGCGCACCTCAAAATTCTCGTAGGCCTTGTCGGAACGAAGCACGCCGTCGAGACCGGTAAGGATGTCGGATTTCACCTTCCAGGCGTCCGGGTTGGTCGTGGACCAGCCCGCCAAATCCTTGCCATTGAAAAGGGGCTGAAACCCTTCGGCCGGCGGCGGCGATGGCGGCAACTCCATGATCTCGATCTTGCGAATGTGCAGCTCCGTCTTCTTGGGCCCAGCTACCTCGGAGATCCACAAGCCGATGTGCCCCGGGGCGGGCGTGTAAGAATCGTCTTTCAGATAGAGAACCTGTTTGCCGTTGATGCGGACCGTGGCCTCCTGGTCCTGGGAAATGAGCTCGACGACGATCCATTCGTCCATGTTGGCGATTTCGCGGACCAAGCCGGTGGTCCGTTTGCCTCTTCCCGTGTGCAACATGCCGTCCATCATGCCGAGGCGGTTGTCCATGAGGGCGACGTTCCAATCCTTCTCGCCGCTCGCGGGGACGCGAAAACGAACGACGGCGTGGCCGCGTATCAGCTTGAGCTCGAGGCGGAGGCGGAAGTTCTGGGACATCGCGCGCTCGGACAGGAATTCGCCGGCGCGGTCGGCGATGAGGACGCCATCCTTGACGGTCCACTTCTGGTTGAGCTTCCAGCCGGTGAGGTTCTCGCCGTTGAAGAGGGGGCGGAAGGCGGGCTCGAACCCGGGAACGGTCTCCGCATCGGCCTTGTCCGTTCCGTGAGGGCCTTTCTTGGCGACGCGCTCCGGGAGGAGTGCCCGGGCGCGCAGCGACGTCCGGCCGCCGCGCTCCAGGGCGAACTCGGTGGTCTTCCTGGTCGTCTTGTCGAGTGGGTCCGTGGCCTCGATCTGGCCGTCGGCCGCGCTCAGCTCGAACGTTCGTTTCGTCTTCTTGTTGATGACGACGGCTTTGACGACGTCCTTGCCTTCCTGCTTGACAGTGATCTCGATGTCCTCGTCGTCGGCTTCGATTTCGAGGACGCCTCTGTTGGTGGCGAGGCGGAAGAAGTAGTGGGCGAAGTCGCGGACGGGGGGGATGAAGAGGTAGCTGAGCGTCAGCAGCGCGATGGTGCAGGACGCGGCGAGCGCGAAACGGGGGCGGCGGCGGGGACCCCGCAGGCTCGAAGACTCGCCTGCGGGCTTGGGGGCATCTTCTTCAGAAGTACCAGGCGCGGGGCGAGTGAAGGGGAGCAGCGCCTCGGCGACTTCGGCGGGAGTCTGGTAGCGGGCCGCGGGGTCCTTGGCGAGCATCTTTTCGATGACGGGGGCCAGGGCAGGCGGCAATTCACGGCGCAGTGTCGTGATCGCTTTGGGTTGGCGCTCGATGTGGGCGATGACTTTCTGCACGACCGTGCCTTCGGGGAACGGGGGTCGGCCGGTGAGGAGGTCGTAACACGTGCAGCCGAGGCTGTAGATATCGGCGCGGATGTCGGCGCTATGGGCGTCGCGGGCTTGCTCGGGGGCGATGTAGTCTGGCGTGCCCATGACGGCGCCGATCTGGGTCAGCGCGGCGGCAGGAGCGGCGCCGGAGACGGTGGCTTCCCCGGCGGCTTCAACGGTCGCTTGTTGCGCCAGCGGGGGCGCGGATTCGAGGGCGAAACGGGCGAGGCCGAAGTCGAGGATCTTGACCGTCCCCTCGTTCGACAGCATCAGGTTCTGCGGCTTGATATCGCGGTGGACCATGCCGCGCTCGTGGGCGTGCTGGAGGCCGAGGGCTGTCTGGCGGATGTAGTCGCAGGCGCGATCGACGGGGAGGGGGCCGCCGTCGTTCACCAGCTTGGCGAGGCTGACGCCGTCGACGTGCTCCATGACGAGGAAGTGGGCGTCGCCGGCCTGCTCGGCGTCGTAGGCGTGGACGATGTTGGGGTGGGTGAGCTTGCCGGCAGTTTCGACCTCGCGGCGAAAGCGTTCAATGGCGGCGGGATTGTCGAGCAGGGCGCGGTTGATGACCTTCAAAGCGACGGCACGCTTCATCAGGAGGTGCTCGGCCTTGAAGACGGCGCCCATGCCGCCGACGCCGATCAGGCCGAGGATGCGGTAGCGCGGATGGTCGATCAGTTCGGGCGGGACTTCGGCGCCGAGCGGGGCGGGGTCGCCGGTGTGCGTGCGGGTGCGGGCGGCTGGTGTTGACAGCGCGGCGGCGGCCGGATTGGCCGAGCGCACCAGGTTGATGAAGCTATCGCCCGGCAGGCTGTCGAGATAGGCCCGGCACGTAGGGCAGTCGGCGAGGTGCTGCTCGACGGCGTCGGCTTCGGTCTGATCGAGATGTCCCAGGCCGAAAGCGGTCAGGAGTTCATCGTCCGGATGGGTAACGACCATGGCAGCATCCTCGCCCAAAGAAGGTTGAAAAGCAACGGGCGAAAGGGAAGTGCGCGAGGGAGGAGCGGCTGTCACGATTTTCCAAGAAAGATGGCGGCGAGAATCGAGATCAGGCCGAGAATCGTCGCCAAGCCGACATGGGCATGGATTGCAACCGTTCCAAGCGCGGCGGCATAATGCCATAGGGTTGCGCCGAACCGGCGCAGGCGGGCGGACCTCGCCACGACACCGACCAAGACGATGCCGCCCGAGCCGACCGCGGCAAGCGCGATGGCGGCGAGGATACCGACAGCGATCACCGACCAGAAAACGATAAGTACCATGGCGAGCCTCGTGACAAAGGAACCGCGAACTGGCCACGGCGCTAACCGTTTGGCGGACAAGATGGAAAGCGAACATTCCCAGCGAGTCGATCGCGAGAGCAACGATCCCACGCTGTACCTGTGAGCATTCATGATGTTCGAATCGAACGGCGAGAACGAGAAGGCCCAAGACCGGCCGTTTCCCTGGCGCTGCCCGCGTTGTCGGCAGAAGAGCGTTTGGCGCCGGACGATGCCCTATCAATGCGAACGCGAGCAGAACGGCAGGCCAATAGCGGTTCGCGTCGAAGCCTTGGCGGTTCCTCGATGCGATGAATGCGGAGAGCTTGTTTTTGACTACGTCGCAGAAGAACAAATCAACGAGGCGTTCCGCATCGCCGTGACGAGCGCCGGTCCAGGCAAATCGGGTCCAGCATCTCTCCCTCCCGTTGCGGACGCTTCGCAAAGCACGCGGTGACCCTCGGCACGCCGCCTTCCCAGGGCGCGAGAAGAGGCGTTCAGTCGAGCAAGCCCGACGCTTCCTGCCGCAAGCGCCTGAGGATGCGCGACTTGGCAAGGAGGACGACGTTGTCCGTCACGCCCAGCTCGGCGGCGACCTGGGACGCGGGCAGGCCGTCGAAGACCTGGCGGCGGAAGGCTTGCCAGTGGACGGCGTTGAACTCGGGCTCGATGGCGGCGAGGAGGCGGGACATGACGTGGCGGTCGTGTTCCTCATTCCAGATGAGGCTGGGGCGCGAGTTCGGGTCTTCCAGTTCGTCGAGGACCTGGCCGAAGTCGGCGGCGCCGGCGGGCTGGGCGTGAGCGTTGCGCTGGCGCCAGAAGCCGCAGGCCCGGTTGACGGTGATGGTTTTGAGCCAGGCGCGGAAGGCGCCGCGGCGCTCTTGATGGACGAAGGCGGGCAGTTCGCGGATGAGGACGCTGAGCACGTCTTGCAGGAGGTCGTCGGCGTCGGGGCCGGTCAGGCCGTGGCGTTTGAGCCAGCCCTGGATGAGAGGCGTGTAGAGATCGACGAGGCGGGACCAGTCGGCGGCGGCGCCGTCCTTTTGAAGTCGGTGCAGGAGGCTGAGGGACGTTTCCGCCATGCTGGGCAGTATCGGAGAAGACAGAAGAAAATGCAATCGAGCGCCGCGCGAAATAGGCGCTTGCATTCCGGCCGGGCCGCGGCCAGAATCAGCGCAATCCCGCCTCCTCACTCTCCGGAGATCCGGCCGTGCGACCTCTCCTCCTCCTTCTCCTGGTTCCCGCTTGTTTGGCCGCCGGCGAAGCGCGGCAAAAGCTCTACATCACCAACAGCGCCGGCGACGATGTCACGATCGTCGACGTGCCGAGCAACAAAGTCATCAAGTCGCTCAAGGTCGGCCCCAATCCGCACGGCATCGCCGCCCCGGCCAAGGCGGACTTCGTCCTTGTCTCCATCGAAGGGGGCAAAGGTCAGCTCGTATGGATCGATCCACGCACGGATGAAGTCGTGGAGCGCATGACGGTCGGCCGGGCGCCGAACCAGCTGGCGGTGACGCCGGACGGCAAGTTCGCCTACGTGCCGGTGGCTGACGGGCATTTCGAAGTCGTGGATGTGGCGGCGCGGAAGATTGTCGAACGGATCAAGACGGGAGGCCGGCCGCACAACACCTTGTGCGCGCCGGACGGCAAGACCATGTTCCTGGCGCCGATGGGAGCGCCGAAGCGCGTCCTCCTGGCCGACGTGGCGACGCACAAGATCGTCGGCGAGGTGACGTTCAGCGACAGCGTGCGGCCCATTGCCGTGGCGCGCGACGGCCGCCTCTTCGCCAATGTCGACGGCCTGATCGGCTTCGAGATCGCCGACACGATCGGCCGCAAGTTCCTCCAGCGCGTGCCGGCGGACTTGACGCCCGAGCAGAAGAAGAAAACGAGCCGGAGCCACGGCATCGAGGTGCGGCCGGACCAGAAAGAAGTCTGGGAATGCGACGTGGAGAACGCGACCGTACACGCTTTCGACATCACGGGAAAGGCGCCAAAGCAACTTGCATCGATCCCTGTGGCGGGCCCGGTCTACTGGATCACGTTCTCGCCGGACAGCCGCTTCGCGTACGCCTCGCTCCGGACCAAGGGACAGATCGCGGTGATCGACACGGCGAAGAAGGAAGTGGTGGGGCGGATCGACTGCGGCAAGGAGCCGAAGCGTTTGATCGTGGTGACGGTCCCTTAGGCATGGTAGTGTGGCGGGCGCCAAGACCACGTCCGACGAAGAGCGTGCGCGATGAAGGTTGCAGAAGCAGACGTCAGACGCTGCGGCGTTTCCCTGGTCGAAGTGCTGGTGGTGCTCGCCATCCTGGCGATCATGGTCGGTATGCTCGTGCCGGCGGTCCAGCGCGTCCGGGCGTCGGCCGACAACGCCGTTTGCCGGAACAACCTGCGGCAGATCGGGCTTGGTTTGCACCTCTATCACGACGCCCACAAGCGTTTCCCGTTCGTACGATCCTGTCCGGCGCCGTGGAAGGGCGGCGGCGATCCGCAATGTCTCACCTGTAATCCGGCCAATACCTACACGGGCCCCCATGAGACCTGGTGGTGTCCCTATGACAATCGGCCGGGATCCACGCTCACGGCCGCGCTTGCGACCTATGCGCCGGCCGGTTCGTTGACGCCGTTCGTGGAAAATGCGCTGCCGATATTTCGCTGCCCCGATGCGCTCGATCGGACGAGCGGCAGCCCGACACAGGGGGCGTACTTTCAGATCGGCTACGCGATCAACCCGGACGTGGGGGGCAAAACCCTGAAGGAGGCGCGCGGCGTGCTGGTCTTCGAGCACGATGATCTACCAAGCTGCCGCGGCGCGGCGGAGCACTTCACCGCCTGGCCCGCCGATGCGGCGACGAAGGCGGCGCGACACAGCCCGCCGCGGCACTCCGGACAGGCGAACCACCTCTGGTACGACGGCAGCGTGCCGAATTGATTCGGGGAACTTGGGCTGAGCGACCTTGCATGCGACCAGCGGCAGGGAATTCAACGGAGGAGGTGGCGCGATGGCTCGACTGCATCGCTTCCGGGGTGGGGCGCCCTGGGCCTTGAACTACTACCCCGCGCGGATCGCGAACGCCGAGAAGTGCCTGGCGGCGCGGCCAACGAATTACAGCTCCATCGCGCACATGTATGTTTCGCTCGCCTGCGTCCAGTACGGTGTCGGCCACGAGCTTGCCCAGGTGCGCGATTCGTTGCGGAAATCGGTCGAGGCGTTCGTCGCCCTCTTCCAGAACGCCAAACGAGTGGATCCGTCCATTGTCAATCCCGGCAAGGCGGTTCTGGGCGTCATGACCGCGCTCGTGGCCAACGAGCCGCCCCAGGCCAGGGAAATCGCCGTCAGCGGCGACTGCCCCCAGAAGAGGCTTTCCGAGGTATACGCCAACTGGCAGTTCTTGCTTCGGGCGCTGCAGGCGCTGGGTCGCGGCGACGACGAGGCGGCCCGCGGCGAGCTGGCCAAGGTGGTCGACCTGGAGCCGCTCGATTGGTTCCCCAGCTTGCGCGACACGCTTCTCGGCATCGTCGAGCGTTCGGCCAGCCGGTTTCGCGACGCCATCGACCTTGTGCTGGCCGTCTACCAGCGCGACTTCGAGCGCGAGGATGGCGTCCTGGAGAAGTACGATCTTTGCGTGCCGGCGATGGGGCTGTCGATGCTGGCGCTGGAGCGAGAACTCGTGGCCCTTCCGGAACTACCGGCAAGCGGTCCGGTTTACGCGCGGGACCTGCTGGAGTATCTGCTCGCCGAGGGAAGAGACGATGCAAGATGATCAACCGCATCCCCTCGATCAAGAGATCGCAAGCTACGTCGAGAAGTACGGCGCCGTGCCGCCGCCCTGGATCGCGGTCCCGGACACGCATCCCTACGACATCTGCTGGCGCATGGGCGCCGGCGAGGGCTACCTGGACGTGTTCCGCCGCTGGTGGGATAGTCAAAACCTGGAAGAGCCAGAGCGCATCGGGTATTTTCGCAAGTGGCCGCCGCCGCCCCGCTGGCTCGCCTGGCTGATCGGCGCCATCTGGGGAATCGAGCCGGAGGAGGACGAAGAGGTGGAGGATGCCGCTTACGCCCCGTATTTCGCTCGGCTGGAGGCGCTCGGCTTCGGTAGCAGGGCAGAGTACGAAAAGGATCTCGACGATCCGAAGTGGCTTGGCTCACGGCCGAGGGAAGAAACATGACTGAGACAGAGATGTGCTGGTCAGAAGGGAAGCAAGCGTCTTCCACATGATTCAACCACCTTTCGGCAAATGCCCGCCCTTCCCAAGCCTTAGCCACGGCCGCTGAACCATGTGCATGGGCACGGCGGTGGGATGAGCGCGCGAGCTCGCGATCAGTTGCCGCTTCTGGAGGTGGGCAAGTGCGCTCTGGACCGCGCTGCGCGACAGCCCGGTGGCGCCGGCGATCGCGCGATGGGATAAGCGCACGGACCAATTCTCGTGCTGCGCCGCCTGGCGATAGAGGAACAGATAAACGATGAACGAAGAGAGTAGCCGATCGTGGCCGACCAGGTCCGGCAGCAGGCAGTCGATCACGTACGGTTCGATGGCGATGTGGGGCATTGCGCTATGGTACTCCTCAATATAGTGACGGGCGACGCGACTTGGCGAGAAACGCGCCGCCGCGCCTCCGACTGAGGCGCCGCGCCGGCTATATTGCGGAGAGTTCGATCTCCCGCACTCGTTCGAGAAAGGCGAGCCATGATCCGAAAACTCAAGTTCGTGAGCATTCCCGTGCGCGACCAGGAGCGGTCGCTGGATTTCTACGTGAACAAGCTCGGCTTTGCGCTGGTCACCGATCAGCCGATGGGGCCGGGCCAGCGCTGGATCGAGGTGCGGCCGCCCAAGGGAGAGACCGGCGTCGCGTTGTTCACGGCGCCCGGCCATGAAAGCCGGGTGGGCACATTCACCGGGATTTCCATGGAATGTGACGACGTCCAGAAGACCTACGAGGAACTCAAGGCCAAGGGCGTCGAGTTCGACAAGCCGCCCAAAGCCGAGCCATGGGGCGTCATGGCGATCATGAAGGACTCCGAGGGGAATCAGATTGTGTTATCAACGGCGCGGTGAAATGAGAGGAAAACAAAGGTGTCGAACCGTCGGACCCAAAAAGGATCCCGACACGCCTTCGGTTGCGGGGAAAAAGGGGCCAAGCGGCTTGGTATCGTGAAAGTCGCCAGAACAGTCTCTTGTCGCTTCACGCCGCCCGCGCCGCCGCCAGCCGCTCGAGGACGAACGCCGCGGCCCGGCCGCACGCTCCCGGCTGGGCGAAACGATCCTTGAGCGCCCGCAGCGCGTCGACCACCTCTTGCCGCTGACTCGGCACGTTGAGCCAGCCCAGGATGTCCTGGGCGATGGACAGGCATTCGTTGCGATCGCTGAGGTACTCGGGGAACAGCCGCCGCTCCGCGAGCAGGTTGACGAGCGTGATGTACTTGGCCTTCATGAAGAAGCGTCCGACCTTCAGGTCCAGCCTGCCGACGCGATAGACGATGACGCTCGGCTTCTCCCGCTGGAGCAATTCCAGCGACACCGAGCCCGATACCGAGATCACCGCTTCCGCCAACTCGATGATCTCCGGCGTGCGCCCCGAATAGGTCTCGATGTTCAGGCCGGGATGTCGCCGCAGATATTCGTCCACCGTCTTCTTCTGCGCCGCGCGGTAGCAGGCGACGAGGAAGCGCACGTCCGGCCGGGCACGCTGGACCAGCGCGGCGGCACGGATCTGCGTCGACAGGTTGCGTTCGATCTCCTGGTTGCGCGAGCCGGGCAGGATGCCGACGATGGGCCGGCCGTCGGCCCGCTGCCGCGTCATGAAGTCGTCGTCCAGTTTCTGCTCAGGGACTTCGTCGAAGAAGGGATGGCCGACGTACTCGGCCTGAACGCCGCGCTCGGCGTACCAGGCGGGCTCGAAGGGGAGGCTGCACAGGACGTGGTCGACGAAGCGCCGCATCTTCTTGACGCGCCAGCCGGCCCAGGCCCAGAGTTGCGGCGGCACGAAATAGAAGACGGGGATGCCGTGCGCCTTGGCCCGCCGCGCCATCCACCAGTTGAAGCCGGGATAGTCGATGAGGACGACGGCGTCGGGCCGGTGATGGCGGAAGTAGCGGTCGGCGCGCGAGATGAGCCCGAGGAACGTGACCACGTTGGCCAGCACGCGTGAGATCCACATCACCGCCAGGTCCGTGAGTGGATAGAGCAGATCGGCGCCGGCCCCGGCCATGTGGGGCCCGCCGAAGCCGACGCACTCGACACCGGGATGACGCCGCTTGAGCTCGCGGACGAGGTTGGCGCCATGAATATCGCCGCTGGGCTCACCGGCGCTGATGAAGATGCGCATGGAGGGCGTCCTTGCCGCTGAAAAGCTGGGCTGCCAAGAAAATGCCCAATCCGGGGAATTGGAGCAAGATGGCTTCGCGGACGCCGGGGGAAAGGGGGACCAAGATCGCCAACAAAAAAGCCCGACGTTCTCGTCGGGCTTGCTTGGCGACCTTGACGGCTACGCGTCGTTCGACGCCGGCGGCATCGCGTTCCCAAGGCCCGGCATCAGCGAGGGCTCCGCGACCTTGCGATACCCCAGCGCCTGCAGCACTTCCAGCACCTCGCTCCAGGTGGGGAAGGGGCGGCGGTTGTCGCGCTTGTACTGGTCCATCGCGCGCATGAAATCGATCTCGTCACCGCTGTAGTCGCGCTCGCACGTCGTCGGGTCGATCTGGCGGCGCCGCTCGCCCTGCTGGCGGCGGTCCTTGCCGCTGCGCCGTTCGAGAGCGACCGGGATATTGCGCTTGCGGCGATCGTTGGCGCGCCGGTCCGTGACGCAATACTCGGTTTCGGGGGTGCTCATAGGGGATACCTCTCTCACCGTTGGGGGATATGCGCGGCTGGACGTACCAAGAAGCATAAAACAAGCCGTCCGCCGAAAAAACGCCTTTGGAGGGGTTTCAACGCGTGAATCCGCGGGAAGTATACCTCATAAATCGAACATGACAAATTTTGCGATTCTGCGGACAATTCCGGGGCGAACGCAAAGCGGCGCTGAAGGGAAATGCCCGCAAATGCCTGGATTTTCGCGTTGCAGGAGTTGCGAAGTGGGCACTAACGCCGGGTCTCGATCTCGTCCCAGGGCCAGAGCGGCCGTGGAATGTGGCGATACTCGTAACGCCAGAAATCCGAAGGTGCGCACCCGGGCGCCCGCACGAGCATGATTTGCCGGGCTCGTTCCTGGTAGGCCGCCCGGAAGCCGCACGGGCTCTTCGCGACCAGCACGCCCGCGCTGAATGGCGCCAGCCCGGCCGCCTCGAAAAGCGCCGGCGCGAAGTGGGGCCCCGAGCGCGACGTGAGCACGATATGCACGCTGCCATGCCGCAGGACGGCGCCGCGGCCCATGTCGATCGGCAAGTTTTTGGCCAGATGGCCCGACAACGTGAAGCGCGCGTCGAAGAAGCGCACAATCTCCGCGCTCAAGGTCAAGGGCTGCGAGAAACGGGCGTCGCGCTTACCGCCTAGCGCGCCGGCCCAGCTCGCGCCGACGCCGAGACGTGCGGCTTCCTCAACGACTTCCGGGGCAACGAGTGTGACCAGGGCGGGCCGCTGCCAGTCGTGGCGCAGCAACTCGCGCAGGACCCAGGTGCTGTCCCCGGGGGCGCCGGACGTGGTCGCGTCCGCGCTGTCGCTCAGCACGATCAGGCCTTCCCCGTGCAACCGATGTGCCGCGGCCACGGCTTCCTCGACCGGCGTCAGCAACGGAGATCGCGGCGCCGGCCCCACACCGCGTCCGCCGTGCCGCCGTCGCTCGGCAGCCGCCCGCGCCGGATCGTTGTCGGTGACCACGAAGACGCCGCCCAGGTCGGGAATGTCGAGCCATGGCTGCACCGCTGCTCGACCGGCCGAAAGGATCCCGGCTGTTGTTCGAGTTCCTGCAAGGCGCCAGCTCGAGCTTCACGCTGGCCGGATCCTGCGTGCTGGCTCGCTCGGCGGGGACGACCAGCGGCAGCTTTTCGAAGGCCGTGACAGGTCGGACGCCGTCGACCACGATGCGCGCAGCAGGGCGGCGCCCAAGCTCTCTCCCGTTTCGAAGACGTCAATGTGAGGCGCCGTGTGGTAGGCGACCAGGGCGTCGGCGTGACGCACCATCTTTTCCGTCAGGTTGCAGTGGAGATCGAGCGTCGCCACCGAGGAACGCGCGCACCGATGCGGCCACGCACCGTCTCGAGCAGTTCTCCTCGACGTCCGGCGTCCTCCGCCACCAGGGCGCCGTAAAGCGCGAGGAGGACGGCGGTCAGCCGCGGCGCCAGCTGGCGTCGAGCAGTTCCTGTCTCAACCACTCGAACGTGGGCGCGTCGCCGTTCCCCCGGCCAAGCGGCCAGTCGGACAAGACCGACGATCTCCGGGCGTTCGCCGTGCCGCCGGAGCGACTGGATGAAGCCTCCCGCCGCGTTCGTCTCGGCCATGCCCACGACCTCGGGCCCGCGCAGGACGCCGAAGTCCTCGTCGCGCCGCGTCGTCGGCAGCGGGTTGAAGGTGTTCGTCTCTTGCCAGATTTGACCGATGGCGATGCGCATGGCCGTCATCCTTCCGCCCAGGTCAGATCACCTTGCCGCAGTTCCTCGCGCATGGCGTCGAAGCCCTTCTGGAAATCCTGGTAGCCGCAGCGGTGCGTGATGATCGGCTCGATGTCGAGACCCGATTGCAGCATCACGGTCATCTTGTACCAGGTTTCGTACATCTCCCGGCCGTAGATGCCCTTGATGGTGAGCATGTTGAAGATGATCGTGTCCCAGTCGATCGCCATCTCCTTGTCGGGGATGCCGAGCATGGCGATCTTGCCGCCGTGGGCCATGTTGGCGAGCATGTCGCGGAAGGCTTGCTCGTTGCCGGACATTTCCAGGCCGATGTCGAAGCCTTCCTTCATGCCGAGCTTCTTCTGCACGTCGGGCAGCTTTTCCTTGCGGACATCGACCGTGCATGTGGCGCCGAGTTTCTTGGCCAATTCGAGGCGATAGGGATTGATGTCGGTGACGACAACGTGCCGCGCGCCGGCGTGACGTACCACCGCGGCCGCCATACAGCCGATGGGGCCGGCGCCGGTGACGAGCACGTCTTCGCCGAGCACGTCGAAGGAAAGGGCGGTGTGGACGGCGTTGCCGAAGGGATCGAAGATCGATTGCACGTCGCGCGGGATGCTCGGATCGTGGACCCAGACATTGGCGTGCCGCAAGCGCGAGGTACTCCGCGAAGGCGCCTGGGCGGTTGATGCCGATGCCCTTGGTGTCCTTGCAGAGGTGACGGCGGCCGGCCAGGCAGTTGCGGCAATGGCCGCAGACCACGTGCCCTTCGCCGGAGACGATCTCCCCGACCTGGAAGTCGTGTACGTTGGAGCCGACCTCGACGATGCGGCCGACGAACTGTGACCGACGACAAGGGGAACCGGGATGGCCTTCTGGGCCCAGGCGTCCACTTCCAGATATGGAGGTCGGTGCTGCAGATGTCGGTGCGAGCACCTTGATGAGGACGTCATTGATGCCGATGGACGGGGTCGGGACGCTCCTGAGCCAGAGGCCGGGCTCGGCTTTTCTTGACGAGGGCTTTCATCGGTTCTTGTGTCTCGTCGGCGAGGACGGAAGAGAGCGAGATTAGGATTCAGATTACGATTAGGCTCGGGAAGAAAAGAAGAGCCACCCGTGGGGAGCGGGTGGCTTCGGGGGAAGGCGTTTTGAATAGTTGAGGGGAATGCTGGCGTGAGGAGGTTGGCTTCGCGACGGGCTTGGGGGAGGAGGGCTGGGGAAGAACCCTCCGGATTTCGCGTCGCACTCAGGCCGGTTGGGGGGACCGGCCTTGTTGCCTCGTCGGGCTTTACCTCCTTGGTTGTTGACGAGAAAGAGAAGAGCAAAGGTGGCGCCAATGCCGGAGCCCCTTCCACGAATGGGCCGCAAGTCATTGATTCAGGGGAACAAGCGGGGAATCAGCCGTGGGGGGCTGGGGCGCTGCGAGCCCCCCGCATTGTAAGAAGGGCGTGCAGACGGATGTAAAACTTTCCGGCGCGTGTCGCCTATGCGGCTTGGTTCAGCTCATGGCGCGCAAACAGCGGCGTTGGGGCAGACTCGGTAAAGCCGCCCGTCACTTCGCCAGGCCCAGGTTCTTCATGATCTGAGTTACGCTGGGCAGGCGGTTGAGGCAGTAGAAGTGAAGGCCGGCCACGCCGTGGTCGAGCAGGCGGCGGCAGTTCTCGGTGCAGATCTCGATGCCGTATTGCCGGACCGCTTCGTCGTCCTTGGCCAGGTCTTCGAGACGGCGGCGGATGGGGCCGGGGATCTTGGAGCCGCACAGCGTCGTGAAGCGTTTGATCTGCTCGGTGGAAAGGAAGGGCAGGATGCCGGGGACGATGGGGACTTTGACATCGCGCTTGTGACGCAGATAGTCCTCCATATCGAGGAAGTCGCTCGGGTCGTAAAAGAGCTGGGTGATGAGGAACTCCGCGCCGGCCTCGACCTTGAGGGCGGCGCGGTCCCAATCGGCGTGCTTGAACGCGCACTCGACGTGACCTTCGGGATAGCACGCGGCGCCCAGGCAAAAGTGGTTGTGTTCCTTGATGAAACGAATGAGGTCGAGGGCATAGGCGAAGCCGTCGGGCGACGGCTTGAAATCGAGCTGTCCCTTGGGGGGATCGCCGCGCAGCGCGAGGAGATTGTCGAAGCCAAGCTGCTTGGCCAGCTCCAACTCGTGGCGGACGCTCTCCTTCGTGGCGCCCACGCAAGTGAAATGGGCCATCGCCTCGACGTTGTGCTCGGCACGGATGGTGTTGACGATGCGGAAGGTGGAGTCGCGCGTGCCGCCGCCGGCTCCATACGTGACGGAGATGAACGAGGCGCCGAGCCCCTTGAGGCCGGGGACGACTTCCCGATAGAGCGTGTCCTCGGCCTCGCGCGTCTTGGGGGGGAAGAACTCGAAGGAGATCGTGGGTTCGGGCCGCTGATAGAGTTCACTGATGCGCACGGCTTTTTCCCTCGCCTGTGGGGCTTTGCAATGCAAAAGGGGACTGTCCCTTTCGCTCGAGCGAACACCGGCTCTTTTGCCAGGTCGAAAGGGACTGTCCCCTTTTGCGTTGCAACGCCCGCCTGTGGAGCGATTCGGAGGCAGAGTCTGGCCCGGCGCCAGGCTGCCCCCGCGTTCCAGCCGCTATTTAAGCGAACTGCGGGTTCTTCCGCTACCAGAGATCGAGGGGGCAAGCGGGGCGAGACAGGGAAGACAAGTGCGACCGCTTGCATTCGTCAGCCGTGGGGATAACGATAGAACGATACCGCGACCGTATCGTCCAGCGAGATGCCTCCATGCGCTTGCTCTGGGTCATCCTGATCTTCGCCTTGGGGGCGCCCGCCGCGCCGGGCCAGGAACGCCGCCGGGTGTTGATCATCGGCATCGACGGCTGCCGGCCCGACGCCTTGCTCAAGGCCAAGGCGCCGCACCTGCACGGCCTCATCAAGAATGGGGCATTCAGCGCCGAAGCGCTGACCGGCGACATGACGAGCAGCGGCCCCGGCTGGAGCAGCATGCTGACCGGCGTCTGGCGCGAGAAGCACGGCATCCGCGACAACAAGTTCGAGAACGCCGACCTCAAGACCTATCCCCACCTGTTCGTCCGTCTCAAGGAAAAGCGGCCAACCGCCAGGACGGCGTCGATCGTACACTGGGCCCCGATCAACGAGAAGATCATCGCCGCCTGCGACGTCGTCATCACGCGCAAGACGGACGCGGAAGTCTGCGCCGAGGCGGAAAAGGTCCTGACGGCGCCGCAGCTCGACGCGATCTTCGTCCACTTCGACGACGTCGATGGCGCCGGCCACAAGCACGGCTTCCATCCAAGCGTGCCGGCTTACCTCGAGGCGATCACGGCCGCGGACGACCGGGTGGGGCGTCTGCTCGCCGCGCTGGCGAAGCGTGCGAAGACGGAAGACTGGCTGATCCTGGTCAGCACGGATCACGGCGGCAAAGGCAAGGGCCATGGCGGCAAGAGCGCGGAGGAGCGCACGGTCTTCGTCATCGTCCAGGGCGGAAAGGCGAAGGGGACCATCGCGGGGCCGTGCGGCGTGGTCGACGTCGCGGTCACGGCGCTGGACCATCTCGGCGTGCCGGTGCGCGCGTCCTGGAACCTCGATGGCCGCTCGCTGCTTGGAGCAGGGAAGAAGGATTGACATGATGGAGGCCCACCGGGATCCCCTGGCGCTGGAGGAGCAGGCGCTCGCCCCCTACGCGATGCGCGCCCGCCTGAGCCGGGGGAGAAGGCGCCCGGAAGCGGCGCACGAATATCGCTCACCTTATCAGCGCGATCGCGACCGGATCGTCCATAGCACCGCCTTTCGCCGCCTGATGTACAAGACGCAGGTCCTCGTCAATCAGGCGAGCGACCACCACCGGACACGCCTCACGCACACCCTCGAAGTCACGCAGATCAGCCGCACCATTGCGCGCCGTCTCGGACTCAACGAAGACCTCACCGAGGCCATCGCCCTGATGCACGATCTGGGTCATCCCCCCTTCGGTCATTCCGGCGAGGAGGCGCTCGACCAGTGCATGAGGGACCATGGCGGCTTCGAGCACAACCGCCATGGTCTGCGCATCGTGGAGGACCTGGAGTACCGCTACGCCGATTTTCCCGGCCTCAATCTGTCGTGGGAAGTGCGGCAGGCGCAGGCGTTTCATTGCCACGACCGCGCCGATCCTTCCCTTGTCGATTTTTTCGCCGAGGGCAAGCCGCTCCTGGAGGCGCAAGTCGTCGATGCGGCGGACAGCCTCGCTTACAACACGCACGACGTGGACGACGCTCTCTCTCTCGCCCTGATCGGGCTCGATGACCTCGCGGAAGTCCCGTTCTGGAACCAGGCGGTCGAGCGCGTCCGCGCCAAACATTCCCGCATCGGGCCACTCCAGTTCCAGCCGGCCGTGGTACGGGCCTTGATCGACTGGCAAGTGGGAGACCTGCTCGAGCAGACCGAGAACCGGTTGCGGCAGGCGCGGGTGGGTTCCGTGGCGGACGTGCGCGGCGCGGCGGAGGTCCTGGCTGCGCCCAGTCCGCGGGTGGCGGCGCTAAAAAAGGAGTTGGAAGCGTTTTTGCACGAGCGCGTCTATCGTCATTACCGTGTCATGCGCATGGCGCACAAGGGCCAGCGCATGCTGGAGGCGCTGTTCGCCGAGTTTTGCCGCTATCCCGATGAGTTGCCGGCCCGATACCTGGAGCGGACGCGAGCAGAGCCATTACCGCGCGTCGTGTGCGATTACCTGGCGGGCATGACCGACCGATATGCGCAGGATGAATACCTGAGGCTGTTCCAGCCCTATACGCCGGTATAGAATCCCTCTTACGAAACGTCAAACCTCGTGCGGGGCGCCCGCTTCGTTCATGCCGTCCCAAGCCTTCGGAGGTTCCGCTTGCTGCCTCAGCGAATTCGCGATTGGTTCGGAACGGGCCGGGGCCGGTTGTTCGGTTCCCCTGCCGACACTCTGCTCTGGATCCTTCGCGTCCTGTTCATCGTGCTCACGGTGGGCATCGCGACCCGCGTTTTCTCCGTTTATGATAGCTTCCTCACTTTCTTCGTGATCCTGCTGGCCGGCTTCGTCGTGATCGCGGGCGACATCTTCACGCGCAACAAGCAAATCACGACGATCTCCGCCATTTATTTCGGGCTGCTCTTCGGCTTTCTGGTCGCCACGCTCTTCTGGAACGCGCTGGAGCCGATCATCCTGGTCTATCTCCCGGCGCAGATCGTCCAGCTCGTGCAGTTATTCATAACCGTCGTCCTTTGCTATATTTCCGTGTCGGTCCTGGTGCAGACCAAGGACGAGTTCCGCTTCATCATCCCTTACGTCGAGTTTTCCAAGCAGCTAAAGGGGGCAAAGCCGCTGGTTCTGGATACGAGTGTCATCATCGACGGCCGGATTGCCGATATTTGTGATACGGGGATCATCGATACCAAGATGGTGGTCCCGCGCTTTGTCCTGCAAGAGCTGCAAGGGATTGCGGATAGCTCGGACAAGATCAAGCGCAACCGCGGCCGGCGCGGGCTCGACATCCTCAAGAAGATGCAGACCAACCCAAAGGTTGAGCTGCAGATGCACGAGGGGAACCTGGCGGAGCTGCGCGACGTCCACAAGGTCGATGAGCGGCTGGTGGTGATGGCCAAGGCGCTCGGCGCCCGCGTCGTCACCAACGACTTCAACCTGAACAAGATCGCCCAGCTTCAGGGGGTCGACGTCATCAACCTGAATGAGCTGGCCAACGCGCTCAAGCTCGTCGCGTTGCCCGGTGAGGCGCTGAGCATCAAGATTGTCAAGCAGGGCGATCAGATCGGCCAGGGCGTCGGTTATCTGGACGACGGCACGATGGTGGTGGTCGAGCAGGGTCGCAGCGCCATCGGCCAGGAAGTGCCGATCACCGTCACGAGCGTGCTGCAAACGCCGGCGGGCCGGATGATCTTCGGCCGCATCGAGGCGCGCAACATGCCGTCGGCGGCGAAGGAAGCGTGAAATCGGCGGGCGGTGTCTCAAGAAGGTGATCCGTGCCGTATCGCAGGCTGGTCCCTCTGGTGCTTTGCTTCGGCCTGAGCGTGCTGCTCACGGCTCGGGCGCAGCCGCCGTCATCAGGCAAGACGGAAAAGGGCTCGAACGATCTTGAGGTCGTCGAGCTTCTCGTGGCGCGTGACGCGACCTATCGAAGGCTCTGGAGAACCTTCGCCTGCACTACATCAAGGCGGGGGACGTCGGAGGCGAAGTGGGCCGAGGAAGAGCTGCGGCAATGGCACCGCATTTCCAAGCAGGCCTTTCGCCTGGACCTGGACGATGCCGCCGCCGACCTGCCGGGGAACGTCAACGTGCCGGAGGCGAACGCCCTCTACATGCGGGCCGTGGGGTACAAGGACAAGGGCTGGGGCACGGACTACATCGACAACCAGCGCCCCGCCGAGATCCTGCTCAGCAGATGCTGACATTTCCTATCCGCAGAGCGACAAGATCTCCGACGCGGCCTACATGCTCGGCGACATCTACGAGGACAAAGCCTACAAACAATACCGCCGCTCCGCCAATTATTACGAGCGTTGTTCCGAGTGGAATCCCAAGACACACATGGAGCGCGCATCCGGGCGGCGCGTATCTACGACAAGCAGCTCAACGAGCGTACGCGGGCCATCGAGCTCTACCGGGAAGTGCTCACGCACGAGACCGATGCGCGGCGCTACCAGGAGGCGCTCAAACGCGTCAACGAGCTGACGGGCGCCGCGAAGTAAACTCGTGCTGGCTGGTGGCCAGTTGCTGGTGGCTGGTGACCCAGAAAAGAACTTACTCACCCGCCCGCGCTCCACCGCCCGAATCGCGCTTCACGCCGGCTCCAGCCACCAGCCACCAGCCACCAGCCACCAGCCACCAGCCACCAGCCACCAGCCACTATCCCGCCCGCAATCGCCGCCGCGCCAGACGCAGAATCTCCCGGTGGTCGAACGCCAAGTCGGGCAGGCGATCCAAGGGCTGCCAGGCGGCGTCCGCCGCGTCGTCGCCCGCCTGCGCTTGGGTATCCTTCGGCACGCGAGCGAGGAAAACGACGCTGATAGTCCGGCCGCGCGGGTCGCGCTTCGGAGCGCCGAACGTCGCCAGCTGCTCGATCTTCCCCGCGCGCACGCCCGTCTCCTCCATCAGCTCACGCCGGGCCGCCGTTTCCAGGTCTTCTTCCATGTCCACGAAGCCGCCGGGGATCGCCCACATGCCCTGAAACGGGTCATGCCGGCGCCGGATCAGCAGCACGCGCGGCCGCTTTTCGCGCGTGACGATGACGACGTCCACCGTCACCGCCGGACGCGGGTACTCATAGCAGAATGCTTTCTTCGCCACGGCGTCTCCTCGTCTGGACCGGATCTTCTAGCCGGGCGGCCAGGTGAAGGATCGGCCGCCCAGCAGGTGCAGTGCAGATGCGGCACGGTCTGGCCCGCCCCTTCCTTGCAGTTGACGACGATGCGGTAGCCCTCGGTGCAGCTCGAGATCGTTCGCCAGCTTGACCGCGACGACGTGCAGGTGGCCGAGCAGATCGCGGTCGGCCTCGGTGATGTCGGCATGCGTCGCGATGACCTGGCGCCGGGATGATGAGGACGTGGACGGGGCGCCTGCGGATTGATGTCGTGAAGGCGACGCAGCGGTCGTCCTCGTAGGCGGCGGACATGATCTTCGCCGGATCACCTTGTCGGCGATCTTCTTGAAGATATTGTCCGTCATCATCGGCAAACCCCTGAAATGGCAATGGACTTCGCCTGAACGACATTGTAGTTAGACAGCGAGAAGAGTGCGGTCACGGCCTGGCCGCCCCTGGGTGTGGCACGGCCGACGCGACCGCCATGCGACTTCACGGAGGATAGGAAATGCCCTGGCGCATCGGCATCGACGAAGCGGGCTACGGCCCCAACCTTGGCCCGTTCGTCATGAGCGCCGTCGCTTGCCGCGTGCCCGAAGCGCTGCTCGGCGCCAACCTCTGGAGCACGCTCCGGCGGCTCGTTCGCCGCGCCCATCACCAGGCCGACTCCCGCGTCCTGATCGACGACTCCAAGAAAGTCTACGCCGGCGGCAAGGGACTCGCCGAGCTGGAGATCGCGGCGCTGCTCGCCCTGAACACCGAGGTGACCACCCTGGAGGAGATCCTCCCCCTTCTCTCCCCCGCCTGTCACGCCGAGCTCCAGGAGGAATGCTGGTTCACCGGCGCCACGCCGCTGCCTCTCGCGGCCGATGCGGACGCCCTCCCCGCCCGTGCCGCACGCTGGAAGGAGCAATGCGCCCAGCACGAGGTCGTGTGGCTGCGGCCGCGCTCGGAGATCGTGTGCACGCCGCGCGTCAATGCGCTCATCGACCGGCACGACAGCAAGGGGGCGGTGCTCGCGCTCAGCTTCGTCCGGCTCGTGCAAGCCCTCCTGGAACAGGCGCCCGACGAGGACGTCTATATCACGGTCGACAAGCATGGCGGCCGCAGCTACTACGCGCCCCTCCTGCAAGACGCCTTCGCCGACGGCTGGGTCGTGACGCGCGAGGAGACGCAGCGGCAAAGCACGTACGAGGTCCTCGGTCTGGGCCGGACGGTGCGCATCACCTTTCGCGTCGAGGATGGGAGCGAGATGACGGTCGCGGCTCGCCTCGATGGTGAGCAAGTACGCGCAGAAGCCCTGATGGGGGAATGGAACGCGTTCTGGCAAAAGGAAGTCCCCGGGCTCAAGCCGACGGCCGGTTATCCGGGGGACGCGCAGCGCTTCTTCGGCGAGATCGGCCCCGTCGTCAAGCGCCTGAGGCTGAGCGAAGAAATCCTCTGGCGAAAACGGTAGACGGACCTTGTCAGATCCACGACATGATTGTTCACCTCGTTGACGGCACGTACGAGTTGTTTCGCCACTACTACGGCCTGAAACGTGTCGCAACGAAAGGCACACGCTTCGGCGCGGTCGCGGGCGTCCTGGGAACGGTCGTGCAGATGCTCGAAGGAGGCGCGACGCACATCGGCGTGGCCACGGATCACGTCATCGAATCGTTCCGCAACGCGCTCTGGCCGGGCTACAAGACAGGGCTGGGCATCGAGCCCGCGCTTCTAGCTCAATTCGTGGCGCTGGAGGAGGCGCTTGTGGCAATGGGCGTCGCGACGTGGCCGATGGTCGAACTCGAAGCCGACGACGCCCTCGCGTCCGCCGCGCATAGCGCGGCGCAGGACCCCGCCGTCGAGAAGGTGTGTATCTGGACGCCGGACAAGGACCTCGCCCAGAGCGTGGTGGGCGCTCGCGTCGTGCAGGTGGATCGCAAGAGCGGGCAGATTCGCGACGACGCCGGCGTGCGAGCCAAGTTCGGTGTCGCGCCGTCGCATATCCCCGACTACCTGGCGCTGGTGGGCGACGCGGCGGACGGTTATCCGGGGATTCCGAAAATCGGGGCCAAAACGGCGGCCAGGTTGATAACGCGCTACGGGGCCATCGATCAGTTCCCCGCGCACGTCCTCGGCGATCGCGTGGAGCTGGCGCTGCTCTTCAAGAAACTGGCGACGCTGCGTACGGACGCGCAACTTTTCAGCGACATCGAAGCGCTGCGCTGGCGCGGCGCGACGGATGCGCTCGCTCGCGCCGCCGAAGAGATCGGCGCCCCGGGCCTCATGACCCGAATCGCCAAATTGCCCCTCGCCCCGTAGCCGGTCCGACGCCCGCAATAAACCTTGGCGCCCGCGTTGCTACCTGGGATAATCAACCGATTGAGGGCGCCCGCCGCGAGGTCGGCAAACCGCTCAAGAGGCTTTTCCCGGACGCGCCTCCTGAAGTCGTGAAAGGGCCAGTCCGTACTGTCCATCCTGGGGAACGTGGGGGGTCGACGCGGGCCGTCGCGGCGCGCTGCTGAAGGTCGGCGCCGTGTCGCTGGCGGGGCTGAGTTTGCCCGATCTGTTACGCAGCCGGAGCCACGGACAGACGCGCGACGCCCGCCCTGCCCAGGCGATGATCCTCCTCTACCTGCAAGGCGCCCCGAGCCACATCGACCTCTGGGACCCCAAGCCGGACGCGCTCGCGGAGATTCGCGGCGAGTTCCGGCCCATCGCCACCCGCGTGCCCGGCATGCGTCTGACCGAGGTGCTGCCCCAGCTGGCGCGCGTCGCCGACAAGTTCACCTTGATCCGCTCGCTCGGCGTTAAGCCGCGCGGCTTGACGAACCATGGCTCCGCCATCTACATGCTGATGACCGGTTACGACCACGCCAACTTCTCCCCCAGCGGCCTGGCCGTGCCGCCGGCGCGCGAGGACCTCCCCTCGGTGGGGGCGGTGGTGGCGCGGTTCCGGCCGGCGGCGGCGGGGTCGTTCGGCAACGTCGCGATTTGCGGGCCGGTGCGCGAAGGCTCGGTGACGGGCGTCGGGCAGTTCGCGGGCGTCCTGGGAGGCGCGTACGATCCGTACCAGATGTACGATGACCCGCTCCGGCCGCTGCGGCTCGAGACATTCGCGCTGCCGGCGGACCTCGACCTGGGGCGACTGCGCGCACGCTATGACCTGCGCGGCAGGGTCGGCGCCCGATCGGGGAGCCCGAGCCGCTCGGCGGCCTTCGACGGCTATTACCAGCAGGCGTATTCGCTGATCGAATCGGCGCGGGCGGCGCGAGCATTCCGCCTCGATCTGGAGGAGCCGCGGACGCGCGATCGCTTCGGTCACACGCGCTTCGGGCAGAGCTGCATCCTGGCGCGGCGGCTCGTCGAAGGAGGCGCCCGCTTTGTGCAAGTCAACTGGCCGGCCGGCAGCGACACCGAGCCGGCTCCCGGTCCCGACGGTTCCTGGGACACGCACCGCAACAACTTCCCCATGCTGCGCGACTGGCGCTGCCCCGTCTTCGATCGCTCCCTCTCCGCCTTGCTCGACGACCTGGAACAGCGCGGCCTGCTCGACTCCACGCTCGTCGTCGCGGTCGGCGAGTTCGGCCGCTCCCCCAAGATCGGCAGCCCGACGACCAATAATGTCGGCCCCGGCGGCCGCGACCACTGGCCCGAATGCTACACCTGCCTGATCGCGGGGGGCGGCGTGCGCGGCGGCCAGGTCTACGGCGCCTCCGACCGCAACGGCGCCTATCCGCAGAGCCAGCCCGTCCACCCTTACGACCTCATCGCCACCTTCTACCATGCCCTCGGCATCGACCGCGACGCGGAATACCGCGACCACCTGCACCGGCCGCGCCGCCTCGTCGAGCACGGCGGCCCGATCCTGGCCCTGTTTTGACGGCGATAATAAAGGTGTCAGGACCCTTTTTGTACAAAGGGTCCTGACACCTTTATTACCGCCCCGGACGCACCACCTCGCGGTGGAACGCGTCGCTAAGGTCGCGCGGCGTCATGATGCCGCGCTCCTTCAGCGAATCCCAGGCGAGATAACCCAGGCCGGCGAGAAGGGCGTAGGTGAAGAGGTTCGCCTTCCACGAGGAGGAGCGCAGCTTCACCGCGCTGCCGGCGAACTGGTTGAGTTTGATGGCGACGCCGTTGAAGTTCACCGCGTACAGCTCGTCGAGAAGGAGATGCGACAGGAAGCCGACCATGACGGCGACGGCGACGTAGCAGCGCTGCATCAGGTTTTCATTGTGGTAGACGAGGAAGATGACGAGGCCGGAGATCGCCAGGGCGGGCAGACTGTGGAACATGCCCCGGTGGACGGTCGTGCGGCGGATGACGGCGGCCAGTGCATAGCGGATCAAGAAGTGGGCGCCGATGACGATGACGATGCCCTGCTCGAGCGAGAGCCCGAAGCGCCTCAGCCGCGGAATCAGCAGGATCGGGAATATGAAGCCGGCGAGGATCGACAGCTCGCGCACGGGCCGGCCGCTGTCGCTATCCAGATCGGGCAACATCCCCCCGAGGGTGCAGAGTCCCGCGGCGAGGAAAGCGAGACCCCAATCGAGATGCCAGCCAAGCGTCCCGGCGGCGCCATAAGCCGCGCCGAGAATGGCGGCGGTACCCACATGCGTCTGAAAGTTGGCCATCCTTGACCTCTTCGATTCGGCCCGTTTAGCCGCGGTTCGAAGAACGCGGCGGACGTCGCGCCGCAGACAACGCACATCGTCCGGTCGGCGCTGCGAACACGTGGCTCGAGGGACGTCGTCCGCCCCGGTTCTGCGAACCGTGGCTAAGAGGCTATTTCAAAACGGGGACTGTCCCTCTCGTTTTGTCAGATTGCCCAGTTTTCCGGGCGATGGTAAAGGGACAGTCCCCGTTTTGAAACAGCCTCTAAACGAAGAAGCCGCGTCCGGTTCGCGCGAGTTCCGTCATCTGCGCGGTCGGCTCGAAGCGTTTGCCGAGCGGGGCGTACTTTTCCAGGAGTTTGAGGATTCTGTCCAGCCCAGTTGTGTCCGCCCAGTGCAACAAGCCGCCGCGGAAGGTGGGAAAGCCGATGCCGAGGATCAGGCCCATGTCCACGTCCACCGGATCGCGGACAATCCCCTCCGTCAGCACCCGGCTCGCTTCCGTCAGCATCGGCAAAAAGAGGCGCTCGGTGATCTCTTCCTGCCCTACCGGACGTGGCGCTTTGCGGAAGGGAGCGAGGATTTTGTCGAGGGCCGGATCATCGACCCCCTTCGAGCCCTTGGCGTAGCTGTAAAAGCCGGCGCCCGATTTTTGTCCCAGCCGACCCGCCTTCACCAGTTCATCGAGAACGCCGCTAGCCTGGGCGCGATCGGCGAAGGCGGCGTTGACGACGCGGCCGGCGTAAAGGCAGGTGTCCAGGCCGACCACGTCGGAGAGGGTGATCGGCCCCATCGGCATGCCGAAGGCGAGGGCGGCCTTGTCGATGGCGCGCGGGTCGGCGCCTTCCTCGAGCAGGATCAGCGATTCGTTGAGGTAAGGGAAGAGGATGCGGTTGACGAGGAAACCGGGGCAATCGCGGACGACGATGGGCGTCTTGCCAATGCGCCGCGCCAGGGCGACGAGCGTGACGACCGTCTCGTCGCTGGTCGCCGCGCCGCGGATGACCTCGACGAGCTGCATGCGGTCGACCGGATTGAAGAAATGCATGCCGGCGAAGTGGGCGGGATTCTTCCACGCCTTCGCCATCCGCGTGATGGAGATGGTCGACGTGTTGGAGGCGAGAATGGCGCTGTCCGGCAAGATGTCGTGGAGCGCGCGATAGACCTCGGTTTTCACCGCCTCGTTCTCGACGACCGCTTCGACGACGACGTCGCAATCGGCCACGTCCTTCAACTGCCCGATCGGCGCCACGAGCGCGACCGACTTGAGCATCTCCGCCTGCGTCATGCGGCCGATCTCGACGCGGCCTTGCAACGACTTCGCGATGCCCGCCACGCCTTTTTCGAGCGCCGCGGGGACGCTGTCGAGGAGCTTGGCGGGGACGCCGCGGCGGACGTGGGCCCCGGCGATGCCCGCCCCCATGATGCCGGCCCCGAGCACGGCGACCTTGTTGACCGGGCGCGGCTGCATTTTCGGATCGGCGACGCCGGGGTCCTTCGCCACCTTCGTGTTCATGAAGAACACGGCGATCAGGTTGCGCGAGATCGGGCTCCCGACCAGCGGCACGAACTTGTCGGTCTCGGCTTTGAGGCCGTCCTCGAGCGGCAGGTTGATCCCCTTCTCGATGGCGTCGATGGCGGCGAGCGGGGCGGGCAGCTGTCCCTTGGTCTTCATCAGGACGAGGCCGCGCGCGACGTCGACGGTGAAGCGAAGCTGGTCCTCGCTCAGGCCGACCGGCTGCCGTTTCTTCTTCCGCGCTTCTTTCCAGTCGCCGCTCTGGCGCGACCAGGCGAGCAGGCGCACGGCTTCCTCGCGCAGCCGTTCGCTCGGCACGGCGTCGAAGACGACGCCGATCTCTTTGGCCCGCTCCGCCTTGGCGCTCTCGCCGGTCGTGATCATCTCGAGGGCCAGGCTCGGCCCGATGACGCGCGATAGCCGCTGCGTGCCGCCCCAGCCGGGAATCAACCCGAGCTTGACCTCGGGCAGGCCGATCTCGCAGCGCGGATTGCCACCCGCCAGGCGATAATCGAACCCGAGGGCCAATTCCGTGCCGCCGCCAAGGCACGAGCCGTCAATCAGCGCAACGGTGGGAAACGGCAGGTTCTCGAAGCGGCCGATGATGGCGAGGCCGCGCCGAACGAGGCGGCGCACCTGCTCGGCGTCGGAGATCGGGGCGCCAAGCTCCTTGATATCGGCCCCGGCGATGAACATGCCCGGCTTGCCGCTCTGGAGGATGAGGCCGTGCAAATCGGTACGCTTCTCCAGATCCACGAGGAGCGTCTCCAGGTCAGACTGCACCGGCTGGCCGAGCGTGTTCGCCTTGCTGCCAGGCAAGTCGAAGGTGACGACGGCGATGTCGTCGGCGATGGCAAGGGAGAAAGACGGTTGGCTCATGATTGTGGCAGGTAAGAAGACGAGGGACCGACGCCACGGTGACGTCGAGATCGGTCAGCGCGTGACGGCCCTATTCTATGGCGGCGCGACGCGATTCGGCGTCTTTGTCGGTTGTGACTTCTTTCGCGTTGCCGGCGGTCGCCCTGTCTGCGACAATCGCCGGCATGTTCTCCACACTCTGCCTCGCTTTCATCGCAGCCGTCGACGCCGCCGATGCGGGCGTCACGAACTCCCTGGGCATGAAGCTCGCCCGCATCGAGCCCGGCGCGTTCCTCATGGGTCAAGGCGAGGCGCCCCCCGCGTCGCGCGCCGAGTGGCTCGCGCGCGACGCGGACGAGAGTCCCGCGCATCGCGTCCGCATCAGCAAGGCGTTCCACATCGGCGTCCACGAGGTCAGCAACGCCCAGTACGAACGCTTCGATCCCACCCACAAGAAGCGTCGCCCGCCAGGCGCGGGCGACGATCATCCCGTCGTCTTTGTCACCTGGGACGAGGCCGCCGCCTTCTGCGCCTGGCTTTCCAAGAAGGAGGGGAAGGCGTATCGCCTGCCGACGGAAGCGGAATGGGAATACACCTGCCGGGCCGGCACGACGACAACCTTCTCTACCGGCGATTCGATCGACGCCAAGCGAGCCAATCTCGGCCTCTCGACCGACGGTAAAAAAATCGGCGCCCAACCAGTCGGCAGCTATCCGCCCAATCCGTGGGGCCTGTGCGACATGCACGGCAACGTCGCCGAATGGTGCCTGGACTGGTACGGGCCGTATGAAAAGGGGGACGCGGTCGATCCCGTCGGGCGCGTTGACGGCCACGCCCGCGTCACGCGCGGCTGGAGTCATCTCATCCCGAGTGGGCACAAGGACGGCGCCCGCTACGCCCGCTCGTCCAACCGTTCCGGTCACCTCCCCGAGGACGCCAATCGCTACACGGGCTTCCGTGTCGTCCTGGGCGATATGCCGGCGACCAAGCCGCTGCCCGTCGCGCCGCCGCCGCGGCATCAGCGCGACGTGAAGCAGACGCCGGCGCCGAAGAGCGGGCCCGATCCGAAGACGCCCTTTTTCGTCAACTTCGCGGCCGAGAAGAAGAACCCAATCCTGCCCGCGAACACCTGGGGGCCGCTCTTCAGCGCTCACAATCACTTCGCGGCCTGCTGCGTCTGCCCCAACGGCGACGTCCTCGCCGCCTGGTACAGCACCGTGCAGGAGTCGGGCCGCGAATGCGCCATCGCCGGTAGCCGCCTTCGCGCCGGAAGTGACAGATGGAACGACGTCGACCTCTTCTTCACGGTCCCCGACGTCAACTGCCACGCTCCCGTCCTCTTCTCCGATGGCAAGCGTCTCTACCATTTCTGCACGCAATCCCTGCGCGGCTGGGACGACGCCTCCAATATCATGCGCACCTCCGACGACAACGGCGCCACCTGGTCGAAGCCACGCATCATCTTGCCGCGCGACTCCGCCCAACCGTTGAGTCAGCCTTGCTCCGCGCTATTGACGAGCGGCGGTTTCCTCGTCCTCGCCTGCGACGGCGACCTGCACCGTGACGAGCGCATCCTCCTCAGCAAGGACGGCGGCAAGACCTGGACCGTCGGGGGCGACATGCGCAAGGCCTGCGGCGGCAAGTACGTCATCCATCCGGCCATCTTCGAGAAAAAGGACGGCCGGCTCGCCGCCTTCCTGCGCGGGCCAAACCCGATGCCGCTCGTCGTGTCGAAGGACGTCGGCGCCTCGTGGGAGACGGAGGAGACGATGTTTCCCGGCATCAGCAGCGGGCAGAAGGCGACGACGCTGCGTCTCGCTTCCGGCGGGCTCCTCTTGTGCAGCTTCGACAACCCGCGCAAGCTGGTCGGCGGCGGGACCTTCGCCGCCCTCTCCGAGGACGACGGCAAGACCTGGCGCCATATTCGCAAGATCGAAGGGGCCGGCGGCTACATGCAACTCGCCCAGGCGCCCAGCGGCGTTATCTACCTGTTCGGCTCGCGCATGGGCGTGGTGGCGTTCAACGAGGCGTGGCTGCGCGCCCCTATCGAAAAATAGTGGCCCTCGTTTAGCCTCGTTTAGCCTCGGTTCGCAGAACCGGGGCGGACTTGACCTCGAGCAACGGAGAAACACCATGCACCTCACCAGCTCCGCCTTCAACGACGGCGACACCATCCCCATCCGCCACACCGCCGACGGCCCCAACATCTCCCCTGCCCTGGAGTGGACCGGCGCCCCCGCCTCCGCCAAGAGCTTCGCCCTAATCTGCGACGACCCCGACGCCCCGCGCGGCACGTGGGTCCACTGGGTCCTCTTCAACCTTCCCGCCGACGCGACAGCGCTCCCCGAAGGCGTCGCCACGGCCCCGACTCTCGACATCGGCGCCGCTCAGGGAAAAAACGACTTCCGCAACCCCGGCTACGGCGGCCCCTCCCCGCCCCCGGGCAAGCCCCACCGCTACTTCTTCCGCCTCTACGCGCTCGACGCCACGCTCAAGCTCGCCCCCGGCTGCTCCCGCGCCGACCTCGACCACGCCATGCAAGGACATCTCCTCGCCTCCGCCCAGCTGATGGGGAAATACGGCCGGACAAAGTAGCTCTGAGTCGTTGCATTGCGCTTGCGAGTTTCACGCCCCCTCCCAAGTGCCAGCCAACGCGCGCGGGCCACCCAGCCAGGCGTGCCAGCCGTAGAAAGAACCTCATGACTCAACCCATTCCAACCCGCCCTCTCGGCGCCACCGGCCGGCAGGTCACTCTCTTCGGCCTCGGCGGCGAAGGGGTGCTGCGAACGCATGGCCGGATGGCGGAAGCGGTTCCCGTGATCCAGCGTGCCCTCGATCTCGGCGTCAACTATTTCGATACCGCCCCCGCTTACGATCAGAGCCGGGATTACTATGGCGCCGCGCTCGGCGAGCGCCGCTCGGACATCTTCCTCGCGTCCAAAACGCACGAGCGCAGCCGCGACGGCTCCCTCTGGCTCCTCGAGGACTCGCTCAGACGCCTCCGCACAACGTACATTGACCTCTGGCAGCTCCACGACCTTCGTACCACGCGCGACCTGGACGCCATCTTCAGCAAAGGCGGCGCCCTCGAAGCGCTCGTTGAAGCCCGGCAGGCCGGGACGGTCAAGCATCTCGGCATCACCGGACACCACGATCCCGCCATCCTGCTCGAGGCGATGCGCCGCTTCGATTTCGATACGGTGCTGATGGCGCTCAATGTCGCCGACGTCCATCGCCTCTCCTTCGCGCGGACCGTCCTGCCCGAGGCGGCTCGGCGCGGCATGGCCGTCATCGGCATGAAGGTCTTCGCCGGCGGGCGCCTCGTCGAACCCGGCCGATTGCCCGTCGCGCAGGCGATGGGCTATGTGCTGTCGCTCTCCGGCGTCAGCAACGTGATCATCGGCTGCAGTACGCCGGAAGAGGTTGAAGAGAACGTTCGGGCCGCGCGGGAGTATCAGACTTTGAAGGACGAGGACATGCGCCGGCTGGAGGACATGACGCGCCGTTCCGCGCCGGCGTGGACGTATTACAAGCGGAGCGGCTGATCGCGAAAACCCGACCGAGTTGTCGATCCACCGATGAATCCCACGTTTGAGACGATCGGGACCTATTTCATCCGCGTGGCGCCCGGCTTCCTTCTCGGCGCCGCCATGCTGTTCGTCTTTCGGCGCGAGGCGCGGCTGCGGATCGTCTTCTATCTGGCGCTCTTCGTCCTCCTCCGCGACGCGATGACCCCGCTCGGCTTGTGGTCGTTCGGCAGCCAAGGTTTCTTCTGGATCCGCCTTGCCCCCGATCCGCTCTTCATGGTCCTCTTCGGGGCCGGCTGTCTCGGTCTCACGCTCGCCCTCTATTATCTCGACCGGGCGAACCGGCCCTTGTTTTGCTGGGTGCGCGGCAGTCCGCCCGTCGGGCTCGCCTGGGGGCTGGCCGGAACGCTCGTCGCGGTCGCGCCGCTGTTCGTCGTCTACCAGTACACGCCACTCGAGATGCGGGGCGGTCCGGTCCCGACCGCCCATCTCGCGGCGCTCCTCGGGTTCGCGCTCCTGGGCAATCTGCTCGAAGAGGCGCTCTTTCGCGGCTATGTCCTCGGCTATCTGGCGCAGACGATGAGCTCGCTCAAGGCGGGCGTCGCTTCCGGTCTCGTGTTCGCGTTCTGCCACATCTTCTTGGCCACCACGGTGACTTCCGTAGGCTATCCGCTCCTGGTCTTCACCTTGTGGGAAGGAGCCATCGCGGGCCTTGTCGGCGCCCGGAGCGGCGTGCTGCCGGCGACGCTGACCCACGGCGGCGCCATCTTCTTGCTTGCGTCCGGGCTGTTTTGATCCCCACGGCGCCGACCCCTTGTTTTCACGGCACGGCGACCCCACAATGCAACGAGCTTATTCTCGTCCGGGGTCCAACACCAAGGAGTTTCTCATGCGACGATTCTGCGGCGGATTGATCGTGGTCGGCCTCCTCGGCCTGAGCGCGGAGCGCGTGAGCGCCGGCGCCAAAAGCCCGGAGGATACCTTCAAGGCGATGGGGGCCGCGCTCAAGGAGAAGAACGTCAAGGCCTTTCTGGCCCAGTTCACGAAGGAGTCGCAGAGCGCCATCACCGGCGGCATGGTCATGATGGTGGCCATGGGCAAGGCCTTCGCCAAGTTCGACAAGAAGGACGGCGAGGCCAAAGCGAAGATCTTCGATGAAATCCTGAGCAAGCACGGCCTCAGCGAGGACAAGCTCGCGGACCTGAAAGACATCGGCAAGGATCCCAAGAACCTGGGCAAAGCGATGGTCACGCTGGGCGGACTGGTCAAGGACAAAGCCAGCTTCGTCGGCGACGTCTTCGCCGCCATGCCCAAGGTCGGCAAGGGCGAGAACCCCTTCAAGGAGCTCGAAGGCGCCAAGCTGTCGGACGTCAAGACGGACGGCGACCGGGCCGCGGGCAAAGTCACCGCGAAAAAGGGAGACATGGAACAGACCGAGAATATCTATTTCCTGCGCGAAGACGGCGTCTGGCGCGTCGACGCCATTCGCATGATGCAGGAGAAGATGGACAAGGGTCCCAAGTAAGCGTCGGCCGCTTTCTTGCGTGTCGCGCCGGTCGCAGAACCGGGGGACCGCATCCCAGGACGAGAGGCCCGGTCATGCCGGGCCTCTTTTTCGTTGAGCGGATTCGGCTAGAGTATGGGGGACCCACCACCCTCCCACCGACCCCGTGTCCGCGATGACGACTCCCGCCTCCTCCAACCTCGGCAAGTGGATGGCCCTCCTTGCCGCTCTCCTCGGCTGGCTCTTCGACGGCCTGGAGATGGGCCTCTTTCCTCTTACCGCTCGCTCCGCCCTGCTCGAGATGGCGATCAAGGACGAGGGCTACGACTGGTCGAAGCTCACGCTCGAGCAGGTCAAGGAACTCGACGCGACCCACAACCGGGACCTCCTCCGCTGGCTCGGCATCATCACCGCCTTCTTCCTCGTCGGCGCCGCCACCGGCGGCGTCTTCTTCGGCTGGCTCGGCGACCGCATCGGCCGTGTCCGCGCCATGGTCCTCTCCGTCCTCACCTACGCGCTCTTCAGCGGCTCGTGCGCCTTCGCCCACGCCCCCTGGCAGATCGGCGTCCTCCGCTTCATTGCCGCGCTCGGCATGGGGGGCGAATGGTCGCTTGGCGTCGCGCTCGTCAACGAGATCTGGCCCGGCCGCTCCCGCGCCTTCCTCGCCGGCCTCATCGGCGCCGCCGCCAACGTCGGCTACCTGGCCATCGGCCTCGTCGGCACGGCGGTCATCACCCAGATCCCCTCGGTGCGCGAGACGCTCGCCGGCTTCGGCCTCTCCGACGGCGTCGTCAACTTCCTCGTCGAGGACAAGAGCAAGGGCTGGCGCTTCCTGACGCTGTGCGGCGCCGTCCCCGCTCTGTTGACGCTGTTCATCCGCCTGTGCGTGCCGGAGTCCGAGCGCTGGGAACACGAGCGGCAGCGCGGCGCCACCTCCCACTGGGCCAACCGCGATCTCCTCGCCGTCCTCGTCGGCGCTGCCGCGGCCTGCGGCATGATCTACCTCTATATCGACCCGCGCATCGACGCCGTCCTCCGCATCGCCGGCACGGTCGTCGGCCTCGCCGCGGTGACATGCGGCTATCTTTTTCCGGTCATCCTTTACCTGAGGCGGGCCAGAGAGGCGGAAGGCGAGGAGGCGGTAGGCCGCGGCACGCTTGGCTTGATGCTGCTGGCCGCGTGCCTGAGCGGCGTCGCGCTTCTGGGCACCTGGGGCACGGTACAGCAGGCTCCCCCCTGGTCCGGCTCGCTGCCCGACGCCCCCACAGACGCCGCCTCGCAAACGCAGATCTGGTCCGCCCTCGGCGCCATCCTCGGCACCATCCTCGCCGCCCTCGCCGCCGACTGGCTCGGCCGCCGCTTGACCTACACGCTTCTGTGCGCCGGCTCCTTCCTCATCATCCCGGCCTTGTTCCTGACAACCGAGAGCTTCGACAGCCGCTTTCTCCTCCTCACCTTCCTCGCCGGCGCCATCACCGCCTCCTTCTACGGCTGGCTTCCCCTCTATCTCCCCGAGCTCTTCCGCACCCGCGTCCGCGCCACCGGCTCGGGCTTCGGCTTCAACTTCGGCCGCATCATCGCCGCCATCGGCGTCCTCCAACTCGGCAACCTGAAGGGCCTGCTTGCCCCGTGCGGCTGGAGCGACGGGCAGATCTTTTCCGTCCTCGCCTGCATGTATCTCGTCGGCATGATCATCATCTGGTTCGCGCCCGAGACGAAAGGGCGGCCTTTGCCCGAGTAGCATCCCATGACAAGAGACACGCTCGAATCCGGCGACGTTCAGGCGACCGCGCCCAGCCTGGTCGACACGGTTCCCTTCGCCCGCTCCCCGCGCGCCCACGACGATTTTCCGGAGGTACCTGGCTTTCAGTTGCTCGCCCTGATCGGCCGGGGCGGCATGGGCGTAGTGTTCAAGGCCCGGCAGATCGCCTTGAATCGCATTGTCGCTTTGAAAATGATCCGCCCCGGTCTACTCCCCACGGAAGGCGACCTGCAGCGCTTTCACACCGAGGCGCAGGCCACGGCGGCGCTACGACATCCCCATATCGTCAGCGTCCACGAGATCGGCCAGACGCCGCTCGGGCCGTTCTACTGCATGGACTACATTGACGGAACCAGTCTGGCCAAGCGCCTCGTTGACGGTCCGTTGCCCGCGAGAGTCGCGGCGCGGTACCTCGTCCTCATTGCCCGCGCCGTCCAGCACGCGCACGATGGCGGCTTCCTCCATCGGGACCTCAAGCCCGCCAACATCCTGCTCGACGCCGACGACAAGCCGCACGTCTCCGATTTCGGCCTGGCGAAACGCCTCGACGATGACGGCGGCCAAACTCAGACCGGCGCCGTCCTCGGCACGCCGAGCTATATGGCGCCGGAGCAGGCCGCCGGCAGCAAGGCCCTGACGCCCGCCACCGACGTTTACGCTCTGGGGGCCATCCTCTATGAACTCCTGACGGGGCGACCGCCGTTTCGCGCTTCCAATCCCATGGAGACGGTACGGCAGGTCCTCGAGCGCCCGCCGGCCCCGCCCCGCCTCGTCAACAGCGGCGTCGACCAGGCGCTCGAGGTGGTCTGTCTCAAGCTGCCTGGAGAAAGACCCGCGCCGCCGATACCCTTCGGCGGGGCGCGCTCGCCGCCGATCTGGACCGCTTTCTCGCCGGCGACTCGATCGAGGCTCGGCCCTCCAGCTGGCGCCAGCGCTTCGCTCTGCTCCTGGAACACAGCCAGTACGACAAACACTTCGGCGCGTTCGCCCGCCTCTTTCTCTTGCTCGGCATCCTCATGTTCCTCACGGAAGCGGCCATCAATACGGTCTATCTGGTCCGTCCCACCGAGCAATACCTTTACTTTCTCGTCCAGACCGCGCGACTCTTTCTCTTCGCCGCCCTTCTTTGGTGGTTTCGACCGGAAGGAGGCTTTCGGCCCACCAGCGCCGGCGAACGGCTCCTCTGGTCGCTGGGCGCCGGCTACATCCTCGCTTGCATTCTCATCGGTGTTTGCCATCGCCTGGCATACGGCTTCACCATCGGCCCCCACGACGAAATGAGTCACTACCCCAAGCTGGCTGCCCTGACCGGCATGCTGTTCTTCGCGCTCGGCAGCTGCTACTGGGGTTGGTGCTACGCCTTCGGCGCCCTCTTCTTCCTCGCTTCCCTCTTCATGGCCGTCAACATTCCCCTCGCGGGCTTCGTTCACGGATCCCTCTGGCTCCTCGTCCTGACGATTATCAGCGCCCGCCTGCAGCGCCTCGCTCGCGCCGCGGAAACCACCGATTGAGGTTTTCAAGACGGATTTCCAGTCCCTCACAATTCGTCTTCGTCCTTTCATTTCCGATATTTAGGGGTAAACTGCTAAGCATCCCTGATGAAGGATGCTCGATGAATCCCGCCTCTCCCGCTCATCCGGCCCCGCAGCAGCTGCATGCCTATTGCCTTGGTAAGCTGCCTGAAGCCGAGATGCTATCGCTGCACGCCCACCTGGAAAGCTGCCCCGCCTGCGCCGTGCTGCTGACCCGCGTCCGCGAGGACACTTTTCTGGAGAAGCTCAGGCACGGCGGAGCCGGCGACGGGACGAGGCCGCAGGATGCGCGGCCGCAGGATGCGAGCACGCCCGAGATGGCGACGCACGCGAGCACGGTCGGGCCGACGGCGGCGTGGCAACTGCCTCCCCCGCCCGTCCCCGTGAGTTCCAAGCCCGCGACGCAGGCGCCGCCCGCGCCCGCCAAGGCCGCAACACCGGTGGCCGCAGCGCCGGCCGGCGCGGCGCCGTCTCCCCTGGCGCCCCCTTCGATCGCCGGCCTGGAGGTCGTCAAGCAGCTCGGCAAGGGGGGCATGGGGGTCGTCTATCTTGTCCGACAGACCGAGTTGAACCGTCTCGCCGCTCTCAAAGTGTTGCGAAAAGGCGAGAACGCCGGCATCAACGACCTCGCCCGCTTCAAAGCCGAGGCCACCACCATCGCGGGCCTGCAGCACGACAACATCGTGCAGATCTACCAGGTCGGCGCCCAGGGAGACATCCCCTACCTGCTGCTCGAATACGTCGAAGGGGGCACGCTGGCGCAGAAGACGGCGCAGGGTCCGCTGGCGCCGCGCCAGGCCGCCGCCATCGGTATGACGCTGGCCAAGGCCGTCCACTTCGCCCACGAGAAAGGCGTGATCCACCGTGACCTCAAGCCCGCCAACATCCTCCTCAACAACTTCGGCAAGCCCAAGATCAACGACTTCGGCCTCGCCAAGCGTCAGATCGACCTGACCCACATCACGCAAACGGAGGCCATCCTCGGCACGCCGAGCTACATGGCGCCCGAGCAAGCCGCGGGCAAAAGCCGCGACATCACGCCCCTCGCCGACGTCTACTCCCTCGGCGCCATCCTGTATGAGATGCTGGTCGGCCGGCCGCCGTTCAAGGGGGAGAGCATGCTGGTGACGCTGCGGCAGGTGCTGCGTCACGACCCGATCCAGCCGCGCGCCCTGGAGCCGGCGATTCCGGCCGACCTCGAAGCGATCTGCCTGAAGTGCCTGGAGAAAAGTCCGGCGCAGCGCTATGCGAGCGCCCAGGCGCTGGCCGAGGACCTGCGCCGGTTCCTGGCGAACGAGCCGGTGCAGGCGCGGCCGGCGCGGTGGTGGGAGCGGTCGATCAAGTGGGTCCGGCGCCGCCCTGCCCTGGCCGGCTTCCTCGCCGCCAGCGTCGTCACCTTCGCGGTGCTGATCTTCGCGCTGACGCGTATGGCGTACAGCGCCCGGCTCGAAGACGCCCTCGACGAAGCGACCAAGCAGAAGACCGTCGCCGAGGAGGAGGGCGCCCGCGCCCGCGAGCAGAAGGCCCGCGCCACCTACCTCGCCGGGCTTTACGGCGTCCGCGAATCCATCGATCTGGGTACTGCCGCCGGCGTCTTCGATTTCCTGGAAGGCACCAAGCCGAAAGCGGGAGAAAAGGACTTCCGCGGCTTCGAGTGGTACCACCTGTGGCGCCTGTGCAACCGCGAGGAGACGACGCTGCGGCACACGGCGCCGGTCCGCGCCGTCGCCGTCTCCCCCGACAACCTCTGGCTCGCCGCGGCCGGCCGCGACAATCTCGTCCACCTCTACGACCTCTCCAAGCGCACGGAGGTCTACACCTTCCGCGGCCACCGCGACGCCGTCAACGCTCTCGCCTTCACCCCCGACGGCAAGACACTCGCCTCCGCCGCGGCCGATCAAAGCGTCAAGCTCTGGGACATCGGCAAGAAGAAGGAGATCGGCGAGGGACTCGCCGGCCACGCCAGCGGCGCCACCGCCTGCGTCTTCGACCCCAAGGGGAAATGGCTCGCCACCGGCAGCGGTCACGGCGACCTGCGCATCTGGGCCCTCGCCGACACGAGCAAGCCGCGCCTGCTCGCCAAGCTGCCCCTCGCCGTCACCAGCCTGGCCGTTGATCCGTCCGGCAAATACCTGGCCGCCAACGGCTCGAGCGATCACATCATCCGCCTCTGGGAAATGCCGGACGGCAAGGAGGTCGATCCGCTGAAGGGACACAAGAACATCGTCCGCTCCCTGGCCTTTTCCCCGAAGAACGAGCTGTTCGCCTCCGGCTCGGAGGACGGCGAGGTCATCCTCTGGGACCTGAGCAACGACCAGGTCGTCAAGACGTTCAACCTGCACCGCGGCGCCGTCCACGCCCTCGTTTTCGATTCCTCGGGCACGAAGCTCGTCAGCGGCAGCTTCGACCATTCCATCCGCGTCTGGATGCCCGGCCGGAAGGACTGGATCCAGGGCATGTCCGCCATCGCCCACACCGGGCAGGTCAGCAGCGTCGCATTGTCGGGGGACGGCCGCTACCTCGTCTCGGGCAGCTACGATCAGACGGTGAAGATCTGGGGCCTCGCCACGCTGCAGGAACCGCAATCGCCGGGGGTGCACAAGGGGGCGGTGAGCGCGATCGTCTTCGGGCCCGACAACGTGATGTACACGTCGGGAGCGGACAACACGATCGCGCGGCGGCGGCTGACGGAGACGAACGACATCGTGTACAAGACGGACGACTTCCTGACCCGGCTCACGGGTTTGGCGATGCGCCGCCTCGACAACAACCTGGTGATGGTCGGCGCCAAGGGCTCGGACGCGGCGGCGACCGGGGAGATCTACCTTTTCGACACCGTGGCGCGCATCCGCAATCGCGTCGGGGCTCACGGCGCGGCGATCAGCGCCGTCGCCATCAGCTCGGACGGCAAGCTCCTCGCCGTCGCGGGGACGGACCGCGTCATCAAGGTCTGGAACCTCGACTTCAAAGGGCAAGTCGCCACCTTCACCGGCCACCTCGACCAGATCCACGCCCTGGCCTTCGCGCCGGACAACAAGACCGTCGCCTCGGGCGGCGAAGGAAACCAGGTCCTCCTCTGGGACGTCGAGACACAAAAACAGAAGGGGAGCCTGAAGGGCTTCGCCGGCCTGGTCCGCGGCATCCTGTTCTCGCCGGACGGCAAAGCCCTCGTCGTCGGCGGCGAGAACACGACGACGCACCAGTGCCCCGTCCAGGTCTGGGATTTGGCCGAGAACAAGTTGGCCAACCTCCTCAAGGGGCACACCGGCACGGTTAACGCGATGGCCTTCTCCCCCGACGGCAAGCAGCTCGCCACCGTGGCCCACGACCAGACGGTGAAGCTCTGGGACTGGCAAACCGGCGAGGAACGCGCCACCTACAAGGAACACCTGGCGCCGATCCGCGCCGTCGCCTTCTCCAACGACGGCCGGACCTTGATCTCAGGCGACGAGGATGGGACGCTGATCATCCGGCATGGGGCTTCGGATGCGGAAGTGACGCGGAAGCGCGAGTAGAAGGACATTGTGCTTTTCGGTTCAGGCGCTCGTCCCGCAGTTCAGCGACAGACGGGCCGGCGCCGGCGCCGTGATGCACGAGGACATTGCCCTCCCAGCGCAGCCCGGCAGCGGGGCGGACGGCTTCCTCGTGCGGGGGCGTCAATTCCGCCTCGGATCGGAGTTTGGGGCTGATCGTGATCTCGACCTTCGTGCCCGGCGCGAACGGCACGCCGTCCAGGCGAACGATTCCTTCACCCTGCCAGCCGAGGAGCTTCAGCGCCATTCGTCGCCGGCGCTGAAGCCGGTGACCGGGGCGGCGTAGAGGAAGGTGGGGCGCTCGGCGGGCTTGGGTTTCTCGCGGGCGACGGCGTTGGGGATCACAAGAAGGACAAGAAGAACGATGATTCGCATGCTTGGCCCTTCCTAACCTCGGACAGTGCTCTTTTCATCCTATCGGGATGGCGATACCCCGCCAGCTGGAGGGCCAAGCGGCGCTTTTGCCTCCGCTGAGGAACCTTGGTATTATGAGGCGTTGAGCGGGATCTCGAGGTCAGCCATGATGGACCGTTTCGCCCGAATAGTTCTCGGATACCACGGCTGCAGGGAACCTGAGGCACAATCGTTCGCGCGGAAACTGCTTCTCGGCGAAGCGGGGGTCGAGGACTGGCGACCCAGTGAGAACGAGTGGGATTGGCTTGGAAAGGGAATCTACTTCTGGGAGCATTCTCCCGAGCGAGCATTCGAGTGGTCTGCCGGGGGGCTGGTCATTGGAGCAGTTATCCAACTCGGGCACTGCTTGGACCTCACGGACCGTCGATTCACGGAAATGTTGGCGCAAGCGTTCACGAGCTTGGCAGAATCCTACAAGGAGCAGCAATTGCCGCTCCCCGACAACAAGGGGCGAGAAAAGAAGAACCGAGCCCTCGATCGCCTCGTGATCAATCACCTGGTGGATCTGCTAGCGTCCACGAGCCTGCAGATTCAGACGGTTCGAGGCGCGTTCGAAGAGGGAGATGAGGCGTTCCCGGGGTCCTTGCTGAAGAAGCAGACTCACATTCAGATCGCCGTGCGAGATCCAACCTGCATTCTTGGCGTATTCCGACCAACGGCCGTCGCTAGCGAGAGGGACATGCAATGAACGACGATTGGGTGGAGAAGGCCAAGGAGAACTTGGCGGCCGGGATGTCCTTGTCGAGCGGTCTAAAACTGGATCGGTTGAAAGCCCAAGGCATCATCGACGAGCGCGGACAACCGCTCACGGATGTTCGTCGTTGGGACGCGTATCTCGCCGTGGTTGAAGTCAGGCATGCTTCGAGCGAAATAATCGCCTGTTTTCGCTGCTTGAAGCCCGTGTTTGGAATGCCAGGGGGCGCGACGATAGACATCGAGCGCGATTCGATGCTTCGCTATCTGCGCGAGGGCAAGAAGGTGATCACCGCGACAAGGGACAGTCGCCTCAACCTTTGGCGGGAGGGAGTTGAACTGCGGCTGAACGCTTCCGGCTTCATCCGCTCGGACTCGAGTGATGCGCTCATGGACGAGGTCGGAAGCGTGCCGGAAGTCGGCATCGCGAGAAATGGATGCTAGGGCGAGCGCTTTCCTCCTTGTATGAGGAAGGCCGCGGCCTTCCAGGCGAAACTCGTGCTTGTCGTCCTCGCCGCTCGGGTCGCCGCATCGAAAATGCGCATGGCCACGGTCTCTCGAAACCGATGGGATGATCCTTACTTCAACTCCTTCAGCTTCACGTTCCGCACCCAGAACGGTTCGCCGTGGTCCTGGATGCCGATGTAGCCGACGAGAGGCCGGTCTTTCATCGGGCCCTTGGCGAGGTCGATATCGACGATCTGCTCGCCATTGAGGTTGACCTTGAGCTGCGTCCCCTTGCAGGAGACGATCATGCGGTTCCATTCGCCGGCGGGCTTGGCCATGTTCTTGGAGGGGGGGCAGGTCTGGATGATGCCGCCGCAGTCGTGGTGGGTCAGTTCGCCTTTCTTGCCGTAGGAGTCGAGGATCTGGACTTCGATGCCGCTCTTGGGGGAGTCTTTCTTGATGTCCTTGGTGCGGATGAAGACGCCGCTGTTGCCCCCCTTGCCGTGCTTGTATTCGAGGTCGATGACGAAGTCGCCATACGGCTTTTCGGTCCAGAGATAGCTGCCGTAGCGTTCCCAGCCTTTTTCGCCGGGGCGCGGGGTGAGGGCGACGACGCCGCCTTTTTCGACGTGCCAGTTCCCTTCCGTTTGCCAGCCCTTGAGGTCCTTGCCGTTGAAGGCGGGGCGGAAATCGTCGCCGGCGGCGGCGAAACCGGCGAGGGAAAGGGCGGCGAGGAGGAGAACGGCGCGTTTCATGGTGTAACTCCGAGAGAGAAAGGGGTATGGAGGACAGGGTAAGGGATGGGGCGGCGGGCTGCCAGCGTTTTCTCCTTGGGATGAAGATTCGGACTTGGGATGAGGTCCGCCCGGTCCCGCGAACCGGGGCTAGGCGGTTGGCGGCTCGCGCCGCAAGAGACAACCGAGCGGCTCGCCGATGGCCTGCTCGATGTAGGGCGTCACGCCCCAGAACCGCTTCATTTCGATGTACTCGCGGACGTGCCGGGCGTCGCCGGCTGGGCCGGCGCGGACGGCGCGGATCATCAGGTTGCGTGCCGTGTGCTCCGGGCTGATGAACTCGACCACATCCGAGCGGTAGCCCATGATGCGCAGGGCGTGGGCGCGGAAGGCGTCGGTCACGAGGTCGGCGGTGCGCTCGCGCAGGATGCCGTGGCGGAGGATCGGGCGGAGGATTTCGGCGGGCCCTTCGGCGCGGAGTTGGTCATTGAGATGATGATGGCAGCAGGGGACGCTCAGGACGACCGTGGCCTCGGCGGCGATGGCCTGGGCGATGGCGTCGTCGGTCGCGGTGTCGCAGGCGTGGAGGGCGAGGACGATGTCCGGGCGGCTCGTGACGGCGTCGATGGGGGAGCAGGTGAAGTTGAGGCGGGGGGCGCCGAGGCGTTCGGCCCTGGCCATGCTTTTCTTGATGACTTCTTCGTTGACGTCGACGCCGAGGATCTCGGCGGGGATGCCGAGGACGCCGTTGAGATAGTGATGCGTGGCGAGGGTGAGGTAGCTGGAGCCGCAGCCGCAGTCGAGGATGCGGAGAGGGCGGTTCAGGGAGTGAAGGCCGGCGTCGTTGAGGACGTGGGTCAGGTGTTTGAGGAACTCGTTGATCTGCATGTACTTGGCGCGCATCGTGGGGCGGACGGCGCCGCCGCGCGTCAGGATGCCCATGGCTTCGAGAAGGCGGTCGGCCTTGCCTTCCGGCAGGGGGAGGTCTTTGCGGCGGTTGTGCGCGAGGGCCGGAGCGGTCGGGTCGGCTTTGCGACGGCCCAGAAGGATCTTGCCTTTTTTGGTGACGCGGATGTCCGTCTCCTCGTCGCGGGTCGAGAGATGAACGGCGGAGAAGCCGAAGTCGAGGACTTGCGCGATCGCCTCGGTCGCTTCCGCCGGCTGGTGGTTCTTGGTGATGTCTTTTTTGCCGTCGAAGTAGGAGAACTGAAGCCAGCGCTCGCCGCGCAGTTCGACGGGGCGAACGGCGATGCGGCGCCAGGGACAGTCGCCGCCGCGCGCGGGACCGGCGAAGGTCGCGGCGCGGAAATCGGCGCTGAGGACGGCGTCGAGCACGCGCCGGCGCATGGCTTCGAGGTCGAGCTCCATGCGCTCATGATACGGGGCGCGGTTGTCAATCGCCGGGCGCAACGGTTCGCCGGTAGGCCCCGCGAGCCGAGCGGGGCTGGCGCGAGAAGTGACGGTTTCGCAGTGCTCGCGCCGGTCCGGCTCGGCTCGCCGGATTTACTGCCAAATTCCGCGCGTTGAATAGGGTGACGTTATGCTCGCGAACCTGCGGCGCATCCTGGAGATGATCCGCTTCAGCCACACGCTGTTCGCGTTACCCTTTGCGCTGTTTGCGGCGCTCCTGGCCTGGCATGCGAAGGGGGCGTTTCAGATCGTCGAGCTGGCCGGCATCCTGCTGTGCATGGTCTTCGCCCGCTCGGCGGCGATGGCGTTCAACCGGCTCTCGGATCGGGACATCGACGCCCTCAATCCGCGCACGGCGCGGCGGCACCTGCCGGCGGGGCTGTTGAGCGTGCGCGGGGTCTGGCTGTTCACGTTCTGCTCTGCGGCGGGTTTCATCGCCGCGACCTTTTTGTTCCTGCTCGCGGAACCGGCCAATCCCTGGCCGGCGTACCTCTCGGCGCCGTGCCTGGCCATCGTGTTGCTCTATTCGGTGACGAAGCGATTCACGGCGCTGGCGCACTTCTGGCTCGGCCTCTCCCTGCTGCTGGCGCCGGTGGCCGCCTGGATCGCCATCCGCGGTGTTGAAGACCTCGAGGCGCCGCTGGCGCTCGGTTTGGCGGTCCTCTTCTGGGTGGCGGGGTTCGACATCATTTACGCCTGCCAGGACGTCGACTTCGATCGGCGGGCGCAGCTGCACAGCGTTCCGGCGGCGCTGGGCGTGGCCGGGGCGTTGCGCGTCGCGCTCGCCTGCCATGTCGTGATGCTCGGCATGCTGGTGTGGCTCTACTTCGCCGCCAGTCCGCCGCTGGGCTGGATCTATCTGGGGGGAGTCGGGGCGGTGGCGCTGCTGCTCGCGTATGAGCACGCGCTGGTATCCGCGCGGGACCTGGGGCGGGTCAATCAGGCGTTCTTCAACGTGAACATCATCATCAGCATGGGGTTGCTCGGGGCGCTGGTGGTCGAGTTGCTCGTGGGTGGATGAGCCGGGGGAGGACAGGCCATGATCGTCGGCATGTGGATGACGCGCGACGTGATGACGATCGAGCCGGGGACGTCGATCGCGGAGGCGGCGCGGCGGATGGTGAACCGGCGCGTGCGCCGCCTGCCGGTCGTGGAGCCATCAGCGGAGGGGCCTCTCCTGGTCGGCATCGTGGCCACGCGCGACGTGATGCACGCGTTTCCGCCGGGCGTGAATCCGTTCGCGATCGGGGCGCCGGCGCTGGTGGAAGGCATGGCGGCGGTCGGGCAGATCATGACCGCCAGGCCGGTGACGACAATGGTTGACGCCCCTCTGGAGGAGGCGGCCCGGGCGATGCGCGACCACGGGATCGGCTCGTTGCCGGTGGTGCGTCACGGCGTTCTGGTCGGCCTGATCACCGAGTCGGACATTCTGCGGGCGTTCGTGGAGACGCTGGGGGGACCGGGGACGCGCCTGAGCTTCGAGATCAAGGGGGAGGAGGACGCGTTCGGCCTGATGGCCAGGGCGGCGCCGCGACGCGGGTTGCGGGTGTTGAGTCTCATCACGATGCGCCACGACGACAAGCCGCTGTGCGTGGCCCGGCTGGCGGGGGAGGACGTGGACGCGCTCGTGGAGGACCTGTGGAGTTCGGGGCACACGGTGTTGAACGTGTTGCGGCGAGATGGGGAGCGCGTCAAGGAGTGAGCGTGTCCGAGATTGCGCGGCCGAGCGTGTTTGAAACACCGGCGTCAGTCGGGGTTCTGCGTGAAGATGCGTTCGAAGTGGCCGGCGGCGTGCTGGAAGATGCGCATGAGGCCGGGGTCGAATTGCTTGGCGACGCCTTCGCTCATCACTTGCAGGGCGGCGTTGTGGGAGAGGGCCGGCTTGTAGACGCGGCGGCAGCGCAGGGCGTCGTAGACGTCGCAGATGGTGACGATGCGGGCGGCGAGGGGGATGTCTTCGCCGGCGAGGCGGTCGGGGTAGCCGGCGCCGTCGTAGCGTTCGTGGTGGTGGCGGGCGATGTCGATGGCCATGTGCAGGAAGGCGTGGGCGGAGGCGCTTTGCTTGACGACCGCGCTCAAGGTTTCGGCGCCGATGATCGTGTGGGCCTGCATGATGACGCGCTCGTCGGCGTCGAGCTTGCCGGGTTTCAAAAGGATGTGGTCGGGCAGGCCGACCTTGCCGATGTCGTGCAGCGGAGCGCACGACTCCAGCAGGTCGATGAAGGACTGGTCGATCTGAGCGGCGAAGGGGCTCACGCGGCTCGCTTCGTCGGCGAGGATGCGGACAAACTGCTGCATTCGCACCAGGTGCTGGCCTGTCTCGCTGGCGCGGTGCTCGACGAGCTTGGCGAGGGCGAGGACAAGGGCGTTGCGGGCGTCGATCAGGTCGCTGTCGCGCGCGGACAGGCCGCGCTCCAGCTCCGGGTTGACGTGCCGGAGGTGTTGCTTGAGGGCGTCGGAGCGGTCCTGGGCTTCCTTGAGGCGCAGGGCGGCCTTGACGCGGCCCTTGAGTTGGAGCACGCTGAAGGGCTTGGTGATGAAGTCGTCGGCGCCGGCGAGCATCATCTGGGCCATGGCGTCGGTGTTGTTGTTGCCCGAGACCATGATGATCTTGAGGTTCGGGCAGGGCGGGTTCTCGCGCAGGCGGCGGCACACTTCCGGGCCTTCCATGCCGGGCATGTTGATGTCGAGAACGACCAGGTCGTAGGTCTTGGCCTGGATGGCGGCGAGCGCCTTGGGCCCGTCCTCGGCTTCGCCGCATTCCATTCCCTCGGCTTGAAGAACGAAGCGGCAGAACGTGCGGATGCCGGTCTCGTCGTCGACGACCAGGACCTTGTGCCTGGCCTGGGCGAGGCCGGGGCCGGAGGGTTTTTCCGACGCGGCGCCGTTCACGGCGACCTGGTGCTCGCGCATGTCGGGCTTGAGGAAGGGGAGCAGGGCCCGCATGACGTGCTGCGGCGTGGCGAAGCGCTCGCTCGCGTCCAGGGCCATCATTTTCTGCACGATCTCGTCCAGCTCGGCGGGCACGTCGCCGCGGCGGGCGCGCACGGTCGGCGGCTTCTGCGTCATCCGCGCCGCCAGCTCCTGCACCAGGTTGCCTTTGGCGGGAAACGGGGGCGTGCCGGTGAGGCACCAGTAGAGAACGCCGCCCACGCCGTAGAGATCGGCGCGGATGTCGACCGCATGCGCGTTCTGCACCTGCTCGGGCGCCATGTAGTCGAGCGTGCCCAGGAGCGTTCCCTGCTCGGTGACGCCGCTCGGTAAGGCGTGGGTGCGGGCCAGGCCGAAGTCGAGCAGCTTGGCTTGCCCCTCGGGCGTCAACAGGATGTTGCTCGGCTTGATGTCGCGGTGCACCAGGTTGTGCTTGTGCGCCTCGGCGAGCGCGGAGGCGATCTGGTGCATGAGGTCGCAGGCCTTGGCCACGCTCAAGGGCCCGTTGCTGCGGACATAGTCCTCCAGGTCCAGGCCCGGCACGTACTCCATGACGAAGAAGTGGAGCTGGCCGTGATCGGCCGATTCGAGCTTGCCGGCGTCGATGGCGCCGACGATGTTGGGGTGCTGGAGTTGCGAGACGGAGCGGATTTCGGTGAGGAAGCGGCGCAGCAGGCGCGGATCGTGGTCGGGGCTGAAGGGAAGCACCTTCACCGCGACCAGGCGGCGCATGACGACATGCTCGGCCCGGAAGACGACGCCCATGGCGCCGGCGCCAAGGCGGTCGAGGATGCGGTAGTTGCCGACGACGAGGCCGAAGGTGGTTCCGGCGCCGATGCGGCCGGCCTGATAATCCGTGAGCAGACCGAAGTCGACGAGCAGGCGGATCAATTCGTCCGTATCGCGGCAATCGGCGAGGTCGTTGCGGCTGGCGAGCGGAAGGGTTTCGAGGTCCTCGGCCAGGACCAGGTTTTGCGCGAGGAAGCCGTCGAACAGGGCCTGGGCATCGGGAGGGTTGCGTGGAGCGCGGCGAAGTCCGGGGAGGGCTGGGGCACTGGACGCATTCATCGCGACAATCCGTGCTGAGGAGGCGGGAAAACCCTGGGAGCTCGGCGAGTCGGAGCGGTGGGACCAGGCAAACTGCCGGTGGCAAGTCACGCTGCCAGCGAGCCCACCGGTCGCGAGCCAGACAAGCATAGGTCGCCGCAACGGGAGAGGCAAAGACGGGCGGCCGAAGGGGATGCGAAGGAAAGGCGCAATTTGAGGGTTGGAGCGATTTTTTGAGACGAACGTATGAAAAGCCCGAAGAGGAGGCGGTTGGTTTTCGTGGGCGAGCGCCGGGCCGCGCTCGCCACACAAGGCTCTTGCCGGGCGCGATTTATGATAAACGCGCCCCGAGAGGATCGTGACGGAATGCACGCCGGCAGGCCGCCGTCGCTGGACGCCATTTTTCCCAAAAAAAAATGCCGTGCGCGAGGCTTCCCCCGCCCCGGAGCAAGCGCCACCCGGGCCTGGCAAAATCGCTACAATTGCAGCGTGCGACGAGCGCGGGGGAACCGGCTCGCCGCTCACCATGCACCCAGGTCCTGCGATGCCCGGCCCCCTTCCCGACTACGAAAAGCTCGGCGTTTTCTACCTCGGCCGGGACTATGATCTCGACGCTCGCACAACGAGCGACCGTCTCGTTCTTCTCGACTCCAAGGACCTGGTCACGCACGCGGTCATTGTCGGCATGACCGGCAGCGGCAAGACGGGCCTGGGCATCGCCCTGCTCGAAGAGGCCGCCATCGACGGTGTCCCGGCGCTGATAATCGATCCCAAGGGGGACCTGGCGAACCTGCTGCTCACGTTTCCGGAGCTGCGTCCGGCGGATTTCGCGCCATGGGTCAACGCCGAGGAGGCCCGCCGCAAAGGCAAGACCGTCGACGAATACGCCGCCGACCAGGCGCAGCTCTGGAAGAAAGGCCTCGCCGACTGGCGCGAGGATGGCGAGCGCGTCGCCCGCCTGCGCGCCGCCGCCGACATCGCCCTGTACACGCCGGGCAGCAGCGCGGGCACGCCGGTTTCGATCGTGCAGTCCTTCGCCGCCCCCGCCGCGGCGGCCCGTGAAGACAGCGAGGCGTTCAACGAGCGGGTCAACAACGCCGCCGGCAGCCTCCTCGCCCTGCTCGGCGTCGACGGGGACCCGCTCCAGTCGCGCGAGCACATCCTGCTCGCCAACATCCTGGCCCAGGCCTGGAAGGACGGGACCAACCTCGATCTGCCGGCGCTCATCCAGCGCTTGCACACGCCGCCGTTCGAGCGCGTCGGCGTCATGGACCTCGAGTCCTTCTTCCCGGCCAAGGAACGCTTCGCCTTCGCCATGCGGCTGAACAACCTGCTGGCCTCGCCCGGCTTCGAGACCTGGCTTCAGGGCGCGCCGCTCGACATCGCCGCCTTGCTCTTCACGCCGCAGGGCAAGCCGCGCCTCTCGATCCTGTCCATCGCTCATCTGGGGGACAAGGAGCGGATGTTCTTCGTCACGCTCCTGCTCAACCAGGTCCTCAGCTGGATGCGCGCCCAGCCCGGCACGACGAGCCTCCGCGCCCTGCTCTACATGGACGAGATCTTCGGCTACTTTCCGCCCGTCGCCAATCCCCCGTCCAAGCGGCCCCTGCTCACCATGCTGAAACAGGCCCGCGCCTTCGGCCTGGGCATCGTCCTCGCCACGCAGAACCCCGTCGACCTCGACTACAAGGGCCTCGCCAACACCGGCGCCTGGTTCATCGGCCGGCTCCAGACCGAGCGCGACAAGGCCCGCGTTCTCGATGGGCTCGAAGGGGCGGCCTCGGCCGCGGGCAGCGCGTTCGACCGCGCCTCGATGGACCGTCTTCTTTCCGGCCTCGGGAACCGCATCTTCCTCTTGAACAACGTCCACGAAGACGGTCCGTGCGTCTTTCAGGTCCGCTGGGCCATGTCGTATTTGTGCGGCCCGCTGACCAAGGCGCAGCTCAAACAACTGGCGCCTCAAAACGCGCCGGAAGGCGCCCCGGCGGAGGCGGCCGCCACGCCCGCCCGGCCGGTCTTCGAGGCGGATGCGCGGCCCGTCTTGCCCCCGGCCGTGCCCCAGTTCTTCCTGCCGGCGACCCTGCCCCCGCCGATGAATGGCCGGCTCGTCTACGCGGCGCGCATTCTCGGGCTCGCCACCGTCTACTTTCGCGACACGCGCAAGGAGGTAGACCACGACGACCCGGTCGCTTTCCTGGCCGACCCGGCGGAGGGGCAAACAGGGCTCTCGTGGTCGGACGCCGCCTGCGTGAGCGTGAACGAGAAGACGCTCGAACGCGACCCCGTCGCGACAGCCGGATTCGCCCAGCTGCCGGCGCCGGCCGCCGCGCCCAAGAACTACGAGGCCTGGAAAAAGGCCCTGGTCGACTACCTGGCGCGCGAGCGCGAGCTGGCCATCTTCGAGTGCGACGAACTCGAGGCGACCTCGCATCCCGGCGAAACCGAGGCCGCTTTCCGCGCCCGCCTCGCCCTGCTCGCCCGCGAGAAGCGTGACCTGGAGGCGGAGAAACTGCGGCAAAAGTTCGCGCCCAAGCTGGCCGCCCTTCAGGAACGCGTCCGCAAGGCCGAAGTCACCGTCGAGAAGGAGAAGTCCCAGTCCACCCAGTCGAAGCTTTCGACCGTCCTTTCCTTCGGCTCGACCGTGCTGCACGCCCTCCTGGGCCGCAAAACTCTGTCGGTCACCAATCTTGACAAGGCGACCACGTCCGTGCGGGGGGTCGGTCGATCGATGAAGGAGGCCCGGGACGTGGAGTACGCCAAGCAGAGCGCCGAAGTATTGCAGTCGAAGCTGGCCGACCTCGAGCAGGAGTTCAAAGACGAGCTGGACAAGCTGACCGAGCGACTCGACGCGTCGACTCTGGCGTTGACGCAAACCACGATCAAGCCGAAGCGGACGAACGTCCAGGCGCGGGCCGTCGCGCTCGTCTGGCTGCCGTGCTGGAGAAGCGCGGACGGAACGATGAAAGAGGCGTGGGGCGCGTGAGCGAAGATGGAGAAACCCGGCTGCCGGCAAGCCGAGAGGGAGCCCTCTTGCTTGCCAAGCCTTCCTCTGACGTAGGGAGACTGAAATGACGGGCAAGTACGAGCTGATGACGAAGAACGGCAAGTTCCACTTCCACCTCAAGGCGGGCAACGGGCAGGTCATCCTGACCAGTCAGGTGTACCACAGCAAGGCCGCCGCCAAGATCGGCATCGAGTCCGTGAAGAAGAACGGCGGCGCCGCCGACCGCTACGACCGCCGCCAGAGCAAGAACGACCACCCTTACTTTGTCCTGCTCGCGGCCAACAAGGAGATCATCGGCGCCAGCCAGATGTACTCCTCCAAATCCAGCATGGAAAACGGCATCAAGTCCGTCCGCAAGAACGCGGCAAAGGCGACGGTCGTCGAGTGCGAGGAATGAAGTCGGCTCCCTCCATCAACGCTTGGCCCCTTGTTGATGGAGGGATGGTAACCGTTAACCGGCGGCAAACAAGACAAAGGCAAAGCCAGGACCACGAGTCGCGTTTTCATGCCGTCTTTTTTGTCGCCAGGGCCGGTGATTTTCGATTGTGCTCCAAGCGGCCTGCGCAAAGCGCCGTGATGCCTGCGACCGCGGGTCGTTTCAAGCGGCGGCGCCCTGAGAGAGCAAAGGTCTCGCAAGAATCTGACCCATGCCGTCATGAAATCGGCGCGTTCAGAGCTTGATTTTGGCGTGAGCGGCTGTCTTTTTGTTTCGCCCTTACAGGGCTAGTGAAAGACCCGCTGTCTCCCCAGGGCGGCGCCCTGGGCTGTCCTGTTTGGCCCTTTCAGGGCTGTGGCCTTTCGGACAGATTGGCCCCTTCGGGCACATTGGCCCCTGTTTGGCCCCGTCCCACGGCGTGGTGGTTTCCCTCGCTGCCCAACGCCCCAAGCGGCAGCGAAAGCGTCGTGACGCACCGAACCGGGCTAAGGGGCTGTTTCAAAACGGGGACGCGACTCCTAGAATTCCACCATTTGCCGGTATCCTGTTACGGGTTCCTCTTCTCTGTTCGCGTGAGCAGCAAGGCATGCCGGCCATGGCCTTTCGCAAAGTTCGAGAGGCGGTTTCCATGGCGGATGTCCTTGGGCTCGGTTTTGAGGCTGCCCGATCCGCCGGAAGCCAGGTTCGGGGACCGTGCCCCCTGCATGGCGAAGAAGGCGGCAACCGCGTGTTTTCCGCCAATCTCATCAAGCATGCCTTGCGCTGCTTCAAGTGCGGAGCCGCCGGAAACCAGCTCGACCTTTGGGCGAAAGCGACCAAGAAGCCGCTCCATGACGCCGCCCTTGAATTGTGCGCTCGTCTGCATCGAGAGGTTTCCTGGCTGCACAAGCGAACAGAGAAGAGGAACCCGTAACGGGACTGCGCGAGGCGACCGACGAAAACAACACGCGAAAACCGGATGAGCCCTAAACAAGACAGCCCAGGGCGACGCCCTGGGACCACGGGTCGTCTCAAGCGGTGGCGCCCTGAAAGGGCAAAACAAGGGAGCCAGCTTGTCTCGCAAGCATCTGACCCATGCCGTCATGAATCGGCGGCCCGTTCAGAGCTTGGTTTGCTATCTGCTTGATTCATCGAGCTTTTGTCGTCTCGGCGAGCGCACGAGACGCGCGGTGGCGCATACGCACGCGCTTGGCCCGCTGGGAGTCTCCCAACTCATCATGTCACACCGCAGGTCATGGGATTCGTTTCAGTAACGGGGGCGCCTTGAAATGAAATGAAACGCAAATGTTCGATGTTCTCTCCCTACGCTCATTCGAGCAGAAAGTCGCGTGGCTGAGGAGGTTGGTTGTCGCGGCGGCGGTTCGCGTCAATCGTGCAGCTCCTCGACGCCCTTCTCGCGCATCTCGTTGGGGTCGAGGAGCAGCTCGCGGTGTACGGTCGAAAAGCGGAACCAGTCCTCGAAGCGGTGGTAGACGAGCACCTTGCCCGTGTCGTTGTAGCTGACCGACAGGGGGGGCGCGATCTCGGGGCGGATGAACCAGCGGTGGATGTCCTTGGCGTTCACGCCCCAGATCGAGATGTTGGCCCGCTGCAGGATTCGGCCCCCCTTGTCGAAGAGGGGCTGCACCCAGACGATGTGTTCGCCGGTGCCGGAGGAGCGATCTCCTTCCTCGGTGAAGAGGGGGATGCCTTCGTCGGCGCCTTCCGGGTGTTTGTGGATGCGGCCCTTGAGCCAGACGGAGCGGCGCAGGCGCCGGGCGACCTGGTCGGCGTCGCTCAGGAGCTTGCCGCCGTCGAACGCGGCGAGGAGGAGGGACTCCATGATGTCGCGATCGAGGAGGAGGTCTTCGGTGCCGGAGCGGGCGCCGGGTTCCTTGTCGGTGGCCTGCCAGTGGAAGCCGGCGGCCTTGGAGGTGGGGAGGCGGTGGGTGAAGAAGACGAGCGGCGTCTGGACGTCGAGAATGTTCCAGGCGGTGTCGCGGTCGCGGAAGACGGTGTTGAAGCTGACGGAGTCGCCGCTGACGACGACGAAGCGGCGCGTCTCGAGCGGAGCCTGGCGGGCGAAATCGGCGACGAAGCGGCGGACGCGCTGGGCCCCCGTCGGCAGCACGAGGATGAAGTTGCTGTTCTCGCGGACGCTGCCGCTGGCGATGAGGGCGCCGACGGCCCGGGCTTCCGAGGCGTTCACCTGCTGGTAGCCGCCGGCGCTATAGGGGACCTGGGTCTCGTCGAAGAAGCCGAGCTCGGAGTTGACCATCTGCTCGCGGAACTGGTGCAGGGCGATGGAGACCATGTCGCGCGAGTAGCCGTCGTCCATCCAGCTCACGCCGAAGAGGAACCAGGGCTGGGTGTGTCCGGTGGCAGAGAGGGTCGCCAGGCAGCCGAGCGGGTCCCCCTGGGCGACCATGCCGGCGAACTGGGCCGGATCGGACGAGCGGGCCGGGCAGACGTGCGGGTTCTCCTGCAGGAAGTCGAACAGGGCTTCGACCATGCGGGTGTTGGTGAACGAGTAACGGAAGGAGCGGCCGCGATAGACGTTCATCAAGAGCGGCCACTCGCGCGGCGGCACGGCATGGGAGCGGTCTTCGCCGGGGGAGATGCGGTGGGCGGTCGCGGTGGTGATGAGGAAGAGAGGGGCGGCGCCTTTCCAGCGCGGCCGGGCCGCTTCGAGGGCCTTGGCGATGGCAAGGGCGCGGTCGGTGCTTTCGCCGCCGATGATGGCGAGGGGGGGCGTGTCGCGGGCGGCGAGGCGGTCGATCCAGGTCGCGGGGGTGTTCTCGCCGGAGAGCTTGTACCAGCGGATCCAGAGCGTCTGCTCGGGGCCGCCGAAGCGCAGGCCGATCTCCGGGATGGAGGCGGTGGTGTGGAGGAAGGCGTTGGTGAGGTCGAGCGTGAAGGTGGGGCCGCCATGTTGCTTTTCCCATTCCGCGACCAGGACATTGAGCGAGGCGACGAGACGCTCCCACGAATCGCTCCCGGTGGCGGGCGCGATCCAGGCGACCTCCTGATGTCCCGCCGGCACGCTCTTGACGCGGCCGGACGCGGCGCCCTCCCACATGCCCGAGCCGAGCAGCAGAAACCAGGCGGCGAGCAGAGTGACGGCGAGGAGTGCGACGCCGAGCAGTAGACGCTTGGATTTCATGACACGAGGCCGTGAGGAGCGGACGGCGACCCTCGCTCATCATACTGTCCGGACGCCTGGCCTCGCTATACTTACCTGACGCTGGCATTCTTTTCCGAACGACAAGGCAAGACACTCTCAATGCGCATCCTGGCCCTCGACGTCGGCACCTCCTCCGTCAAGGCCGCCGTCCTCGATGCGGCGACCGGCGATCACGTCGGCCCGATCGCCCGTTGCGAATACGAGCTGGATTCTCCCGTTCTCGAGGCGGCGGAGATCCCCGCCGAGCGGCTCTGGGGCGCCGTCACGAGCGCGGCGCGGCAAGCCGTGCGCCACACGGGGGTCGTTGCCGGCGGCGATGTCGAAGGGATCGGCCTCTCGGTGATGACTCCCGCGCTCGTGCTTCTCGACAAGAGCGACCGCCCGCTGTTTCCGATCATCACGCATCTCGATCGCCGCAGCCGGCCGGCCGCGCGACAGGTGCAGGGGGAGGTCGGCGCCGAGTTCCTGGCGGAGACGGGCAACCGGCCGCTCCCCGGCGGCATCAGCGCTCTCTGCTGGCGCCAGCTTGTCAGCGAGGAGCCGTATCTGACGCACGACGTCGGCGCCTATCTTCACGTCAACGGCTGGTTGGCCCTGCGGATGACGGGGGAGAAAGGCTTCGACAAGGGGAACGCCTGCTTCACTGGTCTTTATGACGCGCTGACGGAGCATCACTGGGCGCCGCGCTGGTTGAACTATTTCCAGGTCGATCCCGCCTGGCTGCCCCCGGTGCATTCCGGCGATGGGACCATCGGTCAAGTCCGCTCCGCCGTCGCCGCGGAGCTGGGGGTCCCGGCCGGCATCCCGGTGAAGTTGGGCACGGCGGATACTTCCTGCGCCATGCTCGCCGCCAACATGGGGGAAGGGGATTTGCTGCACGTCGTCGGCACGACGCAAGTGCTCGCCACCATCGTCCGGACCCCGATCCCCGCCGCCCAGCGCGTCACGCGCTACTTCGGCGTCGGCGACCTGTTCCTGCACGTGGCCCACAACCCGGTCGGCGGCGTCGCCCTCGAATGGCTGCACAAGCTCTGCTTTCGCGATGTCCCCAGCGAAGCGTTCTATCACGAGGTCATCGAGGAGGCACGCTGCCGCAGGACGCGCGTGACTCTCGATCCCCCCTTCCTCGGCGGCGACCGCCTGCAGATCGAGGCCCACCGCGCCGCCTTCCGCGACCTGGAGCTGCACACCGACCGCCTCGACCTCCTCGCCGCCCTGCTCCAGGCGATGGAAAAAGGCCATCGCGACACCCTCGCCAACCTCGGGCCCTTCGGCCCCTATCGCCGCATCATCCTGACAGGCGGCGGCGCCGACGTCGTGAAGCGCCTGTTGCCGGAGTACCACGCGGTCGAGCCATTGGAAGAAGGCTCGCTGCGAGGCGTGGCGTGGTTGTTTCAAGCAAGACCAGCCGCGGCCGCCCGCTGACTGCGTTTGACTTGCGGCGATTCGCCATGACCGGCAAGGGGGTGTCAAGAACAAAGAATAGCCGTCCACCGCGAATCACGGCGGTTTCGTGACTTTGCTTACGCGTCAAGCAGGCCTCGCTTATTGGAAGCACCGATCCGCGCGCGGCAAAACGGAATCACTGCGGCTTCCCCGGAGGCGGGGCGGGACGGATCGCGAAAAGGAAACGACAGGCGTGCGAAGTCGAAGCAATCTAGACCGGTGAAGTGTTCAACCCCCCGCGAGCGCCACGCGCCTCGTTGTCGGCACATGCCAGGTAGCCGCGAAGCGCTTCGGTGTGCGGTAGTTCTCCTCGCACAGCAGGCGATTCCGTTCCGTGTCCGCCCAGAAGCGCCAGCCGCGCCGCGCGCCGTCCGGTCCCGGAATCAGTTCGCCCAGGAGGTAGGCCATGTAGTCGTCCACGCTTGTGTTGGCCCAGCGTTCCGGGCCGTTCACGAATGCCTCATCATTGGCGCCAATTGTCTGCCACATCGATATCGTCTCCAGGGCGGCCCATCGTGGTTCATTGTGAAAACAATCGCCGCTCCTTTGCGTTGGCGCTTTTTTCGGTTTTTTTCCTGCGCCGGTTAGCGGCGCCTAAGAAGCTGGTTCAAAACGCGGGCTGTCACCTACTCGTGATAGTGCCCGTTTTGAAACAGGTTCTAACTACACAATGACATGGCGTTTCGGGCCTCCCTCCAAGTAAGATGGACAGGGGGCTATTCCTCTCGCCTTGCCAAATCACCCCGTTTTCCGGGTCGCTGGCAAAGAGATCATCCCCGTCTTGAAAAGGCCGTCCAACGGCGGGCCATCGCGGCGACCTGTCATGGAACTCCTGTACCAATTCGTGGCGCCTCCCAGTCCGTGCAGCTATCTGCCGGACCGGGAATGGAGCCTCGAGTACCAGCGCGTCCTCTCCCTCTCGGCGGAGGAATACATGCGCTACCTGCTCGAGGGCTGGCGTCGCTTCGGCACGATGCTGTTCAAGCCGCGCTGTCCGGCCTGCTCGGCGTGCCAGACCCTGCGCGTCCTGGCGGAGCGGTTTCGTCCGAACCGCAGTCAAAAGCGCGCCTGGAAGAGGAACGGGGCGGATATCTCGCTGCAGATCCGCGAGCCGAGCGTCTCGAGCGCCAAGCTGGCCCTCTACGATCGCTTCCATCAGTTTCAAACGGAGAGAAAAGGCTGGCCCGAGTATCCGGCCAAGGACGCCGCCAGTTACCGTGAGTCGTTCGTCTACAATCCCTTCTTCACCGAGGAGTGGTGTTACTACCTGGCGGGCAAGCTCGTCGGCGTGGGCTACGTCGACAGCCTGCCCCAGGGCCTGTCGGCGATCTACTTCTTCTATGAGCCCAAGCTGCGCGAGCGAAGTCTCGGCACTTTCAACGTGCTGAAGGTGGTCGAGGAAGCGGCGCGGCGCAACATCCCTCACGCCTATCTCGGCTACTACGTCCCGGGCTGCGCCTCCCTGGAGTACAAGGCGAACTTCCGCCCCAACGAGATCCTCGGGCCGGACGGACAGTGGCGACCGGCCGCGAGCCGGTGAGCGCCGCCCGGTCCCGGCGCTTGCCCGCTTGCCGCGCTCAGCCGACACTTTCCAGCGCCATGCCGGCCCGCGCCGCCGCCCGCGCCAGCCGCCGGGCCGCCTCGCGCAACTGTTCGGGCGTCGCCACGCCGAAGCAGAGGCGCGCTTCGTGCCTGGGGATGGCACGGCCCGGCTCGTCGACATAGCAGAACTGCCCGGGGACATAGAGCACGCCTTCTTCGAGGCAGGCTTTCATGAAAGGGCTTTCCGGGCCGAGGTCGCCTCCCTGGGTGTTGGCGAACCAGACGTAAATGCCGCCGTCGGCCTGGGTCCAGCGGAAGCCTTGTTCCCCGTCGGCGCCGAACTCTTCGGCCAGGGCTTCCGTGAACACGTCGCGCTTGTTGCGGTAGACCTCGACCAGCGCCTGGACGTGGCGCTCGTAGGCGCCGTTTTCCATCAGGCGATCGATGAGGCACTGGCTCAGGTTGGCGGAGCCGAAATCGTGGGCGCCCTTGAAGCGGAGGAGCGGGCCGACGAGGTCGGTGGGGAGGACGCCGTAGCCCGTCTTGAAGCCGGGGGCGAGGGGCTTGGAGAAGGTCATGGCGAGGATGACGTGCTCGTTGTTCTGGTCGAGGCTCTTGATCGAAGGGAGGTCCGGTCCGGCGAAGCGCAGCTCGCGATAGGCGGCGTCTTCGAGGATGAGGAGACGATGTTTGCGACTGAAGCGCCGCGCCAGCTCGACAAGGTGGCGGCGCCGGGGCAAGGACAGGGTGAGGCCGGTCGGATTCTGGAAGTAGTCGACCGTGTAGATGAGTCGGACACGGTCCAGCTCGCCGGAGCGTTCGAGACGCCGGAGCAGCGCCTCCAGCGCGTCCGTATCCATGCCGTGCTCGTCCATGGGGACCTGCAAGGCGCGGGCGCCGAGGCTGGCGCCGACGCCGTGGTAGACGAAGTAGGAGGGCGCTTCGGTGATGATGATGTCGCCCGGATCGAAGAGCATCTCGCCGAGCAGATAGAGGAGCTGCTGCGAGCCGGTGGTGACGACGATGTCGTCCGCGTCGAAGGCGTGGCTGCCCGCGCCGTCGAGGCGCAGCAGGTGGTCATGGATCTTGTCGCGCAGCGGCGCATAGCCCTGGGTCGTGCCGTACTGCAGCGCCGTGGCGGCGGCGCCGGGCAATAGCTGTTCAGCCGCGGCCAGAACTTCGGCGCCGGGGAGGGAAGCGGCGTCGACGAAGCCGGCGGCCAGGCTGATGAGGTCGGGGTTTTCCAGCGCGTGCCGCATGAAGTAGCTGATCGGCTGGTCCTTGGTCTGGCGGGCGCGCTGGGACAGGTGATACGCGGCGGTCATGAGAGCCTCCCGGAAAACAAAAAACCCCGGGTCGCTGGCCCGGGGTTTCGCTGATTCGCAAACGTTCCCGGGTTGTCACGGTGTGGCGGCAATAGCGGCAGCGCGAGCGGCAGCGGCGGCGAGGCCGAGAACCGCAGACGTCTTTACCGCATGCTTCGCCATGGTGGACACCCGGGGGTTCGAGAAATGTTACGGCGCTTTTCCCATAAAGACAAGGGAATGCAATCGTAGGTCAGGCTTTCCAGCCTGACGGACACGACCGTAGCCTCTGGTTCCGCCGGCCCTTCACGCTTGCCCATGTCCCCCATCTTCGAGCGCGGGCGATACCCGCCCGCATTTTCCGCATTAGCCATAATGTTGGCATAACCGGCCTTCCGATAAGGACAGGGACGGACGCGGGCTGGCACGTTTGCGTTTCCGCGCGAGCCGCCGCAAGGCGCGCCGTCGCGGTCAACGGGCGAAGAGCGGGGGAAGCGATGATTCGCGGGCTTTACGACGCCGGCTCCACCTTGCAGCTCGCCGGACTCCATCACGAGATCCTCGCCGAGAACCTGGCGAACGTGAATACGCCGGGTTATCGCCGCCATGACGTCTCCTTCGAGAAGATGCTGCAGCCGGACCGTACCGGGACGGTGACCAACGAGCGTTCCTACACCTCGTTCGAAACGGGCCCGGTGCAGCAGACAGGCGCTCCGTTCGACCTGGCCCTCGCGGGAGACGCCTTCTTCACGCTCGAAGGCCCGCGCGGCCCGGTCTACACCCGCAACGGCTCCTTCACGGTGAACGCGCAGGGGGAGCTGCGGACCCGCAACGGCTTGCGCGTGAGCGGCCAGGGCGGCGGCATTGTCGTGCCGCCGGACGCGCGCGAGGTTGTGATCACGAGCGAGGGCGCCATCATGGCGGACGGCGCCGAGGTGGGGCGGCTCAAGCTGGCGCGCTTCGAGAATCCACAGGCGCTGCGACGCGTCGGCAACACGCTCTTCGAAGGGGCGCCGCGCGGACGCCGCCGGAGGGAAGCGTCCGCGTCGAGCAAGGCTACCGCGAAGGCTCCAACGTGGACGCGGTGCAGGAAATGGTCGCCATGATGCTCGGCATGCGCGAATACGAGGCGGCAGAGAGGGCGATGCGGGCGCTGGCCGAATCGATGTCGCTCAACACCCGGCCGCAAGCGTCGTAGTGAGAAAAGTCTCCAAAGCAAGGACGCTCCAAGCAAGGACGCGGACATGATCCGAGCATTTCACACCAGCGCGTCGGGGATGACGACGCAGCAGATGGTGCTGGACAACACGGCGAACAACCTCGCCAACGTCAACACCACCGGCTTCAAGCGCTCGAACCTCGATTTCCAGGATCTCATCTACACGACGCTGCGCCAGCCGGGCGCCGATTCGGTGCAGGGGCAACAGATCCCGACCGGCCTGCAGATCGGCCACGGCGTCCGCGTCGCCGGCAATACGCGCAACTTCAGCATCGGCTCGATCGAGCAGACCGGCAACGCGCTCGACATCGCCGTCGAAGGCGCCGGCTTCCTGAAAGTGAGCATGCCGGACGGCAGCTTTCGCTACACGCGCGACGGGGGACTGCGCATGAACGCCAACGGCCAGCTCGTCACCGCGGACGGGTTCTTCGTCGAGCCGCGCCTGACCATTCCGCAGGACGCCACCTCGGTGACGGTGGGGAACGACGGCACGGTATCGGTCATCACCTCGGGCTCCCCGAACACGAGTCAGAACGTGGGCCAGCTGCTGGTGACGCGCTTCGTGAATCCGGCGGGCCTCAAGGCGGAGGGGCGGAACCTCTTCTCGGAGAGCCCGGCCTCGGGGACGGCCCAGGACGTCCAGCCTGGACAACAGGGCACCGGCCTGTTGCGCGGCGGCTTCCTGGAGCGCTCGAACGTCGATGTCGTGCAGGAGTTGGTCAACCTGATCCAGGCCCAGCGCGCCTACGAGTTCAACACCAAGGCGATCCGCGTCGCCGACGAGATGCTCTCTTCCACCAACGAACTGGTACGGTAATCATGCGCTTGCTCGGCACAATCATCATCGCCCTTGGCCTTGTCGCGGGACACACCCACGCTACGCCGCCCGAAGGCGGACTCGTCATCGTCACGCTGCGGCCGGCAGCGACCGTCGACGACGCGGTGGTGCGCGTCCGGGATGTGGCGAGCGTCGAGGGGGGCTCGGCCGGGCTGGGGGAGCGGATCGCCCGCCTCGACGTGGCCGAATTGAAGGCCGGCGATTCCCACGTGATCACGCGCGAGCAGGTTTTCTACCGGCTGCTCATCGCGGGGCTGGATAAGCGCTCGTTCCGGGTCGTGGGACCGGCCCACCTGTCCGTGCGCTTGAACGCGGCCCCGGCGTCGAAAGAATCCGGAGTCGTCGAATCGGCGCGGCAGGCGATACGCGCCTCGCTTCCGAGCGACGCGGAGAACGTGACGCTACGGCCTCTCGGCACGCCGTCGCTGCCGCCGGGTCTGCCGCCGGCCGCGCGTCTGACGTTCGCTGCGGAGATCGAAGGGAAGCGGACGTCGGGCCGGGTGCGCGTCGACGTGAGCGTGCTGGACGGAGACAGGAAGGTGGCGAGCGTGCCGGTGTTCTTCGACGTCAGCTTCATGGCGCACGTGGCGGTGGCGCGGCGGCGGCTTCCCCTCGGAGAAACCATCCCGGCGGAGGCGATCGGCTCGGAGCGGGCGTTGCAGAGCAAGGGGGAGGGATACATCAGCGCGGCGGAGGCGCGGGGCAAGACGGTGCGAGCGACGCTCGAACCAGGCGCCAAGATCAGTGCGGACGACTTGAAGGAGACGACGAGCGACGAGGCGCCGGTCGTGAAGACGCGCGACCTGGTCCGGCTTGTGGCCCAGGCGGGGCCGGTGAGCGTGACGGCCCGCGGCGAGGCCATGCAGGACGGGCGCATCGGCGACATGATTCGGGTCCGCAACGTCGATTCCAGCAAGGTCGTGAGCGGGCGGGTCATCGATCGGAATATCGTGCGGGTGGAGTACTAGCGGCACGATCTCTCGCCCGCACGCACGAACGATGCACGGTGAGGCAAGACCATTCACGGAGAAAGCGCGATGAGAAGTAAGACCCTCTTGGTTCTTGGCGGGCTCCTGGCCCTGGCGGGAGAGGTCCGGGCCGATTCGATCTGGGAGCGGCGCGACCCGAACACGGCCTATTTGTTCACCGATCTGCGGGCGCGCAGGATGGGTGATCTGCTCACCGTGGTCATCAATGAGAACACGGAGCTCGAGGGACTCGAGACGCGGCAGATGAACAAGGAGACCGCGACCAGCGCCGGCGCCACGCTGAACGCCAAGTCGGCTTCCGGCGGCTTGAATCGCAGCTTCTCCGGCGAGTTCGACGGCTCCAGCACCTCGAAACGCAAGTTCGACGGCAAGAACAATACCACCATCGACCGCAAGTTCGTCGATCGCATGACCGTCACCGTCGTCGGCGTCATGCCCAACGGCAACCTCATCATCGAAGGCTATCGCAAGCGAACGCTCACGCGCGAGATCCGCGTGCTCCGCCTGCGCGGCGTGGTCCGGCCGGCCGACATCGGGCCGTTCAACACCGTGCAGTCGCAGGCGATCGCCGATTGCGAGATGCTCTACATGGGGCGCGGGCCGGAATCGGCGTACACGAACCAGGGTTGGGGCGGCCGCATCATGAACGTGCTCTGGCCGTTCTGAGCGGAATGCGACGGCTCGCGTCGTAGCTGAATTCGTCAGAGTGCAGATCATGAAGCGGGAGGGACGCCATGAAACGCTTGCTTGCGCCTGTGTTCGTTCTAATTGCGTGCTACACGCCGGCGTCCGGCGGCGTGCGCATCAAGGACATCACGGACCTGGAAGGCGCGCGCAGCAACCAACTCGTAGGCTTCGGCCTGGTCGTCGGCCTGGATGGAACCGGGAGCAAAGGCATCTTCACGCAGCAGGTCGCGGTCGACATGCTGCAGCGTTTCAACGTTTCGACCAAGACAATCTCGGAGATTCGCGGCGACACGGTCTTCAAGTCAGGCAACATCTCGGCCGTGATGGTCACCGCGGACATCGGCCCGTTCAGCCGGAAGGGGAGCAAGATCGACGTGACGGTCTCCGCCCTCGATGACGCCACGGGCCTGCAGGGAGGCGAGCTGCTCATGACGCCGCTCAAGGCGGTCGACAACGTCATCTATGCGAACGCGCAGGGGCAAGTGCTGGTCGGCGGCTTCAACTTCAGCGTCAACAACGGGCCCGGCCCAGCCACCGCCAGCGCCCAGAAAAACCACCCGACGGTGGGCCGGATCGCCGGCGGGGCCATCGTCGAGTGCGAGGCACGCGGGAAAATCCTGTGCGAGGGCAAGGTACGCCTCCTCCTGCGTGACGCCGACTACTTGACGGCGCGCGGCATCGCCCGGGCGGTCAACGGCCGTTTCCCCGGGACGGCGTTCGCCCAGGACGCGGGCGCCGTGCAGATCTTCGTGCCGCCGGGCAGGGATTTGCAGCTCGTCTCTTTTGTCAGCGAGATCGGCATTCTCGAAGTGGAGCCGGACATGCCGGCGCGCGTGGTCATCAACGAGCGGACCGGGACGGTGGTCGCGGGGGAAAACGTCCGCATCTCGACGGTGGCGCTGACGCACGGCAACCTGGCGATCAGCACGAGCAACGAGCCGATCGCGTCGCAACCGTTGCCGTTCGCGCGCGGCAAGACAGTGGTGCTGCCGCGGGCCAAGGTCGGCGTGACGGAGGAAGGGGGCATGGTCCGTGTCCTGGAAAAGACGATGACGGTGGCGGAGCTGGCCCGGGCGCTGAACGCGCTGGGCGCGACGCCGCGCGACCTGATCATCATCTTTCAGCACCTGAAAAGGCTTGGGGCGCTGCACGCGGATTTGGTGGTGATGTAGACACGCCTTACAGAGAAATGGAGACGCGGATGAGCCCCGCACTGGCCCCGACGGCCCCTCTGTCGCTCCCCGATGTGGATTTCGCACGCCTGGCCCAGCGGACGCCGGCGGAGCGCGCCAAGGGGATCGAGCAGGCGGCGGCCGGTATCGAGGGTGTGTTCGTATCGCTTTTGCTCAAGCAGATGCGCGAGTCGCTCGAGCCGGGGGCCATGTTCGGCGGGGACAGCGGCGACGTCCTGGGCGGCCTGTTCGACATGACGCTGGGCCAGCACCTCGGCAAAACCGGTATGCTCGGCATCGGTAACCTGCTGAAGAAGGACTGGATGCGGAAATACGAGAACAACCAAGCGCGCGACGCCGTCAAAAAACCGACGCCATTGTAGAGCGCCGCGCCGACGCGCTCGACACGGTGAAGGTGCGCCTTTTTTTTGTCCGGGCAAGCCGGCGCCTGCCTCACGGGAAAGTGCCATGGACGAGCGCCGGGTCTATCGCGACTGCCTCGACTACCTGGCCAGGGAGGAAGACTGCCTGCGGCGCCTTAGCGGAGCCGTCGACGCGTTGCAGACCGCGGTGCGCGGCAGCGGCTGGGCGAACCTCCCCGGGGCCCTGGACCGGCTCGAACCGTTGCTCGCCGAGCGGGATCGGCTCGGCGAAGCGCGCAAGGCCCTAGGCGACGAACTTTCTCAATTTGACGGAAGCGCCGCGCCCCTTGAAGCCTTGGCCAACCGTCTGCCGGCGCCCGACGCGGCCCGGCTGCGTGACCGCAAACGCCAGCTTCGCACGCTGGCCCAGGACGTCCAGCGCCGCGCTCAGGCGACCGCTTTCCTCGCCCGCCATCACCTCGCGTTCTTCGACGGCTTCTTCCTCGAAATCACCCGCCCCCTCGGCTCCGCCCCGCGCTATGGTCGCGCGGGCCAACTGGATAACTCTCCGCCCGGCTCGCTCCTCAGGGCCAGGGGATAAACCATGGCCAGTACGCAGTCGATCGGTCTGTCCGGCATTCTCGCCAGCCAGCGGCTTCTGGACATCACCGGCCAGAACATCGCCAACGCCGGCACGGACGGCTACCATCGCCAGATCGCCTCCCTGGCCGCAGTCAACTTCGGCAGTGACATCGGCCTCGGCGTCGACATCACGCGCGTGAGCCGTTCCCTCAACTTCGGCCTCGAGCAATCGATCACGCGCAACATCGCCTCCGAAAACGACCTGGCGACGCAGCTCGATTCCATGGGGCAGGTGCAGGACAATTTCCAGACCGGCGCCGGCTCTCTTCTGGACCTGCTCGAACAGCTCCGCAACCAGGCGGTGACGCTCGTCGGCAATTCCGACGATGTGACCAGCCAGCGCGTCTTCATCAACCAAGCCCAGTCCCTCGTCGAGAAGCTCAACGCGGCGCACGACGAGATCAGCCGCGCCCGCACCGACGTCGGCTCCACGCTCAACGCCGACGTCGACCAGATCAACAGCCTCGCCAAGCAGATCGCCGACCTGAACCCGGCCATCGCGCACGCGGTCATCGGCGGCGGCAACGCCAACGATCTGAGCGACCGCCGCGACCAGCTCGTCAACCAGCTGGCCCAGCTCATCGACGTCCGCGTCGTGCCGCAAGACCACGGCGAGATCAACGTCTTCGCGGGGGGCGTGCCGCTCGTCGTCGGCAGCCAGAGCCTTCAGCTCCAGGTGAATGTCGACGCCAAGGACCAGGCGTCGCTCGGAACCATCGGTCTGCCCGCCAGCGTCCAGGTCAACGGCGGCGCGGTGAACGGACTCTTGACACTGCGCAACCAGACCCTGCCCGACGTCCTCGGCCGGCTCAACGCCTGGGCCGGCGCGCTTGTCCAAACGCTCGACGGCGCCCAGGCGACCGGGCTGGGCGCCGCCGGCCCGCTCCACCTCCTCATCGGCGACCGGCCGGTCAACGCCGCCAACGCGCCGCTCGAGTCGGCCGGCCTCGCCTTCCCGCCGCAGGCCGGCGCCCTTTACGTTTCCATCACCGACGAGGCGACCGGCCAGCGCACGCTGCAAGCGGTCAACATCGACCCGACAACGCAGAGCCTCAACGACGTGGCGAGCGCGCTGAGCGCCGTGCCGCATCTACAGGCCGTCGTCAATGCGCAGAGCGGGACGCTGACCCTCATGGCGCAGCCCGGTTACGCCTTCGACTTCGCCGGACGGCTGCCCACCGCGCCCGAGACGGTCGCCATCAGCGGCACGGCCCAAGCGGAGCTGAGCGGCAATTACAGCGGGACAAGCAACGACCAGTACACGTTCACGGTCGTGGGCAGCGGCACGGTCGGGGTGACGCCCAACTTGACGCTGGAGGCGCGCAACAGCGCCGGCCAGCTCCTGTCCAGCTTCAATATCGGGCAGGGCTACGAACCGGGGCAGGCGCTCGGCCCCGTGAACGGCGTGAGCGTGAAGCTCGGCGCGGGCACGGTGAACAACGGCGACTCGTTCGGCACGCGCGTCATCGCCCAGCCGGACACCTCGGGCATTCTCGTCGGGCTCGGCCTGAACACCTTCTTCGCGGGGGACACGCCCGGCGCCCTCGCGGTCCGCTCCGATCTGAGCGCGCATCCGGAGCAACTGGCCGGCTCGCGCGCGGGCCGGCCGGGCGACGGTTCCAACTGGCGGCGCCTCGCCGATCTCCTGGACGCCCCTCAGCTCGATAGTGGGACGCGCAGCCTGAACAAGTTCATGTCCGACCTGGTCAGCGACGTCGGTAGCCAGGTGCAGGACCTCGATCAACGGCACACGGCGGCGCAGAGCCTGGGGGCCGGGCTGGCGGCCCAGCAGCAGAGCGTGTCGGGCGTCGATCCGAACGAGGAGCTGACGCGGCTGGTGCAATACCAGCGCTCCTTCCAGATGTCGGCCAAGTTCCTGTCCGTGACCAACGACACGCTGAACGACCTGTTCACGATCTTGCAGTGATGGGAGCCGACGTCATGGACATGCGGGTCACGCCGCAAACGATTCTGGCCCGCGCCCTCGCCGCCACGGCGCTGCAGACCAGCCAGTTCGGCAAGCTGCAGGAGCAGGCGTCGAGCGGCAAGAAAGTCCTCGTCCCTTCCGACGACCCCGCCCACCTCGGCGCCCTGCTCAACGGCAAGACGCAGGACCAGCGCCTCGAAACCTACCTGAGCAACATCGCCGGCGGACGCTCGGCCCTCGACCTGAGCGTCTCGACGCTCACGGAGGCCAGCAACATCTTCCAGCAGGCGCGCAGCCTCGCCCTCGAGGGGGCAAGCTCGAGCAACGACGCCGCCGCCCGCAACGCCCTCGCCCAGCAGGTCGACGAGCTCATCAACCGCCTCGGCGAGATCGTCAACACCCAGAGCAACGGCCGCTACATCTTCGCCGGCACGGCGACGCAGACACCGCCCTTTGTCATTGCGAAGAACGCCGACGGCAGCATCAGCGGCGCCACCTATCAGGGAGCGGACCAGCGCGACGCGGTCCTGATCAGCGGTCAGCAGACGATCGCCACGCTCTACTCCGGGGCCGAGATTTTTCAGAGCCATGACCGCGGGATCACCACGTATCTCGGCACGACAGGGGCCGCGGCCGGCTCGGGGACCGATAGCGCCACGGGTCGCGGCACGCTGCTGGTACAGCACACGAGCACGACGTTCGCGGCGGGCTCGGGCGTCCAGGCCGGGACATCCTCCGCCGCCGGCGACACGATCATCGGCCCGGCGGGGGCGTATCAGCTCACCATCAACGACACCAGCGGCACGGGAGCCTCGGGCACGATCTCGATGAACGGCGGGCCCCCCGTGGCGTTCAGCAACACCGACACCGACCTGGTGGTCACCGGCCCCAAGGGGGAAATTGTTCACCTCGACACGACCGCGATCACGCCGGGCTTCAGCGGCACGATCGCGCTGACGGCAAACGGCACGCTCTCCACCGACGGCGGCGCCAGTTCCGTGCCGATCACGTTCGCGGCGAACCAGCAAGTCACGAACAGCGTGGACGGCGGCGTCACCAACGTCAACAGCGTCAACATCCGCACCACGGGGACCGAGGCCCTCGACTACACGGGCTCGGCCGACGCCTTTCAGGCGCTCATCGAGCTGCGTGACGACTTGCGGAACAAACGCGGGCTCACGGAGCCCGAGCAGATCGCCGCGCTGTCCGCGCAGGTATCGGAGCTGGACCGCGTCCGCACCAACGTCCTGACGACCGTGGGCGAGCAATCGTCCAGCCTCGAAAACCTCGACAACCTGGAAAGTCACTTGCAGGACTTGCAACTGACGACGAAGAAGCTGATCAGCAGCCTGGAGGACGTCGACATCAGCCAGGTCGTGATCGACCTGCAGAACCAGCAGAACCTGTTGCAGGCGACGCTCGGCTCGACCGCCCGGCTGATGAGCGTGAGCCTGCTGGATTTCCTGCACTAGCGGGCACTTGAGGGCGGGATCAGTTGAAGTCGTCCCCCAGCGGCATCCCATCGGCCGGATCATTGGCCAGGCGCCACGTGAGCGGGCTGCAGCGCCCCGAGATGGTGCGGACGGACCCGTCCCCCAGGCCGGCGAGGATGCCGTCGGCGGAGAGCGCCTGCGGCAGGGAGGAATCGCAAGCGTCCTTGTCTGGCGCCAGTTGAAAGCGGGCATGGCTGTAGAAAGCGTACATCGGCGCCCAGTAGTACAGCCGGTTGTAGGCCCACGCCGTGGGATCGCCTTTGCACGTCTGGTAGCGCGTGGTGAACATCAGGGTGTTGGATAGGCCATCGGGGATGTTGGCGAAGGTCATGCCGCCATCGCGGAAGAACTTCCAGTTGCCGGCATAGTTGGTCGTGGCGAGCGAGTCGTTGAAGACGTGGCCCGGCGGCGCCGTCGGATCGGCGTCATCGGTGAAGAGCGGGACCGGCCGGTGCATCACCTCGGTCCAGTCGTCCTTGCCCTGCTTGAAGAGGGCGTCTTGCTCCAGGAAGGGCAACAGATGCAGGTGCAAGCTCCCCTTCGCGAACTTGTCGCCCCCTACGAGCGGCGGGAACGAATTGAAGGCGTCGTGATAGCTGTGCACGGCGATGCCGAGCTGCTTCATGTTGTTGATGCTCTGGGCCGTCTTGGCCGCGCTGCGCAGGCGGGCGAGCGCCGGGAATAGCATCGCGAGCAAGAGGATGACGAGACCGAGGAGAACCACGACCGAGATCATCGATACGCCGCATCGCCGCGCTGCCATGGTCGTCCTCTTTCGCAACCAGTTGCGAATTGACAATTAGCAATTGACGATTAGCAATTTCAAATTTGAGCCGTCGGGACACTGTTCGCTGCAACACGGCCGCGTCGTCCCAGACCGCGAGCCGGATCCAGTCAGCAACCCCCAATTTGCAATTGCTAATCGTCAATTGCTAATTGTCAAGTCCCTCAGATCAATTGAAGTCTTCCCCCAGCGCATGCCCGTCGTTCGGGTCCGTGGCGAACAGCCACGTCAGCGGACTGCACCGGTCGGACACCAGCCGCGCCGAGCCATCGCACATGCCGACCGCGATCCCCTCCTTGCCGAGGGACTGGGGCAGCGACGAGTCGCAATCCCCCTGCCCCGGCGCGATCTGGAAGCGGGCATGGCTGTAGAAGCCGAACATCGGCGCCCAGTAGTGCAAGCGATTGTAAGCCCAGGCGCTCGGATCGTCGTTGCACACCTGGTAGCGCGTCGCGTACATGAGGGTGTTCGAGGTGCCGTCGGCGATCCGGACCAGCGACGTGCCGCCGTCGCGGAACACCTTCCAGTTGCCGGCATAGTTCGTCGTCGCCAGCTTGTTGTCGAAGACGTGGCCGGGCGGGGCGGTCGGATCGGCCGAATCCGTGTACACCGCGATGGGCCGGTCCATCACGAGCGTCCAGTCCTCCCGGCCCTCCTGATACAGCCGCTCCTGCTCGATATAGGGCAGGATGTGCAGGTGCAGCGTGCCCTTGGTCGTCTTGTCCGTCCCGACCAGCGGCGGCAGGGCGCCGTGGACATCGTGATAGGCATGGCAGGCGATCGTGAGCTGGCGGATGTTGTTGAAGCCCTCCGTCCGCTTGGCGACACGACCCAGCTGATTGATGACCGGGACCAGCATCCCGAAAAGAAGGACGAGCAGGCCGAGCAGGAAGAGAAGGGAGATCATCGACAGACCGGGGCGTCGGGGCGCGAGCATGATCGTCCTCCGTAGGGCGGCCTCGTTCGCCGCATGAAGGTGAACGCAAGGTCCACCAAAGGAGAGAACGCCGGCCGGCCGGATCTATTCCACGATTAACGCCCCACGCTATCTCGCCTTCCGCCGTTTCGCAAGAGCGGCGCACCGTTTTCCGGAGGCGCCGCTCAACGCAACGTCCCTTTCGGCAAACCGAGCACGTGTACGGCCGCCAGGTCGTTGCCGAAGTTGCGATGGTCCTCGAACCGCCAGACGACCTTCTTGTCGCGGTTGACTTCGATGAGCTGAGGTTGGCCGGCGCCGGCGTGGGTGTTGCCGATGATGACGTTCCCCGAAGGCAGGACGTGCAGCGTCGTCACCCAGGCGAGCGTGACGCCGGGCAGTTCCTTCTGATCGACGCTCCAGACGATCTTCCCCTTGCGGTCGACTTCGAGGACGCGGTTGTTGTTGCCGCCGCCGATGAGCGTATTGCCGCTTGACGGCGGACGGCGCTGAGGGCCTCGACGCCGTGCCCTTCCGGACCGTGGCCGGGGAGCGTGGGCGGTCTCCGGCCGAGGGCATAGGACCAGACGATTCTGCCTTCCGCGTCGTATTCGCGGACGCAGCCATCCCCTTCGTGGCGAACGAGAGTTGCGTTCGAGCGCGCCAGCAGGTATCGCGATGCGGATCGGGATGATCGACCTGAAGCGGGACTTCGCGGACGATCTTCCCTTCCTGTCGACCTCGACGATGCGGCGATTACCCGACTTCGGCGACCATCGGCGCCGTCGACAGCCTCGAAGCGCGTGGATCTCGACGCGCTTCGGTTCGCGGGGCTTCGCGGTGTACTTCCAGACCGACTTGCCCGCGGCTGTCATTCCTCCCACCGTCGCCGGGCCGGTGTGAAGAAAGAAGATTGCCGCTCTCGAGCAGCCAGACGTCGTCGAAGCGCCGCCGAACTTGAGGGAAGGAAGCTCGACTTCTCACCGTCGACGATCACCGCGACGCGGCCACGGTCGCAGCCGAGAACGCCTTTCGGCCGAGGTCGGGTTCGCCGGCCGGGCAAGACACGGCGAAGAGCAGAGCAGGCGGCGAGGGAAGAAGACGAGCGAGCATCGCGGTCCTTTCGGTGCGGGCTATTTTTCCTTCGAGCAGATCCCGGTGGACGCGGGCGACGTCCCACATGTAGTGGCCGATGCGGTGATCCTCGGTGGCGCGGTTGGAGTGATCAGGCTGTCCTTTTTCTTGCCGAGCAGCTCCTGATAGATGCCGATGTAGAGGTGGGCGTAGAAGAGCTGCCGGCTCACCGCCTCCTTGTCGTCGGCGTTGGTCTTCTTGGCGATGTCGAGCACTTCCTCCGGCGTCATCTTGCCGAGGTAGAGGTCGTAGATTTGCCGCATCGGCACGCGCTTGTCGGCGCCGATCTTGAGCATGTCTTTGCGCGCCTTGTCGAGGCCGTCCTTCTTGACCTGGCACATGAAGCGCCAGACGGCGTTTTCGACGTCGTTCGAATCAACCTCCTGATAGCCCTCGAACTGGGCCATGCCGTCGGCGTAGCGGCCGGCGTAGTAGTAGGAGATGCCGCGCTGCCAGTGGCTCACTTTGGCCTTGGGCTCGCGCTCGATGTAACGGTCGAAATCGCGGATCGAGTCCTCGATGTGCCCCGCCTTGAAGTACAGGATGCCGCGCTGCTGGTAGCCCAGCGCGAACTTCGGCTGCAACGCCAGAAAGGCGTCCCAATCGGCGATGGCCTTGTCGTAACGCTCCATCTGCTCGAGCAAGCCGGCCCGGAAGGCGAAGACGGCCGCCTCCTTCGGATGTTTCTTCGCCGCCTCATCGGCCAGGGCCAGCGCCTTGTCGCGCTCCCCCGCCTTCCAGGCTTTCTCGGCCTTGGCGATCAACTCGCCGGCCTGCGCCCCTTCGCCCACGAACGACAGGAGGACAGGAAGAAGGGATGGTCGCCATGGCGGGAATCTCCAATGCATCGTTTAGCCCCGTTTGGCCCCGGTTCGCAGAACCGGCGGTCAGGCGCCCAGGCCATGCAGCCGACATTTCGGCGGTTCGACGTAGGCGAGGTCCGCGCCCGGTTCTGCGAACCGGCGCTAAACAGGGCGTTCTTCCAGCTCGCCGCCTCTTCGCCGTCCAGCCGCAGCGTCAGGCAGCTCGCGCTGCCGCCCGCTTTGATGAACTCGTCCAGCTCGGTCGCGATCGTCTTGTAGCCCAGCGCTCGACGTCCCGCGCCCAGTTGATCGCTGCCGCGTTCAGGACGACGGTCGTGCCGACGACCACCGCGTTGCAAGCGAGCCGCCCGCCTCGTCCTCGTTGACGGCGATCAGCCGCGGCACGTTGGCTTCGATGACTTTCCGCCCGTAGCGGTCGAAGGCGGGCGGGAACCAGATCGCCGCGCGCTCGCCAGCGGGCGAAGCAGGTATCGAGATGATAGAAGCGCGGATCGACCAGTTCCAGGGGCAGCACCTGACAGCCGAGCCTCGCCGATGTACTGATGCCGCGCGTCGCTGCGGATGCGATAGCCGGCGAACAGCGTCTTGCCGCAGAACAGCGCGTCCCCAGCCCCCTCGAAGTACGTCCCCTCCGGCAGATGCTCGACGGTGAAGCCATGGCCCGCGAACCAGGCGTCGAAGTGGGGCGTCTCGCGCGCTCCGCACCTCGTGGCGAAACGAGGAGCTGAAGAAGCGGTCGCTGTGGACGAGGCCGGCGTTGGCCGTGGGGCGAGGTCGGGCAGGCCGGGCTGCGGCGTCATGCGTTCGATGTCGACGCCCAGGCCGGCGAGGATGTCGTGAAGCCCCTGCCGCTGGGCGGCACGCTCGGCGACGGCCCCGCCGCGGCTCATCCAGGGATTGATCTCGTACTCGATGGCGTAGTACGTGGGCGGACACATGAGGATGCGGGCGCCGGACACGATCCGGACCTCCCTTCCCGGGCAGCGTCATCATAGCATGCCGTTGAACCCCCAGACTACTCCCCCAAGAGGCGTCCCCCATGCAACGACTCGCCTTCCTGCCGCTGCTGCTACTTCCCGCCGCCGCCCTGAGCGCCGATGCGCCGCCTGTCGTGGCCATTCAGAAGATCATCGACGCAACCTACCCCGCGCTCGATGACCTCTACAAGCACATCCACGCCCATCCCGAACTCGCCCTCCACGAGGAAAAGACCGCCGCTCGCCTCGCCAAGGAACTGGCTGCCGCCGGCTTTGCTGTCACCCCCAAGGTCGGCGGCCACGGCGTCGTCGCGGTCTTCAAGAACGGCAAAGGGCCGACCATCCTCGTCCGCGCCGACATGGACGCCTTGCCCATCGAGGAGAAGACCGGCCTGGCCTACGCCAGCAAGGAACATGTCCGCGACGCCGACGGCAAACTGGTCGGCGTCATGCACGCCTGCGGCCACGATGTCAACGTCACCTGTTTGGTGGGGACGGCGCGCGTCCTCGTCGCCCTCAAGGACCGGTGGAGCGGCACGCTGGTCTTCATCGGCCAGCCCGCCGAGGAGATCGGCGCCGGCGCTCGCGCCATGCTGGCCGACGGCCTGTTCACGCGCTTTCCCCGTCCCGACTTCGCCCTCGCCTTGCACTGCGACGCGCGCTATCCGGCCGGGCACGTCAACTGGCGCATCGGCCAGCTTCAGGCCAACGTCGATTCGGTCACCATCCTCGTGCGCGGCAAGGGGGCGCATGGCGCGGCGCCCCATGCCGCCATCGATCCGATCGTCATCGCCGCGCGGCTCGTCCTCGATTTGCAGACGATCTCCAGCCGGGAGCGCGATCCCCTGGATCCCGTCGTCGTCACCGTCGGCTCGATCCACGGCGGGACCAAGCACAACATCATCCCCAGCGAGGTGAAGCTGGAATTGACCGTCCGCACGGTCAATGACGCCACCCGCAAGAAGACCCTCGACGCGATCACGCGAATGAGCAAGGCTGCCGCCCGCGCCGCCGCCGCTCCGGAGCCGTCGATTCAGATTGCGCTCGATGATTACACGCCCGCGCTGGAAAACGACCCGGCCTTGACCAAGAAGGTGGTCGGCATCCTGCGCGACACGTTGGGCCCCGACCGTGTGCATGAGCGGCCGATGAGCCTTGGCGGGGAGGACTTCAGCCAGTATGTCCGCGCCGGCGTTCCGGGGTGCTATTTCTTCCTCGGCTCGGCCGCGCCGGAGCGAGTCGAGGCGGCCAAGCGCGGCGGCCCACCGCTCGCCTTCACCCATACCGACGCCTACTATCCCGTTCCCGAGCCGACCATCAAGACGGGGGTCCTGAGTATGATCGCGACGGTAATGAAGCTGGCGCCGAAGTAAGTGGACGCCAGCTTTTGCCGGAAAAACCCGACTATCCGACGAATTCCGGGACGGATTGCGCGCCAAGAGCCATTGATACAGAAATGTGAAGCTGGTAAAAATGAGTTGGATAGGATAACTGATCAGAAAGGGGGACGGAGCCATCCTTTCGGCTTGTTGTTCGCACGCTTCCCGAGAGGCGAAGGCGTGGCTTTCCGCTTTTCTTCCCAGCCGGCGGAATGTCATTCCTCGTCTGTCCCGTGCGCGGCTTCCGCGCCGGGCCGTCGGGACACGAAAGAGACCATGCGTCGCGTCGTCATTTCCGGGCTGGGCGTGGTTGCCCCCAACGGTATCGGCAAGGAGGCGTTCTGGTCGGCCTGTCTAGAAGGCCGTAGCGGCGTGAAGCCCATCCGCAGCTTCGACGCCTCGCGCCATCCCGTGCAGATCGCCGGCGAGGTCGATGACTTCGACGTCGGCGTCTTCCTGCCTGCCGGCCAGCGCAAGAGCATCAAGATCATGAGCCGGGCCATGCGCTTTGCCGTCGGCGCCGCGGGCCTGGGCGTGCAGGATTCCGGCCTCAACCTGGAACGGGAAAACCCCGAGCGCATCGGCGTCGTCATGGGAACCGGAATCGTTCCGGTCGACCTGCCCGAACTGGCGCCCACGCTGTTCGATTCCTGCGACGACGACGGCCACTTGCAGACGACGCGCCTGGGCCAGCACACCGGCGACCTGTTCCCGCTCTGGATCCTCAAGTACCTGCCGAACATGGCGGCGGCTCACATCTCGCTCGCCTTCAACGCCCAGGGCCCCAACAATACCATCGTCACCGCCTGCGCCGCCGGGACCCAGGCGGTCGGCGAAGCGTTCCGCCTCATCGCCCGCGACGACGCCGACATCGTCCTCGCCGGCGGCGCCGACAGCCGTATCGATCCGCTGCTGATCCTCGCCTATACCGCGCTCGGCGCCCTGTCGCGCTCGGCACGCCCGGCGAACGAGGTATCTCGTCCCTTCGACGGGGCGCGCGACGGCTTCGTCCTCGGTGAGGGGGCGGGCGTGCTTGTCCTCGAAGAGCTGGAACACGCTCGGAAGCGGGGCGCCACGATCTACGCCGAAGTGCTCGGCCTGGGGAGCAGCTTCGACGCCTACGCCGCGACCAAGCCCGACCCGGAAGCGAAGGGCGCCGCGCGGGCAATCAAGAGCGCCCTCCACGAGGCGCGCGTCGATCCCGCCGACGTCGATTACATCAACGCTCACGGCACCAGCACCCGCCTCAATGACCAGATGGAGACGATCGCCGTCAAGAGGGTCTTTGGCGAAGGCGCCAGGGCCCTGCCGCTGTCGTCGATCAAGTCGATGGTCGGCCACCTCATCGGCGCCGCCGGGGCAGTCGAAGCCGTGGCCCTCGCCTTGACGCTCGCCACCGGCGCCATCCCGCCGACCATCAACCAGACGCATCCCGACCCCATCTGCGACCTCGACTACGTCCCCAACATGGCCCGCGAGATGCCCGTCCGAACCGCCGTCTCGACCAGCTTCGGCTTCGGCGGCCAGAACGCCGCCCTCGTCATGCGTTCCTTCCACGGCTGAGCCGGGAACACTCCCAACCGCCCTCCCTGCTCTCACTCGATCATCCGCTTCGTTCCGCGACGCGTTCATGCTTTCCAGGCTCTCGCCCACCAGGCGCAAGCGAGCAGAGCCAGGAGGCCCCAGAGCGCGAGCGCGGGGGGCTCGGGTATCGGCTCCACTTGAACGCCGACGCCTTGCAGCGAGACGATCGCCGGACAGTTGAACGGGTCGTTGCACGAAAACACGACCGTGCCGGTCGCGGGCCCCAGCGCCGAGGGCAGGTAGCGGACGGTAATGGACAGCTCGTTGGCGGTCGGGTGGCCGGGGTCAGGCGGTTGGATGTCGAAGGGTACCACCGGCGGCGCAATCAGACTGAAGTCGGGGCTGCTGCCGGTCAACATGAAAAGCGCGTTCACCGTCAGGGGATGGCCGCCGACGTTGCTGACGGTCACGAGCCTCGTGCTCGGGGTGCTCAACGGAACGGCGCCGAAGTCGAGAATCGTCGGATCGAGTTCAATGATCGGATCGGCCCACGTGCTTGCGGGCGCTATGGCGAGGCAAAGCATGGCGAACAGGGGCACGATTGGTCGCATGGGATATCCTCCGGCAGATGGGAGACCCCTGGTAAAGCGCCTGTTTTTATAGCGGTTGTGACAGGAACGGCCCTGGGAACCAGTCCACTCCAGGTACACTCGGGTAGGTCGAACCCAGCTCAGCGCGCCTGGAGGACGGGCACCGACGCCAGGACTTCCCGGATCACGTCCTTCGTCGTCCGGCCTTCGACTTCCGCTTCCGGACGCAGGATCAGGCGATGGCCAAGGACGCTGTCCGCCACCGCCTGCACGTCTTCGTGCGTGAAGTAGGTGCGGCCGTCGAGCAGGGCGCGGGCGCGGGCGCAGCGCAGCAAGCACAGGGAGGCGCGCGGGCTGGCGCCTAGGGCGAGGTCCGGATGGCGCCGGCTCGCCTCGGCGATGTCGACGATGTATTGCAGCAATTCGTCCTGCCCGTGTACGTGCTGCAACTGGGCTTGCATTTCCAGGAGCACGTCGGCGCTGAAGAGCGCCTGGACCGGACCGATCGGCCGGCTGTGCAGTTTGAGCATCTCCTTCTCGTGCTGCGGCCCGGGATAGCTCATGTCCACGCGGAGGAGGAAGCGATCGAGCTGCGCCTCCGGCAGGCGGTAGACGCCCTCCTGCTCGACAGGGTTTTGCGTGGCGAGCACGAGGAAAGGTTGCGGCAACGGCAGTGTCGTGCCTTCGATGGTAACCTGGTTTTCCTGCATCGCTTCGAGCAGGGCCGCTTGTGTCTTGGCGGGGGCGCGGTTGACCTCGTCGGCGAGGAGCACCTGGGCGAAGATGGGGCCGCGCCGCAGCGTGAAGTCCCCCGTCTTGCGGTCGAGGATGAAGGTGCCGGTGACGTCGGAGGGGAGCAGATCGGGCGTGAACTGGAGCCGCTGGTACTCGATGCCGAGTATCTGCGCGAACGTCTTGGAGAGCGTCGTCTTGGCGACGCCGGGGACGCCTTCGAGCAGGACGTGGCCCGCGGCGAGAAGGGCCACGAGGAGGCGTGACGTGACGCGCTCCATGCCGACGACGACGCGCCCGACCTCGGCCAGCGTCTGCTGGCGCAGCTCCTTGATGCGTTTGGCCCATGCGGCCAGTTCATTGCGGCTGGCGACGGCTTCCAAAGGTTTGCTCGCTCCCCGGCGTAGGGCAGGCCGAGTCTTCGCGGCCCACCGAAGTCCTGTCCCTTTTTACCTGCGAACCACGCACTATCTATTGGATGCGGCCGGCCAGCCGAGGCATCCATGGAACCTCAATCCTTTTTAAGGGCTGGGCCGGGAGAAACAAAGCGGAATTCGCCCTGGCGCTGGGCCTGGGCGAGCGCCTGGAGGGTGGCGGCGATCCGGCGCAACTCTCGGGCGGAAACGGACGGCGCGCCGCCCGGCCGGGCCAGGCGCAGGACCCAGTCGAGCTCTTTTTGCAGCCGGCGCCGGCGCCAGAACGAGGCGTCGATCTGGTAGGCCGGGACCGGATGGTGATCGCCGGCCGTCTCGTCGAGCCACTGCAGGATCAGGACGCGTGCGGCGTCGGCGAAGTTGTCGCGCCGCGTCGCTTCTGCCTCGCGCTGGCGGTTGATCGGCAGCGGGGGCGGCGGGGCGTCGTGCAGACCGACCACCAGTGCCGCACGCGCGTCGCGGCGAAAGCGGGCGCCGATCACGCGGCGAAAGGCGAAGGGCAAGAGAAGAGCGGCCCCGGCGATCAGCGCGACGGACCAGATCTGATGCGGCCACCAGTTGCGATCGACGAATTCCTCGAGAAGCCGGCGCTGTTGAATCTGGTCCACGGCCGTGTTCATGAGGGCGCCCCAGGGGATGGGGGGAGACTTGAGAGGAAGATCGAGGCGCTGGGCGATGGTCCCCTGTTCCATGAGGAAGACCTTGGTGCGCTTGCCGCCCGGCTTCTCGGCGAGCCAGCGGATAAGGTTGCGGGCAAAAAGGAAGTTGCCGTGCTCGGCGCTGACCATGGCGAAGTTCATGAAGACGCCATGGCCGGCGGCGACGACGATCCGGCCGGCGGGCGGAGCGCCGGCCGGGGAAGCGACGAGGAAGGGAAAACCCTGGGCATCGCGAGGAACCATGCCGAGAAGCCTCGAGCCGGGGCCGAAGGAAAACAGCGTCTGGTAGCGAGTAAAGAGAATCTCGTCCAGCGCCGGCATGACTGCGATGGCGCTGGGGCGCATCGTGACGAGGGGACGCGTGAGAGACCGGAGCAACGGATGCTCGCCCGCTTTGGTCGCCAGGATAGGACAATGCGTGAAACGGCGTTGATAGGCGAACTCTTCATCCTGGCGGATCGGGGCGCCCGAGATGGTGACCTGCAGCGGATCGAGATGCGGGCGGCTGGAATAGTCGGTGGCGATCAAGATCGACCCGCCGCGCCACTGGAAATTCGTCAAGCCTTCGAGCGGCGCAAGCTCGAATAGCTTGCCTTCCTTAAGGACGGGGAAACGCTCGGCGCTCGTCCCAAGGACCTCTTCGAGCGCGGGAACCCGGTTGAGCTTGCCGAAGACGATGACGAGAGTGTCCTTCGGGTCGGCGTCCTGCAGGTCCTCCAGGGTCTTGAGCGCTGTGAAGCCTTCCTCGTGCAGCAGGTTGGCGAAGACGTTGACGCCGCGATAGGGGACGGTCACCGTCAACTTCTCCTGGCCGCGCAGCGCGGACAAGGGAAGCAAACAGACCAGAGCGAGCAGGACGGCACGACACATCGTCCTCTCATCCTACCGCCCCGGCGGCGGCGCCGCCGCGCCTTTGCGGACTTCCTGATACGCCGCGCTGGCCCGCGCCTCGGGAATGTCGGCGAACGCCTCGAGGGCGGCGCGGCCTTCCTTGCCGGCGAAGAAGCCGTCCTTCGCCGCCGCGCGCAACGCGCCTTCCCACTCGGCGAGGACCGCCTTGCCCGGCGGCTGCACGGTCATCGTCTTGTGCCACAGGCGAAACGCGCTCGCCCAGCGGCGCCGCTCGCTGTCGAAGCTTGCCGGCCCCCAGTAGCTGTTGCGCAGGTAGTTGAGGATGAAGGGCGTGCGCTGCCCGCGCGCCACGGCCTTCTCCAGCCACGGCTGCGCCTTCGCGTAGTAGGCTAGGGCCGCGGCAGGTTCCTTTTCCGCATAGAGGTCGCCCAGCGCCGCGAGGAACGCCCCGGCCGATCCGGCGTAGGCCGGGTTTTCCGGCGCCTTGTCCGCCAGTTCCTGGTAGATCTTTTGGCCCTTGCCGATGGCCTCTTCGGACGCGGCGAACGCCTCGGCAAGCGCGACAGCGTCCTTCTTCAGGCGCGCCGCTTCGACGCGCTGGTAGAAGACGAGTCCGATGTTCAGGAGCGAGTCGGCCAGGGAGACGCGGAAGCGCGGCACGCCGGGATTGCACTCGGCCAGGCGCGTGCGGATCTCGATCGCTTTGCGATAGTGAGCCAGCGCAGCCGGGCCGCCGCCGAGCGCGTTGCCGACGCTGTCGTGGCTGCCGGCCAGGTGCTCGCGGTAGTCCACGACGTCCGGTCGCATCTCCACGAGCTTTTCGTGAATCGCCAGCGCTTGCTCGTAGCGCTTGCGCGCCTCAGGCAGCGCCTTGCCGAGCCAAAAGGCGTTCCCGAGGTTGGTCTGGGCAACGGCGATGTCATCGAGAAGTTCGGGCTCGTCGTCCTGGCGCGGCCGCAGCGACTCGAAAAGATCGACGGCGTGCTCGAAGGCGGCACGGGCCTCAGCCAGGGCGCGGCGGTCGAGATAGAGGTTGCCGAGGTCGCCGAGGGCGATGGCCAGGGACCGGGTGGCGTCCATGTCGTCCGGTTGGGTCTTGTGCAGGTCGGCGAGCATGGCGCGGGCACTCTCATAGCCCTTTTCCGCCTCCGCGTTTTTCTTGAAGTTCTTGTAGAGAACGGCGGCCCGGCGCATCACCGCTTTGCCCAGGCCGCGCCGGTTTGCCGGGCTCGCTTCCTTGGCGACGAGCCGTTCGTAGGCGTCAACGGCCTGGTCGGCGAACCCGACGGCGTCTTTGCCTTCCCCCAGGTCGCTGCTGATGGAGGCGAGGCGGTAAAGCGTCTTGGCGAGGTCCCCTTCGACTTCGGGAGCGTCGCGCTGGGCGGTGACGAAGTCCTGATAGTAGGCCTTCGCCTTCTTGAGCAGATCGGCGCGCACGGTCTGCATGCCTGGGGCGTTGAGCAGGTGCTTCTCACTGACCCGGACGAAGAAGTCGTCGACAACGGCCCGCGCCCGACGCAGGTTCTCCTCGGCCCGCAGCGCCGCCGCCTCCGTCCGCGCCTGCTCGCGCCCCAGCAGCACGGCGGTGACCGATAGCCCGACGACGGCCGCCACGAGAACGGCGACGGCGGCCACCACGGCCGTGCGATGACGCCGGCCCCAGCGCGCCGCTCGCTGCCACCACCGCTCGCGGCAGGCGGCGACCGGCTCATCCGCGAGGTAACGCTGGATTTCCTGGGCCAGTTCAGCCGCCGAGGCGTAACGCCCGGCCGGCTCCTTGGACAGGGCCTTGAGACAAACGGCCTCGAGCGCCCGGGGCGTAGACGGTCGAAGCTCGCGCGGCGGCCTGGGCGTCTCCTGCTGAACGCGGCGGAGGAAGTCCTTCAGGGCCGAGTCGCGCATGGTCGCCTGCGGCGAATCGAAGCGGGGGTCCGCAAGCCTGAAAGGGGGCGCGCCCGTGAGGATCTCGTACAGCATGGCGCCAAGGCCGTAGACGTCGGTGCGGGCGTCGATCAGGTCCTGCTTGCCGGCGGCCTGCTCGGGCGCCATGTAGGCCGGCGTGCCCATGATCTCACCGGCGCGGGTGAGGCTGGTCGGCGTGTCGCCGGGAGACGACGGAGCCGCAGCCACAGCCGCCGTGGGCGTTGCACCGGTCGCCTCCTCGGCCGGCGTCCCCATCTGCTTGGCGAGGCCCCAGTCCAGGACGATGACTTCGCCGAAATCGCCGAGGATGACGTTCTGTCCCTTGAGGTCGCGGTGAATGATCCCCTGAGCATGGGCGTACGCGAGCGCCTGGCAGACGGCGAGGAAGGCCTGCAAAAGGCCCGTCAGCGCGAGCCGATCGGAGCGGTTCTGGCGTGCCGCCTCATGATACGTCTTGATCGCCTGGGCCAGCGTTCTGCCCTTGATGAAGCGCATCACGTAATAGGGGGGCTGCGTAGCGCTCTGTACCAGCTCATAGACGGGGACGATGCCGGGGTGTTCGAGGCGGCCCGTAATGCGGGCCTCTTCGACGAAGCGGCGCCGCAGCGATCCGTGCTGGACGGTCTCCTGCTTCAGTTCCTTAAGGGCGACATCGCGGCCGATGTGGTTGTCGCGCGCGATCCAGATCTGGCCAAGCCCGCCGGTGGCGTGCTTGGTGAGTCGCTGGTAGCGCTCGGCGGGGACGGCGGACGGTGTTTCGACCGACGGTGGTTCGAAGAGGCCGCGGAACTTCTCGACTTCGGTGGGCGCTGAGGCTTGCGGCGGCGGCGGGAGGAACGAGGCGAGCGACTGGTCCAGCGACGCTTCCGTCGTCGCCACGTGCTCCAGCAGGGCCGCCGAGAAGCGGACGGGATCGATGTTGCCGTTTTGCAGGGCGCCGAGTCCGGCGCGCAGGGTCTGATCACGGTCCATGGATTTGGGCCCCGTGCAGGGCTGTGCCGTCGCAGGCCCGCCAGGCGACAAAAAACCCCGCTGCTTTCGCCACGGGGTCTTCTGTCGCCGTGCGGCGACGCTTTGTCGGCCGAGCCGGTTCTCACCAGCGGAATTCGATGCCGACGTTCGCGCCTTGCGCCCAGAACGTCTTGTCTTGAATGCTGGTGAAGATCGGGCTTAGCGGCGGCTGGATGGCGCCGAAGCCGCCCACCCCGGGCAACTGCGTCAAGTTCAGGTTGCGGTTGATCTGGTCTCCAGGCCGTGCCACGTTCGACACGAGCAGGCCCGAGTAGCCGACGATGAGGCGCACGTTCTCGCACACCTTGTAGCCGAAGTTGATGCCGACCTCCGGCACGTACGAGATGGTGTTGTGGCCGTAGTTGCCGATGTTGGTCGGCAAGGCGAGGAAGCCGCCGAGCACCGAGGCGGGCACGCCGTTGGCGTCCGGGAGGACGCGATTGCCGTTGATGGTAACGGTCTGGTAGATCTGGCCGACGGCGACCTTGCCGTAGGGATTGATGGAGAGCCGGCCCCAGTTGAACTCCGCTTCCAGCCCGAGCTGGCCGCCGAAGAAGTTGTTTTCGGCGCCGAAGCGATCGGAGGTAAGGAGGAAGCCGCCGCCCGCGGGGACGCTGCTGGTCGTGACCTCGATCCCTTCGGCGAATTGCAGGTAGCGGAAGCCGCCCAGGATGTCGAGGTGGCCGCACTTGAAGCAGCACAGCTCATGGCGCAGGTTGGCTTCCGCGCCATAGAAGCGGCTGCCGCCGCGCAGCTGGGCGGCGCCGGTGGCGACGCCGGGGGCCGCCACCGTCAAGACGCTTTCGGCGCCGGCGACCACGTCGAAGAACGGGCGCTCGATGGTCGGCGTGCCCGCGATGAAGCGGGGATGGCGATCGCCGAACCAGAAGAACGTGCCTTCGAGGGCGACCTTGTGCGTGCGGTCTACCCAGAAGCCGAGCGTGGTACGCGAGCCTTCACGCTCGTTGGCGTCCACGCTTTCCGCGGTGAGGACGTCCACGCCGCGCACGCTGGCCAGACGCAGCAAGTCCGGCGACTGCGCGTGCTTGACGAACCAGTAGAGAAACTCCCCCTTGGCGTAGCCGCAGTAGCCGCGCGGTTCACGCTCCAGCTCGAAGGGAACGACCGGTTGGCCCAGCGGCGTGACCTCGCAGGTGAGGGGTAAACCGCCGGCGGCGGTCGCCGGAGCGGCGCAATCGGTACAAGCTTTTTCCGCGCGGGGCCGGTGGACCGGCGTCACCGGGACGCTGCCGACAGCCGCGCCCGGAACCAAGGCCGCTTCCGTCGACGCGGGAAGGCGTGGGGAGCCGGCGGTCGCCGCGGAGCCGGCCGACGGACCAACCGGGACGCTGGGAACGACGCCGGCCGGGGGCGGCCAGCCATGAATCACCGGCGGCGCCGCATCGCTCACCGTGGCCCGGCCGACCGGAGCCCCGGGCGCCGGCATGACCGGATACGCTGGGCCGGGATAGGCCGGGACCGGATACGCCATGGCGGGCGGATAGCCGGGGACATATCCTCCAGGGGCGACATATGCCGGCGGATAGGGAGAGGGGTAGGGAGGATAGTAGACCTGAGCATCCGCCAGGCCGCTGCTCGCGAGCACGGCCGCGATCGCGCTGAAAAGTCGTTTTCGCATGGGTCGCTTCCTTGCCGCCTTTTGCTCTGGATGAGGCCTTGAAGGAGCCTGGGCTTTTGGCTTGCCCGCAAGCCGATGATCAGCCGGTTCTGCTCGCAGCCTCGGAACGGGGCGGGGCGTCTTGCCTCGCTCTTCCGCCTCCTTCATCGGACCGTCCGTTTCTCCGGATGGAGCCAGCCGAATCGATTTTCCGTAGATTACCAGCCCGACCCTACCTTTCCTGTCGGCCGCGCCGCTCGCGCCGCTCGCGCCGGTCCTGCCGATCCGGTGGAACGGGCAAGACGGCGGCATTCACGCCCTGGCGGTGTACGCGAAAGTCCTACCACACGCCCCCTCTCGCCGGTGACCCGGTCCCAACGCCCCACTCCGTTATTTTTTGACAACCCCTACAACCTGACCCATCCTTGTACAGAGTCGTTAACATTGTAAACCTTTCGCAACACTCCTTCCCGGAACCGCCCCATGACCCCGAGCCGCGTGGCCCTGGTGACCGAAAACGCAACGGCCACCCGACCCGTCTGCGATTGGCTGCGCGAGTCCGCGGGCGTCGAACCCCTCGTCCACTCCTTCGCATCCGTCCGCGACATCCTCGATCGCGACGCCGATGGCGTTCTCCTCCTGCACATCGCCAGGCCCGCCGATGAAGACCTGGCCGAAGAAGTGGTTCAGGAAATCTCTTTACTCAAGCTGGCCCCCCTCGTCGTCCTGCTCGATGGCGATGCGGCGCGGGTCAACCACCAGGAAATGAATCGCCGCATCGCCCGCCGCCTCTCCTGGCCGGCCGATGCCGACACGCTCCTGCGCCTGGTCCAGGAAATGTCCCGGGCCAAGGGCTTCAGCCGCGACCCCGACGATGCGCTCGAGGACCTCTTGAGCCGCCGCCTGCTCGCCTGGACCCCCTCGCTCCTCCCCCTCGTCGACCGCATCGCCCTCGCCGCCTGCCATGAGGTCACCGTCCTCCTGAACGGCGAAACCGGCACCGGCAAGACCTTCCTCGCCCGCCTCATCCACGAGTACTCGCCGCGCAAAACCCATCGCTTCCTCACCGTCCCCTGCGGCGCCATCTCCGCCAACCTCGTCGAAAGCGAGTTCTTCGGCCACGTCAAGGGCGCCTTCACCGGCGCCGACCGCCCCAAGATCGGCAAGTTCGCCGCCGTCGCCCAGGGCACGCTCCTCTTGGACGAGATCGACACCCTCGGCCTGGAGCAGCAAGCCACGCTCCTGCGCGTCATCGAG
>JAXMAR010000030.1:0-95356 GCA_046350295.1 Gemmataceae bacterium
TTTAGGGTTTCTCTCGCACGGGCGTTGCTCCGGTTGCCGAACCAGAGCGGCTAGATGCCAAAATGGCATGCCCGTCGCCGTGCGCAGCGCCTTTGTTTTTCTCTTATTCCTGCGCATGTGGCGCAAGTCAATTTAAAATGGCATTTTACGCCCAATAGTCCGCCACGGGTTTGTGAATCCGGCATATGACTTGCTCCATCCAACTTTCCAAGACCACTTGAGACAAAGCGACCTAAAATACGTGACTCGCGTTGCGTCCGCGGAATAGAGCCAGAAAGGAGCCTACAGACACATGGCTGAAGAGAAAATCATCGGTATCGACCTCGGCACCACCAACTCCGTCGTCGCCGTGATGGAAGGCGGCGAAGTGAAGGTCATTCCCAACCAGGAAGGGCACCGCCTCACCCCCAGCGTTGTCGCCTTCACGGACAAGGGCGAACGCCTGGTCGGCGACCCGGCCAAGCGCCAGGCCGTCACCAACTCGCGCCGCACCATCTACTCGATCAAGCGCTTCATGGGCCGGCGCCATCATGAAGTCGAATCCGAAGAGAAGATCGTTCCCTACAAGATCGTCGGCGGCCCCCAGGAACTGGTGAAGGTCGACATCGACGGCAAGCAATACACCCCCCCTGAGATTTCCGCGCTCGTCCTCCGCAAGCTGAAGGAGGCGGCCGAGAACTACCTCGGGCATACCGTGCGCAAGGCGGTCATCACCGTCCCCGCCTACTTCAACGACGCGCAGCGCCAGGCGACCATCGACGCCGCCCAGATCGCCGGTTTCGACACCGAGTGGGAGATCGAAGGCAAGGACGGCAAGAAGTCCAAGCAGCGGATGCGCATCATCAATGAGCCGACCGCCGCGTCCCTTGCGTATGGTCTCGACAAGAAGAAGAACGAGAAGATCGCCGTCTTCGATCTCGGCGGCGGCACCTTCGATATCTCGATCCTCGACGTCGGCGACGGCGTCTTCGAGGTCAAGGCGACCAACGGCGACACCCACCTCGGCGGTGACGACTTCGACCAGGTGCTGATCGACTACGTGGCTGGCGAGTTCCAGAAACAGCACGGCATGGACCTGCGCAAGGAACCGATGGCGCTCCAGCGTCTCAAAGAGGCGTGCGAGCAGGCCAAGAAGGACCTGTCGCAGCAGACCACGACAACGATCAACCTGCCGTTCATCACGGCGGACGCGTCCGGCCCCAAGCACCTGCAGATGGACATCACTCGCGCCAAGTTCGAGCAGCTCACGTCGAACCTGATCGAGCGCTGCCGGGGTCCGGTGCTGACCGCCCTCAAGGACGCCGGTTACAAACCAGGCGACATCGATGAAGTCGTGCTCGTCGGCGGCATGACGCGCATGCCGCGCGTGCAGCAAATGGTGAAGGAGATCTTCGGCAAGGAAGGACACAAGGGGGTCAACCCGGATGAGGTGGTCGCGGTCGGGGCCGCCATCCAGGGCGCCCAGCTCCTCCTCGGCGCCAAATCCGACGTGCTGCTGCTCGACGTGACCCCGCTCTCCCTCGGCATCGAAACCCTGGGCGGCGTCTTCACGAAGCTGATCGAGAAGAACACGACGATTCCGACGACCAAGAAGGAGACGTTCTCGACGGCCGACGACAACCAGACCGCGGTGACGATCCAGGTCTACCAGGGAGAGCGTCCCATGGCGGCCGACAACCGTCTGCTCGGCCGCTTCAACCTGGAAGGCATCCCGGCCGCCCCGCGCGGCATGCCGCAGATCGAGGTCGGCTTCGACATCGACGCCAACGGCATCCTCAACGTCACGGCCAAGGACGTGAAATCGGGCAAGGAAGTGCAGCGGCGCATCGAGAACTCGAGCGGCCTCTCCAAGGACGAGGTCGAACGCATGCGGCGCGACGCCGATTCGCACGCCGGCGAGGACAAGCAGAAGCGCGAGCTGGCCGATGTCCGCAACGAAGCCGATCAGACCATCTGGATGGTCGAGAAGGCGATGAAGGAAGCTGGGGACAAGATGTCCGACGCCGACAAGGCGCCGGTGAACGCCGCCATCGAGAAGGTCAAGCAGGCGACCGGCGGCACGGACATCAACCTCATGCGGCAGGCCCTGAACAACCTGCAAACCGCCGCCCACGCCATGTCGCAGCACCTCGGCGCCCGCGGCGGCGCGGGCCCGACGCCGGAAGCGGCGCGGCCGAGCGGCGACGGGTCGTCCAAGAAGGACGACGTCATCGACGCGGAGTTCGAGGTGAAGAACTAAACCTGAATTGACGGAAGACCGGCGGCAGTTTGCCGCCGGTTTTTTGTAGGATGATGGCAAGCCGATCTTCAACCCCTGACAGGCGTCGACCATGATTCGCATCCAGGGCTATTTCGATGGAACACACGTGGTCCTGACGGATACTCCCCCCCTTCGTTGAAGCCCAACACCAAGGTGGAAGTCGTCGTCGCCGATCCCCGGGAAGCCGCGGTACGCGAGATTCGACAATTCTTGGACGAGCTATGGAACCGGCCTCTTCCGGCGGGCCACCAACCGACAACGCGACGCTGGACGAGGGAGGAGCTGCGTGAAAGACGTTGAAACGTTGTTCCTATATCAGCGTGCGGGATTCGGCAGCAAGTAGGCCCCGCGAGCCGAGCGGGGCCGGACAGGAAGATGACGGTTTCGCGAGTGTTCACGCCCGGTCCGGCTCGGCTCGCCGGACCTACTGCCGAATCACGCGCGCTGATCTAGGGATTCTCGTCCGTGAGCGGGGGCAGATGGCGCAGATCGCGCACGCTGCGGATGGCTTCTTCGGTGATCAAAGGCTGCCAATCGCGCGCCCGTTCCAGGGTGGGCAGCGCGCGGACGATGGCGTAATCCGTGCTGATCATGCCGTACTGGGACGGCGTGATGAGGGGCGTCGGCTGCGCCAGGGCCTGGGCGACAACGAGGGCCGCCTGAATCGTTTCCGGGGCGTCGCCGCGGTAGAGCTCGAGGAACTCGAGGGGGCCGCGCGCCTTGCGGAAGTAGCCGCCGGAGGTCGACTTGAGGGCCTCGGCCGCCGGTCCCGGGAAGGTGAAGGCGGAGGAGATGCGGCCGATATCCAGCGCGGCGGCACAGGTCTTTTGCAGAGAGTCGACGTTCTGTTTTTGCAGGTCGAAGATGTAGTCGAGCTGGGTGCCGTAAAGCTCCTCCTGCATGGTGGTGACGACGGCGTAGCGTGGATGGCGGAGGGCGACGTCGCGCCAGAGGGGAATGGCCTTTTGATAAAGCTCGAGGGCGAGACCGGGATTGTCGGCAGTGGCGCGCAGCTTCTTCGCGTCGAAGATCCATTTGCGGGCCCGGACGGTCGGCTCAGCGCTTTCGGCCTGCGCTTGATAAAGGAAATCGTTGTAGTTGGTGGTTTGCAGGACGATGTCGACGCTGGCGAGCCGCGTGTGCGCCTCGAAGCCCTCGGCGAGCGGGCCCTGGAAGGCGGCGGCGGGGCGGTTCACCGTCTGGCCGGGGGCGAGAGGAGGATTGAAGGATTGGCGGAAGGTCTCGGCTTTCTTCTCCAGGTCGGCGCGCAGGCCGGGAGCGAGGTAGATGCCGTTCTTCTCCCCGAAGTCCTTGTAAAAAACGAAGGCCTGACCCCAGGCGCGGTGGGAGTGGTATTTCGGCTCGACGCCGACGCGCTCCAGGGCGTTCTCGGGCCAGGTCGTATCGCCTTCGTCCCAGCGCAAGGCCGGTTTGGCGTTTTCGAGCCAGGAGCGGATGTTCCAGCCATCGTCGTCGAAGAAGCCCTCGGTCTGGAGCGTCTCGGCGATGTAGAACTGACCGCGTGGCGGGTAACCACGGAAGATGATGACCCAGCCGCGCTGCGGCAGGCGCTGGTTGATCGCGTCGATCTCCGGTTTGTCGAAGGAGATTTCCGTGGTGGGGGGTGGCAGCGGCAGCTGGGCGTACTCGAACCAGGTGCGGCTCATGAGGAAGACGTCGGTGGTTTCCTGGGTCAACTGCTCCGTGCGCGGATCGGGGGGGCCGGGATGACCCGCCATGCCGGGGTTGAAGGCCTGCACGGTGTCGCGCGTGTTCTCGACCGGGAGGATCGGGAACTGGTCTTTCCAGTCCCTGAGGACGTATTCCATCTTCTTGTTGTCATAAACGAAGCGGCCGGGGACCTCGGCATTGTCTTCGAGGAACTGGACGACCTCGCGCGGATCCAGGCCGAGCCCTTCGTGCAGGCGGCGGACCAGGCGCGGGTTTTTCTGGGCGAAATCGACGAAGAAGGGCCCTCCCACCTCCTTGCCCCGGCCGCGCTCGACCAGAAACTTCTTGGGGTCGCGCGCCGCCGGATTGATGCAGCTCATGTCGAGCAGGCAGCGCATGGTCGTGTTCTCGTCGCTGGTGCCCATCTTGAGCTGGTAGGCGAAGCCGAGGAACCAGCGCATGTCCGGATTGCCGCGCTTGATCTTGGAGCGCGGATCGGACGGGTCGAACTCGATGCGGCCGCGGTTGGCGCGTTCGCCGCGTGAGAGGAGCGTGAGGCCCTCGCTGACGTAAAAATACTTGTCGCGCGGGGAATCGAACTCGACGGCGACGTTGAAGGCGAGGTTCCAGCTCTGGAAGATCCAGGGGGTGGAGAAGTGGGGCTGGAGCTTGGTGATGGAGTCGACCACGAGCTTGAGCCGGTTGAACTGATGCTTCTCCTGAAGGTCGAGGGCGTAGGACCAGAGGTAGGTGGTGGCCAGGCCGCTCGAACCGGTGAGCAGGAGGCGGACGGCGGCGCCGGAGAGTTCGGCCTCGCCGCGGGCGACCTCGCGCAGCTCGAGGTAATCGGCCTGCGCCTCGATGATGAAGCGGCGGTGCAAGAGACCGACCGTGAACAGGGCGAAGATGATGCCGAGGTAGATGAACTTGCGCACCCGCGACTGCTGCTGAAAAGAAACGGCCATGGCGCCACCTTTCTAATGCGGATTCGCGATCTCCCGGTTCTTGATCAGATAATAGCCCAGGATCATCCAGGGCACGAGGTAACCGATCAAGGGGAGGAAACAATCGAGGAAGAGGACGCGGCCCCAGGAGATGTCGAAGCCGTTGGCGACGTACTCCTGCAGATCGAAGCGCTGGACGTCCGGGATGACGTTGAGAACGATGCGGAAGAAGAAGGCATAGACTTCATCCAGGCTCTGGAAGGTGCTCGTGGTCCCGGTGGGTTCGAGCCGGCCCGAATGGAACGTCTGCGTGAGGATGCGGTACAGCGAATCCATGGGGCGGATGCGCCCCTCGGCGAGGTGTTCCACGAACTCGCGGAAGAGACCGGCGCCGAAGAGGAACATCGTGGCCAGCCAGGAGATCACGCCGCTGAGATAGGTGCTCAACGGGACGGCGACGCCGAGCACCAGAAGGAAGACGAACCAGAGGCCGATGATGCCCTTGAAGAAGTTCTGCCAGAAGGGCTTCTCGGCGGCGAGGAGGTAGAGGTCGGGGCGGGCCATGCCGACCATTTGCGGCGCGTTGGCGAAGCGGTTGGGGCCCGAGGTGTCGATGTTGACCCAGACGCGGAACATGGGCAGGCGTGCGCCGTCCGGACGGCGCGTGCGCGGGTCGTCATGATCCAGCGCGTTCAGGCGGGTGAACAGCTCGGCTGGGAGGTCGACGGTCTGCGTGTGATAATCCTTGACTTCAATCGAGCCCGCGGAGTGTACCCCGTAGACCAGGGCCAGCAGGTTGTCCACCTCCTGCCGCGCGCTGCGGGCCGCCTGGGCACGTAAGGCGTTCATGCGTTTGGCGTCCTCGCCCTTGAGCCCCGCCTCCTTGCCCCCTTCACCCAGGATGCTGCGAATCTCCTGTTCCACCCGCTCCAGGTCCGCGCGTGCGGCGCCCCCTTTGGATCGCTTCTCCGCCAGGGCCAGTGCCGGCGGCGCCAGCCGCGGTTCGTCGACGGCCATGCGTTTTTGCACGTCGGCAAGCGCCGCGCGCAGCGCCGGGACCAGAGCCGTTCCTTCCTGGTTCTCGGCGACCTTGACGATTTGCCGGTAGGCCGTTCCCTTCTTGTTCAATTCGGCGACAGCCGCCGTCATCGCATCCTGTTCGAGCCGCCCGTCGGCCACGACGAAGTTGCAAAAGACGCCGCGATTCTCGGTGCCCTTGGTCATGCGGTAGATGTCGAAGGTGAACTCCATCTGCACCGGCTCGGACCGCTCGCCCAACTCCTCCGGCGCCTCGTCGAACCACCAGACCGCGTACTGCTCCTTGGCCGCCGGATCGCGCAGGTTGCGGCCGCCGATGTAGCGGCGATAGTCCCAGACGCGGCCGACGTTTTCCCCCTTGGTACCCTCGAAGCCGAGGAAGCCGAAGATGGGCACGCGCGCCTTGAAGCTCTCCTTTTCGGCGTCGGGATGAATGCCGCGCAGAACGTAGAGCAGGCTCAGGCTCGCCACGACGGCCAGGCCGACGGTGATGAGGATGGCGTAGCCGAGAAAGCGGCCCAGGACGATCTCGAACTTTTCGACCGGCTTGGTGACGACCGTGTGGATCGATTGGCTGCGGATGTCGGCGGGGATGCTGAACGAGCCGAGCAGCGTGGTGGTGATCAGGAACAAGGGGGGCAGCGACATGTAGATGACGGCGACGTAGTTGCGGACCTGGTCCTCCGGCTTGTACGGGACGAACCAGTCGGCGAAGAGGAAGACCAGCGCGATCAGGGCGAAGATCAAGACGACCTTGCTGCGGATCGCTTCCTTGAGGCTGAGCTTGGCGAGGGCCCAGATGCGGCGCCAGCTCATCTTGAAGATGAGGTCGAGGACGACCGGTGTCGCGACGGCGATCAGGGCGCTCAAGCCGGCGAAGGCGAGGGCCCAGTCGGCGGCGGACGGTTGCCGCGCGTTGCCGGTGGGCGCCATCTGCGCCAGGACGCGGATGTTGATGGCGCGGCCGAGCAGCGTGAGGCCGACGAACAGGAACAGGCCGGCGGCAAGCGCGACGAAGGTCAGGAAGGCCCAGCCGGTCGTGTCGCGCGGCAACAGACCGCGGCGGTGGTTCTGGATGACATAGGCGATGAGCCAGATGAGAAGGCAGGCGGCCGCCAGCGTACCGACGACTTGGGCCCAAGAGCGGAGCGCCATGGGCAGCTCCGACCACTGCATCGGCTCGCGTTCGATAACCAGGCTAGCGAAGAGCATGCGATTGATCCGCCTTGGGCACGGGCGCGCCGCCCGCGACACGTCGTTTCCGAACGCCGTTATTCCTTGATGTGAGTCGAGCCGCTGACGCCGTCGCCCGATGTCTTCGCCGGCGCGGCGGCCGCCTCCTTCGCGATCCGCTCGGGTAGATAGCGGCGCCCCGGATGCGCCTTGCTCTGGGCGACGATGCGCAGGAAGAGGTCTTCCAGCGTCGTCGTTGGGTGACCGATGAACTCGATCTTGCCGCCGTGCTTGGCGAGGACGCTTTCCAGGTCGGCGCGCAAGGCGTCGTTGAGCTGAACGCCGCTCGCCTGCAGCTCCAACTTCTGCACGTCTTCCAAGAGGCCGCGTACCGTGCCCAGCTCCTGCAGCTCGCCTTCGTTGAGGATGGCGACGCGGTTGCAGATGTCCTGCACGTCCTCGAGGCGATGGCTGCACATGATGATGGTCTTACCCTGATCGCGCAGCTCGATGATCAGGTCTTTCATCCAGCGCGTGCCCAGGGGATCGAGGCCGCTGGTCGGCTCGTCGAGGATGACCAGCTCCGGATCGTTGATGAGGGCCTGCGCGAGGCCGATGCGCTGGCGCATGCCCTTGGAGTATTCCTTGAGGACGCGCTTCTTGTCGCGGGCCAGGCCGACCGTCTCGATCAGCTTGGCGGCCCGCTCGCGCCGCACCTTGGGGTCGAGCTTGAAGAGCCGGCCGTAAAAATCGAGCGTCTCTTCCGCGTTCAGAAAGCGATAGAGATAGGATTCTTCGGGAAGATAGCCGATGCGCTCGTTCTTGCTGACGTCGGCCGCCTGTTTGCCGAACACGAGGGCCTCGCCGTCGGTGGGGAAGAGAAGGCCGAGGAGGAGCTTGATGGTGGTGGTCTTGCCGGAGCCGTTGGGCCCCAGGAGTCCGAAGATCTCGCCGCGGTTCACCTGGAGGTTGAGCGCGTGCAGGGCGATCTTCTTGAGGCGGCCCCAGAAATCGCGGTAATGCTTGGTCAGCTTGCGCGTTTCGACGACGACTTCGGAACCGGACATGCAAGGCTCCTCGGGCCGGGGACGGCCCCCTGTTTCCTTCGTGGCGGATGCGAGTCCTGCCTTCGCTCCCTACGCCCATGCCCCGCGGAGCGTTCACGGATTTGGGCGGAAAATCGGCAGCCTGTTTTCGGCAACGGTGTTGATGATAGGTCCAGGCCGGGCTGGATGCAAGATTCCTGTTCCGGCTTGGCCCGCATGCTCGCCAAAAGCGGCGCCGGCCGACGCGCTTGCACGCCTCGTGGCCCACGGCTAGAGTAAAGCAAGTCCCGCAACGTGACGATGGACGTCAACATCTGGAGATTGTTTCATGCGCTGGCTGGCTTCCCTGACCCTGGCGTCTCTCACTGCGTTCGCCGCCCGTGCCGGCGATGTCGAGTTCGGCGGCAAGACGACGACGCAATGGCTCGCCATCCTCAAGGAGAACAAGGAAGTCAAGCTCCGGCAGGCGGCGCTCGTCGCCCTCGAAGTCATCGGGCCGCGCAAGGGGGTCGTCGAGGGCGTGCGCGAGGCGCTCGCAAGCGACAAGACGCCGCAGGTCCGCCGCGAGGCCGCCCTCCTTTTGGGCCGCTACGGCGTCGCCGCCAAGGAAGCGGTCGGCAGTCTGGGCGAGGCGCTCGGCTCTACCAAGGAGGAAGGCCCGGTGCGCGAGGCGGCGGCCATCTCGCTCGGCAAGCTTTCCGACTTCGCCGCGTCCCAGGTGCTGGTGCTGGGCCGGGCGCTCAAGGACCCGCACGTCCCCGTCGTCGTCGCCGCCGCCGAGGCGCTCAAGAACCTGAAGGATAAGGGACGGGAGGCCTTTCCCGATATTCTCAAGCTGGCTGCGGACGCGAAGGGAGACGGCGTCGCCCGGCGTTTCGCGATCTTCACCGTGAGCCGGTTTGCCGACCTTGGCGGCAAGGAGCTGGAGCAGATCGCGTCGGCCCTCAACGGCGTCGGCGCGGAGAGCGGCGCCGATACCGGCGTGCGCGAGGCGGCGCTCGATGGTCTGGGACATCTCAAGACGACGCTCGCCATTCCCGGCTTGAGCGTCGGGTTGAAATCGAAGGAGCCGGAACTGCGCCGCACGGCGATCCGTGGGCTAACGCTGCTCAAGGACAAGGCCGCCGGCGCGTGGGGCGCCATCAAGCCGGCGCTGGGGGATATGGACAGTATCGTGCGCAACCAGGCCATCATCGCCTGCGGCTTCATCGCCAAGGCGCAGGCGGAGGCGGTCAGCGAGCTGACCGGGGCGGCGGAGAAAGACCGCGACCTGGACAACCGCATCACCGCGATCCAGACGCTCGGCGGCCTCGGCGCCACGGCCAAGAGCGCCATGCCCGTTCTCGAGAAGCTCGCCATGAACGACTTCCGGGCGCGCATCCGCGAAGCGGCGAAGGACGCGGCGCGGAAAATCAAAGGATCCTAGCGCCGATGCAGCTCTGTCGCGTTGTCCTGGTCGGCACGCAGTTCCCCGGCAACATTGGCGCAACCGCTCGAGCAATGCGCAACTTCGGGCTGGAAGACCTCCATCTCGTCGCGCCGGCCTGCGATCCCCTGGACCGGCAGGGCGCGAGCGATGGCGACCAGGGGCGAGGCCATCCTCGAGCGTGCGCCCGTTGTCGCGACCCTCGAAGAGGCCGTCGCCGATTGCGTCTTCGTCGCCGGCACGACGGCGCGGACGGGCGGGTTGTTTCGGCGGCAGCCGCTCGGCAGGCCCGAAGAGATCATGGCGCAGGCGGCGGACGCGCTGCGGGGCGGCCGGCACGTCGCTCTCGTCTTCGGCAACGAGACCAACGGGCTGAGTCATGAGCAGGCGACACTGTGCCATGCGCTGATCCACATTCCGACCAGCGCGGACTATGCCGCGCTCAATCTGCAGGCCGTCGCGCGTCCTGCGAGCTGCATCGCGCGCTTCATCCGCGAGCAGGCCCCGTCGAGGAAGATCAGACCGGCGCGACGTGGCCTTCGCCGAGCAGCAGGCGATGCGCGCGCTTGAGGCCGCCCTAGGCTGCACTTCCTCTAGCGGCGACAAGGCGGCGCCCCTGGATGCACGGCGCCATCTTCTCGGCAAGGCGCGGCTTACCTCCGTCGAGGTGCATCCTCGACGGCCTGGCCCGGCAAATTGCCTGGCAGAACGCCGGGCGGCGGAAAGCGATGAGGGGGCATGAACGTCCGGTCCCGATCCGGAAGATAAACAACATGTCCCTGCCAATCGTCCCCTCCGCAAGCGCCGGTCACCCGGGCGCGGCATCCTGGATCCGTCCAAGGTCGAGCTCGAAGCCTGGCTGGCCGGAGCGCGCGGCGAGAAGCTGCCCGGCAAATCCTGCGCTGGATCACGCAGGCGGGCCACGTCCTTCGAGGCGATGACCGATCTGCCGCTGGGCGCGCCAGGCCCTGGCCCAGGACTTCGTCCCCTCGGCGGCGAAGTTGTGCGCCATCAAGAGGCGAGCGACGCCACCCACAAGCTGCTCGTGCGACTGGCGGACGGCAAGCTCATCGAGTGCGTCCTCATCCAGGACGGGGGACGACGCACGGCCTGCATCAGCACCCAGGTCGGCTGCGGCATGGGCTGCGTCTGCGCCAGCGGGCTCAGCGGCGTGGACCGGAACTTGACCGTCGCCGAGATGATGGAGCAGCTTCTTCTGTTGCGGAACCTGCCCTCTGCCGATCCGTCCGCCGAAACGCCCGCTCGCCTGACCAACATCGTCGTCATGGGCATGGGGGAGCCGCTCGCCAACCTCGACAACCTCATCGCCGCTGTCGACTGGGCGGGAAGCAAGAGCGGCCTGGGCATCGGCGCCCGGCACATCACGATCTCGAGCGTCGGCCTGCCCGCCAAGATCCGTCGCCTCGCCGATCTGGGCAAGCAGTACAACCTGGCCGTGTCGCTGCACGCCCCGACCAACGCGTTGCGCACGCAGATCGTTCCGACCAACGACAAGACGGGCCTGGAGGATATCCTCGCGGCCGCCGACTACTTCTTTGAAAAAACGGGGCGACAGATCACGTTCGAGTACGTCTTGCTGGGCGGTCTCAATGACGACGTGTCGCATGCCCGGCAGCTGGCAAAGCTCCTGGAAGGACGGCAGGCCCATGTCAACCTGATCCCGTTCAATGACGTGGAAGGACTGCCCTATCGCCGGCCGACGACGGAAGCGTTGACGGTGTTCACGGCGAGATGCTCAAGCGGCATGGCGTGAGCGTGAAGGTGCAGCGCAAGGGGTCGCAGATCGACGCGGCTTTGCGGGCAACTGCGCGCAGCGTGCTGGAGTCGGCGGGTTGATCGGCGTCGGGCGCCGGCGGGCAGTGCTGCGCGAAACCGCAAGCGAGCGCGGGGCCGGCAGCTGGAGCGGCGTTCTCCCGCCTATTCGGCGCGGAGCGGCCGGCCGAGCTGCGCGCAGGTGGTTCACTTCTTCCCATACCTTGGGCTCGCTTTGCAAGAAATGGATGATGTTGGCCGTCGTCGTCCCCAGCGCTCGGCGGTGTCGCTGACACGCGCCTGCGTGACCTCCAGGACGTCGAGGATCGGCCGACGGCGGGGCCAGAAACGCGTGTCTTGCGGCCGATGTCGATGCGGCCCGCGCCCGTCCCGCCGCTTCGATTTCGGCTAGCGAGGCGCCGTCCAGCGGGGCCGGCTCGCGCAGCTTCAGGTAGAGCGCCTGTTTCAGGCGCCGCAGCGCCTTGGCCTTGTTCTCGTGCTGGCTGCGGCTTTCCTCGGCGATGACAATCAGGCCGCTCGGCTCGTGACGGAGGCGCACGGCCGAGCTGGTCTTGTTGCGTTTCTGGCCGCCGGGACCGGAGGCGCGGTAGGTGTCCACGTCGCACTGGGCGAGGAGCTGTGCGTCGGTGAGAGAAGTCCAGGCGGAGCGGGTCATGTTCGTCTCTCTTACTTCGGAGCGACGAGCCGCACTTCGTAACGCCACGCCGTCTTGCCGATTTGCTCGAGGTCCTTGCCGTTCCAGAGACGCTCGACCAGCTCGGCCCAGGGGGCGGGCCGGCCGGACTTGATGGCCAGCTCGTTCAGGTTGACGCCGAAGGCTAGCTGTTTTTCGGTTGCGGTTCCGACCAATTTACCTTCGACCAGGACCTCGTAGTCGCCTCGCTTGGGAAGGTCCGTGAGCTGGAGCCAGTAGTGAGACAGTTTGAGCAGCGGTGTCCCCTCGAGCGGCGGGAGCGGAGGCGGCGGCAGCAGCGGCAGGATCTTGTCCTTACGGACGAAGGAGACACCGTTGTCGAGCCGCTTGAAATCCTCGACCGAACAGTTCTCCTGCGCGATGGGCGCCCCGGTGGCGTTCAGGTGGAGGACGTTGTTTGCCGCGGGGGGATGAACGCCGCGATAGAGGGCATAGGCCCAGACGAAATAAGCTTCGCGCGTCGGGTGGATCGAGTCGCGCAGGATGGTAAAGGCGGGGTCCTTTTTCTCGCCCGCCCGCTGGAGGGCCTCGAGCGGGCCGAAGACGTCGATGACGTCCCAGCCGTGCTCTTCACCGAGCTTCAGGAGCGTTTGAGCGTAAAGCATGCGCCGTAGGGCCGGCAGCGCTTTCGCTTTGCGAATGTCGGCGGCCTGCGGCGTCATCAGAATGACGCGGGCGCCGCTCTTCTTGACGCGCTCGACGCAGCGTTCGGCGTTTTCGCGGAACTGGTCGAGCCCCTTCTCGCCGGCGTTGGCGTCATTGCCGCCGTAGTTGAGGAAGACCAGAGTGGGCGAAAACTCACTGAGCCAGCGGTCGAGGTTCTTGAGGCCGGTAACAAACGTGCCGCCGCCGGTGCTGAAGCGCTGGAAGGCGAGGTCGAGATCGGGGTGGCGGGTGCGGAGGAGAAACTCCATCGTCTTGGGCCAGACGCCGATCGCGGTGGAGGAGCTGCCGATCCACGCGATGCGGTCTCCCTTCTTGATCAGAAAGACAGACGTTTGGGCCGGAGCCGGGGTAGGCAGGGCGAGCAGCAGCAGAATGAAGAAGAATCGGCGCATGGTGGACCTCCGTAGCTGAGGATAGGAGTTTTCAGGAGCAAATGGCGAGCCGGGTTACCGTGCGGAATGTGCGAGAGCGAGCGCTCAACGGCTGATTCAAAACGGGGACTGTCCCTCTCGTTTTGTCAGATTTCTCAGTCTCCCGGCCGACGGTAAAGGGACTGTCCCCGGTTTGAATTAGCCGCTAAACCGGCGGACTACTTCCTGGCGCGGTCTTCGTCGATCACGTCGGGCAGGGAGTTGGCTTGCACCTGGAGGATGGGGGCGTCGATGGCGCTGTCGGCCATGCGATCGGGAACGTTGTCGGTCACGATTCTGCCGAGGTCCCTGGCGTCGAGCTGCACCGTGTGTTCTTCGGGGGAGACGGGGGGCTCGGCGCCGGGGCCCAGGAGGATGCGGAAGTGGAGGTTGGCGATGGTCAGCTTGTCGTTGGGCAGGAGGGCGGCACGGCGGATGCGCTGGCCGTTGACGCGGGTGCCGTTGGTGCTGCCCAGGTCGCGTAAGAGGAGCAGGCCGTCGGTATTCACCAGGACGCAATGGATCTTGCTCACGCTCTTGTGGTCGAGGCGCAGGTCGCAGTCTTCCTTGCGGCCGACGAGGGTCATCTCGCGGTCGATGTCGATGGTGTCGCCGCCGTCCAGAGGCACGAGTTGAGCGCGATAGTTCACGAAGGCCAGTGGGGAAGGGAAGGTCCGCCGCCGGCCCGGGGCGTGGCAGGCGCGGAGCATTCTCTATTTTAAAGGTAGTACACGCTGGAAGTCGACGGTGCAATCGGGGATGGCGCGGGAACGGAAAAACGATTGCGCCTATTGTACCGAATGTGCCGGAAATCGGAAGAACGATGCGGATTGCCCACTTCGTGCAGCGCTATCCCCCCGCGTTGGGCGGCTCGGAGGCGTACTTCGCGCGGCTGGGCCGCTTCCTCACCGCTCACGGGGACGGCGTCCGCGTCTTCACCTCGAACGCCGTCGACCTGAGCGCTTTCTGGTCGCGCCACGCCCGCACGTTGCCCGCCGGCATTTCCATGGAGGACGGCGTTGAAGTGGAGCGCTTCGCCTGCTGGCGCTGGCCGGCGCGGCGCTACTTGTTGAAGCTCCTGTCGCTGTTTCCCTCTCAACTCTGGCGCTGCTTGACGATGCCCGCCAGCCCGACCTGCTTCGGCATGTGGCGCGCCGCGCGCCGCTTCACCGAGCCGCTCGACATCGTTCACGCCAGCGCTTTCCCTTATGGCTGGCCGCTCGCCTGCGGTCTGCGTTTGGCGCGGCGGCGCGGCGTACCGTTTGTCCTCACCCCATTTCTCCATCTCGGCGATCCGGACGACCCCAACGACCGCACGCGGCGCTGGTACACGACGTCGCACCTGCGCTGGCTGCTGCGTCAGGCCGACCTCGTCTTTGCCCAGACGCCGACGGAGCGAAACGCGATTCTTGGCCTGGATGTCGTCGCCGAGCGCGTGATCCTGCAAGGCCTAGGGGTCGATTTCGACGAATGCACGGGGGGACGGCGCGAGGCGGCCCGCGCCGCCTGGCAGACACGGGACGCCGTGGCTGTCGGTTTGCTGGCGAATCAGAGCGTGGACAAGGGAAGCGTCGACCTGCTGCACGCGGCTGAGACGCTCTGGGCGCGTGGCGTGCGCGTGCAAGTCGTTCTGGGCGGGCCCGAGATGCCGGCTTTCCTGCGCTTCTGGGAGACGTTCGCGCCGCGCGTGCCGCCCGAGAGGGTCGTGCGCCTCGGCGTGCTCGATGAGCGGCAGAAGAAGGATTTCTTCGCCGGGATCGATCTGTTCGCGTTGCCGAGCCGGTCGGACTCGTTCGGCCTCGTGCTGTTGGAAGCGCACGCAAACGGCGTGGCGACGGTCGGCTATCGCGCGGGGGGTGTGGCCGATGTGATCGTGGACGGGGAGAACGGCCTTTTGGCGCGCTGCGGCGACGTGGCGGCTCTGGCGGAAGAGATCAGGCGGCTTGCCGAGACGCCGGACCTGCGGCGGAAGATGGGGGAGCAGGGCAAGATTAGAGCGGCGCGCGATTTTCGCTGGGGCGACAAGCTGAATCTGGTGCGCGAGCAGTTCGCGGGGCTTTGCTCAAAGATGAAGGGAGGCCGTGCCGATATTGGAAAGTGAGAGGATACGTCGGCGCCGCTACTTCGTGCCGAGTGGACAGGGAGGTTATCGCATGGCAGCGCAGCTACGAGTCTTCCCCGGATCCTTGGAAGAGACGAACGCGAGCGTTCAGGCGCCGTCGGTGCGCGTCCGGCTCGGTGATTTGATGCCCCTTCTCAACCTGGCCCGCCGCAACAACTATCTCTGGCTCGAAGACTTCATCGAGGATGAGGTGAAGATCACGCCCGACCTGTACGAGGTCATCCGCGCCTTCGGGGCGATGCGGCCGTCGGCGTGAGTTTGTTTTCTGTCGTCGGGACACTGTCCGCCCGGTTCTGCGAACCGGGGCTAAACATTCGCTGTCCGCGCCATCGCCGCGGATTCCATCAGAGCTTCGGCGTCAAGACACCGACGCCGAGCGCCTCCTCGCACCAGGCCGCCGCCTGGAACAGCAAGTCCTCGTTCCAGATCGAGCCGACCAGCTGGAGGCAGAGGGGCATGCCTTCGGCGGACTCCCCCATCGGAATGTTGATGGTTGGGAGGCCGACGTAACTCCACGGACTGTTGAAGACGGGATCGCCGGTCGTATCCGCCGCAGGGGCGGGGCCGGCGGTCGCGGGGCAGAGGTAGATCACGTCGTCGGCCATCAGTTCGAGCATGTCTTCGCGCAGCCGCTGCTGGTGCTCCTTGGTGCGGGCATACTCGGCGGCGGGACAGGCGAGCCCTTCCTCGATGAGCTTGCGGATGTTCGGCTGATAATCGTCGGGATGGCGCTCGAAACGCGGCTGGTGATACACCGCCGCCTCGACCGCCATGACGATGCGATGACGCGGGATGACATCGGCGAAGCGGGCGGGCAGATGGACGGGGGGGATGTTGGCGCGGTGCAGTTCGAGGCGGTCACAGACCTGATCCATGGCGGAGCGCATCGCCGGCTCGGCGTTCAGCTCGAAATGGTCGACGAGGCGGGCCAGGCGCGGCGTGAAGCCTTCGGCGGTTCCGACGGCGTTCAGGCGCGGAAACCAGCCCGAACCGAGCGCCTCGGGCGGTGTCATGGCTTGATACACAAGAGCGAGGTCGCGGACGCAGCGGGCGATGGGCCCCGGGTGGTCCATCGAGTGGGCGAGGGGGACGATGCCGTCGAGGGGCAGGACGCCGTATGCCGGCTTGAAGCCACAGACGCCGCAGAAGGCGGCGGGCCGGATGATGGAGCCGCCCGTCTGGGAACCGAGGGCGGCGAGGCACATGCCGGTAGCGACAGCGGCCGCCGAACCGCTGGAGGAGCCGCCGGGCGTGCGTTCGAGGTTCCAGGGATTGCGGGTGACCGGGGGATCGAAGCTGGCGAACTGCGTCGTAACGGTCTTGCCGAGGAAGATCGCGCCGGCGCTCCGCAGGCTCTGAATGATCTCCGCGTCGTGGCGGGCGATGCTCTTGGCCCAGAGCTTGGAGCCGGCGGCGGTGGGCCAGTCGTAAACGTCGATGATGTCCTTGACGCCGATGGGGATGCCGTGCAGGGGTCCGCGGTACTGGCCGCGCTCGATCTCCTCGGTCAGCCGCCGGGCCTCCTGCCGCGCGTAGTCACGGTCGATGAAGACCCAGGCGTGCACATGGTGCTCCCAGGCTTCGACCTGGGCCAGACATTGCTCGACGAGATCGACGGGGGTCACTTGCCGCGCTTGCACAGCGGCGGCGGCTTCGTGGATGGTGTTCAAGGCAGTGGTTGGTGAGTCGTGGTTGGTGAGTGGTGAGTAGTGAGTGGTACAAACCGGCGATAGTGCGTGGCGCGCAGAAAACGGAGTGTTCACACCACTCACCTACCCACCATCACGTAGTCGCATCCGCGTTGTCAATGTAGAGTGAAAGGGAAACGTCGGCAAAGAGAGGGGCGTATGATCAAGGTCGCCGTTCTGGGAGGCTCGGGCTACACCGCCCTGGAACTCATCAAAATCCTGCTGCGCCATCCGAAGGTCAAGATCGAAGCCGTCACGTCGCGGCAGGAGGGGACGCCGCTGGTCAGCGAGCAACACCCAGCCCTCACCGGGCGGATCCAGCTGCGCATGGAGCCCCTGGATGTCGACAGGCTGGTCGCGCGCGGCGTCCAGTGCGCGTTCGGCTGCCTGCCGCACGGCGTGAGCATGGAATCCTTGCCGCCTCTGCTGGAGCGCGGCCTGCGCGTCATCGACCTGAGCGCCGACTATCGGCTGCGCGATCCGAACACCTACGCTCAGTGGTACGGCGAGGACCATCACGATCTCGCTCATCTGACGCACGCGGTCTACGGCCTCCCCGAGATCTACGGCGACGACATCCCGGCCGCCCAGCTTGTCGCCAACCCCGGCTGCTATCCGCAGACGGCTATCCTCGGCCTGGCGCCGCTCGTGGCAGGCAAGTACATCGACCTGGGGAGCATCATCATCGACAGCAAGAGCGGCGTTTCCGGCGGGGGGCGCACTCCCAAGCTCGCCTTCCATTTCCCCGAGTGCAACGAGAGCTTTTCGGCCTACGGCGTCGGCAATCACCGCCACACGCCGGAGATCGAGCAGGCGCTGAGCGACATCGCCGGCGAGCCGGTCGAGGTGATCTTCACGCCCCATCTCGTGCCGATGGACCGTGGCATCTTCTCCACGATCTACGCGACGCCCAAGCGCGGCATGAGCGAGGAGCAGGTGTTCGAGCTGTATCGCGAGTACTTCCGCGCCGCGCCCGTTCGTGCGCGTCGTCAAACGCTTGCCGGCGACGAAGGACACGGCGCCACGAACTTTCTCGACATCAGTGTGCGGACCGTTTCGCGGCCGCATTCTCGTCCTGGTCGTGGAGAACAACCTGGTGCGCGGCGTCGAGTTGCGGTGCAGAATTTCAATCGCATGTACGGGTTCGAGGAGACGACCGGACTGCTTTGAGGGCGTGCCGCGGCCTTGGTCATGGGACGGATCCGGCGCGGGGACGGCGCGATATTCGCCACGGTGTTGCTGGGCGAGGAGCTGCATCGGCGTTCCCGGGCGTGGGGCGCCGCGGCGATTCAGCTCGAAGGCGTGGATGGCGGCGCGCAGCGGTTCCAGGTTGCGATTTGCGGCAGCAGGGGCGGCGTAAGGTCGTCGGCGTCGGTGAGAAAGAAGATGACTTCCGGGCGGCCCGAGGGCGAGGTTGAACGCCGGCGCGTGCATGGTGGGCGCCCTCGGGAGCGAGGTTGCGCAGGCGGCGGCGACGGCCTCCTTCGTGTCCCGGTAAGCTGAGCCAGCCCGGAGACGCAGGCAAAGCGTGCCCGGCTGTTGTAGACGATGATCTGAAGACCGCATCGTCCGGCAGGCGGTCGAGGCTGGCGATCACTTCATTACTCGCGTTCCCACAGACCGTCTTTGCCCATGCTCGAGGAAGCGTCGAGAACGTAGACGATCTTCTTCGCCTTGACGCCGACGTGGAAGAAAGAGACGCCCTTGCCCGCGCCCGAGCCGACACCGGAGCCGCCACCTTTGCCGGCACCGTCGCCGATCTTCGCGGGAGCGGCGGCCGATGCGGCGCCGTGATCGAGAACGGGGCCGAACAGGAGCGGGTTGCGCAGAGTCGCTTCCCCTTCGAGGGCGCTCGGCTCGGAGGCCTCTTCGCCGGTGTGGCGTGTCTTCGGCGGGCGGCGCTCCATGCCGAAGCCGACGTTGCGTAGTGTCGCCGTCGGAGTCGCCGGTGTGTTGGATTCGGGAGGCAGGAGATAGACGGCGGCGCCGACGACGAGGTGGGCCGCCAGGGAGATCAGCAGCGGGCCGCGCCAACGGCCGGGTTTGCCGTGGGCCAGGATCATCCGTGCTCCTTTTTGCTCAAGCCGGGTCGCCCGGCTTGCCGATATTGTGAATGTTGCCAAGGGGTGGTCCGACCCGTCAATGGCAAGGCAGGATGCCGATTTCGGACATCATGCTTTGAGCTGACCAACCTGAGGGATAGCGGCGACGCAAGGCAGCGTCTCCGCTATTTTTTTTGCGCTCCGACCGGCAGGATGTAGCCTTCGCCGAGGGCCCAGCGGTTCGTCCGTCGCACCTGGCCCTCCTCGGCTCGCTTTTGCTCGAGCAGAAGCAGGCTGCCCATGCCGCGGCCCGCGTTGCCCGGATCGTGCCACACCATCTCCCCGATCGTCTTGCCGGCGCCCTTCTCCTTGTCTTCCCAGAATGACAGGCTGAAAGTGTATCCTTCCTGTGTTTGACATTCGACGACATTGCCGCTGCGATGCGGCTTGAGCTGCAAGCTGCGCAGGTTGCGCTCCCAGGCCAGCGCCGCCGTGGTTGGTCGGATGCCGTCGAAGACCGGCCGATCTTCACTCCACTGACGAAAGGACGCTGTCTCCAGTTCGTGGGCCACGCGGGCCTCGGCCGGCGGCGTTTCCTTGTAGTACACATGACGAGGCATGCACCCCAACGCAAGCCAGGGCAGGCAGCAGAAGGTCAGACGCTTGCTCCAGAACGTGGTCATGGGCGGAAAGTAAGCCGGCCCCCCAAGCATGAAAGCGCGGTTGGCGGCGGGATGCAATGAGAATCGCGAATCAATAGCGGCTCATAGCCAAACCTTCGGCCGATTGCAAGAGCGGAAAAATGCCACCCTTTCGCCGGCGAATTACTAAACGGGGAATCGCTGCGGCCCGGGCGTCGTGTCTGGCCGCAGGCGCCCCGTTTTTGGCGTTTGTCGCCGAAGGAGAGCGAGATGAAGAAAGCGTTGACGATCCTGGCGATCGTGGGTCTGGGCTGGTTCGTGGTCAAAAAGACCTCGTTCGGCGAGACGGTGAAAGCCTGCTGGGCCAACATCCAGAAAGGGGAGTACATCCGTGAATCCACCACCCGCGACAAGATCCGCGACGCCCGCGCGGAGCTGACCAAGATGGATCAGGAGGTCGACCGCCTAGTCCGGCCCATGGCCGAGTACATGGCGGCCATCGGCAAGCTGAAAAAGGACATTGCCGCCACCGAGACGGCGCTGACCGAGCAGAAGGAAGTGCTGCGCATCCTGGCCCGCGACGTCAGCGGCGGGGCGACCAGCCTTATCTATTCGGGGAGGAGCTTCTCGGCGGACCGCGTCGAGGCCAAGCTCAAAAAGGACTTCGAGAGCTATCAGCGTCTGGAGAATCAGCTTAAGAGCCGCAAGGAGCTGCTCGAGGCCAAGGAGAAGGCGCTGGCCGGCGTGCAGGACCAGATGGCCAAGGCGGGCGCCAAGAAACGCGAGTTCGAGGTTCGGCTGGCGCAGCTCGAAGCCGACGAGGAGACGCTCCAGCTCGCCAAGATGGGGACGAAGCTCCAGCTCGACCAGACCCTGACCACGCAACTCGAAGCTCTGCTCGAGGACATCGGCCACCGGCACGACGTCGACCGCGCCGAGCTGGAGCTGCGCACGGGAAAGCCGGCCGAGGACGGCATCGTCGTCCGGACACGACCGGAGGCGAAGACGGACGCGGCGTCGATCCTGCGTTATCTCGAGGACGGCGAGACGACGGCGCGGAAGTAAGTTCCTCGTTTAGCCCCGGTTCGCAGAACCGCGGCGGACAGCCTCCTCGAGGGGTTGACGCCAAGGCGTCGAAAGAGGCAGCGTGCGCCGCGAAATCTGTCTACGGCGTCGCGTCCGCCCCGGTTCCGCCAACCGTGTCTAGACATCCCGACTAAAATGATACCGATGTCGCAAACGTCCCCTACGTCCGCCGGGCTCGATATCACCTGGGTTCAGGGGCAGTCGCCGCGTCTGCTGCTGTGGGTCGATGGGATCGGCGGTTATCTTGTGTGTCTTGGCTCGCGCGTGACCTTGGGGCAGGTGAACCCCGAGACGACGCCGGACATCTCCCTGTTGGCGGACATCTCGCGGCATCACGCGACCATCGAGCGCGACGCGGAAGCCTACACGTTGTCGGCGATCCGCAAGGTGAGCGTGAACGGCCAGACCGTGGAGCGATGTCTGCTGCGTGACGGCGACCGGCTGACGCTCGGCGTTTCGTGTCAGCTTGTGTTCGGACAGCCGGCGCGGCTCAGTGCCTCGGCCCGCGTGAATGTCGTGAGCGGGCATCGGTTGGCGCAACCAGTGGAAGGTGTCCTGCTGATGGCGGATACGCTTGTTTTGGGGGCGGGACCGCAGTCGCATGTGAGCATCGAGGAGTTGGAGAAGCCGGTCGTCCTGTTTCGGCATGACAAGGGCATCGGCGTGCGGCATGAGGGACGCCTGAAGGTCGACGGCGAGGTGGCTCAGGAGCGGGCGCTGATCCACCCGGGACAGCGGGTGAGCGCCGGCGGCGTGACGTTCACCTTCGAAGCGTTTAGCCCGGGGGCCGGGTGGCATGCTTTTGCGGGTCCCGGCAAGGGTCGTTGAAAAGCCGGCTGACACCGCAAAAGCATGCTTCACGTGACCTGAGACAGCCGCCAGTGCATGACTTTGATCATGCCACCCAGACGACTCGCCTCAAAGGAGGCAACCATGAAGTTCCTGTTCGCATCCGGACAACGGCCGCTCGATGGCTTCACCATCAAGCGCGGTATTGGCCGGGGCGGCTTCGGCGAAGTCTACCTCGCCCTTTCCGACGGCGGCAAGGAGGTCGCGCTCAAGGTATTGCGCGAGCATCGGGACATCGAGATGCGGCATCCAGCAATGCCTCAACCTCAAGCACCCCAACCTGGTTCATCTCTACGACCTCCCGCACGGACGCCGAAGGCAATCCCTGGCTCGTCATGGAATACGTCGCCGGCGAATCGCTCGCCGCCCATGGAACGCCATCCGGCCGGCCTGCCGCGCGTGGCGTGCGCTGGTTCGAGAACCGCCGCCGCAATTCACTATCTGCACGAACAAGGGACTGGTGCACCGCGACCCTGAAGCCGGGCAACATCTTCATCGAACAGCCAGGTCAAGGTTGGCGACTACGGCCTCTGCAAGTTCATCGCCTCCAGCCGGCGTGGGGCACAGACGCAAAGCGTCGGCACCGTCCGCTACATGGCCCCCGAAATCTCCGCAGCAGCTACAACCGCCAGGTCGATATCTACGCGGCGGGCGTCATCCTCTTCGAAATGCTCACCGGCCAGGTCCTTTGAGGGGCAATCGGCGGGGAGATCCTGATGTGTTGACGGCGACGCCGGACCTCAACGCGTCGCCGCCGATTTCGGCCATCGTCGAGCGGGCGGCACGGCGAAGAGTCCAGCCAAACGCTATGCCGGCATCGGCGAGATGAGCAAGCAACTGGCGGCGGTGATCGCCCGAAAGGATGTGCCGGCGCCGCTCGCGTTCCGGACGGAGGTCGATAGCTCCGAGTCAAACCGGGCTCAGGCTTCAGGAATCGGGGACTCCGGCGCCGGCGCGGCGCGGCGGCGCCGGTTGGTGGCCTTCTTGCAGGCAGCTCCTGACAGCCGGCCTGGTCGCGGCCGTCCCTTTCCTGGCGCGTGACGCTGCTCCTCTTTCGCGGCGAGTGGCAGCAGATGATCACTCCGTATCTTCTGGCCCTGGCCGGCTCCTGCGCCGTGCTTGCCGCCAACTTCTTCTGGCCCAGGCCCGCCGATGAATCGGGACACCGGCGGCTCGTCCTGTGCGGCATCGGCCTGGCACTGGGCCTCTTCGCTGTCTGGCTCGACGGCTTCGAACTGCCCTGGCTCGGCGCGGATGACGTCGACTCGCTCCGACCGGTTGTGGGCCCGGTCCCCGATTTGCCGCGCCATCCCTTCTACGACCGCCTTTACGACCACAACCATTCGATCCCCGTCCTGGCCGGCTACCTGGCCTACTTCGGGCTGCTGTTCCTGGCCATCCGCTGGTGGCGCCTGGCCGAGAGGCCGCGGCCGCAGCGCCTCGACATGCGGAGCGTGCTCGCCGTCGCCTTCTGGGCCTACTTGTTGCTTTTCCTGCTGCCGACGACGGCAATCCGGCAGGAGGCGTTCTTGACCATGATCGGTGTCGCCGTCGTGACGCGGCTGGCCGGCCCCCTGGGGCAGCCGGCGCCTGTGCGGGACGCGGCTTCGCCTCAATGCCGCATGAGCGAGGAACCATGCAGCTGGGCCGCGTTACTTGTCTGTTGCCTGCTCGCCGCGGCGCAGGCGACGCCGCCCGTTCCGCGCGCGCTGGCGTCACCGCCGAGCCGCGCGGCCACTGCGCTGGCCCCGCGAAATCAGGGCATCGGCGAGACGCTGCCCAAAGGCCGAGGCCGACGCGGTGCGCCACGCCCTCGAAGTCCTGCTCGCGACCGACGACGATCGATGTCTGGCGGCCTGACGTCGATTTTGTCCGCAAATACGTCCTCAAGAGCGACGGCCGACCCGGCGTCGAGGAAAATTACAAACACGCAGCAGGAACCTGGACGTACAAGACGTGGCTCTACCCGCTCCAGCCGTTCCCCGAGCAGACCTTGCGTCATTTTCAGGAGCAAGAGCGGCGAACGGGCCGCTTGCTTGAACGGCGGCTCTGGGCGACGGGCTTCGTCGCGGCTGCGCTGCTGGCAGGATTGATCGCGCTCGGGGCTGCTACGCCTGGGGCACGGGCCGTCCTCCTCATCCCCTGTCCCGAAATGACGGCGCGTGCTTCCAAGACCCGCAGGCGCCTCATTTCACACGCTTCAACTGTTCCTCCACGCTCTTGTGGCGGCTGGCGGATCCGGTCGCGCGCTGACCAGTCTGGCCAGCTTGGCTGGCAGGCGCTCTTTGTCAAAGGCGGCTGAGAACGGGCTGAAGCTCTTTTGCAATTCCTCCAGTCGTTTCGCCTACGCCTCAGGCTGAAGGACGGTCCGGTGCAATTCGCCCAGACGCGTCAGGTAACGCTTGCGGCCTTCGGGCGTTTCCATCAGGGAGCGGGCGACGACTACCGTTGAAGTTGGGGAGGATCGGCCCGTTGGGATCGCCGAACATCTGGTCCATGCCGGAGGGGATAGAGGCAATCTTGTTGCGTCGGGTCATGACTTGCGCGGTAGTTGTTGCGGTTCATCGAGGTAGCCGTCCAGTCCCAGGTGATGACTTCCAGGGCGAGGAAGCGATGAACCTGTCGAGGATCGAGCAACTTCTCGAAGCTGTCGAAGCGGACTTTGCGGTCGGGCTCGCGGGCGGCGGCGAGGAAGCGCGCGGGGTCGGCCTGGTCCTTCACGTCGCTCCTTGCTGCAGGAGCACCCAGCCGGCGATCGATGTCGCGTAGGAAACCGCCGTCGTAGAAGTTCCCCCTTCCTGGTGTTGAAGTGCGCGCTTGAGGAAATAACCGTCGTAACCTTCCTTGACGTAGTAGAGCCCGCGGCGGCTGCCGTTGATGAAAACGACGGCGTGAGCGACGCCGAGGCCGGGACGCCGGCGGCGCGGGAACATCGCCCGCAGATCAGCTCGGCGCGTGGCTGAGGTCCTGGAGCGAATTGGCGGGAGTGGAACTTGTCGAGGCCGTGGAACCGCTGCCCTTCGGCGAACTTGTCCATGTTGATCATGGGGAGGCCTTGTCGTCGATGTTGCGGAAGCTGCCCGCCGCCCCCGAGATGGACGCCGAGCACCGGGGTAGCTCTTGTCCCCTTCCTTCAGCGTCGCCTTGACGTACTTGCGCGGCTCGCGTCGCAGCGCGTCCATCTCCTTGGGGCCTATCTCCAGATGGAGCGTGAGGACCTTGCCGCTCTTGAAGACGTCACTCCCCTTTTCCTGGCCGAGGGCGCCTGGGGGAACGCGGCAAACAACGACAGCGACGAGAAGCGAAAGGAACGTTCGCGGCATGAGGGCTCGCCCCGAAAACCGTGTTGCGAAGCCCGATCAGTATAGAGGGCGGGCGCAGGCTTTCCAACGTCGGAAGGCGGCCACGCGCTTTCGTGGCGGCTGGATCCGTTGGCCGGTCGCGAGGGCAGGGGCCGTTATTCAAAGGCAGTTAGCGTGGGATCACGCCGATCGGCGTCAGCGAGTCCGGCCCGTGTGGCGCCCGCGGCGTCTCGACGAGGCGCGGCGGGGCAGCCCCACTGGAACCGCCCTCGGCCGTCGAATGGCGGCTGAAGACGACAATGTCCAGCAAGGAGCGGCTGCCGGAAGGAAGGGTGGGGCGCGGCAAGGCGCCGACGTTTTCCGCGTAGGTTCGCGCCGCGTCGCTCGGGCCGGCGGCAGGGACCGGCTCTCCGAGAGCGCCCGGCGCCGTATAGGACGCTTGCTTCACGCCGTCGTCCTTCGAAGGCCGTCCAAGCGCCTGGGCCGCCGGTGGCTCGAGCGAGAGGGCGGGCGTGGCCTCGCCGCTGCGCGACAGGCAGCGTTCCAGGGCTTCGAAGGCGCAGATCTTCACGCGTACGCTGGTCTCGCCCGGATTGCAGTCCTCGTCGCCGCCGTTTACGGCGATCTTGAGCGCCGCGACCGTCCTGGGGGAGCAACAGCAGCCGGCGCCGAGCGCGCGGGCCGCTTCCAGCCGCACGCATTCGTTGGGATCGGTTCGCAAGGCGGCGATCAGCGCCAGCTCCGCCTCAGGATAGTAATGACAATCGACCGTCCCAAGGTAGCGTACGGCGGCACGACGGGCCCTGGCGCCGGCTTCCTCGAGCTTGATCTTGGCGGCCGCCTCCTCGGCGGGGGACAGGTCGCCGGGCTGGAGCTTGCACAGTTCCTCCCGCGTCAGGAGGGGTAGGCAGCATTCCGGGACGAGGCCCCCTGTCGCCAGGCGCAGCGGCGCGAGCATGTTATTGACGAGCTGACCGAAGGTCGACTGGCAGTATCTCTGCTTGCACTCGCGCAGCCTGTCGCAACAAGATCCGACGAGACCGCAAGTCGTCGGGGGTGGAGCGACCGGGCCAACGAGGATGGGTGGGGGAGGGGCGATTTGGGCCCGGGCGGAGTTCGCGCAAAAGAGCCAGACGATGCCCAAGACGAGTTGGCGATTCATCACTCTACCCCCCCCCGCGATCGGATTCGGGATCTCCCTATCTCCTAAATCTCGGCAGCGGAATCGGCGAACCTTGAGGATTACTCCGCCCGTATAGACGGCAGAATCGTTCAAGTTTGCCCCGTTTACCGTCCGAAAAAAGAGGGGAGGCCCGCGCTCGATCGAGCGGCATCAGGCCCGGCTCGGCGGATCGCTCAGGACGAGGAGGAGGCATGGGCGGCCGGAATTGCGTGTCGATGCGGCGCATGATGGCGAGCCTGCTCGGGCTTGTCCTGTGCCTCGCCCCGGCGCAGGCGCAAACCGGCGATGCGCCCCGACTGGTCTTCGGCGGCGAGGAGTCGTCCGAACCTCCGCGCCCGTTCGCCGGCGTCGTCTTCTCTCCGCTCACGCCGCGCGATCCGGTCGCGCCTGCCGTCTATCAATCGATGTCCACCGCTCGCGGCGACGCGATCAAGGACAGGGGCGTCGTTCCTGCCATCGGCGTTTCGCGCGATCCCGTTTCGGATCCCGGCTCGGGAATCCAACAGGCCGGATGCTCTTCCTGCGGCGGCGGCTTGATCGGCGGACCACTCGGTCTGGGTGGCTGTTCCGCGTGCGGCAGTGGGCCGCGGCCTCCCTGCTCGCCCGGCCAAAGTCCCGACTGCGGCTACTGCCCCGGTCATGACGGCCCGCTCGAGCGTTTCTTCGGCGGCCTCTATGAATGCGTGTGCTGTCCCGATCCCTGCTATGATCCGAAATGGATCGCGCTCGCGGACGCCGCCTTCAATGTCGCCTCAGCCCGGCCCGTCACCGAGACGGGCATCCGCTGGAGCCGCGGCCTCAACCTGAGCGATCTGGACCGCGGCGAGTTTTTCTGGGCGCGGCAGGACGGCGGGGGCCGGGGGCCGCGTCCGCAGGGGGCGGCCAAGGTCGCCGCGTTCAACGCCCGCTACGACGATCTGGTTTACCACATGCAGGGCGCCGCCGGCAGGATCGGTGTCCTCATCGATGTGCCGTATCGCTCGGTCGATCCGGTCTTCGCGCCGACCGCGTCGGGTTTCAACGACATCCGGGCCGGCTTCAAATCCCTTCTCTTCGACTGCGAGCTGTTGCAGGTAGGCGCGCAATTCCTGACCTATATCCCGTCCGGCGCGGCGGGCAAGGGCCTGGGCACGGGCCACGTCGCGCTCGAGCCGTCGCTGTTGGTCGACGTGAAGCTGACGCCGACGACCTATCTGGAGACGCAACTCTCGGAGTGGATCCCCATCGAGGGGGACCAGAACTATCAGGGCGCCGTGTTGCACACGCACACGAGCGTCAATCAACTGTTGTGGCGCCATCAGGGCGCCGATATCCGCCTGATCGGAACGGCGGAGTTCAACACCTGGTCCTTCCAGGACGGCGCCTACACCGACCCCGTGCTCGGATCCTTCCAGCGCGGCAGCGGCGCCACTTACGCGAGCGCCGGACCGGGTCTTCGTCTCTTCATTTGCGACAAGATCGACTTCGGCTTCGGCGCCTTCTTCGCCGTCAATAGCCCCAACCTGGCTCGGCAGAATTACATCACCGAGTTCCGCTTTCGCTTCTGACGTTACTTCTCCAGTAGCTGTTTGCGGATGAAGGCCAGCGCCCTGGCATGGGCTTCCCGCACCAGCATCTTGTCGGCGCCGGCGAGGCCGTGCTCGCCGCCTTTCACCGTGACCAGTTCGTGGGCGACCTTGTGCTTGGCGAACTCACGCGCCATCGCTTGCGAGAGGATATAGGGGACATCGGTGTCCTCCGTGCCGTGGACGAGCAGCGTCGGCGGGTAGGCGGGGGTGACGTTGCGGACGGGGCAGAAGGGGTCGAGCTTGGCCTTGTCCTTCACCGGGTCGAAGCCGGTGACGGTCTTGGTCCAGAGGCCGTTTTGCCGCAGGTAGAGGTAGAAGCGGCCGCGGCCCTTTTGTTCGTCGGCGCTGGGGCTGGAGACGACCTTGCCGCTGAGGCCGGCCCAGGCTTCGGTGTCGCTCACGAGGGGGCGCTTGCGGTAGTGGGCGGAGGGAGTGGTGTACCATTCGCCGTCGACGTCGCCATAGCCCCAGTAGGCCACCAGGGCCTTGGGACGTGGCATGACGCGGTAGCCGGTGACGAGCGTGAGATAGCCGCCCGCGGAGCCGCCGGCGACGACGAGGCGGTCGGGGGCGATGCCCAGCTTCTTGGCCTGGGCGCCGATCCAGCGGAAGGCGTCCTCCACATCGGCGATGATCTCCGGCAGCTTGACCTCCGGGGCGAGGCGGTAGTCGATGGAGATGAGCGTGACACGCTCGGCCTTGCAGAGGTCGAGCAGGTTGCGCGGCACGCCGTCGCGGTTGCCGGTGATGAGGGCGCCGCCGTGGATCCAGACGAGGACGGGCTGCGGCTTGTCGCCTGGGGCGCGGTAAACGTCGGCGCGGATGTCGTGCTTGTCGACGGTCTTGTAGACGTGCGTCGTTTTCATGAGGGCCGGCTCGCCGGCGGCCAGCGGAGCGGCGAGGAGGCAGGCCAATGGAAGGAAAGCGCGGCGCATGAACGGCTCCAAAACCGAATTGCACGAGGGGCGACACGCCGGTCGTGTATGAAGGACCGATCTTATTTCGGCTACCGGCCTAGTCCGCGGGACTTTCCGCAATGATCTTGCGGTACTTTTCCTTGGCCCATTCGAACGTCTTCTGGGCCTCTTTGCGTTCGTGCTCCGCGATCGCCTTGGCGCGGACGGCCCATAGCTGGTCGATCGTCGCGAGACACCACTGGGCGCTCTTCTTCGAGCCGCGGATCGGGGCGCCCGCCACGGTTACGTTCACCGGGTTGGTGTGCAGTTGCGGGATCTGCCGCAGGGCGACCCAGCTGGAGCGCTCGATCGGAACGTCGAACGCCAGGTCGTGGACCTTGTCGTCCGCCGGGACTTCCTTGCTGGCGACGGCCTTGCCGTTGACGATCAGCTCGACCAAGCGCGTCTTGCCGGTCGGGACCGTGGCGCCTGGCGCGGTGCCGAGATCGGGCGAAGAAGCGAACGCCACCTTGGCCGCGACTTTTATCTTACCCCCCTTGTCGAGCTTCAACTCTTCGCCCGGCGTCTTGCCGCCGACGTCGAAGCGCAGGGCGTGGGCGTAGCCGTCGGAGACGTAGGAGCGGCCGCCGGCGAGGCCTTCGCACCACTTGGTGAAGTCGATCTTGTCGACCTTGCCGAGCTGGACGTAGACGCGACCTTGCCCGACGCGGCTGCCCGAGATGCACGGGAAGTCGGTCTCGCCGCTCGCCTTCAGGGGGAAGCCGCAGTTCATGATGTGGTACCAGCAGTTCCACTCGGCGACGCGGTTGGTATCCATGGCGCTGATGAAGTCGCACAGGCCCTGGGCGGTGGTGACACAGATTTCCTGGGCCCCGATGCCGTCCATCTCGGGGACGGCGAAGTTGTAGACGACGCGCTGCGCCCGGGCGTTGCTGGCGATCAGCTCGGCGAGGTCGAGGAGGCCGTCCTTGTTGGTGTCGATGACGTCGAAGTCCTCGGGCAACAGGCCGGCCTTGGCCTCGGCGCGCGAGATGTTGCGGTCCTTGTCCTTGTCGAGGTCGCGCAGGTTGCGCAGGGCGGCGACCTTGGGATTCACGCCCAGGCCGTTGGCCGAGTGGGCGTAGCCGGTGAAGGCGCCCTGGTTCTTGGCCCAGCGCATGAGGGGCGTGGTCCAGGTCGGCCAGCCCTTGGTCTTGGTCCCGTCCGAGCCGGGGTAGGTCTGGTCGCGGAGGTTCAGCAGGCAGACGTGGCCCAGCAGCTGGCTGCCGAAGCCGGAGACCTCGATGTCATACTTGATGAGCGTGAGCGGCTCGCTGACCTTGTTCACCGTCGTTTCGAAGAACTGGCGCTGGAAGTCGTAGCACGGTCCCCAGGTCAGGTTGCAGCCGACGTTGAGGCCTTCCCCTTTGACGTGCAGGAACATGTCCTTGGCGAAGACGCCTTCGGTCGGGTTGGTGTAATGGGCGCAGCCGGCGGCGTGGATGTGATGATCGCCACTGTAGAAGCCGAACTGCGTCGGGTCAATCCAGCGCTTCAGCTTGACCGTGATCTCCGGCTTGCCCTTCTCCGGGATGTGAACCTTCTGCGTCTGCAGGTAGTACTCGGGGCCGCGGCCAAAGGTCAAGACCAGGTCGCCGGGGGGAAGGAGAACGGTTTCGCCGGAGTGGCGGTAGACCTGGTCCTGGAAGAAGAAGTCGGGGGCGAGGCGCTTGCTCTTGGGCGGATAGACCTTGCCGAGCTTGTCCTTGAAGGTGAAGCGGCCGGTGGTCGGCGTCCCATCGACATCGATCGCGGTCAACTTGACCGGGATGGCAGGTTGGACGGTGAATAGCACGGGGACTTCGCCGCGGAAGCCGAGGTCCTCGGTGAGCTGGCCGACGTCGAAGTGGAGGGTCGCTTCGCGTTTGCCGGCCTGGCTGCTGTGGAGGAGGGCGAGGGTGTACTGTACTTTGAGGCCGGAGAGCTTGTCCTCGAGCGGGTTGCTGTGGAAGATTTCGACATCGAGGAAGCGGTCCTTGATGTCGGCTTCCTTGATCTCGCCGGCCTTGCCGCGGGAGTAAATCTGGAGAGCCTGGGGACTGCGAACCTGAAGCGGTTTGGTCACGCCCGCCTCGTTGACGACCTTGATGATCGCCGGGACGTAGCCCCCCTGCTGGAGGAGGGCCGGAGCCGGGCCACGCTTGACCTTGACGCGCGATTCGGGGTTGATGGTGACCAGGATGAGGGCGTGGGGATCGAGGAGCTTCTGAATCTTGGCGGCGTCCTGCTCCTTGAGCGCCTTGCGGAGCGGCTCGACGACGTCCGGCGCCGCTGGATGGCCGAGGTATTCGAGCGCCTGGAGGAGGCGATCGACATTGCGGGCGAGCGGCTGGCCTTCGACGTCGACCGGCTCAGGCGTTTGCGCCCGGCAAACGGGGACGGCCAGGAAGAGACAAAGGGTGGCGAGCGCTAGGCGGGGAGAGGACATGGCGGGTACCTCGGTGAGTCGGAGCGGGCGGGGAATGAGGTTACGATAACGCGCGGTGGGGGCGGGCGAAAGGAGAAAAGCGCTCACCCCAGCTTGATCCCGCAATCCGGACAGCGATGCGGCTCGCCGTTCAACTCGGCGCCGCACGCGGGACATTTGGTCGGGTCATGGTGTTCCTCCATCTTTGTCGCCGGGACGCTTGGCGCCGGGGGCGTCTCGTGCTTCCTGTCGGCATACGGGAAGAAGATCCAGATCAGGACTCCCAGGCCGGCGCCGAGGATGAGGCCGGCGATACCGCCTTCGCCGAAGACGATGAGCGGGTTGACGTTGGCGCGCAAGGCGACGAAGAGCTGGCCGAGGATGAGGCCGAGCATGGCGGGGACGGCGATCCACCACAGCCCGCGGATGCGGCGGTCGTGCGGATCGACGAGGCCGCGCAGGTGGTCGGCTTCGTGTTGGCTGATGCGGCCTTCGTGGAGGAGTTTGTCGAGGTCGAGGAGGATTTTCATGGGAAAGCGTGGCGGATGTCGTCAGGGCCGGAAGCGTGGAAGCCTCATGCTGGGGTCTTTTGAAAAAAGCGAGCGAGGGCGCCCGCTTCGATCACGCCGTTGTCTTCCAGTTGGCCGCGGACCACCAACATGTCCCCCAAGCTGATTCTGTCCGTGCCCTTGTAACGGCGAAACAGAAGCGTGCCGCCGACGGGGTGCTCGAAGACCAGGCGTGTTTTCTCGACCGTTTCCTGAAACCCCAGGTCGAGCAACAAGGCGCGAAGTTCAGCGAAGGAAACCTCCGAGCTCTTCATGGCATACTCCGTTTCGGCGGGAAGATGGCCGCCTTGGCGCGAGCGAACTCACGCATGCCACTAATCGTACCGCATCAGGATCTCCTGCGCCGGAACGCCGGCCAGCCCTTTAAAGCCGCCATCGATGATCTTGTCCGCCAGCGCATCCATCTCCTTGAAGTAGCGGTCGCTCGGCCGCTCGCCGGTCAGCTTGTGTCTCAGGTCGTGGCAGAGAATGTCGGCGGCGGCTATGGACACCTCGTCCTTCTTGCCATGCGCCCACATGAGCGTCACCAGCATGACGATCGTGTCTTGCACGCGTTGCGACAGCTCGGTCATGCGGTCCTGCCGGTCGGCGAGGGCGACCTGGTGCTTGCGCATCGCCGCCGAGATCTCCAGCGCATGCCGGGGACACTGTGCCTGAGCAAACGCCAGATGATCGGCGAGGCGCGGGTCGAGGCCGTCGGGGCGGCTCTTGTCGCGGGTGCGGAACATCTGGCCGATGCGCCAGCCGGCGTAGGAGCGCAGCTCGCGGCGGAGCTTCCAGGCGTGGACCGGGTTCATCGGGTTGAAGCGCTTGATCTGCCGGGCTTGCAACGCCTTGCCGATCGGCTCGAAATACGCCTTGCCGTGCTCCTTCACGAGGGACTTGAAGAAGGCCATGCCGAGCATCTCGCCTTCGCCTTCGTAGATGCAGGGGGCGAGGTACTCGTGGACGTTGTCGCCGAAAAGGTGGCCTTTGAGGAAGGAGCGGCCGCCGTGCGTCTTCATGAACAGCTCGATGGCGGCTTCCTTCTGCGCCTCGCTGCCGAAGATCTTGGCGATGATGCACTCCAATTCACCGCGGAAGCCCTGGTCCAAGAGCCAGCTGCCCCAGGCGACGAGGGCGTCGGCCCCGGCGATGAGGCCGGCGAGGCGGGCGATGCGCCGCTTGACCAACTCGCGCGTCTGGATCGGCTTGCCGTAGGTCTTGCGATAGGCGGCCCAGGGGAGCATGTTGGCGAGGAAGACGCGCATGTTGGCCGATGCCGAGGCGCACAGGGCGAGGCGTCCGAGGTTGAGGCCGTGGTAGGCGATGGTGAGGCCGTCGCCGGTCTTCGGCTTCAAGAGGTTCTCGCGCGGCACACGGAACTTGTTGAAGACGAGGCCATGGTTGTAGGCGTGACGCAGCGCGTAGAGGCCATAGCGGACGATGCGAAACTGCTCGTTTTCCTCGGGCAATTCGGCGATCAGGACGGCGGGCTTGCCGTCGATCAAGCAAACGAGACCGATTAGTCTCCCCGGGATGGCGTTGGTGATGAACAGCTTCTCGCCGGTGACCTCGTAGTGATCGCCGACGAGCGTCGCCGTGGTCTTGAGGGCGGTGAGGTCGGAGCCGGCGCCCGGCTCGGTGAGGGCGAAGGCGGAGATCTTCTGCCCGCTCGCCAGGACAGGAAGAAGTCGCGCCTTCTGCTCGGCGTTGCCGAAAGTGCGCAGCGGGTCGACGGCGCCGATGCAGCCGTGGACGGACGCCATGGCGGCGGTCATCGAGTCGAGGAGCCCCATGCGCGTGAGGAAAGGGGCGAAGCGAGCGAAGGGCGCTCCCTGGCCGCCGTGCTTGGGGTCGATCAACAGGCCCCAGTAGCCGGCGCCGGCCAGCTCCTGCATCGTCTCTTCGGAGAGCTTGTGGTCCTGGTTAAGGAGCGCGTTCTGTTCGCGGCGGCGGCGGATGATGGCGAGCGACCTCTCCATGCAGGCGTCGCTCGGATGGGAGGCGGCGAGCGGCGGCGCCTGGAACAACTCGAGCGGCAGCTTCCGCTCCCAGATGGCCCGGTGAATGGGCGAGCTGCTCGTCTGATACTGCGGCGCGAAGAGCGTCTCGACCTGCTCATCGGCCCGGTCGACGGCGCCGAGGCGGCGCACCTCCTCCTCGCTCTTGCCCCCAAGGCGTAGAGCGGTCTCGGCGAAGCTCTGTTTCTCCTCGGCTTTCGGCTCTTGGGTCGGGGGAGAGGTTGACATCCAGCGCCTCCGTGGGATGGTTTCCCCTCATTCTATCCCCTATGGGTCTCCGATGGACATGACGCCGTCATCCCGCCATCATTCGCCGATGCAGAACAGGCTCTTCTGCGTCCGCACGTACATCCGCTTGCCCTCGAAAACCAGCGAACTGCGAAACGGCTCCAGCTCGTTTCGCGCCAGCGCCTTGAACTCTCGGCCGCAGGCGACCACCAGTGTCACTCCCTTGTCGGTGCTCAGGTAGACGCGATCGCCGGCAACGGAGACGCTCGGGTAGTGCGTGCCCGGAAGCTCGAGTCGCTCCTCGTAGACCAGCTTGCCGTCACTCGCGTCGATGACTGAGAAGATGCCACGGTCGTCGACGGCGTAGAGCAGGCCCTCGTGCAGAACGGGGGACGGGAACCAGTAGCCGCCGCCCTTGACCTTCCCCTTCCAGAGTGCAGCGATCTTGGCGGGGGCGGGCAGTGACGATGGCAGCTTGACGGCGGTGGCGCCGCCGCGCACGAAGTAGGCGATGCCGTCGTGAACGATCGGCGAGTTGGCGCCGCAGGAGCCGAGGTTCTCGGCGAGGACCGCCCCGTCCTCCACGCGCACGATCAGGCCGTGCGGCGTGACGACCACGTCGACGGCGCCGAGGCGTGTGGCGATCGGCGTGCCGTGCGGCGGGTTCTTCTTGACCCGCCAGCATTCGGAGCCATCTCTCGTGCTGAGCGCGACGAGATCGGCGAAGTGAATGAGCAGCTTGTCGCCGACGAGGACGGGGGAGGCGCCGTGGGCGTACGGAGCGGTCGATTGCTCGATCAGCTTCAGCCACTTGCGAGTTCCGTCCAGGTCGAAGCAGGCGACCAGGCCGTTGCCGAAGGCGACGAAGACCTCCTTGCCGTTGGTGACCGGCGTCGGCGTCGAATAGCCGGCCGTCCCCTCCCTGCCGCGCTCGGTGAAGCGGCTGGCGAGCTTGAGCTTGTCCTTGTCGGCCTTCAACTCGTCGCTCTTGCTCCGCAGCTCCTTGACCTTCTGGTCGATTTCCGTCTTCGCCGCCGGATCGTCTTTGAGCTTGCGCCGCAGCAGGTCACCCTCGCGATTCAGGCCGGAGATGAGCTTGTTGAGCCGGTCGGCCTCGGCGAGTTCGACTTTCAACTTCCCGCGTGTCACGTCGTCGACTTCGATTTCGGAGATGGCGTTGTTCTTTTGCCAGAGGATGCGGCCGTCCTCGCGGTCCAGACACAGGAGGGTACAGGGCTCGGCGCAGATGAAGATGCGGCGACCGAGGAGCACGGGGATGCTGTTGCTGCCCCCCGGCATGGGCGTTCTCCAGACGACGTTCTTGGTTGTCGACCATTCGAGCGGCGGCTGGGCTTTGGGATAGTCGCCGCTCCCGTCGCTGCGCCAGCCACGCGTTTCGGCGGAGCGGAGCGTGACGCCCGGACGTCCGACGACCAAAGTCAGGGCCAGCAACAAAGCGAATCGATAGCGCATGATCCATCCTCGATCATTTTCCCGGAAGGACGCTTGCCATAAGACGGCCGCCGGTCGCCGTGCGCACGCCCCCCTTGGTGTGCGACGGCGCCGGCAGCCGTTTCCAGAATGCGTTCAGAGTTCCAGGCGTCGCCTGGGAAGGCGGGAGTTTGTCCTGGACGAGTGTGACAGGAAGCCGCCTTTGCCACAAGCGCGGAACGGTATGACACTGAATTTGTATTTGTGTAAAATGGCGTGACACTACCTCTTCAGGAAGGGGCCGCATGGCTAAGTTCGAACGCCTCGACCGTCCCGTCGCCCTGGTGACGCGCATCGAGCGCCTGCTCCGCGAGGCGATTGCCGCCGGCCGCTTCGAGGCCGGGCGGCTGCCCACCGAGGTCGAGCTGGCAAAGCGAGCTGGGCGTCAGCCGGGAGACCGTGCGCTGGCCGCCGAGAACCTCCAGCGCGAGGGGTTGCTGGTCAAGGTCCGCCGCAAGGGGACGTTCCTGCATCCGCCGACACTGCCGGAGCGGATCGAGAGCACGGGCCCGTTCTTCCTGGCGTACCTGCAGGCGGGCTATCCTTCTCGGCACGGGGAGGAGGAAGCGGTGACGCGCCTGGTGAGCGCCCTGATGTTGCAAGGCGCCCTCGAGGAGGCGGCGCAGGCGGACTATCATATGCTCGTCCTGCACGCGTCGTACACGAAGATCGGGGTTGCGCTGCGCGGCGTGCAGCAGGAGCGGCGTCTGCGCGGGCTGCTGTTCGCCCACTGCGGCGAAGAAAAGCTGCTGCGCCGCGCCGCCGGTCTCGGCTTGCCGATCGTCCTGCTCGACCACGACCTGCCGCGCGTCCGCGTCGCCTCGGTGCGCGACGATTCCTTCGAGGCGGCCCGCCTCGCGGTGCGCCATCTCGCGGAGCTCGGCCATCGTCGCATCGGTTTCGTCAACTGGCGGCAGGAGGACCTCAATCCCTGGCGCCTGCAGGGCTACCGGCAGGGGCTGCGCGACGCCGCCCTGCCCCGCCGCCGCGCCTGGGAGTTGTCGGTGGAAGTCACGCCCGAAGGCGCCCACAAGGCGGTCGCTCAGTTCCTCGCCCTGGCGCCGCGCCCGACCGCCCTCTATTGCTTCAACAACTCGCTCGCAGGCCTCGTGGTCTCGGCTCTGGCCGGGAAGGAGTTGAGCGTGCCTGAAGACGTGAGCGTCATGGGGGGCGGCGGGGAAGAGATTCCGGGACTTACCTGCCACCAGGCCGACTGGTACGCCATGGGACGCATGGGCGTTCGGGCGCTGCTAAAGTCGTTGGCGAGCGCCGGAGCGAACGGGGCGGCGCCGCAGCTGGCGCCGCATTCCTTCCGGCCGGGGCAGACGGCAGGTCCGCCGCGTTGACCGGCGCGAGATCGAGATCCCCGGATCGAGCGACCTCATTCCGAGGTACGGCGCACGCGCAGCTTCTCGAATCGCGTTGTCGTGACCTCCGGCGGATTGATCACCGTCAGGCAGAAGAACCCCGGCCCGGGCAGAACGTCGTCGCTCACCTCGAACAAGGGCGCCCCGTCGGCGCGGGCGCGTAGCATCGGTCCGGCCACCTCCACGCGAAGATCGCACTGCCCGCTCGCCGGCGCCTTCCAGGGAACGGACTTGATGAACCTCATCGTGTCCTTGCGGAAGTACCCCAGGTCGGCCTTGCCCTGCTCGGGGAAGAAAACGAGGAAGTAGTAGCCATCCAGGCCCTCGAGCGTCCGCGTCGCTCGGAACAGAACGCCAGCGCCGGCCGGGCGCGGACCTTCGGGCCAGCGGATGGTAACGTCAATGACGCAATCCTTCATGGCACGCTCACCGTACACCACCGGCAAAACGCCCGGATGCCGGCCAATCAGCGCTCCCGCGCCGTCCTGGCGCGAGAAGGTCATCACGCGGTCGTCAAAGAGCGCGACGGCGGCGGGCCCGGCGTTGTCGAAGTCGTCCCTGATGATCAGGCCCTCGTCGACGGCCGCAGGCGACCGCACGAGCCAGAGGGCGGCGACAGCCAGGCACAGGACAAGGGCCAATGCCGCCGCGCGCGTTCGCTTCGACCGGCGTCCGATCCAGCGCCCGAGACGCCGGCCGATGCTCGGGGCGCGGGTCGCGACCTTGCGGCCCGCGAGGAAGCGCTCCAGGTCCTCCGCGAGAGCCGCAGCGGTCGGATAGCGTCTTTCCGGCGTTTTTTCCAGGCATTTCAAGCAGATCGCTTCCAAGGCGCGCGGTATTTCCGGCCGGAATTGGGACGGCGCCGCCGGCTCTTCGTCGAGCACTTGCCGCAGCGTTTCGACGGCCGTCTCGGCCTTGAAGGGCGGGCGGCCGCTGAGCATTTCGTAAAGGATCGCCCCCAGGCCGTAGACATCGGCGCCCGGCCCGACCGCGCTGTTGTTTCCCGCGGCCTGCTCCGGCGCCATGTACGACGGCGTACCCAAAATGTGTCCGGTCCGCGTCAAGGCCGCTTTTTCGCTCAGCCTCTTGGCGAGCCCGAAGTCGGTGATGCGCGGGACCGCGCATTCGAGAGCCGGAGCCGACTCGTCTTGCCCCGCGGAGTCCGACGGCGGAAGTTGCATCAGCACGTTGGCCGGCTTCAGGTCGCGGTGGACGATACCATGCTGGTGGGCATGATGTGTCGCCAGGGCCAGCGTGGCGACGACCTGGGCCGAGAGGCGCGGCGCCTGGGGCCGGCCGGCGAGCCAGCGCGTCAGACTTTTCCCCTCGACCAACTCGAGGGCCAAATACGGCTGACCATCATGTTCCCCGACGTCGTGGATCCGCACGATGTTGGGGTGCTGCAGCTGGGCCACCGCCTCGGCTTCCTGATGAAAGCGGGCCCGGTGCTCCCGCTCGGCGGCCGCGCCACCGGAAATCATCTTGAGGGCCACGAGGCGGTTGAGATTGAGCTGCCGAGCCTCGTAGACCACGCTTTGGCCGCCGCGGCCCAGTTCCGCCAGGGTCTCGTACCCAGCGACGGCCGGCAGCGCCGCCTCGGGCGTCGAAGGCGGCATTTTTCGCCGGCGCCCGAATCCGCTCTCCTCCGCCAGGTTAACGAGGGTGCTGTCGATCGACGGACTGCCGATGTTGGTCGATGCGGGAGCCGAAGCGACGGATGGCGGGGGCGCGTGGACCATGGCGTCTATCGTATCCGATCTGCGTGCTTTGGCGTAGGGCGACGCCAGTAGGAAAATGTGTCCACCTCTATGGCGTTTTTTTCCATGGAAAGGGTCGCGCTCCTCAGCAATTTCCCGGCTGACCGAGCGCGTCCAAGCTCCGGTAGTCGGCGGCTCATCAAGGGCTGGCATCCGCGGTGTACCCGTCCTAACCCCGCCGCAGCGAGGCGGCGATTCAGCGAACCACGTCCAGTTCCGGCAATGCCGCGCGCAGCTTGGAGACGGCTTCGGCGCTGACGCCTTTGCAACCAGCGAGATTGAGCCAGCGGAGCTGTTTATGGCCAACGAGCGCCAGCACGCCGGCGTCTCCGACGTTCGTCTCTTGCAGCGAAAGGGAACGCAGGTTCGTCAGCGGCGCGAGGTTGAACACGCCCGCGCTGTTGACGCCGGTCAGACCCAGACCGAGCGATTCCAGCTTCGACAGCTTGGCGACCGCTCGGAGCCCCCGCTCCGTGATGTTGGGGCAGTCGAACAGATCGAGGCGACGCAGCTCCGCGAGCGGGATCAGTGCCGACATTCCCTTGTCGGTGATGTTCTTGCAGCCGGACAGAATGAGGCGCCGCAACGCCTTGAGCCGGCCAAGCTGCCCCAGTGCGCGGTCGCCGACTTTCGTGCCCAGACCCAGCTCTTCCAGCGCTTCGAGCTGCGCGATCCCCTTGATGCCCTCGTCCGACACGTCGGTGGCGGCCAGATTCAACACGCGCAGCCGTCGGAGCGGGGCCAGGCGGTTGAGCCCGTCATCGCTGACGCGCGTGAAACGCAGGTCGAGCGCCTCCAGGGACGTCAGACTGAGGATCGCCTTGAGGCCCGCGTCGCCGACGCGCGTGCTGAAGAGCGAGAGGCGTTGCAGGTCGCGCAGCTCCGCAACCGCCTTGACGCCATCGTCATCGAGGTAATCGCAGGCGTCGAGGTGCAAAGCGCGAAGCGTCCGTGCGCTCGTGAGCCGTTTGAAGGCCTGGAGGCCCAGCTTTTGACACCCGCCAAGCCTCAGCGCTTCGATGCGCTTGAGGCGGCCGATGGCGGCGGCGCCTTCGGCGCCGATCTTCGTACCACTCGCGTTGAGATAGACGAGATTGGAAAGAGCGCCGATCTCCTTGAAACCCTCATCCGTGACCGGCTCTACACCCGAGACCACGAGTTCGCGCAAGGAAGAGAGTCGCGTGATCTGTTTGAACGCCGCCTCATCGAGCAGCCGGCACGCGGACAGGTCGAGTCGCTCCAAGGTCTTGAACCGAAGAAGACCACGCAGCGCCTCCTCGGAAGGCCGCTCCTCTTCGATCAGCAACCCGAAGGGCACGCCCGGGGCGGGGAGCTTGTCCATGGCGTCGGCGCGGCCGCGGCCCACATAAAAAGCAGGCAATTCTCCCGCCTTGGGCTTTTCCGCGAAGCGAACGAGCATAGGCCCCGACTCATCGCGACTCATCCATCCCGCGGCGATACCCGCCTTTTTCCAGGCGGCGACCACCTCGGCCGCGAAGGGTTTGGGCGAGCTCTCGCCCGCATTCGCCGGCGTGGCGCCGCCAAGGAGGCACAGGATTGGGAGCAAGCTCCCCCGTATGGACCGCGTGTTGCTTGACATGCAGCTAGGGTAAACCGAGCGGCCTGGCGCTGCAATACCCGCAGGTGCTCGTGCACCAACGCCGTTGCTTGCAATGTCTGCCCGGGTTGCTCCTGAGCCATCTTTTGCGCGGCCAGCGCGCGCAGCTCTTCATAGACCAGCGGCAACAGCGCCTCCGCGGCCGATGGTTCGCCCTTCTGAATCCGCTCCAGCACTCGAGTGATGTCATTCACGCTGGTGGAGATTATACACTCATCGACCGCGGGCGCCTTGACCTTGCCCAGGTTATGCCGCGTTCGCCTGGAGCATTTGCCCGGAGAGTCCGTGGCGAGTGTGTCGGAGCGACGATGGGCTGAAGTGGGGTGTGCATATTGCGGAACCGTGTTTCCATTGCAATAATGGCGATTCGTCCCAAGCCCGCTTACCGACTTTTGAGGATAGATGTCGGACACCTCCTTCCCTGCCCTGATGGCCCGGCTCCGCGCCGGTCACGACGACGCCGCGGCGCGCGTGTTTCAACAATACGCCCGCCGCCTGATGGCGCTGGCCCGCATTCATCTTGACGGCGCTCTGAGGCAAAAGGTCGATCCCGAAGACGTCATGCAGTCGGCCTTCCGCAGCTTCTTTCACCATCAGGTCGACCGGGGTTACGAACCGGACAATTGGGACGGTCTATGGAGACTGCTCGCGCTGATCACGGTGCGCAAGTGCTATGATCGACACGAGCATTTTCGGGCCGCCTGCCGGGACGTCGGCCGCGAGGTTCCGCGCAGCCCTGGCCACGACCCCGGCGCCGACGACTCGGCCATGAGCTGGCAAGCGTTGACGCGCGAGCCGAGTCCTTCGGAAGCGGCCATGCTTGCGGAGACCGTTCAGGGCCTGATGCGCGAGTTGAGCGCGCGCGACCGTGAGATTCTGACATTGAGCCTGCAAGGCTTCGGGCCTCCCGAAATCAGCAGTCAGGTGGGTTGCACCGAGCGAACCGTTTATCGTGTCCTCGAGCACATTCGTGACCTGCTCGAGAAGCGTCAGGCGGAAGGCAGTGAGGCGTGAGGTTGTGATGGCGGAAACGGAAAGAGGGGCGACGGGCACACGTACCCGGCGTGAGCATATCATCGAGGACTTCGAAGCGGCCTGGGCCAAAGGGACGCCACCGGACCTGGACGCCTACATCCCGAAAGGTGACGTCGACCGCCGCCTGCTCGTCGAACTCATCCACGCCGATCTTGAATTCCGGCTCAAGCGCGGCGACAAGGTCCGTATCGAAGATTACATCCGCCGGTATGCCGAGCTGAAAGGCGATCCGGAAGCGCTGGCGTCGCTCATTGCCGCCGAATTCAGGCTGAGGCAGCGCAGTGGGTCCAAACCGGCGCTGGACGACTATCTCAGGCGCTTTCCGGAACTCGCGGGCGCCCTTCGCAAGCTGCTGAAGACCGAGCCGGCCGACGTCGCGCAAGCGGGCATCCCAACAATCGCCCTGCCAGCAGCCGAGCAAACGGCCGCCTTCAGCCCGCAACCAAGCGCCGTATCCGTCGACGAGGTGGCGGAAACGATTGAGCGCGGCGGTCTCCTCCTTGCGAGTCAACTCGACAAGCTGCAGCGCGACCTCAAGAACAGGTACTCAGACGCGACCGCTCTCGTCCGGCTTCTCGTCGAATGGGGTTGGCTAACGAACTTCCAGGGCGAGCAACTGCTCAGAGGTCGAGGCGCCGACCTTCTCGTCGGCCAGTATGTCCTCCTTAGCCCGCTCGGCCAAGGCGGCATGGGGCAGGTCTTCAAGGCGCGACACGGCCTGATGAAGCGCGTCATCGCTCTGAAAGCGATGCGCCAGGAATACAGCGCGGCGCCGGACGCCATGCGCCGCTTTCGCCGCGAGATCGAGGCGGCGTCCCAGCTCTCGCACCCCAACATTGTCACCGCCCATGACGCCTTTCAGAGCGGAACGGCTCTCTACTTCGCCATGGAGTATGTCGAGGGCAACGATCTGTCGCGCCTGGTCGCCGAGCGCCGCGAGCCCCTCCCGATTGCAACCGCCTGCGAGTACATCCGGCAAGCGGCCCTCGGCCTCCAGCATGCGCATGAACGCGGCATGGTGCATCGCGACATCAAGCCGTCCAACCTGCTGCTGACCGCTGACGGCAGCCTGGTCAAGATCCTCGACATGGGCCTGGCCCGGCTCGTCTACGACCTCGGCGACGGCGGCCGGAGATTGACGCAGGTCGGCGCCGTCTTCGGCACCCCCGACTACATTGCCCCGGAGCAGGCCGTCGACGCGCGCGACGTCGACATCCGCGCCGATGTCTACAGCCTCGGCTGCACTCTCTACTACCTCTTGACCGGCAGCGCCCCATTCCCGGGCGGCGGCATCGTCGAAAAGCTCCAGCGCCAGCGCGCGGCGGAACCGTTGGCCGTGGAGAAGGCGCGGCCGGACGTCGGTCCGATCCTGCCCGGCATGCTGCGCAAGATGATGGCCAAGCGGCCGGAGGATCGCTACCAGACGCCGGGCGAAGTGGCCCAGGCGCTGGCGCCCTTGTGCGGCGGGGTAGCGACACCGGTGGTCGCAGCGCTGCCGCCACCTGCCTCGCGGAGCCCCATTAGGGAAGCGCCGAATGACAAGAGAGTGGGGACTTTCCCTGAGTCGCAATCGCACCGCGGCGAACCTTCTTTGGTCCTGTTGCCCCCTGCGGCCGGCTCCGGGCAGCGTCCGCGTGTGCCGTCCAGCCGGAAAAGGGCCGGCATTTGGGTCGGCGCGGCGCTCTTCCTGCTTGGCGCCGGCGTGTTCCTCGTTTTGCGTTTCTCAGGTGGCGCCGGGGAAGGCAGGGCGCCGGAAAGCCCGCCGCCCGTCGTGGAGAAAGAGAAGAAGGAGCTGACCCTGCCTGGCGTCGGGCTGCTCGAGTTTGGTCCCTCGGTTGTCTCGAAGTTCGACTCAAGGTATCTGGACGCTCTCGATCACGCGAAGATCCCCGCGCTCGAAAAGTTCGAGTGGCAGCACAAGGACCTCGTGGCCGTGCTCGGGGAGCACCGGCTGCGTGGAACGCACACGGCGGTGTCCTTGGACGGGTCTCTGATCGCCACCGCGTCGCCCGGATACGTTCAGGGAGTGTCCCTCGGCGATCCCGAGCGCTTGCGGCAGGACCGGTACCTGCCCGTGCCGAGCCTGGTAAGTCTGGCAATCAGCGCGGACAAACAAACGTTGGCGGTGGGCCAGGGCGACGGCAGCGTCAGCCTGTGGAGCATCAAGGAGGGCAAGGAGATCGCCAAGTTGAAGCCAGGCGCGAAAGGCGCGCTCCTTCGGCCTCAATTCTCCAACGGTACGCGCTTAATCGGTTGCGTGGGCACGCAAGCGTGTGTATGGGACACGAAAACAGCCGAGCCCTTCGGAGTATTGAAAGGACATGAAGGCAATCTCACCTGTTGCGCCATCTCGCAGGATGGCAAACTCGCCCTCACCGGCTGCGTGGCGGGCGTGCTGCGCTTATGGAACATCGACGATGCGCGAACGATCGCCTCCATCGACCCGCCCAAGGATGCGCACGCCATGCCTCATCCGGCAGTGCACTCGGTGGCATTCTCCAACGACGGCACGCAGATCGCGGCCGGTCTTGACGAAGAGATTCATGTGTGGAAGACGGTGGAGTTTGGCTCGGAAAAAAAGGCGTGCGTCTTCAAGTTTGGAGCATACCAGAGCCTGGCGTTCTCGCCCGATGGCAAGCTGCTGCTCGCCGACAGCAACAGCTACCTTCAGCTGCTCGATCTCGAGGCAGGGAAGTTCGTCTGGGGATATGGCTTGGATCATCCCGGCCAGATCGCCTTTTATCGTTCGGGCTCTAAACGGTTGCTGGTATCGGCGGGCACGGACGTCCGCGCTTTGGACGAAGAGACGAAAACGGAGCCGATGCCGCTGCGCGGGCCGGCTGGTCATGTGCAAGCGGTCGCCGTATCGCCGGACGGCCGCTATGTCGGCGCGGGCGCCGGCGGTTTTTTCGTGCGCATGGCGGCATTTTGGGACCTGGCGACGGGAAAGGAGCACCTCTGCAATGCCGGTAACGAAATCGTGCATGTGGGTTTCGGGCCCGATTCACGCCTTTTCTTTTTTTCGGGACATGGCGGGGCGTCGCCCTCCCTCGTCGATACCGGGTCCGGCGTGCCGCCGGCGCTCAAACTGCAAACGGAGGGCGTTGTCAATGCGACGGAAGCCGCGATCTCGCCGAACGGTCGTTTCTTGCTCGGCGGCTTCCGGGATGGGCCGGTGGAGCTGTGGGACCTGAGAACCGGCGCCATCGTCCGTTCCTTCAAGCGCGGCGGGTACAGTTCGGTGGACTTTGCGCCATCGGGCCGCCTGGCCCTGATCGGCGGCGAACTCTGGGATCTCGAAGCAAGCAGGAAGGTCGGCAGCGTGAAGACCCCGTGCCATTTTCTGCCGGACGGCCGGATCTTGGAACTGGGGGGCGACCCGGCCTTTTACAACGCGGATACTTCGAGCATCAGGGAGCTGTCCAAGGCGCCGCTGCCGTCGGTGACTTGGATTGCCGGCGCCAGGCCGAGCGCACTTAGCTCCAACGGCAAGCGCCTCGCGGCCATCCTGGGCGCGCAGGTGAACGTTTTCGAGGTGGAAACCGGCGCGCTCGTCTGGTCCTATGCCCCGGAACCAAGCCACTTCGTCATCCGCGCCGTTGCGCTTTCGGCTGACGGCCGCTATCTTTTCACCGGCAACTCCAACGGCACGGTGTACATTTACCGTTTGCCGTGACGACTCTTGAATCGGGCGGTCTTGAGGAAGACGACGCCCAATGGCGGCAGAAAGATGCAAAGGCTTTATCGCAATTCGATTCTCCCTGTTGCGTTCATAGCCGGAAGCGTTAACGACTGGTTTTCATGGCCGAACCGTCGCTAACGCCTCCGGCAACGCTTCGCGCTCGCAGCCGACGCCCAAGGGCGCACAATGCCCTTGCGCCGTACATCGCTACTGAAGCCTGATGCTAAAGGTCCAGGACTCACGGGGATTGTGGGCGCTGCCATGAATGATGTTGTCCTGAAGCGTTCCGGAATACACCACCGTGCCCTTATAGAACAGGAGAGTCACGGAGGCGCCGGAGCGCGAATATTTCCCCGGGATCGTGCCATCCTTGTCGATCATGTACACGGTGTTGGCCGGGCCAAAGCGGAACGTCAAGCGGCCATAGGCCCCCAGGGTCTCGCCGCCAGCCCACGAACTATTCGGCAGCTCCACCGGTCGAGGGGAAGAAATAGGGGGGACAGGCGCAGGTGGACGCGGGGGCGCTGGCGGAGATGGAGGCGTCGCCCGCGGCATTTCGCCCACACGTGGATTGCGTTCGTAGCGGACATTCCGGAATCCCGGAGGTACCAAAGGATCCGAGAGATACCTCACAAGCTCCTGCGCTTCCGCCTCCGTGGTGGCGCCAATCGGTTCGATGGGTCGTCCCGTTTCGTTTGAGATGGCGTGAACGAGCCAGGGATAACCGGCCGGCGTCTGCGCCTGAATCACGGAGGCATCCAGCGCCATCAAGGTTGCGGCCACCGCCAACGCCATGCGTTTCATGACATTCCTCCCAGTGAAAATGGAAAAGTTTCGTCCACATGCCTTCAAGAACGTAAATGGAGTGAAGCCCACTCGACCCGCCACAATTCTCCGAAAACCTGTTGCAGCCCAGTCAGCGCCCCGCAACAAAGACACGCCTGCGAGTGCCGCTGATTTTCAACGCAATGTCGTCGCACCTGGACTAGCGGGCTTTCGACATCGTCAAAGAAAAGGCCCCGACACCACCACGCTCATAGGTCGTGACAATGACCCGGTGGTACCCGGTGTAAGTAGCGGTGAAGATTAGCTGCGCGTTGCGGTCGCCGCCGCTGTCATCATCTTCGGCGATTTGCTGCGACTCCTCGTTTTCGAGGCGGAGGAAGGCATCGAAATCCGAACTCACCAGGTTGGTGGTGTACTTGACGCCCTTCTCGAGCTTGACGATGAACAGTTGGTGGTTCGACGTCTTGCGAACCCGATCCTTGGGCTCGGCGCCAGTTAGCCTGCCTTCGGTTTCGAACACCGTCTGAACTGTGGAAACAGCCAGCTTGACGTTCTCGGAAAGGGACAGGGAGTATTCGCATTCCCCGTCCTGCTCAGGTTGGCTGGTGCGGCGCACCAGCGCATGCGTCCTGTGGAAAGCGAAACGCCGAAGCTCTCCAAGGGTGATGAAGCCGTCGCCATCGAGATCAGCGGAGCCGGCGAGGCCTTCGTTGACCGCCTGAGCATAGGCGCTGTACCTACCCAACGCGGTACTCGTCTGACTACCCATACTGGAGGTCATCAGGATGATGCCGCCCGCCGCTGGGTTCCGGTAGCGCACCATCAGCGCCCGTGCTTTGATCCGCAGTTCACCCGCATGGCAAGCATCGACAATGATCACGACTTTCTTGCCTTGCGCGGCGAGTTTGTCGGCCAAGCTTAGGATGGCAGTGTCTTTCACCTGGCGATGGTCTTGGGCCACGAAATACCACTGGCCATTTTTCCGGCCACCATGGCCACTCAGGACCAGGACCACGAAGTCGCCTGACTTGCCCTGGTTTCCCAGCCAGGCCATGCCGGTCTCGATGCCTTTCCCGGTCGCCGCGTCGTCCAGCAGCACCTTGAGATTCACGTCAGCGAACACTTTCCGCTCCTGATCCTTCAGCCGTTGCGCGAGGTTCTGGGCGTCATTGACGCAACCGCTGAGCTTGGCCCGCGGATCTTCGTAGTTGTCAACGCCGATGGCCAGGACATGGCAATCGGGCATGGCGTCCTTGTTGTCGGCCTCCGCCACGGAGGCCGTGGCCCACATCACGGCCAACGTCAGGCCCAGGAACCATTTGTTCGCGCCGCGATTCATCGACAGGTCCATCACGATGCGTTTCATGACATTCCTCCCAGTGAAAAATGGAAAGCGACGTTGCGTCTAGGTAGGTTTTCCGGACGGCTGCCTGGTTTTTTGACACGCTTTTCCGAAAGAAAGAAAAACGTTTGCGGTACTCGGACCGAGTCCCGCGAAAGCTGGTCGCGCATCAGCCGTCGAGATGCAAGGGCTTTAGCGCAATTCGATTCTCGTTGTTGTTTGCGACGAGCCGGAAGCGTTGCGATGGGGTCTTCATGGCCACCGCCACTGACGCTTCCGGCTGGCGCCCGACGCACAAGGGCGGACAAAGCGCCCTTGTGCCGTACATCGTTACCGGAGTCTGACGCTAAAGGTCCAGGAGTCAGGGCCATGGCGGCCGCTGCCATGAATGATGTTGTCCTGAAGGGTTCCGGAATACACCACCGTGCCGTCATAGAATTGGAGAGTCACGGAGGCGCCGGAGCGCGAATAGGTCCCCGGGGTCGTGCCGTCGGTGTCGATCATGTCCACGGTTTTGCCCGGGCCAAAGCGGAACGTCAAGCGGCCATAGCCCCGCAGGGTTTCGCCGCCGGCCCACGAAGTATTCGCCAAGGCGAGCGGTCGAGGGGGAGAAACGGCGGGTAACTCGCGGGGGGGCGAGGGTGGAGGCGGGGGAGATGGCCGAGATGGCGGCGTCGCCCGCGGCACTTCGCCGACATGTGGATTGCGTTGGTAGAACACATTCCGGAATCCCGGGTCACGGAATGACTCGAGATACATCACTTTCTCCCGCGCTTCCTCCTCCGTGTTTGCGCCAATCGGATCGATGGGTCGTCCCGTCTCGTTTGAGATGGCGTAGACGAGCCAGGGATAACCGGCCGGCGTCTGCGCCTGAATCACGGAGGCATCCAGCCCCATCAAAGTAGCGGCCACCGCCAACACCATGCGTTTCATGACATTCCTCCCAGTGAAAATGGAAAAGCGTTTGCAGAGATCGACGACCGCCGCGTCAGGCGAGCGAAGTCTCCGCTAGGTAGGCATTCCGGACGACTGCCTGGTTTTTGACATGCTTTGCGGAAAGAAGGGAAAAAATTTACCCTAACCGGGACATCGGCGGCTCTGCCCAGGAGGAAAGACGAGCGTTCACACTCGTCGCCCGAGCGGTCATGCGGGCTGGGTCCTTGCCATAACTCCCATTTCAATTTCTCTCTGCGGTCTCCGCGCTCTCCGCGGTGAGAAATCGCGGCTGCCTGCCGTTTCCTCGCGCCTCGATCCGTTGTTGTACCCTGCTCGCCGATCCCCTAACATTGCTGAAAACCCTCCCCTGGAGACGCCGATGTCCCGCTCCGCGCTTGCGTTCGTTTCCTGTTTGCTCCTCGCCTCCCCCGCCCTCGCCCAGCGCGAGTTCGGCTTCGATAACCGCAAGGCCAGCGGGCAGCCGTACATCCCCGCCGAGGAATCCGTCAAGCGCTTCAAGATGACGGACGGCTGGGAGGCGCATGTCGTCGCGTCCGAGCCGGAGGTCATCAACCCCATCGCCTTCACCATCGACGAGAAGGGCCGCATCTGGGTCGTCGAGTGCTTCGAGTATCCGAGCCGCACGCCCAAGGGGAAGAAGCCGCGCGATCGCATCAAGATCCTCGAGTCCACCAAGGGGGACGGCAAGATCGACAAGGTGACCGTCTGGGCCGAGGGCAAGGACCTGCCCATCGGCTGGGACCTGGCGAGCGGCATCGAGGTCGGGCATGGCGGCGTCTTCCTCGGCGCCCCGCCGTATCTCTTCTTCCTCAGCGACCCGGAGAACACCGGCAAGTGCACCAAGCAGGAAGTCCTCCTCAAGGGCTTCGGCAGCCAGGACACGCACGAGACGCTCAACACCTTCCAGTGGGGGCCGGACGGCAAGCTCTACGGGCTGCATGGCGTCTTCACCGTCTCCAAGGTCGACGGCGTCGAGATGACCGCGGCCGTCTGGCGCTACGACGTCCACAAGAAGAAGTTTGAAATCTTCGCCGAGGGGACGAGCAACCCCTGGGGCATGGATTTCGACCGCAACGGCCAGTGCTTCCTCGCCTGCTGCGTCATCCCGCACCTCTTTCACATGGTCCCCGGCGGCACGTACAAGCGGCAGGCCGGCGCCAGCCTCAACCCCTACACCTACGGCCTCTTGAACGAAATCTGCGACCACACGCACCACAAGCTCTCCGGCTGGGCCCACGCCGGCCTCATCGTCCTCGAAGGCGAACAAGTCCCCGAGAAATACAAGCACAGCCTCGTCATGGGTTCGATCCACGGCTGCTCGCTCAAACGCAACACCTTGAAGCCCAACGGCTCCACCTTCATCGGCTCCTCCGCCCCCGATTTCATGGTCTCCGGCGACAAGAACTTCCGCCCCATCAACCTCCGCTGGGGCCCCGACGGCTCCATCTACTGCATCGACTGGCACGACCAGAACCCCTGCCACCAGGCCGCCCCCGATAGCTGGGACATGACCCACGGGCGCATCTTCCGCTTCCAGCCCAAGGGGATGAAGCGTAGGCCGGCGGAGGATTTGACGAAGAAGACGAGCGTCGAACTGGTCGAGTTGTTGAAGGAGGAGAACCCCTATTGGTATCGGACGGCGACACGGCTGCTCGAAGAGCGGAAGGCGAAGGCGATCATGCCGAAGCTGGTCGAGCAGAAGCTGGTCGAGATGACGTTCCCGAAAAAGGACCCGGCGCCGGCGCTGCGTGCCATCTGGGCGCTGCACCGTCTGGGCGCGCTCGATGAGGACAGACTGTTCACCCTCATGGCACGCGACGACGCCTGGGTGCGATCCTGGCTCGTGCGTCTCATCGGGGAACGTGGCCGCGTTTCGGATCTCGGTCTCAAAGGCCTGACCGACGTGGCCGCGCTGGACCACGCTCCCCAGACACAACTCGCGCTCGCCGGGGCATGCCAGCATCTCATTAAGCAAGACACGCTCCCCATCCTGCACAACCTGATGAAACACGCCGACAAGAAAGACCCCTGCCTTCCGCTCATGATCTGGTTCGCTTACGAGCCGCGCGTCATGGGCAAGCGGGACGCGACCCTCGATTGGCTCAAGGCCAACGCTACCGGCAACGTCCTCGTGACCGACGAGATCGTGCCGCGAACCCTGCGCCGCCTCGCCGATAGCCGCGATCCGGAGGCCCTCGACGCCGCCGTTCGCTTCCTCGTCGATGTGAAGGACGCCAAGGTGCGGCGCCGCGGCCTCGAGGGGCTGCTCGCCAGCATCAAGCTGAAGGTCGATCCCCCCGCCTCCTGGGCAAAGGTATCCGCGCTGCTCGCGAAGGATGATGACGCCAGCGTCCGCGATATGGCCGGCCGGCTCGGCGTCCTCTTCCGGGAAGGCGCCGCCATCGCCCGCGCCATGAAAACAGCGGAGGACGTCAAGCAGGACGCCGCCAAGCGCGTCGCCGCCCTGCGCGACCTGGGGACGATCAAGCCGAAGGAAGCCGAGCCGCTCTTGATCGGCCTCGTCTTCAAGGACGGGCCGACCGAGGTGCGCGTCGAAGCCTGCCGCGCCCTCGCCGGTTACGAGAATGCCGGGCTCGCCAAGAACCTGCTCGGCAAATGGAAGGCGCTGCCCGGACCGGTGCGCCTGGAAGGCGTCAACCTGCTCTCCGGCCGCAAGGGGTGGGCGAAGGACCTTTTGAGCGGCGTCGGCTCGGGGACGGTGGACCGCAGGGATCTGAACGACAACACGATCCTGCGCATCCTCGCCTTCAAGGACAAGGACCTCAATCAGCAGGTCGAAAAGGTGTGGGGCAAGTTCCGCGATTCGCCCAAGGAGCTGGCCGCCTTGATCGACAAGATGCGCGGCGAAATGCACACGGGTACGGCCTCGTTCGAGCGTGGCCGCAAGGTCTTCGAGACGCAGTGCGCCAAGTGCCATAACTTCGAAGGCCGCGGCGCCCACGTCGGCCCGCAGCTCGACGGCGCGGCCCGCGACATCGAGTACCTCCTCGCCAACATCCTCGACCCCAACCGCGTCATCGGGGCGCCGTACCTCCTACGTCTCGTCGAGCTGAAAGACGGCCGGATCGAGACGGGCCTGTTGCACGCGGAGGACGAGAACAGCGTCACCCTCAAGGTGGAGAACGACCAGCTCAAGGTGATCGCCAAGAAGGACATCGAAGGCAAGGTGCGCGTGCTCGACAAGTCGATGATGCCGGAGGGCCTGTCGGCGGCGATGACCGTGCAGGACTTCCGCGACCTGGTGAAGTACGTGATGGCGCATCCGTTCATCACCGAAGCGACCCTGGCCCGCTCCGCCGCCGCCGCTATCAGCAAGCTGGAAGTTGTGCACACCGGGCCGGCGGGCCGCTTCGACTTGCGGGCGCCGCTCAAAGCGTCGGTCCGAACCAAGCTGACCGCGGCCGTCGAGGCGCCCGGCGTCACAAAGACGCGCCTGCTGCTCGGGCTCAACCAGCCGGTCCAGGTTTACCTGGACGACAAGCTCGTGCACAGGGCGCCGGGCAATCCGAAAGCGATCGTGCAGCCGGACATGATTGCCATCGATGTGACGCTGCACAAGGGCGTGAATGAGCTGCGGCTGGAGCTCGAGGAGGCGGCGGATGCCGTCATCTACGCGCGGTTTCTCGACCCGGATCGGAAGTTGCGGTATCCGAAAGAAAACAAGGAAAAGTGAGTCTCATGGCTCCATGGCCTCACCAACTCTGCCCTCATGCCGACTGCGGAGGGCCTATCCGCGACTTGCTCGCGGAAATGGTACCGAACGCCGATCAAGCAAAGCCGGAATTCCGAGCTTTGGTGGGGCAATCGCCGGGTGGAGCGATTACCTGCCCCTATTGTCAACGTGCGATAGAATACGATGCGGATGGCCAATCGTTGGTGGTGTCTACCCGGGCGCCGCTGCGCTACTCCAGGGTAAAAATGGAATTGCGAGCCAAGGACTACGGAAGTCAAAAGAACCCTCCGAACCCAGGGCTGACGCCCGAACAGTGGATCTCGGAAGAGAGACTGATGCCCGGCGCGCTTCGCGGATATGCCTACGTGGAGGACCGCCCATGACACTCCGGCAAGACGAGCTCGAGTACCTTTCGGCTTGGGGGCGTGAGGAGTGGGAACCGGCCTGTTACCAATTGCCTGCGCATCGCCTTCAGCTCGCACACGGGGTTACCGGCTCCGAGTTGATCGCGCTCATCAAGGCGTGGTCACAGGCCCTCAAGAAGAAGGACCAAGAGATCCTCACTGCCGGATCGAATGCCGACCCGCCTTGGCCTTGGACCACCCTCCAGGAATTCCAGAGTCGCGTCGCGCAAGCGGAGGGCAAGAACGACTTGCATGCGCACAGCGCGGCGAAATGACCGATCGGAGCACAAGCCAGTCGGCCCCGTCTTTCACGTCCCACCCTTGGCTTCCAACTCCTGCCAGCGGGTGTAGAGGCGGTCGACCGCCGCCTGGGCTTCTTCCAACGCACGGCAAGCCGCCGCGAGCGCCACATGGCCCTGGGCGCCGGCGATGGCGTCGTGGCGGGTGGCAAGGACCGCCTCCGCCGCGTGGATGGCGTTTTCCATCTGCTCCCATTCCTTTTGCTCGCGATAGTTGCGCTTGGTTGGCCTTGGCGCCGGCGGGCTCGGGCGGGGCGCAACTGGCGGCGGCGGGACGGTCGCTTTCTCTCGTTCGTCGGCGGCGCGTTCGTAGGCCTTGAGCCACTGGCTGACGCTGGCGTAAATGCCCGCGCCGCCATGACCATCCAGGCCGACGACCTCCGTGCACAGGCGGTCGGTCAGCTCGCGGTCATGGCTGACCAGCACCAGGGCGCCGGGGAACTCGGCCAGGCCTTCCTCCAGAACTTCGAGAGCGGGAATGTCGAGATCGTTGGTCGGCTCGTCGAGGAGGAGCAAGTCGGCCGGCTGAAGCATGAGCTGGGCGATACGGACGCGGGCCTGCTCGCCGCCGGACAGGTCGCCGACGCGTAGATCGAGTTGTTCCACCCTGAAGAGAAACTGCTTGGCCCAGGCGATGACGTGCAGCGGCCGGTCGCGGTAGAGGACGGTCTCGTTGTTGGGGCAGAGGGCGCGGCGCAGCGTCGTCGTGGGATCGAGTCCCGCCCGGCCCTGCTCGAAGACGACGGCACGCAGCCCGTCGGCCTGCTTCACGCTTCCGGCGTCGGGCGCGATCTCCGCCGCGAGCACGCGCAGGAGCGTCGACTTGCCGCTGCCGTTGGGACCGAGCAGGCCGAGCTTCGAACCCGGCGCGAGCAGGAGATTGAGGCCGGAAAAGAGAGACCGGCCGCCCAGCGCCTTGGCGATGCCTGTGACGCTCAGCAGCTTTCGTGTCTGCCGGCCGGTGGCGACGAAATCGATGCCCGCCGCGGCAGCCGTGGCGTTGCGCGCTTTCAATTCCGCCAGCTCCTCACGGCGGCGGGCGGCGTCCTCGATGCGCGCGCCGGCTTTGCGCGTGCGCGCGGCCGCCTTGCGTCCGAGCCACTCCGCCTCGCGCCGCACCTGATTGGCGACGGACTCCTGCCGGCTCGCCTGGGCTTCCAGAAAGGCGGCGCGTTTATCGACGAAGTCGTCGTAAGATCCCGCGGCGCGAAAGTAGCCCGCCGGGTAGGCGCGCTGGATTTCCATTACCTCGTCCGCCACCGCCCGCAGAAAGGCCCGGTCGTGCGTCGCGACCACGTAGGCGAACGAAGCCGCGCGCAGCAACCGCTCGAGCCAGAGGATACCGGGCAAATCGAGGTGATTGGTCGGCTCATCGAGGAGCAAGAGGTCGGGCTGCCGCGCCAGTGCGCGGGCCAGCGCCAGGCGTTTGCGCCAGCCGCCCGAGAGGACGTCGGCCGGCTGGTCGAGGTCGTCGAACCCGACCTGGGTCAGCACGATGTCGGCGCGCGTGTCCCGTTCTTGCTCCTCGATCCGCTCGTCCGCGAGTCCGGCCAGGACGACCTCGCGCAGCGTTTGCCCCGGGGCGAAGACGTCCTCCTGCGACAGATAGCCGAGTCGGAGCCCGCGGCGCATGGAGCGTACGCCGGCATCGGCCTCGTCCAGGCCGGCCAGAAGACGCAGCAGCGTCGACTTGCCGGCGCCGTTGGGGCCGATGAGACCGACGCGCTCGCCCGCGCGCAGGTCGAAGGCCAGATCGGCGAAGAGGGGTTTGGGGCCGAACGCTTTGGTCAGGCCCTGGACACTGAGGAGGACGGTCATTGGTACCACGATGTTGAACGGCCCCTTGCTTGGCTTGGCCTCGAGCGATTGGGCATTGCAGTTTTCGAGGATGGGCGATAGGGGCGGAAGAAGGCCGATACCCGTCTGGGGTCATGGCAGGACAGAGGGCGGGCGCTCAAACTGTGCCTCGTCCCTCTTGGCAACGACGCCGGCTGCGGGTGGGTTGGACTACATTCTTGACCACTGAAAAACATACCAGGGCCGCGGGATTTTTCGAGCACTATTCGGAAAAACGCGACGCCGCCTGGCCGAGCGCTTGCGCCACGCGCGTCGAAAAAGCGCGTTTCCCGGATGAGCAGTACAAGCCGCAGCCGATCTGGGACGCGGTCGTGGACACGAAACCCCAACGTTGCGTTCTGCTTATTCGACTTTCCTTGCGCGCAGCCTTTCAAGCGAAGCCTGTGCGTCCTGAGTCAAAGCCGCGGCCGGGGCGCCTCCGGCGAGGCGGTGGAGGAGTTTCTCCACTTCGGGCGATCGCATGTGCTCCACGGCTTCGACGGCACGCATCTCCTGCAATTCTTCGGGTGAAGGCGTTTGAAGTCTCTCGAGCAGTTGCTCGAGGCGCCGGCAAACTTCCAGCCTGGGCGCTTTCCCGACAGCCTGCCTCAAGGCTGGTTCGGCGAGTTGGCGATAGCCGGCCAACTCGCGGGCAGCTTTATCGCGAGCATCGAATCGCTCATCGGCGAGATCCTGGATGAGACGTTGGATACGCTCGGCATCAGCGCTCTTCGCCGCGTGAAGATGCTTCGACAGGAACGGCAGGGCATCCTTCGGAGCCAGCGCCAGTTTCCAGATTGCCCGATAAGCGTTGGCGGCATCTTCGCCTTTCAGAGCGTTCCAAAGGCCATCCAGGTCCGTTGCCGTGAGGCGGACCGGCGCGCGTTTGCCGTGCGCGGTCTCCTGTCCCGTCAGATCCCAGAGGAGGACCGTTGTGTCGAGGCTCCCGCAGGCCATGGTTCGGACGTCGGGCGAGAAGGCAAGGATTGTTTTCCCCTCATCCGGAGAGCGAAAGTAGCAGCGCTCGCGGCCCGTGGCCACCTCCCAGATCTGGATGCAACTGGAAACTCGGGCCGAGCCGTCGCCAGCCCGCGCGTTTCCTGCCGAGGCCAACATTCGTCCGTCCGGCGAAAGGCACATCAAAGTGATGTCCTGCCGATTGACCTTGAAATGGCGGGCGGGTTTCCGCGCGTCCACGTCGAGAATATCGACGTTGCTCTCGCCAGTCGAATAGGAATAGGAATCGAGGATGGCGATGGGTTTTCCAGCATGACCTATGGCGATTGGCGCATGCACGTTGTTCCAGGTGGTGTCGCGGTTGATGACGACCGGCTCCAGTCGGCGGGACGGTCCCCGCGTTTTTCCGGTTTTCAAATCCCAGACGACAAGATCGAGCCGGCTCTCGGGTACGGGCACAAGTTGTTCGCGGAACCGCTTGACCGGCTGGATGGCGATCGAGATCACCTCCGTGGAACCGAGAAAGGCGAAACTGCGATGGACGCGGTCGCCCCCTTGCCGCCATATTTCTTTTCCGGTGGCGGCGTCCCAAAGATGGAGGGCGCCACGAACGATGGCGCCCACCTGCTTGCCGTCGGGAGAAAAGGCTACCATCGTAGCGGATTCTTGATTCTCGCCCAGACGGCGGATCAGCTTGCCGGTGGCGAGGTTCCAGAGGCACACACCCGCCTCCCGTCCGCCCGAGACCAGGAGGGCGCCGTCCGGTGAAAACGCAAGCGCATCGACCTGGCCATCGTGCCCCTGCAACTTCCAGCGTTCCGCGCCCGACGCCAGGTTCCACACGCGGATCGAGCCGTCCCAGGCTCCCGAGGCCAGGAATTGGCCGTCGCGCGCATAGGCGAGGGAGAAGACTCTGCCGACGTTGAGGAACCGGGCCGCGCCGAGACGCGCTGGCTGAACCGTCTCCTCTTTCGTGTCGGGTTTGTCGTCCGCGCGGGCCGCCGAGAGCCCGCACACCAACGTCGTCAACCACCCCAGCGACAGTCCGCGCATGTACCACCTCACGTTTTGGTTTCGAGCGCTCCGTTAACTTACTGCACGGTCGCCGATCGACGGATACGCTTTTGAGGGAAATAGTGTAACCGGCTCGGGCCCCGGTGCAGTATTAAAGGTGGAGGCGCGTTTCTCCGAGGGCGGCAAATGGCAAGCAGGGCGTTATCGAGTTTTGTTCAGGGTCTTCGCCGCGCGGCGGCCCGGCATTCCCACGATGAATCCGCCGACGCCGACTTGCTGTCACGCTTCGTCGCGAAGCGGGATGAAGCGGCGTTCGAACTTCTGGTACACCGTCATGGACCGATGGTCTGGAGCGTTTGCCGGCGTTTCCTTCTCCAGCCGCAAGACGCCGAGGACGCTTTTCAGGCGACTTTCCTGGTGCTGGTCCGCAAGGCAAGCTCGATTCGGCAAGGGTCCTTGCTGAGCAACTGGCTCTACGGCGTGGCGTACCGCGTGGCGCTGCGCGCCCGGGCGGGCGTGGCCCGCCGTCGCGCTCGCGAAACCAACGGCGTGGAAATCCAAGGTCCCGCCGCGCCCGACGAATCCAGCGCTGAATGGCCGCCTGCTCTGCATGAAGAAGTCTTTCGCCTGCCGGAGAAATACCGGCAGCCGATCGTTCTCTGCTACCTGGAAGGAAAAACGAGCGAAGAGGCGGCCCGCGACCTGGACTGGCCGGTCGGCACGATTAAGGGTCGTTTGGGCCGGGCGCGTGAAATGCTTCGGTCGCGGTTGACCCGGCGCGGCCTGGTCCTGTCCGCCGGCGGATTGGCGGCCACCCTGTGCGGAAGCCACGCGGAAGCCGCGCCACGGACGCTGTTGAAAACCACCATCGATGGCGCATGCAGCTATGGCGCCGGCCGGACCGCCGACCATCTCTCTACCCACGCCGTCGCTCTAAGCCAAGGAGTCATCCAAGCCATGTTCTGGAACAAAATCGTAGTTACCGGCAAGCGCCTTGCCCTGGCGGCCCTGATTAGCGTGGGCGCCGGCCTGTCTCTAATCCAATCCTTCGCGGGAGAGAAACCCGACCTTCCTATCCGGCCGTTTCAGGTCGCGGTGGCAGACAAGCCGCCGATCCCGAAAGAAGAGCCGGTCACGGCGGAACAGCGCAAGGCAAGCATGGACAATGTGAAAACGCTGGCGCTGGCCATGCACGGCTATCTCGATGAGAACGGGAGCTTCCCTCCCGCCGCCGTGTACGACAAGGACGGCAAGCCGATGCTCAGCTGGCGCGTGTTGCTCCTGCCCTTCGTCGGGGAAAAGGACCTGTTCCGGCAATTCAAGCTCGACGAACCCTGGGACAGCCCCAACAACAAGAAGCTGCTGGCCCGGATGCCCAAGGTGTATGCTCCGGTGCGCGGCAAGGCGAAGACGCCGCACTCGACCTCCTATCAGGTCTTTACGGGACAGAAGACGATCTTTGAAGGGATCCGCGGCTCGCGGATCGTTGACATCCCCGATGGAACCTCGAACACCATTCTGCTCATCGAAGGTGGCGAGGCCGTACCGTGGACCAAACCTGCCGATCTCGTTTTCGACGAAAAGAAGCCGTTGCCCAAGCTGGGGGGCATGTTCCCGGACGGCTTCCACTTCGCGCGGGCGGACGGCTCCGCCGGCTTCTGCCCTCGAAAGTTCAACGAGCATGTCATGCGACTCATGATCATGCGAAATGACGGCATGACGATCGTGGGCAACCTGGATGACTGACTTGAAACGGCGCCGAGCCGATGTCCGCCCGGGCGCTGCGGCCTGCGAGGGTGATCCACTCCGCCGCCGTACGGAGAGAACTCTGGCCGTGTAGGCGGTCTGGCAGCAGTTGCGGATGTCGCTCCTGCGGAAAGCAAGCGTCTTCCGTAAAACGAACGCCATGCCTCGCAAACCCTTTTCTCCGGTGAAACTCGGCGTCATCGGCCTGGGCCGCTTTGGCCGGCTCCACGCCTTGACGGCGGCCGCCCTCGCTGAGGCGGAACTTGTGACACTTGTATCTCGTCGCCAGGAGAGCCTCGACGCGCTGGCGCGCGAGTTGCCAGGGGTGACGGGATGGACAAACCTGGAGCACGCCCTCGTCGACTCCGAGGCGGAGGCGTGGATCGTGGCCTGCGCTACCTCGGCCCACGTTCCCATCACGCGAACGCTTCTCGAGGCGGGCAAGACTGTCCTCTTGGAGAAACCCATCTCGAGCAGCCTGGAAGAGGCGCGGAGCCTGCGGCCTCTCGTTCGGGCCGACTCCGGCAATCTCATGATCGGCCACATCGTTCTTTTCAACAGCGAGTACCAGCAACTGCGCGACGAGGCCCGTTTGCGCGGGCCCATTGTGTACATCGACTGCGTGCGGCACCGGCCGAACACCACGCTCACGGGCGTTCGCGGCGGCGAGAACCCGCTGCACGCGACGATGGTCCACGATCTGTACGCGACCCAGGTGCTGCTCGACCGCGCGGAGCCGGCTTCGTTCAGCGCGGCGTTTCATCGCAGCGCCGGCGGCGCGGTCGACCTGGCGGTGGCGCGGTTGCACTGGGCGAACGGGCCGGTCGCCTCGTTCTCGGCCTCTTACTTGACGCCCGCGGGGATGCCGCCGCGCGGTTTTGACCGCATGGAAGTATTCGGCGCAGGGTGGGCGGCGCGGATCCAGCCAAACCCGCGGCCCATCGAGGTGTGGCGTGAAGATCGCGCCGACTGGCCGCTAGCCCTGGAAATCCGTGCTGGCGCGGGGGTCGCGACCGGGATGATGGCGGAGGAGATTCGTTGCTTCTGCCGCGTGGTGCGCGGGCGGGAGAGCGTGCCCGTTGGAGCGACTTATGCCGACGCGCTGCAGGTGCAGGAGTGGATGGATCGGCTGGAAGCTTGCGCGACCTGAGGAGCGAAGCGCGGGAATATGGTGGTTTCGTGGTATGCTCACTCGCCGAGCGAGTGGCACTGGTCCATCTTGCGATCGCAGTGGTGGATGAGCTTGGTGAGGAGGCGGCGCTGCTCGTCTTGCGTGACCAGGGCGGCGGCGCGCTGGGCGCAGCGGCGGATGCGGATGAAGCGGTCTTCGAGGTCGCGCATCACTTCGCGGACGACGCCCCAGTTGATTTGATGGTTGGGGAGCCGGCGCATCTGGTCGACGACGCGATTGACCTGCGACGTCCCCTGCTCCGCTTGCCGCTCCAGCATCGGGATGACGGTGTTGAGGACGGCGGCGGCCCGCTCCTCGACGCGCATGTCTCCCGGGTGGGCCTGGATGAGGCGGCGCAGTTGCGACAGGGTTTCTTCCATGTCGTCCAGGCCGCGCATCTCGCGGACTTCCAGCTCGAAGAGGTCCACCTGCGGGTCGTTTGGTTTCACCTCGCGGAGCATGCGCAGGGTGCGGCGGGCGTCCTCGGGGCGCTTGAGCTGCGTATAGAGGTGGAAGAGACGCTCCAGCACGTCGCCTTCGCTGGGGCGGATGCGGGCGGCGCGCTGGAGGAAGCCTAGCGCGGTGGACCATTTCTCCTTCTTGCTATAGACGTCAGCCAGGCGGCTCAGGCCCTCGAAGGCGAGGCGCGGCAAGTACTCGGGGGGCTCGGAGACCGAGAAATAGTGCTCCAGGTAATCGAAGTAGCGGTTCCAGTGGGGCTCGGCCTGGTCGAGCTTGCCTTGCCACTCATAGGCCAGGGCCAGATTCTGCTCGACCCAGGCGCCCTGGTAGACCCCCTTGCGGCTGACGAGGCGCTGTTGCAGCGTCTGCGTGGTGGCGGCCTCCTGAAGCCGCGTGAAGGCGTCGCGAGCGGAGCGGAAGTACCAGGCGCCGCGTTGATAGTCTTGCAGCAGGATCGAGCAGACGCCGAGCATCGAGGAGAGGGCGAGCTGGATGCGCTTGTCCATGGACAGGGAGGAGGATTCCTGCCGGCGCCACAGCGAGGCGAGCAGCGAATAGGCCTCCTCCCAGTGGCTCTTGTCCATGAGCTGCTTGCCGTGGAACAGGGCGGCCCCGAAGTAGGCGGTGAAGGCGATCTGGCTCGAGGGCCGGACGGAGAGCAGGTGGGCCAGGAGGGGGAAGGCGATGTCGAACTGGCCGAGGCCGCCGAGGAGATCGACGAGGCGTGTCTCCTCCTCGGGACGGAGGTCGTGCAGGAGGACTTCCTGGTCGGGGATCGGAGCAAGGACGGGGGCCGAGTCCGTCGGCAGCGTTACCTTGGCGGGGGCGAGGACGAGCAGAGCGCGGAGCAGCTCGAGGAAGCGCCGCTCCTGATCGGTCGGCGCGATCGACGCCATCTCGGGGATGATCTGGACGCACTCCTGGCGCTTGCCCTGCGACAGCCAGGTGAGCATGAGGTTGTAGGCGGCGGCGTAGGACTGCGGGTGCTTGGCACGCGCCTGCTCGAAGTGCTCGGCCGCCTTCGCGAAGTCGCGCTCGAGGAAGGCGAGGACGCCGCGCTGGAGCAGGACGTTGGGATCGGGCTCGGCGATGCGGGACAGGGCGTGGCCGGCGTCGGCGAGGCGACCAAGGCGCTTGTAGCAGAGGGCGAGGAGGTACTGGGCCTGCGGGTCGTTGTTGCCGGCGCGGATCGACTGCTCCAGAAGCCGGGAGGCGTGGCTCCAATCGACGACGGGGACCGGGGTGACGGGAATGGCCTGGAGGAGCTGGGTCATGTGCCGTACACCGCCTTCTGGCCGGCGCGGAATAGCGTCAGGATGAGGAGTTGCCCGAGTCGGCGGTCGCGGCAGCCGAGCTTGCCGGCGGCGCGGAACTTGTCGGCGGCCTCCCCGAAGCGACCCTGTTCCATGGCCTGGAGGGCGGTGAGGAAGACCGTGCCGCCCAGCGCCTCGCCGACCTTCCATTCGGCGCGGCGGCGCTGGTCAAGCGTCTGCCACCAGCGGGCCGCTTCTTCGTAGTCTCCCAGGTCGAAGGCGATACGTCCAAGCAGCCCCTGGGCAAGAAGGTGCGACGGACTGTCGACGGACTGCGCCACCACTGCGAGCGGCTCGCGCGCCTGCTCGCCCTGTCCGGCGGCGAAGAGGGCGAGGCCCTGCAGATAGGCGGCTTCAACGGCCCAATCGAGGTGGGGACCCTCGGGCGAGCCGTTGCGATCGCCGGCGAGCGGCTGGTGGGGTGGAGGCGGCGGGAGGCTGCGGCGTAGATCGGAGGCGATCTCGACGGCCCGGGGGTTGTTTCCTTCCGCGAGGCGGGCCAGGGCCGCGGCGTAGAGCACGGCTGGAACGCGGCTCGACCGGCGGTCCAGCGCGTCGGCGAGGCTCGCGACACCGGCGTGGTCTCCCATTTGCCAGCGGAGGCCGGCGAGATGGCACAGGGCGGCGGCGTGATGCGGGTCGTCGTGCAGGCAGGTTTCGAGCCAGGAGCGGGCTTTGGCGGAGTGATCGTCGTTTGCCGTGTCCACCTGGTCGTTTGCGGCGTCCACCTGTTTGCATTGCCGCAGCAAGAGCTCGGCGGCAAGGTAGGCGAGGTGGGCCCGTCTCTTGCCGCTCGCTTTCTGATGGGCGGTCTCCAGCAACGCGATCGCTTCATCCGTGGCGCCCTGTTCATGGCGGATAAGGGCGCGGCGGGCGAGGGGCAACGGGTCGTCAACGTGGGACGCGTGCCACCGTTCGAGCACGTCGAGCGCCTGGTCGACCTGGCCGCGGCGATAGTAGAGGGCGGCGACGCGATCCTGCGCCGCGGCGCTTCCGGGGGCAAGACGGGCGAACACATCGGCGACGGCGAGCGAGCCATCGAGGTCGCCCGCCTTCTCCAATTCTTGGGCGCGGCGCCGCAGCAGCTCCTCGCCGCGCGGCGCGTAGTCGGGGCCGAGCGCGGCGGGGAAACTGCCGGGGACCCGCTGCGCCGCCTTTTCGAGGTACGCCAGTTCGGCGTCGAGCGGGTTCCAGCCCTGTTGCTGATAGAAGGCTTCGAGCGCGGCGCCGTCGGCGAAGGCGAGGGCGAAGAGGTCGAGCGTGTGCGCGTCGCTCAAATGATGAAGCTGAGCGGCCCGGCAGTAGAGCCAGGCGTAATCGGGACGGACGAGAGCGCGGTTCGTCGCGTAAAGGTGGTGGAACGCGTGGGCGGCGAGCGGGTCGACGGCGTGTACGGAGAGCAGGTGCTCGCAAAGGTAGAGCTGGTCATCCTCGTTGATCGGGAGGTTGGCGGCGCGGGCCTCGGCGAAGATGGCGCTGATGAGGGCGGCCCATTCCTCGTCCCCGGGCGCGGTGAAAGCGGCAACGGAGCGGATCGCCCAGGTCAGGTTGCGGAGCTTGTCCTCCTCGCTCTTGGGGGTTCCCTTGGCGCCGCACAGGGCGAGGAAGCCGGCGGTGATCCGCTCGGGCGGGTCCTCCATCTCGTGGGCGGCGCGGAGGTGGCGAAAGGCCTCGTCATACTTGCCGATACGAGCAAGCGAGAGGCCGACGCCGCGCACCACGGGCAGCGACGGCGCCCCCTCCTGGATGAGCGTGCCGAAGATGTTGGCCGCTTCCTGATAGTCGGCGAGCTTGTAGAGGCCCTGACCAAGGGCGAGCATGCCCTGGAGCTGGAGGAACTTGAAATCGCCGCCGAAAACGGGGCACTGGAACGGGTGGGTCGACGCCAGCTTGCGGACATAGGACCGGCCGTCGGGAAAGGCCTCGATCCAGGCGCGCTGCGGTTCTCCGGCCCACATCTGCAAGCCCTTCGGGCCCAGCGCCCGCTGCAGCGCCTTGACCGCGAACTTCGTGTCCCCGCCGGCCTCGATGATCGCCGTGCCCAAGAGCGCGGTCACGATCGGGCAATTGGCGTCCATGCGGTTCGCTTCGGTCAGGTACTGCAAACTCTCCTTCACCTTGCCCTGCCGCAACAGGACGGCGCCGAGATAGAGAGACGGGTCGACGAACGGAGTGGCCGGCGTGCTCGGGGCGGCGCCGGGGCGCGGGACCAGCTCCTCATCGAGGACGACGCTCTTGCCATCGCCGCCGCGCGCCATGAGGAAGCACTCGAGCGCCTTGTCCGGCTCGCCGCCGCGCAGGTGGGCCATGCCTTTCCAGAACACGGCCTCGCGACAGGGGGAATGGACTTGCAGGATGCGCTGGCCGAGATCGATGACGCTGCGCGACTCGCCCGGGATCGAGAACAGGCGGCGCAGCTCCGCGAGCATGAGGTTCTGGATCTGCAGCGCCGAGTCGAGCGGCGGCAATTCGCGGATGCGAGCGACGCGAGCGGCGTAGTCCAGCGCTCGATCGAAGTCCTTGTCCAGAAGCGCCGCGGCTTGCGCCTGCTCCAGGCACTCCGCTTCCACGAGGTCGAAGCGGCGCTGCCAGCGGGCGGACGGCTTGCCGATATTGCGCACCAGGGCGAGTTGCTTGAGGGCCTCCGCCCAGCTTCCATTGGACAGCGTCTGCCGGACACCCTTGAGCGCACGGCGCCGCCGCGGCCCCGGCGCGAACTTGCGGTAGAGAAGCCAGGCGATGATGGAAGCGATCGCGGCCAAGGTCCCGTAGTAGATGACCTTGACCTGGACGCTATCGCCGAACAGAACTTCAAGAAACTCAGGCATCGTTTACGCGGTCGTGACGGCGCGGGTCCCTTCGTTGTTCATTGCCGGCTACTTGGCCCCCTTCAGAATCCCCCGTCCCTGCAGCCACGCCGCGCACCGCTCCGGCCAGCTCGAATACGGCAAGCCCGCCGGACCGAGGCCCAGCCCGTGAGCGCCCTTCTCGTAGATGTGCAGTTCCGCCGGCACTTTGTTCCGCGACAGGGCGATGTAGAACAAGGCGCTGTTCTCGGGGGGCACGCCCCGGTCTTCGCTGGTGTGGACGAGAAAGGTCGGCGGCGTCTTTGGCGTCACGCGCTGGTCGTTGTTGAGGCTGTCGATGAGCTTGGCGTCCGCATCCTTGCCGAGCAGGTTGACGCGCGAGCCGCCATGGGCGTGCGGACCGTCGAGCCGGATGACCGGATAAAGCAGGATGCCGAAGTCGGGCCGGCTGCCGTGGCGGTCGACGGCGTCCTTGGCGTCCGCCTGGCCGTCGTCGAACTGCGTCAATGCCGTGGAGGCGAGATGGCCGCCGGCGGAGAAGCCGAGGATGCCGACGCGTGCCGGGTCGACACCCCATTTCTTGGCGTTGTGTCGCGTTAGACGGATAGCGCGCTGAGCGTCGTGAAGCTGGGTCGGGTAGTGGTAGCGCGGGCCAAGGCGATACTTCAAGACGACGGCCGTGACGCCGAGCGAGTTGAGCCAGCCGGCGATGGCCTCTCCTTCATGATCGGCCGCGAGGTGGCTGTAGCCGCCGCCGGGGCAAACGACGACGGCGGCGCCGTTCGCCTTCGACTCGGGCGCCGGGAAGACGACGACCCCGGCCAGATCGGCGAGCTTCGGGTCGTTGAAGACTTTCGACAGCTTGGCGCCGGCCGCGATGGTCAGCTTGCCGTCTTTGACCCCTTCCGGCAGCGGCCCCTTGGCGCCCGGAGCGCCTTCGGGCCAGAGCAGCAGGAGGGAGCGATCGCGCGGGGGCGGAGAATCGAAGCCAACGATGAATTCGCGGTATTTTAGCGCCAGTATCTCCTTGGGCGGGATGTACACCATCTGTCCCGGCACAAACCGCGGCGGCTTCGCACGAATCTGGTCGGTGACGAGCGGGTGGTCGCGGTTGAAGGCGAGCAGCGCGTCGCCGTATCGGTCCGAGCCGTAAACCTTTTGGCTGACGACGTTCATATTGACGTCGCCTTCCTTCAGGACATACGGGGGTATCTTGACGCTCCGTACCAAGGGCAGCGGATCCTTCTCGCTTGGTCGCCCCTGCGCAAGGACGGCGCACGGCGCCCCCAATGCGAGGACGATCAAACTGAGAACGCGTGTCGTTTTCATGGCTGCGTCTCTGAAAAACGAAGCGAACGCGGATACTCAGGAGAATTGTAATGGCTTGGACGAACGATTGCCACAGTGGAGGGCTCGCCGGGTAGCAAGAGGCCTACACCTTCGATTGCATGAGCGTATATTGAAGAGGCCAACCACTCCGGGAGCAATCACGCGATGTCCGCCTTGACTTTGACCGAGCAAATCCTCGCCAAGCACGCGGGCCGGGACCACGTGGCGCCCGGCGACAATATCTGGGTGAACGCCGATATCCTCATGACGCACGACGTGTGCGGGCCGGGGACCATCGGGGTCTTCAAGAAATACTTCGGGGCCGACGCCAAGGTGTGGGACCGGGAGAAGATCGTGATCATCCCGGATCACTACATCTTCACCGCCGACGCCATGGCCAACCGCAACGTCGACACGCTGCGGAAGTTCGTCGCTGAGCAGGGGCTCAAGTACTTCTACGACGTCGGCACGCCGCGCTACAAAGGCGTCTGCCACATCGCCCTGCCGGAAGAGGGGCACACCCGGCCCGGAGAGGTCCTCTTCGGGACCGATAGCCACACCTGCACCGCGGGCGCCTTCGGCGAGTTCGCCACCGGCATCGGCAACACCGACGCCGGCTTCGTGATGGGGACGGGCAAGCTCTGGGTCAAGGTCCCATCGACGATGCGTTTCATCTTCAAGGGCAAGCTGCCCCCGTACCTGATGGCCAAGGACCTGATCCTCGCCATCATCGGCGACATCGGCTGCGACGGCGCCACCTACCAGGCGATGGAGTTCGACGGCGAGGCGGTCTACGACCTCAACATCGAAGAGCGGATGACGCTCTGCAACATGGTCATCGAGGCCGGCGGCAAGAACGGCGTCATCGAGCCGGACAAGGTGACGCTCGATTACGTCGACCAGCGGAACAAGGACAAGAAGCCTTATACGCCCGTCTATCGCCAGGCCGGCGCACAATACAGTTTCGAGAAAACCTACGACGTCTCCAAGCTCGAGCCGGTGATCGCCAAGCCGCACAGCCCGGACAACAAGGCGGCCGTGACGGAGGTGAAGGGGACGCGGCTCGATCGCGCCTACATCGGCTCCTGCACCGGCGGCAAGATGACCGACTTCATCGCCGCCGCGGGAGTGATGAAGGGACGGACGGTGAAGATCGACACGTTCGTCGTCCCGGCCACGAGCGAGATCGCCGCGGGACTGAAGAGCCACAAGCTGAACGGGCAGAGCCTGGAAGACGTGTTCCTGAACGCCGGGGCAAAGATCGGGGAACCCTCGTGCGCGGCGTGTCTGGGAGGCCCGAGCGATACCTTCGGCCGTCTCAATGAGCCGCTCTCGTGTATCAGCACGACGAACCGCAACTTCCCGGGCCGCATGGGACACAAGGACGCGAAGGTGTTTCTCGCCAGTCCGCTGACCGTGGCAGCGAGCGCGGTGACGGGGGCGATTGCGGATCCGCGCGAATGCTTGCAGTGAGTGAAGCCGTGCGACGCGTCAAGATCATCATCGAAAAGCACAAGGATGGCTACGTCGCCTACCCGGTCGGCCTGAAGGGAGTGTTGGTCGCGCAAGGGGACAGCTTTGAAGAAGCGCTGGATGACGTAAGATCAGCGATCCGATTTCACATGGCGACGTTCCGCAACGCTTCGCAAGCAATCGCGACGCCGCTTGAAGCCTTCGTCGGCGAGGTCGCCGTCTGATGGCGAAGAAATGGAAGCTCCTCAAGAGACTCCTTGGCGCCGCAGAGAACGTCCGGTTCGGAGACCTGACTAGCCTCGCCAGGGCCTTTGGTTTTGAGGAGAGGCGGGTGACTGGCAGCCATCACGTTTTTTCGCACCCGCAAATGAGCGAACTCTTGAACATCCAGAACTACAAGGGCAAGGCAAAGGCATACCAGGTCAGACAATTCCTGGCGCTCCTCGAACAATACGGGTTGGACAAGGAGGATGAGGCATGAAGGACTATGCCATCAACGTCTTCTTCAGCGAAGAAGACGACTGCTACGTCGCCGATATCCCGGACCTTCGGTATTGCTCCGCCTTCGGCGCCACGCCCGAAATTGCTCTGAAAGAAGTCATGCGAGCCAAGAAGGCCTGGCTCAAGACGGCCGCGGAAGCAGGAAAGCCCATTCCAAAGCCCAAGTATCGCCCCGCGGCGTATTCCTGGACCAAGAAGAAACCTATGCGAGACCAGTCATGAATCGGATGATTACCGGCAAAGCCTACGTCCTGGGCGACAACGTCGACACCGACCAGATCATCCCCGCCCACTATCTGACGTACAATCCGGCCGTGCCGGAAGAATACAAGATGTTCGGCAAATACGCGCTTTCCGGCGTCCCGGTGGCGCAGGGGGGATTGCCGAAGGGGCACATCCCGTTTCACGACGCGAAGGACGAGTTCGTCTCCCCCTACAAGATCATCATCGGCGGCAAGAACTTCGGCTGCGGCTCGTCGCGTGAGCACGCCCCCATCGCGCTCAACGCCGCGGGGATCGAGGCCGTCGTCGCGGAGTTCTACGCCCGCATCTTCTTTCGCAACGCCGTCAACGGCGGCTACCTGGTGCCGTTCGAGAGCGAAGAGCGGCTGTGCGACAAGATTTGCACGGGCGACGAACTGAAGATCGACGTGGAAGCCGGAACGCTGAGCAATGCGACGACCGGCGAGGTGTGGAAGCTGAAGCCCCTGGGAGACGTGGCGCCGATCATCGCGGCGGGTGGCGTGTTCGCGTACGCGAAACGCGAGGGGATGCTGAAGTAGCCTCAAACGAAAGGCTCGCGTTTACTTCTTCCAGCTCGTGAGCCAGGCGCTCATGTCTTCGGCGCTGAGCCGGGCCTGCCAGAGTACCCAATGGTCCTTCGCCTCGGGAGGGGCGCCGGCGACCGAGTTGCTTCCCTTCTCCCCCAGGCGGACTTTCTTGAGCGTCTCCTCCACTGTCTGGGCCGTGTTGCGGTCCGGCGCCAGGAACTGGCCGCGCAACGTCAGCGCCGATTTGCCCTCTTTCGTGGCCTCGTTCACCAGGCTCAAGCCGGCGAACTTGAGCGAGAGCCAAGGCTCCGGCAGACGCGGCGCTCCTTTGAGCCAGGCGAGCCCTTCCTGCAGGGGCCTGAGCCTCTCTGGCTCGCCGACCAGCCAGATCAGGTTGTGCTTTTCCAGGCGACTTTTCACGAACTCGCGCAGCTTCTCCGGGATCGCTTCGGGCCCTGTCGCCGCCTTCTCAGGCAGCCTGTCCAGGTCTTTCGGATCGACCGCGTCCGGCCGCCACAACAGGATCAACGTCTGCGGCGCGCGCGCCCATAGATACGCCTCGCCCAGAGGAGCGGAGAAACGGAAGAGCGGCTCCTTGCCGCGCGAGCCGGGGGGCGCCTTCATCGCCTTCTCCAGCGCGTTCTTGGCGTAGGGCGCTTTGGTCTGCGCCACCAGGGTGACGGTCGGCAATGTCGGCCCCAGCGTCGCTCCCAGGACAAGATGGTCGATGTCCTCGAGCTTCAGAGCGGTCTTATTCTGCAGTAGGTGGAGCAGCGTGTCGACGCCGGGAAGGCGGCGTTCCTTCAGGAGCGCCGCGGCTTCTTCGTCCTTGAGCAGGCCGGCGACGTTCAGGCCGACCGCGAAGTTCGTATCGCGCGGCAGGTAAGCGAAGGCGGCGAGATCGGAAGCCGCGGGGGAGATCGTCGGCGTCGGCAGCGGCCGGGGATCCCGGCTGCGCCGTTGATCCACGGTGAGAAGCGCGAAGACGAGGGCCGCCGCGGCGACGACGCTCATGCCGCCCAGGAGCAGCAGGCCGACGCGCCGGTTGGCGGCGACGGGCTTGGGCGGAAATACTGGCGTGGGCGCTGCGGCGACAGGAGAGGCGGTAGCCGCGACTGTCGAAGTGGCCGGCAACGGTTCGCCGCAGCGCGGACAGGCGACCTTCCCGGATTGCTCCGCCAGCTCGACCCCTTCCAGAACAGCGTTGCAATAGGGACAGGAGACCGGCCCATGCAAAGAAGTCACGATCAAGCCTCGTAGACGTCGCGGCGGCGTACCTTCTCATCTTATCAACCGTCGGCACGCGACAGCCGCCTCAAAAAACTCCCCGGGCCAATCCCCATCGGTTCCGTTCCCTGTATGATTTGGATAAATCACGCGCCAGCCGCGCTTGAGGCTACTCATGTCCGAACCGATCCGACCCAACCGCTCCGCCGGCCTCCTCCTCCATCCGACCTCTCTCCCTGGCCCCTTCGGCATCGGCGACCTTGGCCCCGCCTGCTACCAATTCCTCGATTCCCTGGCCGAAGCCCGGCAAAAATGGTGGCAGGTCCTTCCCCTTGGTCCCACCGGCTATGGCGACTCTCCCTACCAGAGCTTCTCCGCCTTCGCCGGCAATCCGCTCCTGGTCAGCCCCGAGATGTTGATCCGCGACGGGTTGCTGAGCGCCGCCGACATCCCCGGCGCCAGTTTTCCGGAGGACCGCGTCGACTTCGGCGCCGTCATCCCCTACAAACGCCGTCTGCTCGAGCTGGCCTGGAAGAACTATCAGGCCGGTACTGGCGCCTCGCTGCGCGACGAATTCGAACGTTTCCAGAAGCACACGGCCTTCTGGCTTGACGAATACGCGCTCTTCATGGCCGTCAAGCACAGCCAGGGGGGCAAGTACTGGGTGGAATGGCCTGAAAAGTTACGTCGCCGCGACGCGGTGGCGCTGCGGCGGGCCCGCGAAGAGCTGAATGACGAGATCGCCGCCGGCAGGTTCGCCCAATTCCTCTTCTTCCGGCAATGGCAGGCCGTCCTCGAGTACGCTCACGCCAAGAACATCCGCGTCATCGGCGACATCCCCATCTTCGTCGCCGCCGATTCCGCGGACGTCTGGGCCAATCCCGAGTTCTTCCACCTCACCGAAGAGCGGCGCCCGAGGGTCGTCGCCGGCGTGCCCCCGGATTACTTCAGCGCCACCGGCCAGCTCTGGGGCAACCCGCTTTACGACTGGGACACCCTCAAGAAATCGAACTACTCCTGGTGGGTCGCCCGGTTGCGCACCACGCTCCGCCTCGTCGACCTCGTCCGCCTCGACCATTTCCGCGGCTTCGAGGCCTACTGGGAAGTGCCGGCGGGCATGCCGACCGCCGAGAAAGGCCGCTGGGTGAAAGGGCCGGGAGCGGCATTGCTGGAGACGCTCAAGCGCGAGCTGAACGGACTGCCGATCATCGCCGAGGATCTCGGCCTCATCACGAAAGAAGTGGAAGCGCTGCGCGATCAGTTCCAGCTGCCGGGCATGCGGATCCTGCAGTTCGCCTTCGGCGGCGAGGTCGAGCACCGCTTCCTGCCGCACAACTACGACCACAACACGCTCGTCTATACCGGCACGCACGACAACGACACGACCTGGGGTTGGTGGCGCGGCATCACCGACAAGGAGCGCGATTTCACCCGCCGCTACCTGGCGCGCGACGGCGGCGACATTGTCTGGGACTTGATCCGCGCCGCCATGATGTCGGTCGCCGACTACGCCATCTTTCCCGTGCCGGATATCCTCAACCTCGGCAGCGAAGCACGCATGAACCTCCCCGGCCGGGCCGACGGCAACTGGACGTGGCGGCTCAAACCGGGACAGCTGCGGGCGGACGTGGTGCAGCGGTTGGCGGAGTTGACACATCTGTATGCGCGGTGATTGGGCCGCACCCATCCGTTGCAAAGCCCTCGGGACCGGTTACCGGGTGATTTTGCATTTTGGCAGGGTTTTCTGCAGCTCCTCCACCACCGCATCCGAGGCCTTGGTCCCGATCAACTCCAGACTTCTGAGATGCTTCAGACCAAGCAACCCCTTGAGGCCGGCGGCCGTTACCCGTGTCTGGGCCAGTGACAGCTCGCGCAGTTCCCTCAGGTTCGCGATGACTTTCAGCCCCTCGTCGCCTACGGGCGTTCCAGCGAGGAACAAGGTTCGTAACCCGGTGAGGCCAGTCAACGACTTGAGCCCGTCGTCGGTGATTCGGATGCCTCCGAGGTTCAAGTCCGTGAGCTTCCGCAGGCCGGTCAACTCCCGCAAGGTCGCGTCGCCCACGCGCGTGTTCGTCAGGCTGAGTTGCTCGAGCTGGGTCAAGCCGGCTAATCCCTTCAAACCGTCGTCCGTGACCTTGGTGCACTGAAACAGGTCCAGGCGTCGCAATTCCTTGAGGACCAGAAGGGCTCGGACGTTCTCATCCGTCACGCTCTCTGAGTTCAGGTCCACCGCGACAACCGGGTGTCCAGGCCGATCCAAATCCCGCACCGTCTTGCCGCGGAACCTCTTGACCAGCGCCTCGGCACGGTCGTCCGTGTCGTCGGCGCGGCAAGGAGCCGCTAGCGAAAGCGCAATCGCGGTGGGAACAGCTATGGATGACAGTCGCATGCCCCTGCTCCGATACAAGTAGCGATAACGCTGGGGCTCGCACCGACGTGGCGCCAACAGGACGACGGCCGCCAGGAACCGCCTGGGCAGAGGATCGTCACCCTCCTCCGAACGGTATCCTCGCTCATGGGGGCGAAGTCGGCAGGATCTCCTCGTACTCCGACCGATCTTCCTGTTCCCCCTGCCGCGCCGGCACGAGCACCAGATCCTCGTTCATCTCGTCCCGGCAGAAGATTTTCCGGAACTTCGTGATGAACAGGCCCTCCCGAAGATGCCCCGCAAGCTGCGTCAGGCCCTTCACATCGTCCGCGGGAACATCGCGCACCGCGTAGCCGAACGGGCGTTCCTTATGCGCCTTCGCCAGACGCGCCTGGATGACCTTCACGATCGCCTGGGCACGCTTGGGGTCCTTCATGTCCGCCTGGGTAAAGCCCTCGTCGACGTTGGGAACCTTCTCGCTGTACGGCGCCTCCCCTTTGAGCACCTTGATGTCGTCCGCGCTCAGCTTGCGGGCCCATTCCATCGTCGTCGGAATGTGCCCCTTGGCGTTCGGCGCCGGACGCTGACCGGGCAGGAAGCGGAAGCCAAGGTCACTGGCGCGTTTGAGGAGGACCGGGACCTGGGCGCCGAGCGCCTTGACCCATTCCTCACCGCCCCCCTGGATGCCGCCCGGCGTGCAACCCGTCGCCGCTTGCAGCATGGGGACCCAGGTGTACTGGTAGGTCCAGTCCCCCGGCAGGTCGACCTTGTTGGGCGCCTGCACGTAGATCAACGCCTCCGTCTTGTCCTTGACGCTGATCTGCGTGATCTTCAGCGGGTAGATGAACTTCGCCGACGCGAACTGGAAGCGCGTCGGCGTCACTTCCCCGGAGAACGTGCCGTCCTTGTTCTTCTTCATCGCCATGGTGTCGATCTTCATGACGGTGAAGAACCACTTCTTCTTGACGTAGTAGTCGAGCGTCGCCTCATCGCCGGCGTACTGGTACTTGTTCGACTTGAGCCAGTCGAACAGGGCGTCGGCCCGGTCCGCTTCGAGCACCTTGTAGTCCAGCGAGCCGACGACGCCGGTCTCGAGGATGCGCACGGCCGGCTTGCCTACCTTCTCGGCCACCTCGAGGTCTTTGACGGCTTTCGACTGGGCAACGAGAGCCCCTAGATACACGGTCCCCCGATCGAACGGCAGCAGTTCGCTGTGGGGCGATTCGCGCCGCTTCAGGATCGTGTAGATGGCGAGGTGCTTGAAAAACTCCTTCGGCATCTCGTGCAGCTTGGGCTGCGCCGGCGTCGGGATGACCATGCCGAAGTCGAGCGCGTTGCCTTCGAACTTGGGCTGCACGGTGAACGTTTCGATCTTCTCCGCCGCGTCGTAGGTCAGGAAGACCTTCTGCGCCGGCTGGAGGATGTCGGCGTTCTTGGCGGAAAAGTAGCAGCAGGCGGCGTCGCTCCGGGACGCGGCGGCAAGGGCGGCCACCACGACAGCCCAACTCGACAGTCTGGTCATGACTCGGTCCTTTCCTGATGGCTCACTCTGTCTGCGTGAATCGGCAGCGAGGCGTAGCGGAACTCGCCAGAGTTCCGGGCCCCGTCGGAAGTCTGGCGACTTCCGCTACAAGATTCGCGCACGCCTATGTAACTTAGAGACGGCTGAGAAAGCCTCAGGGATTGAGCGTAACAGGACGCAGGCGTTGCCGCCATCTTTCTTGGGCGCGTGGGCGCCTGACTGAAGGGCGCCCGCGGAGCCCCTTTTTAGCAACGGAGTGTGCCATGATGCCGTGCGCCTCCTTTTTGAGGCTCGCTTGCTGCTCCGGTATGATCGTCACGTTCTTACCGTGCGCGCCCGCGTCGGATCCCAAGCCGCCCGCGGGCTTCGAGGCGATCCCGCTCATCGGCTACACCGAATTCCGCACGAACCTGCCCGGCGGCAGACACGCCAACGTGCGCACGATGCGTGCCGCGCTGATCGGGGCCGACGGCGCCGCTCGCCGTCTCGTCGCGCAGGACCTGGCCAAGGAGCCGGACACCTGGACGCAGTTCGCCGGTTGGTCGCCGGACGGCACGACGGCGATCATCGGCGCCGGCTGGCAGTCCCCGGAGAACGCGAAGTGGGAGGAGGAGCACAAGCGGTTTCGCATGGAGGAGGGGAAATGGAGGCTGGACTCCTGCTTGCTCGAGCTGGCTTCGGGGAAGGTGACGAACGTCACGGCGGTGGAGCGGGTCAGCCATTACAACGGCGGCCTCTTCTTCCTGCCGGGTGGGCGCGGACTGGGCTTCACGCCGCTCATCGGGGGCGTCTCGAAACCCTATGTGATGGACCTCGACGGGCGGAACAAACGCGACGTCTCCGTCAAGGATGGCGGCTTCGCCTATGGATACAGCGCTTCGCCCGACGGGAAATCGATCTGCTACCACGAGAGCTATCAACTCTACGTCTCCAAGGTGGACGGCTCGGGCAAGAAGCACATCAAGACGGGCCACCCCTTCGACTTCGCCCCGAAGTGGTCGCCGGACGGGGAGTGGCTGCTCTTTCTCAGCGGCGAGCATTACGATTGTCATCCGCATGTCGTTCGAGCCGACGGGACGGGCCTCAAGAAGATCGGCGACCGCGCCGGCTACAAGGGTGTGATCGAGTTCCTCGACGTCCCCGATTTCCACGGCGGCAGCAGCGACACGCCGGCCTGGTCCGTCGATGGGACGCTCGTCTACTTCACCGCGAAGGTTGGGAAGAATGTGGAGCTGTTCCAAACGACGCTCGACGGCAAGGCGACGCAGCTCAGCAAATCGGCCGAGGGGACGCTGCACTACCATCCGCAGCCGTCGCCCGATGGAAAGTCTCTCGTCTACGGCTCGATGCGGAAGGGGGTCCGTGACATCTTCGTTCGCGACCTCGCGACGGGGACGGAGAAGCGGATCACGGCTTCGCGGCCGGGGAGCGCGGCGATGTGGCCGTACTGGCAGACGCGGGTGAACAAGGGCATGTAAGGGTGGCCGCGGTTGCGTTGCCATTTGGGAGAATTGGCGCATCTGTATGCGCGCTGATTCCGGCCTCACGCATTCGGGACCAGGCCGATGACCCGCGTGAACCAGCGGCCCCCCTCTTTCACCCAGCGTTCGCGGAACATGTGGAAGGCATGGTTATCGTCCTGCCAGACAATGTAGACGTAAGCGAAGGGGCGTTTGTCGCGCTGATGCGCCGAGCGTTCGAGGTGTGGACTGAGCCGAATGTGCCAAGGACGCACACTGCCTTACGCCGCCTTGAACGCCTGCATTTGCGCCGAGTGAGTTGTCGCGTCGACCTTGCCACGCTCGGTCAGCTGAGGATCGATGTAGGCGAAACAGCCGGGCCAATCCGCTTCATTGAAACGAGCGTATAGGTTCGTGACGCGATGTCGCAGCGCACGCCGCTCGGATGCTGAACTGCTTTTGGCTTGGACGATCTTTTTCATCGGCCGACGTCTCCCGAGGATCGACGCGGATTGAACCACTGACCGGTTTGCGGATCGCAGTTCGTGTCGTCCCATGTCGGTAATGGCTCATCTCTACGAACGGTCACATGCTTTCGCGCAGCCGCTGCGAAATCGCCTCGATGGCGCGAAAAGTCTCCGAGGAACGCAGGGGCGTCACGAACAGACAGACGACGTGTACCGGCGCCCCATCAAGGCTGTCGAAATCCAGACCGGCGGAAAAATCGGCGATGCCGCCAACAACTCTTTCCACGCTTGCATGCCGAGCGTGCGGCAACGCGAGTCCTCGGCCGATGCCTGTGGTCCCGAGCTCTTCGCGTTTTAGGATGGCGCAGAGGATCCCTTCCCGATGCTCCGCCCGGACGTCTCCGGACTCCACGAGGGCGTTCAAGACCGCCACGATCGCTTGCTTTTTTGTCGTCACCGAGCGGTCGCTGATGGTGAAACGACGAAAACCGAAGGCCTGAGTTCCGGGAGTCTTTGGGAACCAGAGGAGTGAGCCGCAGTGCGAGCACGGAGCGTCGCCGGCGGGCTCCGACGGCTCCAGTACCACGGGCTTCCCGCAGATCGGGCACGCGTGCGGCTGGCCTTCGGGGGAACGAGATGATGGAGTCAAAGCGACCTCTGAGTTAGCACGTTGGGTCATGTGACCATAGCGCCTGCACAAGAGGTCGCTTGACAGGCCCTGTCAATCCTTCTTCCGCGGATCGTCCTTCGGGTTCACGTAGGTGATCTCGAACGGTCCGACACCATGGACCTGGATGATCGTCTCCCCCTTCGCCGCCGCCGCGTGTCTCATTCCCTTCGGCATGCGCATGAAGGATCCAACCGGCAGCGACTGATGCCCGGAGCCCCCCTCGGCTTTCTCGAAGGTCATCACCAGCGTCCCCTTGAGGACGGTGACGTTTTCATCCGTGGGGTGGTAATGAAGGGGTACCTTGTAGCCGTCCGGCAGCTTGGCGCGGATGACGAACGGCTCCGCCTTGGTCGGGTTGCCGGCGAGGACGGCGGCCAGCGCGCCCGCCGGGAGGCCTGGAGGCGCGGGGCCCCACTTCAGGTCATCGGGGCTGACCATGACATGCCCCTTGCCGTCGCCGTGCGGCGCTTTCTCGCCGGCATGGCCGGTGAAGAAGGCTGGGACGCAGAGAAGGACAACCAGCAGGCCGGCGCACTGTTTCATGATCTCCTCCTGAAATGTGGAAGGGCGCCCGTGTCCGGGCGTCTTTGAGATGGGCGACTTTTCTTTAGAATAGCGATCTCCACGCGCAACGCGCAGGTGAGGCAAGCCGTGACGACTCCCACGCCGCCGGACATCCTTCAAGTTCTTGGGCACAAGCCGCTGAGCAAGACCTGGGCCAAGGTCGAGATTTTTCTCGGTCTTGCCGCCGTGTTCGTCAGTCTGGCTCTCGGTCTGTCGGGGCCGCTGGCCCGGTCGTTTGGCTTTGAAACGCCGGTGGCGCCCCTGGGGATCGGTCTGGCGCTCTTTGTTCTCGGGGGCTACCTTGCCATGGCCGGACAGCGCAGCCATCTCTATCAATCGAGCAATGCGACGGCGGCGCTGTTGCTCCGTGAGATTCGCAAAGGGGAAAGGCGACCAAGACATCATGAGCATCCTGATCGATAAAACGACGCGCGTCCTGGTGCAGGGCCTGGGCAAGGCGGGGACGTTTCACGCCCAGCAGTGTCGGGAATACGGGACGCAGATCGTCGGCGCCGTCTCGCCCGGCAAGGGGGGGCAGACGAAGGAAGGCTTCGCCCTCTTCAACACCGCGCTCGAGGCGGTGCGCAAGACCGGAGCGAACGCCACGATGATCTTCGTCCCGCCCGCCGGCGCCGCCGACGCGATCATGGAAGCGGCCGACGCGGGGATCAATGTGATCGTCTGCATCACCGAGGGCATCCCCGTGCTCGACATGGCCAAGGCGGTCCCCTTCGTCAAGGGGAGGGGCGCCCGGCTCGTCGGCCCCAACTGCCCCGGCGTCATCACGCCGGGGGAGTGCAAGATCGGCATCATGCCCGGTTACATCCACAAGCCCGGCCCGATCGGCCTCGTCAGCCGCTCCGGGACGCTGACCTACGAAGGCGTCTGGCAGCTGGGCAATGTCGGATTGGGACAATCCACATGCGTCGGCATCGGCGGCGATCCGATTCCGGGCACGAACTTCATCGACGTGCTCAAGATGTTCCAGGACGACCCGAAGACCGAAGGCATCCTGATGATGGGCGAGATCGGCGGCACGGCCGAGGAGAACGCGGCGGCCTTCATCAAGCAATACGTGAGGAAGCCGGTGGCGGCGTTCATCGCGGGGCAAACCGCTCCCCCCGGCAAACGCATGGGACACGCGGGCGCCATCATCTCCGGCGGCAGCGGCACGGCAAAGGAAAAGATCGCTGCGCTGCGCGCGGCCGGCATCCTTGTGGCCGACAGCCCCGCCGACCTGGGGACGACGATGAAGAAAGCCCTGGTGTAGGGACGATCCGCTCGCGCACAGTGGCGACGATCGGCTACGTCCGTTTTTTGCCCTTGGCGCACCCAAGCCGCGCGCCCACAATCAAGAAGACCGCTTCCCATCAACCAGACCGTGGCGACGCCATGTTCCTGCTGGAAGTCCTCGACAACCAGGGAAAAAAACGGCAGATTCCGCTGGATCGGCCCCACGTTCTCATTGGCCGCGAGCCTTCCTGTGACATCCACCTGGCCCACCCGGCCGTTTCGCGGCGGCATGCCCAGCTGCAGAAGAACGAGCAGGGACGCTGGGTGCTCCAGGACCTTTCCAGCCGCAACCGCGTTTACGTCGACAACAAGCCGGTGCAGCAGCTGGTGCTCGACGCCAGCCAGGTCTTCCGCATCGCCGACTATCGACTTTCCTTGGTGGACACCGAGCGCCAGGCGCCCTCCGAGGTGGATAGCAAGCATCCGACCCCCAACGAAGACACCAACGACACCGGCGTCTTCCTCGAAGAGCATTTTCTCGATAGCCTGACCAGCTTCCAACGCAACCTCGTGAGCATCGAGGAGCCGCAGCAGGCGCTGGAACTGCTTGCCCAGGAGCTGCGCCGCGTTGTCCGGCCGCAGGTTCTTGCGATCGGTCTGCGCCGGGCGGAGGGGTACGCCTGGGAGATCGTTCACACCGAGCAGGACGGCGCGCCGCTGCGCGACCGTTTGCAGGAAGCCGACAACAAGGTGGCCGATGAGCCGAGCTCGCTCCTCTCCTGGCCGAGCACGCCGGCGCCCCAGGCGGAGCAGGCGGCGGGGTGTCTCCTGGTACCGCTGCGCGGACGCCACTCGATCCTCGGGCACGCCTACATCAGCCGGCCTTACCGCGATCCCTTGCCCGGGGCGACGCAACGCTACCTGATCCTGGCCTGCTCTTACGCGGCGATGGCCTGGGAGAACCTGCACCTGACGCGGATTCGCAAGACCCACCTCGATTTCGAGAAGGAGCTGGAGCACGCCCGGCAAATCCAGATCGATCTCTTCCCGAGCGATTTCGACATCGACCCGCGCCTCGACGTCTTCGGCGTCAATCTCCCCAGCGCCCGCGTCAGCGGCGACTACTACGACCTGATCCGTACCGGCAAGGACACCGTCGCCTTCATCATCGCCGACGCCATGGGGCATGGCCTGCCCGCCGCCCTCCTGATGGCGGCCGTCCGCGCCGGCTTGCGCATGGGCCTACAGCTTGACATTCCGTGGCAGGACGCGTTCCGCGGCGTCGACGATCTGATCCGCCAGGCGCGAAGCGACACCTTCGTCACCGGCATGGTCGGGCTATTGAACCTGCGCGAGAAAGAGCTGTTCCTCGTCTCGGCGGGACATCCCGCCCCTTCCATCCTGGTCGACGGCGTGCCGGTCGCGATCCCCGAGTGCTGCCAGACACGGCCCTGGGGCATCGATCTAGAGACCGGTTGGGAGGTCGGGCGGCTGGCGCTGCGCGGTAAGCGCTGGTCGATCCTCTGCTTCACCGACGGCGTGACCGAGTCCCCCGCCCAAGGCCAGCGCAGCTTCGGCGCCCACCGCGTCACCGAGTTCCACCGCAACAACTTCAAGCTCTCCGCCGAGGACCTCTGCCAGGGCCTGCTCAACGACGTCGCCGCCGCCTACGGCCGCGACACCCTGGCGGACGACCAGACGGTGCTGGTGCTTTGTTCGTCTTGAAATCGTCAAACGGGCGCAAAACGCTTCAAGCCAGGCGCCCTGTCGTGTCAAGCCATGCTGGCGCATCAGCGCCACGACAAGCGCATCTTCACGTTTTCGAGGCGCCCCTCGGCACTCTCCAGAGCGCCGCCGCAATCTGCCGGCCAACGGATGCATCGGCCTGAGCAAGCCACGGGTTCCTCTTCTCTGTTGGCGTGAGCAGCAAGGCATGCCGGCCATCGACTTTCGCAAAGTTCGAGAGGCGGTTTCCATGGCGGATGTCCTTGGGCTCGGTTTTGAGGCTGCCCGATCCGCCGGAAGCCAGGTTCGGGGACCGTGCCCCCTGCATGGCGAAGAAGGCGGCAACCGCGTGTTTTCCGCCATTCTCATCAAGCATGGCTTCCGCTGCTTCAAGTGCGGAGCCGCCGGAAACCAGCTCGACCTTTGGGCGAAAGCGACCAAGAAGCCGCTCCATGAAGCCGCCCTTGAATTGTGCGCTCGTCTGCATCGAGAGGTTCCCTGGCTGCACAAGCGAACAGAGAAGAGGAACCCGTAACGGGACTGCGCGAGGCGACCGACGAAAACAACACGCGAAAACCGGATGAGCCTTTTTTTGCGTGGCAGGTCAGTCACGCAAAGCGAATTCCTCGATCGCCCGCACGAACTCACCCTCCTTCTCGAACATCGGCAAGTGCCCGCTGTCCTTGATCAGCTTCAGCTCGGCGTGCAGCGCTTGCGATAGGCTTCGCCGTAGGCCGGCGGGATCAGCCTGTCGTCGTCGCCCCAGACGAGCAGCGTCGGGCATTGCACGCGCCTAAGGCGGTCGGCCAGCTTCGGATTGTAGGGCCGTTCCCAGACCAGGCGGGCGAGGACCGTTAGCGCCTGGTAGGCATTGAGCATCGTCATTTCGTCCGGCTTGTCCTTGATGACCAGGCTCGCCATCGCCCCCTGCGGATCGTGGAAGAGCAAGTCGCGCATCTTGTCCCGGTCGTGCATGATGCGGAACAGGTCGGGCAGCGGTTGCTCCTCGACCCAGAGGCCCGGCGCGTCCGCGATCCACAGCTTTTTCACCCCGCTCCGGCCAGCGGCATGGAGACTATAGCCGCGATCCAGCCCCCCAGGCTGACGCCCCCCAGGATGACCTCCTCCAACTCCAGCGCGTCGAGCAGTTCGATGTAGTGGAACGCCATGTCCTCGATGGTGTCGATCCGGTCGAAGCCTTCCGATCTGCCGAAGCCGGGGTGAGTAGGCGCCAGGACGCGGAACTTTTTGGCCCAGGTCTGGAAAAAAGGCAGCCACATGAAGGATTCGCCAAGCGTGCTGTGCAGGTAGACGAAGGCCGGCCCGGCGCCGCCATGGCGCAGCACCGTCTTGCGGCCGCCGACGTCGATGATCTCCTCCTCGCCGCCCCCCTTGGAGAGGAGCACGCGGACGCCGTATTTGAGCTTCTTGAGGAACTTGAACATCGAGCGTCTCGTTTAGCCCCGGTTCGCGGAACCGGGCCGGACCACATCCCGCTTCAATAACCCCGATGCTACGCGGGACCCTTTACCAAGCCAACCCGATTTCGATTGCGAAACGGCAAGCGACCAACTAGAGTGCGATCATCCGACTCGATGCACGCCTTCTGGAGCCTCACCATGATTCGCCGTCTCGCGTTTGTCGCCGCCTTCCTCGCCGTCGCCGGCCCCGCCTCCGCCGAACCCGTGACCAAGCCGATCCGGCTTTTCAACGGCAAGGACCTCGCTAACTTCTACACCTACCTCGGCAGCCCGACGAAGGGGGGCAAGGCGTACGGCAAGAACAACGACCCGGAAAAAATCTTCAGTGTGGTCGACGCCGACGGCAAGCCGGCCATCCGTGTCTCCGGCAAGGTATTCGGCTGCTTCGTCACCGAGAAGGAATACGAGAACTATCACCTCACCGTCGAGTTCAAGTGGGGCAAGGAGACCTGGCCGCCGCGCGAGAAGGGAGCGCGCGACAGCGGCATCCTCCTCCACTGCGTCGGCGAGGACGGCGCGGCGAGCGGCGTCTGGCTCGAATCGGTCGAGTGCCAGATGATCGAAGGGGGCACGGGCGACTTCATCCTCGTCAAGGGCAAGAATACGCCGAGCCTGAGCGTCAAGGTGAAGAACATCCCGACCGGCGCCGGCGACAAGAAGAGCCCGCAGCCCTATTTCGACCCCGACGGCATGCTGACCAAGTTCACCGGCGGTCGCATCAACTGGTGGGGCCGCGATCCGGTCTGGAAGGACACCGTCGGCTTCCGCGGCAAGAACGACGTGGAACGGCTCGCGGGGGAATGGAACACGCTCGAATGCGTCTGCGACGGCGGCAATATCACCAACATCCTCAACGGCAAGGTCGTCAACGCCGGCACGGAATGCAGCCACACACGCGGCAAGATCCTGTTCCAGTCCGAAGGGGCCGAGGTGTTCTTCCGCCGCATCGATCTGGCGCCGGTGAAGAAATAGCGAACGCTCGTTCCCAGGCTCCGCCTGGGAACGCACTGCCTGGAGGCTCTGCCTCCCGATTTCAGTGCTCGCCCGAGTTTCGCCTTGTGTCAGCGCGATGGTGCGATGGCGACGCCGATTCAACTTGAGGACGGTAACACGCTCCTGGCTATCGTTAAGGACGGCAAGGTGATCGCGCACACGCGGGACATCGCGCTGTCCCACGCCGAATTCGTGCGTCGAACGATGGGGGAGCGTCCGAAGGGCGCTTGGGTCGGCACCATCCGGAAAGCGAGCGGCGAGGTGATGCCGTTCAACTCGCGAACCTTCTATGGCAATCAACTGCCGGCCGCACAAGACGTGGTGGATGCCGTAAGAGCGATGTTCGGATGAGACTATCGTGAACGCTGCCCGACAACTTGAGCTCCGCGCTTCGTTGCGGCGTGAACTTGAGCGCCAGTCGCAAGAGCGGCTCTTCAGTGGCACGGACCGAGTCGCTTGGCTCCTCGCCGAGCTAGACAATTACATCGAACGTTGGCTCGGTCTTTTTGCACTGAACTACCCAGAAGCCACGGGTGGCCCCAGCGATGACCTCTTCTGCATGATCGAAATCGGCTCGGAAATCATCGGCGATGAATTGCACCGTGTCGAATCACTAGCCAACGCGGAAGGTTGGCGAGAGTTTCTTGCCGTCCTGGCGGCCGTTCGTGCTGGGCATGGGCTTGTGGATCCGACGCAACTAGCCAGCAAGCTCCGTGTTTTTCGCGCCGAGTTTTCAGCCTAGAGTTCACGACCTGGCGCCGGCGAACGCTGTTTTCAGGGCGACGGATGGATTGAAACTACGGCTCAGGCGGATGCCATCCTGCGGCGACCCAGAGCTTTCGCGCCGCGACTAAGACGCCGCGGTTCAGGTTCAGAGCGACAACGGTCGCCCGCCCCGTGGCAGTAAGCCCGACAATGCGATCTGCTTCTTTCGTCCACCGAAAATGTTCCGCCCAAATCTGCCGACGAGGATCGAACAGCCGGACCTGCTCTCCGCTGAGGGGGTCAATCGTAACGATGCGGTTGGACTTATGATCGTTGCACAGCGAGCAGGCCAACCAGAGATTCTCCTCCTCTGTCAGGCCTCCGAGCGATTCGGGGACGAGGTGATCGAGTTCCATCGGCGCGCCGACTACCGACTCGGCGGACAGACAGTAACCGCATCGATAGCGAGCGGCCCTTGCTACTTTTTCGCGAAGGTCCTTTGGGATGTGCGTGCGGCTCATGACGACACGACTTCTCCAACGTCATGTCCCCGTGCCTTCAAAAGCGCCGCCGCCTGAGCCCGAACGAGAAGATGACGCTCGTAGTGCCGCATCAATCCGGCAAGAGTCGTCTCCTCGGCCGGCGTTAGTCCTTCCCGTTGCCGTTTGTGATGCAGCGTCTCCAAATCCGCGCTGACTTCGGCTGCCAAACGTCCTCGTGCCGCCTTCCAGAGCGAGGCATCGTCGAGAACTTGAAGCGAGTCGCGAATCTCAGCGCTGTCCTTCAAAGGCGGATCGCAGGGAACGGCGGACGCGAGCAGTTCCAGGGTCTCCTCTTCGATAGATCGACTAGCCTGATCGGCCTGCCGTTTCAACGAGCGATAAAGCGGTTCCGGAATGTGTAGAATCAGATCTTGCGTGCTCATCGTCTTTTCCGTCCTGCTCTACTTCGGCGTGCCGCAGTCCGCACCGATCGCCATCTCCTTGAGGGCCTACCGCTGTCTCCGGCTCGATGTCCGGCCTCATTTCTTCTTCTCAAAGATGATCACGTGCTGCCACGGCAGATGCCCCTGCGTCTCGACGTGCCGCAGCCCCGGCCAGATCGCCATTTCCTTGAGCACCTGCTTCTCCGTCATCTTGTGGACGAGTTTGATCAGCACGTCCGGGTCTTTCGCCGCGGAACTCGACAGGAGCCATGCGGCCGCCCGGCTTCAAGGCGCACGGATCATCTTTTCGGTCGTCTCGTGAGTACGATGGCTCGTGGTAGACGTCGACCATGAAGATGAGGTCGACGGCGGCGCAGCAGGCAGCGCAGGGTCCAGCAGGCGGTGTTCTCGATCAGCTCGATGTTCTTGACCCCCTTCTTCAGCATCCGCGTCTTGGTGATCTTGAGCATCTCCTTCTGGATGTCGACCGCGTAGACCTTCCCCTTCTCGCCGACGATGTCCGCGAGCTGAAGGTGTAGAAGCCGCTGCCGGCGCCTAGGTCGGCGACGACGTCGCCCGGCCTGATCTTGAGCCTGGGCAAGAGCTTCGAGGCGTGTTCTTCCTTCTCGCGCTCGGGGCGGTCGAGCCAGCTGGCGCCGTGGTAGGTCATGACCTGGGCGATCTCCCGGCCCAGGTAGAACTTGCCGAGGCCGTCCGGATCGTGATCCTCGCGCGTTTCATAGCGTGGCTTCTCGGCCGTCTTGCCGGCTTGGGCGGCGTGAGAGAAGACGAAAAGCGCCGGCACAAGGGGCAGCCAGAGGAAGCGTTTCACAGGCAGACTCCAGAGTTATTTCTTGTACGCGCGCTGGTCGCCGCCGGCCGCAGCTCGACGCGCTTGTTGTTGTGGGGCTCGCCCAGGACTCTGCGGGCCTTGTCGAGGTTGGCGACCTTGAAGATGCCGAAGACCTTGCCGTTGCGGCCGCCGGAGGAGCAGTAAGCGTAGTCGATACCGATGTGGTCGGCGGCGAGGACTTCGCAAATGTGGGCGAGGGCGCCCGGCTGGTTCTGAAACCGACGGCGAGGACGTCCGATTCGGTGAAGGGCGTATTGAGGCCTTGCATGACGCCCGGACCGTGGCCTCGTCCTCTGTCACGAGGCGCAGGACATTGTGCTCGTGCTTGTCCATGACCGAGAGGGCCACGATGTTGATCTTGCTCTTCGCCAGCTCGGAGAGGATCTGCGGCAGCCGCCCGGGCTTGCTCTCGAGGAACACGGTGATCTGCTTGCGTGTCTGCATGGGACGCTCCAGCAGCGTCGGTTGTTTCATCGGTGATGTTGCAGGCGTTGTATTCTATCGACGGCTGCGCGGTCAAAGGCTCGGCGCCCCGGCCCTCTCCCAGCGGCGGGGGAGAGGGAGAGACCGGACGCCGCGCTAGGGAGCGCCGAGCTTGTGCTTGGCGAAAGTCAGCGTGCGCACGCCGAGGCCCGTCGAGGACGCGTTTGTCGTCGTCACTGTTTCGGGCAGATCGAAGGCCCCGACGCGGACCCAGGTGTTGCGCGTCGCGGTCGAGGATCGGAGGGCGCCTCCTTTGTCAAAGAAGTTGACGACATAGAAGAGCGGCAAGTAGGTCTTCTCCTTGGTCCACTGGTTCTCCAGGACCGTGATGGTGAAGCGCCCCTCGCCCGCCGCGCGATTGACCTCCAGGATTTGCCGGTCCTTGATGCGATAGCTCGAGTGCATGTCATCGCCGATGACCTCGATCAGCCGGCCGAGCGGATGGTCCTTCACCGCGTCGCCGAAGACGCAGGGCGTTTCGGCCGTGCCGCCGGGGAGGCGATGACCGACGAGCGAGCCGATTTCAGCTCGCACCGTCTTGAGGAGGGCGGCGTCCCCGTCCGTGAGATCGGCCAGGTCGGTGGCGAGGTCGATCTTGCCGGTCGGCGCGACGCTCACGCGAGGCCGGGATGATCCTGCCGTCGCGGTTGATGGTGAGCTGGGCGCTGAAGCCGGGGAACTTGTCCCACAGGGCGCGGGCGCCGCGGGCATCGTCGAGCAGCTTGACGGCGGCCGGGTCGGCTTTCTTACCGCCGACGAAGCTGACCTCGCTTTCCTTTTCCTTCGGTTTGCGCACGCGGTCGGGGGGCAGACGGAACGTCAGCGTCGTGTAGTGCCGGATCTCGCCGTACTTCTTTCCGTCACTTCTCCCGCCTTCTTCTCGACGTGCTTTATGAGGACGGCAATGACTGAGCCCGGCCCCATCTTCCAGCCCGAGTCCTTGACGGCCGTGCCGATCTCCCAGTAGCCGTCCGCGCCGCTCTTGGCCTTGATGGGCGCGTCTTCTTGTCCCGCCAGCATCAGAGTGATCTCCGCCGCGGCGAGCGGCTTGCCCTGAAACAGCACCTGGAGGAACTCGCGCTTGTCTTTGGGGCCCGCCACGACCTCGAGCGGCAACTCCTTCAGCCCGTCGTACATGGCGCGCGGCCTGGATCCGTCCGTCTCCGTGCCGCTCAACAGCATCGCCTTGGGATGAGTACATGAGCAGGAACGGATCGCCTTCTCTTGCTCATCACGCCATAAGCGCAAACGCCCGCCACAAGCACCGGCCGCTCCCCTTTCGCCACCACTTCGAAGTGATGCTTCTTCTCGGTCATGCGGACGTCGGCCGCCTTGTCTTCGGCGTCGCGGGCAAAGAGCTTGGTTGCGGCGATCTTGGCGATCGGCACATCCTCATCGGGGGCAAGCTTGTCGCTGAAGACCATGGAAAAGGATTTGTCTCCTTGTCCGGATCAGGTAGATGAAGTGCGGCGAGCCGGATAAACGCGGGCAAGAAGCAGAAGGGAGAGCAAGCGCCTCATAAGAGACTCCTGAAGGGATCGGGCCGAAGAGGATGCAGTTGAGCGTAGAGGAGACGACGCGGCTCCGCAAGAGGCGACTAGAGTGATACACAGTCTCATCAAAAAAAACCCATTATTGACACAACATCTCAATAACGTAGAATCGCCCCTAGGAGTTCTCATGGCGACAAATGCAGACGGTTTCCGCCGCGGCGAAAGACGAAAGAAACCGCGCTTCGGGCCGGCGGCATCGAGCCGGCAACTCTTCGGCTGGCAGGAGATCTGATCGAGCACGAAGGGCGCGCTATGTTGCGGATCACACGGCTACGCGCAAGTTGATCTTGCAGAAATGAATGGGCCGGCTGGATTCGAACCAGCAACCAAGGGATTATGAGGTTTCATGATAGGCACACTTGCGGACTCTCAGGACTATGAGCGGACGCGGAAAAGACAGCTTTTTCGCGTCTGCTTGTACATCTTCTCCGCGTCGTCGTCAAAACTGAAGTATGGAGGGACTATGGAGGACCCCGGCGGAGGGACGATTGGCCTGTGGTCGAAGAGAGCGCGTGCGCGGGAACAAGGAACCTGCCTGTACCTCCGACCTGGCGGCACCGATCGAGGCGGTCACCGCGCCGTTCGCGATCCTGGCGATCCGCGGCGTCAGCAGGAATACCTTTGCCTCGTTCTGGCGGAGGAGATGCTGAAGGCGGGCAACCCATCGTGGCTTACGATCCGACAGGAAGCCCGAGTGGAACTGAAAAGCACCGCTGACGGCAAGCAGGCCAGCTTTCCGGTCGTTGTCTTCGGTGGGGAGAACGCCGACGTGCCGGTCGCGTTCAACTTCATGGCTGGACTGCAGAAACCCTCTATCACAAGAATCGCGAGCCGCTCCATTTCTTCGTCGACGAGGCGCACTGCCCATCGCTCCGCAGAAGGTCTTTCGGACGGAGCCGGTTGCTTGAAGCAGCCATGGAGGACATCGTCCTACAAGGCCGACGACGAGGCATCGAGACGACGGTAATCAGCCAGCGCCCCGCACTCGTGAACAAGAACATCATTAGCCAAGCTCACGTGCTCGTGCCGTAGGATCCTCGGCATTCACGATCGCCGAGGCGATCAGCGAGTGGATCGATGCCTTCAACGACAAGGAACAAGGCGAGATCGTACTCGCTGGCCTGGCGTCGCTGGCGAGGAGAGGGCTGGATCTGGGCGCCGGGCTGGGACCTCTTCCGCAAAGTCATGTTTCGCCGGAGGGAGACGTTCGACAGCTCCCAAACGCCTGAAGGTCGGCAGGCGCCGTTACGGCCGGCCAAGCTGGCTGAGATAGATGTCGCCGCCTTGGGTGCCCAAATCAAGGCGACGGTCAAGCAGGTCAAAGACAACGACCCGCGCGGCTCAGGCGGCGCCTGGCTGACCTCGAGCGCAAGCTCGCCGAGCAGCCGGCCGAGGAGAAGATCGTCGAGCGCGTAGAGTTCCCTGTCCTCAAGGACGGCCAGGCTCCAACCGAACAGAAAAGGTGATCGAGCGGACCGAGGCAGCACAAGGCAAGCTCTCCGCGAAGGCGTGACCTGCGGCGCTGTCGGCCAGGCGGTATGAACATGGTCTTCGTGCCGCCGACCCCACCGTCGCAACGGCCAGCGCGCGATCGAGTCTCCCACTGCGATTCCGTCCCGGCCGGCCGCGATCGCCGGCGAACCCGAGGAGGCGAAAAGGCGGCGCGCCGGCGGCACCCGTTCCACCTCCGCGCCGAGCTGAACCCTTCTGAAGCGGCGGTGCTCGATGCGCGGCGTCGTTTCCGAGCTTGAGGGCGACGCGGCGGCGCATCTCGATCTACTCCGGTCGCTCGATCAAGAAGCTCATCCTTCCAGAAGGCGTTTCCTGCCCTGGAAAAGGCGGGCTTGCTGGAGTGCGTCGGCGATAAGTTCAAGCCGACGGACGCCGGCCAAAGCCTCGCACAAACAAGCAGCGATGACGCTCGAACTGGCTCCGAAAACTGGTTCCATCTGAAGCGAAGGCTCTGCGTTGCCTGGCGGATGCATCCCGCGCGCTACGCGAGAACAGTGTGGGCGGACGGAGCTGATCGATGAGCAGTTCGTCGTTCCAGAAGGCCTTCCCGCCTGCACGACCTTGAACTGATCGAGGGACGGAGTGATTTCCGCGGCGGCTTTGAGTGTGAAATGGCCTGGCGAGCCTATAAACTGGACCAAAACCGACGCGTTTCTGCTCCGGTCTGGAGTTCAAAAGTGCCTCGGGTGCCCTTTCTCCCGAGCAGGAAAAGTGCATCGCCAGAGTTCGAGTGGAACGGCGACCGCGCGCAGTGCAAACCATCGGCAGAGGTCGCAGTCGGCCGCCTGAGCCGGCGCCACCTCGGCTTCGACATCCAATCTTCGGACGCCGCCCACCCCCGGCGGCTAAAATACAGCGGCATGGCCATTCCTCACGGAAAGGGGTACGCCAGTGTCGGTCGTCTGTTCGAGGTGTGCGAAGGATCCGGTGAGGCGGTGACGGACTCGAGTTGCGCGTCCGGTTCTCCCGGCCGATGGCGCCGGGCTGGGGCCTCTTCCGCAAAGTCATGTTTCGCCGGAGGGAGACGTTCGATAACTCCCAAACGCCTGAGGTCGACGGGGCGCCGTTACGGCCGGCCAAGCTGGCTGACATCGCCACCTTGGGCGCCAGATCAAAGGGACGGTCGAGCGGGTTGAAGACAACGACCCGCACGAGCACAGGTGCCGCCTCGGCGCTTGCCGCAGACAACAGGTCGTCAGCGCGATCCCGGGACGATGTACGTCTTGCAATGGGCGACATGCTGATCGCCCGGTTCACCGGCACCTGATCCACGCCGTGCGAGGACATTTGTCTGTTGCTTCAAGAACCTTTACCACGCGCCCGCTGGCGGTACAATTGTGTTTCATCCATAAAGTGGGGCTGCCATGAGTTCGTCCAGTGGTTTCCACGATCCATTCCACGAGCACCACAAGTTTCAAGACGACATCTGGGGACGGATTCTCTTAAGCGACATGGAGCGGGACGTGATCGACACGCCCGAGTTCCAACGGCTTTTTCGCACGTCCCAACTCGGATTCGTCGACCTCGTCTACCAAACTGCCAATCACACACGCGGTGCGCATTCGATCGGCGCCTGCCACGTCGCGACGCTCCTCCTTGACAGCCTCAAGGAGAACCGCGAGAGCACAAGGAGCGAGCATCAAGCGGGCATCCAGATTACGGCCGCGGAGAGAGTGTTGATCCGGCTGGGCGCCTTGCTTCACGACGTTTCCCACGTCCCCCTGTCCCATGACATCGAGCGGAAGAAGCACCATATCGAATTCGGGGGCGGCAAGATAAAGATGCCGTCCCACTACGGGCAGTACGACAAGCATGACGACTTCGTGCGGAATCCACTGCTCTTCGTGTTGTTGTTTGACACGGACACATCCGTGCTCGCCCGACTCCTGCGCTCTTATTCCAAACCCTTCTACACCCTGCTGAAGTCTTCCGACGGTCATGCCCATGCAGCGCCCGCCGCCGCTGGCGCCGCGAATGGGGCGTCGCCGCAAGAGCGCAAGACGCACCTCTCTTCGTTCGTCTCGCTGCTGCGCGGCTGCGAGGGCACCGACTGGGATCCGAACGTGCTGCTCCTACCGAACCTCCTCTTCCACCTGCTGACGGTAGAGTCGCCGGAAGAAGACGGGATGCACCGGTCGTTTGATGTGCTCACGTCGTTCGACGCCGAGCCAACCCTATGGGGCCTTGGCCCGCCTTCCTTGTGGAACGAATTTCACAATGCCTGGTACCAGCCGTTCCGGCATGACATCATCGGCAATACGCTGAGCGCCGACCTGATTGACTACCTACGTCGCGACCCGCAGCGGCTGGGGATGGATCGTCGAATCGAGTTGTACATCCTGAACTATTACATCCTCGTGCATGACGAAAAGCTGACGGCGACGTTCCGATCCCCGGGCGTGCAGGCGGACAAGAAGCTCTACCGCTGCGCGATTGACGTCATCGACGACAAGCGGGGGACGAGCAGGACGGTCCTGCTCAACGACCTCTTCCGATTGCTGGACCTACGGCACGAGATTCACGAAAAGGCGGTGATGCACCGCGTGGTGCAGGGCGCCATAGCGATGTTGTCTCGCACGCTGCTCATTCTCACGGACAAGAACGCCAAGCCATCCCTTCCCGACATTCTGGCGCTCAAGGGCGGCCATCACGCACTCCAAGGCGAGGAGTCTTTCTTTCACTTCCTGCTCGCAACGTGCAGGGAGCAGCCAGATCGGCTAGACGCCTACGCCATTCTGAGCAAGCTGGTTGACCGACGGATTTACCGGCCCTTGATGATTATTCCCGGCGACCGGGCCGCGAAACGGTTCACAATACAGGGCGCTAAGTCTAAGACACGGCTCACAGAGAGCGAATTCAGCCTTCGAACGCTTGCGGCGCTCGTTGACTCTACGTACTACAGCCGCTTTCTCCTGTTCGTATCGGCGCTGATGGAAAAGTTGCTCCAGGGCGGGTTTGAGGGCGACAATGACATGTGCCAATATGTCACCGATCACGTGGTTAAGAGCGACAGCGATCTCGATGAGTTCATGAAGCTAATTCCGAGCAGGGTAATCGCGTGGACCACCCCCTTCAAGCAGCTGTACAAGGACCCCGCCATCATGGTCGCGCTCAAGGATGGTATCATCCGGCTCGATGAGCTTGCAAAGGATGGCGGGCAGAGCGAAACGGATTGTACGACGATCCGCAGCCTGGTGACCGCGTCTATTGAACAGGCCGATGTGAAGTATTCCGCGATGTGGAAACTGTACGTGTTCGTGAGCGACAGCCTGTTCTACACCGGCATTCTGTCCAAACTGACCGTTCCAGCCTTGCCCACGCTGCAAGCGAGGCGGCGCCAGAACGAACTCCTGGAAAATGCCCAGACGTTTTTCATCCGTGCGTTTGACGTCATGTTTGCAAACTGGGCGAAGCGATTGGAGGACGGGCTGTCCCCGGACGATGGCGATGCTGTACTCAAGAGTGCCATGGACAGCGGCGCATTTCGCACGCTGGTAGGGAGATGGATTTCCCTATACCAGTCGAACAATAGGGAGAACGCGGAGCTTGCCAGAGAAAGCTGGGATCCGAGCTTTGAGCTCTCCACAGTCAACCTCGATCGGTATGTCCACGGATGGGACCCTGAAGCGGGCCGGCCTGAGGCGAACTGCCGCGATATTCAATACAAGGCTGACAAAACAAACGAAGAACAGTTGCGCATTGCCCGGAAAAATCCTGCGTCGGCCCAGGGTCGCCTCATGAGGCTGCTCGAGCAGTGCAGCGTGACGACGGTCGACGAGCTCTCGGAAAAGGAATTCATCTGCCTTCTGAGATTGTTCGAGAAGAATGAAGAAAAATGCACGTCGCTTCGCGAATCGGGTGCCGGGACGAACGACCTCCTGCGAGCGCTGTGGGCGGATGAACTCCCGGGCCTGTTTAGGCCGACTAGGGATGCTGTCAGGGACGATTCGACACGGAGGACTGCGCCAAGTCCGCAGTTTGATCTTCGCGATCGCGAGAGCATCAAGAAGTGGTTTGTCGAGGAAATGCGGGTATGCGAAGCGCCGCACGTCCGCCGAGCACTACTCGCCAGCACGGATGCTTTCGTCGATCTTATCGAATCCGCGGGCGAACCTAAACGGAATGATCTGGCGAGCGCCATCCGCCGCAGGGTCATTAACGAAGTGGGCTTCATCTTCAACCGCCTCAAGGAGGACCAGATTGAACGGTGGCTCGACAGCCAGCGCCGCCTGCTGGCGGGCGAGGCGACAGATGGGGAATGAACGAATCGCTTGTGAGGCACGCCAATGAGGCCGAAACAGGATAGTGTGTCCGCGAGCATCCGCGACAAGGCTTGGGCCGAAGTCGAGGACTGGAACAAGCAGCTCTACGCGCGCGAACTGCCCGTCTCGCTCGAACATCTCGCCAAGAGTTACTCTGTCGTGCGCCTGATGCGGGCGCCGCTGTTCTCCAGCGCGGGCCTGCGGCAGCCCAATCGCCGAAAATCAGAGTTCGTGATCGTCATCAACTCGGACAAGTTCAAGGACGGTAACGAGGAAGAAACCGAGATACCGCTCACGGATGGAGAGCTTCGAGACCTGGAGCCGACGATTCGATTCTCCATCGCGCATGAAATCGCGCACGTGGTGTTCCTGAAGGCCTCCGGCAAGTCGGCCAGAGACGCGTTTTTCAAGTCCGAGCGCACGCTCGACAGCCTCGAAAGCGAATGTAACCGCATGGCGAGGGCGCTCCTCATCCCCAAAGCTACCGTGATCGAGCGGCTCGGCGACAGGGTGTTTGATGCGCCTCATGTTCGCAGCCTGATCGAGCGGTTTCGAGTGTGGCCGGGGATGTTTGTCTGGCGGCTGCAGATGCACGACCTCGACACTTCATTCAAGAATCATGAGGGACTGATTGCATACGCAGAGGAAGATCGCGAGGGCATTTTCATTCGCGGCGCGCGCGTTTGGGGCATGAAAGCATCCGCCCGCTATGCGCAGCGGCCCCGAGGGAGCCATGACAAGCCCGGCGACGACATGTCTCCCATCGTCGGCCCCCAAGGGCTTCACTTGAAGGATATCGCAATCAATGCAGATATCCACGAAGTCCTGAGGCAAGGACAAGAGGTGGAAGTCGAGACGAGTATTCCGTGGCATGTAAATGAGAAAGTTCCCTGCGTTTTGAGCATGGCTGCCATTCAGCAAAAACCGCTCAAGCTCCTGTTGGCCATCAAGCTAACGGGCGAGATCATTCCCGCATAATCGCAGTCAGCCCCGGCCTTTTTCCTCCCCTACCCCTGTCCCCCGTCCCCAAGGTTCCTCGCTTCGACTAGCTTTTGAAACTCGGCGAGGATCTCCGGATGATGATTGGCGAGGTGCCGCACCACCCGAGAGTTGTCGAGCAGCTTCTTCAGATAGGCGACCACGATCACCAGCTGGAGCGTGTTCTTCCCGTGCGTCTCCTCGATGAGTTTGAAGTCCCGGCCCAGGGACTCCAGTTCGTGCTCCATGCGCGAGACGTCTTCGGGTGACAAGCCACGCGCCTCTTTCCCCCGTTCTGGATCGACCAGATGTTCGACCTGCGTCGTCGTGACCAGGCACTTGGAATAGGCGACCGAGAAGTTGTTGGCAGCGCACATCAGTTCGGCGATCTCGATTTGCCGCATCGGCTTGACCTTGCGCAACTCGCGAAGCGCCTCGGCGTTCGCGCGCTTCTCGCGAAGCAACAAGACAGCTTCGGAGCAGATACCTTCCAGGAGATCGCGCTTTTGCCGGATGCTCTGCACGTCGATGTTCAGCGACCGCGCGATCCGCTCCTCAGCGACGCCGTTTTTGATCGCCCGCAGGATCATGAAATGCTCCTGGATCGCCGTCAGGCGGTTCACCTTGTGGTTGTAGGTGAAGCCCTCGTCGTCCTTGGCGACCAGGCATTTTGCGGTCGCCTTGCCGAGTGCCTTGAGGATTGCCAGGCGAACATGACCATCCAAGAGAATGAAAGAGCCCTCGATGCTCGACTCCGGGTACACCACCAATGGTTCGATCAGGCCGAGTTCCCTGATCGACGCTTCGGTGCACTGATACTTGGGCGAACGGGCAATGGCCTCGTCGAGCACCCGGGTGGGAAGGATCTTGGCGAGGTCGATCTCTTTAACAGCAGGCTCGCAGGCGAGCCGGACGGAGCTACTCATTGGTCCCCCCTTTGCTGCAAATCTGGTCTGCGATCGGTTGGGGAAGTGAGTCCAAGCCCTCCGCCCGAAGAAGTGTCGCAAAGTGTTCGTCGTTGAACAGTTGCTTGAGCGCTGAAATCGCGAACAACAGCCGCGTTTCACATATCTTGGCCTTCTGCACGACCATGCGCTGCCGCGCCGTCTCCTGCTGAAACTTGCGCAGGAGTTGCTCGGTGGAAACAGGCTTGGATGAAGGATTGCGAGGCCCGCGTCGCGGCTTCTTGCCGTTCGCCCGCCGGGTTTCGATCAGGCGCCGGGCACGAAGGAGCGACTTCCCACGAAGATCGTTTCGTTCGTAGGCGTCCTGAAGCGCCCGCTGCACCGCCTTATCGTCGGAAGTCGCGATTGTCATCGCGATGTTGACCGGCAAATGGCCCCGTTCGACCGCTTCCAGTAGACGATCCTCGCCCTTGGAGAGAAGTTGCAGGATGCCACGCACGTAGGTGACGTTGAGATCCGTCTTGCGGGCGATATCGGCGTGACTGTAGCCGCGCTCCTTCAGCGCCCGGATCTCCCGTAGCAATTCGACGCTGGAGCGCTTGCGACGAGCAAGATTCTCGGCGAGGGACATCAAGAGGAGGTCTTCCTTTGACCCCTCTGCAAGGATTGCCGGGATCTCCTCCTCCCCCAGAGCGATGTAGGCTTCCAGCCGCCCTTGTCCGCACACAAGGCCGTATCGGGCATCGCCGTTGCTGCCGGAGATCAGGGCGACGGTGACCGGCTTCTTCAGGCCGAGCTTGGCGATGTTGGCGACGATCTGGCTAAACTTTATCTTGCCCCGTTGTCTGGGATTCAGGACCTCGACCTGCTTGACCGGGATCATCCGCACGGTTGTGTCGAATCGCACGTTCATGCCGCCACCTCGATCTTTCTTCTAAGGGCAAGGCTGGAGAGAAAATCCAGGTCATCGAACTGGTAGGTGTCGAGGTGGGCGCCGTTCGACTCGCAAAGGAGGAGGCGAGGCGCCTCGATATCCATGATCGGCAACAGGTAGTAATCGGCCGGCTTGTCGTTGGCGGCGTCCATTCGCGCGAGGATGGTGATGTCGGGCGCGAGGCCTGGGCCGAACTGCACGAGCCAGCGGTAGGCGCCGGCGGCCGTCTGCCGGCAGCGTGAGAGGACGAGGGATGCGCTGAACTCGCCGTTGATGAGGAAGAAATCCGTGGCAGTGTCGCGGGTGACGGTAGCTCCCACGGTGTTCAGGCGTTGAATGAGGTCCGCGGCGATCTGCGGATAGAGCCCGCGCAAATGCGCGTTCACCTCCAGAAAGCTGTAGTCCCGGGCGGGTTGATAGCCTGCCAAACGGTATGCCTGCAGCAAGCTGCCGAACCTAGACCCTAACCAAGCGAAGGCGCCACGAGCGTTTTTCCCAGGAGAACAAAAAACTCGAAATCCTTCGGTCTTTTCGCGGTGTTTGACAAGTGCCACACTTTTCACGCACGCGAACAGAAAAGGATTTCGAGTGAACGTCACCATACGCAACCGCCTCGCCGCTCGCAAGCGCCAAATCCAACGCCGGCTCGATAAGAGCAAGCTCGGCGATTGCTCCCAGCCTGCCTTCCGCGCCCGCAACATCCGCTACGACGTCGCCACGCGCGTCCGTGGCTTGGCCTTCGGCGGCATCGGCGCCTTTCATCTTCTCGCAGGCAAGATCGGCCTCATCGACGCCATCGACGAGCGCCTCCATGTCCTCAAAATTCATCTGCCCTACCACGAGTCCGATCACGTTCTCAACATCGCTTACAACGCCCTGTGCAACGGCGACTGCCTGCAAGACATCGAGCTGCGCCGCAACGACGCCGTCTTTCTCGACGCGCTCGGCGCCCGACGCAT